>JAQVBE010000012.1:76483-81166 GCA_028690445.1 Aliarcobacter sp. | reverse complement strand
TTTCCACCGATACTTTTACCAGCTTTTATATTTTTAGCAAACTGTTCAACATCTATCTCTATATTCATCTGTGTGTCCTTTGGTATTTCTTATTTTACCAGGTTGACACAGATTTTTGAACAGTCCCCACCAATACCCTAGAAATGGGACTTACAAAATATAGGAAATAAACCTATTTAAACTATTATATAGTTAAATAACTTCTGTTATCTATTTTCCCTTAAAAGTTATTTTAAAACAAGCACCTTTATAGTTTTTATTATTGTAAGTGTATTCTTCGTTATAAACATCAATTGAAGCGTTGTTTCTTTCAGTAATCATTTTATAAGTCATTGAAAGCCCAATTCCTGTTCCTACATTTTTATTTTTTGTTGTAAAGTATGGCTCAAAAATTCTATGAATTATATTATCAGGAATTCCTCCGCCATTATCTTTTATTGTAATTATTAAAGAAGAATCCTCTTTTATTGTATTTATAAAAATTAATTTTTCATCATTCTTTACATGTTCTGTTATAGCGTCTTTTGAATTATTAATAATATTAATAAATGATTGTATTAACTCATTTTCATATCCATCAATACACATATCATCTCTTAAATCAATTATTATGTTTATAGCGTTATTAACCATTGCTGAGTGTAAAATTGATAAAGTTTTTTCAATAGTATCTTTTAAACTTAATTTTTGAGCTTCTTTTGTATTTTTTATAAAGTTTCTAAAATCATCTATTGTTTTTGATAGATATTGTGCTTGTTGCATTATTATATTCATATCAGATTCAATATCATAACCTTCTAATTGTTCATATTCACTACGAAGTTTAATGTTACTTGAGATAGTTGTAATAACACTTAAAGGTTGTCTCCATTGATGAGCAATATTTCCTATCATTTCACCCATTGCAGCAAGTTTACTTTGTTCTTCAAAAAGTTTATTTTTGGTAACATCTTTCATGCTTAAAAGAATATGTTTTTTGTCAGGCATTAAAGAAGCTGATAATGTGATATCTATTTTTCCATTTTTTGTTAGATATATTCTTTCAACATTATCACGAAATCCTTCTGAAATAATTTTATCAATAGAGTCTTTTACAATTTCTTCTTTGTTTTGATCACCCATCAAAGCTAAAGAAGAAGTTTCTAGTAACTCTTCTTCACTAAGTCCTGTTATCTCACAATATGCTTTATTTACTTTAACAAAGTTAGTTTTCATATCAACTATTGCTAATCCATCTTTTGTTGTGTTAAAAATTGATTCTAATTCTTCTTGTTGTTCAATGAGTTTTAGCTCTTTATTTTTTAATTCAGTTAAATCTCTACCTATACCTAAAACACCGATAATATTACCATTTGAATCAACAACTTTTGATTTTATGGTTTGTAAATACTCTTTATGACCATCATTTGCAAAAGGAATTTCTTCAAAATTAGATAAAGGTTTTTTTGAATTCATAGCTTCTATATCATGTTCTTTGAAAAAATCTGCAAGTTCTTTATCTACAAAATCATAATCTGTTTTGTTTATAATATCTTTTTCTTTAGCTCCAAAAAAATCCTCAAATCTTTTGTTACAAGTGATATAAACTCCATTTGCATCTTTTATCCATAATAAATCAGGAATATTTTCTAAAATAGCTTTTAATTTATTATGTTCATTTTGAGCTTCTATTTTTGCTAGTGATAATTCAGTTATATCTTGAACTGTACCTCTTGATATAAGAGGATTTCCTTTTTCATCAAATATAGTATCCCATGATTGTTCCACATATTTAACTCTTCTATCATTCATTAATAATCTATGTGTAATTTTAAGTTTTTGTTTTGTTTGTAAAGAATTTAGATAAATATCATTTAATGATTTTTTATCTTCAGGATGAACAATATCAAAAAAATTTTCATAAGTTGGATTAAATTTGTTTTTATCTAGTTCAAAGATATTGAATATTTCGTTAGACCAAGTTAGAGTTTTAGTTGTTAAATTAAACTCCCAAAGACCAATATGAGATAATTCTTGTAAAGTTTCTAGTTGATTTTTATTCATATATTCCCAAATTAAATTATTAAATTTACCAATTATACTAAATTACTACATTCTATAAAATAAATTACTAGATATAACAGCAAGAAATATAAAGTTAATTCATAATTTTAGAGCTTTTTATAAAAATAGATACCCTAAAATAGGATTTTATTTTAACTTTGTTCGTCAAGTATCTCACTAATGTATCACATTAAATTTATTTAATGGAATGACCCCGAAAAAATAGACAAAAAATAATTCAGTTAATTAATATAACAAGTTATTGAAAATGGATATGGAATAATTGAAACAGCTGAGAGATTAGGTGTACACCATGATTCTTTGAGAAATTGGATAAAAAAAAATTTTACTAGCTAAAATATTTGCATCTATTTGAAAACTTTTATTTTCCAATTTTCTCTCTTTTTTTAATATTTCATTTTATCTTAATATCAATAAAAATATTTTGTAAGAATTATATAAAAAGAATTTTACACCTAACTTTTAAAAGTTAGGTGTAAAGAATTTGTTAGTTTGTTGTATCAGTAATAATATCCTGATGAACAAGTACCTTATAAGTATCAGTACCATTTGATTGAGTGAACACATCATAACCAGCTATTGGTGTAGGAGTAGTAGTATCTGCTATCCATCCACCACCTGTCAATTCAACTCTATCACCTTCACTACCGATGATTTGTAAAGTTTTATCAGTATTATCTGTATTATCTGTCATACTAATTACATCATCTAGAGACAATTTAATAGTATGATCTCCAGCTGTTAAATCAATTGACTCAATATTTTTAATTGTTTGATTATCCAATGCAGAAAAATCAATATTCTCATTTAAATTCAATATTAGTGTATCTTTTCCTACTCCACCATCAATACTTATATCATTTTTATCAAACATAAGAGTATCATCTCCAGTTCCACCACTTAATATATCTTTTCCATCTCCACCATCTAAATAATCATTTCCTGCACCACCAATTAATGTGTCATTTCCTACATCACCATTTATACTATCATTTCCATCTCCACCATCATATTTCTCAATATTTGTTACATTTGGATTATCCATCAAATTATAAGTATCATCTCCATCAGATAACATTAAAGTATCTACACCTGCTCCACCATCAATAGTAGTTATTCCAGAATAACTAATTACTTCATCTTCCGATGTACCAATAATATTTCCATCACCATCAAATGTAATTTGCATAATCCCATCTGCAATATTTATGCCATCAGATGTTACAATCCCTACATTTATTGTATTATCTAAAGCACTATACTCTGTTGTACTTGTAGCAACCATTGAAGATAATAAATATGCTGCATTATCTCCTGTTGCAGTAAAGTGAATTTCATTAAATCCATTTGGTATAGTTATATCAAAACTACTTGTTGTTACACTATTATCTGAAGATACAAGAACTCCATCTTTATATGCCGTCCATGATGCTTTATCAGCAGAACCAAAAGATCCAAAGCTAAAAGTAGCAGATGTTAAATACATAGCATGAGATGAAGCATAACTTTCTGCATCAATTCGTAAAATATTTTTTAGTTCATTACTATCACCGGTAGATATTGTATTTCCATCACTATCAAAATCATGATTAGTAATAGAATTATCTGTAAAATGTAAAATTAATGTATCACCTGACTTACCATTAATTGAAGATCCTGTTCCAACTCCTAATCCATTTGCCGCATTATAATTAACGCTATCATCTATAGTAGAACCAGAACTTTTTTCTACACTTGTTGCAGTTGCTAAAACATACAAATTATTAACATTGAAAAGTAATATATTATCATTCCCACCGCCAACAGCATTTGATGAATCAAATGCATTTTCTTTAGAATATGGAGTACCATCTAAAGGATATGTCCCCATTGTAATATCATAAGAATTTGTTAAAACATTTGGTGTCAATGTGAATACAACTTGTGGCTCACCACCTGTCGTCAATAATGTAGTGCCATGTGAATCAACCCTAACTGCACTTACTTCACCTGACGTATCAGTAATATATTTTATATTATATGTAACTGCACCTGAAGTACCTGGATTAACAGTTGATGTCAATAAAACATCATTTGCACTTATTGCTAAACCACTAGTATTCACTTCAGGCGTTAATGTAATACTTGATATATTAGGTAACGAATCACCCACTCCATCTGAATCAAATTTATCAGTATTTAAACCAATATCATCTAATGATACAGTTACAGTTGATGTACTCATACTATTTTTCAAAATAATATCTTGTCCAAATCCATAAATTACATTTAAATCCTCATAATTTCCACCAGTTACAGAAGTTACACTTGAAACTTGAGTTTGAAGAGGATCAGAATTTCCTGTTAATTCATTTGCTAAAATAGTAATTGTTTCACCATTACTTAATGTAACTGTTACATCAGTTGAAGCAGCACTAGTAGCAACAGCTGTATATGTATATGTTCCATCATTATTTAATGTCTCGTTTATTTTTAATACTGTTGTATCTAGAACATCTAATACATTAACTGTTGCACTTGTCCCATTTACTAAGTTCTCAAAGTTACCTGGATTTGTTGTTAATGATGTATCTTTATTATCTACACTACTTACTGTTACTGTAAAGTTACTTGCATCAT
>JAQVBE010000012.1:0-76383 GCA_028690445.1 Aliarcobacter sp. | reverse complement strand
ATTGTATCACCTGTACTTAGTGTAATAATGATTGCACTTTGTGGTGCTTGTGTTAATGTTGCTGTAATTGTTGCTGTTCCTGCACCTTCATTTACATTTGAACCTTCTAAGTTAACTGTTACATTATTATCTACATCTAATACATTAACTGTTGCACTTGTCCCATTTACTAAGTTCTCAAAGTTACCTGGATTTGTTGTTAATGATGTATCTTTATTATCTACACTACTTACTGTTACTGTAAAGTTACTTGCATCATTCCAGAAATCTGATGTATTATCATTATTGATTGATACTTCTGTTGTTCCTTTTAATGCTCCTGCTGCTATTTCAATTGTATCACCTGTACTTAGTGTAATAATGATTGCACTTTGTGGTGCTTGTGTTAATGTTGCTGTAATTGTTGCTGTTCCTGCACCTTCATTTACATTTGAACCTTCTAAGTTAACTGTTACATTATCACTAGTATCCATTACTATTACAGTCCCCATAGCTGAACTATCAACACTTGCAAATCCTCCACCTGTTGTTGAAGATATACTAAGATTATAGCTTTCTGGATCAACATAAACATCATCTCCTTGAACAGCAAATGGAGTTGAAGCTACAGGTGTACCTACAACATAATCTGTACCAAATGTAATAGTAGAGCCATTACTTAGAGTTATAATTAGAGGAGTTACTGGTGTTTGATTTAATGATGCACTTATTGTTGCTGTTCCACTACCTTCTACTACAGTAACATTTCCTATAAATGAAAATACTGCATTCAACAAAGGCACTGGTTCGATTATTTGTACTGGTTCAATTACCGGCTCAATTATTTGTGTTGTTTCAATAATTTGTGCTGTTTCTACTGTACTTAAATTACTTAAAGTTGAAGTATCTCTTAAATCTGTATTTATATTTACTTCTGCACCGGTTCTATTTTCTAATCTAGCTAATAAAACACCCGATGAACCATCAGCTGGAGTTGTCTCACCACCCGCAGCGGCTGCATCTAATTTCTCGATTTCTTGTAATGTAAGAGTTGCATCTGGGTTAGGTTGTTGAGCATCAGGCTGAGCACTACTTACTGTATCTAATAAAAGAGATTCATTTAATTCTCCATTTTGAACTACAGTATCTGAATTTAATTCTAAACCTAACATTGTTTCATCAAATAATTGTTGAGTATCACCAATTACACTTATTAGTTTAGAATTATCATTCAAAGCTACAGTAAGTAAGTCTGAAACACTATTAGAACCACTCCCAATCACTATATCACCTTTATTGATAACATCACCAACTTTTGCAGCACTAACAACCCCCTCAGCACTTTTTATGAAAAATGAACCATTTATTGTACTTATACTACCAATTACTTGTGCCATTGTTTACTCCTAGTTTTTATATATTTAAATTATATAACTAAAGTATAAATGAAATCTATTGTACTTGGGTGTAAATTTTAAAAGTAATTAACGGTTGAATAAAAGTAAAAAAGCCAATCTATTTGAAACATTAAATTTTTCATATATACTTTTTGTATGCGCTTTTACTGTTCTTATTGTGATGTTTAATTGTTCTGAAATTTCAAGGTATGATAATTTTTTTAAAACAAGGATTGCAACTTCTTTTTCTCTATTTGACAATAACTTTAATTTTTCGTCTATAGCATTAGGATTTGTTTCATATCTCATTCTTTGTACTGTTTCATTTATAAATTCAGGATATAACCAAATATTTCCATCTGAAACACTGTTTATTGCCTCTTTTAAATGTATATCATCCATCATTAGATTTCCATAACATCTTATTCCTAAAAAAATTAATTGCTTACCCACTTCATAATTTGGAATGGAATCTAAAACCATTAAATATGCATTTTGCTCAACTAAAGAACTTAATAATGAAAAATCATTTTCACATTCATCAATATTCATTATAATTATTACAGATTCTTTTTCTGCTTCAAGATATAAACTCTCATATTCACTAATAATAATAAAATTATAAGTATTCAACAATTTTTCATATCTATCAATTAAACTTAAATCTTTGCAATAAACTATAATCTTCATTTTACTTCTCCGTAAAAGTATATTGTTTAGCTCTTAATATTGGTTTTAAAATATAATCCAATATTGATTTTTTTCCTGTTAAGATATCCACATTAACAACCATTCCAGGAATAATAGGAAATTTTTTTCCATTTTTCTCAAGATGATTATTTGACGCTTGAATTTGTAATTTATAGAAGCTTTTTTTATTTTCATCTACTTCTGTATCTGCACTTATTTTTATAACTTTACCATCTAGTCCACCATAAATTGCATAATCATAAGCAGTAAATTTCACTTTTGCAGCTTGATTATAATATATAAAAGCAATATCAGAAGGTTTAATTTTTGTTTCGATTAATAAATTCTCTCCAGTAGGTACAACTTCAACAAGATTATCTCCTGGTTTTATAACACCACCTATTGTATTAAAAAATATTTTTTGAATAATACCTTCATCTGGAGAATAAACATTAGTTCTTTTTACCTTATCTTTTAAGCTATAAATACTTGCATTTATTCTTTCAATTTCACCTGTAGATTTATTGAGTTCTTCTTGCGCTAATTTTCTAAACTCATCTTTTACATCATGTAATTTATTTCTAGCCTCTTCGATTGAAGATTTAATTTTATTAATTGAAATTTTTACACCAGCTAATTCTTTTCCAATATTATTAGCCTCTCTTTTTAATTTCAAGAAATCTGTGTTTGACCTAATTTTTTGTTCAACAAGTGGTGCAGCTATTCTTAATTCCTCTTGAATTAATGTATTTCCACTTGATAAATAATTAAGACTACTATTTGCCGATGATAAATCATTCTCTTTTTGTATTAATTGTTCTTTTAATACCATAGTCTCATTTTCAA
This sequence comes from Aliarcobacter sp., assembly GCA_028690445.1. Classification (GTDB taxonomy): domain Bacteria; phylum Campylobacterota; class Campylobacteria; order Campylobacterales; family Arcobacteraceae; genus Aliarcobacter. The sequence continues at coordinate 73,471 of JAQVBE010000012.1, read as the reverse complement.
GTTTATTTTTATTTATATCATATAAACTTTTTTCTAAATTTAAGTATTGTTGTAATTCTATATTTTTATTTTCACTAACATTAAAATTTTCATCATTTATTTCGGCTTTTAATCTCATTATTTTTGCATTTAATTCTAAAGCTTTTAATTTAGTTGATTCATAGTCAGCAATTGATTTTTGGTTATCTATTCTAATTAAAATCTGATCTTTTTTTACAATATCACCCTCTTTTACTAAAATTTCCTCAATAATTCCACCCTCAAGATTTTGAATTATTTTATTCTGGCTTTGAGCAATTACTTTACCCTCACCCCTCACGATTTCATCAATTTTCGCAAAATATGCCCATGTAATTAATGCAATAATAGTAACAATCCAAAACCAAAGAATTAATCTAAATTTTTTTGGACTTTGTTCAAGAATAGCAGAACTAATACTATTCATAAATTCATAATCATTCTGATTATAGTTATATCTATTCATAACTACCTCCTTGTGACAAAGTTTTTACCACCTCATCTTTAGGTCCATTAATATATACAGAGTGATTATTTAAAACTATAACCCTATCTGCTATTTCTAACGATGTCATTTTTTGTGTAACTAAAAACATAGTTTTATTTGGAAGATTTAATTTTAAATTATTTAAAACATTTTGTTCTGTTTGTTTATCCATAGAATTTAAAGGTTCATCTAAAAGTACAATAGGATAATCAAATAAAAAAGCTCTTGCTATTCCAACAGATTGAGCTTGTCCTCCGGATAATCCTTCTCCATTTTCTCCAATTAACATTTCATATCCTCTAGGATGGCTATTTGCAAATCTATCTACACATGCAACTTTTGCTGCATTTATCATTTTTTCATCATTTACAAAAGAGGCTCTAAAAATTATATTATCTTTTAAAGTCCCATTAAATAAAGATACATGTTGAGAAACATATCCTATATTTTTTCTTAAATTTGCTGGATCAATTTGTGCTAAATCGATATCATCTATTAATATTGTTCCTTGCGTTGGTTCATATAATTTTAGAATTAATTTTAAAATAGTGCTTTTCCCTGAACCAATCCTTCCCAAAATTGCCACATGTTCGCCTGGATTTATTACAAAAGAGACATTTTTTAATATTTCAACATCCGTATTTGGATAAGAAAAAGATACATTTCTAAATTCAATTTTTCCTTTGAAATCATGATAAGATACAAAGTTTTTATCTTTAGGTCTCTCAACTGGTCTATTCATAATATCATTTAATAATCTATATGAATTTGCAGCATCTTCATAATTTGTTATTAATCCAGCAGCTTGTCCCATTGGAGCAACAGCCCTTGAACTTAAAATTACAACTGCAATTAATCCACCCATTGTTAATTCAAAATTTTGAATTAAATAAACTCCAACAACTATAATACCCACAGTATTTAATTGAATTAATAATGAAGAAAAAAATGGGATAAAAGCAGCTAACATTCTTGAATACAGACCATTTCTTGCTATTTTCCCACTACTTTCTTCCCAATCCCATTGAATATTACTTGATGTTCCCAAACTTTTTAAAGTTTCAAGATTGTTTAAAACTTCAATTAATATAGAGTTCTTTTTTGAAGAAATTTCACTAATTTTTTTAATATTTGTCTGAATAGGTCCTTTTAATATTATTGCTGTAATTAGAATAATTAAAGAAACTAATAAAGGAATTAAAACAATTACTCCACCTATATAATAAATTACTACAAGAAATATTACTGTAAAAGGTAAATCAATAAATGAAATTAATGTAGCATTTGTAAGAAAAGCACGAATCATGTCAAAATTTTTTAAGTTATTTGCAAAAGCACCAATTGGTTTAGGTATTTGTTCAAGCTTCAAACCCAATATTTTTTCAAATATTAATGAAGACATAATTATATCACTCTTTTTTGCAGCAATTTCTAAAAAATAACTTCTTATTAACTTTAAAAAAATATCCAACGAATAAACTAAAAAAATACCCCCAGCAAAAAACCATAAGGTTTCAATTGCATTATTTGGTATTACCCTATCGTAAACATTCATAGTAAATAAAGGAGTCGCCAAAACAAAAAGATTTACAAGAACAGATGCAAAAATAACATCAAGATATATACTTCTTGAATATTTTAATGTACTCCAAAACCAATGTTTATATTCAACATGTAAATTTCTATCAAGTTCACTATCTTTATAATTAAAACTTTTTTTAATTAAAATTGCAAACCCCAAATACTCATTTTCAATAGCTTCAATATCATGCCATTGTTCAACAATATTACCTGAAAGTTCAGAAATAATTTTTACTTTTTTTCTGTCATTAGAAAAAGCATCTAATAAACAAGAATTTGAATTTGATAATAAAAGAATTACTGGAAGTTGCAGATTTGAAAACTCTTTCATATCTTTTTTTACAAATTTTGTTTTTAAACCTGCACGATTAGCTGCCCTTGAAAACAAACCTTTAGAACTAGAAATAGAGAATAATTGAGGATTTTCTATTCCTTTTTCAATAGGGAGTCCAAAGGTTAGGGACTCCTTACTACAAGGTTTATAATAGAACTTTGTATAAGTTACAAGGCTATCAAGCAACGAATTAAAACTCTCTTTATTTTCAAACTCTACCATTTTCTCTCCAATAAAAAAAGTTACACTTTTTTAATTTTAATTTTTATATAAGTTTTTTATACTTTGCACATTTTCAAGATAAGGCTTATTTTCTTTAACAACTAAAGGCATTTTTGCTAATGCTTCATAAGCACTTTTTTTATCTTCATAAACATTTGAAACAACTTTGTAAAGTTGTTTTTTATGTTCTTGAGTTGTATATCCTAAAACTTTTGAGTTGTCAGATAAATTAGCACTTTTTATGAAATTATCAACTTCTTCTTTTGATGAAAAAGTTGCTAGGTTTATTACAAAACCGTTCTCTTTTCCTAAAGTAGAATTTACGCTAGAACTATTTTGTGGATTTTTTATTGTATTTGTTACTGGTACATTTTCAATAACTTTCTCTTTTGATTCTTGACAACCATACATATCAACTTTAAATCCTAATTTTGTATTATCACATAAATCTTTATTATCTTTAATACCATCTTTATCCCTATCAATATCCCCTAATTCTAAAGAATTTGGATTAGTTAATCCTTCAAGTCCAGTATTAACAGGTAAATAATATTTTTGAGCATCTGAAGAAAATAGAGTATTTACCATTTCTCCCATAGCATCAAGAACTCTATATTTTGCAAATAATAAATCATACGATGCATTAATAATTTTACTTCTTGAAGAGATATAATCATCTTGAGCTGTTAATAAATCTATTAATGTTCTAGTACCATCTTCAAATTCTGCTCTATATAAATCAAGAGTTGCTTTACTTTGTTCTTTATAAGAATTTAGGAAAACTAATTGTTTTTCTATCATTGTATAAGCTGACCATGATAATTGAAGACCTTCGATTATTTGTCTTTTTATCTCTCTTTGTGCTTCATATTCTTGCATTACATTTAATTTATTTTTATTCACATTATTTATATCAGCATTACCTCTATATAAGTTTTGTTTAAAAACAACCAATGCTGTGTAATTTCTATTATGATCTTCTACATCACCTGTATTTCTGTCAAAATTATAAGCAAACTCAAAATCTACCGTAGGTGAAAAAGCACTTTTACTTTCGCTTAGGGCATATTTTGATGTTTTTATATTATATTCTGACACAATCATTGATGGATTATATTCAGTAGAGTGCATTGTAGCTTCATCTATTGTTGCTGGTAATTTATAGTTAAAAGAAGGAAGTGATAATTCACCTTGATTAACTTTTTTACCTAATATTTTTCCCAAATTAAATTCAGCATCCATTAGATTATTTTCTTGTGTTAAAAGATTAAACTCTGCTAATTGTAAACTAGAATCAACTTTTTTTACATCAGATAATAATCCTGAACCACTGTCACTTAATTTTTTAGTTTTATTTAATATATCCTGAGTTAATAGGATATTCTCTTTCTCTAAAGTATGTAACTCTTTAAACTTAAGAACATTTAAATAATTCTTTACAACATTAAAAGCAATATCATTTGTTTTTTCCACATAGTTGTAGGCAGCTGCCATAACTCTTGCTTCTTCATATTCCACTTTATATTTTGTTCCAAAACCTTTAAATAAATTTTGAGTTAAAACTAAAGAGTTTTGATACATATGGTATCCTTCTCTGCTGAATAAAGGAGAAGAATTTCTATCATAATTATATTTATACCCTAGCTTACTTATTAAATCTAAAGTTGGTGCGTACTCCGACTTTGCAATTTTCAAATCATAAACAGTTTTGTCATAATTTTTAAGCCGTTCTAAAACTATTGGATTTGTTGTAAGTGCATCATCCAAAGCATCGTTTAATGTCAACGCATTTAAATTCACACTTGCTACCAAAGACACCACTAAACCTGAATAAACCATTGCTTTCATAAAATGCTCCTTCTATACTTCATATACTTCTATAAAATCAGTTTACAACTTAAAATATTAAAAAAATATTAAAAAATTTAAAATCAAATTAAGCCCTGACTTGATTGAAAAGATATTATCTAAATTATTCTTTTTTCTTATAATCAACAAGGTAATCATCAAATTTCAATACTATAAAAACAAGAAAAAACTTTATCTTTTTCTAAAGTAATTAAACCTTTTTTTTCTTCAAAATTTTGAATGCTATTTTCATCGTCAGCAATTCCAAACCAAGGTTCTATACAAATAAAAGGTGCACCACTTGGTTTTGACCAAATGCCTAAATATGGAAATTTTTCAAAATTTAATCTTATAAAATTTTCATTTTTTATATTTTTTAAACTCACTCTTTTTATATTTAAATCATTAAAAACTAAAGCATCATTTTTAAATAACTTTTCATTTAAAGGTATTTTATTATCTATAATTTTAAAATCTTCTTTTTTATAAAGTAATCCTAAATCATTTAAAAAATATCTTTTTGTTTGTTTCAAATCTTCAAACTCTATAAAATAATTCTCTTTTTTTTCATCTTCTTTTAAAGTCCAGTTAAATGCAGGATGAGCACCAATTGAAAAAAGTATTTTGTCATCTAATTTATTTATCACTTTATATGAAACTATTAGCTTTGATTTTTCTAATTTATAAGATAAATATAATTCAAAAGCAAAAGGATAAATTTCCAAAGTTTTTTCATCACTTTTTAATCTAAACTCTATAAAATCTACTTCATTTTTGATAACTTCAAACTCTTTATCTCTTGCAAATCCATGTTGAGTCATATTATATTTTTGATTTTGATAAGTATAACTATCATTTTTTAGTCTTCCAACTATTGGAAAAAGTATTGGAGAGTGACGATTCCAGTATTTTGAATCACCTTGCCAGATGTATTCTAAATCTTCATCTATTTTTTGAAGGCTATTTAGTTCAGCTCCAAAAGATTTGATTTTTGCTTTTATAAAACTATTTTTAATCTCATAATTCAATTTATAATCCCTTGATATTAAGTAAGGTATTCTATAAAATCCTACCTTACTTAAATATTTTTTGAACTAATTAGTTATTTTTAAAACCTGAGTTTGTTCTTCTGTTTTTTGAAGCAAATCCTCTTGGTTTTGCACTTGAAGATGAATTTTCTTCAACTCTTTTTTTACCAAAACTTCTTTTAGAAGTAGAGTTTGCGTCTTTTGGTTTTGCTGTTCTATTTTGATTTGAACTATTACCTCTGTTGCTTCTATTTCCAATTGGTTCAGCTTTGATATTTGGGTCAACTTTAAATCCAATTGTTTCAATTTTTCTGATTTTTTGTTTGATTAATTTTTCAATTCCAAACAGATAATCATGTTCATCAACACAAACCAAAGATATAGCCTCACCTGTGTTTCCAGCTCTTCCAGTTCTCCCGATTCTGTGAACATAATCTTCTGCGATATTTGGTAATTCAAAGTTTATTACATGTGGAAGATTGTCGATGTCAATTCCCCTTGCAGCAATATCAGTTGCCACAAGAACTCTTACATTTCCAGATTTAAAATCATCTAAGGCTTTTGTTCTTGCACCTTGTGATTTGTTTCCATGAATTGCAGATGAAGAAATACCATCTTTTACAAGTGCTTCACTAAGTTTGTTTGCACCATGTTTTGTTCTTGTAAAAACCAACACTTGTTTCCAGTTGTTTTTATTTACAAGATGTAATAAAAGCTCTTTTTTTCTCTCCCTATCAACTAAATGAACACTTTGCTCAACTTTGTGAGAAGTGCTATTTGCCTTTGCAGCTTCTATTAAAACTGGTGAATTAAGTAAACCATCTGCTAATTTTTTGATGTCATCTGAAAAAGTTGCTGAGAAAAGTAAGTTTTGTCTCTCTTTTGGCAAAATTGCAAGAACTTTTTTAATATCGTTTATAAATCCCATATCAAGCATTCTATCTGCTTCATCTAAGACAAAAAATTCTACTTTTGTTAAATCTAAACAATTTTGAGAAACTAAATCAAGCAATCTTCCAGGAGTTGCAATTACAATATCAACACCTTTTTTTAGAAGTGAAATTTGTGGATTTATTCCAACACCACCAAAAATAACAGCTGATTTAAAAGGAAGATATTTCCCATAAGTTTCAACACTTTGTGCAACTTGCGCTGCAAGTTCTCTTGTTGGCGTTAAAATCAATGCTCTAACATGAGATTTTTTATCTTTATTATAAGCAGTTTTTAATCGTTGTAACAGTGGAAGTGTAAATCCAGCTGTTTTTCCAGTCCCTGTTTGAGCTGCTGCTAAAACATCTTTTTTTGATAAAATCACAGGAATTGATTTTGACTGAATTGGTGTTGGCGTTGTATAACCCTCTTCTTTAATTGCACGAAGAAGTTCTGCACATAAACCTAAGTTTGAAAATGACATAAGTACCTTGTTTTGTTATGAACCTATCAAAAGTTGTAAACTTGAGTTACGATCTAGGTTATATAATTTGAGTTTAGTTGAGTTGTAAATTGACTACAAAAACGAAGTCAGGCATAGACCGATGTATGCTGAAATTGTGGCATTATAGCATAAATATTGGATTAAAAGTGTTAAAAAAATTTAAAAAAGAATAACTGATAATTATGTAAGATTTTAGTAATTATATTAAAAGAACAAATACTGATACGGAAGTAATAATTTTAACTAGGTCTTTATCACTATTTTTATACTATACTTTTTTAAAGTTCTATCTTAAAATATTACAAATTGAAATGAAAATAAATTGCATTAATATTTTCAGATAGAATAAATCAAAAAAAGGAATATATTTTGACAAATAGAATGAAACAACCAGATTCATTTTTAATTAATGGCATTAAATCAAAATATAGATTTATAGATTTATTTGCAGGTATTGGTGGAATAAGAACTGGATTTGAAAAAGTATTTAAAGAAAAATCTGAGTTTGTTTTTGCTTCAGAATTAGATAAATATGCTCAAATAGCTTATAATGAAAATTATAATGAAAAGCCCTATGGAGATATAACTAAAATAAATGAAGAAGATGTACCAAATCATGATATTGTATTAGCAGGATTTCCTTGTCAAGCATTTAGTATTGCAGGACATAGAAAAGGTTTTGAAGATATTAGAGGAACTTTATTTTTTGATGTAGCAAGAATCGTTGATAAACATAAACCTCAAGTTGTATTTCTTGAAAATGTAAAAGGTTTTAGGAATCATGACAAAGGCAATACCTTTAATACTGTAAAATCAACATTAGAAGATATGGGTTATCGCGTATTTGCGGAGATACTAAATGCTAGAGATTTTGGTGTACCTCAAAATAGAGAAAGAATTTATATTATTGCTTTTCTTGACCATTCAATAGATTTTAAATATCCTAAACCTTTAAATAAGAAAAATAGATTGGGTGATATTCTCGATGATAATGTAGATGATAAATACACTATTTCTGATAAACTTTGGGCCGGTCATCAAAGAAGAAAAAAAGAACATAAAGAAAAAGGTAATGGATTTGGTTATTCATTATTTACACATGAGTCAGAATATACAAGTACTATATCTGCAAGATACTACAAAGATGGTTCTGAAATATTAATCCATCAAGAAAATAAAAACCCTAGAAAACTAACTCCAAGGGAAGCTGCAAGATTACAAGGCTTTCCTGAACAATTTAAAATTGCAGTTAGTGATACACAAGCTTATAAACAATTTGGAAATAGTGTATCTGTTCCAGTTATTGAAGCATTAGCTAAAGAAATATATAAGCATTTAAAAAATAAATAGGAGATTTATGAATAATATACACATAGAAAAGAGTTATTTTAATATTAATTTTACTTTTTATAATTTTTTAAAAATATTGAATTCAAATGATGGTTTAAGTTCATCTCAAATAAATAAAACTTACGAATTAATTAATGATTCTTCTGATTATGAATCTTTTATAAATAGTTTCAAAAAGATTATTTTAATAAAAATAAAATCTGAATCAAAAATAATTATTTTAAATGAATTAGTATTTAATATTAATAGTAAAATTAATTATAATTTATTTGTTTTTGCAATTTATTTATTAAAATTCAAACCTATATTGATGGAATATTCAAAATTAATTGAAGAAACAACAATACTTCAAAATGTTCCTCTATTATCGTTAGAAAGAGATAATTTTACAAAAACAAGCCTTTTGCTTTTAGAGTAAATGGAGCATTAATTAGTTTGATTTTTTTTGACTTTATTGAAAAAAAAGAAAAAGAACATTTTCCTACATCAGATTATTCAGATAATTTTATTAATGATTTATTTAATATATATAAAGATTTAAAAGTTGAAGGATTAGAAGCAAATCAAATTTTTATGATTTTATTTCAAGAATCAATAAGTCAATCTATTAAATCAACAGCTGGTTCAGGATTAGAAGATTATGTTGTTACTTTATTATCAAATGAAAAAATTCTAGATGTTAATAAAAAAATTGATTCAAATAATCATGAGATTGAATATGACCATTTTTTTATATTAGAAGATAAGAATTATGGTATTTCTACAAAAAGAACATTAAGAGAAAGATATAAACAATTTAAGAAAAATTCAGAAGCTGAAGCTGACATATTTATACATATCACTTCTGGATTAGATTTAAATTATGAAAAAGCTAAAACAATAACAAGTAATTCTTTTGGCTGTTATATATTTGTTTTTCCTGAAATATATGAAAAATCTCAGTTTATGATTGATAATGATAGAATATTTAGTACTCTTGAATTAACTAAAGAAAAACTGTTAACTTTAATTTAAATTCACAGATTATAGAGACTGTTAAAAATACTTCTTTCATTATCGATTTTATTATTAATATGGATTAATAGCTAACATATTAATTCTAAGATAACTATTCTTCTCATTATGGCTAAAATATTATCTGTTAACATTTTAGCCATTTTTTTATTTAAATATATTTTACGCTTCTTCCGTCACATAAAATGTAGTTTTACCATTTTTTGGGTCAAAATTCACACCATCTTTTGAGATATATGTATTTATGATTTTTCTAGCTTTTACAAATGAACTTGCATTTCCTATCTCTTCTCTTTTGTCATCTGGTGTGATTACTGTTTTGTCGTAACCTTTTGCAAATTTTTTGGCAACACTTGCGTCTTTGAATGAATATTTAACTATTTCAATATCTCTTTTTACATCTATTGTTGCTTTTTTCTTTTCATCTTCAAATCTTAAAATTCTATTTCCATTTGATGAGATTTTCATTGTTGTTGCTGTTTCGATATTTTCTGTATCTTCAACAATTACATACTCTTTTCCATTTATTAATAATATTTCATCATCTATTTTTTTAATCTCTTTGATTATTGTTTTTTTACCTTTTGCCATTTATAAACCTTTATATTTTTTTGAATTGATTGCGTATTGTAGCTAATATTTATGCCCTATTCTTGGAATATATTTTTTTTGGCTATACTATGAATCTAACAAATAAAAATAATACAAAGAAAGAACAAAAATCAAATGAATTTATTATCAAAAAACTCTCCCGTAGAACAATCAATTTTAAAAATGAAAGCTGTATTAAAAGATGTAGGTTGTGAAGCATCTTTTTCACAAGAAAAACACCCTTTAGAAAACTGCTTTTCAGTAAACTTAGCTTCAAATGAAGCACCAAATCATATCTATTCAAATGGAAAAGGAACAATCTCAGATGCTTCAATAGCTAGTGCTTATGGAGAATATATCGAAAGATTACAAACTAACAACTTTTTTATAGATTTCCATTTACCAAATAGAAAATATTACCCAGACGAAGTTGCTTTTGATTTTGGAGGAGATTATTTAAACCCTGAATTAAAAGAAATTTATAGTGCAAATGGTGAACTTGAAGACAAAGATTTAGTGGATTTCAACAGCGATTATATGGACAAAATTGTGGCATTACCATTTATCAAAGAATCAACAAAAGAAAAAACATATATTCCAATAAATATTTTAAGTAACTTATTTGTAAGCAACGGTTTAGCAACTGGAAATACAGCGAACGAAGCAAAAGTTCAAGCTTTAAGTGAAATATTTGAAAGATATGCAAAAATCGCTATTATCAAAGAGGGTTATGCACTTCCACAGTTTCCAGATGAAGTTGTAAAATCATTTCCAAAAGTTTATAAAGATGCTCAAACTTTAAGAGATTTAGGTTACATAATAGAGATTTTAGATGCCTCTTTAGGTGGAGTTTTCCCTGTAACTGCAATTTCACTAATAAACACAAAAAACAATACTTTATTTGTATCTTTTGGAGCTCACCCTATTTTAGAAGTGAGTCTTGAGAGAACAATGACAGAACTTATGCAAGGAAGAGATTTAACAAATCTTGATGCCTTTGAAATTCCAACTTTTGACATGAGTTTGGTAGCTGATAGTTTTAACTTAGAAGCTCACTTTATTGATTCAAATGGAAAATTAGGTTTCCCATTTTTAAGTGCTAAAAAAAGCTTTAAATACTCTCCTTGGAAATATGAAGGGAATGGAAGTGATGAGGAATACGCATTTTTACTTGATATTTTAAAATCTCAAAACAGAGAAATGTATGTAAGAGAATATACATATTTAGACTTTTATTCTTGCCAAATGATTGTTCCAAATTTCTCAGAAGTTTATCCACTTGATGATATGGTTTATAACAATAAAAACAATGGAAAACTAATCCGTGATATGGTTTTAAACTTTGAAAAATACGATGTAAATGAGATTTTAGACACAGTTGATAGTTTAGATGATTCTTTAAATATGCAACTATATATTGGTGTAATTTTTGAAGAAAACTTCACAATGGGAGATTTTAAAGCTCAAATGTTACTTCTTTTAGAAGAGTATGATGATGCTTTAGAGATTTTGGAATTCTCAAACAATAAATTTGGTCATTTAGTAGCTCAATTAATCAGAATGCAAAATGACGGTTTTGAATGGGAAAATTATGAAACTGCTTTATATAATGTTTATGGAAAAGAAAAAATCCAAAAAGCAGTTGATATTCTTGAAGGAAATGGTTATTTAATAAATAGAACTTTACATAAAGATTATTACAATATGTTATCAATGTTTGATAAGTTAGAAGTGAAAAAATTGGCTTTTTATAAAAACTAATTAGTTATAATCAATAAAAATTAATAAATTAGCAAAGGAAATTATATGCAATATATGGAAGTTACAAACAAAAGTGTTCAAGAAGTTATCGATTCTTTAAAAGAAGTTGCTTCAAAATATAAATACGGAATTCAACATATTCACAATGTAAAAGAGACTTTAAAATCAAAAGGTATTGATTTAGGAAATGAGTGTCAAATAGTTGATATTTGTAATCCTATCGTTGCTGAAAAGTTTTTAAGTGAAGATATGTCACTTTCAATTATCATGCCTTGTAAAATCTCTGTTTACACACAAGATGGAGAAACTATGATAGCTATGAACTCGTTAGTTCAATTGGTTGATGATATAAATCCCGATTTAATTGAACTAGCACAAGAAGTTCAAGAACAATTATTAGAAATAATTGACGAAATAAAATAGAGCATATTTTGGAAATATTATACAAGATATTTGAAATTGCTATTGTTTTATTTTTTGTTTATATGCTTATCAAATTTTTCAGATGTAAATTTAGAAAATGTAATATAAAATAAAGAAGAAAATATAATGTTCACAATGATAGAAGCAAATAGCGTAAATAGCGTTTCACAACTAATTCAACTCTCTGTGGCTCCAGTATTTTTACTAGCAGGTGTAGCTGGGTTATTAAATGTTTTTACAGGAAGACTTTCAAGAATTATTGATAAAGTTGATAAGTTAGATAAATATGAAGACGAACATCAACTCACTCATAATAAAGATGAAGATATTTTAAAACTTAAACTAAGAAGAAAATTTCTTACAATGAGAATGAAAAATACAAACCTTGCTATACTTTTTTGTACAAGTACAGGTTTATTAATTGCATTAGTTATTGTAACAATGTTTTTAAGTGCTATCTTTGAATTTAAAGACTCTTTTTTTATTGTTGCACTTTTTATTGCAGCAATGTTTTGTTTGATTATCTCTTTATTTTTATTTTTAAGAGAAATTTTTTATACAACTTCTTTTATAAAAAGTAAAAAAAGTTATATACCATAAAAGGAAAAACCGAATATGTACACTCCAATTTCATGTGAATTTTTTGACCAGCTAAATGTAGCAATGAAAAGAAATATTCCTTCAACTATTGTTTATTTAGAAAATGATGAAAAAAAGACTCTAAAAGGTTTGATAGAAACTATGAGTGTAATTGATGGTATTGAATATTTGATTTTAACTACAAAAGAGCAAATAAAACTAGATACTGTTTTAACTTTTAATGGAAGACGACATAAAGAAGAAGAATAAATAACAAAGAGAAAAAGAGATTAGCTCTTTTACTCTTTGTTAAATTTTAAAACGAATTTTTTCCATTGAACTCTTTTGCATCAGCTTGAGTAATTATCGTATTTGATATTTCAAGTGTTTTTTGAGCAATTTCATTAGCTTGAGAAGCATTTTGAGCATTTATTTGTGTTATTTGGTCAAGATTATTAACAGCATCATTTATTTGAACCATACCTGCTGATTGTTCTTTACTTGCTGTTGTAACATTCTCTATCAACTCTAAAGTTGTTGATATATTTTTGTTTAATTCTAAATATCCATCTATCATATCAGAAGCAATATCTTTACCTTCTTGAGTTTTTATTTGAGCATTTTGAACTAAATCTTTTATTTGTTTAGCAGCTTCTGCACTTCTACTTGCAAGTGTTCGCACTTCTCCTGCAACAACTGCAAAACCTTTTCCAGCTTCACCAGCAGTTGCTGCTTCAACGGCTGCATTTAAAGAAAGAATATTTGTTTGGAATGCAATTTGATCAATAATTGTAATTGCTTCACTAATTGCTGTTGTTTGAGAATTTATATCTTCCATTGAAAGAACTGTTTTATTTGCTAGTTCTTGTCCTAAAGTAATTGATTCTTTAACTTTATTCCCAAAATTTGCCATTTTTATAGCTGTTTGAGTGTTGTTTGTAATATTCGAAGTTATCTCTTCAAGTGATGCTGCTGTTTCTTCAAGTGATGCTGCTTGAGAATTTGCAGCACTTGCAATTCCTTGCATATTTTGAGTTAATGTATTTGCATTAGAACTTAAAATTATTCCTGTTCTTTTGTTTTCCATTAGAGTTTGAGTGATAACTTCACCTAAAATATTTACATCTTTTTCTAATTCTTTTATAATACCTTCAAGATTATTTGGAGCTATATTTGATCTGAAATCTAGTTTAGAATAAGAAGTTAAAACATTTAAAATATTTGAAATATTGCTATTTAATGTTCCTAACATTTCATTTATAATATTTTTTAGTTCATTTAATGAAGGATTATTTGAGTCAAGTTCAATTTTGCAGTTTAAATGACCTTTATTAATCTCATTTGTAACTCTAATTGTATCAGCAATTAAAGCTCTGTCTTTTTGGATATTTATTTTTGTATCTTCAATATTTTTATTTATAATTTTTGACATCATTCCTAATTCATCATTTGATTTAACATTGATAAGTTCAATATCATCTTTTTCAAAATTTATAAAGGCAAAAAAGTTTTCAACACCTTTTTTTACAGAATCAACATCAATTAAAATAGTAAACGCAATTGTTCTTGCTAAAATCATAGTTAAAGCTACACCAAAAGCACTTAATAATCCAAAGATAATCATATTTTGACTAGCATTATGCATTTCTGAACCAATTGTATCTGATAAACTTTGTGAAATATAATCTTCGATTTTCTTTAGAATATTAATTTTTTCAGTTATTTGTTTGAACCAAACATTTGCATCAATATTAAAATTTGAGTCAAGATCACTATATAAAGCTACTTTTCTCATTTTTTCAACTTCATTTATAGAATCAGCTTGAAAAGTTTTTTTATAAAAATCAGCCATAGTTAAACTACTTACTTTTAAAAATGAATCCATATATGCATTTTGTTCAGCAACTAAGGTATAAAACTTAGCTTTCATTCCCTCTCCAAAACTATTTTTTGCAAAAGTATTAGTTCCAACTGCTCTTTCGATTCCAGCTCTCTCTTTTGACAATAAAAAGTTCATATAAGATACTAATTCTTGAGATACTTTAGCACTACTATTTGATAATTTTGTAATAGTTGCAATTACGTTTAATAACAATTTATTTGTATCAGTATAATAATCAATCGCAACTGCAGCATTTATACTAAAAGCACTAACACCAGTTCTAATATTTGGTAAATCTTGAAGTTTTTTAAGACCATTGTTTAGATTTTCTAAGAATTCTTCACTATAAGCATTTTTATCAAATGTTGTTAAAAATCCATTTACTTCTTTTTGTTTTTCATCAACAACTAATCTTTGCGCTAAAAGTTCTGTACTAAACTTTTCACCTTTACTACCCAAAAATCCAGCTGTCATTCCCCTTTCTTTTTGTGTTTCATGAACTAAATTTCCAATTTTTATAGAAAGAATAACTACGTTATCCAATGATTGTAAATTTTTAGAAGAACTAAATGAGTCTATCGCCAGTTTTGCTGCTAATAATATAACAACAATAAGCGGTATTAACATTATTAAAATCAATTTTTGTTTTATTGATAATTTTGAAAGCATAACATCTCCATCTCTTTATTTTCTGTAATGATACCAAAATAATATTTTATTAGTAATAATTATAATCAAGTAAAAATAAGACTTCTCTGGATAAAATAATTTTTCAAGGGATTAGCTTTTTTTGTTATTTATTAATAATCTTGTTTTTTCAATATTTAATCCAGCTTTTGAACTTGCGTCCTCTAAACTTTCATTATTTTCTAAAAGTCTTAATAAAACTTCGATTTTTTTGTTTGTTTTTATATGTGTAATTGACATATTGTTTTTCCTTTTTTTTCTTCAATTTAATGAAGTTATTAAAAAGATAAAAATGAGCTTGTTGTCTAAATGAGTAATATTAACGCTGTGGGTAATCAATAAAAGGCAAATAACAGATGAAACTCGATTCATCTTTAGTGCATACAGTCTAACAGAATAAAAAAATAAAAGCAAGGGCTATAGTATATTTAAGTACAATTCTTTTTAAATTAAAAAATATAAAGATAATAATATATGAAAATAGACAATAATTTTATTCAATTAATTTCCCATAAAGATACATTAAATAAAGAACAATTTAAAATTTTGAGTTTAGATTATCCAAGTGAAGAAAACTGGAAAAATCAAGCTTTAGATAAAGAAGTTTCAAAAAATGATATGAATTTACTTATGCTTTTAAAGGGTGATTTATCACAAAAAGCACAAGAGCAAATCATCAAAAATTATCATATGGTTTTAGAATTCAACAATATAAAACCAAAATCAGTTTATGAACTTCCAAAAGTTGAAACCGAAGAAAAAATTCAAATAAATGAAAATGAAGAACATATAAGAATCTATTGTGATGGTGCATGTTCTGGAAATCCTGGAAATGCTGGAAGTGGATTGGCGATTTACTCAAACGAAAAAAATCCTGTTTTACTTTATGGAGCTTATGAGGAAGAAGGAACAAATAATATTGCTGAATTAAATGCACTTCATCAAGCTTTAGTAATTGCAAAACAAACAAGTAGTGATAATATTATCTCTATTTTTTCAGATTCAAAATATGCAATTGATTGTATTACAGTTTGGGCATTTGGTTGGAAAGCTAATGGTTGGAGTAAAAAAGGTGGAGAAATTAAAAATCTTGAACTAATAAAAGAGTCTCATAATTTATTTTTGCAATTAAAAGATAAAATTGAAATAAATCATGTAAGAGGTCATACAGGAATTGAGGGAAATGAACTAGCTGATAGAATGGCTGTTTATGCAATTAAAATAAAAAATAAAAATTTTGAATTTTATTCTTATAATAAAATAGAAGAAGTTTTAGCAATGAAATCTTATTAAAGATTGATTTGAGTGCCTTTTAGATATTATATGGGTAATTATTAAGAAGAAAGAACAAGGAACAATAATGATTGAAAAAAAAGGTTCAATACTAACAGTTAGAGAAGACATAAAAGTTTTTGATTGTACTATAAGAGATGGGGGATTAGTAAATAACTACCATTTTACTGATGAATTTGTAAAAGCACATTATGAAGCTTGTTTAGCTGCTGGTGTTGATTATATGGAAATCGGGAAAAATGTATCACCTACAATTATGAGTGAAGATGAATATGGTCCTTGGAATTTCTGTAAAGAAGAAGATATTAGAAGAATTGTTGGTGAAAATAAAACAAATATGAAAATTGCTGTTATGAGTGATATTGGAAGAAGTTTAAAAGAAGAACTTAGACCAAAATCTGAAAGTGTTGTTGATATGATAAGAATTGCAACATATATTCACCAAATTCCAGCAGCTATTGAATTAATTCAAGATGCCCATGAAAAAGGTTATGAAACAACTGTAAATATTATGGCAATTTCAAAATCATTTGATGATGAACTAGATGAAGTATTAGCACAATTAGCAAAAACTCCTGTTGATGTTATTTATATAGCAGATAGTTTTGGTTCTTTTTATCCTGAACAAATCAAAAAATTAACAGAAAAATATTTAAAAGTGGCTGTTGATTCTGGAAAACAAATAGGAATTCATGCTCACAATAATCTTCAGTTAGCTTATGCAAATACTTTAGAATCAATGATTTATGGAGCTAGTTTCCTTGATGTTACTATTTCAGGATTTGGAAGAGGTGCGGGAAATTGTCCCCTTGAATTATTAATTGGGTTCTTAAAAAATCCAAAATATAAACTAATGCCTGTATTAAAATTTATTGAAGAATTCATTGTTCCACTTGAAAAAGAGTTAGATTGGGGATATAGTATTCCATATATGTTAACTGGTCAATTAAATGAACATCCAAGAGCTGCTATGAAAGCCAGAGATGAAAAAGACACAAATTATAGAGAGTTTTATAGAACTTTATTAGCTGATTAAAAAAAAGGGCTTTGCCCTTTTTTATTTTAAAAAATTCGCATTTGTAATAAAACTTAGTGCTTCGTTTACTTTAAAAATTTTTCCTCTTATATTTTTATATCCAAAAGATTCAAGTCTAAGAGTATGTTTTTCTAAATATCTTTTTGCATCATTTTCATTTGAAAATAGATAAATTCCACCTGCTTCTTTTGTAGTTTCATTTTCAGTCCAAATTTTCCAAATCAAACCAGCTTCTTGTGATATATCATTTGCTAAATCAATAAAAGCTTTTGAAAACTCTTCACCAAAAATTCCATCATGTGGAAAATCTACTTGTAAAATATATGCCATGAAATATCCTTTAATTTTATTGAATTTGAATTCTAGGCTTAAAAAGCTTTATATTTAGTTATAAAGTTTTAAAAGTTAAACTAGGATATAATATTCAACTTTTTAGCTTTTAAATTTGAGGATGGATTGATGTCTGTTTTATGGGATGCTTTAAATAATATCGATAACTTTACAATTGGACTATTACTTTTGTCATTGGGTATTGCATTATTTTATGAAATGATTAACGGTTTTCATGATACAGCAAATGCTGTTGCTATGATTATATATACTAATTCTATGAAACCAGGATACTCAGTTATTATGGCTGGAATTATGAACTTTATTGGTGTAATCCTCGGTGGAATTGGTGTTGCTTATGTAATTGTACATTTACTACCACTTGATATTATGGTATCTTCTGACCAAAATGCTACGTTAGTAATGATTTTTTCATTATTACTTTCTGCGCTTATTTGGAATTTTGGAACATGGTATTTTGGTTTACCAGTTTCTAGTTCACATTCGCTAATTGGTTCATTAGTAGGTGTTAGTGTTGCTTTTGGAATGATGCATGGATTTACTTTTTCACAAAGTTTAAATTGGAAAGTTGTTTATGGAATTTTAACTGCGTTAGCTGTTTCTCCACTTTTAGGATTTGGATTAGCATTTTTGATTATGAAACTCTCACGAAAAGTTGTAAAAAATCCAAAGTTTTTTAAATCACCAACTGGAGATAAAAAAAAGAAACCCAATTTTTGGATGAGAACAGGAATCATAGCAACAGGAGCAGGAGTTAGTTTTGCACATGGTTCTAATGATGGGCAAAAAGGTATAGGTCTTATTATGATTATTCTTATTGGGATTTTACCAACTTATTATGCTTTAAATATGGAAGCTCATCAATATAAAATTATGCAAACTAGAGATAGTGCAGCAAACTTAGCAAAATTCTACGCAGATAACAATGATACTCTTACAAAACTTTTAAATGAAAAGCAACTTATCAGTGCTTTAAAAATAGAAAATTCAATTTCAGAGTGTGATGTTAATCATGTATATAACACAACTCTTGAAATTTCTACAAAATTAGATGGTTTAAAATCATATTCTGAACTTACAGAAAATGATAGATGGAAAATTCATACAGCTGTTTTATGTTCAGATAACTTCTTTGGACAAGTTGAAAGAGCTTATAAATCAATAGATAAAGACAAATCTGACTATATTGCAGATCAAAGAAAACAAATGATTACATCTACTGAATATGTACCTTATTGGGTTATTATAGCTGTTGCTTTAATGATAGGTATTGGAACAATGATAGGTTATAAAAGAGTTGTTCATACTATTGGTGAAAAAATTGGTTCTAAACCAATCAATCATATGCAAGGTGCAGTTTCTCAAGCAATGGCAATGATAACTATTTTATTAGCAAACTTTGCTCATGCACCAGTTAGTACAACTCATATTGTTTCAAGTGCTGTTGCTGGGACTATGGTTGCTGAACCTGATGGTGGAGTTCAGAAAAAAACAATTAATACAATTTTACTTGCATGGCTTTTTACATTACCTGTTACAGCTTTAATGGGTGCTGGTATTTATATTGGTTTAAATTATATTACAAAAATTGGTTAGTTCAAACCATAAAAGATTTAGGTAGATTTTTCTACTTAAATCTTTTACTTATTCTTTAATCTCAAATCCACTTTTAATAATATCAATCCCATATTTACTTCTTAATTTTTGCATCTGATTGGTCAAAGCTCTTTTTTTTATATCAGCTTCATATTCAAAAAGATTATAAGTATAGTCATTTATTTTTGCAAAGTTTGAAACTGTAATATTTAACTGTATTATTCCATGGGTTTTATGATTATCTGTTTGTTCAAAAAGCTTTACCATTTCATTTTTAAAATCCATTTCATTAAAAATTCTATTCACATTTATATAATCTTTGGATTTTATTTTATACTCATATTTTATTTCTATAGAATAAGTTAGCGGATTTACTCCTTCTTTTTTTACTAAAAAACACAAATACCGACAAAGTATCATAACTCTTCTTTTTAGTTCTTCTCTATCAAAAATCACATCAAATGTTCGACCTATTCCAATTGATTTTTTTTCCCTTTCAAAAGTTAATTTATTATCTCTTATTCCACAAACACGATTATATAAATCAATACCAGATTTTTGCCATGAATAAAAAAGCTTTTGATTTTTTTTAATGTCTCCTAGTGTTTTTATTCCATAACCTTTGAGTTTTTCTTGAAAAGCTTTTCCAATTCCAGGAAACTCTTTAATTGGAATATCTCTTGTAAAATTTGCGATATTATCAACACTTACATATTTTACACCATCTGGTTTTGCGTATTCTGTTATTAGTTTTGAAAGATATTTTGTATTTGATATTCCTATTGAGATGGGTAATTTCAACTCATCAAATATCTTTTTCTTTAGATAATAAGCAAACTCAACAATTTCATGTTCATCAATATAGCCACTTACATCTCCAAAAAATTCATCTATAGAATACTGCTCCACCAAAGGAAGTTCTTTTATTAAAAGCTCTTTTAATCTATTTGATAAATCATGATACAAGGGATAATTTGGTGCCAACATTTTTAAATGAGGGCATAAAGATAAAGCTTCATTTACACTCATGGCTGTTTTTACTCCAAAAGCTCTTGCTTCATAAGATGACGTTGTAATTATTCCTCTTATTTTTCCATTTTCATCTACAAAATACTCTTTAAAACTTTTCATTCCCTCATTTGTAAGAATGGAACTTACAAATGCACCACTATTTGAAGATATTTTTCTAATCTCTTTTTTTGAAGAAAAAATATTAACATTACTTCTTCCTCCAACCGCAACTGGAATGTGAAATAAACTATCATCAATAGTTCTATGAGCTGAAACAAAAAAACAATCTAAATCAAGGTGAATAAACATTTAAAACTTTTTATTGTTGGATTTTATTATTTGGAAGTATACATTATAAAAAAAAATGCTACTTATAATATGTCAATTTGCAATATTTAATATAGAAGATATGAAGATTTCTATAAAAACTCTTTTTTTGTAAATCTTAGTTACTATACGAATTCTAAAATGCATAGAAAAAGGACAACTTTGGAAAAATTACATAAATGCTCAGTTTGTCAAAAAGATTTTAAAAATACTGAGATTATAAATGCTGGAATTATTCGAGAGGGAATTTATACACTGATACAAAAAGATATTCCAAATTGGAATGAATCATCAGAAATTTGTAGAAATGATTTACATCTTTATCAAAATAAATATATTCATACCTTACTTGAATCAGAAAAAGGTGAATTAACTGCACTTGAACTAAATGTACTAGAAACTATGAAACAACATGAACTTATCTCAAGAACTTCAGATACAACATTAGATCACGAATGGTCAAATGGTGAAAAAGTTGCAGATAAAATTGCAAGTTTTGGTGGAAGTTGGAAATTTATGGGATTTTTTGCACTATTTTTAATTATTTGGATAAGTGTAAATGCTACTGTTATATTTTGGAAACCAATAGATCCTTATCCTTTTATTTTATTAAATTTACTACTTTCTTGCCTTGCCGCTATTCAAGCACCAATAATTATGATGAGCCAAAACCGACAAGAAGCAAAAGACAGATTAAGATCTCAATACGATTATCAAGTTAATTTAAAAGCAGAACTTGAAATACGACAACTTCACGAAAAAATGGATCATCTTCTTTCACATCAATGGGAACGATTGGCTCAAATCCAAGAAATTCAAATTGATCTTTTAGAAGAATTACGACGAAAAGCAAAATAAATCTATTTTTAGGGAAAATTTTTGAATACAGAAAATACAAGGAATCAAATGGCTACAAAAGCAACAATCTATAAAGCATTTTTAAACATTGCAAATATGGATACAAACTACTATAATGAACATAATTTTACACTTGCACTACATCCTTCAGAAACACACTTACGATTAATGGCACGAGTTGTTGCATTTACATTAAATGCAAGTGATAATTTGGTATTTTGTAGAGGGATATCTCAAGATGATGAACCTGATTTGTGGGAAAAAGATTTAGATGGAAGCATAAAACTATGGATTGATTTAGGGCAACCTGATGAAAAACGAATCAAAAAAGCTTGTGGAACTTCTAATAAAGTAATTATTTATACATACCAAGAAAATATGGCGTTACCTTGGTTTAAAAAAATTGAGAATAATCTTAGTAGATTTAAAAATTTATCTATTATTAATTTAAATATGGATGAAGAGATAGAAGAATTAACACAAAGAAGTATGAATTTACAATGTAATATTAGTGATACGGAACTATCTTTAATTAGCTCTGACAAAGATATGGTTATTACTCAAAATATCTTATTTTAGATTCTTTTACTTATAACTAAAATAAAAGTTATAAGTAAAATTATACAAAATATATAAATTACAATATTCCTACCAAACTTCCGTGAAGTTAAAGATAAAGAATGAAAAAATTATTTATTCTCTTTAATAAATCTTTTTTCAATTTCTTCATCACTTAATTCAATATTGTCTTCATTTAAAAATCCATAAAAATAACTTTCACTAGCGATTAATACCTCAATTATCAAAATATTTTTATCTGGATAACTTTCAACAAATTTTTCAACTGTTTCACTTGCAGAATTTTCCCAGTTTTTTTCAAGCTCATCATTATTCCCAACATCATAAAACAAACAATCTTCACATAATGAAAATAAATACTTTCCTGCACCTTCATATATTTCAAAAGAATTATCTTCATTATCTAATTTTTCATTTGTAAAAGGACAATATAAGCCAAACTTTCTTATTTCTTTAGGTTTTAATACAACTTTTCTCACGAGTAATCCTTTTTTATAGACTTTTATATATATTAATTAATTCATTTTTATCAATTTTATGATTTGAATTATATGGGAACTTTTCTAGTTTTACTATGTCAGAAGGTACCATATAATATGGAAGTACAGCTGATATTTCATCTTTTAAAGTATTAATATTAATATCTTTATTTAAAATAATAAAAGTAATTAATTTTATAACTTCTGTTCCTCTTTTTAAAGGAATTGTAATAGCATCCACTACTTCTTTATTATTAGTAAACTCTTTATCAATTTCTCCAAGTTCAATTCTAAATCCATGAAGTTTTATAAGTTCATCTTTTCTATTTGCAAAAAACAACATATTATCTTCAAAATATCCGAAATCACCTGTTCTAAAACTTCTTTTTTCATATTTTGGTTCAAATTTTTGAGCATTTAACTCTTCATTTTTGAAATATCCAATAGAAACATTATCTCCAACTATTTCTATTTCTCCAACATTTTCACTATCTCTATCTAATAAATTTATTATTGTATTTTTCTTTACATATCCAACTGGTAAACTTTTTGAATATTTATCAATTATTTCAGAAGTGATTTCTATCAAAGTTGTAGCAACTGTAGCTTCTGTTGGACCATAAGTATTAAAAACTTTAGAATCAGGAAAATTATTTTTTATTCTTTTTACTGTAGCTGAGGGCAAAACTTCTCCACAAAATAAAAAGCTATTTAATGTTTCGATATTACTACTAACAAATTCAGAAGAAAGTAAATATTTACTAATAAAAGAAGGTGTTGAAACCCAAGTATTACAATTATATTTTTTCAATCTCTCAAAATATTCAAGGTGATTTTCTAATAATTCTCTACTATTTAAAATAATAGTTCCTCCAAATAATAAAAATCCAATTACTTCATATACTGATAAATCAAAACTAAAAGGTGCTTGATTCATAAAAATTGAATTATCATTAAATTTAAAATCTGTTTCTAGCCAATCTTTAAAATCTAATATTGAATTTTTAGTAATTTGAACACCTTTTGGTTCACCTGTACTTCCTGACGTAAATATAATATAAATTATTGAATCATCTAAATGGTAACTTGTATTTATATTATTTGTATTAACTTCCATCTTGTTTTCAATAGTATAAATTATAAGAGCCGAACTTAATATATTCACAATTTTATTAAGTCTTTCTTTTGGATAAATAGTATCAACAGGGATATATGGTAATCCCAAACTCATGCAAGCTGTCATACTTACAATAAAACTAGCTTCTTTGTGCCCATAAATAACTACGGGATGCCCTTTTGGAAGATTATATTTTGAAATTTCAAGTTTAAGTTTCTCAACTTCATCTTTAAATTCATTCCAAGTTAAATCTTTGTCACTTGCACTAATAGCCACTTTTTGCGAATCTTTGTTACACTCAACAAACTCTAATAATTCTAAATCAAATCTCATATAGGAACTCTCCCACTAAAAAAATAAAGTGCTAAAACTGCACCGTTTATCATCAAAAATCGTTTTAAATTTAAAGATATAATATCCGGGAAAATCGTAAAATAATCATATCCACCTTTTTTGACATAAACTACATATATGTTATGAATTGCTGAATAAATACCAAATAAAAATCCACTAAATATAAAATACCAAGTAAACCCATTCCACATTCCCATAAGTAAAAAAGTGGCTATTATCGCTAAATTTTGAATTAGTAATCTTTTCCCTTTTAAAATATTAAAGTTATGTAAATATTTGTATAAAGGTTTAAAGAAATAATCTGTTAGCCAAGAACCCAAAGTAATATGAAATCTTCTCCAAAAATCTTGTGGATTAGGAGCTAAATATGGATGATTAAAATTCATAGGAACTGTTATTCCCATCATAATACTCAAACCAACAGCCATTGCACTATATCCCGCAAAATCAAAGAAAAGATAAGTTGTATAAGAATATGCACTATTCATCATATCTAAAAGATGCACACTATTTTCATCAATAGGTATAAGCCAAAATTTATTTACACATTCTGCAAAAATAAATTTAAACAACACACCAACTAATAAAATATCCCAGCCTTTTCCAATATTAGTAAAAGTTAAATTTTCATAGCCTTTTTGTAAATCTTCTTGAAATCTATATGATCTATCAATTGGACCAGCTAAAAGTGTTGTTGGAAATAATAAAAATGAAGTAAATTCAATAAAAGATAATTTTCCATAATTATGGCTATCTACCATTGCTTGAATAGTTCTAAATGTAATATACGAAATACCAATAACTTTAAAAATAGGGTTTATATCAAACTTATGAAGAATCATAGGTAAAGCAATAATTATCATAGGAAGCAATGTACTTTGATATTTATTTTTTATATAAATCCAATACACACCATAAACATAAGTCAGAAAAAATAGAATTTTTTCTGAATGTGGAATACAAAAATAAGTATATATTATAATTGCTATAAACAATATCATTTTAAATGAAATAATTTTATTTAAAATATTTTTAAATAAATGTAAAAATATAATAAAACCAAAAATTATAATAAAAAAATAAAGTCCTGAAAATGGTAATATATGATACATTAAAAAGCCTCGTACACAAATTCTACAGTTGATTCAACATCTTGTCCACTTAAATCATCAATATTTTGATCTATTATAATGAATGAAAAGCCTATAATCAATAGTAAATATATTACAAAAGTTCTAAAAAAATAATTCATCTTATTTTTCCTCTTTTGTCATAAAATGCTCAATAATTTTCTGATTAATATCAACCCAACCCAATTCACCTGGATGTACAATATCAGTTAAAGCCCCTATTTTATAATCTTCTTTTTTATATGTCCATTTATCAAAATATTTATAACCATATCCTTCAACTTTTGATTTTATTAATAACATAAGTTTATTCATTTCTTCTCTATTATTTGAAAAAGCATAAGGATGTAAATCCTGCATTACAAATAAAGGTTTAATTTTATAATCTTTTAAAAAATCAAGTAAAACTAATAAATCATGATACTCTTCATTTTCACTTAATTCAGGAATAGAAATACCAAAAGGAAAATTATTTTTATCAATTTCTGGTTGAATATATTTTGTGAAATATTCATCATTAATTCCATAACTATTATTCGTAACAGGAGCTGTATTATTAACCGCTTCTACTTTTAAATTATCATAATTAAGTATTGGTTTTTTATATTTGATAAGTTCTGGATCTGGATCTTTATTATCAAAACTTTCGATTATTATTTTTCTAATCGTATCATTAAAATAATTCTTTTTTACTACAGCATAAGAATATTCATACAGAAAATTTGGATTTTTTATATAAGTGATATTATTTTTAATATAGTCACTAACAAAAATTTTATATTTATCATCCGCTTCACTTTGAAAATAAAGCTTATTCATCATTCCTGGATACATATACTCCAAAAATTTAGGCATAGTTAAGCCATTATCACTAGAACCACTAAACCAACTAGGAGATAAAAGAACTACTACTCTTGCATTTTCTCTTACCTTTTCATTATCACAGGCTGCTAATTGAGACATTATTACAAAATCTTGTTGCCCTTCATTTCCTTGAACTCTTAATGGTAATTTTAATTCATTATTAAAATAATTTTGAGGTAAAAACTTCAAGTCTGGATACATTACTAACTCAGAAGAACCAAAAACTATAATCTTACCACTTTCTAAGTCATCTTGTAGGCTAGTAGTTCTTTGTAGTGAATCTTGTAAAGGAATTGCATAATAATTTAAAATTTGATTTTTACTAACATAAAGTAATGATATAACCACTACTAATGCAATAAAAAAAGCATAAATATTTACAAAAAATTTATTCACTTATCCTACTCTTTATATAAGTAGCTAATTTATTTATACTATCAAAATTACTTTCAATAATATCTCTAACATCGATTTTTATACTAAACTCTTCTTCTAGCATCATTGCTAAATCAACTGTTCCCATACTATCAATTAAATTTGAAGTATATAAAGGGTCATCATTTCCAACTTCTTTAAATATAATTTCTTCCACTAGTGGTTTTATTCTTTTTGTTATTTCCATTGTTTCCCCTTACTGTTTTTTAAAGTTTAGTATATAAATTAATCTTCTGTTGCTTCATGAATAGCCTTTTTTGTGGAATCATAAGCCTTTCCTGAAGTATCTTTAGTAACTTTCCATGCATCGTTACTATCTTTTTTAATTCCCATCCAAGTTGCGCATCCTTGAAACAAAATTATAAGAATAATTAATAAAGCAAATCTCATCATTAGTTAATACTCCTAAAAAAATTAAATTGCATATGAAGTTATAGCATAATTTTGGAGATTTTATTAATAAGAGTTTAGATATAGTTGCAAAAAAAGTTTAGGATAATTATGAGTGAACAAATAGAAACATCTTTATGCCATATTTCAAAATTTGCACCTTTTGATGATATTACGGGCGCTTCACATTTTCCAATATACAATACGGGAACATTTGATTTAAAAAAACAAACTGGCGATAAGATTTATGATTATACAAGAAGTGACAACCCAACAAGAGAAGTTTTAGAAAATCTTTTCACACATGTTGAAGGTGGAGCTGGTTGTGTTTGTACCCATACAGGAATTGCTTGCGTATCACTTTTATTTGAAACTGTTTTAAAAGCAAACTCTCATATACTAGTAGAAGCTGATTGTTACGGTGGAACATTTAGACTTTTAAAAATCTTTAAAGAAAAATACAATATTACTGTTCATTTTGCAAATTTCTTAGATTTTGAAATGTTAGAACATATCCTAACAGTAAATCCTATAGATTTAGTTTTATGTGAAAGTCCAACAAATCCTGGACTTAAAATTATTGATTTAGAAGCTGTTGCAAATCTTTCTCATAAATATAATGCTTTATTTGCAGTTGATAATTCACTTGCAACTTTTATTTCTCAAAGACCTTTAGATTTAGGAGCTGATTTCTCTTTATTTTCAACTACAAAATATATTTCAGGTCATGGAAGTGTTGTGGCTGGAGCAATAGTTGCAAAAACAAAAGAGTTATCACAACAAATTCATTATTACGCAAATGCTCACGGAAGAAGTCAAAATCCAATGGATGTTTTTTTAATTAGTCTTGGAATTCCAACTTTAAAAATTAGAATGATTGAACATGAAAAAAATTCTATTTTTATTTCAAAATATTTAGAAAAACAAGCATATATAAAAAGTGTAACTCACCCAGCATTAGAATCTCATCCTCAATATGAGTTAGCAAAAAAACAGATGAAATATATTCCTAGTGTTTTTTGTGTTGATTTTACAAGTGTTGAATTAGCTGAGAAATTCATAGAAAATACAAAAATATTTGGTGAAAAATGCTCTTTTGGAAGTCCTGATAGTAGAGTTGAAATTCCTGCAAAAATTTCTCACGCAAGTTTTTCCAAAGAAGAATTAAAAGCTATTGGAATAAGTGATAGTACAGTTAGATTTTCTATTGGATTAGAAAGTGTAGAAGATTTAATAAAAGATATAGAACAAGCTATAAAGTAGAAAAAGAGAAAATGAAAGAAAGTATTTTTAATTTTATTCCATGTGGAGAAACTCTGCCTTTAAATAATATACATGCCGTTTCTGTATCTATGCCTTTTTTACAAGATGTAATAGATTATGAAGAACAAACTCCACAAATTTTAAAAAAAATAAAAAGTGCATATCCAAGATTTGTTATGCACCCATATTTAAAACTTCTTTCAATTTATATAAAAGAAAAATATAAAATCAGTGATGCTTATGAAGTTGTTTTATTAAGTTCACAAAAAGCTGTTGAAGTTGTAAGTAATAAATATTTTATTCATAATAAAATTGATATAAATGAACCTTTTGGAATTATTTTAGTTCAAAATGGAACAACACAAATTAAAAAAGTTTTAAAGTTTATTCAACATGTGGGATATAATTTATCTTCAAGATTAGCAGAAGATTATTTATTTGAAGTAGGAATTTTAAAACAAAAACATCAAGAAGAACTTGAAGATAAAACTATTGCAAAAGAAGTTTTAATTTCAAATTTAGCAAAAGCTTATAATCAACCAACAAAAAATATTTCTTTAACTCCTTCTGGAATGAATGCTGTTTATTGTGCCTTAAGAGGTTTAAAGACTATTCAAAATAAAAATGGTAAAAATAAACTAATCCAACTTGGTTGGTTATATCTTGATACTATGAATATTGTTGAACACTATTTTGAAGAAAATAAAATCTTTTATGATATAAATGATTTAAATTTACTTGAAGATTATTTAAAAACTCAGGGAAATACAATTTCGGCAATTGTTACAGAAATCCCAACAAATCCCCTACTTCAAACAGTAGATTTACCTAGATTAAAAAGTCTTTGTTTAAAATATAATATTGTTTTAGTAATAGATGCAACTTTTGCAACACCTTTTAATTTAGATTTGAAACCTTATGCTGATATTTATGTGGAATCTTTAACAAAGTTTGCTTGTGGAAATGCTGATGTTTTAATGGGAGCTATTATTTTAAATGAAAACTCTAAAATATCTATGATTTCTCAAGAATTTTTCAAACATGCAGATGAACCTTATATAAAAGATATTCAAAGATTAGCTTTCCAAATAAAAGATTATAAGAATAGAATAAAAACTATTTCAGAAAATACAAAAGCTTTAGTTGAATATTTCAAAAAAGCTTCATTTATTGATGAAATTTTTTATTGTTTAAGTTCAAAATATGCTTCAAATTATAAAAAATTAATGATTGATGAGAATTCTTTAACAGGAATAATATCAGTTACCTTTAAAAAAGATTTCAAAGAAGTTTATGACAAACTAAACTTTGCAAAAGGGCCAAGTCTTGGGACTGAATTTACACTTTTAATGCCATATACTTATTTAGCTCATTATGATTTAGTAATATCAAAAAGTGGAAATGAATTTTTAAAAGAAATAGGACTTCCTATAAATCTTCTTCGTATTTCTGTGGGAATTGAAAATATAGAAGACATTATAAAAGAATTTGAAAAAATAAATATCTAGGAAATACTCTAATTTTCCTTTTTAAATAAAAAATCATTGACTTTAATTAATAAATATTTGGTATTATTATTATATGATAATGACAATACTAATTAAAAAGGTAAAAATTCAATGTTTGGACACGTATCTAAAAATCAACTTAAGTTAATTGACGAGTATTTCCGACAATATATTGAGTTTACTCAATATAAACAGAATAATTTCAATTATATTGAAAAAACTGGTAACAAAGAGCTTGATGCTCTCTTTTCTAAATGGAATGAAAAAATAAGAGAAACTGATAGTGCAATAAAATCTGACATAAATGTAATTGGTGAGATAGTATTAACAACGGATAAAGTAAATCAAGGTATTTTTAGATGTAGGATTAAATCAAATACAAAAAATCCAATGATTTTTACACTTAAAAAAACACTAAATCAAATGCTTGATTCACTTGAAGATAAGATGATTAAATTAGAATCAACTTTACAATCTTATGCAACTGATGATTTCAGACCTAAAATAGATATTGACCCAATATTAAAAGCTAGAATGCTTTCTGTAATGACAAGTATTAATACTCTTGGAAAATCTTTAAGTTCTAATGCAAAAAATAATTTAAATACTGGAGAAAGTTTACAAGAAAGTTCTCATAAAATGAATATTTCAATGAATAATTTAGCCACTAAAGCTAATGAACAAGCCGCTTCACTTGAAGAAACAGCAGCAGCCGTTGAAGAAATTACTTCAATTACAAGAAATAATACGATTAACGCTTCAAAAATGTCAGAACTTGGACAAAATGTTAAAAAATCAGTTTTTGATGGTCAAATTTTAGCAAAACAAACAGGTTCTTCAATGGAAGAAATTCATAAAAAAGTTGCTGCAATAACTGAAGCTATAAATATTATTGATCAAATAGCATTTCAAACAAATATTCTTTCATTAAATGCAGCCGTTGAAGCAGCAACTGCAGGAGAAGCTGGGCGTGGATTTGCTGTTGTTGCAGCAGAAGTGCGAAATCTTGCAAATAGAAGTGCTGATGCTGCAAAAGAGATTAAAAATCTTGTAGAAGATGCAAATCTAAAAGCCAAACAAGGGAAAGATATATCAGATTCAATGATTAGTGGTTATGAAAAATTAAATGAAATTATTTCAGAAACTATTCATATCATTGAAGATGTGAGTTCTGCTTCAAAAGAGCAAATGCTTGGAATTGAACAAATTAATGATGCAATATCATTACTTGATAGAGTAACTCAAGAAAATGCAAATGAAGCAAATCAAACAACACAAATATCTATAGACGTTGAATCATTAGCTAAACAATTAGTGAATGATGCAAATAATAAAAAATTTAACTAAGGGAAATAATTATGTCAGCAGGACAAGAAACAATATTAGATGATTATGCATTTTTAGTTAGTGAAACTGATGCAAAAGGAAATATTCTTTTTGCAAATGAAGATTTTTGTAAAATTGCAGAATATACAATAGATGAATTAATTGGAAAACCACATAATATGGTAAGACATAAGGATATGCCAAAATTAGCATTTAAATCTTTATGGGACACTGTACAAAAAAATGAAATTTGGACTGGATATGTAAAAAATGCAACTAAAACAGGTGGATATTACTGGGTATTTGCAACAGTTTATCCCTTTGAATCTTGTGATGGAGGGAAAGGTTATCTTTCTTGTAGAAGAAAAGCTTCAACTGAAGAAATTGATGCAGCAGTTAGATTATATCGGACTATGAAATAAAAATTTAATATTCAAAGGCAAATAGATGATTAGTTCAAATGTAACCGTAGATTTACAAAAGCTAGAAAAACTTTTAAATAAAGTTGGTGATTTAGTAATTACAAACTCAATGATGTCTCAAAGTGTTGAAAACTTACCTAATAGTGAAGAGAAAAAAAATCTACTTGAAAAAATCAATCTTTTTCAAAGATATATTGTTGAATTACAAGATTATGCAACAGATATAAGAATGATAAAATTCGAAAGTATGTACACAATTTATAATGATATTATCCAAGAAATATTACCTTCAAATAAATCAATTAAATTACAAATAATTGGTACTGAAACAAAAGTAGATAAATCTTTAATTGAACATTTAGATTTATCTATTAAAACTTTGATTACAAATAGTGTTCTTTATGGAATAGAAACAAAAGAAGAGAGAGTTGCAAAAGATAAAAATCCAGAAGCTATTTTAAAAATAATAGCTCAACAATTAAATGGACAAATGTCATTTTGTATAGAAGATGATGGAAAAGGATTTGATAAAGATGAATTGGATTTTGAAGAAGATTTTCCAAAAATAACAGAAGATAATCAATTAAAAGACGTCTATAAAATAAAAGAAAATGTAGAAAAATTAAATGGTAATATAGAAATAAAAAGTGATTTAGAAGAAGGATTTTCTCTTACAATTACAGTTCCTTTAACCCATTCAATTTTAGATGGTTTAAATATAAAAATTGGAGATAATATTTTTATTTTACCAACATCATCAATAGTTGAATCAATTCAGCCAAAAAAAGAGATGATAAAACTAGTAGGTGATGGAAGCTCTGCTTTACTTATGTTAAGAGATGAATTTATACCAATCATTAGATTATATGAATTTTTACATATTGTTCCAAAAACACAAGATTTAAGCCAAGGTATTTTAATAATCGTAAAATCAGGAACACAAAAAGCAGCCCTTTTTATAGATGAATTTTTACAGCAACAACAAGTAGTTTTAAAAGCAATAGAAACTAACTTTAAAAAAGTTGATAGTGTTGCAGGAGCAACAGTAAGAGGTGATGGAAGTATTGGAATTATAATTGATGTTAAAAGTATTATTGAAAATTCATAAATCTAATTAAAAAATCAGAATGATAAAACAGGCACAAAAACATAATATTACAAATATATCAACACTTATTTTAGATGCAATTCATCATATAGCAAACACTCTAACAGGTGAAAATGAGAAATCAAAAATCCTAGAAACTTTGGATAAATATATAACTATGGATATAAATAGATTAAGTTATAAAAATATTTGGATTTATGAAAAAGAAAATCAAACAGTAGGATTAATCCTTGCTTATAATTCAAATGATATAAAAAAATTAGATGCACCAATTTTAAAACATCTTTCTTCTAAAAATATTTTTAGAGATTCTTTTGATAAAGAGTGTTTTGAAGATGAATTTTATATTGATACAGTTAGTGTTTCTGAAGAATTTCAAGGAAAAGGTATTGCAAAAGAGTTTTTTGCATTTATTGAAAAAGAGGCTAAAAATGTAGGATTTGAAAAAGTTTCACTTTTAGTGGATTTCAAAAATCTAAAAGCACTTGCTTTATATAAAAAAATAGGATTTAAAAAAAATACTATTTTAGAAGTATCAAACCATCAATATCATCATATGATAAAGATAATTTGATAAACAAAACTTAGAATTTATTTGCATTTAGAAAAAGTAATAATCCCAAAATAAACATAAAAATTGGAGAAGCAATTTCTAAAATATTTACCAATTTTGCCGATTTTTGAGAAGCTTTATTTAAGGAAACTCCTAAAAATGAAGAAACAAAAAGGACAAAAGCCATACCTAGACTTATACTAATACTTGCAAGTATTACAGCAAAATACGTTTTTAATAAAAAGGCATAAACAAAAAGTAGAACCGTCCCAGGACAAGGAATAATCCCAGCAGTTAATATAAAAATCAAATCTTGTTTTTTACTCCTAATTGGAATAATTACAGGTTTATTCGAAACTGCTTTTACAAAATTTATATTTGAAGAAACTGCTGTAAGATTAATAGTTTTTAAATCCACACTACAACAACAAGAGCATAATTTTTTACTTAGTTTTCTATATAAAATATATAAAGCTAAAAACATAATAATCAAAGCTGAAAAACTTGTTATATATAAAATGGAATCTTCTATAAATCTATTTAAAACACTTTGTAAAATAAAAACAGAAAATAATACTATTAATAAAGCTCCAAGTATATGAATAAAAGCCGTAACTAAAGAGATAACAAAAGCTTCAAAGAAAGAGCTTTTTTGAGAGCTAAAATATGAAAATGCCAAAGCTTTTCCATGACCTGGTCCAAAAGCATGAATAACCCCATAAATAAATGAAGCCATAAGTAAAAAAACTAAAGCTAAATAGTCACCATTTTGTACATCAATTAAATATTTTTTTATTTTATTTGTAAATTTTTCTAATATTATTGGAGTTTTTTCAGCAATTTTTTCTTCTTTAATTTCTTTGCTTTCTATTTTTTCTTCAACAATTTCTTCTTTAGTCTTCTCCTGTTTTGATATTAAAGTTGGTGCATCTATTAAAAAACTAACATCATTCATATTTGTAGTTTTTAAAATTTTATACGGAATATACATTAATTGTTTTTTATCTTCAAATACAATATCAAAATAATTTTCATCATCTATTATTTTTATATATAAAATATTTTTATCATAGATTTTATAGTTCAAATCAATATTATATTCAAAACTCAAAATTGAGTTTTTGTAACTCATTTTGTAATCTTTTATTTCAAAAGTATTTGATTCTTCATTTATTTGTTTGTCATAAGAAATAGAAGTTATAAAATTCTTTGGTTTTAAGTAATCAGTTAAAGCAGTTTCAATGATAGATAACTCTTTTTCATCAAAAGTTACATTTAAATTTGTATCATATATTTGTAATAATTCTTTTGTAAATTCATTTGCAAAAACCCAATTTACTTTTAGTGTTTTAATATTTTCTTTATCTGCTTTTATTTGGATTGAAATATGTGTTTTTGGTGTATAAATAGAACATAAAGAGCATCCAAAAAGGATGCTCTTTAGAAATAATAATATTAAAAAATATCTTATCATTTATAGCTATTTGCTATTTGGTTTGCAGTATCTAACATACTTTCTTTCCAATTAGCAGATATAGGATCAATAGCAACTACATTTGCATTGATATTTTTAGAAATTGTTTTAGCACTTTTTTGTGAAAATTGTGGGGCTACAAAAACAATTTTTATATCATATTTTTTTGCTTCTTCAATTAATTCAACTAATTCATTTGGTTTTGGCTCTTTTCCTTCTATTTCAATAGAAATTTGTTCTAAATCATATCTTTTTGCAAAATATCCCCAAGATGGGTGAAATACCATAAATGCTTTGTCCTTATATGGACTTAATATTGTTTTAATATTTTCATCTAAAGTATCTAACTCTTTTACAAATTCTTCATAATTTGTTTTATAAAAATCACTATTTTGTGAATCTATTTCAACCATAGCTTCATAAATATTTTTTGCTTGAGTTTTAACTAAAACAGGGTCTAGCCAAACATGTGGGTCTAAACCTGAATGGTCATGTTTTTCATGGTTATCATGTTTTGCCTCTTCAGTAGAATCATCATGATGGTCATGTTCTTCCATTTCAATTTTTTCAATTCCTTTTGTAGTATCCACAAATAAGGTATTTTTTGCATTTTGTTTAAACTTTTCCATCCAAGCTTGTTCAAAAGGATCTCCAACAAGGAAATAAGCTTTTGAATTAACCAAAGATTTCATTTGCGATGGTTTTGGTTCATAATTATGTGGCGAACTTCCTGGTTTTACCATAACATTTATTTCAAATTTATCTTTTACTATTTTTTCTACAAAATATTTTTGAGGTAAAATATTTACTGTTAGTTCAGGTTTCGAAGCATTTAATATACTAATAAATGCAATACATAAAAACAATATTTTTTTCAAGATTAAGTCCTATTCTATTTCTGCAACTTAGTTGCGATTTGAGAATTCTAATTAATTAATTCTTTAATGCAACTTAGTTGTAAAACTAATTTTAAATATAAATTGCTATAATAAATACTATGGATAAAATAAATAACTTAACAGACATTACAAATATCAAGTTAACTACTGCTAGAAAATCAATTCTAGAAATTATGATTAACTCAAATAAGCCCTTATCATACGAAGATATGAAAGATTTTATTTCTATGGATAAAGCCACTTTTTATAGGAATATAACTATTTTCGAAGAAGAAAATATTATAAATTCTTTTGAATCAAATGACAAAAAAAGATATTTTGAAATCAAAAAAAATCAACATTCTCACTTTATTTGTTCGTCTTGTTCAAGAATCGAATGTATTCATGAAAAACTCGAACTCAATCTTCCTGAATATAAAATTGAAAATATTATTATCAAAGGTGTTTGTAAAACTTGTCTAAGTAAGGAAAAAATATGATAAAAAAATTTATAGTAATTGAAGACTTTATATCAAAAGAAGCATTAAGTGGGATTATCTTATTTATAGCAACAATTGCTGCTGTTATTGTTGCTAATTCTTCTTTGGGAGAAGAATATTATGATTTATGGCATATGCCTTTGGGTATTACTTTAGGCGATAAAACTATTTCTATGTCTTTGACATATTGGATTAATGATGGTCTTATGGCTTTATTTTTTCTTATGGTTGGTCTTGAAATAAAAAGAGAAATGATAACGGGTGAATTATCATCAGTTTCAAAAGCCTCTTTTCCAATAGTTGCAGCTCTTGGTGGAATGGTTGTTCCTGCTCTTATTTATGTAGCGTTAAATCCAGATAATTTTATAGGTTTTGGGATTCCAATGGCAACGGATATTGCTTTTGCTTTAGGAATTTTGATGCTTTTAGGTACAAAAGTAAATCCATCATTAAAACTATTTTTAATGGCATTAGCAGTTGTTGATGACTTAGGTGCTGTTTTAGTTGTTGCTACTGTTTATACAAGTGAAATCAAAGTTGAATACTTTTTACATGCTGGAATTACTTACGCTTTAATTTGGTTTTTAAATTATAGTGGTGTAAAAAAAATATTACCTTATTTAATTTTAGGAATATTTTTATGGGTATTTATTCATGAAATCGGAATCCATGCCACAATAGCTGGAGTTTTATTAGCTTTTGCAATTCCTATTAGCTCAAAAATCAATGAGCAAGAGTTTATTCAAAAAACAAAAGAATCTGTGGATGAGTTTGAAAAAAACATAGATACTATTCCAATTTTAAATCACCATCAAATAGATGCTTTAGAGAGTATTGCCCACGGATACGATAAAGTTCAAAATCCACTTGTAAAACTAGAACATAATCTTCATGGTTTGTCTGCATTTTTTATTATGCCATTATTTGCTTTTTCAAATGCGGGAGTTTTAATGGATTTTTCAACAGTATCAACAAATTTAATGATAGTTTTAGGAGTTGTTTTTGGCTTACTTATAGGAAAACCAATTGGAATTGTGGGATTTACTTATCTTTTATCAAAACTAAATATCATCAAAAAACCAGATAATATCTCTTGGTTTGAAGTTATTGCAGTTGGATTTTTAGGTGGTATTGGATTTACAATGTCAATATTTATAACTCACTTAGCATTTGTAGATGAAGCTATTATTTCAGCAGTGAAATTAGGGATTTTCGCAGCTTCATTTGTAGCTGCAATATTAGGTGTTATTTTAGTTTTGGCAAGTAGCGAAAAAAAAGATAGAGTTTAAACTCTATCTTTTATCTTGGATATGAACAATTATTTATATCTAAACAAATCCCATTTATATACTCAGGACTATCAGTAGCCAACCAAACAATAGCTTTTGCAACTTCTTCAGCTGTTGCAAATCTTCCAGTTGCTACTGTTTTTTTGAATTCTGCTTTTCTCTCTTCTGAATTGTCTTTTTGCATATCAGTTTCTGTTGGACTTGGAGCTACACAATTTACAGTTATTCCATAAGCTCCTAACATTTTTCCATAGATTTTTGTAGCATTAATTAACCCTGCTTTTGCAATTCCATACCAAACATCTGGATGTCCAATTTGTCCAGCGATTGATGCTGTGTTTACAATTCTTCCATATTTTTGTTTTTTCATATGCTCAGAAAAAATATTCATTAACTCAATAGGAGTATATAAATCCACATTCATTATATGGTCACGAGCTTCTTTTGGATAGTTATTGTAAGTATATTTTGGTTGCATATAACCAGCATTATTAATTAAAATATCAATATTTCCAACTGTTTTTGCAAGTTCTGGTAAACCATCTACATCTGATAAATCATATTCAATAGCTATTACATTTTTTACTCCAACTATGGGACAAGTATTAAAATCACGAGCCACAATAATAACTTCATATCCAAACTCTAACATAGCTCTTGAAACAGCTAATCCTATTCCTTTATTTCCACCTGTTATTAATACTCTTTTTGACATTTATTCTCTCCAAATTTTAATGATTTATTATATATAGAGATTGATGTTAATCATCTTAATAAGATTTACTTTATGATAAAATATATTATTAAAAACTAGGATTCATATGATTTATAAAAATGAAAAGTCTCTTATAAATATAATAAAATTTACACCTTTAATATTTATTATAACTCTTTCTTTAATTATTACACTATTTTTATATGTTGACAAACAAAATGAATTGAAAAAAGAAAAAATAGATATACAAAATGAATTTTTAGAAAAAAATCAAGAATTTGTAAAAACAGAAATAGAAAATTTATATAATTTAATTCTTAAAACCCAAGCAAAAACTGAAGAGAAATTAAAACAAAGTATTAAAGAAAGAGTTTATGAAGCAAATAATATTGCTACTAGAATTTATAATGAAAATAAAGATACAAAATCAAAGAATGAAATTATCAAAATGATAAAAGATGCCATTGTTGATATAAGGTTTAATAATGGACGGGGTTATATTTTTATTTATACTTTTGATTATGATTGTATATTATTACCTACAAATAGAGAAAATGAGGGAAAAAATGTTTATAACTTTCAAGATTCAAATGGTTTTTACTTAGGAAGAGAAATGGTAAAAAGTCTTCAAGGAAAAGATGAAGCTTTTCTAACTTGGAACTTTCCAAAACCTGATGATACAAGTAAACCAGATTTTAAAAAAATAGGATTTAATGTACATTTTAAGCCTTATGATTGGTTTATTGGAAGTGGCGAATATGTAGTAGATTTTGAAGAAAATATGAAGAAAGAACTTTTAGAGTATATTTCAAATTTAAAATCAAGCGAAAATAACTACTTTTTTATTTTAGATTATGATAAAAAAACTCTTTTTCAAAAAGTAGATAATATTGTAGATAAATCTTTTCAAAAATTAGATAGTAAAGAAGAAAACGAACTATTTGACGAGATTTTCAATTTGTCAAAAAATGGTGGAGGTTTTATAAGCTATGATTACAAAATAATAGATAGTGAAATACCTCTTAGAAAAACTAGTTATGTAAAAGGTTTATTTAGTTGGAAATGGATAATTGGAAAAGGTTTTTATGATGGTTATTTAAACCAAATAATTGAAAAAAAAAGTATAGAATTAAATGAAGAATTTAATAAAAAGATTAAAAATATTTTATTTCTTGCATCCTTATTAACTTTACTTCTATTATTTATTTCTATTTATATCTCTAAATTATTAGAAAAAAAATTCCAAAATTATAAATTAGAAATAAATACACAAGAACATATTTTATCTCAACAATCGAAAATGGCTGCAATGGGTGAAATGTTAGGAAATATCGCCCATCAATGGAGACAACCTCTTTCTGTTATAACTACTGTTGCAACTGGAATGAAATTACAAAAAGAATTTAATACTCTTGATGATAAAACTTTTGAGGAATCAATACAAAATATCACAAATTCTGCTTTATATTTATCTGATACTATAGATGATTTTAGAAACTTCTTTAGAACAGACAAAGATAAAACTGCTTTTAATATAAAAAATACATTTGAAAAACTATTTAAACTAACTTCTGCTCAATTTAAAAATCTCGAAATTACTTTTGTTAATGAAATAAATGATTATAAATTATTCAATTATGAAAATGAGCTTATTCAAGCATTGATAAATATTTTAAACAATGCAAAAGATGCCCTAGAAAATAAAGATACACCAAAGGTAATTTTTATTTTTACAAATAAGGAAGAGAATAAAATTATCATTAAAATAACCGACAATGCAGGTGGTATTGATGAAAAAATTATTGATAAAGTTTGTGAACCATATTTTACAACTAAACATCAAGCAAAAGGAACAGGAATTGGTCTTTTTATGACAGAAGAAATTATCGTAAAGAATTTAGAAGGAATTTTCTCAATTAAAAATGTAAATGTAGATTATAAAAATAAAAATTATAAAGGAACAGAAATTACAATTGAATTAGACTCTTAAAACAAAATATGTATATAAAATATACATTTATAACTTAATATATCATTTAGAAATTCTAATATTTCCCTGTTTAAATCTATTTCTTTCTTACAATATATTTAAAAATTCAAATAAACTTGTTTATACATTAAATATATTAATTGAATATTTTATATACAAATAAATTGAATACTTACTCTTTCTTAATATTATAATTATATTAAATAAAAGGTAAGGAGATTATAGATGTCTTTAAAAGAATTAAAAGGTCAAGGGCATTGGCCAACACTTTTAGCTTCATTTTTGTATTTTGATTTTGGTTTTATGGTTTGGACAATGATGGGTCCATTAGCAACTGAAATTGCTGCATCATTGAAACAAACTCAGAATTTTATAATGAGTGCAGACCAAAGTGCAACATTAGTTGCTCTTCCTGTACTAGCAGGTGCAATCTTAAGAGTTGTATTAGGTTTTTTTGTTGATAGAGTTGGAGCTAAAAAAACAGCTTTAGTTTCACAATTTATAGTTATATTAGGATTATTTTTTGCTTATTACAAAGGTGAGACAATTACTTATGAGCAATTATTAGCAGTTGCTTTTATCTTAGGTTTTGCTGGTGCTTCATTTGCAGTCGCACTTCCACAGGCTGGTCAATGGTATCCTCCAAAACTTCAAGGTGTTGTTTTAGGACTAGCTGGTGCTGGAAATATCGGGGTTGTTATTGACTTTATTTTTGCCCCAAAGATTGCAGAAATTTGGGGATGGCAATCTGTATTTTTAGTAGGAGCCGTATTATCTTTATTTATTTTTATTGTTTATATTTTTATGGCAAAAGATGCACCATCTAATATTTATAAATCAAATCCAAAAAAATTGAAAGATTATGGAAAACTTTTAAAAGATAAAGATACATGGTGGTTTTGTCTTTTTTATGCTATTAGTTTTGGTGGGTTTGTTGGGTTTGCTGGATATATGAAAGTATATTTAATGAGTACATATAAACCTGAAATGACCAATTTTGGTCTTGGAATATTAGCTGAACCAAATGTAATGGTAACTGCTGGGTATTTTGGAGCTTTATGTATTTTTGCAGGAGCAATTTTAAGACCAGTTGGTGGAGCTATTGCTGATAAATTAGGTGGAATCAAATCTTTATATTTCTTTTATGGAGTAGTTTGTTTATTAGCTATAATTAGTGCTAGTTACACTCTTCCGTTTTATGTTGCAATTATTGTACTATTTTTAATAATGGCTCATTTAGGTATGGCAAATGGTGCTGTTTTCCAATTAGTTCCTCAAAGATTTGGTAAAGATATTGGAATTATGACAGGTATTATTGGATGTGCAGGAGGTCTTGGTGGAACTGCACTTATTAAAACTTTTGGTTGGTCAAAAGGTGCATTTGATGGATATAGTGCTGGGTTTATGATTTTTGCGGTTGTAGTATTTATTGCAATTTTAGGAATTTCATTTGTTAAAACAAGATGGAGAACGACATGGGGAGTTCAAGCTGGTGGAAGAATTTAAATGAGTAAAAATAATATCAAAACTTCAGGTTTTTGTCTTGCAAAAAGAAGAGAATTAACAGGAGATGATTTTTACGAAATTAAACAATTTGATGATTTAACCATTGCTGTATTATGTGATGGAGTAGGAAGTGCTACACAAGGAGCACTTGCTGCAAAAAAAGTAACTTCACACATAATAAATAATTTTAAAAACCTTCCAAAAGTATGGAGTATCGAAAAAGCGATAAAAGAGTTTATCAAATCGATAAACTCTATACTCTACTCTCAATCTATTCAAGAGTATGAAAGAGCTGAATATATTACAACTGTAACTGTTTGTGTGATAAAAGGAAATCGTCTTTATGGGGCAAATGCTGGTGATAGTAGAATTTATTTATTAAGAGATGACAAATTAAATCAACTTTCCCACGACCATAATGAAGAGGGAATGCATAGTGTTTTATCAAATGCAGTGGGAATTTGTCCAAATGTTGAAATATATTATTTTGAAAATAATATTCAAAAAGATGACAAGATTTTAATGTGTAGTGATGGTTTATATTCTTTGATGAATAATGATATTTTGTCAAAAAATATCTCAAATGGAGCATATCAATTAGTTAAAAATGCCAGTTCTTTAGTTGATGATAATCTTCCTGATGATACGAGTGCTGTAATTTTAGAAGTTTTAGATACTGATTATATAGAATCAATGAAAAACTTAAAACTTGAGATTCCTGAGAAATTAAAAAAAGGTGATATTATTGATGGATATTTATTAACTCACTCTTTAATTCAAAATAATAGAACTTGGATTTGTATAAAAAATACTCAAGAATATGTAATAAAATTTGCACCCTATGAAGCAATAGAAAATGATGAAATATTAGATTTATATATAAAAGAAGTATGGAATGCAAAAAGATTAAAAGCTGGATTTTTTCCAAAATCATTTGTTCCAAAACAAAGAAGTGCA
Organism: Aliarcobacter sp.; assembly: GCA_028690445.1. Taxonomy (GTDB): domain Bacteria; phylum Campylobacterota; class Campylobacteria; order Campylobacterales; family Arcobacteraceae; genus Aliarcobacter. The sequence continues at coordinate 30,922 of JAQVBE010000012.1, read as the reverse complement.
AGATATTATCTAATGACAAAATTAGACGGAATAAATCTAAAACAATATCTCAAAAAAAGAAATTTATCTATTGATGAAACAATACTGTTAGCAAAAACTCTTATTTCTATGGAAGAATATCTTTTAAAGTTTAATCTAGTTCATGCAGATATAAAACCTGAAAACATAATAGTAATACAACGAGATGGAAAAAGAATTTTTAAAATAATTGATTTTGGTTCAATCACTGAAATATTTTCAATTGCCTCTACTGCTGGAACTCCTTCTTATTTAGCACCAGAAAGATTTACAGGAAATGCAATAAATGAAAAAACAGAAATTTTTTCAATTGGAGTTACTCTATATGAAGCTTTGTGTGGAAAGTATCCTTATGGAGAAATAGAACCTTTTCAAAACCCTACTTTTGGTGTTGCAAAAAAACCTCAAAAATTAAATAATAATATTCCAGCATGGTTTGAAAGTATTATATTAAGGGCAATAAGTGTAGATGAAGATTTAAGATACTCAAACTATTCATATATGAGATTTGAGCTTGAATACCCTCAAAAAGTAAAACCTTTTTTTGAAAAAAGAACTCCTTTATTAAAAAAAGATCCCTTATTATTCTACAAATTTGGATTTTATTTTTTATTAATTCTGAATTTTATTTTATATTTAAAATTATTTTCGTAAAAAATATTTTTAAATATATATCTTCTTAGGTTCACCAAAATAATAACCTTGAGAATAATCAACACCCATCTCATTTAAAATATTAAAAATCTCTTCATTTTCAACAAATTCAGCTATTGTAATAATATTTTGTTTTTTTGCAAAAGTAACTATTGTTTCAACAATATTTCTGCTATAAGTATCAGTAGCAATATTTTTAACTAAACTTCCATCAATTTTTAAAATATCAGGTTCAAACTCCAATAATCTCTCAAAATTTGAATATCCAGCACCAAAATCATCTATTGCAATCATAACGCCTAATTTTTTTACTCTTTTTATAAAACTTTTTATAACCGTAAAATCTTTTACATCTTCATCTTCAAGTAGTTCAAAAACAATTCTTGAAGAATCCTTTTTATATTCTTCCAAAAGAGAATAAAGTTTAACTCTTGTTTCCTCTTTTTCAATATCTAAAGATGAAAGATTTATAGAAATTTTTGTACTTATATGTTCTAAAATTTTAAATGAATTTTCCAAAACACGATGAGTAATTTTATTATAATAACTTCCTTTTTTAGAAATATCTAAAAAAGAGTAAGGAGATAATACATTTCCATCTTCGTCCACAAGTCGAACTAAAGATTCATATTTTTCTATCTCTTTTGTTTTATTATTAATTATTGGTTGAAAATATGAAACTATTTTATAATTATCAAGGGCAATTTTTACCATTTTAATAATTTCCATATTTTTTTTAGCTTCTATATGTTCTTTTATTGAAGAATCATTTGCATATTTAATATGCATTTTCTTATTCATTGCTTCATCAAGTCCACATTTCGCATCTTCATATAAATGCTCTTTTCCAAAAGAATAACTAACTACTATGTTTAGGTCATACTCTATATCATCAACATTTAAAATTGATTTTTTAATATTTTTTGCAAAAACTTCAAGATATTCATTTATATTTGTTTGTGATGAAGTAAAATCAAAAAAATCAGCTAAAAGCGCGAATCTTCCATTTCCTATATTATAAATATTTTCAAAAGTATAAGAATTTGGCAAATAAGATAACATACTAAAAGCAAACATTTTTTCGATTTTATCAACGGTTAAAATATTATAAAATCTATCAAGAATATCAAAATCTTCTATTTGTATGAAAATTAATAAAAATAAATTATTTGATTCAATTTTATCAATTAAATGCTTTTTATCACTCATAATAGTATTTACATTACTTCTAACGCTCACATATTCAAGAATATCTCCATTTGCATCTAATATTGGTTTGATTGTTGATTTTATATAATAAGTTTTACCACTTTTTGTTAGATTTTTTATAACTCCCGACCATTCAAGTTTTTTATTTTTTATGGTATTCCATAAATCTTCATAAACTTCCGCAGAATTATCTGGATGTCTAATTATGTTATGACTTTTTCCTATTAATTCTTCTTTTAAATATTCTGATGTCCTACAAAAATTATCATTTACAAAAGTTATTATTCCATTTTTATCAGTTTTTGAGATAATTGCACTTCTATCAACTAAGTCTGTATATTGCTTTTGAATTTTAAAATTCTTTTTTTTATTTTCTATTTGGAGTTTTTTATCTCTACAACTATCTATTGATCTATTTATAATTTCTAAAAAATTATTTTCATCAAAAGGAGGCATTAAATAACCATCTATTTTTAGTTGAATTGTTTTAAAAAAACTCTCTCTATCTTCGTTTGAGGTATAAATAATCGTTATTATATTTTTTTCGATATTTTTAATTTTTTCTATTAAGTCAAAGCCGTTTAAATAGGGGGTTTCTATATCTGTAATTACTACTGAGTATTTATTTTTATCAAACTCTTTTAATGCTTCAAGTCCATTATCCATAAATGTTACTTCGTTAAAGAAGCTTTCAAAATATTTTAAATTATTATTTACACTGTTTTTATCTCTTACTACATAAAGTAGATTGAGTGATTTACATAATGAACTAATTTCTTCTAACTTTTCAACATTCATTTTAATCCTTGATTATTAAAGTAATAGTTATATCATAAAAAAATATATATATAACTTATATCTTAATTAAAAATTATTTTAAAAAATATTTACTTGGAATTTAGCTTATTGTATATTTTTAATACAATTATTTCTTATATTTACATTAATTCCTTTATATAATAAAAATATATATACAAATAATTATTACGAATAGGAAAAACTATGATTAAGTCAGTATGTGGATATTGTGGTGTGGGATGTGGATTAGAATTTGACAAAGATAAGTTAATTGGAGATGTAACATATCCAACAAATGAAGGAAAACTTTGTTCAAAAGGTATTTCAGAATTAATAAGCGTTCAAACTCCAACAAGATTATTAAGACCTCAAATAAGAGATGAAGTAACCAATGAATACAAAGATACTTCTTGGAGTAATGTAATAAATAAAATCGCTACAAAAATCACAAACTCTCCAAAAGAAAAAGTAGGATTTTATCTTTCAGGTCAGCTTTTAACTGAAGATTATTATATTGCCAATAAACTAATGAAAGGTTTTATTGGAACTAATAATGTAGATACAAACAGCCGAACTTGTATGTCAAGTGCAGTTGTTGCCTATAAAAAATCTTTAGGAGCTGATTATGTTCCAGTAAGAATGAATGATGTCCATGATGCAAATTTACTTATTTTAGTGGGAGCAAATACAGCAGAAGCCCATGTTGTTTTTCATAATAGAATCAAAACTGCAAAAAAACAAGGATTAAAAATTATTGTAATTGACCCAAGATTCACAGACACTGCAAAAATTGCTGATTTGTATCTTCCAATAAAAGTTGGAAGTGATATTGACTTTTGGAATTTAGTTTCAAAAAGAATTATTGATGAGGGTTTAGTTGATGAAAAATTTGTGGAAGAAAATGTAAATAATTATGACCTATTAAAAAACAAATTCAAAAGAATCCCTGTTACAAAAATGCTAAAAAGAACGGGTCTAAGTGTAGAGCAATTTGAAGAGTTTTGGCAGATGTATAAAGAGAATAAAAATATCATAACAGCTTGGACAATGGGAATAAATCAATCATCTCAAGGTGTTGATAAAAACCTTTCAATCATAAACACTCACCTTTTAACTGGAAAAATATTCACAAAAGGAAATGGTCCTTTTTCACTAACTGGTCAGCCAAATGCAATGGGAGGAAGAGAAGTTGGAGGACTTTCAACAATGTTGGCGGTTCATTTAGGATTTGATAAAGAGTCAATCAAAAAAGTAAATGAATTTTGGAAAACAACAAAAGTTTCAAATGTAGTTGGATTAACAGCCACTCAAATGCTTGAAGCAAATCTTGATGTTTTGATTATTTGCCACACAGACCCAATTTATCATCTTCCAAATAGAAATAAAATGGAAGAATTAATGAAAAAAATCCCAATGGTTGTGGAAATAAATGCTTATGAAAACTCTGAAACAGCAAAATTCGCCCATATCAGACTTCCAGCAGCTCCATGGGGAGAAAAAGAGGGAACTCAAACAAACCTAGATAGAACCATCACAAAACAAGAAAAACTAACAAGAACTTCAATTGATTGTAAACCAGACTGGGAAATTTTCCAGCTTATAGCTCAAAAATTAGGTTACAAAGAAGCCTTTAATTTTGAATCAACAAAAGAGATTTTTGAAGAGTATCAAGAGATGACAAAACTAAATCCACACCTAAATATCTATGAAGCTTCTTATGATAACTTGTCAAAAGAGCCATTTATTTGGGGAGAAAAAATCAGAGAAAATAGAGAGTTTCTAACAAAAGACAAAAAAGCAAATCTATTTTTTGTGGAAAACAAACTTTTAAGTGAAAAAACAAACCTAAAATATCCATTAACACTTCTAACAGGAAGAACCAGAGACCAATGGCACACAGGAACAAAAACAAATCTTCCAAGAACACTTTTGAAATATAAAGAGCTAAATTTTTGCGAAATTCACCCAATAAACGCAAAACAATTTGGAATCCAAGATGGAGATAATATTAAGATTTCATCAATAAGAGGAACAATAGAATCAAAAGCAATTTTGACTAAAGACATAAGAATCGACACAATTTTTATGCCAATTAGTAATAGAAATATAAACTACCTAACACACGATTTATACGATAAAGAATCACTGCAACCTGATTATAATCATAGTGCTGTTAGGGTTGAGAGAGTTTAAGAGATTTTAAAAAGTTGTATTATGCTAGTGTGTCATGATACAACCTTATAAAATTATGAAAAAGCTTTAGGTTCAGCTAAATAAAATCCTTGTAAATAGTCAATATCTAAACTCTTTACAATATCAAAAACCTCTTTTGAGTGAACATATTCAGCAACGGTTTTTGCATTTAATTCTTTTGCCATATTTACAATATTTTTTACAATTGTTTTTGATTCTTGTGAAATGTCAATATTTTTTATTAAAGAACCATCTATTTTGATAATTTCTGGGTTTAATTTTAAAATATTTTCCATACTTGAATAGCCACTTCCAAAATCATCTATGGCAATTTTACAACCAAAGATTCTAACATATGTAGCAAAATCTTTTACTATATTAAAATCTTCTATAAAATCTGATTCTAGTATTTCAAAAATAATATTTTTTGGTTTACTACAACTAGAAATTTTTTCATAAATAAAATTTCTAAATGATTCATTTGAAATATCTTCATAACATAGATTTATACTAAACTCAATATCCAAATGACAAAAAGTTTTAAATGTTTTTGAAAGCATAATGGTCATCATTTTTTCATACGATTTTATTTTTTTAGCCGTTTGTAAAAAAGGAAATACAGAAAATACTTCTTTACTTTTTGGGTCAATCAATCTCATTAAAGATTCATATTTATTTATTTTCATAGTTTTTGCATCATAAATCGCTTGAAAATAAGGTTCTATATTTGAACTATCAACTACATTTTTTAAAAAAACAATATTATCTACAAGTTTACTTTGTTCTTCTTCTCTATACGCAATAGTTAAAATGTCCAAATTAATATCAATTATTTTATCAACTGAACATAAAAATTCATATTTTTCTTCTTTTATTAAAATCTTTTTTAAAAAACCTCGAACATAACTAAACGCAGCATTTACATAATGTGCAGGTAAACCAATACGAACATGAATTTCACTAATAATATTTAGCTTTTCAAAATAACTTTCATCATATAAACCACAAAAAAGATTTAAATACCAATTTTTTATTCCTCTTTCATGTCTTGTTAAAATCTCTTTATTATGTAAAAACATTTTGGCATGGTCAAATTCAAAAATAAACTCATAAAATCCATCTAATAACTCTTTTGAGTAATTATTTGCCATGTTTTTTAAGCTTTTTAAAGAAGTAGCATCTTCTTGGTTAAATTTGTAATTTTTTAATAATTTTTTATAATTTCTTTCATTTAAATTACTTATTTCTTTATAGTTTAAATCCATAATTTTCTCTTTTCATTATTATATTAATTACATCTTTTACAATTAATACTATCTTTTCCTTCAAACTCTTTTTGATTAGCATTATCTACAATTTTATTAGCAATATTTGATGTTTTAACTGCAATATTATTAGCTTGTAAAGAAACCTCAGCATTTGCTTCAACTTGTTTTTCAAGTATATTTATTGCATCGTTTATTTGTATAATTCCTATTTGTTGCTCTTTTGAAGCACTTGAAACATCACCTATTAATTCAATAGTTTTATTAATATCACTGTTTAAAGTAGTATAACCTTGAATCATATTATTGGCTATTGTTTTTCCCTCATTCGCTTTTATATTTGCAGATTCAACAAGATTTTTAATTTCACGGGCAGCTTGTGTACTATTATTTGCAAGATTTCTAACTTCTTGTGCAACTACCGCAAAACCTTTCCCTGCTTCTCCTGCTGTTGCTGCTTCTACTGCTGCATTTAAAGAAAGAATATTTGTTTGAAATGCAATTTGATCAATAATTGTGATAGATTCATTTATTGCACTTACTTTTTCATTTATTTCATCCATTGCAGTTGTTGTTTTAAAAGCTAAATTTAAACCATCAGTTGCAGAAACCGTTACAGCATTTGCAAGATTTGACATTTGTTTTGTTTGCACTGAAGTTTTATCTACATTTTGAGTAATTTTTTCTAAAACACTTGATGTATTTTTTAAACTCTGTGCTGCTTCATTTGAAGATTGGTTAAGTTTATCTACATTATTTAATAAAACTTCAGATGTGTTTTGAAGAGCAACTCCATTTGTTTTATTTTCCAATAACATTTGAGTAATGGCATTTTTTAATTTATTAACAGAATCCACTAAGAGTTTAAATTCACCCTCTTTTGTAATCCCCTCAAGTTTTAATTCATTTCTATAATCATAATTTGTGTATTCATTTAAAATATTATTTACATTTGAAAAATGCCCTCTTGTCTCAACTATCATTTCATTAACACCTTGTTTAAACTCTTCGAGAGATTTGTTTGAAGTCGTTGAAGTTATAATATCTGAGTAAAGACCATGTTTTATCTTATCCATTACCATTTTTGCTTCTTGAATTAAAAGTAATTCTTCATTTTCTTTTTTTAATAATCCTACTTCTCTTTGGTCTATTACATCTTTTATTTGTGAATATTCACTTGCCATTGAAGTATTTATTTCTAAACTTACATTTTTATTGTCCATATTTTTAAGAAATTTTACTAATTCTTGTGATAATAATTTTCCATTTTTTCTCTCATCTAACTCATGAATAATAAGTGCAAGTGCAATAACTACTTGAACTATTTGAGCAATACTATTTGAAGTAAATAAAAACGCATTCAGAGGAAGTATTATTATTCCTATGTAATGAACGATTGTCATTCTTAAATACAATGATTTTAAATTAAACATATTTATCCTTTATTAATTATATTGGGAAGTATATTTAAATAGGACAATAATTGTCTTGATTTGAGTCAATTAATTATTAATGTATTTTTAAGTATTAAAATAAGATTTAATAGCCAATTTGTTAGTATAATAAATATATAGTTTTAACTCTAATTAAAAGTTAAGTTAAAGTGAATATTTTATATACATATTTTCTAATCACAAAATAAAACTTTATGGAATAATTTAATCAACAGAGATTAAAGGATTCAAAGTGAAAGAAAAACTAGTAGTAATCGGAAATGGGATGAGTGGACTTCGAACCATCGAAGACCTTTTAGAAATAAACAAAGATAAATATGACATAACTATTTATGGTGAAGAGCCACATGTAAACTATAATAGAATCATGTTATCTTATATACTTTCAACTGAAAAAACTTTTGAAGATACAATCATAAATCATTTATTATGGTATGAACAAAACAATATCACTTTACACAAAGGCGATAAAATTGTATCAATTGATAAAACAAATAAAACTATCAAAAGTGAAAGTGGAAAAATAGAGTCTTACGACAAACTTCTAATAGCAACAGGTTCGACTGCCTTTATTCCAAAAACAAAAGGAAGTGACTTAGAAAATGTAATTGCATTTAGAACAAAAGCCGATGTTGATGCAATTATTAGCACTATTAGAAAAGATAAAACTGCCGTTGTAGTTGGTGGTGGACTTCTTGGACTTGAAGCTGCTTATGGAATTGCAAAACATGGAATTAAAACTATTTTAGTTCACAGAAGTGGCTCAATTTTATCACAACAACTTGACTCAACTGGTGGAAAATTACTTCAAAGAAATCTTGAAAAATATGGAATTGAATTTAAACTAAACACAACTATAAAAGAGATTTCAGGAGATGGAATTGTTGAAAAAGTAGAGTTTACAGATGGAGTTTGTGTTGAATCAAACTTAGTTGTTTTTGCAACGGGAATTATTCCAAACACAAAATTAGCTCTTGATGCTTCACTAAATTGTAATAAAGGAATTCTTGTAGATGATTTCCTAAAAACTTCTGATGATTCTATTTTTGCAATTGGAGAATGTGTTGAACACGATGGAAATACTTATGGATTAGTTTCCCCACTTTATGAACAAGCAAAAGTTTTAGCAAAAGTTTTAGCAAACAAAAAGACTGATGGTTATGAAGGCTCTACTTTATCAACTAGACTTAAAATTTCAGGCGTTGATTTATTTTCTGCTGGTGATTATTTAGGAGATGTAACAACTGAGGATTTGATTTTATTAGATGAAAGAGCTGGAATTTACAAGAAACTTGTAATTTATGAGAATAAAATCATAGGAATTGTACTTTATGGCGATACAAACGATGCTTCTTGGTATTTAAAACTTCTAAAAGAGCATACAGATATTTCAGATTTAAGAACAAAAATCTTATTTGGAAAATCAGCACTTTCAGGTGATTCAGGTGATTCAGGTCATGGTGGAAATGATATAAATTCTATGAGTGATGATGAAGAAGTTTGCGGGTGTAATGGAGTTTGTAAAGGTGATATTGTAAAAGCAATCAAAGAAAAAGATTTAAAATCTCTAAGCGATGTAAAATCATGCACGAAAGCTGGAGCTTCATGTGGTTCATGTTTAGGTTTGGTTGAACAAATTTTAATAAATACTTTAGGTGATGAATATAAAGCCAGTGAAGAAGGAATTTGTTCTTGTACAATACTTGGACATAAAGATATTAAAAAAACTATTGATGATGGGGAATTTGAAACTGTTTATAATGTTTTTAAAAGCTTAGATTGGAAAACTGCCGATGGTTGTTCAAAATGCAGACCTGCTATAAATTATTATCTACTTGTAAAATATAACGATGATAAATACAAAAATGATAGAAGAAGTGCCTTAGTAAACGACCGAATATTTGCAAATATTCAAAAAGATGGAACTTATTCTGTCATTCCTAGGATTTGGGGAGGACTTACAAGTCCACAAGAGTTAAAAGATATTGCAGATATTGCAGTGAAATACGATGTTCCAACTGTTAAATTTACAGGTGGTCAAAGACTTGATATGTTGGGAGTTAAAAAAGAACAACTTGAACCTATGTGGAAAGACTTAAATGATTGTGGTTTTGTATCAGGTCAAGCCTATGCAAAAGGTTTAAGAACTGTAAAAACTTGTGTAGGAAATGTTTGGTGTAGATTTGGAACTCAGGATTCTATGAATATGGGTGTAATTATTGAAAAACTCACATGGGGTTCTTGGACTCCACATAAATTTAAAATTGCAGTTTCAGGATGTCCAAGAAATTGTGCGGAGGCTACTATCAAAGATTTAGGAATCATTGGAGTTGATTCTGGTTGGGAAATTTCAATTGCTGGAAATGGTGGTATAAAAGTGCGAGTTACAGATTTTCTTTGTAAAGTTGAAACAGATGAGCAATTACTAACTTATGTAAAAGCTTTTATGCAATTTTATAGAGAAGATGCCTATTATTTAGAAAGAACAGCTCATTGGGTTGAACGAACTGGTTTACAATATGTAAAAGATGTGATGTTAGATAAACAAAAAGTCTCATATTATGCAAACAAATTTGAAATATCACAAAAATCAGCACAAGTTGATCCATGGGCAAAAGCAATTGAAGAGGGATTTACAAAAGAATTTAATCCAATAGTAATAAACCCAGAAGATTCTTTTAGTTTTGAAGCAAAGGAAATATAAAAATGTCAAATACAAAAAAATGGTACAAAATCACAACTCTTGAAAATATCCCTTTCATGGGTTCAAGAAAAGTTAAAATTAGTGAAATTGAAATCGCTATTTTTAAAACAAGAGATGGTTCAATTTTTGCAATAAATAATATTTGCCCACATAAAAAAGGAAAACTTAGCGATGGCTTAGTTCATGATAAACAAGTAACTTGCCCTTTACATAATTGGGAAATAGATTTATCAAGTGGAAAAGCTTTGGGAAATGACTCTGGCTGTACTGGTATTTATGAAACTAAAATTGAAGATGGGATTATATATTTAGGTCTTTAAAACAGATAAATTTTAAACTATCACTTCATTTTGAAAACATTTTTATTTTGAAATAATAAAATAGAGTTTAGAACTCTATTTTATTAGTAATTTGAGATTATTAATAAGTTCTTTAGTTTTATTATCATCCGCATTTCCACCTAAAACTTTATTTAGTTTTTCCTCAATTTTATCTCTTTTCTTTTCAAGTTGTTTATCGAGTTTTTCTATCAATAAATCTTTTGTATTCAAAGAAATTTTAGGATTAGATGTTTCACCTTTTACTTCTATTTCATATTTTTTATCTTTAATTTTTGCATCAATTTTTGCATCAATTAATTTTTGTTCTAAATCCAACATAGAATCTTTAATATCAATTTGTGTATTTACACTTTTCATAATTAAATCAGATGTTAAAACCCTATTATCAATTTGACTATTTATATCAAGTGTTTCATAAACTTCTTTGCTTAAATCAAATTTTCCTAATTGGCTAAGTAAAAGTGTGAAATTATTTTCTAATAAATGTCCATTTATAAGTTTTCCAACTAAGTCACCTTTTTTATATAATAAATCATAATCTAAAACAAAATTTGCTTTTGAATCAATTATTTTTGAATAATCTAACATATAAGATAATTCTTGAACATCAATATTTTTTAAATTTGCATTTAATTTATAATTATTCAAATCAAAATCAAAAGTTCCACCTAAAGTATTTGATTTTCCATTTAATAAAAGAGAGTCTTCTTTTTTAGCTATTTCTCCATTTATATCAATTTTTCCTCTTAAATTCATATTTAAAATATTATTTAACTTCTCTAAAGCTGGAATATTTAATAAATAATCACTATTAAATGAATCTTCCATAAAATTATAAACACTATTTTGTGATGTTAAGTTTCCGATTGTTGTATGTAATTTTGCTTTTGATACAGCTTGATTAAGAATTAAATTTGTATCAATATTTAAATCAAAATTAACTTTTTCTTTTATATCTTGTTTAAATACTGTATTTGTAACTTCATTTACGATTGTGGCATTAGTGATTTTTGAGCTGATATTTCCATCTAAACTTTTAATATTGGCATTTTTTACTTCACCTTGAATATTAAAATCACCAAGTGCATAAATAGGTTCATTTAGCATTTGAAATAATTTCTCTAATTTTGCATTTTCAACAGAAAATTTAATATATGAAGGTTTAAAATTTGTCAAGTTTGTATTATATTTTATAACACTATCAAAGAAATCTGAATCACCATCAATATTAATTGTTTCATCAAATGCTTTTAAATTACCTTTTGTTGTGAATTCACCATTTAATTTTTTTGCAATGATTCCCTCAAATTTACTTAAATTTTTAATATCAATTTTATAATCTGATTCAATTTCATTTTTTGCTAAATTAACTACTGTTTTATTCATAATAATATTTACTAAAGAACTTGTTATATCAGTTTTAATTTCAGCTTTATTTGGAAATAAAAGAGTACTTATTTCACTGTTAAAACTAATTGGTGAAACTAAAGCCTGATTAAACTCTTTATTTATAACTTCATTATCAATTTTTCCATTAGATATTTTAGAAACAATCATTCCATCTAAATTTGAAATATTTGTATTTTTTATATCAGCTAAAATATTTAAATCACCCTTTGCATATATTGGTTTATTTAGTAAAGTTAATATATCTTCAATTTTTGCATTTTTTATTTGAACATTTATATTTCTTGGCTCAAAATCTTCTAAGTTAAAATAATATTTAGTTTGACTTTGTGCAATATCAGATGTTCCTTGAATGATTGCTTCGTCTTCATTTCCAATAAAAATTCCATTAGTAACGAAGGGACCTTTAAATTCTTGTTTGGTTAAGTTCTTCAAAGTTGATAAATCATTAATTTTTATATCATATTTTAAATCTACACTTTTTTTGAAAATAGATAAATCACCTGATATATTTATTTTAGAGTTATCATTTATTGATGCATCAAAATTTAAATAATTTGAAGTTAATGTAAAATTATTTACCTTTAATTTGACATCTTTCTGATCTAAATTAACTTTATTTTCAATATATGATGAAAATATATTGTTCCCAAATTTTGTAAATAATAATCCATAAATTGCTCCTAAAAATAGAATAATTAGCAGACTAATAGATAAAAATATTTTTTTCATTTGTAACCTTTTTCAATAATTATGCTCATTTTATCAAACTTTGGTAAATAAAAAGAAAATAGAAATTTTTAGCTTTATTTTATTTTTATTTGTATATAATCACTGCCAACAAAGTGTTAAGTAGGGATACGCAAGCCGAACGGACTTTGAAACTAATAAAATATAAGGATCTAGAATGAAAAAAATCGTTCTTTTAATGTTAGCTATTGCTGCTGTTGCATTTGCTGCTGATGGTGAAGTTGCTAACCAAACTTTAAAAGCTTACTCTGTAGTAGCTGCTGGAATTGGATTAGGTCTTGCTGCACTTGGTGGTGCTATTGGTATGGGTAATACTGCTGCTGCAACTATTGCTGGTACTGCTAGAAACCCAGGTTTAGGTGGAAAATTAATGACTACTATGTTCATTGCTTTAGCGATGATCGAAGCTCAAGTTATTTATGCACTTGTTGTTGCAATGATTGCATTATATGCAAATCCATTTTTAGGGTAATCTTTAAATCTACAGATTTAATAAAACTCTAAAGGTCAGGAAGTTTTCTTCTTGACCTTTTTTTAATTATAAAGTGTGCGGTTATGGTGGAACGGTAGACACGCTACCTTGAGGTGGTAGTGCCCTATGGGTGTGCGAGTTCAAATCTCGCTAACCGCACCACATTAGAATCTTTTAAGTTTTCTTTTATTAATTTATACCTATTTAAAATTGTAAAAAAATTTAATCTTCTACTTTTCTACTAATAAATCAACATTTGTTTTAAGAGTTTTTTTGTATAAAAACTTTTTTTCTCTTTGGGTAAACTTTTCTTCTTTTTTAGGTTGTTCTATCTGCTTTGATTCTACTTTTTTCTCTTTTTTCAGACTTCTTTCTTCAATATTCTCTTCTTTTTTAAACATTGTCAAAATAAGATAAATTGAAAAAACTATATTAAAAATAATTATAAACCATTTTGAGATAAGTGCAATTTCTAAGTAATCTAATTTATCTTTTAATTTTAAATATTCAACAACATCACCATAAATTGCATTTGCAAAAGAAGCAATTATCAAAAGTAAAACTATTAAAATTACCCTTCTTCTAAACTTAAATAGGTAGTACCAAAAAAGTGCAGATTTAACTTGTTTAAACATTTCAAAACTCTATATGAAAAAATTAAGCCCAAGAGCTGCAAGTGCTACTACAAGGGATTTTGTTTTTAAATCATCAACTATTTTTCGCTCTTCATCTGCAATTATAATTTCCAATTGTTCATCACTATAATCATCAAATGTTTTATAATTTTCAACAAGTCTAGCTTTTGTAGCTAATATCGCTTTTTCTCGGATTTTTAGGTTTATTGCATCTTTTATTTGCTGACTTTTGATTTTTGGATAATCAAATGCTTTTGTAGCATTTTCACTTGCAAGATTTAATAACTTACTAGAGTTTTCTTTTAATTTATCTTTGATTCCCATTATATTTTCCATTAATTTTTGTTTATTCTAACATTTATACATTAATGAAATAATAACTATAAATTTATAGGATATTTATAAAATATATTCCCATCTAGGATATGAAGCAGTGATACTTTTCATATCATCAATTTTAAACACATTAATAATTCTAAATCTACCACTTGTTAAAAATGCTTTTATTTTCATTTTAGATTCCTCATTTTTTCTATCCTAAATTATATGCAATTACAAATAACAATTAACTTAAATATATATGTATTTATATATTATAAATTATTTTATGATATACTTTTGCATATTATTTGGTGGAGAAAAATGGAAAAAGAAAGTTTCAAACAATTATTAAAAAAGGCTGATTTTAATAAACGAACCTTTTCGCAATATTTAGGTTTAAAATATCAAAGTGTAAATTCATGGGGAAATAATGGACGAAATATTCCATATTGGGTTGAGTCATGGTTAAACCTTTATATTGATAATAAAAAATGTAACCAGATAAAAGAGTTATTAAAAGATAGTGGAATTTGTCAGTAAAAAGCCTTATTTAAGGAGATTATACATAAAATACTCGACCATTATTATGTTAGGTATTTTATATGTTTTTCAAATTTGTGCCTAATAGTAAAAAATAAATTTATAAATTAATTAATAGGAATTATTATGCAAGCATTTTTAGAAGAAGCTAAAAAATCTAGCCGAACTATTGCAAACCTAAGTACTGCTGTTAAAAACAAAGTTTTAAATGAAATGGCTGATGCTTTAATAAATCACTGTGATTTTATAATCACACATAATGAAAAAGATATGATTGATGCAAGGGTTAATAATTTAAGTGAAGCATTACAAGATAGATTACTTTTAACAGGAACAAGAGTTCAAGAAATGTCAGATGCAATTAGACAAATAGCATCACAAAGTGAACCTGTAGGAAGAATACTTGATGGTTGGGTTACTGAATCTGGATTAAATATCCAAAAAGTATCAATACCAATTGGTGTAATTGGTATTATTTATGAAAGCCGACCAAATGTTACAAGTGACACAGCGGCACTTTGTTTTAAAAGTGGAAATGTATGTGTTTTAAAAGGTGGAAAAGAAGCTGAGCATTCAAACAAAGCAATAGCTGTTGTTTTGAAAGAAGTTTTATCAAAAAATAAACTTCCAGAACAAGCTATTTCACTATTACCTGATTCAAGTAGAGAAGGTGTAGCAAAACTTATAAAACAAGATAAATATGTTGATTTAATCGTTCCAAGAGGTGGAGAAGCACTTATAAAATTTGTAAGTGAAAATTCTTCAATTCCCGTTATAAAACATGATAAAGGTATTTGTCATATTTATGTAGATAAAGATGCAGCACCGGCAAAAATTATTGATATTGCAATAAATGCAAAATGTCAAAGACCAAGTGCTTGTAATTCTATGGAAACTCTTTTAGTTCATGAAGATATTGCACCATATATACTAACTGGACTTGAAGATGCATTTGCAGAACAAGGAACAATTTTAAAAGGTTGTAGTGAAACTCTAAAATATATAAGAGCAATTCCAGTAACACTTGAAGATTATGATACTGAATATTTAGCTAATATTTTAAACATTAAACTTGTAAAAAATGTAGATGAGGCAATTACTCATATTCAAAGACATGGTTCTGGTCACTCAGAAGCCATTTTAAGTGAAAATTACTCAACTGTAAATAAATTTTTAGCTGAAGTTGATGCTGCATGTGTTTATGCAAATGCAAGTACAAGATTTACAGATGGAGGAGCTTTTGGTTTAGGTGCTGAAGTTGGGATATCGACAAATAAACTTCATTCAAGAGGACCAATGGGAATAAATGACTTAACAACATTTAAATACAAGATCTATGGACAAGGTCAAATTAGATAATCTTAAAATTAGGAAATAAATAAAATATGAAGAAAATATCATTAACTCTAGCAAGTCTAGTTGCAGTTGTACTTTTTTGGTACATTTTAGGAGCAGGATTTGTTTTAAAAGATAATTCAAATACTTTTTCAAAACTTCAGTGTGTATCATACGCTCCTTTTGGAAAAAATGATTCACCTTTTATGATGGACAAAGGTTTAGTAATCTCAGAAGATTTAGTAAGAAAAGATTTACAATTACTTTCAAAATATACGGATTGTATTAGAACTTATTCAACTGTTGGGTTAGAAATGATTCCTAAAATTGCTAGGGAAAATAATCTAAAAATGCTTATGGGTGCATGGGTAAATGGCGATGAAAAACCAACAAGATTAGAAATCAATACTTTAATCAAACTTGCAACTGAAAATAAAGATATTGTTAGAGCAGTTATTGTTGGAAATGAAGCTTTATTAAGAGGTGATTTATCTGATGTAAAACTTTATGAATATATAAAAGAAGTAAAAGCAGCACTTCCTGATACTCAAGTTACGTATGCTGATGTTTGGGAATATTGGCTTAAATATCCAAAAATCAAAGAAGTAACTGATTTCGTAACTATTCATATTTTACCTTATTGGGAAGATGATCCAATGGAAATTACATCTGCAATTAAGCATCTTGCTGCTGTAAGACATGAAGTTGAAGGTATTTTAAAAACTTCAAATATTTTAATTGGTGAAACAGGTTGGCCATCGGAAGGAAGAATGAGAGAAGATGCACTTCCTAGTAAAACAAATCAAGCTATTTTTGTAAGAGAATTTGTAAAATTAGCTGAAGAAAAAGGTTGGAATTACAATATTATCGAAGCTTTTGATCAACCTTGGAAAAGAATAAGTGAAGGTGCTGTTGGAGGATTCTGGGGTTTATTTGATAAAGATAGACTTGATAAAAATGTTTTTACAGGAGATGTCTCTAATTTTCCAAACTATAAATATTTAGGTTTTGGTTCTTTATTACTTATTTTTGGTTTTTCATTTTTATTAAAAAATTCAAATATTTCTACAAAAAGAGTAGTTTTATTTAGTTTTATAAATACAATTTTTGCAATTTTATATATGCTTCAAATGGAGCAATTTAATATTACAGTTAGATCAAATGGAGAAGTTGTTTGGGCAACATTGGTTTTATTAACTCATCTTGCTATCTATTATTTTGTACTTTTAAATATTGCAAAAAAATCTAAGCCTAAAATTGTTGGAATTAGAGAAATATTAACAAACAAAGTATTTAACACAGATACTTTACCAATGGTATTATTTTATTCTTCATTTATTTTTGTATTAATTTCAACAATAATCCTTGCATTTGAAGGAAGATATAGAAATTTTGAAATATATATTTTTACTATTTCAGCTATTTCTTTCGTTTTACTTTACAGTGGAAGATTTGCAAATATGGAATTTAAAGCATTTGAAAAATTATCATTTATAGTTCTTTTAATAACTTCTATAATTTCGTTTTATAATGAAGGTTCTTTAAATATCTTCTCTAATATTTGGATTATTATTGCTTTAATTTTTACTTATATTTTATTTCAAGGAAGTAAAAATAGCTCATTTAGTGAATTAAAAAATATAATTAAATATGTTGTTATATTCTTTATTTTTTCTGTTTCTCTAAGATATGGAGTTATTGCAGATAAAAATATTATTGCTCAATGTCATTTAAATGATAATACTTTACTTTGTGGATTTAAAAACCAAGTGGGATATTTAGGATATATTGGAGTATTTGGAATTATTGCAATTTGTATTGCTATTCTTTCTTTATTCATAAATAATAAGAAGTTTATCTTAGTCTCACTATTTGCTTCTATTTTCTCTATCATGATGTTTAATACTTATGTGGGTTCTATTGCATTTATTTTAACTATCATTGTTTTATGTAAAGAAAAAAACCTAAAAGCTTTAAACTCTTAGGTTTTATAAATTAAGTATGAAAAGTTAAAATTTACTTTTCATACTTTCTCTTAGTTGTCTTGCTCACCCTCAGGACCAATATTTAATACATCATCAACTACTTTTACTGGATAAGATGGCAACTTAAATTTATCATCTTTAATATCTACATTAAATACAGCTAATTTAGCTTCTTGAATTTGAACAAGGCCTAAAGATTTACTAATAAATTTTAATGGAACAGTATTATAAATCCAGATTTTATCTTCACCTAATTGCCAAATATCACATTTATATCCAAGAATCGACTCTGCTCCAACTTTTTTAGCTCCCATTGAAATCAATGTATCACTATCTTTTAGATTTAATAATGGATTTTCTTCTTCTATTACCATCTCTTGTTGATAAATAATTTTTTCATTAAAATCAACATTGTATTTCTTATTTCCAACTATTTTTGTAATACTATGTTCTTCTTCCTCTTCCCCATTTGCAGCTTGAACTATTTTTTCTTCAGATAATTCAACTTCACCAAAATTCTTAAAGTATAACTTACTACTTCCACTTAATGAAGCTTTATTTCCCATTACTTCACCAGAACCTGCAATTGCATACTCTACAATAGCTGATTTTACATCATATCTATTTGTCTGTGCAAATAAACTAGCCATTCCAAACAATAAAAATCCAAAGATATATTTTGATTTTCCCACTTTTTAATCCTTCGTTAAATTGAGCGAATTATACAGCTTATCTAATTAATTTCTCAAAATA
The DNA here is from genome assembly GCA_028690445.1 of Aliarcobacter sp. Classification (GTDB taxonomy): domain Bacteria; phylum Campylobacterota; class Campylobacteria; order Campylobacterales; family Arcobacteraceae; genus Aliarcobacter. Next base: position 12,088 of record JAQVBE010000012.1, on the reverse strand, counting down.
AAAACACCAAATGAACACCTTTTTCCCATATTATAAAAAAAACAAAAGGAGTTTTATATGTCTTATTCTAAAAAAAGATATTTTGTTTACTTTTCATTAACACTATTTATAATGTTAATTCCATTTATAACTGTAAATAATAATCATTTATTGTTATTGTCTTTTGACAAATTACAATTTCATTTTTTAGGTAGTATTTATAGTGTTAGTGAACTTTATGTTATGCCATTTTTACTTATGTTTTTATTCATAGGAATTTTTGCTATGACTTCAATGTTTGGAAGAATTTGGTGTGGTTGGAGCTGTCCTCAAACTATATTTAGAGTTATTTATAGGGATTTAATTGAAAGTACAATTCTTGATTTAAGAAGAATAAAAAATAAACAAAAAGAGATTGACTACAATAATAAATCAAATCAAATTAAAAAATATATCGCAATTATTTTATGGTTTATTATCACTTTAATTATCTCAACAAATTTTATGCTTTATTTTATACCACCTGAAGATTTTTTTGTTTATATTCAAAATCCATTAGAACATAGTTTTATGATTATATTTATATTATCTCTTGCCCTATTTTTGGTTTATGATATTGTTTTTATGAAAGAAAACTTTTGTGTTTATATTTGTCCATATTCAAGAATCCAATCTGTTTTATATGATGATGATACAAAACAAGTAACTTACGATTTTAATCGTGGTGGAAAAGTTTATGAAAATAGTGTTAAGTCAATCTTTAAAGTAAAAGATTGGAGTAAAAACGAAGAGTGTACAACCTGTGAAGCTTGTGTGAAAATTTGTCCAACACATATAGATATTAGAAAAGGTTTACAAGTTGAGTGTATAAATTGCCTTGAATGTAGTGATGCTTGTTCAATTGTTATGGGAAAACTAAATAAAGAATCTTTAATAAATTGGGGAAGTACAAATAAAGTTATCAACAAACAAGTTGTTTCAATTTTTACTAAAAAAAATATAACATATTTTGTATCACTATTTTTATGTATATTCTTAGCATTTTATTTCTCCCTAGAAAAAGAAAACTTTTTAGTAAATGTAAATAAAACAACAGAACTTTATAGTATTAAAGAAAATGGAGTTATCTCAAATAACTATATTTTAACTATTCATAATACTCAAGACAAAAATTATACTTTTGATATTAGATTAGTTGATAATAAAAACTTTAGAATAAAAAGATTTGATAGTTTTGATTTAAAAGCAGCAGAAAAAACTAAAAGAATTCTTATTTTAGAAACTACAGAAGATTTTAAAAAATTAAAAAATAAACCATCAAATATTTCAATAGAAATCTTTACAAAAGATGATGAAAAAATAAAAATAAAAAGACAAATTGCTTTTTTCTATCCAAAGAACTAAAAAGTTTTTTCAATAAAGAGGGAAAAGAGAACTCCCTCTTTTTGATTTTCGACTAAAATTTTTCCAGAAAAACTCTCTTCAATTATCATTTTCGATAAATAAAGTCCAATTCCCGTTCCTTCTTCCTTTGTAGAAAAATATGGTTCAAAAATCTTTTTTAGATTTTTTGGTTTTATTCCACTTGCATTATCTTCTAAAGAAATTATTACCTCAGCATTATTTGAAAAAATATTAATCCTTATTTTAGGATTATTTTTATTTTTTAATGCATCAATAGAGTTTGAAATAATTGCTATTAAAACTTGAGAAAGTTCACTCTTTACACCAAATATTTTAATATCTTCAAAGGTTTCAAAGCTTATTTTCAAATCAATATTATGAGTTTTTAAATCTGCACTTAATATTGTAATTGAATTATTTATGGCATCTTTTACCATAAAAATCTCTTTTTCCTTTGATTTTGTATAGAACTCTTTAAAATCATCTATTGTTTTTGATAAAAATAAAACTTGAGAATTTAGCTGCTCAATTTTTTTATCAAAATATATTTCATCCAAAATTTTATTTTCAAACTTCTTTTTTAAATTTATCAATATATATGAAATATTATTCAAAGGTTGTCTAAATTGGTGAGTTATATTAGCTATCATTTCCCCTGATTTTACAAACTTTGATTGTTGTATTACCATTTTTTCAAAATTCTGATTTTTATTTTTTAAATCATTATATTTGTATGCAATGGAAATTGTAAAAAGCATAGCTTCCATTGCAAAAACCAATAAAACTAAATCAAAATATCCATTTTGATTATAAAAAGCCTTAAAATTAAAAACAAAAAGTAAAATACAAAAAATTGACCAACCAATAACATAAATAAGCGTTGGTTTAAAACCTTCTTTTAAATTAAAAATAATCGAAATAAATAAAATTCCATAAATAATAGTATAAGGTAAATATTCAAATAACATATAATGATAAAAAGCCGTTAAAATAACTATATTTAATAATAAAGTACTAATTATCAACTCTTTATAGTTTGTAATTTTTGGAAAAAATCTACCCTCATAATAATTTATAGCAAACAACATGGCACTTAAACTCGCAATTACTAAAGCCAATTCTTGGATAAAATGATTTATTTCAAAAAGTTTGCTATAACCTATAATATAAATCAAAGAAAAAACCTGCATAAAACAGTAACTTATATAAAATATTTCTTTTGAATAGATATATCTAATAAAAGTATATAAAATACTCATTATTAAAATTCCAAAAGTAATTCCATAAAATAGAACTAAATTTATATCAAACATCTATTTTATAACCACTATTTGTAAGATTTAAAATCAAATCTTTTGAAATTTTTATTTTGATATTTTTAACTAATGTTTTTAAAGCATCTTTTGTCATAACACTATCGCTCCAAACATAATTTTCAATCTCTTCATAACTTACATATCTATTTTTATTTTTGATAAGTAATTCTAAAAATAAAATTTCTTTTGTTCTTAATTTTATAATTTCTTCATTTATCAATAAATTTTTATTGAAAATATCAAAATATGAGTTTTCATCCAATTTTATAATATTTGATTCATTATTTTGTAAACTATTAACACATAAAAACAAAGCTTCTTCAAATTCTTTTTCACATACAGGCTTTACTAAATATTTAACCAATCCTAACTCTATTGCTTTTAATAAATAATCTTTATCACAAAAGGCTGTGATAATTATAATTTGAGTTTTTTTATCTTTTTGTCTAATTCTTTTTACAAATTCTAAACCATTTAGTTTAGGCATTCGAATATCTGTGATTATAATATCTGGTTTATATTTTTCATATAATTGCAAAGCAATAATTGCATCACTTGCTTCATAAATTTGCTCAAAAAAATTTTGCAAATACTCAATACCATTTTCTCTTGCAATCTCATCATCTTCAACATATAAAATTTTTATATTTTTATTAATATTTTTTAACATTCAAGATTATATCTTATATATTATTATGAGTTAGATGGAATTATTATTTTAAATTTTGCACCAAAATATTCTTTGTTTAAATATTTTATTTCACTATTCTCAACAGTTAAATATCCATTAAAAATTTCCGATATTATTTGATAATATTAAATAACCAACAAGAGTAAAGTTTAAAACAAAAATATTAGAGTTATGATAAAATTCCGATATGAGAGAATATAAAACACAAACAAAAGAAATAATTACTACAACAACATTTTCAACCCCTATTGGCGGGATGTTTGCGGCCGCTTCAAAAAAAGGTTTAGTTTTACTTTATTTTTTTACACCTTATGATATTGAAGCACATATTGATAAATTAAAAAAAACATTAAATGCTGATGTAATTCCTGGAAATAGCGAAATATTTGATATTTTAAAAGCTCAACTAAATGAATATTTCAATAAAAAAAGAACAACTTTTGAAATTCCATTACAATTAGTTGGAACACCTTTTCAAATAAAAGTTTGGAAAGAGTTATTAAATATTCCCTACGGAAAAACAATTAGTTATAAAGAACAAGCCATAAAAATAGAAAATGAAAAAGCATTTAGAGCTGTTGCAAACGCAAATGGACAAAATATGATATCTATAATTGTTCCATGTCATAGAGTAATTGCAAGCTCAGGAAAACTAAGCGGTTATACAGGTGGTGTTGAAAAAAAAGAATTTTTATTAAAGTTAGAAAACAATGATAAGTAAAACTATTTTTAGACAATACGATATTAGAGGTATTATAAACGAGGATTTAAACTCTTCAAATTCTAAGTTAATTGGATATTTTTTAGGTTTAACAATAAAAGAAAAAAGAAAAAATACACAAAATCCTCCTTATATAATTGTAGGTTATGATGTAAGAACTCACTCAAATATATTATTTGAAGCTTTAATCTCTGGATTAAATCAATCAGGTTGTAAAGTTTTAAATATTGGACTTGTAGCAACTGGCGTAAATTATTTTGCTTCGTATCAAGAGTATCAAATAAATAATCAAACTATAAAACCAACTGCTTCAATTATGATAACAGGAAGTCATAATTCAAAAAAATATAATGGTTTTAAAATCACTATAAATAATAATCCATTTTTTGGAGATGAACTTTTAGCTTTATATTATAAAATTTTAGAAAATCAAAATATAGAAATCCCATTAAACTTAGATTTTATAGAAATTGATGCAAAAAAATTATATGTGGATTATATGGTAAATCAATTTTCACGCCTAAAAGATTTTAAAATTTCTTTTGCTCTTGATTGTGGAAATGGTGTTGCAAATACTGTTTTATGTGAAATATTAGATAAATTAAATCTAAATTACCAAGGGTTACATTTAACTCCTGATGGAGAATTTCCGAATCATCATCCAGACCCAACGAATGAAAAAAACCTAGTAGATTTAAAAACTCTTCTAAAAGACGACTGTAATTTAGGATTTGCTTATGATGGAGATGCTGATAGAATTGCTGTTTTAACTCAAAAATATAATATAAAAGGGGATATGTTAGCCCTACTTTTTTCAAAAACTATGAAAAATCCAGTTATTATTGGAGAAGTTACATATTCACAAAATATTTTTGATGAACTAAATCATAAAACAAAAACAATTATGGATAAAACAGGTTATTCAAATTTAAGATTAAAACTAAAAGAATTAAATGCTGATTTAGCAGCTGAAGTTTCAGGACATATCTTTTTCAATGATAGATATTATGGTTTTGATGATGCTATTTATGCAACTTTTAGAGTTTTAGAGCTTTTATACAAAGGGATAAATTTAGATTTTGAGCTGGATAAACTTCCAAAAGTTTACACAAGTGAAAATATAGAGATTAAAATTACTGAAAAAAATAAATTTTTAATCATAAAAAAAATAGAAGAAAAATTAAATCAAATTCAAAGAGGTTTTCCAATAATCAAAGATATTCTAAAAATAGATGGACTTAGAATAAATTTTGAATATGGTTGGGCATTAATTAGAGCTTCAAATACAAATGCCCTAATTATGACAAAATATGAAGCTACAACTTACGCAACAGCAATGAGTTATAAAAATGCAGTTGATAATCTAATAAATGAGGTAATAAATGAAATTAATAGCATTACAAATTAAAACAACAGAGAATTTTCAAGAAAATCTAACTCACTTAAAAAATTTAATAAATTTATGTGAAGTGAAGTCTCTTATATTAGCACCAGAACTAGCTCTGAGTGGATTTTCTTATGATAAGATGGAAGAAGCTGCACAATTCAGCCAAAAAGCTATAGAAGAGATAAAAGAGTTAAGTAAAGATAAAACTATCGCTTTAACATTTATTACAAAAAAAGAAAATAAATTTTTCAACACTTTATATATATTTAATAATCTTCAAATCATTCACACCCAATCAAAAGTAAAACTTTTCCCACTTGGAAATGAACTTGAATATTTTAGTGAAGGGAATGAAGAAGATATAAAAATAATAGAGGTTAACGGTATCAAAATAGCCATATTAATCTGTTTTGAACTAAGATTCCCACAACTTTGGGAAAAAGTAAAAGGTGCTGATATTATTTTAAATCCAGCAATGTGGGGATTAAAAAGGAAAGACCACTATGAATCAATCTCAAAAGCCCTTGCACTTGTAAATCAATGTTTTGTAATTGCTTGTAATAGTGCAGATGAAAACATGGGAAAAGGAAGTGCAATTATAAATCCATTTGGAATTGTAAAAAAAGATGATTCAAAAGAGATTATTGAAGATATTTTTGATAAAAATGAAATAAAAAAAGTAAGAGCTTATATAAATATTGGGTTAGATATATAATTTTTTATAGATTAGAGATTATTTCTCTAATCTACTTTTAGTGAATTTCTTATTTCTTCTAAACTCACTCCATTTTGTTTAGCTAATAATGCTAATTTTGTAATTCTTTTTATATGTGTTGGAATCACTTTATATGTTGTAAAAGTAGTAGCTTTTACACCTATTTCTTCTGCGAATTTTCCTTGAGAAGAAAAACCTATTTCTTTAATTATTTTTTTAAATTCTTTTTTTTCCAATGTCTTTTTTTCATGTTAAATTTTTTTGGAATTATAATGATTGAAAACTAAATAATATATTAATTAGCTCCCTAAAACAAGTAAATCATAGCAATATTTGACAATTAGTCTCTTTTAAAGTATACTTCCCAGCTTTATTTAAGAAAAAACAAAGGAGAAGACAATGAGATTAAAAGTTATTTTAATTACTCTATTATTAATATCTAATGTTTTTGCATCAGATTTTGACATTAATAACCTAACACCACAAGAAATAAAAACGCTAAAAGAGATAAAAGCACATGGTAAAGAAAACGGTTTAAGTTACTCTTTAATGGCAATTGCAATTAAAGAATCTGGATTGGGTAAATACCTAGTAAATGTAGATACAAAAGATTATGGTTTATATCAAGCCAATATAAAAACTGTTATTAACAGAGAAAATGCACCTGATACTTCATGGAATAGAAATGTTTTTGCAATGAAATTAATTTCAGATTTTCAATTTGCAACAAAAAATGCAATAGAAGAACTTAGCTACTGGCAAAAAGTCCACAATAATAATTGGTCGAAAGTTTGGAGTAGTTACAATGGTGGGTGGAAATATAACAGCGATGCTGCAAAACAATATTCAAAAGATATAGCTACAATTATACGAGAACTTAAAAAAGTTGATGTATAATATTTTTAACTAGGATTTTCCTAGTTATTCATTCTTTCCCTTTTATTTATATTCTTTATTCAATCCATAAAATCATAAAAAACCAATTTATTTGAATTATCACAAATTTGATAATTATTCTTAATATTAAATTAAGATTTCTTAATGTATTATTTCAATAATGATTATCAATATAAAGGATTTGAAATGAATAATTGTTTTGAAACAAAAAATAAAAATGACTTAGTAAAACCAACCGGTTGTACTTGTTAAAAAAAGGGTTTAAAATGAGTATATTAATAATTGGTGGAGATCAAATTTCACAAATATCTTCTATGTTAGAAAGTTTGGGCGCAAAAACTATAAATCATTGGGATGCAAGAAAAAAATCTTCTGCTCCAAAGAAAAAAGTTCCACAAGATACTGATTGTATTTTAATGATTACGTCATTTTTAAATCATAATACAATGCTTAAATATAAAAATGAAGCAAAAAAGAAAAATATCCCGTTTATCTGTACTAAAAGATCTATTTCTTGCGTATATGAAGAATATGTAAAAATAATGGGCATAAAAGATTGTTCAAATTGTTATGCAAACTGTACAGGAAACTTGTAATGTTAAGCAATAACTTCATAGGTTTTTATGAAACAAAAGAGTATTTGCCAAAGGATTTTGACGAATTTAATTCTGTCATTAGATTACGACAACTATTTTTAAGTTTAAGTAATAATATTCTTAAATGTACTTGTAATTTTACAAAATATGAACAAGTAAAATTTGCAAAATACTCTTTGAAAGATGCATTTTCTAATAAAATAGCAAATCTAATGCCTTTTAATTTTGTCAAAGTACCTAAAAAACAAAATCTATATAATTTCAAATTATGTGTACATTCAACAAAAATTATTAATAATTATTTAAATCCAAATAATAAAAATCTTTTATTAATTTCAAATAAAAATTTACTTCCTGTTGCAAAACTTATATCACAGTGTTTTATAAATAATAAAATGCAACTACTTATTGATAAACATTTACTATTTCATGAATTTGTTTTAAAAAAAATAAAAAAACTTCATAGGGATAAAATAGTTATAGATTTGGGTGATTCAATTTGTATAAAATCAAAAGATTTTATAGGATTAAAAATATATACATCATGGAAAGATATAGAAGTTAAAAAGCCAAATATCAAAGATGAATTAGAAGATGCAATCAAATCAATAAAAAAAGGTGAATATTTTCAAATATATTTAGCTTATCCAAAAAATAGTGAGTTTACTAAACAAATTCCTGTTTTTGTAGATGAACTAAAAAATAAAGAGTATCAAATTAAAGCAATTCCTTACTCTTTTCGCTCTATTATAAAAAAATAAAAAACAATTAGGAGAATAAAATGTCAACAGCAATATTTTATGCAAGTAGCACAGGAAATTCTGATGAAGTAGCAAGTAAAATTTCAGCAGCATTGGGAGAAATAGAAGTATTTAATTTAGCAAATACAAAAGTTGATAAAATCAATGGATATGATAAAGTTATTTTAGGTGGTTCTACATGGGGAGATGGAGAATTAAATGATGATTGGGAAGATGCTTGGGTAGATTTTTGTAAATTAGATTTATCGAATAAAACTATTGCTCTTTTTGGTTTAGGAGATCAAGAAAGTTATAGTGATGAATTTTGTAGTGCTTTAGGTGAAATATACAAACAAGTAGTTGCATTAGGAGCCAAAGTTATTGGATTTACTTCAATAGAAGGTTATCATCATGATGCTTCAAAAGCTCAAATTGACAATAATTTCGTTGGATTAGTTATTGATGAAGATAATCAAAGTGAATTAACAGATAAAAGAATTCAAGATTGGGTTCAAAATATAAAAGAAGATATTTTATAATGAAAAAGGGATAAATTAAGATTAAATCTTAATTTATCCTTGACAAGTTTCGCAAGTTCCATATAGTTGCATAGAATGACTAACTATTTTAAATTTATTTTTTTTAGCAATTTTATCTTGTCTTTTTTCAATTTCATCATCCATAAATTCAATAATTTTCCCGCAATTTGTGCAAATTAAATGATCATGATGAGATTTTGCATTACTTTCATATTTCTTACCATCGGTTCCAAAAGTAATAGAAGTAATCAAATCTACTTCCTCTAAGAAACTAAGTGCTCTATAAACAGTAGCTATCCCAATATTTGAATCAGAATATCTCTTTTTAATCTCATTATACACTTCTTCTGCAGTTAAATGCTCTTGTGCATGTAATAAAATACTAAGAACTATTTCCCTTTGTTCAGTATATTTTAATCCTTTTTGTTTAACAATTTTTTTTAATTCTTCAATAATTTTCTCATTATTATTTTCACTTAACATTAAAATACACCCTTAAAATTTAATAAAAACTAGTATATCCAAAGTTAACAAAAATTACAAATATACTTTCTTGATAAGTATCAAAAGGAAGAAAGGTTAATTAGATTATAATAACGGTTATTACTCTTATCAAGGCTCATTTATGACATTAAATCAACTAAAAATTAATGAAAGTGCAACTATCACAGCTATAAATTGTGATGAAATTCTAAAAGATAGACTTTACTCTTTTGGAATAAGTAAAGGCATTAAAGTAACTATTGTCGAGTTTACATTAACTAAAAGTACAATAGAAATAAAAGTAAATCAATCTAAAATAGCTTTAAGATTGAATGAAGCTGCAAAAATAGAGGTTAAACGTGATTAAAAATACTATTAAAATAGCTTTAGTAGGCCAACCAAATGTTGGTAAGTCAATGCTTATTAATTCAATTTCAAATGCAAGATTAAAAGTTGGAAATTTTTCAGGAGTAACTGTTTCAAAAGAGCAAGTATTCTTTGATTATAAAAACTTTCATATTGAAATTGTTGATCTTCCTGGTGCTTATTCTTTAAATGATTATACTATTGAAGAGAAAGTTACAAAAGATTTTCTAAATAACGAAAAATATGACATCATCTTAAATGTTCTTGATTCAACAAATTTACAAAGGAATCTTCTTTTAACAGCAGAACTTTTAACTTTAGATAAAAAAATGATAATTGCTTTAAATATGAGCGATGAAGCAGAAAAAGAATCTATTTTAATAGATGAAATACAATTAAGTAAAATTCTTGGTAAACCTTGTATAAAAACAAGTGCTGCGAAAAAAAGTGGAATAACAAAATTATTAGATGAAATACTTTTAAAATTTCAAAGTCAAAAAATTCCAAGCAAATTTTTCTTTTCAGGCGTAATAGAAGAAGAAATTGAAAATATTTCTAGAATTTTAGAAGAAAATAAATATGAGACAAATAAAACTTATAGACAAATTTCATTGGGTCTTTTAAAAGAGAACAAAAATACATATAAACAATTTCATGATGAACCAATTTGGATAAAAATCCAACCTATCTTAAGCGAAGCATTTGAACATTTATTTATTCATTTTAATTCAAAAAATATCAAAGATATTTTTAATGAAGAGAGATTTGCCTTTGCAAAAGGTGCAGTAATAGAAACTGTTAAACAAAAAAACATAAATACAACTACTTTAACAGAAAGATTTGATGCTATTTTAATTCATAAATTTTTTGGATTACCAATTTTTCTATTTTTTATGTGGGGTTTATTTCAATTAACTTTTACTATTGGAAATATACCTATGGAAATAATTGATTCATTTTTTACAGCAATTATAGATAATACAAAAGAGTTTCTAGGAGATAACGAATTTTCATCAATAATTGCAGATGGAGCAATTTCAGGAGTTAGTTCAGTAGTTTTATTTTTACCAAATATTGTAATACTCTTTTTTGGAATAGCACTTCTTGAAACAACAGGATATATGAGTAGAGTAGCTTTTTTATTAGATGGTTTTTTCCATAAATTTGGCTTACATGGAAAATCATTTATTCCTTTAGTTACTGGTTTTGGGTGTTCTGTTCCTGCATATATGGCAGCAAGAACTTTAAAAAATGAAAGAGATAGACTTTTAACGCTATTTATTATTGGATTTATGTCTTGTGGTGCAAGATTACCAATATATGTACTTTTTGTTGGAGCTTTTTTCTCTGAAAGTAATGCAGGAAATATCTTATTTTTAATATATATATCAGGAGCATTTTTTGGATTAATTGCAGCTAAGGTTTTAAAAATTGTTGTATTTAAAAGTGAAGATGAACCTTTTGTTATGGAAATGCCAAAATACAGATTGCCTTCATTTAGACTTATTTATCATACAGTTTCAAATCAAGCAAAAATGTATCTAAAAAAAGCAGGAACATATATATTAGCAGCTTCATTATTAATTTGGTTTGCAAGTAATTATCCAAAACATTTAGACATTGAACACTCATATAACGAAAAAATAGAATTGACAATGAACACTGATGAAAAAACTACTCTAAAAAATGAACTATCTCAATATAATTTAGAACATTCTTATTTAGGGTATATTGGTAAATATTCAGAAGCATTATTTCAACCTTTAGGATTTGATTGGAAAATGACAGTAGCCCTAGAAACAGGTTTAGCTGCAAAAGAAATAGTAATTTCAACACTATCTATTTTGTATGGATTAGGAAGTGAAAATGATGAATCATCATCTAGTTTAATGGAAAAAATAAAAAGTAATATAACAATTGAATCTGCAATATCTTTTATAGTTTTTGTTATGATTTATCTGCCTTGTTTAGCTGCATCAATGGTTTTTGTAAGAGAGGCCGGAAACTGGAAATATCTAGCTTACTTGTTTATTTTCACAACAATAAGTGCTTGGTTATTATCTTTCTTTACCTACAATATATCAAAAATAATAATAACATAGAATCTAAAAAGAAACTCTTTAAAATATAATTTCAAAGAGTTTTAATAAATCAAATTATCGTCTGATTATCACTAGTAAATTAAATATAAAAATAGAAATCCAGTGGTGCTCGCAATCGGAGTTGAACCGATAACCTCTTCCTTACCATGGAA
>JAQVBE010000011.1 GCA_028690445.1 Aliarcobacter sp. | reverse complement strand
ACTTAACACTTTCACAATTGGCAATATTTTTCGAAGGTAGATTAGATAGTGAGCTTAAAATTTAAGTTCAGGTGTGATAGGATTTCTCCTATCAGAATTACTTTGACACGGAATATTTAACGGTCTCTTATAAACTAAAATAGTTTAAATATAGGGAAACTCCTTATATTTAAATAATTTTTAATTTACTACTAATATCTGCCATTCCACAATTATATACAGAACTTGTAACAATTCCATCTACACCTTTTTTTACATATTCTTCAACATTTGAAAGGTTTATTCCACCAGCCACTGTTATTTTTATATTCGGGAAGTTTTTATTTCTATAAATCACAATTTTCTCTAACTCATCTAAATTTATCTTATCAAGTTGAATTACATCTACACTATATTTCATTAGATTTATACTATCTTCAAAAGTGTAACTTTCCACATTTAGTTTTTTTTCTGGAATTTTTATTTTTATTCTTTCTAAATCTTTGTAAAATTCTTCATTATTCTTAAATAAAATTCTATGTCCATCAAAAAATAAAATAGTTTCAGATAAATTTAATCTATGAATTGTTGCTCCACCACAAATTGTGGCTTTTATACAAAATCTTTTTGAAAAAGGAAAAGTTTTTCTGGTTGTTAAAAGTTCACAAGAGGGATTGATTTTTTCTATTTTCTCTTTCATTTGGTAAGCATAGGTACTTATTTTGCAACTATATTCTAAAAGTATTTGTGTTAATCTCCAAGCTTTATGAACATCTTCATAAAGACCAGAAAATTTCAAAATAGTATTTCCCTTTTCAACTTTATTTTTACTTTGTATAAAAAATTCAACTTTACAATCCAAAAGTTCAGCTATTTTTGCAGCTTCTTCACTGCATGAAACAATAATCTCTTCCCTTGTAAAAACTTCAATTTGTGCTTTTGCATTATTACAATTTTGCAAACTGGTGGTTAAATCAAAATATGGTAAATCATCTTGTATATATTTTTCTAATTCGCTTATTGATAAATTAAACATTTTTTCTCTTTTCAAAAAAATTTAGTGCTACAAAAAATAAAAAAAAATAGGAGGGAAATCAATAGATTACTTTTTCAGAATCTTGTATTGTAATCTTTTATATATTTTCTTCTATTTCCCACGAAATTAAAGCCCAATTTAAATAATGACTATCTTTTTTATATTTATATGTTGTATTAAAATAGTTTTTTAATATAACTTTTTCTTCAGCTGAAAGTTCACCTAAACTCCAACCAACTTTTTCAACAAACTCCTCATCTGTAGAGCTTTCAAATTTTGTATTTTCACTTAAAATAAAATCTACTCGTGCAAATATTCCCATACTATGTAAAACATTTACTAAATAAATATAATCAGGTCTTGGATAAACTTCTCTTTCTAGTTGATTTAAAATCTGTGTATCTATAAAACTTCCACCAACTTTTGTAGTTAGGTAAACTCTTTTATTTGCTTTTGAATTTAGTTTTATAAGTGCATCTTTTATATCTTTTACTTCCATTGACCTTGAAGCTACGACAATATCTGCTTTTGGTACATCATCCCAATTATCATCCCAAGATTTATGAATAGTAGTTACATTTGAAAGATTTTTTTCTTTACAATTGTTTTTTACACAATCTAACATTCCCTCTGAATAATCAAGAGCGTAAACTTTTTTCATTTTAGAAGCAATTCCTAGACAAATTGTTCCTGGACCACATCCAACATCTAAAAGAGAAGAGGTATTTGTAGTATTAATTTTATCAATAAAAGTTTTTGTATAGATGCTTTTATGAACATTTAAATTCATGCCACTTGCTCTTTTATCCCAATCTTGACTATTTTTACCTTTAAAAGTTGAGCTTTTCATTTGTTCTTTATAAAGTTTTGCAAAATCTAAAATGTCCAAATTTGTTTGAATTAATCCCATAGTTTTCCTTTAGATTGACTTATTGACCTTGAATTGTTGGTGAAAATGCTTTTGTAGAAAGAGTTACTCGTTGTCCTATTTCTAAATTTATTACTTCATCTTTACTAACAACAACTTCAACTAATTGTTGCCCAATGGAGACTATTGCCACATAAATTACATCAACTTTTACTATATCTAAAAGCTCACCTTCAAATGAAAATTTTTGGCTACCTTTTGTTTTCAAAAGTATATGTTTAGGTATTCCATCATTTATTATTTGTCCATAATTTAAAACTACTATACGATTTGCTAAACGATAAATTTCACTTGAATCATGACTTACCATGATTGTTGTTGTTCCAAATTCTTTATGTAAAGTTAGGATTTCATTTTGAAGTTTTGTTCTCATATCTGGATCAAGTGCAGATAAAGGTTCATCTAATAATAATATTTTTGGTCTATTCATTAAAGCTCGGCATAAACTAATTCTTTGTTTTTGTCCACCACTTAATGTTTGAGGGAATCTATTTTTTAATTCTTCTAATTCTGTCATTTTTAATAAATAATGAGCTAATTCTTTATCTTTATTTACATATAAAAGATTGTCAAGCACTGAAAAATTAGGAAATAAAGCATAATCTTGAAATACAAAACCTATATTTCTTTTTTGAGGGGCCAAAGAAAATTTATTATTTAACCAAATATCATTATCAATATTTATTGTTCCTTTTGCCTCTTCAAGTCCTGCTAAAATTCGTAAAAGTGTTGTTTTCCCGCTTCCACTAAATCCTGTAAGTGCTAAAAATTCACCTTGTTTTATTTCAAGATTTATATTTAAATCCATCTCTCCATTTGCACCATAAAGTTTTTTATTTATATCAATTTTTATCATTTACTAAGTCCTGCAAATACTTTTTTTTGTTTTCCATTAAAAATATAAACACCTAAAAGTGTAAGAAAACTAAGAGTTATCATAATTGCACTATAAATATGAGCATTTGTATAATCCATAGTTTCTGTGAATTCATAAATAGCAATTGATGCTACTTTTGTTTCACTGGGGATACTTCCTCCAATCATTAAAACAACACCGAATTCTCCAACAGTATGAGAAAATGTAATAATGATTGCTGTTAATAAAGCAGGTTTAATATTTGGTAGTGCAACTCTAAAAAGAGTTTCTAGTTTACTTTTGCCACTTATATAACTAGCTTCAAGCATGTTTTTATTTATACTTTCTAATCCACCTTGTAAAGGCTGAACCATAAAAGGTAAACTATAAAAACAACTAGCAATTATTAAACCTGTAAAATTAAAAACCAATTTTATACCAAAATATTCTTGAAAAAACTGACCTATTGGTGAATTATGAGACAAAGAAACAAGTATATAAAATCCTAAAACAGAAGGAGGTAAAACAATAGGTAAAGCAGTAACTGCTTCTAATATAGGTTTAATTTTTGATTTAGTTTGAGATAAATACCAAGCAATTGGTAGACTAATAAGAAACAAAATTAATGTAGTAATTCCTGCTAATTTAAAAGAGAGTATAAACGGTCCAAATTCAATATTTCTTAATATTTCAATCATTTAACACTTCACCAATAGATAAATTACTTGCTTTTATCAAAATTGTAACAACTTCACCAATTTGTAGATTCATTCTTTTTGATGAATCTACGGTTATAATACTTTCAAGTAGTGTATTATGAACTTTTAGGCTAACACTAGAGAGTAATTGCCCATTTTCTATATTTTCAATAGTTACAACAATTTGATTTGATAAACTTATTTCACCTATTAGATTTTTAGCAATAGAGATGTTTGTGGGTTTAACAGAAAGTTTTACTTTTTTACCTACTTGTACATCAGTATTTAAATCTAAACTCATCATTTTTAAAGTTAATCCATGAAAATCAAACTCTACAATATTTAGATTATCAATAGAATTTATTTTTTTTATTGTTGCAACTAATTGGCTCATTTTGTTATATAACCATAATCTTCAAATATTTTTTTAGCTTCTTTACTTAAGATAAAATCATAAAAAGCTTTTACTTCTTCTTTTTTATTGTTATCTTTAATTAATCCAACAAGGCTATTTGAATGGTCAATTATTACGATTCCTTGGTCAATTGAAGTATAAAGTTTTGGATCAACAGTTATCCAATTTTTGTTCTCTTTATATTTAGTCATATTACCCTCATATAAAGATGTTTTTGCGATAAAACCAACATCAGCAGCAGTAATTGCATAAGTTACAGCTTGTGAAATTGATTCTGCGAATACAAATTTACTTTCAACACCATTTCCTATTTTTGCATTTTTAATTGCTTCAACAGCCGCTGCTCCATAAGGTGCAGTTTTTGGATTTGCAACTGCAATTTTTGATATTGAACTATCATTTAATACATTTATACCTTTTGAATAATCAAGCTCTTTTGAACTTAACATTGCTAATGCACCTTGAGCATAAATTACAGGTGCTGTTTTAGTTAATTTTTTATCAAATAATGCTTGAGGGAATTTCATATCAGCTGACATAAAAATATCAAATGGTGCACCATTTTCGATTTGTGAAACTAATTTTCCACTACTACTTAATGTAACAACTACTTTTGTATCAGGGTTTGTAACATTAAATTTTTTTACTAATTTATCCATAGCGTAAGTAACATTTGCAGCAGCTGCAACAGTTATTTCACCAGCAAATATACTTGAACATAAAACCATAAAACCTAAGATTATCTTTTTCATTTTTTCTCCTTATTTTCCAATTATTACATCTGAGGCTTTTATAATAGCACTCACCTGTGACCCTTTTTTTATTTTTAACCTTTCAGCTGAACTTGAAGTTATTATAGAAGCAATTTTTTCATTATTTCCAATATCAATTACTAATTCTGTATTAATTTCATCTTGATTAATAGAATCAACTATTCCATCAAATTTATTTCTTGCACTAATATTTAATACCATATCTGTTGTAATTAATACGGTGCTTGATTTAAAAATAGCTACCACATCATCACCAATTTCTAAATTTAGATTATTTGCTGCTGTATTTGTAATAACCGAAACAAGAGTATTTCCACTTTTTAACTTAATAAACACTTGTGCATTTATTTTCCCATGTTCAATTAATTCAACAATACCACTAATCTGATTTCTAGCACTGATTTGCATTGATAATTTCCTTATAGTTTTTAATGTCCCTGTATTTATATCAGTTATTTGGCTTAAATTCTTAAGAAACTTTTTTTGTTCATTTCTTAAAATTTCAAAGGTTTCTATAAGATTTTCCCCATAAGGTGTAAGTGTCGTTCCTCCACCTCCAACTCCACCTGTTTCTCTTTGTACAATTGGTATAGTTGATAGATTATTCATAGCTTCAATAGCTTCCCATGCAGCTTTATAACTCATAGGAACTTCTTTCGCAGCTTTGCTAATTGAGCCTGTTCTTTTAACTGCAATTAATAACTCAATTCTTTTTTCTAATAAAAAAGGTTGATTAAAAATTTCTAAAGTTAAATTTGATAAAATCTCCATTTAAATCCTTTTTGTTATATATAAACTTATACAACGATAAATAAAAAAATTTTACCATTATATAACTTAATATACAACGATAATTTATATAATAATTACTAAAAATAAATATCTAGAAAACTTAGCAATAATTACAAAAATCAAAAATTTCTTAAAATCATATTTTAAAATTCCGGCCACAAAAGTAATAGGGTCTCCAATTATTGGTAACCAAGAAAAAAGAATTGTATATAAGCCATATTTATCAAAATACTTTTTGCATTTTGTTATATAATTTTCTTTTATTAAAGATTTTTTTAAAAGATACTCTTCGCCTTTTAAACCTAAAAAATAGTTTATAACTGAGCCCAAACTATTCCCAATAGTTGAGAATAAAAGCAATAAAGATAAATTATATCCTTCTTTAATATCATAAATAAGTAAAGCTTCACTCCCAAGAGGAAATAAAGTCGCCGAAATAAGTGAAGTAATAAAAAGTATTAAATAAACCATTTTTCTCTTTCAAAGCAAATATAAAGATATTTAAGATATAATTCCCATCTTTAAAAGAAAAGCATTGAGAATATTTTAAATATTTTGAATGCTCTTCTTTAGACCCTTACAATTATTATCTAAGGCAAAGCCCCAGGATGGGAACATAGCAAGGCACTTTATTTAATGGTGTGTTTGGGTATCTGGAGAAGAGTACTTTTGTACTCTTTTTTTATATCAAATCCAAAAAATCTGAATTCAAAATCAACAACTTTTTTTCTACTTTATTATAAATAAATCTTTTATCACCAATTTTTATTCCATTAAAAATCATTGATTTTATATCTTGTTCTGTTTTATTATATCTTTTCATCAAAACAAAAAAATCTTTTACACTAATAAAATCAGCTTTATTTTCATCTATTTTATTTTTTAAATTTGATTCTATTTGTGGTTTATAAATAGAACGCATTTCATTAAATGCACTTTGTAAAAGTTTTATTTCTGAATTAAAAACTTCAATAATTCTTTTTTGATTTTTTTCTAATCTAAAAATTTCTGAAATATATTGTTTTTTCATCCATTTCATTGATTTTTTTAAAAGTTCAATTTGTTCATTTTTAACGTCAATAACAGCATTTATAGAATCAAAACTAGATGATTTTATAGATGAAGTTTCAACTTTTGATTTATTTTGATTATCATCATTTTTTAGTTCATCACTAATATAAACAAAAGTTTTACCATCTTTTTTAATAGATTTTAACTGGTCTTTTTTAATTCGATAATGTATACCTTGTAAAGACAAGCCCAATATTTCAGCTGCTTGAGAAGTAGTAACTAATCTTTCCAAGGTTTAAGTCCTAAAATTTTGAGCTATCTATTTCAATAACTGTATGTACATTTCCTCTTGGTTTAAAATCTCCAATAACTTTCATCCATTTAGGCTCTAATTTAGAGTATAAAGTATCAAAAATTTCATTTATAGAATTTTCATGTGAAACTTCTCTAAACATAAATGAATTAATATAAATTTTTAATGCTTTTAATTCAATAACTCTTTTATTTGGTGAGTATTGCAATTTAATTGTTGCAAAATCTGGGTATCCACTTCTTGGACATTTTGCCATGAATTCAGGTAATTCAATATCTATAATATAATTTTTTTCATGTATATTTGGCCAAAAATTTTCTTCTTTATTAATATCAAATTCTAATATTTCTTTTTCACCATATTTCATTTCCATAATTTTTATAACCTTAATAAATATAATTTTTACCTATTTTACCTAAAAAAGACTTATAAGAGTTACTATTTAAAAACTATGACTCATTGTTTCTTGACACAAATCACAATCACTTTGATTTTTATTACATAAAACACAAGGTCTTAAATTAGCAAAAGTTCGTTCAAAATTTTTGTTATTTGGATTTATTGAAGCAATATAAGAAACATTTTCAACAGGGTCATATAATAAGGAATTAATAATTTCTTGATTTAAGTTTGAATTTCTGGCTAAGTTTCTTCTAATTGACATTGATGAATGATTTTTCAGAAGTAACATTTCATCAAAAGAAGTAGTTTTTAAGGCAATATCTAAAAGTTCAGCAATATTTTTAATTAACAAATTCATTTTTTCCTCCAAATCTATAATATATGAAATTATTATATCTTAATTTATTATTTAAATAGAGGAAAATAGTACAAAATATAACAATAATAAATATATTATTGTTATATTTTAATTAATCAATTTTTAAACATCAAGATGTTCAACATCTTTTGCGTGTTCTTCGATATAGTTTCTTCTTGGTTCAACTTCATCACCCATAAATAGAGTAAATGTATCAGAAGCAACTTCTGCATCTTCAATTTTCACTCTTAAAAGTCTTCTATTATCAGGAATCATTGTAGTTTCCCATAATTGTTCAGGATTCATTTCTCCAAGACCTTTATATCTTTGGATATAAGCACCTTTTTTAGCAAGAGTTTCAATATCATCTAAAATATCTAATAAATCTCTTCCTTCAAATACAGTTAAATCTCTTTCAACAAGTTTGTTGTAAATATAAGTTGCTTCACTAAAATATGGAGATGCAAATAACTCTTCATCAATAATTAATTCTTCTAATCCCTCTTTTGTTTGTACAAATAATTGAATTCTATCTTCAAGAATTGATTTAGATAAGATGTTATAACCTCTAACATCTAAAAATTCTTTTACTCTTTCATATAATGTTGCAAAATCAAGATTTACAAGTTCACTATTTTCAATTAAATATTTTAAAACTTCTAATAAAGAATATCTTTTTTCTAATTGACCTAACATACTTCTATATCTTGCAACAATTTTGAATAAATCTAATAAGTCGTTATAACCTAATCCTTCAAATGAAAATGATTCTAAACCATTTTCAATTAAAAATGCTGATAATGCTGAATCATCTTTTAAATAGATTTCATTTTTACCTTTTTTATATCTGTAAAGAGGTGGTTGAGCGATATATAAATATCCATTTTCAATAACTGGTCTTAAAAATCTAAAGAAGAAAGTTAATAAAAGAGTTTGAATATGACTTCCATCGACATCAGCATCTGTCATAATGATGATTTTGTGGTATCTGATTTTTTCATTATCAAAATCTTCACCAATTCCACATCCAAGAGCTGTAATCATATTTCTAATTTCATCTGATTTTAAAATTTTATCAAGTCTAGATTTTTCAACATTTAGAATCTTACCTTTTAGTGGTAAAATAGCTTGAAAAACCCTATCTCTTCCTTGTTTTGCAGAACCTCCAGCAGAATCTCCTTCCACCAGATATAATTCTCTAATTGCAGGATCTTTAGATTGACATTCAGCTAATTTTCCTGGAAGTGTTCCAACTGACATAGAATCTTTTTTTCTAGTTAAATCTCTAGCTTTTTTAGCAGCTTCTCTACCTCGTGCTGCCATTAAAGATTTTTCCATAATAGCTTTTGCTTGTTGTGGATTTTCTTCAAAATATTTATCTAATGCATCACCTGTTAATTTTTGAGTAATAGCTTTTACATAAGATGAACCTAATTTACTTTTTGTTTGTCCTTCGAATTGAGGTTCTGGAACTTTTACAGAAACAACTGCAATTAATCCTTCTCTAACATCATCACCAGTAATTTTTGTATCTTTTTCTCTAGCTGCTGCATTTTCATTTAAATATTTAACAATTGATCTTGTAAGTCCAGCTTTAAAACCAGCCTCATGAGTTCCACCATCAATTGTTCTAATATTATTTACAAATGATAAAGTTTTTTCAATATAAGTGTCGTTATACATAACAGCAATATCAACTTCAACACCATCAACATTATCATTGAATGCAACTGCATCACAAACAGGTGTATCTTTATTCATATCTTCAACAAATTGTTTTAAACCACCTTCAAAATGGTAAACTTCTTTTGTTTTTGTAATTTCGTTATCAAGTGTAATTGAAATAAATGAATTTAAATATGCAACTTCTCTAAATCTTTTTGACAAAATTGCAAATTCATATCTGTTTACTTCAAAAATAGAATCATCAGCTAAAAATTCAATTGTAGTTCCAGTTTTTCTAGGACTATCTCCAATAACTTCTAATACTCCTTGAGGAATACCACATTTGAATTCTTGATAATGAATTTTTCCTTCTCTATAAATCGTCATTTTTAAATGTTTTGATAAAGCATTTACAACAGAAATACCAACCCCATGAAGTCCACCAGAAACTTTATAAGTATCTTTATCAAATTTTCCACCAGCATGTAAAACAGTTAAAACAACAGTAGCAGCACTTATACCTTCACCTTCATGAATTGCAGTTGGAATTCCTCTTCCATCATCTTCTACTTTTATCCAATGATCTTTTGTCATTGTAATTTTAATATTTTTACAATAACCAGCCATAGCTTCATCAATAGAGTTATCTACTACTTCATATACTAAGTGATGTAAACCATTTGTATTTGTATCACCAATATACATTCCTGGTCTTTTTCTTACAGCTTCAAGACCTTTTAAAACTTTAATGTTACTAGCGCCGTATTCTTGTTGACTCATTATAGATATCCTTATTTTTGTTTAATTTTTTTTATTTTTCTAAAACTATTGGCATTACAATAGTAAAGAATTTATCATCTTCTAATAAAAATGGTAAGTTAGATTCATTAAAACCAATTTTGATTTTTTCGTTGTGTGACATGCTTAAAAAATCTAATAAATATTTAGCATTAACAGCTAAATAAAACTCTTTTTCTATATTTAAATCAATATCAATTTGAGTTTTAGATTCACTATCTTCATCAAGAGATTCAAATAAAATTGATTTTGAGTTAAATGTAATTTTAATATTAGAAAATAATGAAGTTACAAGTTTTATAGATTCCACTAACATACTTTTTGGTAATGGAAAATTATATTTTAAAGTGTTTGGAATAATTCTTTCATAATCAGGGAATTTACCATTTATTAATTTTGTAAAAAATTTAGTGTTTTCATTTGAAATTACAAGATTCGTATCATCATAAGAAATTTTAGCTTCATCTAAAAATAGTTTTTGAATTTCAACAATTGCTTTTTTAGGAATGATAAATTGAGTTTCTTGGTTTGTAATATTTTGTAAATATGAAACTGCTAATCTTCTAGTATCAGTTGAAACAAAATTAATTTTTTGACTTTTTATATCTAATAATGCACCATTTAATTCAAATTTAGGATTATTATTATCAATAGCAGGTGTAATTTTTCTAATAGAATTTATAAAGTTAATAGTTGAAATTGATAACTCTTTTAAATTTTCTGATTTGTTTAATGATGGAAATTCATCTGCATCATAAGTAGGTAATTTAAAAGTTGATTTGTTTTGTTTTATTACTAAATTGTTATTTGTAGCTTCAATAGTAATTTCTTCATTTTTTAATCTTTTAATAATTCCTAAAAGATTAGAACCATTAACAGTTGCTTTTCCATCTACTGTATCAGTTATGTTATCAATATATGATTCTAAACCAATTTCATAGTCTGTTGCTTTTATAATTAATTTTGCATTGTCTATTTCTAAATATATATGTGATGTAATTGCACTAGAATCTTTTTTTTCTAAAAAAGGTTGCATCGATGCTACGACATTTTCAATGATATTTTTTGTAATTACAAACCTCATTTTATCTCCTATATTTTTATTTAATTTAGTGGAAGTAGTAGTTCATGTGAAAAGATGAAAATACCTTTTAAAACACTATGGAGGCGAACTTTACCCCAGTGATTAAAATTGTCTTTATATTCACATCTTTTCACATAAGTCTTTAAAACTTATTTTTGTTCTAAAGTTTTACCATTCCTTATTTATGATTTTATTCTTTAAATTTTCAATAATTAATTTAAAGTTTTCATCTTTTTCAATTAACTCATTTGCTTTTTTAATATTATGCGAAATAGAGCTATGATCTTTCATTCCAAGGAATTTTGCAATATCTGGCATAGAGTTATGTGTTAATTCTCTTGTTAAATAAATAACGATTCTTCTAGCATTTGCAACTGTTGCCGTTCTTTTTTTAGATTTTATATCACTTGGCTTAATATTTAACTGATTTGCAACAATATTTATAACATCAGGAAGTTTGATATTTTCCTTTGTCTCTTTTATTTGATCTTTTAGTAAACCTTGAACCATTTGTAAAGTGATTTCTTGATTTAATAAAGATGCACTTGCATTTATTCTGATTAATACACCTTCAATTTCTCTAATAGAGTTATCAAGGGTTGTTGCAATAAAATTAATAATTTCTCTACTTAGAGAAATTCCATTTAATTCAGATTTTTTTTCAATAATTGCAATTTTTGTTTCAAGTCCTGGAATTTGAACATCTGCTGTTAATCCCCACTCAAATCTTGATTTTAACCTATCAACAAGTCCCGCTATTTGTGAAGGAAGTCTATCAGATGTCATAACAATTTGTTTTTTTGCATTGTGAAGTTCGTTAAAAGTGTGAAAAAACTCCTCTTGAGTCTGCTCTTTTCCACTTAAAAACTGAATATCATCAATTAAAAGTACATCACATTTTCTATATTTATTTCTAAAATGTTCCATACTTTTGTTTTTTAAAGAGAATGTAAAATCATTCATAAACTGCTCAATAGTTACATAAATAACAGTATTTCCCTTTTCAATTGCATAATTTCCAACCGCTTGTAAAAGGTGAGTTTTTCCAAGTCCAGTCCCCCCATAAATAAACAAAGGATTATATTGAATACCTGGTTTATTTGAAACAGCAAGTGAGGCATTATATGCCATTTGATTTGAAGGTCCAACAACAAATGAATCAAATGTATAAGATGGATTAAGTATCGTACTTTCGGCAGTTTCATTTTGAACTTGCTCTTTTAAAATCTCTTTTTTAGACTTTTTTTCACCTGCAAGTTTTATTTCTATTGAAGGCTTTGAGCCATCAAAAATTTCAAAACAGTGTTGTATTAATCCAGTAAATTTACTCTTTATCCAAGAGGCTATATACTTATTATTTACTTCAAAAATAGCGATTTTTTCGTCAGAAGATATTTTTTTATAAACTAATTGTTTTAAGTATCTTTCAAAATCTGTTTTTGAAGCTTCTTTTTGAATTATTGTTTGGAAATCTTTGGTTGTCATATATTTGTAAACTCTTTAATCGTAATTAGAAATATTATATCTAAAATTTTTATAAAACAGCTTCATTTAAAAGTAAGTGGTTTAAATTTATCAAAGAAAATAAGTTATACACATAGTGAATAAGTAGTGAATAAAATTTTTCCTTTAAGTTCATTTTTATTAAAAAGATACCATTATACCGGCTATAGATATATGTGAATAGAAATTAAATAGAAAGAGTGAATAGTTGAAAATATTAGGAATTGACCCAGGAACTAGAAACTGTGGATATGCCATTGTTGAAAAAAATGGAAATAGTATAAAACTTATAGAAGCTGGGTTAATAAAAATAAAAACAAAGATTTTACAAGAACAAATTGTTGAGATGACAGAGGGTTTTGATTTAATTTTTGGAAAACATGAAATAAATGAAGTTTC
The DNA here is from genome assembly GCA_028690445.1 of Aliarcobacter sp. Classification (GTDB taxonomy): domain Bacteria; phylum Campylobacterota; class Campylobacteria; order Campylobacterales; family Arcobacteraceae; genus Aliarcobacter. The sequence goes on along the minus strand of JAQVBE010000011.1, from coordinate 79,132 downwards.
AATAGAAGATATGTTTTATGCCTTTAATCCAAAAACAGTTATTAGATTAGCTCAGTTTAGAGGTGCGATTTCTTTAAAAGTTTTACAAAAATTTGGTAATTTTGCAGAATACACTCCACTTCAAGTAAAAAAAGCAGTAACGGGAAATGGAAAAGCTACAAAAGAGCAAGTTGCTTTTATGGTGAAACGACTTTTGGGGGTTAAAAAAGAGATTAAGCCATTGGATATTACAGATGCAATTGCAATTGCTTTAACCCATGCTCAAAGATTGTAAACTAATTTTAAAATAGATATAATCCGACCCCTTAAAAATTTAGGATAAATAATGATAAAAAAAATTGGAATATTAGCTTCTTATAATGGAAGTGGATTTGAAACTATACAAAAAGCTATTATTGAAAAAAAACTAAATGCAAAAGTTGTAGTTGTAATAACAAATAACACAAATGCAGGAGTTTTGGAAAAAGCCGAATCTTACAATATTCCTTATTTTATTATAAATGATAAAAGATACCCAGGTCAAGATATAGATGACAAAATAGCTAGATTACTTTTAGAGTTTGGTTGTGATTATATATTTTTATCAGGCTATATGAAAAAAATCGAATCAAAACTTTTAAATGCTTTCCCAAATAAAATAATAAATACTCATCCAGCGATTCTTCCATCTATTTATGGTGGAACAGGAATGTATGGAAAATTTGTACATGAAGCTGTTATAAAAAATGGTGAAAAAAAATCTGGTGTTACAATTCATTATGTAAATGAAGTTTATGATGAAGGTGAAAAGATTTTAATAAAAGAGTTAGAAATTGCTCAAAATGAAACGATTGATAGTTTAGAAAATAAAATCAAAGATTTAGAGAGTATAGCAATTATTGAAGCATTTCAAAAGCTACTAGTTTAAACTAGTAGCTAAAATCTTATTTTAAAAATTCACCTAATTCAGCAGCAGTTTTAATATATTTTATATCAATAACTTTCCCATTTTCTAAAGAAATAATAGAAATCATATCTTCTTTAACTGGAAATAATGTTTTATTAGCTTCATCTATTAGAAGAATAGAAAATGAATAATTTTTCATTTTAGGCATAGCAACAAATTTTGTAATTAAGCTAGGCATTCCTGTAATATCAGCAATATAAACAGCTTTATTAGTTGCTAAAAGTTCTTTGTTTTTTGATTGTAAGAATTCTTTAATAGTTGTATTCTCAGTTTTTGTTGCAGCAAAGATTATTGTTTTAATATTTTCATTAACAATGTTGTCTTTTTCAAACTGATCTTTTATTGTAAGTGTTGGAATATTGCTTCCTACTGTAAGTGTATTTGCAAATGCACTTAAACCTAATAAAATTGTAAATAGTAATTTTTTTATCATTTTTTCTCCTAAATTTTGAAAATTATGTAATCATACCAACAAAAAGTAAATGAAAAGTTAAAAAGAAATAATTACTCTTTTGACAAAGTTGGTAAATGCCATTTTTTATAATATGCAAGAATTCTTAATACAACACCAAAAATAAAAACTAATGTAAGTGTAGGTAAACTTCTTAGGTGTAGAAGTTCTAATACAAATATAATTGAAGCTACTATTAATGCGACAGTTGCATAAAACTCTGATACTAAAATAGAGGGAACACGGTTTATTAGAATATCTCTAATTGTTCCACCGCCAACGGCCGTTAGAAAGGCCAATATTAAAACACCTAAAAAATTAAAATCATTTTGAATAGCAACTATTGAACCTGTGATTGAAAAAGATACTAAACCAACAGCATCAGAGATTATAAATACAGTTTTTCCTTCTAAATCAGCGATTTTATGAAGTTTAAATAAAAGAGCAATTACTACTGTTATAACTACTAAAATAACAGGAAGATTTGTTGTAAAAACATAAGGAGTTCTATCAGCTAAAACATCTCTAATCATTCCTCCACCAAGAGCTGTTAAGAATGAAGAGATAAAAACACCTAAAATATCAAGTTTATAGTGAACAGAAATTAAAAATCCACTCAATGCAAAACAAATTATTCCAACAATATCAGCAATTTCTAAAGCGCTCATACTTTTCCTTTAAAATTTAAAAAATTGATAAACCAGTTTTTGTGGTAAATAGTTCTAAAGCAATTGTGCCAACTAGAGAATTTCCTTGTAGATTTAGTTTTGGAGAATAATCACAAATTGCCATTTTTTTAGGAACAACTGCCACAATTTCCCCACCAACTCCACTTTTTCCAGGAAGTCCAACTTTATAAGCAAAATCTCCACTTGCATCATAATGACCACAAGTTAATATTAAAGAGTTTATTCTTTTTTCTTTTGATTCTGTAATTATTTGTTTATTTGTCAGTGGATTTACTCCATGATTTGCTAAAAATGGCAAACTTTTTGTCATCAACATTTGCTAAAACAGGAATATAGTTTGCTAATTTTCTCTCATTTAGAAAAGGTTGAATCTCTTTTTCTATCTATTCTAAAACTTTTTGATAATCCAATTAATTTTCTAATAATTCTTTCATTGCCTCTGCTGTTTTTCTAATTTCCCATTGAGCATGAGAATCAAGTCTTAGTTTAAAATAGTTTTCTAGTTGAGTTGGTTGGAAACCTCCCCAAATTTGTGAATATCCAGCTTGTGGGATTATTCTTCTTGCTTCTTGAGGTTTTACACCATCTTCTAAAGCTTTGTAATAATGCTCTAAACAAATATTTAAAATTTGTTCTGTTGTTCTAGCTTCACTAGTAACATCTTTCATTTTTTCACTTACATAAAAATCAAAAGGAACTCTTTTCCCACTTACATATCTTCTACTAAGCTCTTGCCAGTTTACTCTATGTCTTACCATTTGAGAACGAGTTGGAAAATCAACTTTAAATAAAAATACTTTGAAATGCTCTTTTATAATTTCGCACTCTTCAAGTGTATTGTAAATAGTTCTAATATCAAAACTATAAGCTTTTGGATTGTTTTCAAAATCATAAACTAAAGCTCTATAATTTGTAAGTAGATATTTTCCATTACAAATTTGCTCTCCAAATTTTTTTACATTTGAATAAACAGGAGTTAAAATTTCTTTATGTTTTTCATTTGTTGGATCAAGTAATACAGGTACAAATTCAAAAGATGATGATGGTAACCCTTGAGATTCTGCCATAAGTCTATTGTATAAACTTTCACTTCCCAAAGCTTTTGGTGATTGATAACAAATCGAGGCAACTTGAGTGATTGCTAATATTCTATTTTCTTCATTTAGATTAGCTTTTGAGAAATCCCAATTCTCGACAAAAGCAATATTATCACCAAATATATTCTCTTTTTTATTTATCATTTTTATCATTTTATAGTACCTTGTAGTATAATTAAAATAGATTATACAAAAAAGAACATTAGGGTTAGATATGGGTATAAAAAAAGTAATTAAAATCAGTTTTATATTGATTTTATTCATAATTGCAGTTATAGGAATTATAAATACAATAGTAATTTATCAAATAAAAGAGAATAATTCAACAAAACAATCAATTAATAACTTAGTTTTTATGCAAGAAAGAATGAATGAACTTTTAAAAGATACCATAACTATGGATTCTATCGATAAGTTGGATAAAGCTAAAGAAGATTTTATCAATTATGAATTAAATTTTGAAAAAATACGAGAAAAATTTGAGCAAGATAAGCAAAATGATTTAGTAGATTTTTTTATATCAGATATTAATGCAGATGAAATAATTGCTATTAATTTAAATTTATTATTCCAAAGTGAAAAAGAGATTGAAGAAGCTTTTGATTTAATATATATTTTACAAGAGAAAAAAATAGAGTTATCTGAACAATTTAGTAAAGATTATCCAGTTGAAAATGAAATAAGAAAAAAACTTGAACATGAAGTGAGTGAACGAGAAAATTTCAAACTTTCTCAATTATTTAGTGATGTGAAATATTATAGTAAAGAGGTACTTTATCAAAAACGAGATAAAGAGACTTTTGATAAATGGTTAGGAAAAGTTCAATTATTTAAAAATAGTTTTGATAATTTAGATACTAAAAAATATCTAGAAATAGTTGAAAAAGTAGGTAATGATGTTGTTAAAATAAAAAATATTGAAGAACAAGAGTTAGAAGTAAGAAATAAAGGTTTAAATATCATTAATTTAAACAAAGATTACAGTTCAAAAATAGAAACAAGAATAGAGCAACTTTCAGGGGATTTTATAAATATTACTTATTTAAGTATTTTAATACTATTAATAAGTGTAATAGGCTTTTTGATGATTTTAGCTTACAAAGTTTACAAAAATGTTGGTTTATCTGTAGATGAAATTGAAATAAAAATTGAAGATGGTTTAACTGAAATTATAAATTTAAATCACGAAATAGAAAATACACAAAAAGAAGTTGTATTTACTATGGGTGCTATTGGTGAAAGTAGAAGTAAAGAAACGGGAAATCATGTAAAAAGAGTTGCTGAATATTCAAAACTTTTGGCACTTTATTATGGTTTGGATGAAAAAGAAGCTGAAATGCTAAAACAAGCAAGTCCTATGCACGATATTGGAAAAGTAGCAATTCCTGATGCTGTTTTAAATAAACCTGGTCGATTTGATGAATCTGAGCGAGAAATTATGAATACTCACGCAGCTTTAGGATATGAAATGCTTAAACATTCAAATAGACCACTTTTAAAAACAGCTGCAATTGTAGCAAACGAACATCATGAAAAATGGGATGGAAGTGGTTATCCAAATGGTTTAAGTGGTAAAAATATTCATATTTATGGAAGAATTACTGCTCTTGCTGATGTTTTTGATGCTTTAGGAAGTGATAGAGTTTACAAACAAGCTTGGGATGATGAAAAAATATTTAATCTTTTTAAAGAAGAGAGAGCAAAACATTTTGACCCAAAACTTATAGATATTTTCTTTGAACATTTAGATGAATTTCTAAAAATTAGAGAAGCATTTAAAGATAAATTTTAGAAAAAGAGGATAAAAATCCTCTTTTATTTTTGAATTAAATACTGAATAGTAGGACCGCTACTATCAATACTTAAAACTTTGTAACCATGATTTTTTGCATCAATTGGAATATTATTTATACTTTGTGGGCAATCACTAATGATTTCTAATATTTCGCCTTTTTTTAAACTTTCCATTGCTTCAAGTGTTTTAACAGCAGGATATGGACAAGGCTCCCCTTGCATATCAAGTCTGTAATCTGGAATTATATTTTCTTTTTGCATATTAATTTCCTTTATTTTGTAATTTAAATCTATAGTTTCTTTCTAATTTTAAAATCAATAAAAATAGTAAAAACAAGAAAATATAATTCATAAATAAACCACCATACTGACCAAACGATTCAAGTAGATTTATTTTTGGCCAAGATGTAGCTAGAGATACTGAAAAACTATCCCATGTAAATGCAAGTAAAGTAGCACCAATTACATTTCCAATTCCAACAATCCAAAAGTGAACTTGACCTTCAACAGCTCGATACATCCAACCACATTCACAACCACCTGCAAGAACAATACCAAATCCAAATAATAATCCACCAATAATTGCATTTGGTCCAGCCCACATGATTTTAGGAGGTGCACCCATCATAATATAAGAAAATACACCAATAGTTGAAACAGCCATTCCAATTACAATAGCAACTGCAAGTTCGCTTCTTCCTGTTGTAAATATATCTCTAAAAGCAGATGTAAAACAAATTTGAGCTTTTGCAATTAGTAAACCAAAAGCTGCTCCAAAAAGCATTGCAATTCCAAGTTTCATACTATTTGCAATAAATATTAAATATAAAGCCCAAATAATCATAGCTATAAATACAAAAGAACCAATTGTAAATAATGATTTTACTTGTTGTTTATCTTTTTGTAAATCTTTACTACAAGATACTTTTTGTAGTTTTATTTTTGATTGAAAAAAAGAAAGTGCAGTTACTTTTACAGCTAAATAAACACCAATAATCATAGCAAGGGTAAAAAACCAAGCATGAAGTGAAAACTGAGGAATTCCTGTAAATAAACTAGCAAGGTTGCAGCCCATTCCTAGACGTGCCCCAAATCCTGCAATGATTCCACCAATTAATGCTTGTGCAATTCTAATTTTACTTGCAGGCATTCTAAGTTTTACGTTATTCCCCCAAAAAGCAGCAGCAATACAACCAGCAAACATACCAATAATCATGACACCATCGATTCGAGTAAGACTATTTCCATCCATTTTCATGATTTTATAATATCCCCAATTGCTAATATCAACACCAGCAAATTGTAAAATATGTCCACCCCATCGTGTGAACTCACCCGTAACTGCCCAATAAGTACCAGTTATACCAAAATAATATGCAGCCAATACACCAAGTGCTATAACAGCTGGTGTTGGCTTCCAAAAACCGACCAAATAGGTATTTTTAAATTGCTTGAAATAATCCATTCAAGTTCCCCTAACAATATGTTTTATTTTTGAAATTCTGGATAAAACTTTTATGAGTTTAAAAGCATAAATATCCTATTTGATGAGATTAAAAATTTATTTTTGTATCTCTATTTGTACCACAAATCTGATGGAATATTAATAGAAATTAACTTAATAGTAATTAAAATAGTAAAATATTTTTTACCAATATATTTTAAAAATATTATTTTCATTTTCATAAAAGTAATCTAATTTAAAATTATGTTTATCAATAATCTTTTTTACAATACTAAGCCCCAAGCCAAAACCATCTCTTTGAGATAACTCTTGAGTAAAAGGTTTTAAGTAATATTCTATTTCTTTTGAAAGTTTTTGTCCTTTATTTGAAATAGAGATTTCATTTTTATTTGCTTCTATGATTATTGGATATGAAATAGCGTATTTTAAAGCATTATCAATTAGATTTTTAAGTGCAGTTGATAAATAATATAAATCAGCTGTTAATTTAAAGTTTTCATTTATATTTATTTCTATTTTTGATTCATCTTCTAAATAGAGTTTTTCAAGAGATTCTACAATTAAAGTTTCAACTGTAAAATTTGTAAGATTTAATTTTGTAAGGTCTAGTTTTTCAAGTTCTATTAGTTCATTTGTTAATATTTCTAAATCAATAAATATCTTTTTTAATAACTCTTTTTGAGAAAAATCATCTATTTTTTCTATTGCAAATTTACCTTTTGCAATTGGAGTTCGTAGTTCATGCCCAATATCTCTTAAGAGTTCTTCTCTTGTTTTAATTGAATTTTCTAAAGAAGTTGCCATATTATTAAAAGTATTTGCAAGAATTCCTATTTCATCTTTTGAGTTTATATTTATACGACTTGAAAGTTCACCATTTGCGAAGTTTGTAATCTGTTTTGTAATTTTTTTTAGTGGACTTAAAAGAGTCAATATATATAAAAATATTAAAAAAAGTACAAATATATCAAGAAAAACTAGGAAATTTAGAATATTTTTTTCATTTAAGTTTTCTTCATCTGGAGTTTTTAGAATATATTCTTCATCTAAATAATTTATCTTTATTAAGAATTCATTATCAAAAATCTCTTTTAGAATTTCAATTTTTCCAAAGGTATAATCTTGGCTATAAATTATTTGATTGCTAGAATTTGGTAATTCTTTTAGGATTTTAAGATTATTTTTTAAAAGAATAGTATTTATGTAGTTTTTATTTTCAATATTTCTTAAAATATCATCTATAATAGTTTGATATTTTTCTTGTACTAATTTATTCATTCTTTTTGAATTAATGCTATTTGTCCAAAATCCTATAACACTCATTAAAATAAGGCTCAGAAGAAATAAAAGGGAGATTTTTTTAAATATTGACATTTTAACCTACAAACTTATAACCAATACCCCAAACAGATTTTATGTATTTAGGATTTTTTGAATCATCTCCTATTTTATATCTTATGTTTGAAATATGCATATCTATGGTTCTATTTTTTGTATTTATATCTAATGAAGTTGCATGTAGGATTTGTTCTCTTGATGAGATTTTATTTAGGTTTTCACTTAAAAAAACAAAAATCTCGAATTCAATTTTTGTAAAATCAATAGGAAAATCATCCAATAAAACGGTTCTATTTTCTTTGTCTATTATAAGATCATTTATTTTAATGGTTTTGTTAAAACTCTTTTTTAAAATATGCTCAATTCTTAAAATCAATTCTCGTGGTTCATAAGGTTTTGCTAAATAATCATCAGCCCCAAGCTCAAAACCATGAATTTTATTTCCTATATCACCTCGTGCTGAAGAGATAATAATGGGAATATTTCTTATGGATTTTAGTTTTTTAAATAAATCAAAACCATCCATATCAGGAAGCATTAAATCAAGTATTATTATTTCGTAGTTTTCTTCATGTTTAAAATTTTCAATAGCATCTTTTGGGTGAGCAAAAGCTGTACAAATAAATCCATAATCTTTGAGATATTCAGATATAAATTTTTGCATTTGTAAATCATCTTCAATTAATAAAACTTTTTTACTCAATTTCCCATTCCTCCAAATAATCTGCAAATTCTTCTCTTTGTTTTTCATCTAATATGGTATGTATTTTTTTTAATCTTGCTACTTCTAAAATAGCTGATTTTGTTTTTATATCTGTTAAAATTTTAAGATATTGCTTTTCATTAAACTCTTTATCTTCTATTAAATCTTTAAGTAAATCTTCTTGTTCCTCTTTGTATTCATAGAATTCTTTATACTCTTTCTTAAAATCAATTAGGATAGTTTTTATTTTTTCCAATTGAGTAGAGTTTAGATGTAAAAAATCAAGATTTTTATATGAATGTTTATATTTTTTATGTCCATCATCTGCATTTAAACATAGATATAAACTACTTAAAATCAGAAAGATTTTTAATATTTTCATTTTCTATTAATCCTTTTTCCACATCACTATGACAAGCTTTACAGTTTGCTTTACTTTTTATCTCTTTATGCAAAAAAAGCTCTTTTGGAATATCTTTATGCTTTTTTTCCCAAAAAGTTGTTTTTGTTAGAGCAATTATATCTTTATTTTCTATTGAATTTAAAAATTTCCAAGAAGCTTTTGTTGTAGAAGTTTCGGCACTATTTTTTACTAAAAAAGCCAATATTTCTTTATTTGATTCTTCATTTATTGATGCGTCATCTCCAAAGTGATTTTCTAAATTGCTCATCATTGTTTCCCATGATTTTCTAGGCAAAAGATTTGGTGGATATAAAATATGGCATGATGCACACTCTTTTGCAAAAAGTGGGTTTTCCACTTTGTAATCTATTGGTTTATGAATAGATGCCGTTAAAATATTTTTTGGTTCATATAAACTAAATATTAAAAAACTAATAAAAGCTATAAACATAAGAAAAGCAAATATTTTTTGAAATATATTTAATTTTATACTTTCATTTTCTTTGGTAACTTTAAATCCAGTAGCTATTGATTTTAAAGTTTCATGTTTTTTATGAAGTAATCTATCAAACAAAACACCTGAAATATGAGCAATTATAAGTACTATTAAAACTGATGATAAGAACTCATGAATCTCTTTAAATAGTTTCATTTCTTTAAAATAAGAACTATTTAGAAAAGATAAAACTCCTTTTCCTTCTTGCACTCCAAAAGCCAAAATACCTGTAATTATAGTTAAAAAAGTAACTATTAACATTCCAAACATTACATAAGAGGCAAGTGGATTATGACCTATATACTTTTGATTTGAATCGAAAATATTTACTAAGAAATCTTTTACATTTTGTATTCCAATTGGGAAATCTTTAAATAAAGAGTATTTAGGACCCCAAAATCCCCAGAAAAATCTAAAAATAAGTAAAAGTAGAATTGCATATCCAGCAATAGCATGGTAGTTTAAAAGGCTATCTTCATCATCACTTAGAAATGCCAATAAAATAAATACAACAAACAAGAGGTGAAAAACTCTTGTTGGTAATGACCAAATATATGACTTTTGCATAATTTATCCTTTTAATCTTTCCATCTTCCAAAATTTGGGATATTTATATCTCTTTCTCCATATATACCTTTATCAGCTGTTTTGTGACAAGCTATACAGTTAAATAATCCTTTAACTTCATTTTGTGTAATTAAATTTTTTCTGATATCTTCATGTTTTTTAATCATATAAGGAGTTGTAGAAATTGAGTCAGGAATTTGGTTTTTAGCCAAACTTGAAACAATTCTATTACTTCTTTTATATTGCATATTTTTTTCTGCACTATTATCATTTAGATATTTAGTTAAAGTTTGTAAATTAGCTTCATTTAATGAAGCATCATTATTAAAATGATTTTCTAAATTTGTCATCATTTTATTCCAAGCATTAGATGGAAGTAACCCTGGTTGATAAGGGAAATGGCAAGAACCACACTCTTTAATATAAAGCTGATTATTTACAGGTGCCACATCGGTTTTTGTATTATAATTATCACTTGCCAATAAAGAGTTTATAATAAGTGCTAAAAAAATTAAATATTTCATGGTTATTCCTTTATTTATTTATAATGTAAGTTATTACATCGCCTTTTTCAAGGGCAGTTCCTTCACGATTGTAAACATCGTTGAAGTTCCTTTTTATCCATTTTTCAATTTCAGCTAAATCTGTAAATCTTTTTGGATTTGCTTTTGGTGAAAGCGGCTCAATTACTTTTCCTGTAAAGAAGTTTTCACTTGATTTGTTTAAGTCTACTCCATGACAAGATGTACATGAAATCTCTTTACCTTTTTTACCAATATGTTTTGAGACAAAAATCTCTTCACCTCTTTTTGCATCAAAATTTGTAAAGTTGGGATTTTCTTTTAAAACTTCTTGTTTTAAAGAACTAAGATAATCATCAGCAACACTAGCAAAGCATAGATTTAAAAGTAGGGATGATAGTAGTAGAATTTTCATTTTTATACCTCTGTTTTTTTATATAACCGAAGTATAAAGGAATAGTTTAAATTTTTTTTGTTAGTTTTATTGACATTTTCTTGACAAAATTTAAAAAGTATCGATTAAAACGATAGCCCAAGTAATCACAAATATAAAAATACTTATAAATACAATAGTACTTCCTACATCTTTAGCTCGTCCAGCCATATTATGATGTTCAAGGGTTACTAAGTCAACAACTCTTTCAATGGCGCTATTTGTAGCTTCTGCTAAAAGCATTCCCATTAAAGAGATAAATAATAAAGCCTTATTTGTTAAAGTTGCATCTATAAAAATAATTACAGGAAGTAAAATAAGAGTGATAATTAACTCTATTTTAAAAGAAGTTTCTGTTTTTATTAAATCAATTAAGCCTTTTAATGCGTAAGAAGTGTTTTTAAAAAAATTATATTTTGGTTGATTTCTCAAATTTCTTGCCTTTGTTTAAATTGCGTTAATTTTACTATTATTAAGATAATAAGCCAAGCCATAATCATTGTAATAATTGTGTGACTTAAAAAATGGTCACCTAAAAGCATTTTATATAAACCCATGCTCCATGCAATAACTAATGCTACGGCTAATGCTCTTTTTTGATTTTTAGGTGTTTTAAATAGAAAGAACAGAGCCATTAAAGCAAACCCACCACTTGCATGACCTGCTGGCCAACATTTTGCTTTTGAAGTTTGAATAAAATCTTTTGGATATGAATCAAATACTTTAGTCTCTGGATATGTTCCATTAAAATTTACAATATTACAAGGGCATGGAGTATTTGAAATTGCTTTTAATGAACCAATAATTACAGGTACAAAAATAGCAGCTAATAAAACGATAATTAAGCCTTTTTTATACTCTTGAATAAATTCTTTTTTTCTTAGAAAAATTAAAGAAAATAAAATTGCCACTGCAAATAGAATTAATAAATTTTTAATTCCATCATAAAAAAAGAATTTTAATATAGGTTCGTCTTTATCAATCAGCCAATTTTTTGTATCAAAATTATAAAAAAAGCTCTGGATAAAAATATCTAAGTCAGTAAATTGAAAAATTGCAATTACAGATATTAATAAAATAGCTGTAATTATTATTTGTTTATTGAGGTTTATTAGCATTATATAAAATATCCATCTCTTTTTTATAAACCGTAGTTTCTACTTCAAATAAACCTAAAAGTGTATGAAATAAATTATCTTGAGAAAAAGGTTGATTTTTATAAGTATTAAGTTTTTCTACATCTATTTCATCTTTTATTTCACCACCAAACCATATAAGCGAACCTATATGTTTTTGTTCATCCGGAGCCATAAAATATGGAAGACCATGTAAATAGATTCCATTTTCACCCAAACTTTCACCATGATCACTCATATAAAGCATAGCTGTTTCATAAGTATTTGAATAAGGTTTTAGGAAATTAATAACCTTTGATAAAAAATAATCAGTATATAATACAGCATTATCATAAGCATTACTTACTTCTTCTTGTGTACATTGTTCTAACTGATTTGATTTGCAAACAGGCGTAAATTTTTCAAATTCTTTTGGGTATCTTTTATAATATGCCGGACCATGATTTCCCATTTGATGAAGTACAATTAAAATATTTTTACCTTGATTATTTTTAATATATTCATCAAGTCCAACTAGCATTCCCTCATCTCTACATTCTTCATCACAAATAGTATTAGTTTTAGAAGTTCTATAATCTTCAAAATCAACTCTTAGTGCAACACCTTTTGAATCAGAATTATTATCTCTCCATAAAATTTTTATATCATTTGTATGTTTTAAAACATCAAGAATATTTTCAGTTGATATTCCTTTTTTATAATCATAATTTGCTCTGCCGAACATAGAAAACATACAAGGAACTGATTCGGCAGTTGATGTACCACAAGAGTACATATTTGAGAAATTTGTAATTTCTTCTTCTTCTTTTAATAAAGGATTAGTTTCTTTTCCATATCCATTTAATGAAAATCTATCAGCTCGTGCTGCTTCCCCTACAACCATAATAACAATTTTAGTTTTTTCAGTTTTTCCAGACATATCCACTTTTATTATTGCATCTTTACCTATTTCTTTAACTATTATTGGACCACTTGTTAGGGTTTTATTTACATAATTCCCAATACTATAAATCCAATAAATTGGATTTATGTGAAATCTTAAAGATTTATGTTCTCTAAAAAATGAAGTATAAAATTTACTAAAACTAAATAATATTATTAAAATAATTACTAAAGATAAAAATAAAGTTTTTAGTTTTTTAAAAGATTCCTCTTTAAAAGATTTGTATTCAATTTTAGTCTTAAATATAAAATATGTAGGAACTATTGCTAAAATTAAAACATAAACAATAAGTTTAGGAGTAAATAAATCTGATGATTCACTTAAGTTAGTTTGTAAAGAATTTCTAATCATACTATCATCAATAACTATGTGATAAGTATCCATGAAATAAGCCGTAAATGCCGAAACCACTAAAGTAAGTATTAGTAAAGGTTTAGTTGTATATTTAGATGAAAGAAGAGTGAATACAAATACAATAAAACTTACTAATAAGATAAAAGTAGAAGAAATATAAATAATGTTTAATCCCTCATTCGGATAAGTAATTAATATATTTTTAAAAAATGAAAAATTATAAAAAATGGCAAAAAGAAAAGCCGTAAATAATATTAATTTATATTGAGAAATTTGTTTCAAAAAAAACCTTTTAATTGGTGTTGAAATGAGATTATATATAAATATGATTAATAAAGAGTTAATTTAAAATAGGTAAATTTTAAAATTTATAAAGAAAAAGTATTAAAATGGCAATTTTTTTAAGCTATTTTTTAGTATAATCGCGAAAATTTATATCAAAGAGAATCAATGAGAGACATTAGAAATATCGCTGTAATTGCGCACGTTGACCACGGTAAAACTACGCTAGTAGATGAGTTATTAAAACAATCAGGAACTTTTTCAGCACACCAAAATGTTGATGAAAGAGTAATGGATAGCAATGCTATCGAAAAAGAAAGAGGGATTACTATTCTTTCTAAAAATACAGCAATTGATTATGAAGGTGTAAGAATTAACATTATCGACACTCCAGGACACGCCGATTTTGGTGGGGAAGTTGAGAGGGTTTTAAAAATGGTTGACTCTGTTTTATTACTTGTTGATGCGCAAGAAGGTGTTATGCCTCAAACAAAATTCGTTGTTAAAAAAGCTTTATCTTTAGGACACAGACCAATCGTTGTTATTAATAAAATTGATAAACCAGGTGGAGATCCAGATAGGGTTGTTGATGAAGTATTTGACCTTTTTGCTCAAATGGATGCAACTGAAGAACAATTAGATTTCCCAGTTGTTTATGCAGCTGCTAGAGATGGTTATGCAAAACTTGCTTTAGCTGATGAGAATGTAAATTTAACTCCATTATTTGAAACAATTTTAAATGAAGTTCCAAAACCACAAGGTAATGATGAAAATGGTTTACAATTACAAGTATTTACACTTGACTATGATAACTTCATTGGAAAAATTGGAATCGCTAGAATTTTCAACGGTACAATTTCAATGGGTGAAACTGTTCTTTTAGTTAAAGCTGATGGTGAAAAAGTAAAAGGAAGAGTTTCTAAACTTATCGGATTTAAAGGTATGGAAAGATTTGATATTAAAACAGCAGGTACAGGTGATATTGTTGCCGTTGCTGGTTTTGAAACTATTGATGTTGGAGATTCACTTTGTGATCCTTTAAATCCAATGCCATTGGATCCTATGCATATTGAAGAGCCTACTTTATCTGTAACTTTTTCTGTAAATGATTCTCCATTAGCTGGAACTGAAGGTAAATTTGTTACTTCAAATAAAATTAACGAAAGATTAGCAGCTGAAATGAATACTAATATTGCTATGAATTATGAGCAAATTGGTGAAGGTAAATTCAAAGTTAACGGAAGAGGGGAATTACAAATTTGTATCCTTGCTGAAAATATGAGAAGAGAAGGTTTTGAGTTCTGTATTGGAAGACCAGAAGTTATTACAAAAATTGAAAATGGTGTAAAAACTGAACCATTTGAGCATTTAGTTATTGATTTACCTGATGAACATACAGGTGCTATTATTGAAAAACTTGGAAAAAGAAAAGCTAATATGACAAACATGGTACCAATGGGTGCTGGTTATACAAGATTAGAGTTTGAAATTCCTGCTCGTGGTTTAATTGGTATTAGAACTGAGTTCTTAACTGAAACTAAAGGTGAGGGTGTTATGAATCACTCATTCTTAGAGTTTAGACCATACTCAGGAATGGTTGAATCAAGAAAATATGGAGCATTAGTTTCTATGGAAGCTGGAGAAGCTGTTGGTTATTCAATCTTCAACTTACAAGATAGGGGAATTATGTTTGTTAAACCTCAAGATAAAGTATATGTTGGAATGGTAATTGGTCAACATGCAAAAGATAATGATTTAGATGTTAACCCAACTAAAGGGAAAGCTCAATCGAATGTTAGATCATCAGGTGCTGATGAAGCTATTAAGTTAGTTCCACCAAGAACTATGTCTTTAGAAAATGCATTAGAATGGATTGAAGAAGATGAATCAGTTGAAATCACACCTATTTCTGTAAGAGTTAGAAAAAGAGAATTAGATCCAACAGTAAGAAAAAGAACTGCAAAAAAAGAGAAATATAACTAATTTATATTTTTTTAATTGTTTTATAAAAGGGGAAGGATATTTTATCCTTCCCCTTTTTTTAGCTTATAAAAAATAATCATTTACTTATGCATAATAGCTATACAGCCAAATTGTTGGGTAATAAAATAATTTAGTTTATATTTAGATAAATGTGACTAGAATTTATTAGTATGGGAGGTGTAATTTGAGTAATGAAAAAAATTTATGAGCATGCCGTTGCATTTAGAATTGTGAAGATTGGCTGATTCTAAGTCATTTTATTAAACGCACTTGACATGAAATGATTAATCTAATATGATTTCATCAATTAAATAGGTGAAAATTATGAAGATATCAAAAAAAACAGATTATGCTCTTCGAGCTTTATTTGCAATTGCAGAGATAAAAGAGAATTCTATTTCTATACGAGAACTTTCTGAATCCACAGATGTTCCTAGAAGATTCCTAGAAAATATAATGCTTGAGATGAATAAAGCAGGTTGGGTTAGAAGTATTCCAGGAAGATATGGTGGATATACTTTGGCAAAAGGATCTGATGAAATTACTTTAGGTGAAGTTATTAGATTTTTTGAAGGAATGATAGCAATGATTTCATGTGTTTCGGTTTCAAGTTATGAATCATGCAGCCAAGAGAAAAAATGTCACTTTAGAAGAATTTTTTTAAATATTAGAAATTTAACAGCTCAAATACTTGATAGAACAACAATTGCCTCTTGTTTGGCTCAAACTCCAATAACAAAAGAAGATGTTTATAAAGAAGAATTTATTGGTGGATTAGGTATTTAATACTTAATCTATATCTTTTGTTTTAAAAAAATAGTTCAAAATCCAGATACTTTTTATCAATTGGTTGACAAAGTTAAAAAAAGTGATTATAATTTCACCAATTTAGTAGGTGATAGATTAAAACCTATAAGAAAACTCAAAAAAGGTCCAGAATGATGAGTAGTATGTGTAAAAAAGTATATTAATTAGGAAAAAGAGAAGGTGAGATTTTTTTTAAATCTTTAAATTATCACTCATTTAGTGTGTATTATATTATAAAGAGACAACAAGATGAAAAAAATAGTAAAAAATTTAAGAAATATTGTATTAAGCGCATTATTAATACCAATATTAGGGATTTCAAGTGAGAGTTATGATTCAAAAGCAGAGGCTTCTAAAAAGTCATTAGAGATTTTAAATGTTTCATATGATCCAACAAGGGAGTTATATGCTTCATATAACAAAGATTTTGTATTTTATTGGAAAGAGAAAACGGGGCAGACATTAATTATTAAACAATCCCATGGTGGTTCAGGAAAACAAGCAAGGGCTGTAATTGATGGTTTAGGAGCAGATGTTGTGACTTTAGCTTTAGGTTATGATGTAGATGTAATAAGCCAAAAAGCTGCTTTATTTCCAAAAGATTGGCAATCAAAATTAGAAAATAATTCATCGCCATATACTTCAACTATTGTATTTTTAGTTAGAAAAGGAAATCCAAAAGGCATAAAAGATTGGGATGATTTAATAAAAGATGGAGTTTCTGTGATTACTCCAAATCCAAAAACTTCGGGAGGTGCAAGATGGAACTATTTAGCAGCTTATGCTTATGCTTTAAAAAAAGAGTTGGGTGATTTAACTAAAGTTGATAAAAATTCGCAAAAGTATAAAGATGCTGATAAAAAAGCACTTGAATATATCTCTAAGTTATTCAAAAATGTTCCAGTTCTTGATTCTGGTGCAAGGGGAGCTACTAATACTTTTGTTCAAAGAAAAATTGGAGATGTGTTGCTTGCTTGGGAAAATGAAGCATTTTTAGCTATTAATGAGTTGGGAAAAGATGAATTTGAAATTGTTGTTCCTAGTATATCAATAGTTGCTGAACCTCCTGTTGCTGTTGTTGATGAAAATGCAAAAAAACACGGAACTTATGAAGTATCAAAAGCATATTTAGAATATTTATATTCACCAGCAGGTCAAAAATTAGCAGCAAAAAACTACTATAGACCATATAAACCAGAACTTGCAGATAAAGAAGATATAGCAAGATTCCCAAAACTTGAACTTGTAAAAATCAATGATGTGTTTGATGGTTGGGCAGTTGCACAAAAAACACATTTTGACGATGGTGGAACATTTGACGCTATTTATAAATAGCTAAAAATTCTTGGAGTTTAAATTTAATATGAAAATAGATGAAGAAAATGAAATTAATCTTCCAAATAGAAAAGAGTTTTTAGAAGATAATAAAAACAATAAATTCAATAAAGTAGCTATTTTTGATATTAATGGTTTTGGAAATATAAATCATTATTATGGGTACGATTTTGGGGAAAAGGTATTAAAAGTTATCTCTTTAAGATTGGAGAATAAATTTTTAAATAGCAAAATTTATTATCTAGGAGCAGATATTTTTGCGTCTGCTTCAAGTGAAGATATTTCAAAAGATAAATTTATACAAACAATCAAATCGATTATTTGGTATTTTGGTTATTCGCCTATTGAATTAGATGGTTTTAGAGTTTATATTCCTTTACGAGTTGGTGTTGCGTTAAATTATCCTGAACTTTTATTTAGTGCAGAATTTGCTTTAAAACAAACAAGGGTTATAAAACATAATCTAGTTATTTATGATGGAGAACAACAACATTTTTGTCATCCAAACTCTTTATCAATTGAGCAAGATTTATATTGGGAAGCCCAAATTATTCAAGCAATTAAACGGGATAAATTTGAAATTTTTGCTCAAAGTATAAGCAATCAGTTCGAAAAAAAATATGAAATATTAGTTCGTATGAAAAACTCAAAAGATGAAATTATAAGTCCATATTTTTTCATTAATAGGGCAAAAAAAATAAATTTATATAGTGAAATTACAAAAAAAATAATACAAAAATCTTTTGAATTTTTTGAAAATAAAAATATTGAATTTAGTATTAATTTATCAATAAGTGACATTTTAGAAAAAGATGTTGTTGATTTTTTAATTCAAAAAGTTTATGAGTTTGACATAGGATATTTCCTAACTATAGAGATAACAGAGAGTGAAGGTATTGATAATATTGAAGAGGTAATCTCATTTATCAAAGTTGTAAAAAATCTTGGAGTAAAAATTGCCATTGATGATTTTGGAACGGGATATTCGAATTTTTCATATTTAGTTAAGTTACAAGCAGATTTTATAAAACTTGATGGCTCTATTATTCAAGATATAAACAAAACTAAATCAGCAAAAGCAGTAGTTGAAGCGATAGTTTTTTTTGCTAAAAAAGTAGGAATAAAAACTGTTGCAGAGTTTGTTTCTTCCAAAGAAATTTATGAAACTTGTAAAAATTTAGAAATTGATTATTTTCAAGGATATTGGTTTGATGAACCAAAAAATGTAAAAGATTTAAAAAAGGAGAAATTTTAAAATGAGACTAAATTTTGGAATATTAAAAAGGCAAAAATCACCAATTCCAGGTTTTGGATTAACTATGGGATATACGATTTTTTATCTAAGTATCATAGTTATAATTCCTCTAATTGCGCTATTCTCTGAAGCTTTTAGTATGGGATGGCAAGCATTTATAAATGCAACAACAAGTGATAGGGTAATTGCAAGTTATAAGCTTACTTTTTTAACTTCATTAATTGCAGCTCTTGTAAATACTGTTTTTGGTTTGATTGTTGCTTGGTGTTTAGTAAGATATACATTTTTTGGAAAAAGAATTTTTGATGCGATTGTTGATTTGCCTTTTGCGCTGCCCACGGCAGTTTCAGGAATTGCACTTACGACTTTGTATTCGACTCAAGGTTGGTTTGGACAATACTTAGAACCACTTGGAATAAAAGTAGTTTTTACACCAATAGGAATTACTATAGCTCTGATTTTTATAGGACTTCCTTTTGTAGTTCGAACAATTCAACCAGCTCTTGAAGAGATTCAAATAGAACAAGAAGAAGCAGGGGCAAGTTTGGGAGCTACACGATGGCAAATATTTTATAAAGTGATTCTTCCTACTATTTTTCCATCTGTTTTGACAGGTTTTGCTTTGTCATTTGCAAGAGCTCTTGGTGAATATGGTTCGGTTGTTTTTATTGCTGGAAATATGCCAATGAAAACAGAGATTAGTATACTTTTGATTATTACAAAACTTGAACAATATGATTATGCAGGCGCAACTACAATTGCAGTTGTGATGCTTTTGATTTCATTTGTAATGTTGTTATTAATTAATATGCTTCAAAGATGGAGCTCAAGAAGAAAAGGTATGGAGGCAATATGAAAACTATTAGTAATTCAAAATCATCTCAAGGTGAATCAAGATTAGTTAAATATATATTAATTGGATCTGCGGTTGCATTTTTGTTGATTATGTTAGTTGCTCCTTTGATTACAATTTTTGCAGAAGCTTTTAGAAAAGGTTACGAAGCATATTTTGAATCATTTACAAATGAATATGTTTTACAAGCAATAAAACTTACATTTATAACAGCTGCAATTGCAGTTCCTTTAAATTTAGTTTTTGGAGTTGCAGCTTCTTGGGCAATTGCTAAATATTCGTTTTTTGGAAAAAGTTTTTTGATAACTTTGATTGATTTACCTTTTGCTGTAAGTCCAGTTATTTCGGGATTTGTTTATGTTTTACTTTTTGGGGCGCAAGGTTGGTTTGGACATTGGTTAATTGCAAATGATGTACAAATAATTTTTGCAGTTCCTGGAATTGTATTAGCGACTATATTTGTAACTTTTCCTTTTGTTGCTAGAGAATTAATTCCTCTTATGCAAGAACAAGGAAATGATGAAGAACAAGCTGCACTTTTACTTGGAGCAACAGGTTTTCAAACATTTTGGAAAGTAACCTTGCCAAATATAAAATGGGGACTCATTTATGGAGTAATTTTATGTAATGCAAGAGCAATGGGAGAGTTTGGGGCAGTTTCAGTTGTTTCTGGACATATCCAAGGTGTAACAAACACGATACCTTTACAAGTTGAAATTTTATATAACGAATATAACTTTGTAGCAGCCTTTGCTGTTTCAACTCTTTTGGCAATACTTGCTCTTTTAACTTTGGTTCTAAAATATATTTTAGAATGGAAAGTACAAAGAGAATTATACAAATTAGAAAAGCAATAATAAACAATAGGAAAAAATGATGAAAATTGAAGTAAAAAATTTAACAAAAAATTTTGGTAACTTTGTTGCTCTTAAAAATATAAATTTAGAGATAATCCCAGGTGAACTGTTGGCACTTTTAGGACCATCAGGAAGTGGGAAAACTACACTTTTAAGAATGATAGCAGGTCTTGAAACAGTTGAAGATATTGATAGTGGTGAGATTTTATTTAATAAAATAGATGTTGCAAAAAAAAATATAGGTGAAAGAGATATTGGATTTGTATTCCAACATTACGCACTTTTTAAACATATGACTGTTTTTGAAAATATTGCTTTTGGATTAAGAGTAAAACCCAAAAAAGAGCGATTATCAAATGAACAAATCAATAAAAAAGTTACAAAACTTTTAGAACTTATTCAACTTGATGGTTTTGCAAACAGATTTCCTTGGCAACTCTCAGGTGGTCAGCGACAAAGAGTTGCATTAGCACGGGCTTTAGCAGTTGAGCCAAAAGTATTACTTTTAGATGAACCTTTTGGTGCATTAGATGCAAAGGTTCGAGCAGATTTGAGAAAATGGTTAAAAGAGCTTCAAGCAGAATTAGGAATTACAACTATTTTAGTAACTCATGACCAAGAAGAAGCACTTGAAGTTGCTGATAGAATTGTAGTAATTTCAAAGGGAAAAATAGAGCAAATAGGAACACCTGAAGAGGTATTTCATAATCCTGCAAATGAGTTTGTAATCAACTTTTTAGGAAATGTAAATCTATTTCATGAACGAAAAAATGATTCAGAACAAAAATATCATATTCGTCCACATGAGTTAGAAATAGTTTCAAGTGAAGATAAAGATATTATTTCAAAAGCTAAAATTAAATATATACAATTAGCAGGTTCTCAAGTTAAAATTGATTTAGAAGATATAGAAGATAATACAAAAACGATTTTAGTTGAAATATCACATCATGAATTTAAAAATAAAAACCTTAATAAAGGTGATATTATTGGAATAATTCCAAGAGAATTAAGAACATTCCAAGATGGAGCAGGGATTTGAATATTGTATATTCTTTATATAGATAGTTTAGTTGTTAAAAGTTTAAGAGTTAATATATTGTATTTTTTGGGCTTAATTAAAGTATTTTGTCTATAAAAGAATACACATTTAATAATTATTAATATAAAAAGAGTATATAATTATTTATAATTAAATAATTAGGAAAGATAATGATAAAAAACATCAATACAAAAATGAAACTACTATTGTTTCCCTTTATGTTTGTAATAATAGTAGCAGTATCAGGATTTGTATATATTCACTATAGTGGATTAGAAAATTCAAGAAATCAAGTATCTATTGAAACAGAAAATTTTATTCAACAATTATTAAAAGGAAGAATTTCTGTTTATCAATTTTTAAGAGCTCCAACTGAAGTAAATAAGCAAAAAGTAATAGATACTTTTAAAGTATTGGATAATCAAGTATTACAGTTAAAGAAAGAGTTAGTTTTTCAAAAAAATATAGACTTAAGTGATGAAATTTTGATTTCTTCAAAAGAGTATGTAAATAACTTTAATATAGTTGACTCAATGTTGATAGAAAATCAAAAAAATGGTATTAAAGATGAAACAGATCAAATAAAAAATACTATTAAAACAATGTCAGAATCAGGAATTGTTTTAGAAGGTAAAATTATTGAAATAAATAAAAATGCTCTACAATTAAAAGAAGAAGCTCATAGTTTATTAAATAATATTCTTATGATTTTAGTAATAGTTTCAATTTTGATTTTTATAATGTTTTCTTTATTTATTTCAAGTATTGTTACAAAATCATTAAATGATTTTAAAAATGGATTAATCTCTTTCTTTGATTATTTAAATAAAAAAACTACAAAAATTTCATTATTAGAAGATAGTGCAAAAGATGAGTTTGGTGAAATGGCAGTTTTTGTAAATGAAAATATCAAACAAATTGAAAATACTTTAAATCAAGATGTAGCATTAATTGAAGATGCAAAAGTAGTAATGACTAGAGTAAATAATGGATGGTATTCACAATTTATTGAGAAATCAACTTCAAATACTTCATTGGAAGAATTTAAAAATAATGTAAATCAAATGATAAAAAGTACAAGAGATAGATTTGCAGAAGTTGATGAAATCTTAGAAGCGTATGCAAAACTTAATTATATTCCTACTTTAACAATGAAAGCAACTGATGAAAGAGGTGGATTGTTTGAAAGATTAGTTTTTGGGATTAATACTTTACAAAATTCAATTACTCAAATGTTAGTTGAAAATAAAACAAATGGATTGACTTTGGATGAAAGTTCAAATATTTTACTTGTAAATGTAGATAAATTAAACCAAAGCTCAAATGAAGCAGCAGCAAGTCTTGAAGAAACAGCAGCCGCAATTGAAGAGATAACTTCTAATATTAGAAATAATACAGAGAATATTTCAAAGATGGCATTGCTTTCAAATGAGGTAACCGCTTCTGCGTCTCAAGGTGAAAGT
This sequence comes from Aliarcobacter sp., assembly GCA_028690445.1. GTDB lineage: Bacteria > Campylobacterota > Campylobacteria > Campylobacterales > Arcobacteraceae > Aliarcobacter. The sequence goes on along the minus strand of JAQVBE010000011.1, from coordinate 55,919 downwards.
TTAGCAAATCAAACAACAGTGTCAATGGATGAAATAAATACTCAAGTAAATGCAATAAATGAAGCAATAAGTGTAATTGACCAAATAGCATTCCAAACAAATATTCTTTCTTTAAATGCAGCAGTAGAAGCAGCAACGGCAGGAGAAGCTGGAAAAGGATTCGCAGTAGTTGCAGCAGAAGTAAGAAATTTAGCTTCAAGAAGTGCAGATGCAGCTAAAGAGATAAAATCTATAGTTGAAAATGCAACAAAGAAAGCAAATGATGGTAAAAAAATTGCTGGAAATATGATAGAGGGATATAAACAATTAAATGGGAATATCACTCATACTATAAACTTGATACAAGATATTCAAAATGCTTCAAAAGAGCAATTACTTGGAATTGAACAAATAAATGATGCAGTAAATCAATTAGACCAACAAACGCAACAAAATGCAGCAGTTGCCTCACAAACTCATGATGTTGCTGTATTAACAGATCAAATAGCAAAATTAGTTGTAACAAATGCTGATGAAAAAGAATTCAAAGGTAAAAATGAAGTAAAAGCAAAAAATGTAAAATCAGCTGCAAAAGCTATACATAATGCTGAAAGTCATAATAAAATAGTAGCACCAAATACAAATAAAATAACGCCAAAAACTGTAAAACATGAATCAAACCATGTTGTTTCTAAGCCTAATACAAAAGAGGATGCAGAGTGGGAGAGTTTTTAAACTCTTCTAATCTGCTAAGATTTTAACATTAACTTTTACACCTAAAGAACTATTTCCACTACTTTGAACGACAAATAATATACTCTTCATTTGAATTTTATTATTTATAGGGTCAAAATCAGCCCAAGCAAAATTTAGTTGCTTCAATAATATTTCTATTTTCATTAAAAGATTTTAGAAGATATTTTTTTATTTCAATTGATGGCATTGGAATTGAATTGGTCATGTCTGCAATAATCTCAACATCAACAAAAAACTCTTTAGTTTTTTCAGGAAATACAATTATTTTTTAATTAAAATCATTATACATGAATAAGAAGAGTAAATTTATAAAATAGCTATATAGTAAGTATTGCGGTTTTGAATTAAGAAAGTTTTAGAATAGTTATTTCGCTACTAGCGCCCAATCTCATGGGTGGACCCCAAAATCCTGTGCCTTTATTTACATAAACTTGAGTAAATTCATTGTGTTGATGAAGACCTTTTACATAAGGTTGTTGAAGTTTTACTAAAAAATTAAAAGGGAAAATTTGTCCACCATGAGTATGTCCACAAAGGACTAAATCTATTCCTTTTGTAGTTTCAAGTTGAGTAATATATTTTGGTTGATGTGCTAATAAAATTGTAGGTTGATTATCTGTGTTTTCTAAAGCTTTATTTATATTTGGTTTGTATGAACCATATTTATTTCCAAACCAATCATAAACTCCACAAAGATTAAAACCTTTATCTTTTTCTCCAATATAGATATTTTCATTTTCTAAAGTTTTAATTCCCAATGAGTTTACATAATCAATAATTGGTTTAACCCCATGAAAATATTCATGGTTTCCAACTATAAAATAAGTTCCATATTTTGATTGTATATTTTTAAGTTCATTAAGAGCGGGAATTGCATATTCTAATTTTGTATCAACTAAATCACCTGTAATTACAACAGCATCAGCATTTAAAATATTAATTTTATCTACAAGAGATTTTATAAATTTTTTATCAATCAATCCACCAATGTGAATATCACTTATTTGAATAATAGTGTAAGGTTGGGCTAAATTATTTATTTTTACATCAACTATTTCAAGTTGAACATTTTTTGCATTATCCATAGCTTTTGCATTTGTGGCAATTACTAAAGAAATAGCTCCAATGTCTAAACCTTTTTTGAAAAATTCTCTTCGGTTTTTTTTGAATGTTGTTTTGTTAATTCCAAAAGAGATGATTTCGTGAAATATTGTAATAATAAATGTTAAAAAAATCACCCCAATTGGTAAGGAAAGGACAAAATAGAGCCAGTTTGGCACTACGGGGAAATATCTAGCCATTGGGTATAAAATTACACCCAAAAAAGTGATATATAAAATTAGGCTAAGATATTTTTTCGTCTTATAAGTAAAATCGAGTTTATTTATAAGACGCTTTTTTATTATCAAAGATTGAAAAGCAAAAGCAACAAAAAAAAGTGAAAAAAACAATATGAAATTCATTTAGGATTGTATGCTTTGTTGGTTAATGAAGTTTAAATGAAGTATGTAGATTTTGTGTAGTTTTGAAATTTGAAATAGAAAAGCTTAGTATTTTCCTAAAAACTCATCTGTCCCCTCAAAAACTTCCAATATAGATACTTCTAAAATAGAACAAATTTTAAAAAGATGTTCTAAATTAAATTTCTTCCCGTATTTATAAATTTCTGCTTTAGCAATATGCCCCACAGAATCGTATCCCATAGCATTTGCAAGTTTTAATTGACTGAATCCTCTTTGAATTCTCAATCTTTTAACATTTTCACCAATTTTCTTATAAAATAGTTCTAATTCTTGAGTATTTTTATCGTCAGTTTGCAATATATTCCAATGTTCTATAGGTATTAATTTAAAACTAAGTGTAAAAAAAGTTATTATTTTCTAACAATGTTCAATAGAACATTATAAATTATTTGGAGTCGGGAATGAAAAAAACAATAGTAATGGCAAGTTTAGTTGTAGCGAGTACATCTATGATGGCGATGGATTTACAGTATTTCTTAGGTGCAGGTGTTGAAAGAGGAGATATGAGCGGTAAATATAACCTAGATGCTTCAAATGGATATAGTGGAAGTGAATCAATTGATGATAATGCTTCAGATTTAAAATTAAAATTAGGTATTATTTTAGATAAAACTCATAGAGTTTCATTGTCTCATATAAATTACGGCATTGAAGATGGTGGTGATTTTAGAATAATTCTAGGAAACTATGATTATTTAATCCCAATAAACGAAGATTTTAGATTTTTAGCTGGATTACATTTAGGTCATGCTAACTATAAGACAGATGATGACTTTAAAATGACTGGCGCAGTATATGGTGCACAAGTTGGGGCTATTTATGATATTACAAAAAATATTGAATTTGAATTAGGTCTTGCTTATTCAAAATATAATCTTGATAAAACAACTAGTGGGAATATTGGTGGAATAAGCTATACTGAAAAAGTTGAACTAGAAAACTCAACATCAATGTCTGCAGGAATCAACTACAAATTCTAATTTTTGAAATTCTCCTAATTTCAAAATCAAAAAGGAAACCGAAACTTAGTTTCGGTCAGCCTTTATACAATACAGCTTGAAACAAGTTTCAAGTTCCTAATAAACTTCTTTTTTATGGACTATTTTAACCAATGTAATTAGAAGAATATTGTTTTTCAAATCTTTAATTTTATCATTTATATAAGTTCGTGTTCTATCCAACTATTTTCCTAATTCCATCAACTAAACTTTTTATCTCTTCTTTTGTTTGAGAAAAATGAATAGAAACTCTAATCCAACCTGGTCGATTATCTACGTCAAATTCTTCGATTTCTAATAAATCATGTCCATACGGTCCGGCACATGAGCATCCAGCTCTTGTTTGGAAATTATCTTTTAAAGATAAACGGTTACATAATTCATAAGGATTTAACCCTTTTATATTAAACGATATAATTCCAATATTTGAAGCTTCTTGGTTTCCATAAATTTCACAATTTGGGATTTTTCTTAATTCACTTATAAAATATTCTTTTAGTTCATCTTTTTGTTTTTTTATAAATTTAAAACCTATCTCATTTCTTAGTTGATATGCCAAAGATGCACGAATGAACTGTAAAATAGGAGGAGTTCCTGCTGTTTCTCTTGTTTCTATGTCATTTTGATAAGTTTGTGAAGTTTTATTAACATATAAAACTGTTCCACCACCTGCGAATGTGGGAGCGATTGAAGTATCAACTAAAGATTTTCTAATTATCAATAATCCACACGAAGCAGGACCACCTAGAAGTTTGTGTGGTGACATAAACATAGCATCATAAAGATGAGATGGAATATTCATATATGGACTACTAGCCGCTGCATCAAAACAAACTATTGCATTGTAACTTCTTAATATTTTAGAAAGTTCTTCATAAGGAGTGATGATTCCTGTTACATTTGAAGCTATAGTAAATGAAGCTATTATTTCCCTGTGTTTATTTTTTTCTAATACTTCTTTTAGATGGTTTAAATCAACCAAACCTTGTTTATCTAAATTTATTCTTTGTACTTCACATATAGCCTCTCTAAATGAAACTTCATTTGAGTGATGTTCATATGGTCCTACTATTACTAAGGGAGCAGTTTTTTTATCTATTTTAAAGCTAAATCTCTTTTTAGTAGCAGGTGGAATATAAAGCCCTAATAATTCTTGGAAATGTTTAATCGCAGCAGTTGTTCCATAACCACTTGGAAGAATTGCAAAATCATTTGAGAGTTCAAGATTTTTTATTAAACTACTTCTTGCTAATTCATAATAATTTGTAGTTTTATCAGCATTTGAAGCCTCTTTTGAGTGTGTATTAGCATAAGTTTCAAGGACATCATGGATTCTATTTTCAATTTGTCTAAAAGCTAGTCCTGAAGCTGTATAGTCAAAATATTCTTTTTTATTCTTTCCAATAGTGTTGTATCTAATAAAATTTAATACATCTGTATTTTCATTGAAAAAAGGTCTAAAGATATTTTTGTTCATTTTTATTTACTCATTATTAATTCGTTATAGTTATTAAGATTATAATTTTATATTATTTTAGATAAGAATCATATTTAAGAAGCAAAATATATATTATTATCTTTTAAAATTATGGCATTATATAAAAAATAGTTAATTAAAGGAATTCAGGTGGATTGGAATAATTTATTATGTAAAAAAAGATTTTATAGTTTTGAAGAAATTAAAGCTGATAAAAATGATGATTTTTATAGAAATAGTTTTCACAAAGATTATGACAGAATAATATTTTCTAATTCTTTTAGAAGATTATCAAAAAAAACACAAGTTCATCCTTTATCAAAAAATGATCATGTTCATAATAGATTAACCCATAGTTTAGAAGTTGCAAGTGTTGGTAGAAGTTTAGGCTTAAGAGCTGGAAAATTTTTAAATGAAAAATTTCCAGAAATTGAAATAAATCCATATGATATTGCATATATTGTTCAAACTGCTTGTTTAGCTCATGATATAGGAAATCCTCCTTTTGGTCATGCTGGAGAAGAAGTTATAAAAGAGTGGTTTGCGAATCATAAGAAAAAAAAATATTTGAAAAAATTATCAAAGAAAAAGATGAATGATTTTTTACATTTAGATGGAAATGCTCAAAGTTTTAGAATAGTAAGTCAAATTGAAAATAATATGTTTTTAGGAGGAATGAGTTTAACTTTTGCAACTTTAGGAACATTAATAAAATATCCTTATTCTTCAGCCAATTGTAAAATTAGTGGTAAATCAAAATTTAATTATTTTCAAAGTGAAAAAGATTTTTTTAAATCGGTTTTTAATGAACTTAATCTTGTAAAAGAAAATGGTACATATAAAAGACATCCCTTGTCTTTTTTAATGGAAGCCGCGGATGATATTTGTTATGGACTTTTAGATTTACAAGATGCTTTTGAATTAAATATAATAGAAGAAAATGATGTTCGAAAAATATTTGAATTATTTTGTGCAGAAGAAATAGTTTCAAAAGTGTATGAAGAAAATATCTCTAAATTAAAAAAAGTCTCTAAACTGGTTGCTATTTCAATTGATAAATTAGCAAGACATGTAATGGAGGTATTTGAAAACAACTATGATGAAATAATTAGTGATAATCAACCAAATGATTTGATAGAGAAGTTTTCGGATGATAGGTTAAAAAAAGGTCTTAAAGAAGCTAAAGATTTGGCAACAAATAAGATTTTTAATGAGAAAAGAAAAATTGAATTGGAACTTGGTGCTTATAATATAATTGAAACTTTACTTAATAATTTAATTCCCGCAACTTATGAATTATATGAGAAAAAAGAGTTATCAAAACTTTCATTTAGAAACAAAAGAGCTTTGGAACTAATGGGAGAGGATTTACCAAATGAAGATAAATCTCTTTATACAATGTACCAAAGAGTTATTGATTATATTGTAGGAATGACTGATAATTACGCAAAATATGTAGCAAATCAGCTAAATGGAATGGGAGATTAGAATCTCTTTTATACAAAAGGATTAAAGTCTATTTTCTCAAGTTCAATAGCTAAATCATTTGCACTATTTGATAGTGCATCTAAAATTATGATATTTCCTTTATGGGTAATTTTAATTTTTGAAGCACTATATTTTTCAAGTAAAGATGATAAATTATCTAAATTTGAACTTTGTATGGTTGAAGAAGTAATTTTACAACCTATGTAACTTTGTTTTTTAATTTTACTTTTGTTTATTCCCATTCTTGGTTTTTTAGGAATGGTTTGTTCTTGGATAGTTTTATTTTTTTCTATTTTATAATTTACTGTTGAGTTTAAAATATCAAAAAATTTATTTATTCCCCAATTATTTACTAAAAATTCAAAAGAGCTATTCTGTGGATTTGTTCTATCCCCAAAATCTTTGTAAATATTTGCAAGGGCAATTGCTGTTTTTACAACTTGTGCAGGAGTTATATAACCAATAGTTTTATCCAAAATTTTTATAGCAAAAATAATTTTATTTTTTACATCTTTTGTTGCATTAAAACTAATATCAGGAATAAACTGAACATTACATCCCTCTTCATAACCACTTATTGCAATTTGAAGTTTATTTGGTAAGTTTGAGAAATTCTTATTTCCAATAAAAGTATCATTTAATTTATTTGCAAGCGGTTCAACATCAACTAATTGTGTATCATCTATCCCATTTACTGGACAGGTAAGAACTCTTCTTATTGTATGACCTGCTTCAAAATGTGTATTTAATTTTGCTTCTAAAAGAAGATTAAAGATATTAGGTAAGTCATAAATTTTTAGATTTTTAAACTCTACTTTTTGTTCATTTGAAAAAATCAAAGTATCATCGCCAAATTTCTTTGAGATTAAACTGAGTGTTTTTAGTTGATTTAAATTTAATTCTCCTAAAGATAAAGGAACTCTTAATTTAAAATATTCTTGTTTTTCATCTTGTGCATAAACCCCATACCATTTGAATCTTTCTAAATCGGCAGGAGTTACTAATTCGCCAAAAACAGCATGAAAAAAGATGTCAGCTAAGACATCTATTCCATCCTTTTCTTTTTTAATATTTTCTAAGTTTAGGTTTTGTGACATAAAATTTCTTAAAAAATTTCTTTAGCTTCCCAATGAGGGAAATGTTTTCTCACAAGAGCGTTAAATTCAATTTCAAATTCTGAATATTGAGTATCCTTTTTGCTTTGGTCAATTGATTTATTTCTAATCATTCCAGCACCAACTGTGTTATTTGTAATTCTATCAATAATGATAAAACTTCCCATAACTTTATTTTTATCATAAGCATCAAAAGCGATATTTTGTTCTAAATCTAATTTTGCATGTGCAATCTCATTTAGATTTAAAACATTTGCTTCACTTTGCTCTAAAGTGTTTACATCTGTTTTATAATAGAATTTATCAATAGTTCCAACTGTTTGAGTTGTTGCTCTTTTTATAAAATATTGTTTACCTTTTATAAGAGGTTCTTCACTCATCCATACAATATCAACATCTAATGCACACGCATGATCTGGTTGCTCATCACTTTTTACAATTGTGTCACCTCTTGAAATATCTATTTCATCATTTAAAGTAAGTGTAATTGCTTGTTGTGCATAAGCATATTCTAAATTTCCATCGTAAGTTACGATTTCTTTTACAGTTGAGCTTTTTCCTGATGGTAAAACAGTGATTGGATCACCAACTTTGATAATTCCACTTGCAATTGTTCCACAAAACCCTCTAAAGTTTAGATTTGGTCTATTTACATATTGAACAGGAAGTCTAAAGTGAACTAAATCTCTATCTTCATCAATTTTAATAGTTTCTAAAACATGCATTAAAGTATCACCTTTGTACCAAGGTGATTTAGGGCTTACATTTACAACATTGTCCCCATTTAGTGCAGATAATGGAATTAACGTAATATCTTCTGTCATTCCTAATTCTTTTGCAAATTCCAAATAAGAAGCACAAATTTCATTGTATCTATCTTCACTAAAATCAACTAAATCCATCTTATTAACAGCAACTACGATATGATGAATCCCAAGTAATTTTGCGATAAATGAATGTCGTCTTGTTTGTGTTTGAACACCATATCTAGCATCAATTAAAATAATTGCTAAGTCAGCAGTACTTGCTCCTGTTGCCATATTTCTAGTATATTGTTCATGCCCTGGAGTATCTGCAATGATAAATTTTCTTTTATCAGTTGTAAAATATCTATAAGCAACATCAATCGTAATACCTTGTTCTCTCTCCGATTGTAAACCATCAACTAATAAAGCTAAGTCAAACTCACCCTCAGTCGTTCCAGCTTTTTTACTATCATTTTTAATAGCAGCTAATTGGTCTTCAAAAATCATTTTTGAATCGTGTAATAGTCTTCCAATTAACGTAGATTTTCCATCATCAACACTTCCACAAGTAATAAATCTTAATAGTTGTTTATTCTCATGCTCTTTTAAGTACGCCTCTATATCGTTAGCTATTTTTGTTTCTAAATTTGACATCCTAAAAGTACCCCTCTATTTTTTTCTTTTCCATTGAACCAGCTGAGTCATTATCAATAACTCTTCCTTGTCTTTCGCTTGTTTTTGTTAATAACATCTCTTGAATAATTTCAGGTAGTGTTGTTGCTGTTGAATCAACTGCTCCTGTTAGTGGATAACATCCAAGAGTTCTAAATCTTACCATCTCTTCTTTTATAACATCATCAGGACCTATTGGCATTCTTTCATCATCAACCATGATTTTAACACCATCTTTTTCAACAACTGGTCTTTTTGCAGCAAAATATAAAGGAACGATTGGAATACCTTCAAGATAAATATATTGCCAAACATCTAGTTCTGTCCAGTTTGAAATAGGGAAAACTCTTATAGATTCACCTTTATGAACTCTACCATTGTAAACATTCCAAAGTTCTGGTCTTTGATTTTTTGGATCCCATCTATGATTTTTATCTCTAAAAGAGTAGATTCTCTCTTTTGCTCTACTTTTCTCTTCATCACGTCTAGCACCACCAAAAACAGCATCAAATTTATACTTGTTTAATGCTTGTTTTAAACCTTGTGTTTTCATAATGTCTGTATGAACAGCGCTCCCATGAGTAAATGGTCCTACATTATTTGCAATACCTTCTGGATTTGTATGAACTAAAAGTTCAAAACCTTCTTCTTTTGCTCTTTGGTCTCTAAATGCAATCATCTCTTTAAATTTCCATAAAGTATCCACATGTAAAAGTGGAAATGGTAACTTTGCAGGTGCAAAAGCTTTTAATGCAAGATGTAACATAACCGCTGAGTCTTTACCAACTGAATACATCATTACAGGATTGCCAAATTCAGCAACAACTTCTCTAATAATATGAATTGATTCAGCTTCAAGCTGTTTTAAATGAGTTAATCTTTCTGTACTTATCATTTTAGTATTCTCCATTATTTCTTGTGTAAACCACACTCTTTGTGTTCAGGGTTTTCCCACCACCATCTTCCAGCTCTTATATCTTCACCATCTTTGATAGCTCGTGTACAAGGAGCGCATCCAATACTTGGAAAGCCCTTATCGTGAAGTTTATTATAAGGAACTTTATTTTCTTTTATATAATCCCACACATTTTCTTCACTCCAGTTAATCAAAGGATTTACTTTTATTACTTTGAAGTTTTCATCCCACTCAACTAAAGGCATATCAACTCTTGTAATACTTTGAGCAGCTCTTAGTCCTGTAATCCAAACTTCAACATCTTTTAAAGCTCTTTTTAAAGGTTCAATTTTTCTAATATTACAGCAGTTTTTTCTGTTGTTTATACTTTCATAGTGACCATTTACACCTTGAGTTTGATATAACTCTTGTACTTCTTGACTGTTTGGGAAAAATACATCAATTTTTACACCATATTTTAAATTTGTTGCATCCATAACATCATAAGTTTCAGGGTGTAATCTTCCTGTATCCAATGTAAATATTGTTGCATTCTTATTTTGTTTTAAAATAACATCTGTCAAAACTTGGTCTTCTGCTGCTAAGCTTGAGCTTAGTGCTACATTTCCGAATTTTGTTAAAAAATACTCTATCACTTCCTGTGTAGATTTATTTTCTAACTCCTTATTTATATTTTGTATTAATTCTTTATTACTCATTTTATAACCTAAATTTGATAATCAGTTTCTGGTGGTTTTACTTTTCCAAAAGATAACTTATTCCAAGCTCTTTCGTGAAAATAGTATAAAGCCATTTTTGTAACTACTTCAATTGAACCAATTGAAGCTGCCATAATTAAATTTCCAGTAATAAAATAAGAAACAATCATTGTGTCAATTGTTCCGACTGTTCGCCATGATATGGCTTTTACAACCGATCTATACGGTTTTTCGTGCATTTGTTTTCCTATAATTAATTAAAGCAATTACGATAAAGAGTTCTTACTCTTCATCATAATCATATAAACCAGAACTTAGATATCTCTCACCTGTGTCACATAAAATTGTAACAACAGTTTTACCTTTATTTTCAGGTCTTGATGCGATTAATTCTGCAGCATAAATATTCGCACCAGCAGAAATACCAACTAATAATCCTTCTTTTTGAGCGATTTTTCTTGAAGTTGCAATTGCATCATCATTTGATACTTGAATAACTTCATTGTAAACTTTTGTATTTAAAACATCTGGTACAAACCCAGCTCCAATTCCTTGGATTTTATGAGGTCCTGGTTTTCCACCACTTAAAACAGGTGATGCATCTGGCTCAACTGCAATAATTTGAATATTTGGATTGTGAGCTTTTAAAACTTCACCCGTTCCTGTAATTGTTCCACCTGTTCCAATAGCAGCTACAAAAATATCAATTTTTCCATCTGTATCTGCTAAAATCTCTTTTGCAGTTGTAAGTCTGTGAATTTCTGGGTTTGCTGCATTTGCAAATTGTTGAGGAATAAAAGAATTTGGAGTTGCTTCTTGTAATTCAACAGCTTTTTCAATAGCACCTTTCATTCCTTTTTCAGGTGCAGTTAATACTAATTCAGCTCCTAAAGCTTTTAATAATCTTCTTCTTTCAATACTCATTGATGAAGGCATTGTAAGAACTAATTTAATTCCTAAAGCTGCACAAACAGAAGCTAAGGCAATTCCTGTATTTCCACTTGTTGGTTCAATTACAGTTGTACCTTCTTTAATTAATCCAGCTTTTAAAGCTGCATTTATCATGTTTGTACCAATTCTATCTTTTACAGAATGTGATGGATTCATAAATTCACATTTACCTAAAACTGTTGCTCCACTTGTATTACTTGCACCTTGTAATTTTACTAAAGGTGTGTTACCGATTAATTCTGTTATGTTATTTGCATATTTCATTTTGTTTTCCTTTATATGTTGTAATGTAAAAATTTATTGTATTTTTCTTGATATTCATCTAACTTGTCTAGAGAAACATCAAAGATTTTTTTCATACTATTTTTTGATTCATCAAAAAAGATATTCAAGATTGGATTTTCAGCTTTTGTGTCAATTATCTTAATATCATCTTCTAAAGCGATTAGAATATCAACTATCTTAATCTCCTTAGCACTTCTAGCAAGTACATATCCTCCCCTTGCACCTCGTATACTTTTTACAAGGTCTGCTCTTCTTAATTTACTTAAAAGTTGTTCTAAGTAATTTTGAGGGATATTAGCATTTGCAGATATATCCTTGATTTGCATTGGAGTATCTGCTTGATGCTTACTTAACTCATACATGGCAGTTAATCCGTATACACCTTTTGTTGATATTAATGGCATTTTCTTAATTCAGTGCTTGGTTTAAATCTTCAATAAGATCAATTGTGTTTTCTAAACCAATAGAAAGTCTAATCGTTACAGGATTTACACCAGCTTTTACTAAATCTTCAGGACTCATTTGTGAGTGAGTTGTAGATGCTGGATGAACAATAAGTGATTTACTATCTCCAATATTTACAACTACACTAAATAGTTTTGCACTATCAATTACTCTTTTTGCTTCTTCAAATGATTCAACATCAAAAGAGATAAGTCCTGATGATTTTCCACCTTTGAAATATTTTTGAGCTCTATCATAATATTTATTTGACTCTAATCCTGGATAATTTACAGCTTTTACTTTTGGATGTGACTCTAGGAATTTTGCAACTACTAAAGCATTATCAGAGTGTTTATCAACTCTTAAACTTAATGTTTCTAATGTTTGAATTAATAACCATGAATTAAAAGGTGCTGGAACTGCTCCAATATCTCTTAAAAGTGATAATCTAATTCTTAAACAAAAATTTGGAAGAGGAACATCCGTATAAACTAATCCATGATATGACTCATCAGGAGTTGTAAAGTGTGAATATCTATTTGAGTTAGCTTTAAAGAATTCAGCTAATCCGTCTCTTTCTACTACAATACCACCAATTGCAGTTCCTTGACCATTTGTGTATTTTGAAGTTGAATGAACTACAACATCAATTCCCCATTTAATTGGATTAAATAAAGCAGCACTTGCAACTGTATTATCACAAATAGTTAAAACACCATGTTTTTTCCCAATAGTTGCAATTTTTTCCACATCAGGAATTGCAATTTGAGGGTTTGATAATGATTCAAAATAAATAGCTTTTGTTCTATTATCAATTAAACTTTCTAAATCAGAAGCATCATCACTTTTAAATACTTTTGCTGTAATTCCAAATCTTTTCATAGTGTAAGTTAATAAAGTAACGCTTCCACCGTATAATTTATCAGAAATAAGAATATTATCTCCCGCTTCAGCTACATTTGCAATTGCATAAAATGATGCTGCTTGTCCAGAAGATGTACAAATAGCAGCTGCTCCACCTTCAAGGGCTGCAAATCTTTGTTCTAAAACATCAGTTGTTGGGTTATTTAATCTAGTATAGATTGGACCTAATTCTTTTAGGGCAAATAAATTTGCCGCATGTTCAGAATCTCTAAATGCATAAGCAGTTGTTTGAGAAATTGGAACGCTCATTGTTCCATAACCTTCTTTTTTGTTATAACCTGCATGTATTGCTATAGTTTCGTTTTGCATTTTTTCCCTTTCATTTTTTTTGTTATTTTCTTTATATGTTGAAATTATAGAACATTTTTTTATCAATGTCAAGTAATTTAATCACAATTAATATAATACCCTTTAAATAGGGTGTAGATTAATAACTCAATTAAATCTGTCAAGATTATATCAGATGATTAAGTAAATTTAAGTTAAAATACCAATAAATCAACATCTTGGACAGTTTTTATATGGAAAAGTATAACATTTTTGAGAAAATAATAGTAGATAAAACAGAAGAATTTTTTTTTGAAATTTTCAAAAATGAAACAATAAAAATAGAAAAAATAGTTTCAAATGGTCAAACTTCACCAGAAAATTTTTGGTATGAGCAAGAAAAAAGTGAATTTATTTTACTTTTAGAAGGTTTTGCAATACTTGAGTTTGAGAATAGGGAAGTGGAATTAAAAAAAGGTGATTGTTTAAATATTGAAGCAATGGAAAAACATAGGGTTAAGTTTACAAGTTTAAATGAACCAACTATTTGGTTTGCAGTGTTTTACTAAAGGAAAAATTTGAAAATAGCAATAATAGGCGCAGGAGCAGCAGGAATAATGGCTGCTATTACCGCCAAAAGATTAAATAAAAACTTACACATTGATATATTTGATGCAAATAAAAGTATAGGTAAAAAGATATTAGCTTCGGGAAATGGAAGATGTAATATCTCAAATACAACAATCACTTCAAAAAACTATATAGGTGAAAATCCAGATTTTGTAAACCATGCACTAAAAGAGTTTGATTTTAAAGTCTTTGAGAAGTTTTGCAAAAGTATTGGACTTTTACTTGATATAAAACCAAGTGGAAAAGTATATCCTTTGTCAAATGAAGCAAAATCAGTAGTAAATCTTTTGGAGTTGGCATTAAAAGAGTTAGGAGTAAATATCTACTTAGAACACTTCATAAAAGATATAGAAAAAGTAGAAGAGAAATTTACAATAAAAACCGATGAGCTAGAATACAAAAACTACGACAAAATCCTAATCTCAAATGGTTTAGGAGCAGCGCCACAACTAAATGCAAACGAAAGTGGTTTGGATTTCGCTTCAAAATTTGGACATAGTTTCAACCCAACTTATCCTTCACTTGTAGGACTTCAAACAGATAATACTTACAATGGAAAACTTCAAGGCGTAAAAAAAGAGTGTAATGTAAGTTTGTTTATAAATGGAAATTTAGAACAAGAGATTTTTGGCGATGTGTTATTTACAAGTTATGGAGTTTCAGGTTTTGCAATACTTGATATTTCTCAATTAGCAGTTTTAAATCTAAGTTCTTATCATGATGTAAAAATAGCTATAAACTTTTTCCCAAAAATAAATAGAAATGACTTAGCCGACCAAATCCAAACACTATTCAAAACTATCCCAACTCAAAAAGCAGTAGATATTTTAACAGGAATGGTATCAAATAAAATAGCACCAGTTTTATTAGATATTTGTAAAATTAATATAGATACAAAAGCTGCCGATGTAAACGCAAAACAAATCAAAGCATTAGCCTATCAGTTAAACCAATGGAAAATGAAAGTTGTAGATACACAAGGTTTTGGACACGCAGAAGCAAGTGGTGGAGGTGTTAGAACCGCTGAGGTGGATAATAAAACTTATGAGAGTAAGTTAGTAAAAAATCTATACTTTGCTGGAGAAGTTCTGGATATAGTGGGAAATAGGGGAGGTTTTAATCTTCAATTTGCGTGGGCGAGTGGGTATTTGGTTGGGAAGAGTTTGGGGAAATAAAATGACGAAGGTTAATAATGATTCTATTACCTTTATCACAAAAAAGTCTATTTTTAGAATCAAGTTTTAAAGGTTTAATATTTTTAAAACTTTGATTTCCGTAAGTGAAGCTAATGTAGTTTTTAGCAAGAATCGCTTTTTGCAAAAATCTAAACTCTATATTCATTGATTCTCTTTATTTATCTCTTCAACTTTTTCATTTCCTCCAAGCGTACTATACAAACTTACTCGATTTGTTAAATCTTCTTGGTATTTATTAATCAAATTTTGTTGGGCTGAATATAAAGTTCTTTGTGAAATTAAAACATTTAAATATGAGCCAGTTCCTACTTTGTAAGCTCCAAGTGCTAAATTATGACTTTTAGAAACAGCTTCTACAACTTCTTTTTGTTTATTTATTTGCTCATTTATTGTGGCTCTAGTTGCCAGTGCATCATTTACTTCTTTAAATGCTGTTTGGATAGTTTTTTCATATTGATTTAGAGCTATATCCCTTTGTGCATAAGTATAATCCAAGTTTGCACTATTTTGTCCACCATTAAATATTGGAAGAGTTATATTTGGTGAAAAAGACCATACACTTTGCGCTCCTCCATCAAAAAGTGAAGAGAGAGATTTACTAGCAATTCCTGTATTTGCAGTTAGTGAAATCGATGGGAAAAAGGCAGCTCTTGCAGCTCCAATATTTGCATTTTTTGCTTTTAGGTTATGTTCTGCTTCCATTATATCTGGTCGTGTTAATAAAACTTTTGATGAAATTCCAGCTTTTACAATCATTAGCCAATTTTCATACTCTTTAAACTCTTTTGGTAAAAACTCATCATTTAAAGGTTGAGAAATAAGTAGTTCTAGTGCATTTTTATCTTGTTTTATCATTGTGTTATATGAAATAACATTTATTTGAGCTTCTTTTAGTGAGGCACTTGCATCTAATACATCAGCTTGAGAAATCACACCTGCATTAAACTTTTTTTGTGTTAGTTCATAAGCTTTTTGTAGGTTTTCAACTGTTTGCATTGAAAGTTTCAATTGTTCATTGTGGGTTGCTAATGTAAGCCATGCGTTAATTGTCTCAGAAATCAAACTAACTTTTACTGTATTTGCTGCAAATTGTGTTGAAAGATAACTTTGTAAGGCACTTTCATTTAGACTTTGTATTTTTCCAAATAAATCTATTTCGTAAGAAGCTGATATATTTGCAGAATAATTATGTGAAATCGAAGTTCCATTTGAAGAGTTTATGGTTTTTGTATTTTTCATATCACCATTTGCTTCAAGGGTTGGAAAACTATCAGAGTTTGAAATTCTATATGTTGCCCTTACTGATTGGATATTTAAAAGAGCTATTTTTAAATCTCTGTTATTTTTTATAGCTAGGTCAACAACTTTTTTCAAAGTATCATTTTGAACAAAATCTTCCCATGAAGGTTTTATTTGAGTTAAATCTTCTTGGTTTTTTGCTTCAACTGGAGTGTTCCATTCAAGGGGAATAACCTTAGAATCTAATGGTTCTAATTTTGGCTCTAAAGAAAAACAACCACTGAAAAGAGTTGAAGCAAGAGCTATTGAAATGGTTTTTTTAAACATTTTGTCCTGCCTTTTTTGATGAAAAAACTTTTTTAATTAAAACAAAAAATAAAGGAACAAAGAATATTGCTAAAATTGTTGCAGTTAAAGTTCCCCCAACAATTCCTGTTCCAATAGAAATTCTACTATTTGCACCAGCTCCAGTGGATAAAGCAAGGGGCATGATTCCTGCTATAAATGCTAAAGAAGTCATCATAATAGGTCTTAATCGCAAAGTTGCTCCCTCAACAGCAGCTTCAAGAAGTGGTTTACCATTTTTGTATGAGGTATCCACAAATTCAACAATTAATATAGCATTTTTAGCGGCTAGTCCAATAGTTGTAAGAAGTGCCACTTGAAAATATACATCATTATCCAATCCTCTAAAATAAACAGCTAAAACGGCTCCTACGATACCTAATGGCACAACCATTAAAATAGAAAAAGGAACAGACCAACTTTCGTATAATGCCGCCAAACATAAAAAGATAATTAATATAGAAACTGCATAAAGCAAACCTGATTGTCCCGTCGATAATCTTTCTTGATATGAAAGTCCACTCCATGAATGCATTGTTCCATTTGAGAGCTTATCTGCAATCTTATCCATCTCATTCATGGCAGAGCCTGAGCTTATTCCACTGTTTGCTGAACCTTGAATTTGATATGAAGCAAAACCATTATAACGGCTTAATTCTTCTGGACCATATTCCCATTTTGTGGTTGCAAATTCTGAAAAAGAAGTCATAGTTCCATTTATATTTCTAACTTTCCATGTATATAAATCTTCAGGTTTTGACCTAAAAGGAGCATCTCCTTGAATATAAACTCTTTTTACTCTTGATCTATCAATAAAATCATTTACATAAATACCAGCCCAAGCAGCACTAAGGGTATAATCAATATCACTCATAGAAAGACCCAAAGATAAAGCTTTTTCCGTATCATATTCAATTTTTAGTTGAGGAGTTTCGTCTGAACCATCTGCCCGAATTGAATTAATTTTATTATTTTGTCCTGCTTCTAATAATATCTTTTCTTTTACCTCTGCAAGAGTAATTCTTGAAGTTATTGCATCTGCTTGAAGTTGGAATTCAAACCCATCTGTTTGCCCTAAACCTTGAACAACAGGAGGATTCATAGAAATAACTTTTGCGTCACGAATAAAATAAGGTGAAGTTGGATTTGCAAATATCACTGCTGCTCTACGACCAATAATATCAGAACGGCTACTTATATCAGGTCTTTCTTCCCAGCTTTTAAGAGAAATGTAAGCTGTCCCAATATTTTGTCCACTGCTGTTACTGCTATATCCTGAAATGGTAAAAATACTATTTATATTATGGGCTTCTTCTTTTAAGAAATAATCTTTAATTTTTTCTGCAACTTCAACAGTTCTTGAAGTAATTGCACCTACTGGTAAAGTGTATTGAATCATTAAACTACCCTGGTCTTCTTTTGGAAGAAAGCTAGTAGGAAGTTTTATAAAAACAAAAGCTAATAACCCAATAATACCAACATAAATAATCATCCAACGAATAGGCGTTTGTAATACTTTTGTAACACCATTTTTATATCTTGAAGTAATAGAATCAAATTTGTTTCCAAACCAGTGAGTAAAGCCTTTTTGTTTTTCATTTTCATCATGGGGTTTTAATATAGTCGCACACAATGCGGGAGTTAAGGTTAAAGCTACAATAACAGATAAAATCATAGAGGAAATAATTGTAACTGAAAATTGTCTATAAATAACTCCTGTTGAACCACTAAAAAATGCCATTGGTAAAAAAACCACTGAAAGCACGGTAGCCACTCCAACTAAAGCACTTGTAATTTCTTGCATAGAAATAATAGTTGCTTCTTTTGCAGGAAGTTTTTTTTCTCTCATATTTCGTTCAACATTTTCTACAACAACAATAGCATCATCAACTAAAAGTCCAATGGATAAGACTACTCCAAACATTGTAAGAGTATTAATTGAATAACCAAGAATATTTAAAATACCAAAAGTTCCAAGTAAAACAACAGGAACAGCAATAGCAGGTATTAAAGTTGCTCGCCAGCTTTTTAAGAAAATATACATTACAAAAACAACTAATAAAATAGCTTCAAAAAGTGTTTTAACTACTTCATTAATTGAAGCTTGAATAAAAAGTGTTGTATCTCTTGGATAATCTATTTTATATCCAACAGGGAGATTCCCCTCATACTTATTCAAAAGTGCTTTTATACTATTAGCTGTTTTTATGGCATTTGCCCCTGAAGCTAATTGAATTGCAATACCAGAAGATGGTTTACCATTTAAAGCCGTGATATTACTATATGTTTGAGCTCCTATTTCAATCCTTGCTACATCTTTTAATTTAACAAATGAACCATTACTATTATGTTTTACAAGAATATTTTCAAATTCTGATACAGTTTTGAATTTTGATCTAGTAGTAACCGTTACTGATAATTGTTGATTGTTAATTACAGGTAATCCACCAAGTTTACCGGCTGATGCTTGAGAGTTTTGTGCGCTTATTGCTGATTCTATGTCTGAAGGCATTAGCTTGTAAGATTCTAATTTTATTGGGTCAAGCCAAATACGCATTGCATATTGTCCCCCAAAAACTTGAACATCTCCAACACCTTCCAGTCTTGAAATACTATCTTGAAGATTACTTATTAAATAATCAGCAATATCAGCTTTTTCTGCCTTTTCTGTTTCATCATATAATGAAGCTAATAATAAAAAATCTGATTGTGATTTAACAACTCTTAGCCCTTGTCTTTGAACATCATCTGGCAAACGAGAAAGAATCTGTTGGACTTTATTTTGTACTTGTACTTGAGCAATGTCTGGATCGGTTCCTTGTTGGAAGGTTATTTTTATTCTTGAATTTCCAGAAGAACTACTGCTTGAAGAGAAATAAATCATTCCATCAAGTCCTGTTAGTTGTTGTTCAATAATTTGAGTAACACTATTTTCAACAGTTTGCGCAGATGCTCCTGTGTAAGTGGTAGAAATATTGATTTGGGGAGGTGCAATATCTGGATATTGTTCCATTGGAAGTACGTATAGACTTACAATTCCAGCAATCATAATTACCAAAGAGATAACCCATGCAAATATAGGTCTAAAAACAAAAAATCTTGCTAACATATTAAACCTTTTTGGCTATTTTTATTATTTGTTTTCAATATATTTACTGCTTACATCAATAGAATTTACTTTACTTTTTTCATTGATTTTATTTAAACCTTCAATAATAATTTTATCATTGTTATTAATTCCTGCGCTTACTAGCCATCTGTTCCCAATAGCTCTTTCAATAGTAATCATTTGTTTTATAATTGAATTATCTTCTTTTAAAAGAGTAATTATAGGATTTGCTTTTGCATCCCTTGAAACTGCTTGTTGAGGCAATAAAAATGCTTTTGTATTAATTGCTCCTTGAACAGTTGCTTTTACAAACATTCCTGGTAATAAAATACCTTTTTCATTTGGAAATAAAGCTCGAAGAGTTACGGAACCTGTACTTTCGTCAACTGCAATTTCTTGAAGTTGTAGTTCACCTTTATGTTCATAAATACTTCCATCACTTAATGTTAAAGTAACTTCAGTATTTCCTTTTTGAATATTTTCTTGGCTTAAAAGTTTTCGTAAAGCTAAAAGTTGAGTATTTGATTGACTTAAATCCACATAAACACTAGAGGTATCTCTAATAGTAGCTAATGCATCAGTTTGATTTGTGTTTACTAATGCTCCTTTTGTTACACTTGAAATACTAATATATCCAGAAATAGGGGCTTTAATATTTGTTCTTTCTAAATCAATTTTTGCACTTTCAAGATTTGCTTTTTTTTCTTCAACCAAAGCTTCTGCTTGAAGATAAATTGCTTTTGCATCTTCTGCTTCTTGTTTCGAGGTACCATCAAATTTTAATAATTCTTCATATCTTTGACTTTTAGTTTTAGCATTTTTAGCATCTACTTTTGCACTTTCAAGTGAAGCTTTTGCTTGAAAAAAATTAGCTTGATAAGATGCTGAGTCAATTTGATACAAGATTTCACCTTGAGTTACGAAGCTTCCTTCTGTAAAAAGTTGTTTAGTAATAATGCCACTAATTTGTGGTCTAACTTGAGAAACCAATTTTGCTTTCACTCTCCCACTTAAGTCTTGTTGTAATAGGATTGGTTGTTCTTGAAGTGTAATAACACCAACTTCTATAATTTGAATTTGTGGATTTGAAGAAACTTTATTTTCACAACCACTTAACAATATCAATGTAGCAGTTATTAAAATAAAAATTTTAGATTGTTTTGACACTTTGGTAGCCTTGATAATAAATTAATTGATTGTATAACATCTATATTAATAAAATATTAATAATTAAGCCTGTGTATTTGATTTTGACCAAGAAATTATTTTTCTGTCCTCTTGAATTATATGATGAACAAGTGCAATATCTATTATTTTTGCTAATTCTTTTTCAAAAAGACTTTCATCCATAGTTGGAAGTTGTTTTACAAAAGTATTTATTTTTTCGATTATATTAAAATGTAGTGCTTTGTGTTCTTCAAGAAAAGGATACTTCATTTCTTGCATAAATAGTTCTTCATGTTTAAAATGTGATTTCATATATGAATATAAATCTGTTAAAACTTCTTTTATTTTTGCAGTTCTTTGTTCTGGTTCAACTTCTGTAAATGCTTCTTCTGCAATATCAAAAAGTTTTTTATGTTCAGCATCAATTTTTTTATCTTCAATACTATAAATATCTTTCCATCCAAAATTCTTTTTTAACTCTGATAAGGAAGTATTCCAAAGTTGGATTTTTTTATCTTCTAAAACAATATGTCTTATAAAATAATCTTCAATAAAATCTATAAGAGATTTTTCAATATCTTGTAATTTTAAGTTATTTAATTCAGAAATCAAAATAGTAAGCATATCTAACATATTTTTATGAAGAAGTTTGTGTGAGCTAAGTTCTGGATAATCTATTTGTGCCATATATTTTTGTTCATTAGCAAAATGTGTTCCCACATAATCAAAAAGTTTTGAGATAACATCTTTTAGTCTTATTCTAATCTTATCATCATCTTTTAGTTTTGAAATATTCATGGCTTCTCTAGCAATTGTAAAAAGTTTTTGGTGTTCTTTGTCAATTTTGAAATTATGAATATTGTATTCAGATTTCCAAATTATTGAATTTGAGTTGCTGTTCATGAAAGCCTTTAATATTTTTTTATATTACTTTTATTATAGATTTAAATTATTAATACAAGCTTTATTTTAAGATAGTTTACTATAATACACGAAAAAACAGGAAGCATTTAAAGATGAGTAATATAAATATTATAGAAAAACCAATGACACCAGAACAAGAAAAGTTAGTACAATCACAGTTTAATACAAATGTAGCTTTTTTCATACATTTAAAAGCATATAATAATGGTGTAAGAGATGAATTAGAAAAAAGATTATCAGAAGTTTTTTTCTTTTCAAGGGGAATTGACTGGAAATTTGATAGTTTTGGAATAGAAAAAACAGGTTCAAGAGGAACAGAAGTTTTAGGTTATTTTATTTTTAGAGCAGTTGAAATTGAAAAATTACAAAAGTTATTTATAGAAGAGTTTAAAGACTATGAAAATGCAAAAAAAATCACTTGTTCAGTTTCAAAATACGAAAAAGTTGAAGAGAGCTTTTTTGAGTTAGAGATATAAAGGTGAGCCTATAAAATTGTCCTTTTATTTAAGGATTTACAAACATATATTAAATAAAGAAGAATTAAAAGGGCAACGGGTTTTATACAGTTTATTTTACAGGCTCTTTACCTATAAATATCTCAGCATATATCCTATCCGTTCCTGCTATATGATGTAAAAACCAATCTACAAGATATATAAGTGTTTCTTGTGAAATTATAATTTCTGCTTGGTTTAAATATTCACTATTTGAAATCTGATTATGATATTTTGTGAATTTATTTAGAAATTCTCTATGTTCATTTTTATGTTCATCTTTCTTATTATATTTAAGATTATTAAATAGTTCTTCTTCACAAGTAAAATGAAAATTTGCATAATCTATTAGTTTATTAATTATTATAAAAATATCTTTCTTTTGCGTATTGCTATAAATTGAAGTGCTTAATTGATTAATAATATTTAATAATTCTTTATGTTGTTCATCTATAAAAGGTATTCCTAAACTCATTGTTTTATCATTCCATATCATAGAATTCATTACTCATCTCCTTTATTTTTATGTAATAATGGTAAAGAAATCTTAAACTGAGCTCCATAATAAGAGTTGTCTTTATAATTAAAACTCATACTTTCTGCTTCAATAGTTCCATATAAATGCTCCTCAACGATCATTTTTGACATATATAATCCTATTCCAGTTCCATTTGTACTTTCTTTTGTTGTAAAGTGAGATTCAAATATATTATCTATGATATCTACTGGAATTCCTCCTGCATTATCTTTTATATATATCTCCAAAATATTGTCCTTTAAAAGAGTATCTATTATTATGAGTTTTATTTCTTTTGGGTCTTTTTTTATTAATTCATCTTTCGCATTATTTAAAATATTTATTAGTACTTGAATTAATTCATTCTCATATGAAAATATAGAAATATCTTGTATATTTTGTTCTATAACTATATTTTTATTTTTAAATTCTGAAGATATTAGGTTAAAAGTCTTTTCAAATGTATTATTAATTTTAAATTCATTTTTATTCTTTTCATTATGAAAGAAGTCTCTAAAGTCATTAATTGTTTGAGATAAATGTTGAACAGAGTTATTAATACAATTCATAGTAAATTCAATATCATCCTCTTCCAATATATTCATTGCCTTTTTTAATTTTAGTCCAGAAGATGCAGTAGAAATAATTGAAAGAGGCTGTCTCCATTGATGAGCAATATTCTCAAGCATTTCTCCCATCGAAGCCATTTTAGATTGTTTTTGTATTATTTTTTCTTGTCTTTCTTGCTCTAATTCAATTAACTTTATGGACGAAATATCTTGAGCTGAAGAATAAATCAATCTATTATCAATATCAATATTTGCAGACCATACTAAAGTGACATATGTTCCATTTTTATGTTGGTATCTATTTTCAAATAAATGTACTGCTTCATAATTTTCTAGCTTTTTCATTTCATTAATTGTTTTCTCAATATCATCTGGATGAATAAAACTTAAGAAAGATTTATTAACAAGTTCTTCTTTATCATATCCTAGAATATTTTTACAAGCATTATTTATTTGAAGAATAAGTCCGGTTGAGGTAGTAATTAAATGTAAATTTATTGATATTTCAAAAAAATTATTAAACTCTTTTTCTAAGGATACTAGTCTATCTTTTGCTTTTAATTCATCGGTTATATCTGTTATTGTTACATATAAAACTATTTCATCTTTATAAAATGTTGGTGATGAACTTACTCTTACATATTTTTGTTCATTATTTTTGAGTTTATGTACAAACTCAAAAAAAGATTGCTCATTTTCTCGTGCAAAATTCATTTTTTCTTCAATTTCATTTATAGGAATAATATTAATATCTACTAGATTTAATGATAAAAATTCACTTAAGGTATATCCATAAAAATCGATTGCACTATTATTTACATTTACAATATTTCCATTTGTAGGATTTACTAATATAATAATTAATTTATTTAATTCAAATAAATCTTTATATATTTTTTCATTTGCCATAAGTAGTTTTTCTTTTTCTTTTTCTATAGTAATATCTTGAATATTTGCAATAACTAATTTTTCATTTTCACCTTCATTTATGTTTTTCCCAAATGAAATTCTAATAGGAAATAGCTCACCACTTTTTTTTATTGCCTCAAACTCTAGATTCATTCCTTTATGTTTAAAAATACTTGTAGTGAAATATTTTTTTATCCCATTTTCATGTGCATTCTGATATATATTAGGTACAATTTTTAGTAAAGAATTTTTGCCTATCATTTCTTCTTTTGAATATCCAAACATTATTTCAGCAGCTTTATTAAAAGTTTTTACATTTAAATTTTTTTCTACAGCGATAATTGCGTTTGTATTAGATTCAATTATGGTATTAGAATAGTTTTTTTCATTAAGTATTTCATTATTACTTTGTATAAACTTCCTATTCGCAGGTCTAAAAATAAAAAACCCAATAATTAAAAGTGTAAATAAAGACATAAGTAAAATATAAAATTCAACTTCTTTTAGTTCTTTGATTTTATTTTCTGATTCTATTTGATAAAGTGATGTAATTTTATCAAAATGCATTAATAAACTTTCAGATTCTTTAAGTAAATAATCACTGCTATTATCTTTGAAATTTTGCAATAATTGTAATTTTTCTAAATACTCATTAACTTTTTTATTTAATTGAATAGGAGAATTAAAATAATAATTATTAACTTCTTTACTCATAGGAAGAGAAATTAAATAATTATGAGAAGAATGCATATTATTAATACTCTCTTTAAAAACTTCTAAATTTGAAGTTATTATAGAATTATAAATTCTTTGGCTTAACATTCTTTGTTTACCACTTAAGTTAATAGTTTTACTATCATTAGTTTGTAAATTTATTATTGTATTAATATTTATATATGTAAATATTGATAAAAACCCTAGAATCAATAAGGCTAATATATATTTACTTGTAAAGTTTATAGATACCATTTATTGTACTTTATAATTATTTTTAAACTTTAGTATATTATTATTTGAATAAAAGTTTACATTATTTATGGAATTATTTTCTCTTAGATTTCTTTCTAGAAGTATTTATTTTATACTCAACTTTTTTTAATTTCTCTATTAATTTTGAAGAAAGTTTATACATATCCATCATAATATCTTTTTTTTCATTATTTAAATCTTTTTTACTATTATCATATCTATTTATTAAATCTAAATAATTTATATCTTTTAAATACGGATAAAAATAAGCAGTTTTCTCTTCTTCAATTATCCATTCACTTAAAAGTGAAATAACAACTAATTCAGGTATCCAAAAACTCCCATTTGGCAAACATACTTCAATTGTTTTTACTAAAGTATCATAATAAATCATCAAAGGTTCTTCTTTTTTTGCAAGTAATTTTAAAGTCGCATTTTTATGGGCATTTTCTATTAAACTTCTTAAATAAGTTGAGTTTATTACGGTATCTTGAAGGTGTTCTAGTAATTTTTTTAAAGAAGAATAAACTAATTCTTTATCTTCATCATTACCTAATTCAAAGCTATAACCAAAATTATCTATTTGCTGAAAAGATTGTTCTAATGTTGTTCTTATAAATACTAAAAGTGCTTCTGTTTTTATATCTCTTAAAAGTTTTGGTTTTACTCTATTTTTGCAAGTCATGTTAATTCATTAACTTTTATTTGATTTCTACCACTTCTTTTTGCTTCATATAATAAGTTATCTACCTCTTTATAAACTTCATCAACAATAATATCATCTGCATTTTTACATATTAATCCCATAGACGCTGTTATATAGGGACTTGCACTATTAAACTCATGAATGATTTTTAAATTTTCTATATTGTTTTTTATATTATTTGCAAATTCAATAGCTTTTTCTTTTGTATCCGTTTGATAGACAATAGCAAATTCTTCTCCACCCAATCTAAAAGCAAAATCAGAAGAACGATGTAAACTTTCTTTTAAACAAGTTGCAAATTTTACTAAAACATCATCGCCTTTTTGATGTCCATAATTATCGTTATATTGTTTAAAATGGTCAATATCCATAAATAAAAATGATACTAATTCATTTTTCCTTTTTGCATTATTTATGATTTTAGGAAAAATTTCATCAAAATATCTTCTGTTATAGATATTTGTAAGTCCATCTGTAATACTTATAATTTCAATTAATTTTTTATCGGTAATATCATATCTGATTGCCCTATAACCAATAATTTTTCCTTCTTTTGAAAAGTTTGGTTCAATTATTGCCTTAACCCAATAATAATCTCTATCTTTTTTAAGATTTTTTAATTCACCTTTCCAAACTTTTCCTTTACTAATAGTTTCCCATAACTCTTTATATATGGAATCACTCATATCAGGATGTTTTAGAATATTGTGTTTTTTTCCTAATAATTCTTCTTTTGTATATCCAGATATTTTACAAAAAGCTTCAGAAACAGATATTATATTTCCTTTTATATTTGTGCTAGAAGTAATTATATTTTTATCAATCAAATTATTAAAAGCTTTTATCTCTTGAATTTGTTTTAAATTCAAAAATATATTTATAACCTTTGAAATTAGCTCTTCTTGTAAAATAGGTTTTAAAATAATATCATTTGCACCATATTTATAGAATTTTGTTTTTAATTCATTTTCATTACTTTTAGTAATTATGATAATAGGGGAATTTTTGTAAGAATTCAAAGCTCTTATTCTTCGAGTAAGTTCTAAACCATCTAAATTTGGCATTTCATAATCACTTATAATCAATGAAAATTTTTTTTCTTGGTTTAATATTTCAAGGGCTTTTACTCCATCTTCAATAATGGTTACTTTTAATAAGAGTTTTTCTAAAATTTGTTTAATTTGATTAGAAACTGTATTTGAATCTTCAACTATTAGAACACTTTCATTACAACAAAATTTCATTGCAGAAACCAAATTATAAATATATCTAAACCCATTAGAATCTTTTAAAACATAATCAAGAATATTTGAGTACTTGTATAAAAGCTCTTTTTCTAAAGTTGAACTAAAAATGATAGTTGGAATATTTTCTTTTTCTAATAATTCTAAAATCTGAGAATTAGGACTATCATTTAAAAATAAGTTAGAAATAACTACGAAAAAATCATTCTCTTTTATTAGTTTTTCTGTTTCTTCCATAGAGCTAGCTTCAAAAATTATTAATCTTTGATTATCTACAAATAAATTTCTAATAACACTTCTTATTACTATTGAATTATCAATTATTAATATTCTTTTCATTCTTCTAAAACCTTCTCAAAATTTATAATACCTATTTTAAAAGTCTGAAATTTATTTCAGACTTTTAAAAACTTTCCCACTCACTATCAGATTTATTTGAAACTATTTTAGTCTCTTTTTTTATTGGTTTATGTTCAGCTTTTTTGTGTACTACTTGAGTAGTTTTAATATTATATGAAGAGTTCGATTTTACATTTATATTTTTTGCTTTTACTTCATTTTTACCTATAAACTCTTTTGTATTTGCATCAGATACAACTAATTTTGCTATTTCATCTGTTAATATAGCCACATCATGTGTTTGAGATGCAATCGCTGCATTTTGTTGTGTTTGTTGGTCCAGACTATTTACAGCATCATTAATTTGCTCAATTCCAGAAAGTTGCTCTTTGCTTGACATCTCTATATCTTGGATTAGATTTATTGTATTTGTGATATTTTGATTTAACTCTTTATATCCATTTATCATATGATTTGCTATTTGTTTTCCATCATTTGCTTTTCTTGTAGCATTTTCAACTATATTTTTAATCTCTTTTGCTGCCTCTGCACTTCTTGAAGCTAGATTTCTTACTTCTGCTGCAACAACTGCAAATCCTTTTCCAGCTTCACCAGCAGTTGCTGCTTCAACAGCTGCATTTAATGAAAGAATATTTGTTTGAAATGCAATTTGGTCGATTACAGTAATTGCTTCATTTATAGAGTTAACTTGTACATTTATCTCTTCCATAGCAATTGTTGTTTGATTTGCAAGTTTTTCCCCATCATGTGCTGATTTTGTTACACTATTTGAATAACTTGCCATCTTTTGAATATTTTGAGTATTATTTCTTATATTTGAAGTTATCTCTTCTAATGCTGCTGCTGTTTCTTCTAAAGATGCTGCTGCTTCATTTGAACTAATATTTAATTTATCTACATTTCCAAGTAAAATATTTGAACTTTCATCAAGTGTTAATCCATTTGATTTATTTTCAACTAACATCTCATTTACAACATTAGCAAGATTATTTAGTCCAATAGAAACTTCTCCTAAACTATTTCCTTGTATTCTATGTCTAAAGTCTAATTTTTGATAAGATGATAAAGCATCTGATATTTTATTTAAATCACCATCCACTTTAGTAGATACTATTTCGAATAAATCATTAACACCATTTTTAAGCTCTTCTATTCCCTCATTTGAAGTTGATTCAGTAATAGTTTGTTTTACGATACCTGTTTTTGCTAAATTTATAGCTTTTTTAACGGCATCTACTACTTTTTTAGAGTCTGTAATATCTTGGGCAAATTTAACAACTCTAGTTACTTTTCCATTAGCATTTTTCACAGGAGTATATGAAGCTTGAATCCAAATAGAACTACCATCTTTTCTAATTCTTTCAAATTCATTTATTTGAGATATTCCCCTAGCTAAATTATTCCAAAATTCAGTATATTCACTTGTAGTTATATATTTTTTATCACAAAACATTTTATGGTGATTACCAACTACTTCATTTAATCTATAACCTAATGCATTTAAAAAATTATCATTTGCATTTAGTATTGTACCGTTTGGTTCAAACGATATAATTGCAAAATTTTCCTCCATTGCACTTAATCGCCCTTTTTCTTCTTCACTTTTACCAAAATTAAACATTATTATATTCCTCCTTTTTTTATTAGTCTTTATACCTATTTCTAATTTCTTTAAATTTATAAATATTTTCAAAAAATAAATCAATCAATTCAGGGTCAAAATGCTTACCTTTTTCTTCTTTTAAAAGTTCAAATATTTCTTCATCTTCCCATGCTTTTTTATAACATCTATCACTTCCCAAAGCATCAAACACATCTGCAATGGCAGTAATTCTTCCATAAATATGAATCTCTTTTTCTTTTATTCTTCTTGGATAACCTGTTCCGTCCCATTTTTCATGATGGTCACGTGCAACTATTGCTGCTGCTTTTAGAATTTCTCTTTTAGAATTTTTAAGAATGTTATATCCAATAACACAATGTTTTCGCATTATTTTCCATTCATTTTCATCCAATTTCCCAGGTTTATTTAAAATAGAATCAGGAACACCAACTTTTCCAATATCATGCATAGGACTTGCTGTAAATAAAATATCACTCTCTTTTTCATCTAAGCCATATAAAGTTGCTAAGAGTTTAGAATATTCAGCAACTCTTTTTACATGGTTTCCTGTTTCATTACTTCTACTCTCTCCAATTTCACCCATTTTATAGATTATTTCTCTTTGAGTCTCTTCTATTTCTTTATGTAGTTCAATAACTTCTGTTATCTCTTTTCTAATACTTAAATATTCTAAAATTTGACCATTTAAATTTATTATTGGAACTACGGTTATTAAAAAATGATGAATTTTATTGTCTTTAAAGATATTAGTTATTTGTCCTTCCCAAATATCACCTTTTGTTATTGCTTTCCACATATTTTCCATATTAGGATTTTTATTTATATCTAATATTTTTAGGTAATCATAATGTTTACCTATTAGCTCTTCTTTTGTAAAACCACTTATTTTATAAAATTTTTCATTTGCATATGTGATTATTTTATTTGTGTCTACTCTAAGAATAATATTACTTGTTTCGATCGCTTTTTCATAGAGTTTTGAAAGATTAACTATTTCATTAAAGTTGTTTTGAGATATATCGTATTGATTTTTCAAATGTTCTTTTGTCTCTTCTGTATTAGTAATATCAGTTCTAATCCCAATAAACTCAAGAATTTCTCCATTATTATCTAAGATAGGATTGATTATGGTTTGTACCCAATATGCAGTTCCATCTTTTTTTCTATTTTTAATTACTCCTTTCCAAGAAGTTTTTAAATCTTTAATGGTATGCCACATCTCTTTAAATATAGAAGAGTCCATATCAGGATGTCTTACAACATTATGAGGTTTCCCTAAAAGCTCTTTTCTTGTGTAGCCAGAAATTTCACAAAAAGCTTCATTTACATAAGTTATCAAACCTTTCTTATCAGCTTTTGAAACAATTGAACTTCTATCTACAGTTTCTTTATATTGGTTTAAAAGTTGAGTTTTACAAATCATTTCATCTTCTATATCTTTATCATTGATAAAAATATCAGTTTTTAAAATTAATTCTTCAATAATATATGGTTTTTTAATAATCTCTTTTACACCTAATCTAAAAGAATCTCTTATAAGATTTGAAGAGATATTTCCCGTAATAATCACAACTTTAATATTTAATTTATCTAATATTAAAGCTCTATTTTTTATTAAAAAATCATATCCATTAGATTCTTCAAGTTCTAAATCTAATAACATTAAATCAATTTTTTTTAAACTAATTATTTCTTTTGCTTCTTTTTCATTTTTTGCTTCTAATACATTGTAATTTCTATTTATAAGAATATCTTTTAACTGTTCTCTAACGACAAAAGAATCATCTACTATTAAAATATTTTTTGATTTATTTCTTTCTAATTGTTTTATTAAATTAGGCATTTCAGAAATTTTATATAAAAAGTTTTTATCTTTGTTTATAAAATCTATCACACCTTTTTGGTAAGAAGCTTCTTTTAATTGAGAATCAGTTTGAGAAGTAAGAACTATTATTTTTGAGTAAGAAGAAGATAACTCTTTTATAAGTTCATATCCATTCCCATCAGGAAGGTTTATATCTAAAATGATGTAATCTATTTTATTGGAATTCATTATCTCTCTAGCTTCTTTTAGAGTGGAACTTAGAAAAGTATTAAATCCATAATTTGAAAAAATATTATCAATAATTTTAATCATTGAAGTTGAGTCTTCTATGATTAAAATATTGAAACTATTACATTCAAATTCAAAATAATTACATTTCTCCATTTATTATCTTTCTTCTCTTTTCCATTGAGTATAAAGTATTTCAGCTTTTTGAATTTCTTCATTTGTTGGTTTTCTTCTACAAGATAAATAACCTTTTGAACCATCACTACTTTCAAATGGATAAACAGTTGCGAATACCCAATAATACCCACCATCTTTTGTTGCATTTTTTACATATCCTGTCCAAATATTTCCTTTTTGAACAGTGTCCCATAAGCTTTTAAATGCTTGTTTTGGCATATCTTTATGTCTTACCATACTATGAGGATTTCCTACTAATTCAGCAAGTGTATATCCAGCAATTTTACAAAAATCTTCATTTGCAAATTTTATTATTCCTTTTGCATCAGTTTCACTAACTAAAAATGCATTTCTATCTAATACTGTTTCTCTTGACATTTTTATTTCCTTTTAATTAAACTTTTTAGTTTTTGCATCAGCTAATAACTCATGGGCTAATTGTGAAACACTTTGAGATACAGTTTTTACATGATTTGATTCACTTGCATTTTCTTGAGTTACTCTATCCAACATATTTACAGCATCATTTATTTGTTCAATTCCTGTCATTTGCTCTTTTGAGGCCCTTGAAACATCTTCTATAATATGAATTGTTTCTGAAATATTTTTGTTTAATTCTTTATAACCCTCAATCATATCTGCTGAAACAGATTTTCCCTCATTTGCTTTTACAGATGCTTCAAGTACTAGATTTTTTATCTCTTTTGCAGCTTCTGCTGAACGAGATGCAAGATTTCGCACTTCTGCTGCAACAACGGCAAATCCTTTTCCAGCTTCACCAGCTGTTGCTGCTTCTACGGCTGCATTTAATGAAAGAATATTTGTTTGAAATGCAATTTGGTCAATTACAGTAATTGCTTCATTTATAGCTTGTACTTTTGAGTTTATTTCATCCATTGAAGATGCTGTTTTGCTAGCTAATTCTTCACCTGTAAAAACAGATTTTTTTACAGTTTGACCTAGTGTTGCCATTTTCATAGCATTTTGAGTATTATTTCTAGTGATACTTGTGATTTCTTCAAGTGCAGCGGCTGTTTCTTCTAAAGATGCAGCTTGTTCATTTGCTTTTGAAGCTAAATTATTCATTGAAGAGTTCATAATTGATGAATTTTTTTCTAATGTTTCACCATTTTGAAAGTTTGTTCTTGCATTTTTTTCTAAAGAACTTCCTAGTTTATTGATACTTTCCATTAAAAGTTTCATGTCATCTTTATACTTATCTATTACTTTTATACTATCAGTAAAATCATCACTTGTATAGCTATTAACAACTCTTAAAATTCTTGAAGTAGAATCATCCAAACTATCTAACATTTTATTAATGGTAATTCTTAAAGTTGAAATCATTGGATTAGAGCTTTCAGCTTTAATTCTAGTTTTATAAATACCTTGTTCTACTTTATCAGCTGTTAAAACAACTTCTCCTAATACTTTCATATCATCTTTGTTTCTATTATCAACTATTTTTATCTCTTCATTCCATTGTTTAAACATAGCATCAACTTTTGAATTACCAGTTGATTCTATATAATCAAATTCACTTTTTTCATAAGAAATAAATTTTATAAACTGTTTAAAATAATCATTAACTATTTCTAAATCTTTATTCGAAATTGCCCCAAACATTAATATTCCTTTATCATAATAATATAAACTATTATAATAATACAAAAAAAATGTGACTTTTTTGTGAGCTTGTACAAAAAATAATTTTATTTAGGAGAAGATGGTAACTTATAGGGGTAATATAATAGTAAACTCAAAACCATTATTTATGTTCTTTACTTCTGTTTTTCCTTTCATATTTTGTTCAATTATTATTTTTGTCATGTATAGACCTATTCCTGTTCCATAGGAATTTGCTTTAGTTGTAAAGTATGGTTCAAATATAGATGATAAAATTTCTTTATTTTCTATTCCACCTCCATTGTCTTGGATAATTAAATTTACAAATGAAGTGTTTTTTTCCGCATATATTAAAATAATTCCTTTTTCTATATTTTTATTCAATATAGCTTCTCTTGAATTAGATAATATATTGATTAAAGCTTGTTGTAATTGATTTTCTAAGCATACTAATGAAATAGTTTCAGGAATATTAACCTCAATTTTTATATTGTCTATTTTAAACTGAATATTTAGTAAAGAGATTACTTTTAAAACAATTTTTTTTAAGGAAATTCTTTTGAAATCTTCTGTTGGTGTATAGAAGTTTTTGAAATCATCAATTGTTTGTGACATAAAATTTAATTGATTATTCATTTTTATACTCCAGTCATCAACATACCCTTTATTTAATTTAGAACTTGCATATTTTTTGGTTATTACACATGAAAGAAGTGAAATTATATTAAGAGGTTGTCTCCAATTATGAGCAATTGCAGCTATCATTTCTCCCATTACTGCCATTTTAGATTGTTGAATAAGTATTTCTTCTTGTTTATATCGTTTCTTAATTTCTTCTTCAACTCTTTGTTCAAGTTTTTCTTGAAAGTTTTTCTCGGTTGTAATTATTTCAAATGTACAAATAAATCCATTGTTATATTTAACAGTTTTATTTCTAAACCATTCTTTTATTCCATTACTTTCAAAATAAAACTCTAAAGATTTAGCTTCTCCTGTTAATACAACTTCTTTATAATTTTTAAAAAGAGTGTTTCCAGTAAGAGAATCTAGTGGTTTAAAATTCCCCGGTTGTATTTTAGATAATCGTTGACCAATAAGTTGTTCTTCACTTAAATTAACAATTTTACATGCTTCTTTATTTGACATTGTGAATATAAAATCAATAATTTCTCCATCTTTATTATAGACGCTATCAAAAGCCATTATTCCATCAAGAGAACTATCTAAAATAGCTTTTAAAGAATTTGCTTTTTCTAGTAATCTTTCTTCATCTATTTTTTGTTTTGTTACATCATTATGAATACCTATCATTCGTATAGGTTTTCCATTATTATCTCTAATTATACTTCCTCTACATCTTATCCAAAGAGTATGTCCTTTTTTATGTTTATAGCGTACAATCTGGTCGTAAGGATGTTCAGGATTTTGATAATGCTTGTTAAAATTATCAATTGTCTTTTCTAAATCTTCATAAAATATCAATTCTTGCCATTCTGAAGTTAAATGTTTCTTTTCTTCAAAAGAGTACCCTAATACTTCCCAAAATTTAGGACTTAACCATTCATTTTCAGGATTTTCAAGATCCCAATACCAGATTCCGTCTAAAGAATTTTCTTGTAGAAAATCAAAAATTGTCGAGTCTTTTTGAATTATTTCATATAATTCAGTTTTTAAATAGTAGTCTTTGTTCACTTTTACCTTTTTCTAATTAATAATTACTAATCTGTATCCGATTTTTGGAATATTTTCAATTATATCAGAAGATACTTTCTTACGAATGTTTTTTACTAATGTTCTTAAACTCGTGCTAGTCATTATTTTATCATCGCACCATATCGTTTGTTCTATAGTTCTATATGAAACGATAGAAGATTTTTTTTGTATTAAAAGTTTTATAAATTCGATCTCTTTGCTGGTAAATTTTCTAATTTCATTATTCACTATTACTTGTGAATTTTGTAAATCTAAAATTGTTGAAGGATTTAATTGGATACTTTTATTTATAAATTCATTCTTTTGATGATTATATATTTTTTCCATTAATTTTTCAATTTTATCAGAAGTTAATGGTTTGATAAAATACCCTTGGATATTACTATTAGAAACTTTTAAAAGATTGTCATTATCAGAATAAGCCGAAATAACTATAATAGGAATAGAATAGTTTATTTCCTTTATTTTATTTATGGTATCTAAACCATTTAATTTAGGTATATCTAAATCACATAGTATTACATTTATTTTATTTGTTTTAAAAATTTCAATAGCTTCATACCCATCTGTTGCACTATATACCGTAGAAAATTCTGATTCAAAGATTCCAATCATAAGTTCTAATGTTTCTAAATTATCTTCAATAATTAGAATATTTTGTTTTGAAAAATCCAATATATACCTTTAATTCATGGCTGTTGACTTATTTTCTATACCTTTACTATTGTAAAATAATACAAAAAAGATGTGAGTATTTTGTGAGTTATAATTAAATTATATTTAACACTATCTTATTTTATTGTAAAAACTTTATAAGTACTCATTATAAAATAAGCCAAAATTGAAATTAAACAAATAGCAGCACCAATTGGAAAAAAAGTTTCATCATGAAAACTAAGTGCAATTGAAGAAATAATCGCTCCCAATCCAAATTGTAAAACTCCTACAACACCAGATGCAACTCCTGCATTTTTTGGAAAATGTTCTAGGGTTAAAGCCATACAATTACCAAAAATAAAAGCCATCATACTCATATAACAAGCTATTAAAACTACAGTTAAAACAAGTGTTATATCTTCATAATTTAAAGCAAATAATCCACCTGAAATAATTTGTATTAAAATCGCCATTTTTATAAGTTCTACGGGATTAAATTTTTTTAATAAAGTTATATTTATTTTAATCATAATCATTAAAACAATAAAATTAATTCCAAAGAAAAAAGGAAAATAATCTGTTGGAATTTTGAAATATTCAATATAAATAAATGATGTTTTTGCAATGATTATAAAAAATCCACCAAAACTAAATCCTAAAACAAGCATCGCTTTTAAAGCCAATTTATGACTTAATACAGTTTTAAAAGATTCAATTACATTTTGTTTTGAGTAAGTATAACTTTCTTCTAAATCTTTGTAGATAAAAAATGCAACAACTAAAGCATAAAGTGTTAAAAATATAAAAATTGCTTTCCATGAATAAAAATGAATTATAAATGCTCCAATTGCAGGAGCAATTAATGGAGCAAAACTTCTTACCATTCCAATAAGTGAAAATACTTTTGCGGCTTCAACTCCATGAAATCTATCTCTAACAGCTGCTGCTGCGTTTACAACTACAATTCCTCCAAAAAAGGCTTCAAAAAATCTAAAAACCCATAATTCATAAATTGTAGTACTAAAGATAATTACAAAACTAAAAAATGCAAATCCTAAAAGTCCAAAAACTGAACTCATTTTTCTTCCATATTTATCAGAAATTGGTCCACCAAATATTTGACCAACAGAAAATCCAATTAAAAATACAGATAAAGATAATTCTATTTTTTCAATACTTACATTAAATGCATTTGCAATATCTGGAATAGATGGAATATAGGTATCAACTCCCATTGGAGCAACTGATGATAAAACTGATAAAAGAATAATTAAATATAAGTGATTAATACTTTTTTTCATGAATCTTCTCCTACACTTAATGCTACTTTTTCAAGAAGAAGAATAAGTTCTTCTAACTCTTTTTCTTTTAGTTTTGAGCTTAAACTTTGTCTAAAATCTTTTACACAAAGTGAACATTTCTCTAAAATATCATCACCTTCAGGTGTTATTTCAATCAAATTTGTTCTTTTATCTTTTTGAGATTTTTTGATAAAACCTTTATTCTCTAAAGCATTCAAAGTTCTACAAATAGTAGTTTTATCTTTTCCTAAAATAGTTGCTATTTTTGTTTGAGTTACATCTGATTCATATTTTATAATTTCTAAAACAGCTCTTTGTTCAGGAGCGATATTATAAGATTGAAGTATTTGTGTATATTTGTTATTTATTTTATTTGCGGTTTGGTTTATTTTAAAACCAATTGATCTTTCTAATTCATAAGACATGATTAACCCTTTAATTGTATATGCAATAGTTGCATATACAACCTTTAAAAAGGATTAAAAAATATTAGTTATTTACAATTTCTAAAATATCCAAAGGGTGTTTTACTATAAAATCAGCTCCATTTGTTAGAAGTTCCTTTTCATCTCTAAAACCCCATAAAACACCAATTGCTTTCATATTTGCATTTTTTGCTGTTTGCATATCAACCATTGTATCACCAACAAAAAATATTTCATCACATGGAACATTAAGTGCTGTTGCTATATTTATTGCACCAATTGGATGAGGTTTTCTTGGAATTTCTTCTTTTTGCCCATGAATTTCTTTAAAATTATAATCTTTAAATAAATGCTCAACATAAGCAATTGTAAAATCATGGGGTTTATTTGATAATACAGCTAGGTTGTAATCAAGTCTTTTAAGTTCATCTAATAATTCATAAATTCCCTCATAAGGTTTTGTTTTAGTATGAAGTTGTTGATCATACTCTTTTTTGAATCTTTCTAAAACTTCATTTTTTATCTCTTGAGAAGAATCTTTTAAAGCATTATTAACCAAAACACTAATTCCACTTCCAACAAAATATTTGTAATCATCTATTTTGTGAATTGGAAGATTTAATTCTTCCAAAACTTTATTCATACAAACTGCTATATCTTCTAGGGAATCTATTAATGTTCCATCTAAATCAAAAATTATTGTTTTTTTACCAGTCGCCACTTGCGCCTCCTCCTCCAAAACTTCCTCCTCCTCCAGAGAATCCATCAGAATCACTATTTGAAGATGAATCAAAACCTCCAAATCCAGATGAACCAGTGTACTCTTTTGAAGAGAGTTTATTAAAATCAACATCTATTGTAATTATATAAATAAAAATAAACACAACAATAAAAATAATTATTGCAAACAGTAAGTTATAAGTTGTAAAAGCTTCTGACATAATAAACGTAAAAAAAGCAAAAAATGAAGAAACTAAAGATGATTTACTAATTTTATATAAAAATACATTTTTTATTTTTTTTGAACCACTATTTATGATTATTGATAAAAATACTAATCCAAAAAATCCTAATGGAATAAAACTATTTGTTGGGTCATTAAAATTTTCAGCTTTCTCTTTTCCTACATATTCACCTTTTATAGCAGCCATTATTTCATTTACAGCTTTTAAAACACCTAGTTCATATTGGTTGGCTTTAAAATTTGGTTTTATAGTGTAGTTTATAATTTCATGCGAAATTTTATCAGTTAAAGCACCCTCAAGTCCATAACCAACCTCTATTCTCACTTTTCTATCTTCCTTTGAAACAACAAGTAAAACACCATTATTTTTATCTTTTTGTCCAATTCCCCAAAATCTTCCAAGTTGATAAGAAAAATCTTCTATTGTATAACCATTTAATGAATTTAAAATAACAACTACAATTTGATTTGAAGTCTCTTTCTCATGTTTTTTTAATATAGCATCAATATCTTTTTTTACATCAGGACTTAGCATATTTGCTTGATCAATAACTCTTCCCTCTAGTTTTGGAAAATATTGAGTAATATCGGCATTTAAAAAACTAAAAATAAATAATAAAAGAATAATAAGTCTTTTCATGATAACTCGATTACTTCATTTGATAGTTCATTTTCACTATCTTTTTGAATAGGAAAATGTTTTATTAAAATTGCTTTTGAAGTTCTTATTGCTTTTAAATAACCGTTTAGAAAATCTTCTCTTTTTACATCTTCTGCAAATTCAAAAACTAACTGTTGCCAAAACTCATTTGGAATTTCTTGTGATATTTTGTTATCAGTGATAATTTTTACATATCTCTCATCAAAACTTACAAAAAACATAATTGCTTGTTTAGATTTTGTTCTACTTAATCCTAAGTTACTAAATTGTTCTTTTGCATATAAAGAGGCTTTTCTTTGTTTATAATTTCGTGGAAGAATTTTTAAAATCAAATTATCAAACTTTTCAAAAAGAAGATTTATACCAACAAAGGTTAGAAGTTGATATTGTAATAACTCCAAAGTTGAGACTTCTTTTATAAAAAATAGAACAAAAGAAACCAAAAAAACAAAAAATACACAAATCATCAAAGAAGCATATTTATAGTTTGAACTTCTTTTTGCTATAACAGCTACAAGTTGAGCTGAACTTGATTTCTCAAGATTTTCTATCTCTTTAGAAATTAGTTCTTTTTCACTATCTTTTAAAATCATTAGAATTTTACTTTTGGAGCTTCTTGTTCAGCTTCACTTGCAGTAAAAGTTTCTTTTATTTGAGCTTCTGGATGAGCAATTGCAGCTACAAGTTTTCCAGGCATTGTTCGTAACTCTAAGTTATAAAGTTTAACTGCTTCAATAAAATCTTTTCGTGCAATTGTAATTCTGTTTTCTGTTCCCTCAAGTTGTGATTGAAGTGCTTTGAAATTTTCATTTGCTTTTAACTCAGGATATTTTTCAACAACAACCATAAGTTTTGATAAAGCACTTGAAAGATCTGTTTGAGCATTTGAAAATTGTTGCATTAACTCAGGATTATTTAAACTATCAGCATTTATATTCATTTGAGAAACTTTACTTCTAGCTTCTGTAACTTCTGTGAAAGTGCTTTTTTCATGTTGTGCATAAGCTTTTACCGTTTCAACTAAATTTGGAATTAAATCGGCTCTTCTTTTATATTGGTTTTGAACTTGAGACCATTTCTCTTTTACATTTTCATCGAGTTTTGGAATATTATTGTAGTTTGAAATTATTAGATAAATCAAAGGAACGATAATAACAAGAATAATTAAGATAAGAATTTTTTTCATATTTGACCTTTTAAGAAATTTAGAGATAGTATAAAAAA
Source organism: Aliarcobacter sp. (assembly GCA_028690445.1). GTDB lineage: Bacteria > Campylobacterota > Campylobacteria > Campylobacterales > Arcobacteraceae > Aliarcobacter. The sequence goes on along the minus strand of JAQVBE010000011.1, from coordinate 15,877 downwards.
TATCATTAATTTGTTATAAAGTATTACGTAATAAGATTATTATATTAAGCAGTAATAAACTATAATCGCTTTTGTGTAAAAATATACACAAATTTTTATTTGATAATCGATAGAATATAAACAATTTTTTAATAGATGTTGAATATGATTATCAATAGTTATTTTTAGAAAACAAAATGGAGTATATAAAATGAACGCATCAGAATTATTTGTAAAAGCGTTAGAAAACGAAGGTGTTGAATATATTTTTGGAATTCCAGGTGAAGAAAATCTTGATTTTCTTGATGCCCTACGAACTTCAAATATTAAATTAATTCTTACAAGACATGAGCAAGGTGCTGGATTTATGGCAGCTACTTATGGAAGATTAACTGGAAAAGTTGGAGTTTGTTTATCAACTCTTGGCCCTGGAGCTACAAATTTCGCAACAAGTGCAGCTTATGCACAACTTGGTGGAATGCCTATGATGATGATTACGGGACAAAAACCAATCAAAAAATCTAAACAAGGAAGATTTCAAATTATCGATATCGTTGGTATGATGAAACCTATGACTAAATATGCAAAACAAGTTGTTAATGGAAATAATATTCCATCAATGGTAAGAGAAGCATTTAAAATAGCTACAACTGAGAGACCAGGTGCCGTTCATATTGAATTACCTGAGGATATTGCAGCTGAAGAAGTTGAATTTAATATTTACCCTGTAAAAGAGTTCAAATATCCAAAAGCTGGAAAAGACACTATTGCTGATGCAGTTAAAATGATTGAAAATGCAAAAAGACCATTATTACTAGTTGGAGCGGGTGCAAATAGAACAAGAATTGGAACAGCTTTAACAGATTTCGTTAATGAAACTGGAATTCCATTTTTCTCTACACAAATGGGAAAAGGTGTTATTGATGAAAATCATAAACTTTGTTTATCAACTGCTGCATTATCTAAAGATGACTTTATTCACTGCGCAATTGAAAGAGCTGATTTAATTATTAATGTTGGACATGATGTTATTGAAAAACCACCATTTTTTATGGAAAATACACCTGATGCTACAAAAGTTATTCATGTTAACTTCTCACCATCAGATGTAGATGATACATATTTCCCTCAACTAGATGTTGTGGGTGATATTGCTTCAAATATTACAAGTTTAACAACTGCAATTTCTCCTCAAGAACATTGGGATTTTGAATATTATATTAGAATGGTTGATGAGATTAAAACGCATTTAAATAAATACTTTGGAGATACAAGATTCCCAATCTTACCTCAAAGAGCTGTAAGAACTATTAGACAAACGTTAGCTGCTGAGGATATTGTAACACTTGATAATGGTGTTTATAAAATCTGGTTTGCAAGAAACTATAGATGTGCTCAACCAAATACATTATTACTTGATAATGCATTAGCGACTATGGGTGCTGGGCTTCCATCTGGAATGGCTGCAAAAATGATTAATCCTGATAAAAAAGTTGTTGCAGTTTGTGGTGATGGTGGATTTATGATGAATTCGCAAGAAATGGAAACAGCTGTTAGACTTGGACTTGATTTAACTGTAATTATTTTAAATGATAATGCTTATGGAATGATTAAATGGAAACAAACAGGAATGGGATTTGAAACATTTGGTTTAGATTTAGGAAATCCTGATTTTGTTAAATATGCTGAAGCTTATGGTGCGCATGGTTATAGACCAACATCTTGTGAAGATTTTGCAGAAACTTTAGAAAAATGTGTAAACAGTAAAGGTGTACATTTAATTGATTTAGCAGTAGATTACTCTTTAAATCATGCAATTTTAAATGATTTATTAGCTAAAAAACAATGTTTAATATAAAAATTTGAAAGGAAAAATATGAGTACAATAGAAGTAACATCACCATTTGATGGTAAAGTTGTTGGAACAGTAAAGTTTAGTACATTTGAAGAAGTAGAAGGTGCTATTGATTTAGCTCATAAGACTTTTTTAGATACAGCTAACTGGTTACCAAGATATAAAAGAGTTGAGATTTTAGAAAATGTAATGAAAATTATGTCTTCTCAAGTTGAAGAGCTTACAATCCTTTGCGCAAGTGAAGGTGGAAAGCCTTATATTGACTCAAAAGTTGAAATTCTAAGAGCTATTAATGGAATTAAAATTGCGATTGAACACCTAAGTGTATATGAAGGTAAAGAAATAGCAATGGGACATACAAGTACAAGTGCAAATAGGATGGCTTATACTTTTAAAGAACCAATAGGAGTTGTTGCTGCAATTTCTGCATTTAATCACCCATTTAACTTAGCAGTTCATCAAGTTATTCCTGCACTTGCTGTTGGTTGCCCAGTAATTATTAGACCAGCTACTCAAACTCCAATGAGTGCAATTAGACTTGTAGAGATTCTTGAAGAAGCAGGACTTCCAAAAGGATGGGCACAAGCAGTTGTTTGTGATAGAAAAGGTGGAGAATTATTAGCTACAAGTCCAAAAACCAACTTTTTAACATTTATAGGTTCAGGACCAGTTGGTTGGTATTTAAATTCAAAAGTTAGTCCAGGAACTAGAGTTGCTTTAGAACACGGTGGAGTTGCTCCTGTTATTGTTGAAGCTGATGCTGATATTCATGATATGATTCCTGCACTTGCAAAAGGTGGTTTTTACCATGCTGGACAAGTTTGTGTATCTGTTCAAAGAATTTATGTTCAAGAAACAATCTTTGACGAAGTTGCAAATAAATTAGCAGCAGTTGCATCAAAATTAGTTGTTGGTGATCAATTAGACACAAAAACTGAAGTTGGACCACTTATTAATCACGATGAAGTAAACAGAGTAGAAGAATGGGTAAATGATGCTATTGCAAAAGGTGCAACAATTTTAACAGGTGGAAAAAGAATAGGAAATTCGTGTTTTGAACCAACTGTTATTTTAAATCCTAGTGAAGATGCAATTATCTCTCAAAAAGAAATATTTGGACCAGTTGTTTGTATTTATTCGTACAAAACTTTAGATGAAGCAATTGCAAGAGCAAATTCATTAGAAGTATCTTTTCAAGCAGCTGTATTTACAAAAAATATAGACACAGCTTTAAAAGCAGTAAAAAGATTAAATGCAACTGCTGTTATGGTAAATGACCATACTGCCTTTAGAGTAGATTGGATGCCATTTGGTGGAGCTAGAGTTTCTGGACTTGGAATGGGCGGAATTCCTCATTCTATGGAAGAAATGTCAAATGAAAAAATGATGGTAATTAAATCACCTGTTTTATAAAAAATAGCAAAATTTGTAAAAGCTAAGGTTTTTAACCTTAGCTTTTTTTATTTCAAAAAAATAATAGGATAATTATGAATTGGGAAGAAATTATTGAAAATGAAAAACAAAAAACTTATTATCAAAGTTTAAAAAGAGAAATTGATAAAAGATATGAAACAAGTATAGTTTTTCCTGAGAAACAAAATATATTTAAAGCTTTTTCTTTATCTAAAATAGAAAATTTAAAAGTTGTAATTTTAGGACAAGATCCATATCATGGTTTGGGACAAGCTCAAGGATTATCATTTTCAACACCAAAAGAGATAAAAAATCCACCATCAATGATGAATATTTTAAAAGAAATAAAAGATGATTTACAAAAGGATTCTATTTGTACAAACGGAGATTTAACTCCTTGGGCAAAAGATGGAGTATTACTTTTAAATACGATTTTAACAGTTGAAGAATCACTTCCTAAGTCACATCATAAACTTGGATGGGAAATTTTTACAGATAATATAATCAAATATATAAGTGATAATTGTGAAAATGTAGTTTTTTTACTTTGGGGAAGTCCTGCAATTTCAAAGTCAAAATTAATTAATACAAAAAAACATCATATTTTAACTGCTCCACATCCAAGTCCACTTTCATCTTATCGTGGTTTTTTTGGATGTAAGCATTTTTCCAAAACAAATAACATATTAAAAAGTTTAGGAAAAAAAGAGATAAATTGGTAAAATGCTATGAAAAAATATTTGAAAGTCTAGTTTTCATTTTAGAAAGAGATAATTTCATCGCTGAATAAATCATCATTTTAGCCATATTTTTCCACTGAGGTTTTTCATAACATGGATTTGGACATTTTCTACATCTAGGTTTTATTTCATGTGGACATTGCTGAAGTCTTGAAAATGAGTAGTTTATAGATTCTGTACACTCTTTGCATAAACTCAATTCAATATTAAAAGAATTTGATTTATATTCAAGGGTAATATTTTTTGTTTCTTGGTTTCCATGTTTATTGTGACAATAAGTTTCAAAAAAGTTTTTTAAAGTATTTATTTCTATTTCAAATTTTTCATTAGTCATGATTTTACTCTTTTTTAAAGTTAGGATAATAATTATCCTATCTAACTTAATTTTTGATATTTTTACATAAAACGCGGAAATAGACCTTGACAACAATCAATAAAAAGGCAAATAGTGGAAAAAACAGGATTAGAAGATTTTTATTTTTTTAGTTTCCTAAAGGAAGAAGAGCTTATTAGATTAAAAGAGATAAGTGTAAAAAAATATTTCAATAAAGATGAAATTCTTTTTTATAAAGGTGACGAAGCTAAATATTTACATTTATTAATAAAAGGTATAGCAAAACTTTATACATACGACCACAAAGACAATGAAGTAATAATTCATAATTTAATGGCTCCATCTTTAATTGCAGAAATTGTAAATTATGAAGAGATGAGATTTCCTGCAAATTGTTCATTTGAAACTAAAGCTGAAGTATTATTAATAGATTATGAAAAATTTAAAAAAGAGTTTTTATTAAAACCTGAAATTTCAATATTTTTTATAAAATCATTAACAAAAAAAATAAAAGCATTAGAGAGTTTTATAAACTATAATATAAGTTCAAATAGTATAGAAAAAATTGCTAAATTTTTAGTTGATAATGAATCAATACTAATAAATTTAAAGCAAGTTAAAATTGCTCAAATATTAAATATTACACCAGAAACTTTTTCAAGAAAACTTGCAAAACTAAAAAAAGAAGAAGTTATCCAAAATGAAAATGGGTATATAAAGATACTAGATTATCCAAAATTAAAACTTTATATAAATAATTAAGAAGAAATTAATGTCTTTTAAAATTATTTTGTTATAATCATTTAAACCATTTTAAAAGGATAAAAAATGAAAAGATTAGTTGCATTATTAATGTTATGTTGTTCTTTTTTGTTTGCAGAAATTAATTTACAAACAGCATCAAAAGAAGAATTAATGAGTGTTAAAGGTATTGGTGAGAAAAAAGCTGAGCAAATTATTGAATACCGAAAAACAAACACAATCACAAAAGCTGATGATTTAAAAAATATCAAAGGTTTTGGAGATAGTATTGTTGGAAATGTAAAAGATGCAAATCCGGTATCAAAAGAAAAAGTAAATAAAAAAGTTGAAGATAAAAAAGACGAGAAGAAAAAAGAGTTAAATAGTGCAGTTGATAAAAAAATTGAAAAAGCTACAAATTTAGTACCTAAATTATAATCTAAATGAGGATTTCCCTCATTTTAGATTTTTACTTCATTTATGATAGAATCCTTAAAAATTGTAAATAAGGTTCTGTTTGAAGTTCTCACCAAATAATGTTTGTCCCTGTGGCTCTACTAAAAAATATAAAAAATGTTGCAAACCTTTCCACGATAAAATTTTTTCTCCAAAAACTGCACTTGAACTGATGAAATCAAGATTTTGTGCATTTGCTGTTTTAAATGCTGAATATATAATTTTTACAAGCCATGAAAATAATCCTGATTTTACAAATGATTTAAAATCTTGGAACGAAGATATTTTGAATTTTTCTAAAAATACAAGCTTTAATAAATTAGAAATTATAGATTTTATTGATGGTCAAGCTGAAAGCTTTGTAACATTTAAAGCTACTTTATTTCAAGATAATACTGATATTTCATTTATTGAAAAAAGTAGATTTTTAAAAGTAGAAGGAATTTGGAAATATGTTGATGGACAATTTATTGATGAAGGAAAAAAATGAAAATACTATTTTCTCCAAGTGAAACAAAAATCATAGGTGGAAATGATATTTCTTTTGATAAAAATAGTTTTATATTTCCTGAACTTTTTGAGAAAAGAATGGAAATTATAAAACAATATAATGATTTTATTTTAAATGCTTCAAAAGATGAGTTAATAAAACTTTTTGGAACAAAAAAAGAAGATATAATCAAACAATATTCAAAGGATTTATTTAAAACACCTACAATGAAAGTAATTCAAAGATATGATGGAGTTGCTTTTAATTATTTAGAATATTCAAAATTAAAATCAAATGAAAAAGCTTATATTGATGAAAATGTTTTGATTTTTTCAAACCTTTTTGGAGTTTTAAAAGCAGGGGATTTAGGGCTTCCTGATTATAAACTAAAACAAGGTGAAACTTTTTTTGATTTAAAGATTGAAAAATTTTATAATGACAATTTCTCAAAAGTTTTAGATGAATATCTAAAAGATGAAGATATTATAGATTTAAGAGCTGGATTTTATGAAAAGTTTTACAAAATAGAAAAACCATATACAACAATGAAATTTATAAAAGATGGAAAAGTTGTAAGTCATTGGGCAAAAGCTTATAGAGGAATTATTTTAAAACTTATTGCTCAAAATAGTATTAAAACAATTGATGAACTAATGAATATGGAAGTAGAAAATTTAAGAATTGAAGAGATAAAAAAAATAAAAATAAAAACAGAAATTGTATATTCAATTATTTAAAGGTCAAAGATGATAAAAAAACCAGTAATTGCTTTTTTACTTGATAAAAAAGGTGGAGCAATTGAGTTAAGTTACGAAGAATTAAATCATGTAGATAAAAATGGAAAAATATTATGGGTTCATTTTGATTATTCAAGCCCTGAAGCAGTTGATTGGATTACAAATAAAAGTGAGATAGATTCTATCGCAATGGATGCACTTCTAACAGAAGAAACAAGACCTAGAACTACACTTCTAAATGATTCAATACTAATTGCCCTAAGAGGTGTAAATTTAAATCCTAATTCAAAGCCTGAAGATATGGTTTCTATTAGATTATATATTTCTACTCATTTAATAATAAGTACAAGAAAGAGAGATATTTTATCTGTAGCAGAAATAATTGATATTTTAAAAAAGGGAATTGGACCAAAAAGCTCTTCAGAGTTTTTGACGGAATTGATTTATAGAGTAACAGATAGAATGGAAGATGTTATAAATCAAATAGAAGATAGAACAAATGCTTTAGAAGAAAATTTGATTGATTCAACGGATTTAAAATTTAGAAATGAGATATTATCAGTTAGAAGAGAAATAATTATATTAAGAAGATATTTATTTCCTCAAAAAGAGGCATTAAATAAGCTATATAATGACAAAATTACTTGGATAAATGAATATGAAAGAATAGAAATAAGAGAGACAAATGACCAACTTATGAGGCATATTGAAGAGCTTGATACAATTAGAGATAAAGTTTCATTAATTCAAGAAGAATTAGCAAATTCATTGAGTGATCAAGTGAATAAAAAGATGTATATTTTATCTATTATTTCAGCAATATTTTTACCTCTTACCTTTTTGACCGGACTTCTTGGAATAAATATAGGTGGAATTCCAGGTGCTCAAAATGATAATGCTTTTTATATCTTTTCAATAATTTTAGTTATGGTAACTAGTGTGCAATTTTATATTTTTAAAAAGAAAAAATGGCTTTAGTGATTTTTATTATATTTTATTGATGAGTATAAAGATAATAAAATAAAAGAAATTCCAATAAGTCCTGTCAAAACTTCAGGAATCTGAAACTTTGTACTTAAAAGCATAATAAAAGCTAATATTCCAATTGCATAATGAGCACCATGTTCTAAAAAAATATAAGTATCTAGAGTTCCTTTTTCTACTAAATATATGGTTAGTGACCGAACAAACATAGCTCCGATTCCCAGACCAATCATAATGGTAACAATATTCTTAGTAATTGCAAAAGAACCAATGACTCCATCAAATGAAAAAGAAGCATCTAAAACTTCTAAATATAAAAATCCTATAATACTTCCTTTTTTTATAAGATTTTGAAGGTTATTACTTCCTTTTTCTAATATTAAACAAATAAAATGAATAACTAAATAAACACTAATCCCCCAAATTCCAGCAATAAAAAAATCATATTTTTTTGAATCTTCAATAAAACAAAGAAAAAAGATTAATAAAATAAATGTTATAAGATATGGAATAATTTTGTTTTTCCCAAAACTTGATAATTTCTGTTCAAATTTTTTAGCCCAGAAAATCTTTCTTTTATTATCAAACAAGAAATTTAGAAATACTAAAAATAAAAACATACTTCCAAAAGAACAGACTTCAGAATGATATGAAATCAACTCTTTTGCATAAGTTTCTGGTTCATTTATGGCTAAATTAAATACTTCAATTAAACTTATACTTGTTGTGATAGAAACAATCAAAAGAGGTAAAAGTAGTCTCATTCCAAAAACTGCAATAAAAATCCCAACAGTTAAAAATGTTTTTTTCCAAAAATTATTCCAATTTTTTATTATTGAAGCATTTACAATTGCATTATCAAAAGATAAGGAAATTTCCATAAGAATTAAAATTATAGTTAACCATAAAACATTTAAACTATTTGTTAATCCACCTTTTAGAAAAGCCAAATAACTTACCAAAATTAGAGAAAATAAAGTAAGAAAAAAGGATAATCTAAAATATTTCAATTTAAATTTTTCTTCTAAAATGTACATCCATTTGAGGAAAAGGCATTTCAATACTATTTTCTTGTAAAGTGTTATAAATAAATATTAAAAAATCAGACATAGAAGAAGAACCTATTCCATCTTCATTTGGATTTTCACTTATCCAAACGAGTAATTCAAAATCTATTGAACTAGCACCCATTAAAGTCATTCTTACTTTTGGTGATTTTTCCAAATTTGTTTTTATATAAATTAAGTTACTTTTTTCCAATGAATCTAAAATTATTTTAATTACTTTTTCAATATTAGAACCATAAGCAATACCAAAAGGAACATGAAGTCTTCTTACATCATCTGAAAATGTAAGATTTATCACATTTCCTTGGATTAGAGTTGCATTTGGGATTATAATATCAATATTATCAAAAGTTGTAATTACACTACTTCTCATATTAATTTGATCTACTTTTCCTCTTAATCCTGTACCGATTTCTATTATATTTCCAACTTGAATTGATTTTTCAAAAATTAGAATTATTCCTGAAATGAAATTTGATACAATATTTTGTAAACCAAACCCGATACCAACTGATAAAGCTCCAACTAAAATTGTAAGTGAAGATAAATCTATACCAACAGATTTTAAACCAAAGACAAAAGTCATAGCAACTAAAAAGTAATATCCTAGATTTGCTAACATTGTTCTTGTTGCAATAGAAGTACTTCTTAGATAATGTGTTTTAGCATTAGTGATTCTTTTTTTATAAAAGGTCGCAATTGAAAAACCAAAAATGAAAATCAGAAAGAATTTTGCAATAGCCAAAATAGATATTCCCTCTCCAATTGGAATAATAGGATTATTTATTTCAGTCCAGCCAAATTTTATAATATCAATAAAACTTTGTTTTGTATCTGCAAAAGTAGTTTTTGTAACACCTAATCTCTCTCTTGATAAATATTTAAAAAGTTCAGTTAATGATTCATAATTGGCTTGATTATCTACTATAAATATTTGTAATTCATTATATAAGTTAAAATAAGTAGATTTTTTATCCTTTAATAATGGTAATAATTCTTCAATTTTTAAGTAAACAATTTGATTTATTAACTTTGATTTATCAATTTTTAATTGTTCAATTTGTAAATCAAGTGCTTTAATTTTTCCATCATTTTCTGTTATTTTTGCTTTATCATAAGAAAGTGATAATTTTTTCTCATCTTTTGTTAGGTCATTAAAACTTTCAAAAGATTTATCAATTCTACTTTTTAGATTTGCGTTAATATTAAACTCAACATTTTCTAAACTATCTAGTAATATCTTTTTAAAATTTGTAAGATATTTTGTATATTCATCAACAGTAGATTTATTTTGGATATTTTTTAGTTTGTAATAAGCATATAATAATTGCGAATTAATAGCAATTATTTCTTCTTTTGTAGTCAGTTTTTCTATTTGTTCTTCTAGAAGATTTATTTTATTATTGTTGTCATTGAATTCATTTTTTATTGAATTAAAGCTATCAACACTTTTTATATACTCTTTTACTTGTTGAATATATGTTTCAACTGAACTTATTTCTTCAATATTTTGAAAAACAAAAGTATTTTCTTCTTTTATTATTGATTGAAGTTTTTTTAGTAATAAAAGTTGATATTCAACTTGTTCTTTATCTTCAGGAGATAAAGAATTTTTAATAGAAGTGATTTTTTTTGTCTGATCTGAATAAACCTTTTCTAAACCTTCTTTTGTACCATCGTACCAATTTTTATCAATGCTTAATGCAAATGATGTAGATATTAAAAATATAAATAAGAATATAATTCTCATGTTCTCTCTTTTTATTAAATTAAAATTTTGTTTTTACAAAATAGAGTGCAATTAAAGATAATAGTGAAAATAAAGCACTAAAAATAAATAAAAACTCTCCATAAACAGCACCTGCAACAATAGCTCCCACAAACCCACCAAGTCCATAAGCCACTCCATACATAAACTGCTGCGCTAATTTTTTATTTTCATATAAACTATATAAATAAATAATTACAGAGCTATGATAAAGCCCAAATGAGAAAGCATGAATTGATTGCGTAAGAAATGTCACACCCAATGAATCAGGATATAAATACAATAAAAACCATCTCAAAGTCGTAATTGTAACACAGAATTTTATGATTGTTAATAGATTGTTTTTTAAAAGTGGAGCTTGAAAATACAACATTAAAATTTCACAAATAACTCCAAAGGACCAAAGGTATGAAGTCATTTCTAAACTCATTCCATGTTCAGTTTCATATATTGTAAAAAAGTTATAAAAAGCACCAAAACTTATTTGCATAAAAAATAAACTTACCCAAAAAGGCCAATATTTAAAAAATGAAAAAGGTTCATCATTTTCTTCTTTTTTATGTTCAACATCATATTTTAGTAACAAAATAGCAAAAATAACAGTTAATATATTTAAAACTAAATAATAATGAATTGCAACATAAGGTTGAGTTAGAAATTTCGCTAAAACTAAAGAAATAATCATAAAACCAATTGAGCCAAAAAGCCTAGATTTTCCATACTTTTCTTTTCCCAGAGTTGAAATAGCTGTAACTTCCAAATAAGGTAAAATCAAAGATAAACAAACGCCTAAAAGAGCATTATTAATCATAAATAGATAAAATCTTTCAATAGTTAAATAAAAACATGCAGATGAAATAATAGATAAATAAAGAGCAGTTTTGAACATTTTTTGATTTAATTTAATATGCTTTAAAAACATAAAAGGAGTTAAAAATCTCATCAGTGGTGCAAGTGCTAAAATAATACCTATATCAAAAGTACTATATCCAATATCCTGAAGTACCTTTGGTAAAAATATTACATAAACCCCAACAGCTGCAAAATAAAAAAAATAAAATGCAGATAAGTTAAAAAATAACATTATTTATCGTTGATAATAATAGTGTTTGAAAGAATATCCTGAAAAGTTTTTTTATCTTTATTAAAAAATGGAGTAAAAAGTAAAAAGATTGATACAACAGCAAATAGTGTTGTTATATATCTAACAAGAACTTGAATAACAGAAACTCTTTGTTTTGTTAAGTTATCAACAAGTTTTATATCATAAGCTTTAAGTCCTGGCGTTTGACCATTTTTTAACCAGAGAATAAGAATTATTATTGAATGAACAAAAAATATAATTCCCCATCCCATTGCTCTATTTTGAGAAAATTCTTCACCACTTCCCATAATTAAATATATAACTATATAAAGGATAGGAGTAGTGATCAAAAAAGTATCTAATAAAAAAGCTTTTAGTCTTGAGGGAAGAGATGCCAAATCACTTTTTGGTGATTTTAGTTTAGAGTTATTAGATTTTTCTTCTTGAACTCTATTTTGTTTAACATCTCTCCATTTTGCCATTAATTTCCTCTGCTTCCTGGTTTGTAAGCAATACTTCCTTCTTTACACATAGGACAATCATCTGGAGCATACATCTCAAATGTAAAATCGTCTAATGCAAAAAGTGGTTTATTAAGTGGTAATTTACAATTATCTTTTGCTTCTAATATACTTCCAACTCTTGAACAGAATCCTCTATTAGCAAGTGCTGCATAAGCAACAATATTTCCACCAGCATTCTCAACTTGTTTAGCAGCTTCAAGTGCGCTTCCACCAGTTGTGATAATATCTTCACAAATAATGTAATTTTCACCCTCTTTAACTTCAAAACCTCTTCTAATAACCATTTCACCCTCAGCTCTTTCTGCAAAAATAAATCTTACATCCAAAGCAGTTGCAAGTGCAAACCCAGCTATTAATCCACCAAGAGCAGGCGAACAAACAGCATCAACTTTTATTCCAGAGTTTTTAATTTGAATAGCAAGTGCTTCTGCTAAAATTTTTGCAGTTTTTGGGTCTTCTAAAACTTTTGCAGATTGTAGATAAAATTGTGAATGATTTCCACTACTTAATTTGAAGTGACCTTCTAATAATGCTTGGGCATCTTTATATATTTGAGCTACATTCATAATTAAATCGTTCTTATTTCTTTTTCTTTTGCTTTTAAAGTCTCATCAGCTTTAACGACATAAGAATCAGTTATCTTTTGGATTTCATCTTGAGCTTTTTTATTTTCATCTTCAGTGATTAATTTATCTTTTAGAAGATTTTTTGCTTTAGTATTAGCATTTTGTCTAATATTTCTAATTGCAACTTTTGCATTATCAGTCATAACTTTTGCTTGTTTAACAGTATTTTCTCTTTGATCAGTAGTCATTGGAGGGAAAAATAGTTTGATTACAACACCATCATTATTGGGATTAACACCAATATTTGCAGCTTGAAGAGCTTTGTCAATTACACCTAAAAGGTTTTTTTCCCAAGGGTTAACAACAATAGTTGTAGCATCTGGTGATAAAACTGAACCAACTTGACTTAAGTCAGTTGGTGTTCCATAATAATCAATTCTAATACCATCTAAGATATTAGGATTTACTTTTCCAGTTCTTAAAGATTTATAATCTTTTCTTAAAGCCTCGATAGATTTTTCCATATGTTCTTTTGTTTGAGCATATATTTCTTCTAACATTTATTCTCCTTTATAGTAATTAGTAATTTTTATTTACTTTCAGATGTTGTTGGAACAGGAGCTGCCATAGGAGCTGCTGGTGCTTGTGATTCTGTTTGTGTAACAGGTGCTGGGATTAAAGAGTCTGTTTTTATTGAATCAACAGCACTTTTATTTCTTTGTTGATTATATAAATAACCTAAAGCAACAGTGTTTATAACAAAAACTAAACCTAATGCCATAGTTGCTTTTGTTAAGAAGTTTGCAGGACCTTTTGCCCCAAATAATGAGTCATTACTCCCGCTATAAGCTCCAAGACCGATACTTGAACTTTTTTGAAGTAAAACAATTATTGTTAATAATATGGCTAAAACGAACTGAACGATTAAAAGTGTAGATGTCATTATCTATTTCCTTTTTTAAAAATGGTAGTTATTTTATCTAAAACTTATTAAAAATAAGTTAAAATGGATATTAAAGCACTTTCAAGAAATTTTATAAAGAGTAAATTTGTCAGTTAAGAATCAATTTTCAAAATATGCAAAAGAGTATAAAAATCACAATATTATTCAACAAATTGTTGCAAAGTCTCTTATAAGAGAATTAAAAATTCAACCAAAACGAATTTTGGAATTGGGTTGTGGTTCAGGACAGATTTTTAATCATATCAATTGGGAAATAGATTTTTATAAAGCAATAGATTTTTCAGCTTCAATGTGTGAATTACATCCAAAAGCTAAGAATGTAGAAGTAAAATGTTTTGATTTTGATACAGAAGAATTTTTGGATGAAATAAAAGATGATAGTTATGATATCGTTTTATCGTCATCTGCCTTACAATGGTCAAAAGATTTATCAAAAATTATAAAGACTTTATCATATATAACAAATGAAATAAATGCAGTTTTATTTACTTCGAATACTTTCAAAACAATACAAGAAATTACAAATACAAAATCACCAATATTAGATGAAAATTCTATAAAAGAAGCATTTTCGAAATATTTTAAATGCGAATCTGAAACAATAATGTACAAATTAGAATTTGATAACAAAAAAGATTTATTTGATTATATAAAAAGATCAGGTGTAAGTGGAGGAAATGATTCTTTAGATTTTAAAGATGCTAAAAAATTATATAAAGAATATAATCTAAATTATTTAGAATTTGAAGTGATTTTTGTTAAAACAATTTCTAAATTATAAAGCTCGTATCTAATATGTTTAAAGTTCTCACTAGCTTCTATTGAAATTAATTTACAAAATTCTTCAAGAACTCTTGAACTCTCTTGCGCTCTCTTAAAATTTGCTATTAATATAGAGTATAAATCAGAACGATTTTGTTCACTTTTTATAGAAGTTCTCAAAACATCATTTTTAACATCTCTTGTCTCAAGTAATTCAATATAGTTTTCTAATCTTGATAGGTGTCTAAGTTCTTTTAGTTTAATTGCAGTTTGTTTGTCATTGTAAATATATCTAAATACATCTTCTACAACTCGAATTCCTTCTCGTAGTCTATTTAGATTTGCATCAATAAGTCTTAAATAGTTTTCTTCCATAAACGTAGTAGAATAAAACTAACTCTTTCGAGTTAGTTTTATTCTTTATCTCCACTATTCATAATTCCCAAAATTTGTAATAAAGATATAAACAAATTAAGGAAATCTAAGTATAAAGCAAGAGCTGCTTCAATTGGAGAATCATATTCTCCTTTTATTATATTTTGTGTGTCATATAAAATGAACGCAGAGAATATTAAAGCACCAACACTTGCAATTGCTAATTGCATCATTGAAGATTGAATAAAGATATTTGAAATACCAGCAACAATCATAATGATTAAAGCAATAAATAAAAATTTACCCATAGAAGAGAAATCTCTTTTAGTAGTCATTGCAAACATTGATATTCCACCAAATGCAACTGATGTCATTAAAAATGCTTGACCAACAATTGCTGCACCATCAGGCATTGCAAAAATTGATGTTAATAACGGAGCAATTGTTAAACCAGTAATAAATGTGAATACAAATAAAACTGCTAAGTTTACACCAGGAGTGTGTTTAACTTTTGGAATAACAAAAAAGATTAACGCTAATTCTATTCCAAATAAAACCCATTTCATTGGTCCCATTAATATTGAAACAATTCCTAATCCTATATAAGCTCCAGCAGTTGCTGCTAATAAAGAACCAGCAAATAGTTGATATGTAGCTTTTAAAAAGCTCATCATCTGAACTTGTGATGACTCTTGTGTATGTTGACTAGATTGATTTGATAAATAATCTCTATTGTACATATACTTTTCCTTTTAAAATTTAATTTCGTAATTCAAATGAAGTACTTTACATTATAGTATCTTTATGATTAAGACATAAAGATATAAACATTATAATATAGCATAAAAGTAAATAAAAGATTAATATGATGGATAAAAATTATCAATTATAGTAAAACCTCTTAAACCCACACAAAAAAGGCGATAAAAGACTAGTAAAAGGGGAGAAAAAGCTGTAAGGATAGATGAATCCAAAAATTTAAGCGAAATTTAAGGGGTAAGCTATTGACAAAGGGAGAAAAACCTATTATAATTCCCG
>JAQVBE010000010.1 GCA_028690445.1 Aliarcobacter sp. | reverse complement strand
AGTTCCATAAAAAAGCCTTTTATAATAGTGTTTTGGTCGATACAATTATATCAAAAAGTGCCTATTTATGGAACTTAATGAAGCTTTTATATAGAAATTTATGATTTACTATGTGCGAAAGTTGAGTAACAATATAAAAAAATAAAATTTTTAGATTAGTATAATATTTAGTTAATTTAGTAATTTATTCGATAAATAGTAAAGTGATTTTTAATTATTATGGAAATTTTATAGTATTAGAAATCCCTAAAACCACCTAAGTAAAAACTCCCCAACCCTACTATTATGCCCATTCTCAATTATAAAATGTAATATGAAACCAAGAGTTAATATAAAAGCTGCAATTGCATAATCAACTAAACTATTTGAATAAACTATTATATATAGTGGTGTAATTACATAAAGTAAAAATAAAAAGGTATATGTAATTTTTTTATATTTATCAAACATATATAATTTTTACTTTTTCTCTAAATTTTGTGCAGCTTTTAAAATCTCTTTTAATAAATAATCATACTTTCTTGATTTCTCAAAATGGTCTAAAAATGGAGCTACCCATCTTGGAACTGGTATTACTTTTTCATTTACCTTAAATCCCCAATTGTTAATTGTTGAATATGGTATATCTGCAATACTTGAAAAATCTCTTTGTGTTATTCCTAACTCTTTTAATCTTATATTAAACTCTTCTTTTGTCATAAAACTCTCTTTACTTCTATATTAGATGAATTATATCATATTAATTTCTATACTAGATAAGTAAAATCCTATTAAAATAATCCTTATTGGCTTAATTTATATAAATTATTATCTATAATAGATATATTATGGTTATATTATGAATATATTTTATAAAAAATTGATTTACATAAAAATAATTGTAAAAACAAATAAAAACCTAAAAATCCCTAATTATAATCTATATTAGACTAATATAGATATTAAATAAACTATATTAGATAATCTAATCTTGACAAACTATTCCTATTTAGATTATAATATCTTTATAAATATCTAATATGGATATTAAATCAATAAAAAGGAATCAGATGGAAAATGTAAACTCTTTAAGTGATGAATGTAAAAAACAAAAAGAAGCTTTCTTTTTTATATTAAGAAGAATCATCTTAGCTTCTTGTGTATTGTTACTATTTTTTATTTTAAATATATATGAACAAAAAAGTAAAAATGAAGTAATAAATGCATTTAAAAATGGAAATGAAGTAATTTGTAACTCTTCTATTGTATCTATTAAAAATGGATATGAATTTGAGAAAAATAGAGAATTTTTTGTTAGTAATGGTGTAAATATATTTAATCTAAAAAGATGTGTTTTAAAATAAATAAGGAGATTTAAAAATGTGTAACTTTTATAAAAAAATGAATATTTTCTTTGTAAAACTAGCAATATTTGTAGCTGTGAGTATAGTTGTTATATTTATAGGAGCGATATTATATGTTATTTTTTTGCAGTTAGGTTTATTTAATGAAAAAGCTTCAAGTACTATTGAGTTTAGTGATGTAATGAATTTTTTAATGTATACCATTATTCCACTTGTTACTTCAATAAGTATTATAAATAAAATTCTATCAGATGATATTGTAGAAAAAGATCTAATATGAATGAAAAAAGAAGAACTAAATATTTTATTGTAAATACTAAAGTTGAAATAGAGTTTTTTATTATAATTATAATAGCTCTTATTCCAATTGCTCTTTTATATTTTCATCTAAATCTAAGAGATGAAATAATAAATGATTTTAATAACAATAAAATCTTAACTTGTACAACAAGAGAATTAATACTTGAAGTCTCAAAAGAGGATAAATACAGTGTTGATGGCTATTACTTCTTAAAAGGTAAAACCAAACTTCCTGTCTCAAAATGTGAAGTAAAAAAGGATAATTAAGATGATACCAAAAGATTTTATACATAAATGTATGTTTGTGTTTTTATATGACTTTGCTAATAGATTTAAGAGTTTGTTCTTTATATTAATACTATATATATTTTTACTATTTTATTTTTCAATAAATGATGGATATGTAGTTATTTCTTTTGTATTAATATACGCAATTTTAATTATCAAACCATTTGATATAAATAAAATATTAAATAAAGAGTTTGACAGATATAAAAAATATCTAAGATTAAAAAGAATAAGGAGATACCGTGGAAAAAACTGAAATATTAACTCAAGAAACTTTTCAAAAAAATATAGATTTTTATGTGGATAAATTGCTAATAAAAACACCAAATAAAGATGATGTTGTAATCTTACCTATTGATGAATATGAAAGATTAAAAACTCAATATGAAAAATTTAAAACTAAAGGAGAATAAAATGTTAAACCCAAAAACAATAATAGAATTAGACTATCAGTTTGATAAAAGCCAAATAGATGAACTAAAAAAATTCCTTGATAAATATTTTAATATCTATGACCATGAAATAAAAATCTATAAAGTAGAAGATTACCCAAAACAGAGTTTGTTTGCTCAAAATGTGTTTGAAGAGATTCAAAAGGAATTAGAAAGGGAGAGTAATTGAATACTCTTTCTTTTTTTTCTTCTTTTCCCATTTTTTTGTATTTACATTTTTGTAAAGAGTTTAAGTAGTATAAGTAAATACAAAAATGTTAACTAAAGTGTAAATTTACAATCTATGCAATATTTTTATAAGAATTTGTTACATGAAGTGTTAAATTAACATTTCATGTAACATGCACTATTTATTGGTTTGAAGAATCAGAAGTTTCAATTGATACTGTTTCTTTCATTTGTTCATTTTTAACTTCATTTTCTTTAGCATCCACTTCTTTAGCATCTGAATTTTCATCTTTTTTTCCAGCTCCAACAAGTTTACCAGCACCTATTAATGTTCCTTGAACTGCTAAAGTTGCAGCCATTCCAACACCAACTATTACATAAGCAGGTGCATTAGCAGTATGTTTTAAAGCTTTTGTAGCAGTTGAATCTTCTTGTTTTACAGCACAACCATTAAAAAAAGTGATTGCTGTTATTATTGAAATTGATTTTTTTAGCATTTTTCTCCAAATGTATTAAAGTTAAATGAAAATAGTTCATTTAATTTAATGGTAAAATATTCTATTTTTTCGAATTGTTATATACATCTTGATAAGGTATTTTATATTGATCTAATTCTTTTTTATACAAATTGATTAAATCAATAATAGTTTTATATTTTACATTTTCCATGTAATTCATATCGGATCCCACATTTGTAAAGCTTCCATACCATAGAAGCTCTGCTTTATCTTCACTCTCAATTAATCCAATATATTGATAAATATAATTTCTTGTAATAAACTTTCCTTTAGTAGTTTCTGCAAGATAAGAACCTATATCTGCAAAACTGAATGTACCAGAATAATTTTCACCAATAAATGAATTTCCATATAATTGAGATAATCCCACCAAAGAAGGCATTCTAGTAACTTCATATCCTGATCTTTTCATACAATTTGAATATCTTTCTAAACCATTAGAATCATGATAAAAAATTCCTTGTTTTAAGTGTCCATCACATTTATCAATTAGCTCAATTGGAGCAGTATCCATAAGTATAAATTGTTTTTTAAATTTCTCATAATTTTCACTTTTTTTATCAATTGATAATAAAACATCTGACAAAGAGAACATATTATCTAATGAATTATTGTTCTTAAACTCTTTAAGGAGAACACTATTTGTTGTACTACATCCTGTTAATCCTAAAATTATTACACATAGTAATAGTAAATTATACTTTTTCTTCATACTAATGATCCTAGTTATTTATTTTTTGAAGTTCATATTTCTTTTAAATTAAAGAGATACTTATTGATTTATTCACTTATAGCTGAATGATTAAAGAATCATATAATAATAAACTTTACATCAAAATTAACCAATAGGTGAAACTAATTTGAAAAATAATGATTTAGTTCAAGTAGTAGAAGATGTAGAAGAGTTTTATAAAGCTGTATCTAGAAATGTTAAAAAGCTAAGAAAAAAGCATAAGTTTACACAATTAGATTTTTCTGCAAATATTGGTTTTAATTCTGTTAGTTTTTATTGTGAATGTGAAAATAATAAAAATGGAAAACATTTTAATTTATTGCATGTAGTAAGAATTGCAAAATATCTAAATGTTGATATAAATGAAATAGTTAAATATTAACTATCTCTTTTATTTCGAATTAACATTAAAAACAGGCTTAATCTGACTTGCAATCAATAATATAATCATTAAGATAACTAATCCACCTAAAGCTATTGGTATAAATATAAAAAATTGTATTATTGTAAATAATACTCCCAAAAAGAACTTAGCTATTTTTATATTTAAAACTAATCTAATTGCTAATAATATTACTCCAAATGCAAATATTAAAATTCCATTTAATATATCACCTTTTTCTTTTACAGCATCCACATATAAATCATATCCAAAAAATAAAAGAACATAAATAATGCAATATAAAAAGAATAGCTCATTTGAAAAGAAACCATATTTGTATTTTCTAAAACTAAATGAATTTATTTTTCTAATAAAAAAATAGATTAATCCCATAAAAAGAAAAACTCCAATAATCATTAATACAGTCATGTTTTACTCCTTTTAATATCTAATATAGATAATATATGAATAATTATATATTAATATAGAAAGTATGTCAATAATTATAAGAATTAAATTTAAGCTAAATAATGTTGAGTAATAGAAGCACGATTGTGCTTCATTTCATAACTTACTTGTTGTAAACACTCTTCATATGAATATCCAGCTTTTCCATATTCAAACATTCTTCTTTTTGCAAAGTTCCATCTAAGACCATGGCTTGCTTCTGGTGTTTCATTTGAAAGAAAAGTAGCTTGTTTTAAATCATTATAGTAAGCTTGTCTATTGATTTTAAATTTATCAAATTCACTTATATAATTTTCTAGTTCTACATAAGTATCAGTATTTACTAAAACTTCTCCAACTTTGCCACCTTTTTCTTTTGTAAAGATTATTCCTTTTTTAACATTAGTGATAGTATCAAGTTTAAATCCAAGTAATTGTTCTGATTTTATAAAAGCAACACCTTCTATTCTAGCTCCACCTTCATATTGAATTTTTGCAGCAATTTTATGAAGATGATTTTTAAGATTTGAAATTAAAAGTTCTGGATTTGAATAAGCTCTATTATGATAATTATTAGCAACTAATTTTAAATCTCTAGCATTATCTAAAATAGTTTGTCTAATTGAAAAATCATAATCTTTTTCATGTTTACTAATATTTTTAGAAAAAAGTTTTAGAGCAATTTCTAGTTTACCAAGAGATGCACTTATTTTTTCTAAATATTGTTTTGAAGGATAATATTCTACTTTGTATTCCATATATGCTTGTATATGTTCAGATTCAATTTTTTCAAAATCTTTTATGTTCCAATGTTCTTTTAAATAGTTAAAAAAATTGTTCCAAATGTTTCTATAAGATTCCATAGTTTTAAAACTTGCAACCATTTGATAATGTTCATGATTTGGATTTGTTCTATCTTCCTTTTTTGCACCAGATTCAAAGATTTGTTTTACTAATTGAGAACTTTGATAATATACACTTCCTCTCAAGAATGCTCCAGGTTTAATATATAAAAATTAAATTCTAATTTGATAGTTTCAGCCTCTATCATAGGCAAAAATTGTTAAGTCATTCTGCATTTATTTTTCGATTTTTGCATTTAAATCGCTAACATTTCGAGTGAACTTGTTAGAAGTAAAAATTTATAATATGTATTCACTTACTCTTACAATTCAAAGCTTGTCAAACTTCTTTGATTTTTACTAATCAAAATATTTTTTTAATCAAAGTAATAAAAAATATTTCATGCTCTTTTGGTTGAGATGGGAAGTAATACTCGTAAGTAAAACTGAGCTCCAACTATAATTTTTGTTTTGAATAAAATAAAAATATGAGGAAGTTTAACATAGAGTTTTGTTTATGATTATTGCGGTAAAAAATGAGATAGACTTAACTGTTTTTTACAGTTTCTATTTTTTTAGGTTAAGTTTCAAAAAGCCCAATAAAATGGACTTTTTGAATAATAATTAGATATGTTGAAAAATTGTAAAATAAACAAGAAATAAACAGTCTTATTAACAAAACTCTTTAAATCTTTTCATCTCTTCTTCATCAGAATATTTTTTCATAGAGTTCGGATCATAAGATAAAAAGTAATTATATCCATCTATAGTTAATTCAACTTCATGTTCATATGCATAACTCAAATTATAATTTTTATTTAATTTATTGAAATATTCAATCATAGATTTTGCTTGTGATTTTGTGATATAAATATTAATATTTTCTGAGATTAACTTTAAACTTATTACAGAATCTTTTGAAACGATGTTAAAATAACTGTTGTTTTTATCTCCTCTTTCAAATAGTGATAATTCAGCAATAAATGTTTCTGTCTCTTTTACATTCATCGCAAATAATGTTTTGTTAATTAAAATTCCAAAACTTCTAATATACCTTTTTTTTTCAACAGGATCTACTTCAAATATACGAAGCAAATTAATGTCTAAGTCATCGTTTAGAGATTTTTTTTC
Organism: Aliarcobacter sp.; assembly: GCA_028690445.1. Classification (GTDB taxonomy): domain Bacteria; phylum Campylobacterota; class Campylobacteria; order Campylobacterales; family Arcobacteraceae; genus Aliarcobacter. The sequence goes on along the minus strand of JAQVBE010000010.1, from coordinate 93,612 downwards.
AATATTAATAGGACCAGGAATAAAATATCCAAGCGAATTTCTAGAAGCTCTGCAAGGTTTTACAATATCATTCATTTTAATTTTCCTCAATAGAATTAATTATTTCAATCTCATTCCAAGTTTGATAAACCAAAGAATAAGACACCTCAAACCTATGATACTTAAGTAAATAATCAGATATTTCTCTAAAACTGTAGTTTTGCTCATTTTTTAGAGTCTTAATTACTGACCAATAACTTAGAAGTTTTTCTCTTTTTTGATTTTGTTTTTTTGCATTTTTTGTTCTTAATTTGATTGCTTTAAGATTTACTTGATTAGTATTTTTAATTACAACTTCAATAGCTAAAATAAAAGATGCATAAGTTAAAATCGAATTATCAGTGATAAAATGAATATTCTTTAATTTGTGAAAGATTACTTTTTGTTCTTTGAAAACATCAACTTTTACACTTATATCTAACTTTGTATAAGTTCTAATCATTTGATTTTGAGTCTCTTGATTCATTTTTGTGATGATTTCACAGTTTCTTAATATCTCTTTTTGCATTGATTATCCTTTTGAAAAACTTCTTACCAGTATTCACATTTTCATAATTTTTAGTAGATAAAGTATTAGTTAAAAAAAAGTATTTATATTTAGCTAACTGAGTACAACTGGAGAAGTCCATTTTATAAGGATTTAAATTTAATTGAAAAGATTAGTTGTTTGGATAACTAGATTTTTTAATTATGTTAATAATATTAAGTTTTTTTTAATAATACTTTTATTATAATTCCACCTCTTTAAAATAGTTTTAATTTTAAAGTAAAATTCTTTGCGGTACTAATTACGGTACTAGTTTGAAGTAAGGTGCTAAATATAGGGTTTCTGAATTAAAATTCGAGTCCCTCTCTTGACACCATTTCTTAAATGAAATATGGATGCTGGTGTAGCTCAGTTGGTAGAGCAGCTGATTTGTAATCAGCAGGTCGGGAGTTCGACTCTCTTCACCAGCTCCATTTTTTTTTGGGGTATCGCCAAGCGGTAAGGCAACGGCTTTTGGTGCCGTTATTCCTAGGTTCGAATCCTAGTACCCCATCCACAAAACTTACTTATTATTTAATCTAATTAATACTTGATACTGTTAATTATTTGACTATATATGCAAATCGCGGAATAGAATAGCTAGGCAGCTAGTCTGGCTTATAACCCGAAGGTCATAAGTTCAAAAATCCTATTTCCTCAACCAAATACAAGCTTTTAGCTATTTGAACATTCTGTTCTTTTAGCTAGAAGCTTTTTTTATTTAACTTTATATGTTATATTTATCTAAAAGGTTATTATAAACTCAGCACCTTTATAAATCTTATTTTCATATTCAAATTCTACATTTTGTGCTTCAATTTTTCCATGCATTCCCTCGTCAATTAGTTTATAAGTCATATGCAGCCCTAATCCTGTACCTTGTGATTTATGTTTTGTTGTAAAATATGGGTCATAAATTTTTGAAATTATATTTTGAGAAATTCCTCCTGCATTATCTTTTATCCGTATAGTTAGATTATTATTTTTCAAACTTGTTGAGATAAATATTAGGGGATTTTCTTGTTTAATTTCTTTAAAAGCATCTTTTGAGTTATTAAAAATATTTATTAAACATTGAATTAATTCATTTGGATAGCCATCTATTTTTATATCTTTTTCTAAATTAAGAATTATATTTATATTATCTGTTTTTATTGTAGATTCAATAATATGTATAAAGTTATTTATTGTAGTAGATAAGTCATAATTTTTTATTTTTCTATTACCTTTTATAAAATTTCTAAAATCATTTATTGTTTCTGATAAATATTGAGCATTTTTATTAATTAAATCCATATTTTGGACTAATTCTTCATCTTTTAATGTTCCAAACTCTTTTTGTATTTTTATTCCTGTAGCAATTGTAGAAATTATAGATAAAGGTTGTCTCCATTGATGGGCAATATTACTTATCATTTCCCCCATTGAAGCTAATTTATCAGCTTTAAAGAGTTTTTCTTGAAAGATTTTATTTTTTTCAACTTCATCTTTTACTTTTTCTTCAAGAGATGAATTTAGTTTATTTAGTTCATTTTTCTTTTCTTTTAAAATTTGATTTGACGTTTCTAATTGTTGAGTTCTTTTTAAAACTTCATTTTGAAGAAAATTATTGTTGTGTTTTAGTAAGTATTGCCTATATAAAAAGAATATCAATAGTATGATTATAAAAGTTATTGATATCCATAAATAAGTATAATCTTCAACTTTTTCATATTTAATTGCTATCCATTTATTAACAATATTTTGTATATCTTCTTTTGTTAAGGTAACAATGGCTTTGTTTAAAATATCTTTTAAAATAGGTTCATTTTTTATGACACCAATTCTTAAATGATTTTCATAATTTTCTGGTTGATTTAGGATTTTGAGATTAAAGAAACCTTTTTCTTTTATATTAAATGCTGAAATTATCATAGATCGAACCGTCAAATCTGCTTTCTTTTCTTCTACAAGTTTGAAAGCTTCATCTTCTGAATTTACTGGGATTATAATAAGTTTTGGAAAATCTTTTTGAAATCTTTCATACATTGCTGTTCCTCTTGGTATAGCAATAGAAGCTTTGATTTTTGATAAATCTTTTATAATAGGGCTATCCAGTCTGCCTATAATTACATTTGGGTCTTTAAAAATAGGCTCAGTAAAAGTAAGCCACTCCTTTCTTTGGGGAGTTTCATTTAAAAAACTCATTAAATCGCATCTTTTTTCTTTGGAAAACTCTATACTTTCTTCCCATGTTTTTGTTGGGATTACTTTTATTTCAACTCCTAGTTTTTCTGAAATTAATCTTATAATATCAGCTGCAATTCCTACATGTTTACCATCTTTATCCAATACTTCAAATGGTTCCCAGTCAGGATCTACACACATCGTTATTGTTTTTTTTGTAGATAAATAATTTTCTTCTTCTATACTAAGAGGTATTGTAGATTTTAATTCTACATTATTTGTATTTATCCATTTTCTTTTTAATTCAAACTCTTCATCTAAAGTTATCTCTTTTTTTGCTTTTTCTAAAATTTCTTGTAATATTTTATTATTTTTGTTTGTTGCTAAATGCATATTAAGATTAAATTTATTATCTTTTATTTCAAAAGCAGCTTTTAAATTTGTAATTAAACCATTCTCCATAAAATAATTGGCAACTGCAAAGTTATCTATAAAACCATCAACTTCTCCATAAGCTAACTTTTTTAATCCTGCCATTGAGTCTTCAACTAAAACTAAATTTATATGTGGATAATGTTTTTTTAGAAGTTCTTCTTCATAAAAACCTTTTATTACAGCTAAATTTTTTCCATTAAAATCATCTAGGCTTTTTAAGTTGTTTATATCTTTTTTTGTAAATACAGTATCAAATGTTTTTGCATAAGGTGTTGTGAAATTTAGATATTTTTCTCTATCTTCGGTTTTCCCAATATTTAGCATTACATCGAGTTTATTCTCTTTTATCATCTCTAAAAAATCATTCCAATTAGGTCCTGAAATATACTCAATAGTTAATCCAACTTTTGAAGCTAATAAGTTCATGTAATCTATTGAATAACCCATTGGTTTAGTGTCTTTATTATAATTAATTGGTGGCCAGTTTAATTCATTGTGTACTTTTATAATAGAATTTTTTATGTAGTTTTTTTCTTCAAGTGTTAATATATTTTGTATTTTATTATTTATATCAAAATAGTAATTATTTAATATCTCACTAATGTTATAATCTTTATTAACTAAACCTAAATTTGTATACATATCTGCATTTAGTTTAATTAACTCAGGAGCAATTGCTCCTATTTTAAATACATTTGTTTTAAATATCTTTTCTGTTTGATTAGCTTCAAATAATAAAGACTCTTTTGTTTTTCTTTTTGAATATTTATTGTAAATTAAATCAACTATCTCTTCTTTGTTCTTAAAAGCATACTCCCAACCTTTATTTGTAGCTTCAACAAAGTTTTTAACCTTTTGCATATCAGAATTTATTACATCTTCACTTGTAAAAAGCTCAACATCATAAGAATAAATTCCAAAATTAGCTGGATTTAAAATATTGTACTTTACTCCTAATTTATCAAGCTCATAAGGTTGTGAAGTTGTAAATACACTCATAGCATCAACTTCTCCATTTACAAACTTGTCAACCTTAAAATCATGGTTTACTAAAGTATAATCATTTGAAGTAATTCCAGCATCTTTTAATATTACTCCTAAACTTGTATGTCCCATCTCCCAATCAACAGCCATAACTTTTTTGTTCTTTAAATCAGCAGGAGTTTTTATATTTGGTTTAGTTACAAGTGCTAAGGCATTTTGCTTAAAATATGAAGCAATTAAAACAACAGGTTTTTTATTTAGTTTTTCTAAAATTAAAGCAGAAGAAGATATTCCAAAAGTTGCATTTCCACTTAAAACTTCTTGAATAATATTAATGTCTTCTTGAAATTCTCTTATTTCAACATCAAGACCAACATCTTTATAATAACCTTGTTCAATAGCAGCATAAAAACCAGCAAATTCAAATTGATGTTTCCACTCAAGTTGTAAAGTTACTTTTTTTAATTCGTTTGGTTGGTTTGCAAATAAAAAGTTATTTAGAAATAGAGTTAATATAATTGTTAATTTAAATAAGGATTTCATTTATCTTCTTTTTTCTTTTATTATAATATAAAATTTTATTATTTTACTAATATAACAAGGATATTTTTTATTCTTTAAGTAAAAGATTAGGTTATTATAAATATAAAATAAAGGAGTAATTTAATACTCCTTTATTTAAAAAAGACTAATGTTGAATTTTGCCTTTTTCATACCATTTTCTTAACCATGCATCAAGTGGATACATAAATTTATAAATAGCAGGAACAACCAATAAAGTAAGAATCGTTGAACTAATAAGTCCTCCAATAATTGCTAAAGCCATTGGGGCATTACTTTCATGTCCAGCTCCACTTCCAAAAGCTAAAGGAATCATAGCTCCTATCATGGCAAATGTTGTCATTAAAATAGGTCTTAGTCGTTTTTCTCCTGCTTCTAAAAGCGCATCATCAATACTTTTTCCATCTTTTATTGCTCGATTTGCAAAATCTACAACTAAAATTGCATTTTTCCCAACCATTCCAAGAAGTAATATAATCCCAATCATTACAAATAAACTAAAAGAATTCCCAGTTAAATATAAAGCAACCATAACACCTGTAAAAGATAATGGCATTGAAATCATAATAATAAAAGGTTGAATTATTGATTCATATAATGCAGCTAAAATAAGATAAATCAAAATAACAGCTAAAAGAACAGCTGCTCCAAAAGCTTTACTTGTATCTTGCATATTTTCAACATCACCTGTAAATCTATAATTGTATCCTTTAGGCAAAATCTCACCCATTTTTGAGTTGATAACTTCAACAATTTTATCAAGAGAAGTATTGAAAATATTTGCAGTTACAAGTACTTTTCTTTCTCTATCAAATCTATTTATTGAAGCATTTCCAAAACTCTCTTTTATTTCAAGTAATCCCTTAAGAGCAATAAATTGTCCATTTGAATTTCGAACTTGTAATTTTTTTAAGTCATCTAATGAACTTCTAAAATTATCTTTTAAACGAACTGTAATATCAAATTGTCTTCCGTTATCTTCATAATATGAAACTGCAGTATCACTTGAATATGCTGTTCCTAAAATTGAAGCAATTTGTTCAACACTAACTCCAACTCTTTGGGCATTTTCTCTTAAGATACCAATCTTAATTTCAGGTTTTCCATTTTCAAAATCTCTATCTACATCCACAATACCAGGAGTTTCTTTGAGTATCGTCATTAATTTAGTAGATGCAATATCAAGTTCTTCAAGTTTATCCCCTGTGATTACTACTTGAACGGGAGCTGTTGTACTTCCTGTATTAAAATCATCTACTTTTTCTACTGAGATAGTCATATCTTTAATTGAAGAGAGTTTATCTCTATAATATTGGATAATTGTTTCTTGTGTTTGTTTTCTTTCTCCCAATGCTTTTAGTTTTACATAAATTCTTCCTTTATGTAATTCTTGTGCTGAGTTATAACCAACTGATGCAATAGAATATAAAATATTTTTATCTTCTTTTAGCATATCATCTAATGGTGTAATAATATTTTTCATAGTCTCTAAATTAATTCCAACAGGTGCTTTAATAGTAATTTGAAACTCTGCATTATCTTGCATTGGTAAAAATGACATACCAACTTTTAAAGTTGTTGATGCAACTAAAAGAGCAATTGTAAAGATAATAGTTAAAGTTTTATATTTTATTAAAGGTTTAAGTATCCAAACATAAGCTTTATCAATTGCTTTTAAAATTGGTTCTGTTGCATGATAAAAACGATTTTCTTTTGCAGTTAAAACTCGTGCAGCAATACTTGGAATAAACATAATTGCCACAAGATATGAAATCACAATACCAGATGCAACTGTCATTGCAAATGAGTTAAAAAACATTCCAACAATTCCATCCATAAATGCAACAGGTATGAAAACTGCCAATAAAACAGAAGAGATTGCTAGAATAGAAAATGCAACTTCTTTTACACCTTCAAAAGAAGCCTTAAATGGTTCCATCCCTTCTTCCATTTTTTTTGTTATATTTTCAATAACAACAATTGCATCATCAATAAAAATCCCAATTGCAAGGGTAAGTCCAATAAGTGTTAAACGATTTAAGTCATATCCTAAGACATCAATAATTGCAAAAGTTCCAATAACAGAAGTTGGAATTGCTAAGGCTGATACAATAGTTGCAGTTACATTTCGTAAAAAAAGAAAAACAATAAGAACAGCTAAAAATGCACCAAAAATAAGGTCAAATCGTACATTATTGATATTTACCATAATTTTTTCAGATTGATCTTGTAATATTTTTATTTCTGTTTTATCACCTGCAAGTATTTGAAGTTTTGGAAGTACTTTTTTAACTCCTTCAATAATACTTAAAACATTTTCACCTGCAATTTTTTTTACTTCTAAAGTTACACCTTGTTGTTTATTAAAAGAAGAAAAACTTTTTGCATCACTTAATCCATCTTGAATTGTTGCAATATCTTTTAATCTAACACCTGGTTTTACCAATAATTCACCAACTTCTTCAATGTTTTGGGCATCACCTTGTGCTTTGATAATTATTTCTTGGTTTTGATTGACAAGTTTTCCAACACCTTGTTTTATATTTTGTTTTTGAATAATACTACTTACATCAGCTGAAGTAAGATTATATTTATTAAGTAAAAAAGGATCTATAAAAATACGAATTTCTCTATCTTGGTATCCCAAAATATTAACCTCACCAACTCCTTTAATTCTTTGTAATTGAGGTTTGAGTTTTTCGTCTGCAAGTCTCATTAATGCTGTTGTGTCATTTCCATCAGAAGCAATAAAAAGAGAAATAACTGCACCAGTACCTCCTAATTTTTTTACCACTGGTTTTTCAACTTCAGAAGGTAAATTTATTGCACCTATTTTATCTCTTACATCATTTGTTGCTTCATCTAAATCTTTTGTAAGTTTAAATTGAACTGTTACAACACTAAAACCTTCATAACTTGTTGACATAAGTTTATCAATTCCATCAACTCCTGAAACAGCTTCTTCAATTTTATCTGTAACTTTTGTTTCAACTGTAGAGGGATCAGCACCTTTATATGTTGTTTGTACTGTAACAACAGGAAAATCAACATTTGGAAAAAGATTAATAGGCATAGTGTTGTATGACATCAATCCAAAAACAATAAATGTCAAAACACCCATCAAAGTTGTGATTGGGCGATTAATAGCTAATTTATACATATTTTACTCTGCTTTAATTGTGCCATTACCAAAAAGGCCTGGCATAAGATCTTTTGTTTTAACTTCTGCTTGCATTTCTCTAGTTTCATTTAAAATTGTTGGATAAATTTTTGAGATTTTACCTTCATAAATTTTATCACTACCATCAACTTTATAAGTAAAAAGTTGACCGACTTTGAGTTTTTGCCAATACTTTTCATCAAATTTTAAAACAAGTTTTACATCATCTAAAGCAATAACATCAATAAGTTTTGTTTGAGAAGCTAATACAATTGAACCTAAATCTATATTTTTTTTACTAACAACTAAATCATAAGGTGCTCTTAATTCTGTTTTTCTTAAAACTATTTCTTTATTTTGAGCATTTAATTGAGTAATATCTCTATCATAAAGATAGTTTTCCATTTTTTCTTTATCTATAACATCTGATATTTTCGCATATCTTTCGTAGATTTTTGCCGAGTGTTCTGCATTTTTTCGGGCTGTTTCATATTCAACTTTTTCTTGAGAATTATTTAAAGAAAGAAGTAAATCACCTTTTTTAACTTTATCTCCAACATTTACATTTAATGTTGAAATAATACCTGATACAGAAAGACCAAGTTCTGATTTTTTTTCACTAACTACATCAAATGTTGCATAAATTTCTTCTGCAAATAAGGCTTGAAATATAAATAGTGTAAGTATAAGAATTTTTTTCATTGGATAGCTCCTTTAATATTTTCGCCCATTTCATAAAGTAATACAGCTTTTTGGTATTCAACTTCATTTAGGGCTGTTTGAAGTTGAGAATTTGAGTTAAACTTATCACTTAAAGCATCAAGATAACTAACATTGTCCACAATTCCTTGTTGGAATTTCTTTTTGATTAATTCATAAGTCATTTCAGAAGCTTGAAGTTTTACTTTTGCAGCTTCTATTTTTGCTATTGAAGTTTTATAGCTATTTTGAGCATTTTTAAAACTAGCTTTTGCTTTATATTTTTCATATTCTAATTCACTATTTTTAGATAAATAGTTCAAATAAGCAGCTTGTGCATTAGCAGATGTAGAACCAAAATCAAAAATTTTCCACTCTAATGAAAGTTGAATACTATTTTGATGATCCAAATTATTTGTAGCAACTGGATAATCAAAGTCATACTGAGAATATGTATCTTGAATTAATATTGTAGGTCTGTTTGGTGCTTTTGCTATTTTTGCTTCAGCTTTACTACTTTGAGTACTTTGTTCAAGTGCTAAAATATCAAAACGCTTTGTTTCTTCATTTTTTGTATCTTTAAAAACTAAAGTAGAACCTTTTTCTATGAGTACTTCTTGTCCTGTTAAATATTCTAAAGTATTAGAAATATTGTTTAGTGTGTTATCTAATGTCAATAAATCAACTTTTGTTTGTTCAATTGAAGATACGATTTTTTGTAATTCATCAGCAGTGATAGAACCTACTGATAAAAATTTTTCTAAACGATAACGCTCCGCTTCAAGTTGTTCCAGCTTTTTTAAAGTAGATTCTTTGTTTGCTAAAGTACTTAAATAGTTGTAATAATAATAAATTACATCCAAAGAAATATTATTTTGAACAGAAGCCAAAGCAAAAGTTGCAGATTTTACAAGTGCTTGTTGTTGTTCAAAAGATGCTTCTCTTTTTCCACCATCATAAACAGTAAAAGAGAGTGTGGCAGAGCCGGTTGTACTTTTTTCAGGAGTGAACATATTTTTTTCTTGATTAAAAGTTTGATTAGCTCCTAAAGTTAGATTTGGTAAATAACTGCTTTTTGTTGCGTACTCTTTCTCTTTTGAAGCTTCTAAACTATATCTTGATGCTTCAACTTGTTTGTTTTGTTCTGCGAGATTTAATAGTTCATTTAAATTTCCAGCAAATGCAAAAAGAGGGAAAAGAGATAAAAATAGAAATTTTTTCATTATATTTTCCTTGTACATTGATCTAATAAATAAATTATATGTTTAGTTAGAATTTGTTGAGCTTCATCAAAACCCATATTAGAAGCTTTCGCTTTTATTAATGCACCTTTTAAAAGCATAATAATGGTATTTGCTAGCATATCAACATCATCAATAACAAATTCACCTTTTTCTATACCTTCATAAAAACAACTAGTAATGAAGTCATAATCTTTTTGGAAAAAACTCTCAAAATAAGCTGTGTAAAGTGAAGTTTTGTCAATAAGCATTGAACTTACAAAGTGTTGAAAAAGAATAAGTGTTTGTTCTTTATCAAAACCTTCTTGACATTCACTAAAATTGTAATATTCTAAGATTTTTTCTTTTGCGCTCATATTTGGATTAATTCGTTTATAAAAAACTTCTTCATGTTGTTGAGTTAAAATATCCCAAATAGTAAAAACTATCTCTTCTTTATTTTTAAAATAAAGATATATAGTTCCTTTTGCGACACCAGCACTTTTTGCTATTTGGTCAATACTGGTTTGTTGAATACCTTTTTCACAAAAAAGAGTAATGGAAGCCAGCGCTATATCACATCGTTTTTCATCTTTATCTATGATTTTTGCCATAAAATACCTTATTTAAAATAATGAATGACCGTCAGTCATTTATGAAATGATATAACTTTTAATAAAGAATGTCAAGAATATAAATATGATTTTTTGAAGAATTTTTTGGAGGAATAAAATAATAAAATTTAAAAAAAGTAAAAGGATAAGTCCTTTTACTTTGTGAATAATTAAACGGCTTCGCTACCTCTTTCTTCAGTTCTAATTCTTACTACTTCATCTAAAGATGAAACAAATATTTTCCCATCTCCGATTTTTCCGGTTTTTGCTGAGTTTACTATCGCATTTATTACTGATTCTACCATTTCGTCTTTTACTACTATATCTATTTTGATTTTTGGTAAAAAATCCACTACATATTCAGCCCCTCTATAAAGCTCACTATGCCCTTGTTGTCTTCCATAACCTTTTACATCATATACGCTCATACCTGTAATTCCAACTTCTACCAATGCATCTTTTACATCTTCTAATTTAAATGGTTTTATTATTACCTCTATCTTTTTCATTTTTTCTCCTTATCAAATTTTTTATAGATTAAAACCACGCTCACCGTGTACTGATTCATCTAAACCTTGGCTCTCGTTCTCTTCATTTACTCTAGCGCCACCTGTAAGGGCTGATGCAATATAATAAACAACAACTGTTCCAATTAGTGTATAAACACCAACAATTAAAGCTGATTCAAATTGAACAAAAACTTGTCCTAATCTATCCTCTGCATTTTTTAATGGTCCAGTCCATAAAAGTTCTTTATCATTTAAAGCAAAAATACCAGTTGCAATTGCACCCCATAAACCAGCAAGGAAGTGTATACCAAATGCATCTAAACTATCATCATATCCAAGTTTTTTCTTAAGTGTAGAAACTCCAAAGAAAGCAATTGTTGCTCCAATTATTCCAATAATAAAAGCTCCTCCCACACTTACAAAACCAGCAGCTGGAGTAATAGCAACTAAACCAGCAATAGCTCCTGATGCAGCACCTAAAAGAGTTGGTTTTTTAAATATTAATGATTCTATTGCTAACCATGTAATTGTTGCAACTGATGCTGCTATTGTTGTAGTAAGAAATGCAACACCTGCTATTGCATTTGCACCAAATGCAGAACCTGCATTAAATCCATACCAACCAAACCATAAAAGACCAGCACCAACTGCAGTTAATATAATACTAACAGGTTTCATCGCAACTTTTGAATAACCCGCTCTTTTACCTACTAGAACGGCAAGAACAAGACCAGCTAAACCACCATTCATATGTACAACAGTTCCTCCCGCAAAATCAAGTGCACCTTCGTTGAAAAGGTATCCTCCACCCCAAACCATGTGAGCAATAGGGGCATAAACGACGATAGTCCAAACTCCAGCAAAAATCATCCAAGTAGAAAATTTCATTCTTTCAATAACTGCACCAGATACTATAGCTATTGTAATTGCAGCAAAAGTACCTTGAAAAGCTATAAAGATAAATTTAGGATAAAGTTGCCCTAATTCAACACTTGCAAGTTCTTTCCAGCTAATACCTTCTAACATAACATGGGCAAAACCTCCTATAAATTGGTTCATTGAACCATCTATTGTTCCAAATGCAATAGAAAAACCTGCAATAATCCATGCAATAAATGCAATTGTAAATGCTCCAAATACCATTGTGTAAGTATTTAAAACATTTTTAGCTCTAGTCATACCAGCATAAAACAAAGCTAGCCCAATAGGTGTCATTAACATAACTAATGCTGTTGAAATCATCATCCAAGCAGTATCTCCTGAGTTAAGCACTGGTATTGTTTCTTCTGCTAATGCAAAAGTACTAAGAAGTGAAGTTAAAAACCATTTTTTCATTTATTCTCCTTTGAATAGTATTTATACAAAAAATTATAATATTTAATTTTGCGAAGAAGAAAATAATTCTGTTCAAAAAATAACCAATCATCCTATTTATGATTAGCTAAGCTTAATTAAAGGAATAGAAAGTTAAGTTCTATTACAATGCAGCAATTTAATCTTTACACTTTAGGATAAAAAATGGATTTAACAGTAATAATTGGTATGATTGGTGGATTAATATCTATTGCAACAGGGGATTTAATGGAGGGTGGGAATCCAGCTCATGTAATTCATATCACATCATTGATTATTGTTATTCCCACTGCAATGTTTTCTGCAGCAACTGCTACTGAATCTCATGCCCTTTCTGCTGCTTTCAAAGAATTAAAAATGGTATTTAAAAAAACACCAATAAATTTTGAAGAAAGAATAGACCAAATAGTAGATTATGCAATTATGGTAAAAAAGAATGGTGTTTTAGCACTTGAAAAAGATGTTCAATTAATAGAAGATGCATTTTTTAAAGAAGCACTAGGTATGGTTGTTGATGGGTCAAAAGAAGAACAAATAGAAAAATTTTTAGAACCTATTATTGAAGAAACAGAACATTATTATCATGGTGCTTCTCATTATTGGTTATTAGCTGGTGAAACTTGTCCTGTTATGGGACTAATCGGAGCAGTTTTGGGATTAATCCTTGCTTTACAAAAACTTGATAATCCTGCTGAAATGGCAGCTGGTATTGCTGGAGCATTTACTGCAACAGTTACAGGAATTGCAGGAGCTTATATGTTTTTAGGACCTTGGGGAAATAAAATGAAGGCTAAAGCGCATCTTTTAATAAAAGAAAAACAACTTATTTTAGAAGGTGTAAAAGGTATATCAAGAGGAGATACTCCTGGTGAATTAAAAATTCAGCTAACAAATATGATAACTGCAATGCCTACAAAAGGTTAAGAAATGGCTAAAAAATGTCCTAAATGTGAATGTCCTGCAGGTGAAAAATGGGCTGTTCCCTTTGCTGACTTTCTTAGTTTACTACTTGCTTTATTTATCGCTTTATACGCATTAGCTTCTGTTAATATTGAAAAACAAAAAGCATTAAAAGAAGAATTTGTAAAAATTTATAGTTTTAATACTCTTTCTCAAACTCTAGCAGAACCCCAAGAAGATGAACAAGCAGCTACAACAGATAAAGAAACAGATAAAGAAATTCAAAAAAATGAGCAAGGGAAAGATTCTAACTTTGATAAGGCAATGGAAGAATTAAGCCAATTAGAAAATAAAAATACAAAAGATGGTAATTTAGCTGAGGTTAGTGATGGAGTATTAATGACTCTTCCTGCAAATTTATTATTTGAATCAGGAAAATCTGAAATTACTGGAGAATATGGTTCTTTATTTTTAAGTAGAATTGCAAAAATTATATCTATGATGCCAGCTGATACAGAAGTTAATATTAAAGGCTTTGCAGAAGATCAAGAGATTATTAAAAATTCAAAATATCAAGATGCATTAGAGCTTTCTACTGCTAGAGCTAATAATGTATTAAGAGAATTAATAAGATATAAAGTACCAAAAGATAGATTGTTTTCAAGTGGATATGGTTCTAAAAAAACAAATCCTTACCAAAAACAAACTGGTGATAAAACAAATAGTAATAGAAAAGTTGAATTTGAAGTAAAAAGTACAAAAAGCAGTGAAAGTGAACCTGGAATTCAGTCGATTTTTGAAGAGTTAAAAAGATGAAAAAAAAGAAGTTAGATTTACTTTTGCCTGCTTCAAAATGTTGTTTAAAAAAATATTTAGATATAGATTTTATATCTAAATATGGTTCTTTATTAATTGTATTAAGTATATTTTTGTTGCAAATTTATAATTTATCTATTGGATATAATTTTTATACATCACTATTTTCCTTTTTTATAAATGGTTTTTTTCTATTTGCAGTTCTTGTTAAAACTGAATTTATTAGTTTTGAGAAAATTCAGCCATATTTAAATATGATTTTAAAAATTTTAATTTTTGTATTAATTTTAAACTTTTTTGGTTATTGGTTATCTCAAGTAGGTTTATTTAACTATATTTTTGCACCAATAAGTCTTTTAGGTGCATATCTTGTTTTTATGTTATTAATAAAATAAGGGAAAAAATAATGACTAATTTACTTAAGTTTGTGGTTGTCTTATCGTTAAGTATAACTTTTTTAAATGCAGAAAGTACTCAAGCGCAAGCTAAAGCATTAGTTGAAAAAGGTGTTGAATTTTGTAAAAAAGTTGGAGTAGAAGCTTGTATCGAAGAGTTTAACAAACCAGAAAGTGAATTTGTAAAAGATGATTTATATATTTGGGCAAATGATTTTGATGGAATAATTACAGCTCATCCAAGAAAACCATTAAAAGGCAAAAATTTATATAGATATAAAGACAAAGTAGGAAATCAATTATTTAAAAATTGTATTGAAAAAGTAAAAGCTGAGGGTTCAGGTTGGGTTGATTATATATGGGAACATCCAACAAATGGAGAACAGACTTTGAAAACTTCTTTTGTAATTGGTATTGGAAAAGATCAATTAATTGGTGCAGGTGTTTATAAATAATATAAGTAGTCTAAATTATTTAGATATAATTGCAAAAAGTAAATTAATCGGAGAATTATGAATTTTAATCAATTAGATGAAGAACAAAAAAAACAATTACATACAAAAGCAATAGACCTTGCAGAAAATTTAGGTGGAGTTAATTTTTTTCTTCAAATGATAGAAGATATAAAAACGGAAAAACCTCATGCCTTATTAAATAAAAGTTGTGTATTTCATTTTTCAAAAGGAAAATTAAATTGGAATAAACAAATTTTCAAAGAGAGTACAAACCTTCTATTTTCAGCAATGAGAAAAGAGGAAAAAGATGGTGATATGCTAAATGGTCTTTCACCAAAAGAGTATAAAGAAACTATGAATATGATGAGGACATTAAAACCTCTTATAATAACTATAACACCAAAAAAAGTTGAAGAGCCAAGAACTTTTTCATTTTCTATTTTAGATATAAGTATTGCTAAAAAAACAAAAGTAGATTTATTTTATAAAATGGTATTTTTTTATCATATTGATTTTGCTAAAGATGTTTTAAATTATGGAAGTGAAGAAAATTAATGGATGGAAAAAAAAGATTTAATATAAAACAAGGTTTAAAAGTAAACATTGTTTTAAAAGAAGACCAAAGAAGTGGAAAATTAACTTCAGGTATTGTAAAAGACATTCTTACAAATTCACCAATTCACCCACATGGAATCAAAGTAAGACTCCAAGATGGACAAGTTGGTAGGGTTCAAGAGATTTTATAAATTAAATATGAAAGATATAAAATAGTCTATCTTTCATATTTTTTATAAAAGACTAAACATAAAATCATTCCAAGAAGGGCCATTCCTGCACCTATTAGTGATGGATAATTAAAAGCTAATCCAAATAATAATGGAATCCCACCAAAAAAAGCCCCCAAAGCATTTGCTACATTAAAAGCTGCTTGAATAAAAGCTGCTCCTAACATTTCAGAGTGTTTAGCGCTTCTTAGCATAACCATATTTATTGGAGATCCAATAGACATTGCTAATGCACCACAAATAAATGTAAGTATACTTGAGATAATTTTATTGTCTGAAAAGAAAAATACTAAAATAAGTGAAAATACCATTAATGATAATAAAATAATAGACGCAATTACTGGATCTTTTTTATCAGCCAAGTATCCACCTGAAATATTTCCAACAACCATTCCCGCACCTGCAACAATCATTAAATAAGATATATCAGCTATATCAAAACCTGATACATTAATTAAAAGTGGAGCAATATAACTAAACCAAGCGAATAATCCACCAAACCCTACTGCAACAATAGTTAATATGTGCCATGATTTTATAGTTTTGAAAAATTCTAATTCTTCTTTTAATGTAACACTTCTTAATGGTTTTAAGTGTGGTAACCAAAGATATAAAAATAAAATAGTTGATAATCCTAATAATGAAACTACACCAAATGCATATCGCCAATGAAGATGATGTCCTAAAAAAGTAACAAAGGGAACCATGGCTAGAATTGCAATGGTTAATCCTGTAAACATTGATGCTATTGCTTGAGCTTCTTTTCCTTTTTTTGCTAATTTTGCAGCAACAACAGTTCCTACTCCAAAAAAAGCACCATGGGGAAGTCCTGCAAAAAATCTTGACATCAAAAGGGTATTATAATCAGGTGCAATTATCGAAAAGGCATTAAATATTGTAAATAAAATCATTAATGAAATCAAAATATATTTAGGAGGAAATCTAGCGCTAAGTGCAACTAAAATGGGAGCTCCTATTACAACTCCCAATGCATAAGCAGAAATTAAATGTCCAGCAATTGGAATAGAAACATTTAAAGAATTTGAAACATCGGGAAGTAATCCCATTATTATAAATTCAGTTGTCCCAATTGCAAGACCACCTAATGCTAGTGGAAATAGTTGTTTTGTCATTTGAAGAAACTTTATATTGAATTTTATACATATTTGGAATTTTAGTAGGAATTTTTTATTGTTAACTTAAAGCCAAAATTAGTATAAAGAATAATTAAGAGTAAATTAAGTATAATCCCGTACTTTTTTAGAAAACTAAAATCATTTAAGTTTCCTAGAATGGGAGTATCGTTTCAACTAAATGTTGATTTGCACGAGAAGCATGGGTAAGGCTATAATTACTCAAACCAATTTATATAAAGGAAAGAAATGCCTACAATCAATCAGCTTGTAAGAAATGAGCGAAAAAAGGTTATCAAAAAATCTAAATCGCCAGCATTAAAAGAATGCCCACAAAGAAGAGGAGTATGTACAAGAGTATATACAACTACACCAAAAAAACCTAACTCGGCTTTAAGAAAAGTTGCAAAAGTTAGATTAACTACAGGTTTTGAAGTTATTTCATATATCGGTGGAGAAGGTCACAACTTACAAGAACACTCTATTGTTTTAGTAAGAGGGGGAAGAGTTAAAGATTTACCTGGGGTTAAATACCACATCGTAAGAGGTGCTTTAGATACTGCTGGTGTTGCAAACAGAACTGTTGCAAGATCTAAATATGGTACTAAAAAAGCTAAAGCTAAGAAAAAGTAGAAGGATAGAAAATGAGAAGAAGAAAAGCTCCAGTTAGAGAAATAATGGCTGATCCTATCTACAATAGTAAAGTGATCACAAAATTTGTTAATACAGTAATGCAAGATGGTAAAAAATCTACTGCTGAAAAAATTATGTATGGTGCAATTGCAAACTTAGATGCTAGAGGTGAAGCTTCTGGTATTGAATTATTTGAAAAAGCAATTGAAAATGTTAAACCACTTTTAGAAGTAAGATCTAGAAGAGTTGGTGGAGCTACATACCAAGTTCCTGTTGAAGTAAGACCTGTAAGAAGACAAACTTTAGCATTAAGATGGTTAGTAGAATATGCTAGAAAAAGAAATGAAAGAACTATGGTAGAAAGATTAGCTAATGAGTTATTCGAAGCTGCTAATGAAAGAGGTTCATCTTTCAAGAAGAAAGAAGATATGCATAGAATGGCAGAAGCTAATAAAGCATTTGCACACTACAGATGGTAGGAATTATAAATGGCTAGAAAAACACCACTTAACAGAGTTAGAAATATTGGTATTGCGGCTCATATTGATGCTGGAAAAACAACTACTACTGAAAGAATTTTATTCTATACAGGTGTTTCACATAAAATTGGTGAGGTTCACGAAGGTGCTGCAACAATGGACTGGATGGAACAAGAGCAAGAAAGAGGTATTACAATTACTTCTGCTGCTACAACTTGTCATTGGAAACACCCAAAAACTAATGAAGATTTAATGATTAACATTATTGACACTCCGGGTCACGTTGACTTTACTATTGAAGTTGAAAGATCTATGAGGGTTCTTGACGGAGCTGTTGCAGTATTTTGTTCAGTAGGTGGGGTTCAACCACAATCTGAAACTGTTTGGAGACAAGCTAATAAATATAGAGTACCAAGAATGATATTCGTTAATAAAATGGATAGAACTGGTGCAGATTTTTATAATGTTTTAAAACAAGTGAATGAAAGATTAAAATCAAATGCAATTCCAATTCAATTACCAATAGGTTCTGAAGAGAATTTTAAAGGTATTGTGGATTTAGTTCAAATGAAAGCTATCGTTTGGGATGAAGATGCAGTAATGGGTTCTAATTATCATATTGAAGAAATTCCAGCTGATATGATGGAAATTGCACAAGAATATAGAGAAAAAATGATTGAATCAGCTGCTGAATCAATCGAAGAGTTAATGGAAAAATACCTTGAAGGTGTAGAGTTAACTGAAGAAGAAATTACAACTGGAATTAAAGCTGGTTGTTTAAATATGACTATTACTCCAATGACTTGTGGAACTGCATTCAAAAATAAAGGTGTTCAAACTTTATTAGATGCTGTTGCTATGTATTTACCAGCTCCAACTGAAGTTGAAGATATCAAAGGTGAAACTCAAGATGGTGAAGCTGTTATCGTTCCTTCAACAGATGATGGTGAAGTTGCAGCATTAGCATTTAAAATTATGACTGACCCTTTCGTTGGACAATTAACGTTTGCAAGAGTTTATAGAGGAGTTTTAGAATCTGGAACTTATGTAATGAACTCTACAAAAATGAAAAAAGAGAGAATCGGAAGATTACTTAAAATGCATGCTAACAATAGAGAAGAGATTAAAGAGCTTTATGCTGGAGAAATCGGTGCTGTTGTTGGATTAAAATGTACAATTACTGGAGATACTCTTGCATCTGAAAAAGATCCTGTTATCTTAGAAAGAATGGAATTCCCTGAACCAGTTATCTCTGTTGCAGTTGAGCCAAAAACTAAAGCTGACCAAGAAAAAATGGGTATTGCATTAGGAAAATTAGCAGAAGAAGATCCATCATTCAGAGTTAACACTGATGAAGAAACTGGACAAACTATTATTTCAGGAATGGGTGAATTACACCTTGAAATTCTTGTAGATAGAATGAAAAGAGAATTCAAAGTTGAAGCTGAAGTTGGTGCTCCTCAAGTTGCTTATAGAGAAACAATTAAAAACGCTGTTAAACAAGAGTACAAATACGCAAAACAATCAGGTGGTAAAGGTCAATACGGTCACGTATATTTAGACATTAAACCATTAGTTGGAAGCGAAGAAAACTTCAAATTTAACAATGAAATCAAAGGTGGAACAGTTCCAAAAGAATATATTCCTGCTGTTGAAAAAGGTTGTTTTGAAGCAATGCAAGGTGGTATATTAGCTGGTTATCCAATGGTTAATATTGAAGTAACACTTTATGATGGTTCTTACCATGACGTGGATTCTTCTGAGATGGCATTTAAATTAGCTGCTTCAATGGGATTCAAACAAGGTTGTAGATCTGCTGCTGCTCAAGCTGTAATCTTAGAACCAATTATGAGAGTTGAAATTGAAACACCTGAAGATTATATGGGTGATTGTATTGGCGATTGTAATAAAAGAAGAGGACAAATTCAGTCTATGGATGACAGAGCTGGTGTTAAACTAGTTGTTGCATTAATTCCATTATCTGAAATGTTCGGTTACTCTACAGATTTAAGATCTATGTCTCAAGGTAGAGCGACATATTCAATGATTTTTGATAACTATTCAGAAGTTCCAAAAAATGTTTCTGATGAAATTATTAAAAAAAGAAATGGATAATTTTTAATTATTATTTTTTAAAGGGATATGCTTTTGCATATCCCTTTTTTTATTTAATTTTATTTAAGTTATTAAGATAATTGGCTAGAATGATTTATATAAATTTAAAAAAATTGGAATAATTTTGAGAATAGAAAATAATATTGAATTATTAATGAATATTAAAAGTGCAGGAATTATTTTAAAGCCTTCAAGTCCTGAATTAAAAGAGATATATTTAGAAATTAAGACTCTTTTTGAAAAAGCTAATATTAATATTTTCTTAGAAGATAATTCAGCAAACATGATTTCTTTGCAAGGATATTCATTAGAAGAATTATGTCAAAAAGTAGATTTTTTAATTTCAGTTGGTGGTGATGGAACTTTGCTTTCAGTTGTTAGAAAATCTTTTAAATTTGATAAAGCAGTTTTAGGAATAAATTTAGGAACATTAGGATTTTTAACAGATATTTCAATGGATCAATTACCAAAATTTATTGAAGATTTAAAGAATAATATTTATAAAATAGATAATAGAATGATGGTTGAAGGAAGTGTAAATTTAAATAAATTTGTTGCTTTTAATGATATTGTGATTTCGAGAAAATCAATTTCATCTATGATTAAAATAGATGGAAAGATAGATGGAAAGCATTTTAATTCATATTATGGCGATGGAGTGATAATCTCAACTCCTACAGGTTCAACCGCCTATAATTTATCAGTTGGTGGACCAATAGTTTATCCTTTAACAGAAGCTTTTATTGTAACTCCTGTTGCTCCTCATTCTTTAACTCAAAGACCTCTTGTAATGCCAGCTGATTTTGAAATAGAGTTTAAAATTATTGACAATCAAGGAGCTGTTGTTATTGTTGATGGTCAAGATATTTACGAAGTGGAACAAAATCAATCAATAAAAATAAAAATTGCAAATAAAAAAGCAAAAATGATACATAGAATTCAAAGAAATTATTTTGAAGTATTAAATGAAAAACTAAGATGGGGTAATTAACATTGATATCAAGAGTATACTTAAAAGATTGTTTATCTTTTGAAGAAGTAGATTTAGAATTTAAAAATGGGTTAAATATTTTTACAGGTCCAAGTGGTGCTGGGAAATCAATATTAATGCAAGCAATATTATCATTATTTGCACTAACCGATGTAAAAGCAAACATGGGTGAAGTGTTGTTAAATAATTCAAATATTAATGATGTGGTTTATGATTTGTCTTTTGATGATGATATAATTATTAAAAGTATAAAAAAAGATAAAGTAAGATATTTTTTAAATAATCAATCTGTGTCAAAAAAGAATCTTAATGATTTTTCAATGAAGTTGATAAAACATTTAAATTTAAAAGACACGTCAGAATTTGATAGTTTTAAACTTTTGGATTTTTTAGATAAATTAACTTTACAGAAAAAGAAAGAGTTTAGAAAAATAAAAGAAGATTATAATATTTCTTATAAAAAATTATTACATACAAAAAAAGAGTTGCAAAAAATATTAGATGATGAGACTAAATTAGAAGATTTAA
This sequence comes from Aliarcobacter sp., assembly GCA_028690445.1. GTDB lineage: Bacteria > Campylobacterota > Campylobacteria > Campylobacterales > Arcobacteraceae > Aliarcobacter. The sequence goes on along the minus strand of JAQVBE010000010.1, from coordinate 72,116 downwards.
AGGAATTTGCAAGATTTGAAATAGATAAAATCGAGCAAATAAACCCAACTATTAATGAATATGAAGAGCTAAATTTGATTAAAAAAAGATTAGCAAAAAAAGAAAAAGTTGAAGTTGCAATTAAAAAAGCATCTGGAATTATGGAATTTAATCAAAATGTTACAGCAGCATTAGAATTAATGGAAATTGATTCGAGTTTTTTTGATGAAACCATGAATGAATTAAATAATATTTTTGAAAGATTTAATGACTCATTACATGAACTAGATGATATAAATATAGAAAATGTTCTTGATAGAATAGAGAAATTATCAGCATTACAAAAAAGATTTGGTTCTATTGAAGAGTGTTTAAAATATAAAGAACAGAAAAGAATTGAATTATCATCTTATGAAAATATTTTTTTCCAAAAAGAAAAATTAGAAAAAGAATTTGAGGAATTAAATACAAAATTATCACTTTTGGCAAAAGAAATTTCTACTTATAGAAAAGAGAGTTCATTAATTTTAGAAAAAAAAATAAATGAATATTTAAAGTTTTTATATTTAAGTAATGCAAAAATAAGAATAAAAGAAAAAGTTCTTGATTTCTCTGGTTTTGATGAAGTAAATTTTGAATTAAATGGTGTGGGTTTAAACACTATTAGTTCGGGGGAATACAATAGACTAAGACTTGCACTTTTAACATCTATGAGTGAATTTGATATTGTTGATAATGGGATCCTTTTTTTAGATGAAATTGATGCTAATTTAAGCGGAAAAGAGAGTGATGCGATTTCAAAAGTCTTAAAAAAATTAAGTAATTCTTATCAAATATTTGCAATTTCACATCAGCCACAATTAACTTCGAGTGCAGATCAGCACTTTTTAGTAGATAAAATAAATGGAAAATCTTTAGTAAAAGAATTAAATAATAAAGAAAGAATTAATGAAATTGGAAGAATGATAAGTGGAGAGAAAGTAACTCCTGAAGCTTTAGATTTTGCAAAGAATCTTTTAAAATCGTAAATCCTTGACAAATTAATCTTACAAAGGATATTATATAAGAATCTATAAAGTTTAGGAGCGGATTATTATGTTCAAAGAGATATCTATTAAAGCTAAGATTTTACTTCTTTCTTTGATTACAATTATAATTGTATCAGTTGCAATTGCTGTTGATTCTATTTATTCAATTAAAAGTTTTTCGGCTAAAAATATTGAAAATTTCAAGAATGAAGCTTATGCAAAAAAAGAGCTAGAGCTTAAAAACTATGTATCTTTAGCCGTTAAAACAGTTGAAGCGTATCACAATAGGACTTCAATTGATAAAATAAAAGTTGAAGTTCAAGACCAATTAAAAAATCAAACAAATTTTCTTTTTTCTATTTTAGAAGCTGAATATGAGAAATCAAAAGGTTCTTTATCAGAAGAGGCATTAAAAAATAGATTAAAATCTATTGTTGATTCAACAAGATATGGAAGTACAGGATATTTTTGGATAAATGATACAGAAGCAGTTATGGTTATTCATCCTATTAAGCCTGAATTAAATGGGAAAAACTTAGTTGATTATAAAGACAAAGGTGGAAAACAAATATTTAAAGAATTTTCTACTGTAGCAAAAAATAATGGTGAAGGTTTTGTTGATTATGTTTGGCCAAAACCAGGATTTGAAGCACCACAACTAAAAGTATCATTTGTAAAACTGTTTAAACCATATAATTGGGTTATTGGAACAGGTGAATATGTTGATGATGTAACTTCAAAAATGCAAGCAGAAGCTTTAAAAACAATTAGTGAAATGAGATATGCAAATAATGACTATTTTTGGATAAATGATTCAAGTCCAAAAATGATTATGCATCCTGTTAGTAAACATTTAGATGGTAAAGATTTATCTGCAAATGTAGATGCTAAAGGTAAAAAACTATTTGTTGAAATGGCAAAAATTTCAAATGAAAATAAAGCTGGTGGTTTAGTTAAATATTGGTGGGATAAACCAGAAAAGAAAAATGATCCAAAAGAAAAATTCTCTTATGTTCAAAAATTTGAACCATGGGATTGGATAATTGGAACGGGTGCTTATGTTGATGATATAGAAAATGAAGTTGCTTTAATGGAAAAAAACATTAATGAAGAAATTTCAAAAATTATAATTAGCATTTTAATTTTCTCATTAATTGCAATAATTATTGTTTATTTAGTTTATAATTATTTTATAAAACAAGCAATTATCAGACCTTTAGAAAACTTAAATAATGCGATTATAGATATAAGCGAGGGAACAAATCAAGCTGATAGAATCGAAAAGAAATCAAATGATGAAATTGGTAAGTTAGTTGATAGTTTCAATGGTTATATACATAAATTAAGAGTTGGATATGATGAAGATTCAAAAGTAATTGAAAATGTTGATGAAGTTATTGAAAAAGTAATTAATGGATTTTATGTATACAAAATTGAAAAAACATCTTCAAATCCTCAAATTAAAAAATTAAGAGACTCTATTAATTCAATGATTGATAGAACTAATGAAAATTTAGTAAATTTAAATAATGTTTTAATTGAATATGGAAATTCTAATTTCAATGTTACTAATTCAAAAATAGAAACATCAAAAGTTAATGGAATTATATCTTCATTAGCTGCAAGTACCCAGTTAATTGGCGTTACAGTTTCAGAATTTTTATCAATGATTATTACAAGTGGTAGAAAATTAAATGATGATACAAATGTATTGTCAAATGCTGCAAATAAACTATCTGCATCAGCAAATGAACAAGCAGCATCTTTAGAAGAAACGGCAGCAGCAGTTGAAGAAATAACTTCAATTGTAAAATCAAGTGTACAAAAAGTACATCAAATGTCATCTTTAGCAACACAACTTCAAGTCTCTTCAAAAGAGGGTGAAATATTAGCTTCTAAAACTACAAGAGCTATGGATGATATAGATAATCAAGTTAGATCAATAAATGATGCGATTACAGTAATTGACCAAATAGCATTTCAAACAAATATTCTTTCATTAAATGCAGCTGTAGAAGCGGCAACTGCTGGAGAGGCTGGAAAAGGATTTGCAGTAGTTGCAGCAGAAGTAAGAAATCTTGCAAATAGAAGTGCTGATGCTGCAAAAGAGATTAAAAATATTGTTCAAATTGCAACATCAAAAGCAAATGAAGGAAAATCAATTGCTAATGAAATGATTGGTGGATATGCAACTTTAAACTCTAAAATCAATGAAACAATAAGTTTAATTGAAGATGTTTCACAAGGAAGTAGAGAAGAAGAAAAAGGAATTATTCAAATAAATGATACTATTAATAAACTTGATCAGGCTACTCAAGTTAATGCGAATTCAGCAACAATTATAAGTGAATTAGCAAATGAAGTTATGGTATTATCAGAGAATTTACTAAAAATTGCAGATAGAGCAAAATTTAAAGAAGTATCAAAAGAAGAAATAGAAGATATTGATTTAGTATTCAAAATTTCTAAGTTAAAAAATGACCATATAAGATTTAAATTAGTAAACTTTGAGAAAGTTGGTAAAACAAAAGTTGTATGGACTGTTAGTAAACCAACCGAATGTGATTTAGGGAAGTGGTTAGTTGAAGAAGAAAATTTAGGGAAATCGTTTACAAAAACAGAAAATTGGAAATTATTAAAATCTAACCATGATTTAGTTCACAATAGTGTTCAAGATTATATAAATGAAGATTGTAAAAATTTGTCAAATAAAGATGTTTTAAATACTTTATCACAAACATTAGATAGTTCAACCATAAATGTGTTTAAATATTTAGATCAAATAAAAAAAGATAATGTTGTTAAAAAGAGTACTTCTGAAGTAGATGCTTCAATTAAAATTCAATCAACAGTAAAAACTGAAACTTCAAAAAGTTTTGTTCAACATAAGCATGAAAGCACTTCTACTTCAGCAAATAAACAAATAATCTCACAAATAAAAAAAGAAGATGAAGAATGGGAAAGCTTTTAAGCTTTCCTAAAATAAAAACTACCTAAAAGAAGAGTAAAACTATCCTCTTTTATATTTATTTAAAAATAGATATAATGCCAATCAAAAAAGAAAATAATAATATAAAGTGTTTAAAGGAATTATATGAATAATAAAAAAGTAGAGTTATTATCACCTGCTGGAAATTTAGAAAAATTAAAAATAGCTATTAAATATGGCGCTGATGCTGTATATGCAGGAGTAAGTCACTTTAGTTTAAGAATTAGAGCTGGAAAAGAGTTTACATTTGAGACATTTAAAGAAGGAATTGATTATGCTCATGCAAGGGGTAAAAAAGTATATGCCACAATAAATGGATTTCCTTTCAACTCTCAAATTGAGTTATTAAAAAAACATATTGCAACTATGGCAGCACTTGAACCTGATGGTTTTATTGTGGCAGCTCCTGGAGTTGTAAAATTATGTCGTGAGATTGCACCTCAAATTGATATTCATCTTTCAACTCAAGCGAATGTTTTAAATTACCTTGATGCACAAGTTTTTTGGGATATGGGAGTAAAAAGAATTGTAGTCGCAAGAGAAATTTCATTAAAAGATGTTGTTGAAATCAAAAAACATTTACCTGACATGGAAATTGAGATTTTCGTTCATGGTTCAATGTGTTTTGCATATTCAGGACGTTGTTTAGTATCCGCTGTTCAAATGGGAAGAGTTCCAAATAGAGGAAGTTGTGCAAATGACTGTAGATTTGAATATACATTATATGCAGCAAATGAAGACCATAGTACTTTATTTAGATTAGAAGAAGAACCAGGTGTTGGAACTTATATTTTTAATTCAAAAGATATGAACTTAGCTTCACATATAAAAGAGATATTAGATTCTGCTGCTGTTGATTCTCTTAAAATTGAAGGAAGAACTAAATCACCATATTATGCAGCAGTAACTGCAAAAGCTTATAGAGAAGCTATTGATGATTATTATGCTGGTAAATTTGAAGCTGATAAATATCAAAAAGAACTTTATACAACAAAAAATAGAGGTTTCACTGATGCTTATTTAATTCATAGACCATTTGAAAAAACTGATTCACAAAACCATGATTATGCTTTAAGTAAAGGTTCTTACGAAGTAACAGGACTTGTAACTGAGGATGAAGAACACTTCTTATGTAAATATAAAGTTTATCCAAATGAAGATATTGAAATTTTTACTCCAATGGGTGAAAAGTTAGTTGAGTGTGAAAATGAAATTGGAAAAATATTCAAAAAAGACGGAATTTATTATATTAATTTCAAAAAAATATTAACTGAAACAAATAAAGAGTTAGAATCAGTTCATAGTGGAAATATTAATAAAATTAAACTTCCAGGAACTCTTCCTTATCTAACAATGTTTAGAGTTGAAAATATTGATGGAACTATTGTTGAATAACAATAGATAAAATTAATGATATTTTTTAGAGTTACGCAAAATATAAATATAAAAACTACTGATGGAACAATGGTTAATTATTTTAAATTTAAAGAACCATCGAATTTAGAAAATGAAACTTTATATATTAGTACCTATGATGATTTTAAAGATTTAAGAGAAATATTTAGTAAAGTAGACAAAGACAAGTATTTTGCTAAAGTTTTTAATGAAGAGAAAGTAAGAACTTTAGCAAATTTTCCTATTGAATTAGGAATTACAAATATAGATGAATATAATAATAAAGAAAATTCTAGTAATATTACTTGTCAAAATATAAAAAAAGTAGATATTTATAAACAATTAAAAGATATAAAAAAAGATGAAATTACTATAGCAATTATTGGTGGTGTTGGTGTTAGTATAAGTCAAATAGTATCGTCATGTACAGCTTTGAGATTATTGCATGAAAGATTAAATTTTTTTTATAAGAATCTTAAATTTGATGTTTATCTAAATGCTTCAAATAATAGTTATTATACAAGAGAAAAACAAATATATCAGACTCAAGAGTATATAAATAATGTTTTGCCATTAAGCATAACTGTAAAAAAATTATGTGAATATGATTATTTTATTGATAATAGTTTGTCAATAAATTTTTTAGGATTAGATTTTTTAAACTATGTAGATGCTTGGCTTTTTAGATTTGGAATTGATTATGAAAAAATTGCAGATAACCAAAAATATAATCAATTAAATCTTTCAGGTTACGAAGTTCAAGATATTTTAAGAGATAAAATTAATGAAGCAAAATTAAAAGGTAAATTACTATTATTTCACCCATATTCTGCAAATATAAATAAATCAATTCCCCAAACCATTGCAGTTGATATATTAAAAGAGCTTTTATTAAAAGCGGATGATTATATGATAGTCTCAACACTCTTAATAGATTTAAAAATTAAAGATGATAGATTTATTGACTTAACAAAAGAGTCAAAAAATTTAAATGATTTTATGTATATTATTTCATCTATGGATAAAATTATTACAGTAGATACTTCAACATATCATATAAGTGATGCTTTTATAATACCTACGATTACTATTTTTACTGATGAGAATTATTTAAAAAAAATTAAATATTTTAAATATACAAAAGCAATTTTAATAAAAGATAAATCTAAGAATTTGTCAAAATTTATTTATGAAAATGATAGTTTAATTATAAATAAATTTGAATCTTGGAATAAATTAAAAGTAGATAGGATTATAAAACTATTAGATACTTTTTGATATAATCTGGACTTAAAAAAATATAAAAAGGGTTAATAATGAATTTTGTATCTATCATTATGGGTAGTAAATCTGACTATGAAATTATGAAAAATTGTTCTGATACGTTTGAAAAGTTTAATGTAAAATATGAAATGATTATCTCTTCTGCTCACAGAAGTCCAGAAAGAACTAAAGATTATGTAAAAGAAGCTGAAGAAAAGGGTGCTGTTGTATTTATTGCTGCTGCTGGAATGGCAGCACATTTAGCTGGTGCATTAGCTGCAACTACAACTAAACCAATTATTGGAGTTCCAATGAAAGGTGGAGCAATGGATGGTATGGATGCTATGCTTTCAACTGTTCAAATGCCTGCTGGAATGCCAGTTGCTACTGTTGCACTAGGAAAATCAGGAGCAATTAATGCTGCTTATTTAGCAATGCAAATTTTAGCAATTACAGATAAAGAATTATCAATAAAATTAAAAGAAGATAGAATTGTTAAAGCAAAAGCTGTTGAAACAGATTCAAAAGAAATAGAAGTAATTTTATAGTGAAACCAGTTGCACTATTTACTTTACCAAATTGTAAATGGTGCAAAGAAGCTAGTACTTACTTAAAAACTAAAAAGATAAAATATAATCTCATAGATTTATCAAAAAATAAAGAAGCATTAAAAGATTGTCAAAAGCACAAATGTACAGGAGCTCCTGTTGTTTTAATAGGAAATGTATGGATTTGTGGTTTTGATAAAGATAAAATAAATAAAGAGTTAGGAATTAAATAAATGGTTACATTTTCACAAATTCTATTAAAATTACAAGAATTTTGGGCAAAACAAGGTTGTAATATTGTTCAACCTTATGATATTCCAGCTGGTGCTGGAACTTTTCATCCAGCTACACTTTTAAGAAGTTTAGATTCAACTCCTTGGAGTACAGCTTATGTTGCACCAAGTAGAAGACCAACAGATGGAAGATATGGAGAAAATCCAAATAGATTGGGTGCCTATTATCAATTTCAAGTATTAATAAAACCAAGTCCAGATAATATTCAAGATTTATATTTACAATCTTTAGAATTTTTAGGATTAGATATTTCAAGACATGATATTAGATTTGTTGAAGATAACTGGGAATCACCGACTCTTGGAGCTTGGGGACTTGGTTGGGAAGTGTGGTTAGATGGAATGGAAGTTACTCAATTTACATATTTTCAACAAGTAGGTGGATTAGCTTGTGATCCTGTGGCTGTTGAAATTACTTATGGAACAGAAAGACTTGCTATGTATTTACAAGGTGTAGATTCTGTTTATGATATTGTATGGAATGAAAATAATTTTGGTAAAACAACTTATGGAGATGTTCATAAAGAAAGCGAATATGAATTCTCTACATATAATTTTGAAGTAGCAAACACTGAGATGTTATTTAAACATTTTGATGATGCTTTTGCTGAGTGTAAATCTTGTTTAGAAGCAGCTCTTCCCCTTCCTGCGTATGATCAATGTATGATTGCAAGTCATGCTTTTAATACTTTAGATGCAAGAAAAGCAATTTCTGTAACAGAGAGACAAAATTATATTTTAAAAGTGCGAGAATTGGCTCAAGGTTGTGCCGTTTTATATAAAGAACAAGAACCACAAAGATTAGCAAGAATTGGAAGTCCTGCTTCTTTAAAAGCCTTGGAAGAGTTAAAAATAAAACATCCTGAATTGTTTCTTTAAGAGAAAAATTTGAAACTTCAAGAAATTTATGATGTTTTAAATGAAATATCACCATTTGAACTTCAAGAAAAATGGGATAATGCTGGACTTCTTGTTGGTTCTTTTGAAGATGAAATAAACAATATTTATATTAGTATCGATTTGGATGAAGAGTTATTATCAAAAGTGAAAAAAAATTCTTTGATAATAACTCATCATCCTTTGATTTTTTCAGGTTTAAAAAGAGTAAATTTTGACACTTATAGTACAAAATTATTAAAAGAATTAATCAAAAAAGATATTTCATTAATCTCAATGCACACAAATATTGATAAAACTCATTTAAATAAATATGTTACAGAAGAAATTCTTGGATTTAAAATAGAAAATTCAAAAGAGTTTATTTCTTATTGTGATGTAAATATGAGCTTTGATGAGTTAGTAAAATATGTATCTTCAAAGTTAAATTTAAAAACTACAAGTGCCGTTAGATGTAATGATTTTATTAAAAAAATAGCAATTATTACAGGTTCTGGAATGTCTTTAATTGATGAAATTAAAGCTGATTGTTTTTTAACAGGTGATATAAAGTATCATGATGCAATGGAAGCAAAAGCACGAGGTTTATCACTTATTGATATAAGACACTATGAGAGTGAAAGATACTTCAACACCCTGGTAGAGGGACTTGTTTCAGAATATTTGAAAAAAAATAAATTAAAAGCTATAATAACAGCTTCAAAAAATCCATTTGAGTTTTTTATAGAAGGAGAAACGGTTGAATAAGTATTTAGAGGATTTAATCAAATTATCAAAATTTGATACAGCAATTAGTATGTTTGAACCTAAGATTGAAAATGAAAAAGCTAAATTAGCAACATTTGTTGAAACAGCAGCATCAATCAAAGCATCAATTAATTCTATTTATTTAGAAATAGATGATGTAAAATCAAAAAGAACAAAAAATAATATTCACTTAGCAGAATTAAAAACTAAGTTAGAAAACATCGCTAAAAAAAATAAAGATGTTAATAACGAAAAAGAGCTAAAAGCTCTACAATTAGAAGAAGAAATTGCAAAAGAGCAAATTTCATTTGCTAATGAAGAGATTGATAGATTAGATAATCTTACTAAAAATAAAGAAGTGACTTTAAAAGAGTTGCAAGAAAAATTAGCTGTTGAAGAAGAAGATATTAAAGAAATCCAAGTTGCAGTTGATTCTACAATTGAAGAAATAAGTAAAGAAAGAAATGTTGTATATCAAGAAAGAAGTGAATTATTAGAAAAATTTGATAATAAAATTTTAACTTTTTATGAAAAAATCAAAAGATGGGCAAAAGACTCAGCTGTTGTACCTGTAAAAAAACAAGCATGTTATGGATGTTATATGAAAATTAATGATAAAACTTATGCTGAGGTTATTAAAGCAGAAGAAATTGTCAATTGTCCACATTGTGGAAGAATCCTTTATAAAGAAGATGAAATAGAAGAGGCTTAATCTTGAGCCTTTTTAGTATATTCTATTACTTATTACTAAGTTTTATTTATATACTAGCAATTCCTTATTTGATATTTAAGTCACGAAACTCTAAGTATAGACAAGCAATTCCAGCAAAGTTTTTTTTAAAAGATAATACTCCATTTAAAGAAAATGGCGTTTGGTTTCATTCATGTTCAATGGGTGAAACAAAAGCTATCAAACCTTTGATTGATAATTATTTAGAAAATGTAAATATTTCAGTTATAACAAATACTGGATTTGAAGAAGCAAAAAAAATATCTTCAAATGTTAGATATTTGCCTTTTGAAATATTTTTACCTTTTTGGGTAAACAAACAAAAAGTTTTAGTTGTGATGGAAGCTGAACTTTGGTATTTACTTTTTTTATTTGCAAAGAAAAAAGGTGCAAAAACTTTATTAATAAATGCAAGAATTTCAGATAAATCTTATAAATCGTATAAAAGATTTTCTTTTTTTTATAAAAGAATATTTCAAAATATTGATAAAGTTTTTGCACAAAGCGAAATTGATAAACATAGACTTGAAGAACTGGGTGCTTTTAATGTTGAAGTTATTGGAAATATAAAACTAGCACAATTGCCAAAAGTAAATATAAAGTTAGAAAAACCAAAACAAGTTATGATAACGGCTGCTAGTACCCATGAAAATGAGGAAAAATTAATTTTAAATGCTTATAAAAAAGAGCAAGGAAAATTGATAATTGTTCCAAGGCATCCAGAAAGATTTGATAAAGTTGATTTTTTAATTCGTGAATTTATAAAAGATAAAAATATTTCATATCAAAGATATTCTATAAAAGATGATTTTGATTCTGATATAATTTTAGTTGATAAAATGGGAATATTAAATGATATTTATGCAATATCAGATGTGGTTATTCTTGGTGGTGCATTTGAGAAAATAGGTGGACATAATCCTGTTGAACCTGCTTTTTTTAATTGCAAGATAATAAGTGGTAAAAATATATTTAATCAGAAATCTCTTTTTGATTGTATAAAAAATTACTATTTAATTCAAAATGATGAATTAGGTAATTATTTAAATAATATAAAAAATTTAGAAAAACCAATTCTAACAAAAGCAGGTTCGATTGAACCTATAATAAAGGAGATAAACAAATGGCTGTAACTTATGATAAAGCATACAAAGTATTAGCACAACAAGAAAATATATCAAACTCAAAAGCAAAAGAGTTAATAGATAGAGGAGTGGTAAAAGTTGGTGAACAAAAAGTTTTAATTGCACGAGGTGAAATTAGAACAGATACTAAATTTAACATAAAAGAAATTGGAAAGATAAAAGTAATATTTGAAGATAAAGATATTTTAGTAGTGGATAAACCAGCATTTTTAACAGCTGATGATGTTGCTAAAAAATATGAAAATGCAATTTTATTAAATAGACTTGATAAAGAAACAAGTGGTGTTATGATGTTTGCAAAAAATGAAGATTTTCAGAAAAAAGCAATTAAAGAGTTTCAAGCAAATAAAGTTTACAAAGAGTATGTTGCTATTGTTGAAGGAAAAGTTGTTGAGGAAATAGAGATTGATAAACCCATTCTAACTACGAAAGATAGAGGAATGGCAAAATCAAAAATTGATGTAAAAAGGGGAAAACCAGCTAAAAGTACAGTTTATCCTGTTTTAGTTGAGGGAAATAAATCAAAAGTAAAAGTAGTTATTGAATCAGGAAGAACTCATCAAATTAGAGTTCATTTAAATTCTGTTGGATTACCAATTATTGGCGATGCAATTTATGGAAGAACAGCTTCTAATATAAATAGAGTTTTACTTCACTCAAAAGTAACTAAAATTTTTGATTATACTTTTGAATCACCTGAACCAAAAGAATTTAGAGTGTATGACTTTAATTCATAATTAAGGTTTGATTATATAAAAATGCTTATTTTTAGGGATTTTTAATAAAAATAAAAATAAAAATGTACTTAAAGTAGATTTTACTTAAACTAAATCAAAGTATTTCTAAAGTATAATCTTGCAATTTAAAAATTGTGGAGATTTACTTTGTTTGATTCAATAACCGGCTCAATTCGAAATGCAGTTAACAAAATAAGACATCAAGATGATGTTGCAGCTTTAACAAAAGCAACAGCAGAACTAAAAAAAGCTTTATTAAAAGCAGATGTGCATCATAAAACTACAAAAGAATTAATAGCAGCAATTGAATTACAAACAAAAAATGCAGGTATTGGACAAGACTCTTTTTTAAGAGCAATGAAAAGCGAATTAACAAATCTTTTAACAGTTCCTGGAAATCAAGGTTTTGTTTTTTCAAATACACCTCCTACAACAATTTTAATGACAGGACTACAAGGTTCTGGAAAAACAACTACAGCTGGAAAATTAGCAAACTATTTAAAAATTAGAAAGAAAAAAGTTTTAGTTGCAGCTTGTGACTTACAAAGACTTGCAGCAGTTGAGCAATTAAAACAAATTGCAGCTCAAATTGAAGTGGATATTTATTTTGATGATGTTGAAAAAGATCCAATTAAAATTGCACTGGCAGCAAAAGAAAAAGCTACAAAAGAACATTATGATGTTTTATTAATAGATACAGCTGGACGGCTTGCAATCGATGAAGAGTTAATGCTTCAATTAAAAAATATAAAAGATGCAGTAAAACCAAACGAAATTTTTTATGTAGCAGATGCACTAACAGGACATGATGCAACGAAAACAGCAACTACTTTTAAAGAAAAAATTGGAATTGATGGTGTAATTTTATCAAAATATGATGGTGATACAAAAGGTGGAGTTGCTCTTTCTATTGCTAATCAAGTTGAAGTTCCTTTAAGATTTATTGGAACTGGTGAAAAAATGCCAGATTTAGAAGTATTTATTCCAGATAGAATTGTTTCAAGATTATTAGGTCTTGGAGATATGGAAGGGCTTGCTGAAAAAACATCTGCAATTATTGATGAGAAAAAAGCGAAGGAAGTTAGTAAAAAGATTAAAAAAGGTGAGTTTAATTTTAATGACTTTTTAGATCAACTTTCAATGATGAGTAAATTAGGTTCTATGAAATCTATTATTGGAATGATTCCAGGTCTTTCTCAAGTTGCTGGACCATTAAAAGATATGGATTTTGAAAACTCAGCTGAGATAAAAAGAATAAAAGCGCTTATTGGTTCTATGACTTTAAAAGAAAGAGAAAATCCAGATTTGATGAATCCAAGTAGAAAAAAGAGAATTTCTATTGGTTCAGGACTTTCTGAAGTTCAAATAAATAAAATTTTAAAGCAATTTAAAAATGCTTCAAAAATGGCAAAACAACTTTCTAGCAAAGGTGGAATGAAAGGTTTACAAAATATGTTGTCTCAAATGGGACCAAATGGGATGCCCAAAATCCCTAGATAAAAAAATAAATAGTGTTGAGCTGTGAACTTTTAACTTCTGTTTTGGAGTTCAGAATTCAATACTATAATTTAAAAAAGGAAAGAAAACATGACAGTAATTAGATTAACAAGAATGGGAAGAAACAAAAAACCATTTTATAGAATCGTTGTAACAGACTCAAGAAAAAGAAGAGATTCAGGTTGGATTGAATCAATTGGTTATTTCAACCCAGTTGTTGAGCCAAAAGTATTAAAAATTGATGAAGAAAGATATAACTATTGGCTAAGTGTTGGTGCTAAACCATCAGAAAAAGTTAAAAAACTAGCTTCTAAATAATTAATACAGAAAATAATATGATAATTAGATTTATAGAAAACTATGCAAAACTAATTGTAAGTGTACCTGAGGATGTTAGTATTACAAAAAAATTAATTGATGATAATTTTGCTGAAATTATTATTAGTGTAAATAGTGTTGATATTGGTAAACTTATTGGTAAAAATGGAAATATGATTAATGCTTTAAAAACTATGGCAAATGGTTGTAAAGCAAAAGATGGTATTTCTTATAAAATACAAGTAGTAGTGAAATAGTTGTCTATGAATAGTAATGAAATATTTGTAGCTAAGTTAGGAAAAGCTGTTGGATTACAAGGTCACTTAAGACTTTTTATGGATACAGATTTTCCTGAACAGTTTAAAAAAGGTGCTGTTTTTAAGACTAATAAGAAATTAGAACTAAAAGTAGTTGAATATAATACTTCTCGAGAACTAATAAAATTTGAAAATTTTGATGATCTCGAAACTTCTAAAAAACTAACTAATCAAGAACTTTATTCTACATTTGAGCAAACAAAAGAGAGTTGTAAATTAAAAAAGAACGAATTTTTTTGGTTTGATTTAATTTCTTGTAGTGTATTTGAAAATGATCTGTTATTAGGTCAAGTTAAAGAGATACAAAGGTATCCATTAAATGATTATCTTGAAATTCAAACTTCTGATGAGCTTGTTGAAAAAGGTTATCCAAAAGTGTTTTTAATACCTCATATGTTTGATAAATACGTTTTAAACGTAAATATTAATGATAAAAAGATTCAAGTAAAAGATTCACTAATTATTTTAGAAAACTCTTAACATTAATAGTTACATCTTTTATCAAATTCTTCTTGCGTAAACTCTAATTCATATGCTTCATTAAACTTATTTTCGAATAATTTATTTAATAACTTACTTCTTTCTTCATTATTATCAAATGGACCATAATATATTTCTATTCTATTTTTATCATCTCTACATAATTTTATATTTGGACTTACAGTAACAATTTTATCGAGATATTTTTTGTATAAAACATCTTTTATTTTTGCCACATTTATAAACAATAAGAAACCATTATCTTTTTTAGTGTTTTCCTGATTATTTACTAGCTCTTTTTCTTCTAACGCTTTTTTTGGAGTTATGCTATTTATTGTTTCAATAACTTTTTGTTTTTCAGAATCTAGATTAGACATTGTTTCTGTACTTTTATTTTGATTAAGATGTAATTCTTCTTTCAACTGCAGAGATTGTTGTTTCATTGTTTCAAGTTGAATCTTTTCTCTTTCGAGTTCTAATTTTTTTTGTTCTAATTGTGTTCTTTGATTTGTTAATTCATCTTCTTGTTTTTTTAATAACTCATCCTCTTTTCTTTTTTGTTCATTTATTAATCTTTTTTCATTTTCATTTTTTTCTAATTCTTCTATCTTTTCATCATTTAAATTTTTACTAGTTAAAGAGGCTAATTGTTCATTTAGTTTTTTAGAGTTAATATCTTTTATGTCAAATTTATAATTATTTTCAGGAGCTTCAACTTTTTCTACATTTTGTGCTACAACAGGAGCTTCAACTTTTTTTACTTCTTCAGGATCAAAAAAACCAGTAAAATATAGAACAGTTCCAATTATTAAAAGTAAAAGTAAGAAAGCAACAATACCGAATAATATTTTATGAAGAATGTTTTTTTTAGGTTTTATAAATTCTTCTTTTACTTCTACTAGAAGTTCTTTATTCTCTTCAATCTCTTCATTTGAGTTATCTTCACTATCATTTGAACTATCATAAGTATTTGTAGTATAGTTTATATCATTGGGATCTGGTTGTTTATAATCATCTGCCATTATTTACTCTTTTAAACTTTTATTTTCTTTTAATTTTTTATAATATTCTTTTCTATACTCTTTAAGTTCTTCTTTTTTCTTTTCCCTATATTCTTTATCGTATTCAAGCCTTTTTTCTTTATTTAGCTCGTAATACTCTTTTTTCTTATTTTTATAATCATTTAACTTTGATATTATTATATCTTTTCTATTATCTAAATAATTTTTTTGAGCTTTTATAATTTCTTTTATTTTAGATGCAAAATTTTGATTATTAAGCTCTTCATCGTAATCATAAATTTTTTTAACTTCTTTTTTATTTAAATAATACTCTCTTTTCTTTTTCTTATGAGCTAAGAACTTTTCTTCACGAAGTTTTTTTAATTCTTCTAATTTCATAAATTTTATTTATTTACTTTAGTTTTTTAGTCTATTAACAGTATCAAGCATACTATCTGTTGTTGTAATTGCTTTTGAATTTGCTTCATAAGCACGTTGAGCTGTAATCAAATCAACCATTTCATTAACCAATTTTACATTAGATAATTCAATCATACCTTGCTGAATTGCCCCAAATTGTGCTTCTGTTGGATTACCTTCTAACACATCACCAGAAGCAGCACTTTTCATAAATAATGAATCTCCTAATGGCGTAAGACCAGCTGGATTTATAAAATCTGCAATCGTTATCTGTCCTAAATTAACAATATCACCTGTTTGAGGGTCTGTTGCTGTTACAATTCCATCTGTTCCAATTGTAAGTTTTGTTACATTATCAGGAACAACAATTTCAGGAGTAAGCGCATAACCACTTCCATTCACAATAGCACCTTCTTCATTTAGTTTAAAAGCACCATTTCTTGAGTAAGTAGTTTCTCCACTAGGAAGAGTAATTTGGAAAAAACCTTTACCTTTAATTGCTAAATCTAGTGTGTTTGATGTTAATTTTAAATCACCTTCAGAAAAGTTTTTTTGAACTCCTGAAACTCTAACTCCTAATCCAACATCTATTCCAGTGGGATTTATAGTTGTTTGAGTTGTTTTTCCAGCTGTGTAATTTAATGACTCATACATTAAGTCTTGAAATTCTGCTCTATCTTGTTTGAATCCAGTTGTATTAACATTGGCTATATTATTTGATGTTACATCAATTTGATGTTGCATTGAGTTCATACCAGTTGCTGCTGTGTAAAGTCCTCTAATCACGGTATATCCTTTAAGATTACATATATTTATTATATTTTAAGAATAATTAAATACAGATAAAATTAAGTAATTATTTTTTGTATGCATTAAGTATAAATTTAAAACAAATTATATATAATGCATTATAATTGAAAATATTTATAAAATAAAGGGATAGTTAATGAGAATTCTAATAGTTGATGATAGCTCTACGATGAGAAGAATCATTGGAAATGTGGTTATGCAATTAGGATTTACGAAAGATAGTTTTGATGAAGCTGAAGATGGTGTAAAAGCTTGGAAACTACTTAGTGAAAGTCGTTATGATGTTATATTGACGGATTGGAATATGCCTAATATGAATGGTTTGGAACTTGTTAAAAAAGTTCGAAGTGAGGGTATGCATCAAAAAACACCTATAATCATGATTACAACCGAAGGTGGAAAAGGTGAAGTTATTATTGCACTAAAAGCCGGTGTTAATAATTATATAGTTAAGCCTTTTAATGCTGAAGTTTTAAAAGAGAAGCTTGATGGGGTATTAAAAAAATAATATAAGGTATTATCATGAGTATGAGCCAAGAAGAAATTGAAGCTTTAATGAATGGTCTTGACATTGAAGATGATGGTAATTCAGAAGAGATTATGGAAAGTGCAAAAGTTAATACTCAAGAAATTGAAGAGTTATTATCTCAAACTGAAGAATTAAAAGAAGATATTAAATTCAAGACAGAAGAAATAAGTGAAGATAAAGAAGATAAAAATAATTTAAAAACTAATATTGCTAGTGTTAGTAATACTGATATTGAGAAATTATTAAGTGAAATAGAAAGTGTAAATACGAAAGACTCAATTTTAGATGAAGAAGACATTCATTTTGATTTAAGTGCATTTGAAGATATCAAAAATGATAATGAAATTGTTGAGAAAAAAGACAATAGAAGTGAAGATGAAATAGTTCAAGATTGGACTTCTTCTAAAATAAATAAAGGAATTTTTCCATTACCAGCTGAAAAAGATACTAAAGTTGTTAATCAATTAAGTCAAGTTGCAAATGATTCAGAAGAGAAGGTTTCTCAAATATTTGATGTATTAAGTTCAACTCTTGATAATAACAATGAGTTTAGAAATTATATAAAAGATTTTGAAGTTTTTATAAAAGCACAATCAGAATTACTTATTTCATTAAATAATAAATTTCCAAATATTAAAGTGTTTGATGAACATTTAACAAATGTAAATAAAGTGACTAATTCATTAAAGGATTTAAAAAATTTAGTAAATTCTGGAGATTCAGAAATTTTTCAAGCAATGGAACTAATGCAATTTAATGATATTAATAGACAAAAAATTGAAAGAGTTATGTCGGTGATAAGAAAATTATCTCTATATTTAAATAATTTATTTGAAGACAATACTCCAACCAAAGATGTTGTAGTTGCACGGCACATCCATGGTGATGCTACAGATGATTTAATAGGTGAAGATTTAGATAAATTAATTGCTGAATTTTCAAATCAATAATAATTAAGGAGTAGTTTTATGAATCAAGGTACTTATCCTCTTGCTGCATCAATGATAAATCAGTTTAATAGATTAGATCAAATTAGTAATAACTTAGCAAACATAAATACAAATGGTTTTAAACAAGAAGGAACTACTGAAACAACTTTTAATTATTATTTACAAAAAATGCAAGAAGAAAATATTGCACCTACAAAAATAAATATAGTAACAAATAATATTCCAAAAATTGATTCTAAATTTATAAGTTCAGAAATGGGACCAATTGCTATGACTGGAAATGCATTAGATTTTGCATTAAATAATCCTGATACATTTTTTAAAGTACAAAACACAAATGGTGATATCGTTTATACAAGAGATGGCTCTTTTAAAAATTTAGATGGTTTTTTGGTAGATGGAAATGGAAATAATGTATTAAATGCAGATAATGAGCCAATAGTTGTAGAAGATAATTTTGCATCACAAATTGGAGTAACAAAAACTCCTTATACAAATTTAGAAAAAATCGGCGACAATACTTATAAGTTAAAGAATCCAAATGAGCTAGAAATTTTCGAAAATAATGATAATTTAATAGTTAATGGAGCTATTGAAAAATCAAATGTAAATTCAGTTAGTTCAATGGTTGAACTAATTGATGCACATAGAAGATTTGAACAATCACAAAAGGCTATTAGTTCAATAGATAGTTTAAATGCCTCATTAATAGAAAAAATTGGAAGTAATACTAAATAATGGAATCAAGTAGCATAAGTAATAAACTTTTTGAGCAGTTAAATTTTAGAGGTGAAAAACAGAAAGTTATTTCAAGTAATATTGCTAATATTAATACTCCAGCATACAAAACTAAAGATTTAGTTTTTGAAAATGAATTGAATAATAAATTAGACAATACTTTAAAAATGCAAGTAACAAGTTCTAAACATATGCCTTCAATAGGAAGTAATTTATCTAATGCAAATCCTAAATTAGTCGAGGTAAAAGGTTTGGAACAACAAAATGATGGCAATAATGTTAATTTAGATACTCAAATGGGTGAAATGTCTAAAAACAAGATATTATTCGATGCTATTCAATCTTCAATAAAAAGAGATTCTAGGTTATTTAGATCAGTTATTGAATCTTCAGCAAAAAATTAATTAGGATATGTAATTTATGGATCAACTTTTAAAGTTTATTAATAATTTAAATACAGCACAAAGAGCTGTAATAATAGGAGGTTTCTCTTTATTATTTATATTATTAGTCGGCTTATTAGTTTATTCAAGTATTAAAGCAGAAGATAAAAAATTAAATTATACAATTGCCTCAAATTTGACTAAATCACAAGTTATGTTGGCAAGTGACGAACTTGAAGCATCAGGGATAATATTTGCAGTTAGCGGTACAGGGAATAGCCTTACTTTAAAAACATCTAAAGATTTTATAAATATTGCAAAAATTAAATTAGTTACAAGTGAAGCAGCAACAAGTAAACATGTTGGTTGGGAAATTTTTGAAAAATCATCTTTAGGTACTACAAACTTTGAAAATAAAGTTAAATATTTAAGAGCATTAGAAGGTGAATTATCTAGAACTTTAGAATCATTAACCGGTGTTTTAAGAGCTAATGTAAAGATTGCAATTCCCAAGGATACAATTTTTACAGAAAAGAAAAGTGATACGACTGCATCTGCAATGCTGTCACTGAAACCAGGTGTTTTTCTAACACAAAAACAAATAGATGGAATCAAAAATTTTATAGCATCAGCTGTCCCTGATTTAAAACATGAAAATATTCAACTTATTGACCAAGATGGTAGTTTACTTCAACAATCACAAGATGACATAAACAATCAAAAATCAACAACTCAGAATAAATATAAAGAAGGTCTTGAAGAAGATTATTCTAAAAAAGTAGTTGCATTATTAGAACCTTTTGTTGGTGTTGGAAGAGTTGTTGCAAAGGTTACTGTATCATTAGATTTTGTTAAAAAAGATGTTGAAGAAGAAATTTATAACCCAGAAGGAAGTATAAGATCTCAGCAAGTTATTGAAAATAGCTCTAAATCTCAAGGTATGCCATCAAATAATGGTGGAGTTGCGGGAGTTGATAGTAATATTCAGACCCCAAGTACCGGAAATGGAAGTAGTAATATTGCTTCAAATAATGAAGGTACAAATACAGTTACAAATTATGAGATTTCAAAAAAAGTAATTTCTCAAAAAGACAATAATTATACAAATATTAAGCGTATAACAGCAGCTGTAACCTTTGATTCCTCTGTATTAAAAGATGTTCAAAATAAAGATGAATTTATTACTTCTCTGGAATCTGTGGTTCAAGATACGATAGGTTATGATAAAGTAAGAGGAGATAAAATTACTGTTAGAGACTTTAAGTTTATTGGTGTGAAACCTATTGAACAAGTTGCTCAAACTGTTGATGAAAATGGAAATGCAATTATTGTATCTGAAGAATCTATTGATACTGTATCTATGGTAAAATCAATTTTTAAAGATTTTAGTGAATATATCCAATATATAATAGCAGCAATTCTACTTTTAATTTTTTATAAAAAATTTATTGCAAGTAACGAAGTTGTGATTATTGGTGATGGTATTAGAAAAAATGTAGATAGATATGATGAAACTTTAGTTAAAGATATGTTATCTGACTACGAAAATGAATTTGATTCGAGTACTGCACAAGGAAGATTAAAATCAAAAGTTAAAAGCCAGATTCTTAATAATATTGATGGATTAGATGAAGAATCAGCAGCAAGATATGAAGTATTTATTGAAGAACTGGATAGAGAAATAAATAGTAATCCACTTGAAATAGCAAGAATGATTGAATTATTATTAAATGAAGGTAGTGGTACTTTTAAATAAAAAAGGTGTTAAACAATGGCTGAAAGTTCAAAAGAAAGTGATATTCTAAGAGGAATGTCAATGATGGAAAAAGTCGCTAGATTTTTTGTATTAATTGGTGAAGAATCTACAGTAAAAATATTTCAACATCTTCAAAAAGATACAGTTGAAGCAATATCTACTGCTATTACACAAATTACATCAATAAATAAAGAGGTTTCTTTAGCGGTTTTAGAAGAATTTCATTTATATACAAGGTCAAAAAGTTTTATAAGTTCTGGTGGATACGACTTTGCAAGAGAAATTTTATACAAATCGCTTGGTAAAAACGAGGCGGATGAAGTATTAGCTAAATTATCTAGAATGAAACTAGCTTCGCAAGCTTTTTCATATTTAGATGGAATCAATCCAAAACAATTAAGTGATTTTATCAAAGATGAATCTCCTCATACAATTGCCGTAATATTATCTCACATGGATCCTAATAAATCTTCAGAAGTTTTAATGCAATTAGATGAAGAAATAAGAGTAAAAGTAACTATTCAAATAGCAACAATTAAAGATGTATCTCCTGATGTAGTAAGAACTATATCTTTAGTTTTAGAGAAAAAACTAGAATCTTTATTCTCTTCAATTGTAGATGTTGGTGGAGTAAAAGTTGTGGCTGATATGCTTAATAAATTAGGTCCAAAAGCACAAGATATTTTAAAAAATATCAATGGTATTGATACTTCATTAGCAACAAAAATAAAGGAAAATATGTTTGTATTTGAAGATTTATTAAATTTAGATGCTGAATATATGATGAGAATTTTACAAAATGTAGATACAGGTGATGTAGTAATTGCAATGAAAAATGCAACAGAAGAAGACATGGAAAAAGTTACATCTGCTATGTCTCAAAGAGGTCGAGATAGATTTAAAGAAGAGTTTGAAATGTCAAATAAAGTTAAAATTAAAGATATTGAAGCTGCTCAAAGAAAAATGTTAGATGTTACACAAAAAATGATAGAAGATGGAATCATTGATAGAGAGAATAATTAATGGCTGATAATGTATATTCTAGTGCAAAAATTTTAACAAAAAATGAAGAAGTTCAAAAATATGAGTTAGGCAATTTTATTAATTCTTCCGTTGATAATAATCTTGTTACAAATTCAAATTCAGTTTTAGATGATAGAGAAATAAATGGACGGGTAGATCCAGTTTTAATTGAAGTTAGAAATTTAACTGCTAAATTAAATGAAATATCACAAAAAGTTGATAGTATAGAAAGTGATGGAATTAAGGGTAAAGATGTTGATGCTCAGGTTATTCAAGCAATAAGAGATTTGAAACATTATGCAGCATTTTTTGAACAAGCAACTTTTCAAATGGAAACAAAGTTATTAAAAACTTCTATTTCAATTGCTCAAAAAATTATTAGTATAGAAGTTGGTGAAAATTCACCAAAAATTGCAAAACAGACAATAAATCATCTTTTAGATAAAATAAAAACAGCATCAAAAGTGCAAATACATCTTAATCCAAAAGATTATGAGATATTAAAAGATCAATTAAATTTAGAAGCTTTTATTGAATTAAAAAGCGATGCTAATGTTACAGCAGGTGGTGTCGTGATTGCTAGTGACCTTGGCAATTTTGATGGAAATATTGAATCAAAAGTTTCAACAATGTTAGATTCTTTGGATTTGATAATTTAGTAAAATAAAATCACTTATTAAATACTATAACTTTATGATATAATTTATCAAAATAACAAGTAAAGTATTTAAATGGAAATTAGTGAAAGAGATTACGATTTATTAGTTGATACGGAGATAGTTGTAGATGTAATGCTAGGAAGTACTAATATTACAGTCTCAGAATTTCTAAAGTTAAGTGATGGTGATATTATTTCTTTACATAAAGCCGCTGGAACAGGTGGCGAAATTTATGTAAATACAAGAATAATAGGAACTGGTGATATAATTGTAATAGATGATAAATTGGCTGTTAGGGTTCAAGATGCAATGGATTCTGATAATGTAGTTCAATATTTCTTTGAAGAACATATGATATAGGAGATTAAAATGGCTAGTACTGTAGAGGTAAATTCAAGTGTTGGTATTGATGGAAATAGCTATACAACGGCAATTAGTAATGATAAGTTAACTAACGAGGATTTCTTGAAATTAATGATTCAACAATTAAAATTACAAGATCCAACAAAACCAATGGATTCAGCACAAATGCTTTCAAGTCAAATGCAAATGTCATCTATTGATACAAATCAAGAGATGATAAAAGCTATGCAAGGAATGCAAACAGCATTTACACAGTCATCATTGTCTAATGCTTCAGGAATAATTGGGAAAAATATTGAAGATGGGAATATTGGTGCAGATGGAGTTAGTAAAGCTTATACAGTAAGATCAGTTGAAAATGTTAATGGAAATATCCAAGTAAAAGCTCAAGAAATTTTATATCTAGAAGATAGAGTTATTATTCCTGATTCTACAGATCCTACAAAAAATCAAGTGGTTAATTATAATGTTGCTGGAGAAATTCTTGATGATAAAGGTGTGAAAACTGGGAATAAAATTGTTTTATCAAAGCCTGGTCAACCAGTTATAAGTGATGGGAAATTGACAATATTAGATGAAAATAATAAAATAGTTACTGATCATAAATATGCTTTAGCAGGAGTTTCGGCTGGTGTATATTCTGATCAATTAACTACTTTACCATTTTCAAACATTACTAAAATATTCTAAGGTTTTAAGATGATTAGTGGATTATGGAATGGATATTCAGGGTTAACAGCTTTTGAAAAAGCATTAAACGTTGAAGCAAATAATTCTACTAATGTTAATACCGTTGGATATAAATCTGATGATATCCGTTTTGAAGATATGATGTATCAGTATGGATATGGAAAAGGAACTAATCTTGATAGTATTAGTAAAGTTATGACACAAGGAAATGTTAAATTAACTAATAATACATATGATGTTGCAATAGAGGGAAAAGGTTATTTTATAGTTTCAGATAGAAAAAGTAATGAAACTTTTTATACAAGAGCTGGAAATTTTTATATGGCAGAAGATGGTTTATTACAAACTCAAAATGGCATGAAAGTTCTTGGATTAACACCTCAATCGAATAGTGTTGTTGCATCTAATTCTGCAAAAACTCAATTTGATGAAACATATACAAAAAATATAGTATCAAAAACTATAAGTAATAATAATTTTTTGCAGACAATAAATGCAAGAGCAACTGATTATAATACAAAAGCTGTTGATAAAGGTGTTAGTGGAGAAGGATATAAAACAAAATCAGCACAAATTGCAGATATTGAAGCTTTAATTGCTGATTATAAAAGTAAACTTGATTTATACTCATCAAATTCAACAGCTGTACCTTCGCCATCAACTTCTCAAATTACGAATGTAGATATGTCAGGATCTATGAATCAATTGGTTAATACAGATAATTTTATTAAAATTAGAATAAATAATGACGAAATAACACAATTTTTTGATACAGATATGGGAACGACATTAAAAAAACTATCTGATAAAATTTCAGATATTAAAGGATTAAGTTCAACTGTTAATACAACTACTGGAATGTTGACTATTAATTCTTTAATTCCAGCAAAAGAAGTTTTGATAAAAGATGCTCAAATAAATGAAAATTATTTATCAGTAACAAATTCTCAAAATGCCAAATTAGGTTCAGGAATTGGATTAGTTAATAGTTCAAGACAAGCTTTAAAAAGTGCATTAGAGTTATCTAATGCAGAATTATTAGATATTACGAATACTTTATCTTTAGTTGGTCAAGAATCTTTATCTGTCAATGAAATCCAATTAAAATTGGCAAACTTGAATTTATCTAAAAATACTTTTGGTACAATTGAAATAAGTGAAGGAGTAGTTTTTTTAAAAGATAATGATAATAAATTTATAGTTGGAAAATTACAAACAGCAGATTTTAAAAATGAACAAGGGCTTGATCCTCAAGGTGATAATCTTTATCAAACTTCTTCAGAGTCAGGAAAAGCATTGTATGCAGGAAAATTAAATAAATTAGTTAGTAATTCATTGGAATTAAGTACAGCAAACTTGGGAAATAGTTTAACAAGCTTATTAGTATATCAAAAAGCCTTTGAAGCAAATTCTAAATCAATTACAACTTCTGATGAGATGTTAAAAACAGCTATTGAATTAAAAAAATAATGTTTTTATATTAGTTCTATAAATTAGTATTAATATATGAACATTTAAGTTCATCACCTTATACAAATAAAGGATAAGTCATGATAGGAGCACTTTGGACGGGGATCTCAGGATTAGCGTCACAACAAAAAGCTTTGGATAATGAAGCAAATAATATTGCGAATGTAAATACAATAGGATATAAAGCCTCAAGAATTTCGTTCGCAGATCAAATATACCAAGATAGAATCGGAAAAGGTTCTACGGTGCTTGATGCTGAGAAATTGTATACACAAGGTGGTACAAAATTAACAGGTGTAAATTATGATATGGCTTTATATGGGGATGGATTTTTTACCGTAGTAAATAAAAATACTCTAGGAACAGCAGAAACCTTTTATACAAGAGCAGGAAACTTTAGAATGGGTGATAATGGAACCCTTCAAGATTCAGCAGGGAATGCAGTACAAGGTTGGATGATGAGTGCAATTGATAGCCAAAATGATGTTACAAGTACAAATCCAAATGCAAGTGTTTTTACTAATGATTATACAAAATTATTAGGTACAAAAATAATAAGACATGATACTTATGTTGAGACAGTTACTGCAAAAGCAACGGATTATACACTTAGTGCAAAATCTGATTCAACAACAGCATTTAGTGGAGATGGAGCAAAAACAAAATCAGCAAAAATATCAGATATAGAAGAAGCAATAAAAGATTATACGAGTTGGTTGCAAAAATTAAAAGATCAACCAGATGGTGTATTTGATACCACAAACGCTCAAATTTCGCAAATAAACTTTAAATCAGGAACAGATTCTATAATAGGAAGTGATGGAGACCAAATATATGCTTATATAAATGGTGAGAAGAAATTTCAAAATTTTATAGTATCGACAGCTAGTCAAGCATTAAAAGTTGAGTTGTTTAATGATTTAAGCCCAGCAGAAAGAACAGCTTATGGTTTGGTTACTAATCCAGGAACAGTCGCTGTTCCAGTTGCATTATCACCTGGTGAAAATGCTGCATATGATAAATTGGCAGGGAAAATAGCAACTTATAAAGCATTATCAGATCAAATTTCTACTATGCCAGGTTTAGTTGCAACAATGGCAATAGATTCAGGACATGCAGATGCACTGGCTCTAACAGAAACTTATACAAATTCTACAAAAAATTCAGATATGTTAAAAGGTATTATACAAATAAAATCGTTGATACCTGGACAAGCATTTAGAATTTCAGAAATAGGTGAAGTAGCAAGTGGAACAACATTACAAGGAAATTTCCAAACAAAAGTAACATCATCAACAGTTTCAGGAATAACTGGATTAAAAACATCAAAAGAAGCTTTAAGTAAATTAATAACAGGAAAACAACAAGATGTTTATACTGCTGGTGATTTAAAAATAGGAGCAACAACAACTTTTACTTATGGAATAAATATTTATGATAAAGAAATAGGGAAAAATGTTACTGTTCCTACTTTACCTATAAGTATTACTCCTGTTACAAGCATTGATGATATTATTACTAAAATAAATACAGATACCTCATTGTCAAAATATGTAACTGCAAGAAATGTAAATGGGAATTTAGTAGTAGAGACATTAGATACAAATTACGATGTTGAATTTACAGGAAGTATGAAAGGTGATCCAACAACTGTTGGAACATTTGAACCTCTTGATGTAAACGCGAACTACTCAGGAAGAAAAGGAGCAGGAGCTGAATTTATAGAAATAATAAATAAAGTTGATCAAACAGCATCTAAAGGAAGTTTACAATTAAGACTAGATACTTTAGGAATTTCTGATTCAGCATTTGGAGAATTTTCTGTTGATAGTACAGGGTTAATTACAATGAAACAAGATGGAGCTGAATTTGCAATAGGACAAGCTGCTGTTGCTGTTTTTAATAATAATAGAGGATTAAATCCAGTTGGGAATAATTTATTAGCAAAAACAAATGAATCGGGAGAACCGACATATAATTTGAATAATAATAAAACAGCAGAAATTAAATCAAAAACATTAGAATTAAGTACAGCAGATTTATCAGAAAGTTTAGTAAATCTAATGGTATTTCAAAGAGCTTTTGAAGCAAATGCGAAATCAATTACTACATCTGATGAACTTCTAACTACCTTAATTGGTTTAAAAAGATAATTTTTAAATAGAGTAGATTTTCTACTCTATTTATACTTAAATAGGATAACTTTGGAAAATTTTTTATTAATTATAGTACTTGGAGTTTTATTACTCTACTTTTTTTCAAGTGCAAATGTTTACAAATCTTTATATAAGAAAGTAAATGAAGAAAAAAATATTTTACAAGAAGAGATTACTAAGTTTGAGTCACTAATTGAAAGATATGAAAAACAAGTAAAAATAAGTGCGAATACATTAAAATCCAACCAAGGAAATCTACAAGTTGCTAGAGATGATTTACAAGAAATGCGTATTGAAAATATTAATTTAAAAAATAAATTAGATGAACTACAAAAAAGAAATGAAGAGCTTTATGCTCAAGTTAATGCAATGGTTTAGGCTTTAGTAGAGTAATGAAACTAGTATATAAAATATTATTATTAGCAATATTTTTCAATAGTATTTTATATGCTGTTGATGACTTAATGGAATCTCAACCAGAAATAATATTTCAGTTTGAAAAGCTAGTTAAATCTCAAGAAAATTTATCTTTGCAAATTGATTTTAATAAAGCAGTATTGCATTTAAGTAAAAATGAATATGAAGAAGCTATTAAACTTTTTGAAAAAACTTCTAAAATATTAGAAGTACCTTCGTACTTAAATATGGGAATTGCCTATTATAAATTAGGTTCAGTTGATAATGCAATAGTATATTTAAATAAAATTTATGAAAAACCAGAAAATGCAAATATTCACACATATCCTTATCTGGCAGCTTGTTATTATTTGTATCAAATTTCAAAAGATAATAAATATCTTGATACTATTGTTAAGACTTCAAAAAAATATAAAAATTTATCAGAACATTCAAAAAGAATGCTTTCTGATACGTATATAATATTAAAAGAATATGAAAATGCTTTAGAGGTTTTAAATACAATGGATTATGCGATGGATTTAAAAAAAGCATTAATTTATATAAAATTAAAAGATTATATAAGAGCAAATTTATTTCTAAAAAAAGCTAAAGAACAAAATGCAAATCCAAATACTATTGATAAAATCTTGTGGTTTACAAGTTTTACAAATCTTAAAATGAATAACATTGATCAATTAAAAGAAACATTAGATTTAATAAATGAAAGAAGAAGTACTTTTAAAGCAAATACAGAATTGCCTTTGGAAATTTTCTTCAATCAAAGTAAATTTACTTCTAATCAATACTTAAATTCAGTTATAAATTTTGATGATAATCGAAAAATAGATTTTATTTTTTATTTTGCGCCATTTATTTTTTCAGATTCACAAGAGATTATTTATGATAGCTTAAAAGGCTTTATATATAATCAAAAAGAGAGTATTCTTAATCTTGAAGAGATGGTTGAATATAATGCAAAATTCCTAAAAATTGTAAAAGAAGACCCAATTATTAGGGTTGTAGAGCTAGAAAAGATGTTAACAAAAGATACAAAATCATATATTTTTTATAATTTAGCATTATCATGCGCTCAAATAAATGATTTTAATAATGCTTTTAAATATTTTGAAAGAGCATATAAATTAAATCCTGGAAATAAACTTTATTCAATTATGTATTTAATAACAGCAAATAGATTAAATATTAAAATAAAAGATAAAGAATATATTGAAGGAAATATAAAAAGTAATAATGGTTTGTATAATTATTTCTCAAAAGAAATTTATAAATTATTTATGAATCCTCAGTTTTCTTCAGCAGATAAGCCTTTTGAATATGAAAACACAATATTTTATAAAGCATTAGATTTCTTAAAAGCAATGAAAACTGGAAATGTAAGTGAAAATCATGCGTTACTTGATGAGCATTTTAAAGATCCATTAACCTTTTTAATAAAAATGGTACAAAGAAGAAAAGCTGAGTCGGACTACACTTATTATTCAAGATTACAAGATTCTATTCCTTTGAGTTTAAATAATCAGTTTTTAGAAGGACCTTTGATTATAACGAGATTTTATGTTGATATTTTAAAAGGATTAGGTATTTTTTTAAAAGCTGATATGAATATTTCAGGTAAAAAAACACCTTCTTATTTAAGAACGAAAGCTTTGAGAGATTTACATTCTAATTCACCTGATGAAGCAATTAAAACATTAGAATATTTACAATCAGAGTATAAATTAGAAGATAAATATAGTATGTATTTAATGGTTGCTGCATTGCTTGAAGCTGGAAGATATAATGATGCTTCTATTCAAATTTCATTAATTAAAGTTATATTAAATGATCCAGATGCAGATTTTTTAACTGCTATTCAGTTAATACAAGATTTGAAGATTTCAAGTGCTAAGCAATTTTTGCTTCAGCCTTATCTGGATTCTTTAATAGATTTCAAATTAATAGGATTTGATGAGTATTTAGAATCTTTATAGTTTCACTAAGAATCTTAAATAATTTAATTTTTTTCTGCTATAATAATCTAAAATTGTTACTTTTTTAAGGAGAATACTATGGAAATCGGAAGAATTGCAGAAATAGAAAATTCAAAAGTTAATAATTCAGAGAAAACACAAAAAGTTATTAATGTAGACGAAAAAAATAAAGTAATACAAGAAGACCAATATAAAAAGGCATTAGGTTCAGGCGATATTACTGACAAAAATGAAATAATCTTAGACAATGTAAAATTTGGATACGACAAAAGTTCAAAAAACTTTTTTGTAAAAATAACAAGAGGTGACGCTGAATTTAAATATCCTACTGAAGATATGATGAAAGTTAAAGCCTACATGTTGCAAGAGTTGGAATCTCGAAATAAATAAATAAAGGTAGTTTTAATTGGCATCAGATTTATCAAATATATTTAAAGAAGAACTTTCAAATACTTTAGAACAATTATTATCAAAAAGCTCTCAGGTTGAATCTGTTGTAGCTTTAATAAGTGATAATTTTGATTCTACACAACTTGTTGAGTGTGTAGTTAAGTTTGATTTCAAAGGGATATCTGCAAAATTAACTTTTTTTATACCAGCACTAACTGCAACTAAATTTGAATATTTAATGCTTGGTGGGATGGGTGATTTAAAAGAGCATATAGATGATGAAATTACTGATGCAGTAAATGAAATTATCTCAAATATATGTGGAAGTTTTTGTACATCTGTAAATGCTCAAGGATTACCTGATATTGGATCTATAAAATCAGAAGTAAAAAGTTCAACAATTGTTGAGGGTTCTTCTTTAGAAAATAAAACAAATATTTTTGAAATGATTTTATCTTTAGATGATGAGAAATTACCGATTATTATCTACTTTGATGAAATCATTTCACCATTTTTTTCGTTAATTACAGGTGTTGAAGGAGATGGAAATGATTCAAAAGATAGTGGAACATCTTCTATCGTTTCTAATAATAATTATAACTATCCACCTACACCAACTTTTCAAACACCAAAAAATCTTGAACTTTTATATCATATAAAATTGAAATTAAGTGTTCGATTAGGAACAAAAGTCGTTTTATTAAAAGATATTTTAAGATGGGATGTTGGTGAGATTATAGAACTTGAACAAATGGTAAATGAACCTTTGGAAGTTTTGGTAAATGGGGTAAAAATAGGAGTGGGTGAAGCTGTTATCGTCGATGGAAAATTTGGATTGAAAATAAAAAAAATTGGGAATGAAGAATTTAGATTAAATCATATAGGGCTATAGTTTATGGATAAAAGTACTATTGGAAGGTTTGAAGCCTCTGATACAAATAGAGTTATAGGTTCTACAATTCTAAGAGATGAGTGGGATATTTCAGCATTTGCTTCATATCATCAAAAAAGTAATATTCTTGCTGAGAATAGTCAGCAAGATACTTTAAATAAAGAAAATTTCTTTGATAGGTTGCAATAATGGAAATTAGTAGTAATAATTTATTAAATAAAGATATTTTACAAGTCAATAAATTTGATAATGTAAAACAAGAAAATTTAAAAGATAAAGGTTCTGAACAATTAAAAAAAGTTTGTAATGATTTTGAGTCATTTTTTTTAAATCAAATCATGGATGTATCTTTAAGAACAACAAATATTGCAGGTGAGGGTGCTGGTTCTGATATAATAAAAGGAATGTATACACAGTCTATTGCAGATAGCGCTACTGGTGGCTTAGGAATTAGTAATATGCTTTATGAATTTTTAACACAAAACAATAAATAAGGATTCTTATGATTGAAAACACTATACAAAATATGTCAGATTTAATAATAAAATTGAAAAGCTCTATTGAACAAGATATTGAAGATATAAAAGCAGCAAAACATGAAGAACTTCTAAAAAGAAATGATGAAAAGCATATTATGATAGAAAAAATTACTTCATTAAAAACTAAATTAAATGAAGAACTTATGTCTAAAATTCAAGAAGGCATTGATGTTAATATTTATAGAGCAAGTGTTGATTTATTAGAAATAGAATTAAAAGATCTTTATGAATTAAATAAAAGATTAGCATCAATTGTATTACCAGTACAACAAATGTATAAAGATTTAGTTTCAGAGATTACTGCAGTTAATGGAGGAAAGATTTTTGATATTAAAGCTTAGTTTTTTAGTTTTTTTATTAAATGTTAATCTTTTTGCAATTAGTGTTTTAGTTTCAAAGGTTGCAATAAATTTTGAAGAAAAACTTGATAGTTCAAAAGTTGTAGTACAAAATGTAGATGAAATAAGTAAGTCTTGTATTCCTTTAACACTAAGTCAGTTGCAAAATAAAGAGTATCTTACCACGCACTATATAAATAGAAATACAATAATTTGTATAAAAGATGTTAAAAAATATGAAAATGAATCAGTTATATTTAATTTTGGTGGCGTAAAAATAGAAAAAAAAGGTAAAGTAATCTATGAAAATAGTGAGTTTATTCGTATAAAAAATCTCGATGGTACAATTGAACAAATATATAAAGATGGAAGAACAAAATGAATATGTTATCTTTTTTAGGAGAAACACCAACTATCGCATTGCGACAAGCTCAGGAAGAGTGTGGTGAAGAAGCTATTGTAATATCTACAAAGAAAATATCTACACAACAAAATGGCAAAGATATGTATGAAGTTGTTGTGGCAATCGAAGATCAACATAAAAAGAAAAATTTACAATATACCAAAACAGCAATTAGCAAAGCAACAGCTAATTCAGAAGCAATGAAAACACAAGTATATGATTTTAAAGAAGAGATTCTTAAAATGCAAAGTGTTTTAGAACAAGTTCAAAAATCTATTTGGAATCCTAAAAGTCAATTATATGATTTAACAATACCTCCTGAATTTGCATCTATGTATAACATTTTTGAACAAAATGAGTTTGATCAAGAGATGACTTATACAATTATGAAAAAAACTATTAAACAATTACCTATTGCATTAAAATCAAATCCAAAAAAAGTTAATGATTTTTTTAAATTGATTTTAAGAAGGGTAATTCCAATAAAACATGAGGTTCCATTAAGAAAACATCAAAGAAAAATAATTATGATGGTTGGACCAACAGGAGTTGGAAAAACTACGACTATTTCAAAATTAGCTGCAAGATATGCTTATAAATTGGGGCAAAACTATAAAGTTGGTATTGTAACTTTAGATTCATTTAGAGTTGGAGCAATAGAGCAATTACAAGCTTATACAAATATTATGAGATTGCCTT
Source organism: Aliarcobacter sp. (assembly GCA_028690445.1). GTDB lineage: Bacteria > Campylobacterota > Campylobacteria > Campylobacterales > Arcobacteraceae > Aliarcobacter. The sequence goes on along the minus strand of JAQVBE010000010.1, from coordinate 39,154 downwards.
TGGAGATTGTAAAAAAACCTGAGGGTTTATCTGAAGCACTTTTAAGATTAAAAGATTGTAATTATATTTTTATTGATACAGCAGGTTCAAGTCAATATGATATTGATAAAATTGAGCTTATAAATGAATATCAAAAAAGAGTTGAAGAATTACCAATTGAAAAGATTTTAGTTCTTCCTGCAAATGTTAAACATAGTGATTTACTTGAAATTTATAAAAATTATTCAAGACTTTCTATTGATTATTTAACTTTTACTAAATTAGATGAAACAAGAAGTTTTGGAAATCTCATATCTTTTGCCCATAAAACAAAAAAATCTATCACATATTTTTCTATTGGACAAAATGTGCCAGATGATTTAATTGTATCAGATTCAACTTTTTTAATAGATTGTTTTATGAATAAACAATGTATTAGGAGATAAGAATTGTTTGATGCAATTTCTTCTCAAGCTAGTAAGTTAGTAAAACTTACTAATAGAGTAAAAAAAAACTATTCTAAAACTAAATTAATAACAATAACATCGGGAAAAGGTGGAGTCGGGAAATCTACTTTTACTGCTAATATGGCTTTTTTACTTTCACGTAGAGGTTTTAAAGTTGCTGTTTTAGATGCAGATATTGGTTTGGCGAATATGCAGGTTTTATTTGATATTAAGCCACAAAATACGCTTTTTGAATATATAGATGGAACAAAAACACTAGATGAGGTAATTACATCAACAATTTATTCAAATGTTTATTTAATTGCTGGAAGAAGTGGCTATCAATATAGCTCAAATAAAAATACTTTTGTTTTTTCTAGAATTGTAAAAGATATAATTTCTTTAAATACTTTTGATATTTTATTGGTTGACACAGGAGCTGGATTAAATGAATATGTAAAAGAATTTTTATCAATTTCTGATAATATTTTAGCAATAACAACTACAGATCCTAGTGCTTTAACTGATGTATATTCTTTGATGAAAATGCTTTCTCTTGAAAAAAATAAATTAATGTTGAGTTTTAATCATACAAGAAATTATCAAATAGGTGAAACAATAGCTAATTCTTTAATAACTTTGGGAAAGAAAAATAGTTTAAATACAGATTTTATGGTAGAATATATGGGAAACGTTTCAACTTCTGCAAATATTTCTACGACAGGAAGACTTAGAAAATTATTTGCCAATGAGTTTTCATCTGATGAAACTACAAAACAGTTACAAGTGATTATCGATAAGTTATTAAAAAATATTCATTAAGGTTTGTTCTAAGTGCAAAAACTAAGTTCAATAAATTCTATTAATATTGTTACAAAAAGTACAGAATTATGGTAATTGAGAGATTCTCACAAACTGTAATAAATAGTGGCGTATTTAGATTTTATATTGCTACTGGATTTTTTGCAACACTAATATTTTTTATAATAAATGCTGATTTATTTACTCCCATGGAGATGATTTTAGGTATTATTCTAATAACAATAGTTTTAAAAGGTGTCAGTAATATGATGCTTTCATTAATCATAAGTCTTTTCAGTCTTGAGAATAAAAGAAATGAGTTTAATTTCAAATATAATGAAGAAAAAATTCAACTTATGTTAAATGAATTAACAGTAAAAGACATTTCCGATGCAAATAATAAAGATCAGAAAAAAACAAAGTAAAAGGTAAATTATGAATATATCTTCAATATCAAATTCAATAGGTTCTTTAGGATTAAATACAAATAACAAGGTACTTCCAAGCCAAGATAAATCTTTTCAAAACATGTTAAATGATGCTATTTCAGAAGTAAATGATGAACAGGTTAAAGGTTATAATTCTATGGAAGGAATTGCAACAGGAAAAGTTACAAACCTGCAAGAAGCAGTACAAAAAATTGAAGAAGCTGAATTGTCTATGAAATTAGCGTTAGAAGTTAAAAATAAAGCTTTAACTGCGTATAAAGAAATTATGAGAATGCAAATTTAGTAAAAGGATTTAAAATGGGTTTTTTTGATGGATATAATGTATCAACTTCTGGTATGAGTGCTCAAAGAACAAGAATTAATGTTGTGAGTGCGAATATTGCAAATGCTAAAACTACTCATACTTTAGAAGGTGGTCCTTATAAAAAACAGCAAGTAGTATTTCAAGATATTCTTTTAGCAAATAGTAAAAAAACTAATTCAAATGAAGTTGAAACTACAAATAATAAAAATTCAGATATTTCATTAAGAGGTGTTGGTGTTAAATCTATAGTTCAATCTGATGCTAAGCCTGTTATGAGATATGAACCTGCCCATCCTGATGCTGATGAGAATGGATATGTTGCATATCCTGATATTAATCCTGTTGTAGAAATGGTTGATTTAACAGAAGCAATGAGATCTTATGAATCAAATGTAGCTTCATTTAATACTCACAAAAATATTGATTCTAAAACTTTAGAAATATTAAATGTGTAATCAAAATGCCAAATATAATTAATAATTTACTTTCAACTGAAACAACAGCAAATACTAATGCTGTTAGTTCAACTTCTGAGCAAACAGTAAAAGACAAACCTTCTTTATTTGATTCTTTATTATCAAATAATACAGCAATAAAAGAAGAAAAAGCAACTACTGCTGTTACAACTCCTGCAAAAGAAGTAAAGACAGAAGAAAAACCTAGTGTTGAAAATCTAGAAGTAAATTCAGAAATAAATCCAGAAATAAAATTGGATAATACACAATTAGGAAATATAAAGATTGAACCTGAAAAGGGTGAAACTGATAAACCTGAAGAACAAAAAATAACTTCAACAACTTCTTTATTAGATAGATTAGTTATTGAAGCTAAAAAAATGTAAAAGAAACAATAATTCCAAAAGAAATAAAGCATAATTCTGATATTTCTATAATAACAAAAGAAAGTAATACTGAAAATAGTTTAGAAATTGAAGTTGAGAGTACGAATACTAAAGATGCTTCGATAATACCAAAAGAAAATATAGTTGCAACAAATAATATTGAAAATATAGTAATTCCAACTGAAATAAAACAAGATTTAGATACTCCTATAATTTCAAAAGAAAATATTACTACAAATAATTTAGAAATAAAAGATGTTTCACAAATAATAATTCCAGAAGAAAAAAAACAAAATTTAGATACTCCAATAATAACAAAAAAGAATAGCGTTACAATTGATTTAAACATAAAAACAAAAGAACAAAAAATAAATTTAACGGATGTTTTATTAGAGCAAACAGAAATAAAAACTCAAAATGGTATAACTACGCAAGAAGTTGTAAGTAGTGATATTAAGATTTTTGCAGAAAATGAAACTCCTAATACGATTTTAAATAATGGGATATCTTTAAATACTGATAATATTTCTAATATTAAAGAAAGTCCAATTTTAACAGTGCCTATTGAAATAAATGAAGTTGTTGACGAAAATGGTATAGAACAAGAGAGTTTAGTTGTAAAAAAAGAAGAAAAATTATCATTGATGGATCAATTGATTTTAAAAAATAATGAAAAATTAACTTTAGATACAATAAACGGCGATATTAATACGCCATTAAAAGATATTGTTACAAAAGATTTAATCTCAAGTATATATTTAGGTTCTCAAAAAAATAAAATAAATAGCCAATCGTTATTTAATAAAAATGAAGCTGTGAATCTTTTAAAAGATGGTAATTCAATTCAAGCAGTTAAAACAAGTGCTGAAATGTTGGAGTTAGGTTTAGAAAATATAGACATTGACCAAAATATTGATATTGATAAAATAAAAGTAAAAAAACCTGATATCCAATCAGTAACTAGAAAAAATCTTATTGACAATTTACTTTTAGATAAAAATGTAAAAAGTGAAGAAGTGAAAAATTTAATTACACAATCTATTGAAGCAAGTAATGCTTTATTGGATAATAGTCTAAATTTAGCAGATGATGCAACGGTTAGTGTAAATTCTCCATTATCTTTTAATATTCAATCAAAAATAATTGGTGCAAAACAACAAATGGCGGCAGTGATGTCTGATATTGCTAAGCAAATGTATGAAAATTATAAGCCACCTGTTACTGCATTTAGAATAAACTTAAATCCTATTGAATTAGGTTCTATTTCAATTTTAATGAAAAATGATAGAAATAATGGATTAACAATTAGTATGAATGTTACAAATAATGTAACATTAGATACTTTAATGGAAAATCAAAATATGTTAAGAAGTTCATTAAATAAAACATTTGATGAAAGTACTAAGTTTAATTTAGATTTTAGTTCTTCAAATCAAAATAGTGATAACCAATCATCAAATGCAAATGAAGGTCAAGGAAGTAATCGAAGATTTGAACAACAAATGGATACTCAATCGGTTTTACAATTAAAAGAAGAAAATAGAGATATAGAAGAAAAAAGTATAGACTATATGTAATGGAGGCACTTTTATCTTTACTTAATGAAGAAACTTTATATCAATTTCTTTTACTACTTGCAAGAATATTAGCTTTTGTTGCATTTATGCCTGTTTTTGGACATGCTGCAATTAGTCCAACTATTAGAATTGCTTTTGCTTTTTATATAACAATTTTTATTTTTCCTTTAGTTGATATAACATCAAATATTACTCAAGATAATTTTTTTATGTGTTTAATATCAGAATTAACATTTGGACTTGTAGCTTCAATGTTAATTAATATTATATTTTCATCTGTAAAAATAATTGGAGAGTTTGTTGAATATTCAACTGCTTTATCAATGGCAGCTATGTTTGATCCCTCAACAGGAAGCCAAGAAGGAATAATTGCAAAATTACTTTTTTGGATTGCTTTAATGTTATTTTTCCAAACAGGAATGTATGAAATGACTTTGGTTATTTTAGTAAAAAGTTTTTCTATGATACATTTAGGTACTTTTGATATTTTTTCATATAATGGAGTAGAAATGGCAATTAATGAAATAAAAAGAATGTTTGCTTTTGCCTTTGCTTTTGCATTACCTTTATTTTTTATAGGATTTATACTTGATATTTATTATGGTTATGGAACAAAATCTATGCCTTCTTTTTCTCCATTTGTAGTTACTTTTCAATTAAAATTTGCTTTAATATTTATTTTTTTGATACTTGGAATGGAAATGTTTACAGAAGCATTTACAGAATATTTTATTGCAAAATTTCAATAATTTAAGGGTTTAATATGGCTGATGATGATAAAACAGAAGAACCCACCGATAAGAAGATTAGTGATGCTAGAGAAGAAGGAAATGTTGCAAAATCAGCAGAGATTTCAGGAGTAGTAATTTTAATATTTGGAACAGTATATTTACTTTTTTTCTCATCTTATTCTTTACTTGAAATTAAGAAATTAATGTTGTTTTCCTATAGTTTTATTGGTCAAGAATTAGATGGACCATTATATTTTGCAATTACTTATCAAGTTGTTATTACTCTTTTAAAGGCCTTAGCACCATTATTTATCTTAGTATTATTACTAGTATTTGCAAGTAATTTAGCACAATTTGGTTTTTTAACTATTCCTTTAAAATTTGATCTTCAAAAATTGGATCCAATAAAAGGAATGAAAAATATTTTTGCATTTAAAAAGCTTATTGAAGCTTTAAAATTAATGGCAAAATTAATGTTAATTATGCTTGTAATGTTTTTACTTTTTTCGCTAACTTATCAGAAATTTTTAGCAATGATGAATCAAGAAACCGCAGATACAATTGCTACAATGCTTAAATTAACACTTTACTTTATTTCAGCTATTCTTTTTATTATTTTTATTTTTGCTATAATAGATTTTTATTTTACAAAACATTATTATATTGAATCTTTAAAAATGAGTAAACAAGAAATTAAAGATGAATTTAAAAATATGGAGGGAGACCCACAAGTAAAAGGTCGTATTAGAAGAATTCAGATGCGTATGGCTCAACAACGGATGATGAGTTCAGTTCCTGAAGCCGATGTAGTTATCACAAATCCAACACATTATGCTGTGGCTTTAAAATATGACAATAAAGTGAATACTGCACCTAAAATTGTAGCTAAGGGAATAGATTTTTTGGCAATTAAAATAAAAGATATTGCAAAAGATCATAATATACCAATTATTGAAAATCCATCTCTTGCAAGGTCATTGTATGATCAAATAGAAATAGATAGAGAAATACCAGGTGAATTTTATAAAGCAATGGCTGAAATATTTTCATATATTTATGAATTAAAAAGAAAAAGGTAAAAATTGAAAGTATTAATAATTATATTTTTGATGTTAAACATTTTAAATGCTAAAAAAGATTTTTATTATGGTTTTATTGATTCTTCAGGTGTACAAATCTCTGAACAAAAAAAACAATCAATAAATGATGGATTTGATATTTTGCAAAATGCAAGACTTCTTGCAAAAGATGGAAAAATTGATGAGGCATATACTCAAGTAAAAGATTTTAAAGAAAAAAATAAACTCAATATCTTAACTTCTGATAGCATAATTTTATATTCAGAATTAGCTTTAAAAAAACAATCAAAAAGATTGATTTTAGATGCTTCAACAGACTTAGAAATGGCGATAAATTCTTCTAAAATCAATCAATATGATTTAGCAAAAGCATATATGATTTTGGTTGAATTAAAACTTGAAATAAATAAAATTGAAGATGCAAAATATTTTGCTCAAATAATAATAGATAATTTTGATGATGAATTAACTAAAACTTATGGAAAAATTTCCCTTGCAAAAGTATACAAATATCAAAAAGATTATGCAAAAGCAACTAAGTATTTGTATGAAATATTAACAGTTACAAATGATAAAAAAGTTGCTACAGTTGTTGCAGATGAATTATTTGATGTATATATTTTGGATGAAAAATTTGATAAGGCAAATGAATTAATAACTCAAGTTTTAAAAACGAATATAGATTTTTATGTAAATGATTCATATTTAGCAAATAAAAAAGTTAATAGATTGATAAAAGCTGGTATGCCAGAACATGCTTCTGAAATTTTAAAAGAGTTATTAAAAAGAACTACAAAAGAAGATGTAATAGAAGATTTCAAATTTAAACTTGCAAATACTTATATGATTATGTATGATAGAACAAATTATTATTTAGAAAAAGCAAAAGAATTGTATAAAGATATTATTAATGATTATCCTCAAAGTATTTATGCAAAAGATTCGAAAGCTTACATGGATGAGATTCTAATGCGACAAGGATTTTTAAGCCCTGCTTCTGTTGCTTCTAAGTATTCAGATGATGAAGCAATGCAACAAAAAGCTCTTTTACAAGAATTAATGAATGATAAAAATGATAAAAAATATGATCTTATTTTAAAGGCTGAAAAAGTTTATAGTAAAGTATCAAATGAAATAGTAAAAAGATTTGGTTATCAAAGTGTTAGTGAAATTTACGATGAAATAAATATTGATATAATAAAAGATTATTTAGCACAAGGAAAATGTACGGAATTAAATGAGGTTCTAAAAACTTCAAGAAATGAAACTTTAGTAAAATTAATAGAAGATGAAAGCATTAAATATGCATTTTTTGAGTGCTTAGTTGAATCTCCATATGAAAAAGCTTATTTACAAATTAAAGATACTTTTAATAAAACTAGAGATGCAAATATTTATTTATATTTAGAAAAAATGGCTTATAATCTAGGTTTAATGAATGAAGCTTCAGACTTTTCAACAAAAGTTGAAATGGTTGACGATCAAATGGTTTTAGCAAATGAATTTTTATACAGATACCAAATAATAAAGCAAAAATCTGAGCCAATAGCAATGGAAAGATTTTTTACGTATACAAATCAAAATCCTAGCTATATTAAAGCAAATGAAAATAATCCGATAATTATAGATTTTTATTATGACTATTATTTAGATTTGCTAAAAGGAAAGAATAAAGTTTTAGCGAATGAGATATTAAATAGTTTGTATAATAAACAAAAAGCTCTAAAAGCTTTTGTCTATTCACCTTTTGTTGAAACGGAATTAGCAAGAGTTGCAAAAGAATCAAATAATAATCAGAAATCAATAGATTTATTACTTGAATCTTTACAAAATACAAGAAAAATTAAGCCAGATGATGAAGTAAAAGTTTATTATGATATTTTAAACTTATATGATAATATGGGAAATAAAACTAAAAAAGATGAATATATTTTAAAATGTAAAGAAGTAAAAGATAGTGTTGATAATTTATATAAAAAGATGTGTGATGAGATGCGATGAATATTGATGATATATTAAACAAGATTGATCCTACAAATCTTTCTATTCCCTTTGGAAGAATAAAAAATATTTCTTCTACTACTCTTACGGCAATTGGCTTAGAAGTTGCAGTTGGTGACATTGTAAAAATAGAATCAGTTTTGCATTTATATACAGTTTTAGGAATGGTTGCTTCAATTGATGATAAATCTTTTACTATAGTTCCTTTTTCATTTATTGATGGTTTTAGAATACAAGATAAGGTTTATATTCAAAAAGATGGACTAACAGTAAAATGTGGATATGGTTTATTAGGAAGAGTTATAAATGCTTTGGGTGAACCAATTGATAATAAGGGAAAAATTACAGATTTAGAAGAGAATGCAGCTATAAATAAACTCTCTATGCCACCATTGGAAAGAGGAATAATTGATCAAAAATTTGCAACAGGTGTAAAAGCAATTGATTCTATGTTAACAAGTGGAAAAGGTCAAAAAATTGGTATTTTTGCAGGTTCAGGGGTTGGAAAGTCTACACTTATGGGAATGATTGTAAAAGGTTGTGAAGCTCAAATAAAAGTAGTTGCATTAATTGGTGAAAGGGGTCGAGAAATCCCTGAATTTATTCATTATAATTTAGATAATAATCTTGAAAATACAGTAATAGTTGCAGCAACTTCCGATGAGTCTGCATTGATGAGAAAATATGGAGCTTTTACAGCAATGGCAATTGCTGAGTTTTTTAGGGATAAAGGACATGATGTTTTATTAATGATGGATTCAGTAACAAGATTTGCTATGGCTCAAAGAGAAATAGGATTAAGTACAGGTGAACCTCCTGTGAGTCGTGGTTATCCACCTTCAGTATTTGCGCTTCTTCCTCAATTAATGGAGCGAGCTGGAAATAATAAAAAAGGTTCAATTACTGCATTTTTTACAGTTTTAGTTGATGGAGATGATATGAATGATCCAATTGCAGATCAAAGTAGATCTATTCTTGATGGACATATTGTTTTAACGCGAGAGTTAACAGAACAAGGATTTTATCCTCCCATAAATTTACTAAAATCAGCTTCAAGGGTTATGGATAAGGTCGTTGATAAAGAACATTATAATGATTTTTTAAAGTTAAAAAGAGTATTATCATTGATAAAAGAGAATGAAGTGTTGGTTAGAGTTGGAGCTTATAAAGCTGGAATGGATCCAGAACTTGACAATGCAATGTCAAAGAAAGAACAAATAAGAGAATTTCTAACTCAAGATACTCAAAAAGTCTTTGGATTTAATGAGATAGTAACAATGTTTAGAAAGGTTTTACAATGATTACTCAAACAGAACAAATGTCTTATAGATTAAGTATTTTAAATACTCAACAACAAAAGCTTACTTATCAAACAAGTACACAAGAAAAGCTTCAAGAAGGAAGTGATGATTCTATGTTGTATTCAAGACTGATTCTTGTGGATGAAAAAGTTAGAACTTATGAAGGCTTAAAAAGCCAAATTCAAAAAACTAAAGTTCAAAATAATATGGCTGATTCAAGTATGTCAGAAGTTAAAAAAATTTTAGAGAATATAAAAGAACAATTAGTAAAAGCAAATACATCAACAACAACTGATGATGGGCTTACTGCGATTGCTTCAAGCCTTGCAGGATTAAAAGAAAATCTTTTTCAATTAGCTAATACTCAAGTTGAAAATGAATATGTATTTGCTGGTTCAAATTCATCGGTAAAACCATTTGAAAAAGATGCTAATGGAAAAATAACTTATTTGGGAGATAGTCAATTAAGGAAAGTTGCTATTGAAGAAGGTTCATATAGAGAAAGAGGAATTACTGGATTTGATATGATGACATACCCTTCTTCAACTGCTTATAAAGGTGGAACTTTAACTTTTAAAGAAACTGATAGAATTGTTGATCAAGGTGGTAATGAATGGAAATTAAATTCTCCAACAAATGATACATTAACAAAATATGATTTAAATGGAAATATAACAACTAATACTATAACACCTATTACAAATAATGCTTTAACTCCGCCTACATATAGTGCACCAATGCCAAATGTTGATGGTACAAAATTTGAAGCAAAAACAAATATTTTTGATTTAATAGATGCTACAGTAAATGCATTAAAAAAAGTTGATAGTTCTGGTAATCCAATTTCTGCTGAAGATGCAAGAACTTTGGTTGCTAATTATCAAGGAGAAGTTGATAAAGCTTATGATGCTGTTAATATTGCTCATGCTGATTTAGGTGGAAAAAATAAAATATTTGAGATTTCTTTAGAAAGAGTTTCTTCTAAATTAACTCAATTTGATATTTTATCTCGTAATTTAGGTAGTGCTGATTTAGCACAAGTTGCGATTGAATCAAAAGCTTTAGAGTTAACCTATACCGCGCTTTATTCAACGATTAGTAAAACAAATCAATTGTCGTTAGTTAATTTTTTAAATTAACTAACTTAATATAAATTAATATATGAACATAAAAAAGATATTTTCAAAAGATTTAATAGTTGTTGCACTATTTGTTTCAATACTATTAATCATAATAGTACCTTTACCAAAAGAAATCTTAGATTTCTTCTTGGTAATATCTTTATCTATTTCTATACTTATTTTATTAATATCTTTATATATTCAAAAACCTTCGGATTTAACCACTTTCCCAACGCTTATTTTAATATTTGCACTTTTTAGGCTTGCTTTAAATATTGCTACAACTAGATCTATTTTAAGTGAAGGACATAATGGAACTGAAGCTGTGAGTTCAATTATTTCGGCCTTTGGAGAGTTTGTTGTTGGTGGAAATATGGTTATTGGTATTATTATATTTATTATTTTAGTGCTTATTAATTTTATGGTTGTAACAAAAGGTGCAACAAGGGTTGCTGAGGTAACTGCAAGATTTACACTTGATTCTATGCCTGGTAAACAAATGGCAATTGATGCGGATTTAAATGCTGGGTTTATTGATGATAAAGAAGCTCAAGAAAGAAGAAGAATCCTAATTTCAGAAGCAAGTTTTTATGGAGCAATGGATGGATCTTCTAAATTCGTAAAAGGTGATGCTGTTGCTGGTATTATCATTACGATGGTAAACTTAGTTGGAGGAATATTAATAGGTCTTTTTCAGCATGATATGAGTATTAATGAAGCTGGTGAAGTTTATACAATTTTAACTATTGGAGATGGATTAGTAGCTCAAATTCCTGCACTTATTTTATCAACTGCAACTGCTATTATTATTACGCGGTCTAACATGGATGAAGAAACTTTTGCAAAACAATCTATTTCTCAATTGGTAAAAGATAGCAAATCTTTGATTTTACTTGGAATTGGGTTGGTTTTATTTGGGTTTATTCCAGGTTTCCCAACGGGTATTTTGATGGTAATGGGTTCTTTAATGGTATTTACAGGTTATGTAATAACTATGATAAATGATAAAAAAGATAATGCGCTTACACGATTCTTTAAAACAGATGCTATTAAACCAAAAGTTGTTGATGATGTTAATGCATTAAAAGAAAGAAAGAAAAGTATGTCGGTTGCTGATGAATCTCAAACTATTGAAAATATAATGAAATTAGAAGTTTTAGAATTAAAACTTGGAATTCGATTATTACAATTAGTTCAAGGAAATTCAGAATTACTTGATAAAATTAAAGCAATACGAAAAACAATAGCAAGTGAATTAGGATTTGTAATACCACAAATAAGAATTTCAGATGATGCAAATTTAAATCCAAATGAGTATCAATTGTATTTAAAAAGAATCCCGCTTGTAAAAGGAAAAGTTGAAGTTGATAAGCTTCTTGCAATGGGTGGATTAGCAAATGAGAAATTAGAAGGATTAAGAGTAAAAGAACCTGTATTTAATCTTGATGCAACTTGGATTGCAACAGATTTAAAAGAAGAAGCTTTAATGAAAGGCTTTACGGTAGTAGATGCTCCAACAATTATTTCTACGCATATTTCTGAAATTATAAAAAAACATGCAGAAGATATTATTACAAGGCAAGATATTGTAGATATTATTGAAAGATTAAAAAAAGATTTCCCTATTGTAATTGATGAAGCTATGAAAGTTACTTCTTATGGTTCATTATTAAAAGTTTGTAAAGATTTATTACATGAAAAAATTCCAATAATTGATATGTTAACAATTATTGAAGCCGTTGCTGATATTGCTGAGTTTACTAAAGTTCCTGAAATTTTACTTGAGCATGTAAGAGCCAAACTATATAGGTTAATTACTCAAAAATATAAAGATACAGATGGAGTTTTACATATTATTACAATAAAACCCGAATTAGAACAGCAGTTTATAGGAAAACTTCAAGAGCATCATGGAGTTTCTCAACTAATGATTTCAATAGCAGAAATTAATAATTTAGTTACTAAAACTAAAAAACTTTTAGATGATATTGAAGCAAAAGGTTTTTCTAAAATTACAATGGTTGTAGATCCTGTTTTAAGAAAAAGAATCTCTGAGATTTATGAAAAATTTGGTTTACAAGTTTCTGTTTTATCACATGCTGAATTAGATTCAAAAGCAAATTTTGCGATTGAGGGAACTTTAGAATTCTAAAGAATATAAAATATTTTAAGGTTATAAAAATTGAGTTTAAATAATAAAGTTGCTTGTCCCATGGATTGTTACGATGCATGTCAAGCAGAAATAATAGATGAAAATATAAAAGGTTCAAAAGAACATACGACTACAAATGGAAAACTTTGTGTTAATTTTGCAAATTTATTAAAAGAAGAAAATTTAAAAAATGCAATTTTTGAAGGAAAGCAAATTTCATTAAAAAAATCTTTGGATATATTAGTTGATAAATTAAAAAATACAAAGCCAGATAAAACACTTTTTTATAAAGGAAGTGGAAATATTGGGGTTATGCAAAATACAACAAAAAACTTTTTCACACAATATGGCTCAACTTTAACAAAAGGAAGTTTGTGTGATGGCAGTGGTGGAGCTGGAATTGAAGCAGGGCGAGGGAATGTAATCAATCCACCAATTCAAAAACTTATTGATGCAGATATTATAATAGTTTGGGGAAGAAATTTCTCGGTTACTTCATCTCACTTGTATAATCTTGTAAAAGATAAAATCTTTGTTACAATAGATCCTATTTGTACAGATATTGCAAAAAAATCTAAAATTCATATGCAAATAAATCCAAAAACTGACCATGAATTAGCACTTCTTTTTACAAGATTTGCTTATATGCAAGATTTAGAAGATAGCGAATTTATTGAAGAATTTGGAAGTGGAGCTGATTGGTTTTTTGATATTGCAAGAAATAGACCTATTGTTTCTTATGAATCAACAACAGGAGTTCCACTTACTTTAGTTAATGATTTTTTTGATTTAATTGAAGGTAAAAGTGTTGCTATTATGTTGGGGCTTGGTGTTCAGAAATATTTTGAAGGCGCTCAAATAACTAGATGTATTGATTCCTTTGCAGCTTATATGGGCTATCATAAAAAAGAGGCAGGAGGAGTTTGGTACTTAAGTGATTCTGCATATGGATATAAAAATCAATTTGAAATAAAAGGAACAAATAAAAAAGTTTCAATTCCAACAGTTGATTTTGGCTCTTATGATTTAGTTTTTATTCAAGGCGCAAATCCTGTTGTATCAGCTCCAAATACTCAAAAAATAATAGATGGTTTAAAAAAAAGTTTTGTAGTTTATTTTGGTACTACATTAAATGAGACTTGTGAATATGCAGATTTAATAATTCCATCAAGTTCTTTTTTATCAAAAAAAGATGTTAGATTATCTTATGGACATGAGTTAAAATCAATTTCTCATGTGGTTAAATTAAAAGATGAAAATACAATAAGTGAATATCAAATGGCAAGTTTTTTAATAGAAGAATTTAAATTTGAAAAGTTAAAAACAGAAGATGAAGTTATTTCATATTATGAAAACCATAAACCAATTTTAAAAGATTTTGATACTTTTGAATTTATTGAAGATATAGATATTGAACCTTTATATAAAGAAAAAAAAGATGATAACTTTTATTATATTACAGGAAAAAGTAAAAATTCATTAAATTCACAATTTGCAAAAGATGATTTTGTTTATTTACATTCATCTACAAATTTTAAAAATGATGATGTTGTAAAAATATCTTCAAAATATGGAAATGCAAATTTTATAGTGAAAATAGATGATAATATAAAATTAAATTGTGCATTTTTCTTTACGGGAAATAAATATGCAAACTATTTAACACCAGCGTTAGAAGATGAAGTTTCTAATTCTGCAATATATCAAGAAGTATTGGTTCAAATTGAATTATCGTAAACTTTTTTTACAGCATAAAATAATAAGAGATTTATCGTTGGTGCAATTTATTGCATATTTTGGTGCATGGTTTTCTAATGTTGCAATTTATACTATGCTTGTGAATTTTGGCTCAAGTGAAATGGCAATTTCAGTAGTAACTGCAATGCACTTTTTACCAGCTATTTTAATTGCTCCTTTTTCAGGTGCTATTATTGATAGAGTAAAAATAAAACCTTTGATGATTACTCTTTTGGCTACTGAACTTTTAATGACGATTTTATTTTTAACAATAGATGATAAAAGTGAACTATGGCTTTTGATGATTTTTATTTTTGTAAGAATGAGTGCTGCTTCTATGTTTTTTTCAACTGAAATGTCACTTTTAGCAAAGCTTTTAAGGGGCAAACCTCTTCAAATGGCAAATGAGATTCACTCAATAATTTGGTCATTTACTTATGCTTTTGGTATGGCAATTAGTGGATTTGTGGTAAATTCTTATGGAATAAAAACAGCTTTTATAATAGATGCTTTTATATTTTTTACTGCACTAATGATTTTTATAAAAATAGATTTTGTGGTAAAGGCAAGTATTACAAGTGATAAAATTCTTCAACTTATAAAAGATGGGTTTATTTATATTAAAAGTAATAAAATTATTTTACATTTAATACTTTTGCACTCTTGTGTTGGAATTACTTCTTTTGATGCACTAATAACAATTTTGGCAAAAAATGAGTATAAATATATTATTTCAGTTCCTTTAGCAATTGGTTTATCAAATGCATCTAGAGCTGTTGCTTTAATGTTTGGACCTGTATTTATTTCAAAATATGTTACAAAAGAGAACTTACACTATTTAATGATTTTTCAAGGATTTTCAATAATCTTATGGGGATTTGTTCAAAATGATTTTTATATTTCATTAATAGCTTTATTTATTGTGGGTTTAAGTACTACGACTTTATGGTCATTTACTTATGCTTTATTACAAAATAATTGTGATGAGAAATATATTGGAAGAGTTATTTCATACAATGATATGTTCTTTATGCTTTCATGTGTGCTTACAACTTTATTTATTGGATTAATGGCAAGTTTAACTTCTGTTGATATAATTACTATTCTTTTGGGAGTATGTTTTTTTGCTTTTGCTTTTTATTACACAAGGATTTTAAAATGGATATAAATGAAAAAGTTTTGTTACTTGCAATATTAAAAAAAGAAGAGAATGAGTCTTTAAATGATGTTGTTTTAAAACTTGAAAATACTGGATTGTTTAGTTTAAAAGAGGGAAAAAAGTTATTGAAGAAACTCAAAAATGAACAATTTATTAGCGATTCTTTTTTAACTTTAAAAGGCAATGCAATAGCAAAAAATGTTGAGCAAGAATTTAAAATATAAAAGGGAAATAAATGATTTTAGATTATAAAGATATAAACGATTTAAATAGATATAAAATTATGTCAGGAACTGTAATTCCACGACCAATTGCTTGGATTGTTACACAGGATAACGGTGTTTTAAATGCTGCACCATTTTCATATTTTATTCCTATTTCTTCAAATCCAGCACTTTTAATTGTTGCGATTGGGCAAAAAGATGATGGAAGTCCAAAAGATTCTTTAGCAAATATATTAAAAACAAAAAAAGCAACTATTTGTTTTGTAAATAAAGATAATGTTGATAAAGTTCAAAAATGTGCAATGCAATTGGGAAAAGATGAGAGTGAAATTGAAAAATTTGATATTGAAGTAAAAACTGCAATGGAAGGTTTTCCTCCAATGATTGCTTCATCTCAAAGTGCATTATTTTGTGAATATTATGATACTTATGAAATTCCAGGGGATACTACACCTGTTGTTTTAGAGTTAAAATATCAATTTATTGAAGATGATAGAATTAATGAAAGAAATCATGTAAGTGTTGAAAATATTGGTAGAGCTGGAGTTACTTTTAAGGCTTTAGTAGATTTATAATTAAAAGGCAAAAACCTTTTAATTATTCAGTTTTTTATTTTATACTGCAGTATTTCCACAGTGTCCACATTTTTTAGCAGCTACTGGAATTTCCATCTAAAGAGATAAATAGTTGTGAAAAATCAACTCTTCCAAGTAATAATCTAATAGGAGGCATTGTTATATTTGTTACAAGTGATTTAATTAATGTTGCAAATGCAGCACTAAAAATAAATCCAACAGTTATATCAATAACATTTCCTTTTATAAGAAAATCTCTAAATTCTTTTAACATAACTTACTCCTAATATTTTTTCCAATTATAATCAAAATATATTCATAGATAATAAAATAATGGATTGGTAACCAAATTGTAAGAAAAGAAGGATATATTTCAGAAAATTTAAAAGGTAGAAAATGAGTAATTTAAAACTACAAAACAAGATATTTTTAATATTGTTACTTCCACTTGCTGTAATATTAATTTTATCTTTCAATTCAATTTTTGATAAATATCAGAAAAACTTAGAAATGAATAAGAGTTTACAATATCTTTATTTTTTAAAAAATGTTTCATCTTTAATACATGATTTACAGAAAGAGAGAAGTGTTTCAATTCTTTTTTTGGAAAGTTATACAAAATCTTTTGATGTAGAATATAAAAATCAAATTGTTAAAAGTGATGAATCAATAAATAGATTAAATGAATTTTTAAAAAGCTACTCTTTTTTAAAAAATGAAGAATTACGTAAAAGAATTTTTAATTTTGACAAGAGCGTAAAAAATATAATTGAAATAAGACAAAAAAGTATAGATTTACAAATTAGTAAACAAGATTTAGAAAAAATCTATACTCTTGAAATAGATAATTTAGCGTATTTTATAGATGAATTACTTAGTTACTCAAATATTGGAAATTTATCAAAATACTCACAATCGTATATTGCATTTAATAAATTAATTGAAAAATCATTTAACGAACAAGAATATATTAGAAATATTTTAACTATTGGAAATATTACAGGAGATGATTTTAATAGTTTTGTAAGTTCTGTTTCAAAACAAAATTTGTATTTAGAAGTTATAAAAGAGAACATTTTTGAAGGAAATCTAGAAGATTTAAAGAAAATATATTCATCAAAAGATTTTGAACAGATGGATAATATAAGAAAAGTGATATTTTTAAAAACACAAAAAAATGATTTTATGCTTAAAATAAAAGAACTTAGTGGTTATGGCGGTTTGATTCATTTTTACAAAGATTATTTAGTAACAAAAGATGAAAGTTTAGTAAATAAAATACAAGCAAAACATTCAGCACTCTTAAAAGTAATCAAATATTATGATAAATTTGAAGGAACAAGTAATGAAGAAAAAGAGTTATTAAAACAAATAAGAGATGTTTTTGATTTAATTCTTTTAAATACAAGTGAACTTTCATTATCTGAAAATAAAGCTTTGTTAAATCAAGAAAAAATTGATAATAAAAAAGCAATAAATGCAATAGATAAATTATCAAATAGTATTTATGAAGTAGATTTAAATTGGGCACAGAATTCAAATAATAAATTAATGATGTTGATAAATCAAGAAAAAAATCTATTTGATAATCTAATTTCATATGTAAATGATGAAATATCAAACTTTAGAAATCAAATAATGTATGAATTACTTTTTATAACTATTTTAATTTTATCGATAATTTTTAGTATTCTTTCGATGACGAAAAAAATAGTTTTATCAATGAATAAATTTCAAGGTAATTTAAATGAATTTTTAGCATATTCAATGAAAGAAAAAGATGATGTAACTTTGCATGAAATTCAAGGAAATGATGAATTTGCGATAATGACACGAGAAATGAATAAACAAATTATAAAAATTGAGCAAATACAAGAACAAGATAAAAAAGTAGTTTTAGAAATCTCAGATGTAATGGAAAAAGTTAATAATGGATTTTTTGAATATACAATAAAACAAAAAGCTGTAACAAAAGATATAGAAGATTTAAGATTGATTATAAATAAAATGCTAAATAGAACAAAACTAAAAATTGATAATATTAATCTTTTATTAAATAGTTATAGTCAATCAAATTATGTGTTTAAATTAGATGAAGTCCAAAAAAGAGGAATGTATGGAGATTTTGGAACATTGTGTACGGCAACTTTACTTTTAGGTCACTCTTCTTCTGAACTAATTGCAATGATTACAAATGCTGGAATTGAACTTGAAAATAATACAAATATTTTAACTATTTCTTCAAATGAACTTGCTTTATCTTCAAGTGAACAGGCAAGTTCTTTAGAACAAAGTTCAGCTGCTTTGGAGCAAATAACTTCAAATATAAAAAATAATAATGAAAATATGAATCAAATGATGAAAATAGCAAATGAAGTAAATGATGCTTCGAATATTGGAAGTAAATTTGCTCTTAAAACTTCAACTTCTATGGATGAGATAAATGATAAGGTAAAAGCAATAAATGAAGCAATTACAATAATCGACCAAATAGCATTTCAAACAAATATTCTAAGTCTAAATGCAGCTGTTGAAGCAGCAACTGCTGGTGAAGCTGGAAAGGGATTTGCAGTAGTTGCAGCAGAAGTGCGCAATCTTGCAAATAGAAGTGCAGAAGCTGCACGTGAAATAAAGATTTTAGTACAAAGTGCAAGTGATAAGTCAAACGAAGGTAAACAAATTGCTCAAGATATGATAATAGGATATGAGAGTTTAACTTTAAAAATTACTCAAACAAAAGATATTATACAAAGTGTTACTCAATTTAGTAAAGAGCAAGAAATTGGAATAGTTCAAATTAATGAAACAATTTCAAGATTAGATACTGCAACTCAAAAGAATGCTTCAACTGCTTTGAATATAGATAGTTTATCAAAAGAAGTTTCAAAATTATCAACAAGATTATTACAAATTACAGCTCAAGCAAAAATAGATAAAAAATATTATGAAATGGTTGAAAATATTGATTTAATGAAAGAAGTTTCAAAATACAAAAATGATCATATTAATTTTAAGAAAAAATATTTCTCTACTTTGGATAATTTTGAGAATTGCACAGTTGTTGATTGTAAATCTTGTAATATGGGCAAATGGATTATTCTTTGTGAAAATGAAAAAAGAGATTTTACAAAAGTAAAAGAGTGGGAAATTCTAAAACAAAACCATGAAGACGTTCACCATAAAGTGCAAGTTTATATGGATAATAATGCTAAAAAAATAGAAAATAGAATTTTAAGAGAAATATCTGCCCAAGTTGAAGATTCTACGATAAGTGTTTTTGATAGTTTAAATGATATTTTGTATATTGATTCAATAAAACAAGATTAAAAAAAAATCTTGTTTTATTGAACATACTGATGAAGTTTTGAACATTGTCCTAAATAGGTATCCATTCCACACATATCATTCATAATATCTAAGAAACTATGAGCGTGAGCATTGTAAACATATACGAAAATCTCATCACCTTTTTTTAAGAAGTTATGTTTCCCAAACTCTGTATATGCAGTAGCACCTGCAGCGATTAAAATACCTTTTGCATTTTTTGCATCAAACATAAATTGAGTTAACTCTTCTAACGGTCCACAATCTTCTTGAGTATTTAATTTATTTATCATCCAATCTTTTAATTGATGAAAGAAATAACTATATGATTTTACGGCACTTGTTGTTCCATAATCATATACAATACCATCTCTTTTGATAAATGAAGAGATATGATATTTACTTAAAATACCTTTTTCTGTGAAATTATCAATCTCTATAATATCTTGAGAAATACCTTTTGTATTTGTTCCCCAGTTTTTTTTAGTACTAAGTTTTTCACCATTATTTACTCTGATAGAACAGTCATTAAAGGCTGAAAAATATTTTGGAATAATATCTACAACTTTTCCATCTTTGTATTCAAAGTCACAAATTAAAGCAACTTCAGCTTCAACTTGAAGATTTTCTTTTTCTCTTCCATGTGTTAAAATTATTTCATCACAAATTGGATAAGTTCCTAAAAAGCTATTATGACCTTTAATATAAAAAGGGAACATACCTTTTGGTGCATCTTTTTCTTCGGTTTTAATTACTGCAAATTCACTAGCTTCACCAGCTTCTCCTAAGTGATTAGCAAAATTTCCAGCAACAGCAAAACCTAAATAATCTTTTAAATCATCTAATAACATTTTATTATTTTCCTATGTATTATATTATTGCTTGAAGAATAGCATTTATTGTATTGTCTTAAAGTCAAAAATCGAATATAGTTTATTAGTATAAGAATTATTTTAGAAAAGAGATAATACAAAGTTATAATTAAGCAGAATTGCAAAAGGCGAAAGCCTTTTGCAATTTAAATTAAATTGTTCTCCATTTAGCAGGACCAGTTGTGTGAATTGAAACACCTTCTGTATCAACTGCCACAGTAACAGGCATATCTTTTACTTCAAATTCATAGATAGCTTCCATACCAATTTCTTCAAAAGCTAAAACTTTTGCAGATTTGATTGATTGAGAAATTAAATAAGCAGCTCCACCAGTTGCAATTAAATAAATAGATTTGTACTCTTTAATTAAATCAATAGTTGGTTGTTTTCTTTCAGCTTTACCAATCATTCCCATGATACCAATTTCCATCATATCTTTTGTAAATTTATCCATTCTAGTTGATGTAGTTGGTCCCGCAGGTCCTACTGCTTCATCTCTAACTGGATCAACAGGTCCAACGTAGTAGATAAATCTATCTTTTAAATCAACACCATTTGGAAGTGGTTTACCAGCTTGTTTGTACTCAACAATTTTTTTGTGAGCAGCATCACGTGCAGTTAAAATTTTTCCTGAAAGTAATAAAGTATCACCTGATTTAAATTGAGATAAGTTTTCTTTTGTTAAATCTGCAATATTTACTCTTTTAATTGTATCCATTGGTAATTCAATATCTGGCCAAATATTTAAATCAGGTACATTAAATATAGCTGGTCCATTTCCACCTTTTAATTTAAAGTGAATATGTCTAGTCGCTGCACAGTTTGGAATCATAGCAACTGGAAGTGATGCAGCATGACATGGGTAATCTAAAATTTTAACATCTAAAACAGTAGTTAATCCACCAAGTCCTTGAGCTCCAATACCAACTTTGTTAATATCTTCATATAATTTTAATCTTAATTCTTCTAAAGCATTTTGAGGACCTCTTGCTTTTAATTCATGAATATCAACATGACCCATTAAAGATTCTTTTGCAAGTAACATTGATTTTTCAGGATTTCCACCAATTCCAATTCCTAAAATTCCAGGAGGACACCAACCCGCACCCATTTCTCTAACATTTGCCATAACCCAGTCATAAACAGAATCTGATGGATTTAATACTGCAAATTTAGATTTGTTTTCACTTCCACCACCTTTTGCTGCAACTGTAATATCTAATTCATCTGAATTATCAACAGTAACATGAATAACAGCTGGAGTATTGTTTTTTGTATTTGTTCTTTTTCCTGCAGGATCAGAAACAACAGAATATCTTAAAGTATTATCTGGATTAGTATAACCTTTTGCAACACCTTCATTTAATACATCAACTAACTCTTTTGTTAATTCAAGTTTAGCATTTAATCCAACTTTGATGAAAATGTTAACACTTCCTGTATCTTGACATAAAGGTCTGTGACCCATAGCACACATTTTAGAGTTTATTAAAATTTGTCCAATTGCATTTTTAGCAGCTTCTGATTTCTCAACTTCATACGCTTCAACCATACCTTTTACAAAATCTTCTGGGTGAAAATATGAAATATACTGACATGCATCAGCAATACTATCTATAATATCTTGTTCTTTTATTACTTTCATTTTTTTCCTTTTTACTTTAGAAATTGAATTATTATACCAATGCACAGATGAAAAAAATCTTTTTTTATTAAATAAAAGAGATTTTATTCAATATTAGTGTGAACTTTTCTCACTTGAAAAAAGTTTATATTTTGACAGGATAACTTAAGACTAAGAAGTCTTAAGTTAAAAGGATTAAGAGAAGAATCTTGTTTCAACAATATCTTGTAATTTAGTTCCAGAGAATTTTGCTCTTTGAACTAATTCCCAGAAATATCTATATGTTGCTCTATCGTGTAACTCACCATCATATTGGATTGGTCCCCACTCAGCATCTTGAGCAGCAATTAAGATATTTTGAGCAGCTTCAAGTTCTGTAAAGTCTGGTTTCATTGCATCAACAATAGCTTGTACTTGTGTTGGATAAATAGACCACATTCTTAAAAATCCGAACTCATTTCTTGCTTTTTCAGCATCTTTATAAGTTTGGTATGGATTTTTTAAATCTAAAGTAACATTGTGTGCTGGAATAATGTGATTAGAAAGTGCAGCTTGAACAACTTTAGCTTTTGCAGCAGCAATTAATCTATGATCAAATTGACCTGGACTTCTCATACAAGAAGCAGGAATTGCACCTTGGTAACCAGAAACGAAGTCCATTAATCCAAAGTCTAATACTTGTACCCAAGGTAAAGTTGCAGTTTTTTCAACATCTCTTAAAGCACCATGAGTTTCAATTAAAACGTGAATTGGGATTTCTCTTTTAATTCCAGCTTTTTTTGCAACTGCTTGGATATATTCAACTTGAGTTTTTGCATCTTCATAAGAAGTTGATTTTGGGATTGTAATATATGCTAATTTTTCTCCAGCACCTGGTACTAAAATATCAATATCTTGTCTCCAATCTGGATGGTCAAAATCGTGGATTCTTGTTCCAGCCATTTCATAAGGATTTGCATCTGAATTTATAACTCTTACGATCATTTCAGCATGTGCAACTTCTTTACCAGTTTCAGCTCCATCTTCGCAGTCACAAGTAATATCAAAAACAGGTCCTAATTTTTTTTGCATCTCAAAACCTTTTAAGATTAGCTTTTCGCTACCTGCAAAATGCTCACAAGATGGGATAATTGGTAAGTTGTCTCCAGAACCGAATAGTGCTTCACTTGGGTGTGTCATGTTTTTTCCTTTTTATTAAATTAAATTTTTTGTTTTATTTTTTTTCAGTAACTTTTTTTGGGATTACAACAGTGTAATCTAAATCAAGTACAACATTTGGTAAATATTTACCATCTTCACCTTTTGGATTTTCAATCTCTTTTGCAGTTTGGTTTTTAATTCCAACAGTTCTAAGTCTTAATAATCCAATATCTTCTCTATTTACTTCAATTGTTTCAATAATTTCAGTATAAGCATAAATAGTGTCTCCAGCATAAGTAGGGTTTGCGTGAGCTCCACTATTTATTGCATACATCCATTGCGCATTTTGTAAACCATTAAAAGAAATAGCTCTTGCCATTGAAATAATGATTCCACCATACATAAGTCTTTGACCCATAGGAGTTGACTTCATCATATGATCGTTAAAATGTACTTTTGCATTGTTTTGATATAACTTTGTTGCTAATGTATGGTCACTATTATCAATAGTAATACCTTCTGGATGATTTAATCTCTCACCTACTACATAGTCTTCAAAGAAATATTTTCCACCAGTTGCATTTGTATCAACACATTTAATTGTTGGAATGTTAATAACATCAGCAATTGGTGTTGTTTTTGCAAAAGTTGGAACTTCGTTAATTCCAGATAATGTAGTTTGGTCTTTTTTGTGAACCATAACCCATCTTTTGAAATTTAAAACTTCTGCACCATTTTGATTTACACCAATAGAGTGAACATAAACAACTCCACTTTTACCATTTGAATTCTCTTTTAATCCAATTACAGTTGAAGTCATACTTACTGTATCGCCTACAAATACTGAATTTGGAAAAGAAATCTCAGCGTATCCTAAATTTGCAATTGCATTTAAAGATACATCTTGAACAGATTTACCAAAGGTTAAATGGAACATTAAAACATCATCAATTGGTTTTTTATCGTAACCCATTTCCTTTGCTACTGTATCAGAAGAGTGCAGAGCAAATCTTGAACCTGTGAAAGCGATGTATAAAGATACATCACCGTCACTTATTGTTCTTGGGAGTGGATGAACGATTTTTTGACCGATTGAAAAATCTTCAAAAAAATTACCGAAATTAATTTTAGTGCTTATCTTAGACAAATTTACTCCCTTATTTATTAAATAGGTTTTGACCTAAAGCTTTATATGTTTCATATAAAGTGATCATTTTTTTAGCCCATTTAATTCTTGAAGAATCAACTAATTTATCATTATGTAAAATAACTTCTTTACCTTCTTTAGCTGCTTCTTCATATTTAGCAATCATTGCTTCATAATCTTCAACTTCTGATTGTTTTGGAGTGAAAATATCATTGATATATTCAATTTGAACTGGGTGAATCAAAGATTTACCATCAAATCCTAAATTAAATGCATCTTTTGTTGAATCTTCACAAGCAAACTCATCATTAACATCAAAGTGAGGTCCATCAATTACAGTTTTACCATAAGCTTTTGATGCTAAGGCAATTTGCGATAAGTAGTTAAACATCGCTTTTGAACCTTTTTTAACATCAATATGAAGTCTATTTGCAAGTTTGTTAGAACCTACAACTACAACTTCAACTTTTGAAGATGCCGCACAAATTTCATGGATATTTAAAACAGATAAAGGAGTTTCAATCATAATCATTAAAGATATATTTGGATTTATTTCTTCTGTTAATCTAACTGCTTCTAAAACATCTTCTTTTGATTGAATTTTAGAAAATAATAAACCATCAATTTCAATCTCTTTCGCAAGTTCTAAATCTTTTTTTAAATCCTCAGATCCTAAGTTATTGATTCTAAGAACTCTTTCTGATTCACCAAATTTAGAACCACTCTCTTTATAAACTTCTTTAATTACAGCTCTACCTGCTTCTCTTTGTTCTTGTAAAATTGCTTCAAGATCAAAAATTACAGCATCTGCAAGTACTGTTCTTGCTTTTTCAACATTGTGTTTATTGTAAGAAGGAACAAATAGCATTGATCTTCTTGCTTTATATTCAACTACTTTTGTTCCAGTTTCAATTGAATGATATTGTTCATGTAACTGTTTAACAAGTTGTTTTCTTAAAACTTTTCCATTTTTAGTTCTTGGGTAATCAAGCATTGCAAAAATCTCTTTTGGAGCTTTATATTTTGCAAGGTTAGCTTGTGCAAAAGCTAAAATTTCTGCTTGTTTTTCTTTTGATAATTCTTCGTGTCCAATAACTGCAATTCCAACTATTGTTTTATCTTTACCAATATCTAAACCAAAAGCAACACAATCAGCAACTGCATCGTGAGTTTTTACAACCCTTTCAATTTCGTGTGGAGATACTCTAAATCCAAAAGTATTGATAATATCATCTTTTCTACCAATGAACCAAATATATCCATCTTCATCTTTTTTCGCATAATCACCTGTGAAGAAATATCCATCATGTCTTGATTTTGCTGTTTCGTCTTCTAATTGCCAATACTCTAAGAATAATCCTGGATCGTCTTCTCCAATACAAATCATTCCTTCTTCACCATCTTCAACTTCTTCTAATGTATCAGGGTCTAAAAGTTTAACTGTATGACCTGGTTGTACGAATCCCGCTGATCCTGGTCTGATTGGATTATAAATTGAGTGAGAAATATAATAAGAACATTCGCTCATTCCAATTGCTTCATAAATATCTTGTTTGAATTTTTCTCTCCAAAGACCTAACATCTCATCAGATAAATGCTCACCTGCTGACATACAATATCTTAAACTTGGACAATCTTCTAAAGTAAAATCAGTTTTTTGAATGATTTGTCTATAAATTGTTGGAACTCCAATAAAAATTGTACATTGGTGTTTTTTAATTAAATTAATCCAAGTTGATGCATCATTTGCACCCTCATAAGCAATAACTGTGTGACCATTATATAATGGATCCATTAAAGCTGATCCTAAAACATATGTCCAGTTAAATTTACCAGAGTGCATGATTCGATCATTCTCTTTAAAGTTAAACCAATAATCAGTTGCTGGTTTTCTTCCAACAAGTGATCTATGAGAGTGTAAAACTCCTTTTGGATAACCAGTTGTTCCAGATGTATATACTAAATAAGCAGGTTCACCAGATTTTGAATTATAATGATTTGGTGTTTTATCAACTGTTTTGAAAATTTCATTTAATGAATATACATTAATATCTCTTGGTTTTTTTATATTTTCAAGACTATCAATTCCTGCAATAACAATAGTTTTTAAATTATCTAAGTTTTCTAAATATGGAACTAAGTTTTCATACATAGAAGCTGATAATACAATCGCTCTTGCTTGAGAATCTTCAGCTAAATATTTAACTTCACTACCACTTAAAAGTGTAGAAGTAGGAACTGCAATGATTCCAGCTTTCATAGTCCCAAAAAACGAAATAGGGTAAGCTAATGAATTTTTTAAACATACTAATACTCTATCTCTTGGTTCTAAACCAATTCCTGTAAAGAAATTACAAACTTGGTCAGATTTAGTTGCTAAATCTTTATAAGTTATTTCATCTGTACCTAATTTATCATCTTCAATTACCATTGCAATACTATTCTCTTTTGGTGTTCCAACATGAGCAGAAGTACAAGCAAACCCGATATTTAAAAATTCAGGTATTTCAATTTTAACGTTTGAACTCATAATATAATCTCCTTACTAAATTTGACCGTATGGCCAGTTTTCTTTAAATGTGTGAATTGGCATTCTGTTTAATACAGATAATGCAAATATCTCATCCTCTTTTGCTAAAGATCTTAATGCATAAGCTCTTAAAATATTTTGTAAAGATTTACCAAACATTGGTGGATCTAACATTTCACCTTCGTATCTAATTGCTCCACTTAATAAAGCATCTGTTTTAATCGCTTCTTTTAAAATAGCAACATCTTTTGCAATCTCATTTGGAGATGGAGTAAATGCAACTTTACAGATATTAATGTGATTTGGAGTAATGATTTGTTTTCCTGTTAATCCCATTGCGTTTTCTCTAATTGCATGAGCATAAACATGTCTACTTGCTTCATCACCATGTAAATCCAACCATCTTCTAATATCTTTTTTCTCAACACAAGAATCAGGTAATGAATGCGGTGTTAACATAACTTCAACTCCACCAATAACTCCTTTACCTTTAATTCTAGCTTCCATTGTAAGCATATTAAAGAAAGTTTCTAACTCATTAATCCATCCTTGAGGAGTGATTTTATAAGCCATTGCTTTAGAAAAATCGTGGATACCAAATACAACGTGTTTAACAGTTGAATGTTCCATTAATCTATCCGCAATTTGTAAAGATTTTGGATGTTCAATAATTGGTTGAATTGTTAATTTACTTCCGATAGAAATTAACCAAGAAGATAAATCTCTAATTTCAGCACTTCCATAAACTTCTCCAGCTTTTGCAAGAACAATAACATCAATATATTGATGAATTTGTTTTAACATTTTTAAATCTTCTTCATATTCATCAGTTCTAAATGGATTAAGTCTTACTGCTATTTGAAAAGTTCTTTCAGGAAATTTTGGTAATTCTTGAATTAATAACTCTCTTGACATAGCTTTTTGTCTACAACCATCTTCTAAGTCAAATAACACAGTATGTGCTTTTGTTTTGTAAGCATGTTTTTGTAATCTTAATTTTGCTTGTTCCATACTTTCATATGTTCCATCAAGTGGATTAAACTTAATTGGTGGGTAATATATTTGAATACCAGGCCAATATCCACCAAGAACTGGTGTTAAATCGTCATTTGCTGTTAACTTAGATAAATCTATTGCAGAAGTCATTTTATCTACCTTTCATTTTATTGAATTTTATACATTGTTTATTTTATTTTCGTCGTTATTATTATACTTGAAAACTAACAAGAAAGTTATACACCATTTAAAATGAATTGTTTTAATGTGTTTTGAAATAGCAAATAAATTTAAGGTTAAAATCAGAAAACACTTGTGAAGCCCATGAATAAGGGAAGATAAACTTAAATTCTTAGTGAAAAATGCTTTAAATCATCTATGAAATAGTTAAAAAAGAGTAGTGAAAAATAAAAAAATGAAAAAGAATTTGGAAATTTTTATAAATTTTCCAAATCTTCTAGGAAATTTAGCTTTTTAAAGTAATCAATTAAAAATGGTTTTGATACTCTTTCAAAGCTCTTAATGTCCTGATATAAATTTATAAATAATTCAAAATCTATATTTTTTTCTTTTAGTGCATTTACAGAAAGTAGGGTGTCATTAATGCATCCTAGTTTTGAAGGAGCTATTAAAATTGCACTTGCTTCAAATATTTTTATCAAATCTATAATAAACAAATTTTTTTCAATTGGAACCATTAATCCACCAGCACCTTCAATAATAAGTAAATCACAAAATTGTTCTAGATATTTTTTCTTTTCTTTTAAAAACTCTAAATCAATAATTGTGTTTTCTTTTGCAACATAAGGAGCTGCTGGAAGTTTGAATTGATAAGGAACAACATCGTTTATTGTTACATTAAAAGAGGGATTTAGTTTTTGAGTAAGTTCTAACATTTTGGTTCCATCAAGTGGAAAATCAATAACACCTGTTTCGAAAGGTTTAAAATATCCAACTTTGAAACCTTTTTTTGCATAATGTTTTAGAAGTTTTTCACAAGCATAAGTTTTGCCTACATCTGTGTTTGTTGCGCTTACAAATAGAATTTTTTTCATATTATCACTTTGATTTTTTGCGAAAGTATAACAAAATAAAAATAGTGTAACTTGAAAGTTACACTATTTCATTTTCAAAAAAGTCTATTAATTTATTTCTGTCAATTTTATGATTTGTTTTTTTATAAAGATTTTCTTCAAGTTTATTAAGAGAATCTGTGATTATTTGATTTCTTTTATTATATGGTAAAAGTAATTCAAATAACTCTTTATCATTTTTAGCTTTTTTTATTGCTTGTACAATATTTTTTTCTACTTTTGTTGTTTTTTTCTTTTTGAAAAATAGTAAAGAAGCTGATATCACAAATAAAACAATAAGAGCTAAAACTATGTAGTTTGTATTTGTCTCTTCTTTCATCTTTGAAATTTCACTATTATTTGAAACAATTGGTGTATTGTTTGATGTTTCAATTTTTACAGCTGAGTTGTTTGGATTATTATTTATAACTTTGATATTTATTGAATCTGAATAAATTGTTTTAACTTGATTTGTATCTTTATTAAAATAAGTTAATTCAATTTTTGGAATTGTATAATCACTTTGGGCAACAAAAGCTATTTTTTGTGTGAAATTTCCTCCATATTCATCTGTTTGAAAAGTTGATTCAATTTTTGGTTCATCTGCATAACTTACTACATTTGCAATTGTTAGATTATATTTTTGAATATCATCAATATTTCCTTTACCTGTAATACTAATAGTTAGATTAACGGGTTGATTTGCATCAACTATAGTTTTATCAACAGTTGAGGTTATAGAATAATCTCCAAAAAGTTCCAAATTATTTGGCAATGGTTTAACTGAGATATGTAAAGCATTTGAATAAATCTTTTGCCAAGTTAATCTGTTTGTAACAGAATCAAAAAAAGAGTCTCTAAAAAATGAATTTCTTAATAGTGGGTCATCTAACATTTCATTAGGAATTTTCTCTTTTATAATTTTCCCAATATCAGCTTCAAGTGATGAAAGGTTATATTCTCCTGATTTTTGAGGAAATAAAAGATATTTTTGTTTGAAAACAATATAACCTTTTTCACTTGTTTTTTCAACATCATTAACTTTCTTTATCCAGAAATTCTCAAGTTTTGGTTCATTAATTTGAAGTTTATCAATTTTAGAATCAAGTTTATATTTGAATAAAACAGTTAAATTTATTGATTCTCCAACTTTTACCTCTTGTTTATCTGCTTTTACTTCAATTACAAAGTTTTCGCCATCTTTGCTGGCACTTGGTTGTACTACAGAAATTTTTTGCTCTTGAGTTTTATATGTTTTTCCATCTGCTTTTATTTCAAAAGAGGGGATAGTTACATCTTTTGTTGGGCTAAAACTATAAGTTCTTGATATTTTTCTAGAATAATTTCCATTTATAATAGTTGTTGAAGAAGATGAAGATGTTCCTTCAATATTGTAAGAATCAATACTATTAATTGTTGGAAATTTAATATCATCACCATCAGATGTGATTGTAAAACTTGCCATTTCTCCTGCATAAATTGCAGGTGAATTCACAGTTAATTTAACATCTGCTAATAATCCACTTAGAAAAATTGCACAAAGTATAAATATTTTACCAAGGTTGTTTTTCATTGTTATCTCCTTTTGTTAATGGAAGTAAAAGTGTATTTATTTCTCTATCATTTAGAAGTTTTTGCCATTTTCTCTCTTCCATATTGCTAATTGTTTGTTCTTTTTGTAGTGTTTCTTGCTCTTGAGTTTGTTTTTGTTCTTCTTGCTCATTTTTATTTTGTTGTTCTGTATCTTTTTGATTCTCTTGTTTTTTTGAATCTTGGCTATTTTGTTGTTTTGGTTCTTGTTTATTTTCCTTTTTATTTTCATCTTCTTTATTATTGTTTTGTTGATTCTCTTGTTTTTGATTATCCTCTTTATTTTCTTGTTTATCCTGATTTTGATTTTGAGAATTTTGTTGTTTGTTCTCTTCATCTTGTTTATTTTGGTCATTTTTCTTGTCTTGATTCTTTTTTTGTTCCTCTTTTTGCTTTTTTAAAAGTTCTAGATTATACTTAGTATCTTGGTCATCTTTTATTTTCAAAGCATCTTCGTAACTTTTTATGGCTTTATCCGTATCTTTTAAATTAGCATAAGAATTTCCCATATTATAAAGTTTGTCAAATTCTAAATCTTTATTTGAAATTGAAGAATAAGCTTTTAATGCTTCATCATATTTTTTTGCTTTGTATAAAGAGTCTGCTTGATTAAATTTTGCTTCATCATTATCTACCTTTGAATATGAATCTGCTGCTTTTTCATAATCTTTGTTTTCATAAGCTTTTTTTGCATCATCTAAATATTTAAAATCTAATACCGAAGCCCATGAAAAAGTCAAAGTAATAAAAATTAAACTTATAAATATTTTCATGATACTCTCCTTGGAAGTGAAAAAATCCCCATAAAAAATAGAATAATTGCAAAAATTAATGGATAAATAAACAGCTCTTTTTCATCTTTAATAACATCTTCTTTACTCTCTTGTGCTTTGTAATTATTGTTCATAATCTCACTTAATTGTTTTATGTCATCTTGATTTAATGATTGTTGTAAATAAGCTCCATTTGTATCTAAAGCAAGTTTTTTGATATTTTCATTTAGTTTTACTAAAACAGCATTATCATTATCATCTTTGATAATTCCACCTTTTGAAGTTCCTATATTATAAACATAAACAGTAATATTGTGTGTTTTCGCATAAGTTATTTCGTTTTCAAAATTATCTTCATTCCCACCATCTGTAAAAATTAGAAGAATCTTATTTTTTTCATCTTTTAATAAATCATCTGTAACTTCTAAAACTGATTTAATATTTGTACCTTTTAAATTTAAATACTCAAATTTTAGATTTTTTACCAGAAACTTCAAAGAGTTAAAATCCTCAGTCAAAGGTGAAATCAAAAAAGTTTGAGAACTAAATCCAACAAGTCCTACTCTAATATTTTTTAATTCATCTAAAAATGAGAAGAGTTTATTTTTTTCAAACTCAAATCTACTTGGATAAATATCATCTGCCATCATTGATTTTGAAATATCTACAGCCACTAACATATCTACAAAACTTGATTTTATTTTTATCTCACCGTTTTGCATTATAGGTCTTGCAAGTGCAAAAATTAAACAAACAAAAGAGAAAATCAATATTATTGCTCTTGTCTTTTTTGAGAATCTGTTATTTTTAAACTCTATTCTTTTAAATACTTCACTTGAAAATTGTCCTAAAACAAACTCTTTTCTTTTACTTATTAGATAAATCAAAGGAATAATCAAAAGAAGTAGATATAAAAACTCTATATTTTTAAAATAAAACATGCTTACTCCTTATTTGACATATAAAAATATGCCATGAAAAATAGCATTGCTAAAACTAAAAAATATTGATAAAAATATGTTTTTTTCACATATTTTTCAGCTTTTATTTCGCTTTTCTCTAATTTATTAATTGTTGAATAAATATCTTTTAATCCTTGAATTGTGTCAGCATAAAAATATTTTGCATCTGTTTGATTTGCTATTTCTTGCAATACTGCTGGATTAAAATCGCCAGGAGTTCC
Organism: Aliarcobacter sp.; assembly: GCA_028690445.1. GTDB lineage: Bacteria > Campylobacterota > Campylobacteria > Campylobacterales > Arcobacteraceae > Aliarcobacter. Next base: position 6,425 of record JAQVBE010000010.1, on the reverse strand, counting down.
AACTCCAATTGTATAAACTTTTATCCCATATTTTTTAGCTGTATTTATTGCCACATCTAAAGGAATAGTATTTGTGTTATCTATCCCATCTGTTAAAAGTATGGCAATTTTATTTTTTGATTTACTTGTTTTAAAAAGATTTGAACTTAAAAAAAGTGCTTCATTCAAAGCTGTTCTTTGACGACCTGCAATTCCAACTTCGATTTTGCTTAACAATCTTTTTATACTATTTTTATCATAAGTCAAAGGAATCGCTACATAAGCAAAGTCTGCAAAAATACTCAAACCTAAACGGTCATGTTCTCTTTTATCAACAAAATCTGTCACAATATCTTTTACAATACCAAATTTATTTGCTTCTATCATTGAACCACTTGCATCCAAGATAAGAGAAATTTCGTAACCTTCATCATTTTTAATATTTACATCATCTTCTTTAATTGGTGAACTCAAAGCTATAACCAAAAATAAAACAGTTAAAAATTTCAAACTGTTTATCAAAAGTATAGAATTTTTTGAGGCTTTTTCTAATAAAGCAATATTGGGAAAATAAAAAGAAACACCTTTTGTTTTGCAAAATTTTAAACATACAAAAAAGAGTATTAGGATTAAAAAAGCATAAGGATATTCAAATGTATAGTTTGAAAAATTCATTTAATCTCCTTTATCATATTTTTAATTCTATTTTTTTGTTCATCTGAGAGTTTTTCTATCTCTTTTTTATATTTGAATATTTCCAACTCTTTTTGTAAATTTTCAAAAGCTTCTTTATTTTTTTCATATATAAAGTGTTGGAAATTCTCACAAAAACTGTAAACTGCACTTTTTGTATCATCAAAATCTATCTCTTTTAAATTTTTCATTGCGATTTGTTTTAGACTTGGTTTTTTTCTTTTTTTTCTTCTGTTTTTGAGAAAATAAATTAGAATTATTAAACAAAAGACTACAAAAGCAATTATGCTTAGTAAAATCCAAAGAGAATAATCAGGAACTTCAATAATTCCTTTTATATCTTTTAAATCTTCCACATTTATCCTTTTATAATTTGTGATAATCGCAGGAAAATATCATCATCTGTGTATATTTTTCCATGAGTGATTCTGTGTTTAAGAAAATGCTCTTCTAGTTGCTCATCTTGTAAATCTAAAAGCTTTTTATATTTTTTTGCTACATCTTTAGTAATATTAAATTCACTACTTTTGAGATTTGTAGCATTTACAAGTTCAAATTCCCCATTTAATAAAGGATATTCTTCTAATCTATCTCGAACTATTAACGCATAAACATCATTTTTATAAGCAATTTGACTTAAATCCACATCTCCATAAAAATCTCCAATTACAAAAATAACAGAGCGTTGTTTCATTGTTGTATTTACATAGTCACAAAACTTTTTATAATTTACCTCTTTTTTTAGGCATTTAATTTCCAAAGCCTCTTGTATTAATTTATAAATAATAGTTTCATCATAAGTTGGTTCATAAAATATCTCACTTTTATCACTAAAAAATATGGGATAAAGTAAATCATGATTATAAATAGATGAAAAACCAAGTAGGGCGATAATCTCAGCTGCAATATCTTGTTTCATATTAACAGAACCAAACTCCAAACTTCCATTTATTAAAAAAGCCACGATGATATTTAATTGTCTACTCTCATCAAATATATTTACTTTTAAAGAGTTACTTTTTGCAGTTGCTTTCCAGTTGATATTTTTAATATTATCACCGTAGCTGTACTCTTTAATCTCTTTAAAATCTAAACCTTCACCTTTTAGCGAAGTTAATTGTCCTCCAAGATTTGAATTAAAGATATTTGTTTTAGCTTTTATTATTATCTCTTTTGCTTTATCATACATTTTAATGCTCCTTTTACTTAAGGAGTTTTGATTTTTTGGATAATTTTTTCAATGATATAATCTGTTGTTATTCCGTTTGCTCTTGCTTTGAAGTTAAGAATTAATCTATGTCTTAATACACCTTTTAAAACATAAGAGATATCTAAAGGAGTAACATAATCTTTTCCTCTAATCAAAGCTGTTGCAATACTTGCTTTGTATAAATCAATAGAAGCTCTTGGACTTGCACCAAACTCAATATATTCAGCAATATCATGTAAATCATAATCTTTTGGCTCTCTTGTAGCAAAAATGAGTTTTGTCATATAATTTTTTACAGCAGAATCAACATGAATCTCTTTTAGTGATTCTTTCATATTTTTAATATCATCAACACTTGCAACAACTTGAATTTGTTCAAAGCCTTTAATTGCAACTCTATTTACAATTTCCATCTCTTCATCAAAAGTGTTATATCCAACTAATACTTTCATCATAAATCTATCAAGTTGTGCTTCTGGAAGCCTATAAGCTCCTTCTTGTTCAACTGGATTTTCTGTTGCCATTACTAAAAAAGGAGTTGGTGATTTAAAAGTTGTATCAGAAATAGTGATTTGTCTTTCTTGCATTACTTCTAAAAGCGCTGCTTGAACTTTTGCTGGTGCTCTATTTATTTCATCGGCAAGTAATAGGTTTGTAAATGCTGGTCCTTTTTTGATAGAAAATTCCCCACTTTTTGGATTATAAATTTCAGTTCCAGTTATATCACTTGGAAGTAAGTCAGGAGTAAACTGAATCCTTTTAAAATCAATTCCTAAAGCCTGAGCTAAGGCATTAATAGCCGTTGTTTTTGCAAGTCCAGGAACACCTTCCACTAAAATGTGTCCATTTGCAATAAGTCCTATGAGCAAAGAGTCAATTAACTCTTCTTGCCCAACAATAACTTTTTTCATTTCATTTTTGATATTTTGTATTAGCTTATTCATTTAATACCTTTTTGTTTAAATTTGATTTTAGATTTGCAAGTATAGATTGTGTGAGTAAATAGAGTATTAATAGTATGCTAATCTTTCATTAACAATTGTATAGTATAAATTTTAGAACATTTTTTATTTTAATTATTGTAATTTTATTATAAGATAAGCACATTAATAATTGATTATAACAAAGGTTTGAAGTGAGTAATGAAATAGAAATAGAATTAGAAGATGAAATAGATTTACAAGAGCCAAAAAAATATAAAGTCTTTTTATTGAATGATGATTTCTCAACAATGGATTTTGTAATAGATGTTTTAGTAAGAGTATTTCGAAAATCAGTTGATGAAGCATCAACTATAATGTTAAATATTCATAATAAAGGCAAAGAGTTGTGTGGAACTTATACTTATGAAATAGCAGCAACAAAAGTTGCACAAGTTAAAAGTATGGCAAGAGAAAAAGGCTTTCCTTTAAAAGCAATAATGGAAGAAGAATAAAAAATGATAAGCAAAGAATTAAGAAGCATTTTTACACAAGCTGTGGGATATGCAAAAAGTAGTAAACATGAATATTTAACATTAGAACATATTTTTTTAATGTTAATTCATGACGAAACAATAGAAAACTTATTTTTAGATTTAGGTGTTGATACTAATAAATTATTTAATGATATAAAAAAATATATCGATGAAAATACACCAAAACTACCAAAAGATATAATAGATGAACCAATGGAAACTATCTCTTTAACATCTACAATAGAATATATGGTTTCACATGTTCAAACAAGTGGAAAATCAAATGCAAATGTAGAAGATATGTTTGTAGCTATTTTAAAAGATGAAAAATCATATGCTACATACTTATTGAAAAAGTTAGGAATACAAAGAGTTGATATTTTAGAAGAGATTGCTCACAAAGAGCTAGATGAAGATAATATAAATGAAGAAGATAATGACATTGACAATAAAGTATTAGATAAAAATTCAACAGAGTTAGTTTCAGTTGCAAAAAAAGGTGACATCGACCCAGTTATTGGAAGAGAAACAGAAATTTCAAGAGTAATTGAAATTTTAAGTAGAAGAAAGAAAAATAATCCTATTTTAGTTGGTGAACCAGGTGTTGGTAAAACTGCAATTGCTGAAGGTTTAGCTTTAGAAATTGCAAATGAAAGAGTTCCAGAGTTTTTACTAAAAGCAAAAGTATTTTCACTTGATATGGGTTCTATGATTGCAGGAACTAAATATAGAGGAGATTTTGAGAAAAAATTAAAATCACTTTTAAAAGAAGTAGCAAAAATACCAAACGCAATTTTATTTATTGATGAAATACATACAATCGTAGGAGCTGGAAGTGTTGGTGGCTCTGCTATGGATGCTTCAAATATCTTAAAACCAATGTTAGCAAATGGAAAATTAAGATGTATAGGTGCAACAACATTTTCTGAATTTAGAAATGATTTTTCAAAAGATAAAGCACTAAGTAGAAGATTTGCAAAAGTTGATGTAAATGAACCATCAATTGAAGACTCAATTACGATTTTAGAAGGTTTAAAATCTAAGTATGAAGAGTATCATGGTGTAAAATATACAAAAATTGCAATTACAAGTGCCGTTGAATTAAGTAAAAAATACATTACTGATAGATTTTTACCAGATTGCGCAATTGATGTAATTGATGAGGTTGGAGCTTCTAAAAAAATATTATTAGCAACAGAACTAAAAACAAAATCTGAGAAAAATATAACAATAACTTCAAAAGATGTGGAGAGTATTATTGCCAAAATGGCACATATTCCGGAGCGAAGTGCAACAAAATCTGATTTAACTCTTTTAAAATCTTTAGAAAAAAATATGCAAAAAAGAGTTTTTGGTCAAGATAAAGCAATTACAACTATTGTTCAATCAATAAAAAGAAACAAAGCTGGTCTTGGACTTGATAAAAAACCAATTGGAAGTTTTTTATTCACAGGACCAACAGGTGTAGGAAAAACAGAAGTTGCTAAAGAGTTATCAGCACAACTTGGAATTCATTTTGAAAGATTTGATATGAGTGAATATATGGAAGCTCATACAATTTCAAGATTAATTGGAGCACCAGCTGGTTATGTTGGGTTTGAACAAGGTGGACTTTTAACAGAAGCCATTAGAAAACATCCACATACTGTTTTATTATTAGATGAAATTGAAAAAGCTCATCCTGATTTGATGTCAATTCTTTTACAAGTTATGGATAATGCTGAATTAACTGATAATAGTGGAAACAAAGCAGATTTCCAAAATGTAGTTTTAATAATGACTTCAAACTTAGGAGCAACAGAAGCAAATGTTATGGGATTTGCAAAAAATGAAAAATTAAATGAAAATAAAGCAATAAATAAATTCTTCGCACCAGAGTTTAGAAACAGACTTGATAGTGTAGTTACATTTGATTCATTAAGTATTGATATAGTTGCAAAAGTTGCTGGTAAATTTATAGAAGATTTGGAAAAACAATTAATAGATAAAAAAATCAAAATTGAAATAAGTGCAAAAGCTAAAAAAGAGTTAGCAACTTTAGGTTATGACAAAGCAATGGGTGCAAGACCACTTAATAGAGTAATATCAGATAAAATCAAAAATCCATTAACAGATGAAATTTTATTTGGTAAGTTAAAAAAAGGTGGATTTGTGAAAATAGATTTCGAAAAAGAGTTTATTTTCGAATTTAAAGCTTTATAACACAATTTTTATACAAATCTTTGGATACAATTCGAAAATTGTTTTTTATAAAACAAACAAGTTATTATTTTATTTAACAAAGGAACAAAGGAACATGAGAAAACTTTTATTAGGTTCAGCAGTAGCAGTTGCATTATTAACAGGTTGTGGAGACGAGAAAAAAGAATCTACTCAAGCTGCTGGAACAACACAAGAAATTAAAAAAGATGAAACCGTAGCTACTGTAGAGAAAAGTTCTGTAGAAGTTAAAGAAAATAGTAAAATCGAAGAAACAAAAATCGAAGAAGCAAAAGAAACAGTTTCAACAATAGTCGAAAAGAATAAAGAAAATAAAGTTATTGTTCCTGAAAAAATAGAAACAGCAATAACAGAACAAACAGCACAAGAGCCAGCAGCCCTAGATGGAACTGCTTTATATGCAAATTGTGGTTCATGTCATGGACAAAAAGGTGAGAAATCAGCTTTAGGAAAATCTCAAGTTATTGCAGGTTGGGATAAACAAAGAATAATTGATTCTTTAAATGGATATAAAGATGGAAGTTATGGTGGAGTAATGAAAAATATTATGACAGGACAAGTAAATACTAAAACAGAAGCAGAAATAGAAGCACTAGCAGATTTAATTTCAAAAATGTAAAATATCAGAAATGGAGTAATTCTCCATTTTCTATAATTAAATCTTCTAAATTAAACACTAAAAAGAATCACTAACCTCTTAAAAGCATAACAACCTACAAAAAAGGCGATAAAAGACTAGTAAAAGCTGTAAGGATAGATGAATCCAAAAATTTAAGCGAAATTTAAGGGGTAAGCTATTGACAAAGGGAGAAAAACCTATTATAATTCCCGTCCAATTTGACTGAAGCGCATCAGACGAAAGTTTAG
>JAQVBE010000020.1 GCA_028690445.1 Aliarcobacter sp. | reverse complement strand
CAACCTTATATGCGCATCATAAAGATTTCGTGGCTCTCTTTGCGATGCGCACGCTGGCCAAATCATTATGCGTCAGCTGGCCAAGTGTCAATGCGCGCGGTGGCCAAATCCTTTGCGTCCCAACAATTAACTCTAACACATTTAGGTTTATCTTCTTTTGAGTTTGTATGTCCATCTACTGCATCTAATACCCACTTGTGAGCTGTTTCTGGTGTTATGTCATTAGTTGTTATTCCTTGTAAATATACACCATCATCAATATCATAATCGCCATTTATTGGATTAATTCCAGTAGAAACATTTTTATCCATAGAACCTTGAATATAAAATTTGGGCTCACTTCTTTCTTTCTCTTTAAAGTGTTTTTTAATTTTTTCTCTCAAAGCTGACTTGTTTGATAGTAAGCTTGTTTTTTTATCTTTATCTATTCTAATAATGTCATGAAACTTTTCAAATTCTTTATGGAAACTCATTATTTATTCCTTTATATCAATTTATTGATTTTATTTAAATCAGGTTGGCTTAAATCTGCTAAGTTTTTTAAGCTATCAATTTTATCAATAGAGTCTAACTCTATTGAAATACTTAATTTAGGATTTATTCTTAGATAATTATCTTGTAATAAAAATTGTGTTTGAAAATGTGCTAATTTAGATTGGCTATCCATTAATAATTCTAATATAGGAGAACCTTTTGAACTAAATTTTTCTTCTTTGCTAAATATATAATCTTTACAAATTTTCCATTTAGAATACCCTTTGATTATATTGTCTTTAACTTGTGCAATTTTAGTATGTTTTTCAATATCTAAAATCCAATCTATTTTTCCACCATTTTTTAGACTATCAATATCATATGGCATATGGCATTGTTCTCCTGTACCAATAGAAATTAATGTAATTCCATTTAAGGAATGATTATTTATCTGCATTGCATCAATTAAGCCAACAAGAGATGGATTATTTGCTACCATACCACCATCAGTTAAATTTGTTGAGTGTTTAGTATTTATTAGAGGGAAATATGTTGGTGCAGCAGATGTTGCAAGAGCTAAATCAACAAGTTTTTCATCTAATCGTGTTGTATTTCTTCCAAAATAACCACTTTTATGAAATCTTGGAGAACTATTTTCTACATCAACACTTGTAATACATAAATTTGTTATTACTGTTGCTAATGTATTATTTTCTAATATCCTTTCAAGATTTTCTTTTAATATTTTATTTGAATATTTAGGTTCAAAAGTACCATTTGAAATAGGCTTAAAAACATCTGGAATTAATGTTTCATATAATTCAAATATTTCTTTTGCTGATTTTCCAATTGAAAGAGCAGAAGCAATTATTCCACCTGTTGAAGTTCCAACAATTAAGTCAAATCTTTGACCTATATTTATATTTTCATTTCTTTCTTTATTTAGAATTTCTTCTAAATTTTTAAGTATTTTAGCACTTAAATAACCTCTTACTCCACCACCATCAAGACTTAAAACTTTAATTTTTTTTTCCAAAAGAATCCTTTCACTAATATTTGAAAGTTTAACACCTATGAATTACCCAATTAAGTTATTCATTAAATTTTAAATATTCATCAATATTCTTTTTAATCTTATTTTTTAATTCTTCAGGTTCAATAACAGAGATATAAGGCATATATCTTTGAATTGTTGGAATAATTTCCATATAATCAGTTATATATATTTCTATTTCAATGGATTTATCTTCATTTTCTCTTAATATTCTTTGTGCCTTTGATAATGGTTTTCTTATAAAATATCTTGCAACTTTACTACGAATATATAATTGAACATTTATTGCTAAATTTTCTGGTTTATAATAAGCAGTTATTGCAGAATCAAAACTTTCAATTTTCTCATTATCAAATAAAAAATTAGAATGAAGAACATCAATTTCTTTTATAGTATTTAAATGATAAGTCTTTATTTTTTTATCAGTTGGTTCATAAATTATTAGATACCAATAGCCTTCAAGGTTAAGAATTTTTAATGGATATATTTCTCTATATTTTTCATTGTAAAAACATTTAATTATATTTTTTGTTTCAATTGCATTTCTTATTTGAATAATTTCATCTTTAAATTCATCAAATTTCTCAACAGAAGATTTTTGATATATTTTATTTGATAGTTCATCTTCAAATCTATGAAATAAGGCATCAGCTTTATCAAATAAATCTTCATCCGTATGTTTATCTTTTGCTTTAAATTTTAGAATTGCAATAACGGCTAATTCATCTGCACTAAATAAAGTTTTAGTTAAAAAATTATTGGAAGCTTTATATACTTTTTCAGAATAATCATAAAATATTTTATTATCAAAAAATAGAGGGATTAAATAATCTTTAAAATCTGTTTGAATCACTTTTTTTGAAACACCAAATCTATTAACTACATCAGGAGTTGATAGTTTCTGTCCTTTTGATAATAAAACGATAAGAGAGGATAATCTTTTTATTCTATTTGTTAAGTTCATAAATTAATCATACAAAAAAATTATTTGTTTATGACTTAATTTGTTCATATTCTAATCATATTTAATTATTTTAAATATAATATTTAAAGTCTTGTAATTAAGTATTAAATTACTAACTTTCTTGTATTATCTAAACATTAACTCTTTGAAATTGAAAATAAAATAATATTTAAATCAGAATTACCTAACTAAGTAATTCAAAACTTATATAATTATATTTTAATTTCTAAAAGCAAACAAGGAAAAAGTATGAGTAGTAATCTTTTTTTTAAAGGAATAGAAGAACTAAGAAATAAGCTGATTGATACATCAAGAAGAAATAAACTTATAAACTATAAAAGACAAAATAAATCAAAAAATCTTCAAATAATAGATGAATCTGCTGAATTTATTTATAACTACTTAGTAAAAGATGAAGGAAAGTTTAAATTCAAATTTATCCCCGAACCTTCTATTTCAAAATCTGATTTAGAAAAGTTTGATGATGAAATTAAGGAATTTAAAGAAGAACTAAAAATTGCTACTAAAAATGAAGATCAAGAAAAAAAATCTCAATTACGATTATTGATTGATGGATTAGAAGAAGAAAAAGCAGAATTACAAAAACAAGCATTATTAACTGCCGAAGAAAGAGCGAAAGAACTGGGATATGATATTTCAAAAGAACTTCCAGAAATTGATTTGAGTAGTTCGGATGTAGATGAAAAACATACTGATGATTCTTTACAAACATTACATTATCCAAATGAAATGGAAAAAATTTTAACATCATTAGAAAGAGATGCTAAAACAATAATTGAAGAAACAGGTTCTAATATGTTGTATCTTATATTAGGATTATTAAAATGGAAAGAAGCTAAAAATTCAGATGAATATATCAATTCTCCATTAATTACAATTCCTATTATTTTAAATAAAGAAAAGAAAAACAATAAATATGAATTTTCATTGGAATATAGTGGAGCAGGAATTGATACAAATAGATCATTAGCTGAAAAGCTAAATAATGATTATGGAATTTTTCTTCCTGAATTAACAGAAGAATTATCATATTTTGAATATTTAACACAAGTAAAAGAAGTTATAGAATATCAAAAAGATTGGTCTTTAAAGCATGAAATAGCAATAGATTTTCTTAAATTTGGAAAAATTTTGATGTATCAAGATTTGAAAGAAGAAAATTGGGAAAAAGGAACATCTTTATCTGATAAAGATTTATTCAAAGATATATTTGAAGGAAAAGAAATATCTAATGTTTCTATGTTTGCAGAAGAATATGATATAGATACTGATAAGATAGCTAATGAAATTCCTCTTGTTATGAATGCTGATTCTTCTCAACATAGTGCTATTGTTGATGTTTTAAATGGAAAAAATATTGTAATCGAAGGACCTCCTGGAACTGGAAAATCCCAAACTATTTCTAATTTAATAGCAACTTTATTAGCCGAAGGTAAATCTGTATTATTTGTATCTGAAAAACTTGCCGCATTAGAAGTTGTTTATAAAAGACTTGATTCTATTGGTCTTTCTGATTTTTGTTTAGAATTACATAGTAATAAATCTCAAAAATCAAAAATATTGGAAAGCATTAAAAAAAGAACTGAATCTAAATATGGTTATGTTGGTTATATTGATACAACAATAGAACAAATAGAAACTAAAAAGAAAGAATTAAAAGAGTATATTGATTTATTACATAAACCTTTTGGAATGATCAATAAAAAAGCTTATACTATTTTCTGGTTAGTTGAAAAATATAATAATGCTTCAAAATGTTTAAAATTTGATGTCCCAAATGCAAAAGAATTTAATGAAAATAAGTTCTTAAATATTGTAGATGAACTTAAAAAATATAAAACATTTTTAAAAGAATATGATTTTAATTCATTTTATTGGAATGGATTAGATACTTATAATTTAAATTTTATTGACATAGATTCTTTTATTTCTACTCTTGAAGAGTTAAAATTACATTTTATCCAACTACAAAAAGAATTTGAAAATTTAAATATACCTATTTTTGATGAATATAATGAGAGCAAAAATATATTTAATTTTATTTCTGAATTCAATAATTTAACTATTAATAATATTTCAGTTGATTTATTATCAAGCATTTCAATCAATTCTTTATCTTATGATCAGTACATAGAAAATTATTCTAATATTAAAACTAAAATAGTTGATATATCAAATAACATTAAAAATTTAGAAAGTAATATTGAATTATTTGAAAATACAATTTTGAATATAGTTAAAATAGATAAAATTTTAAAACATATAAAAAATGAAGCTAATACCTCTAATAATAAAAATATAGAATATATTAATCAATTAAATACAGGTATTAATCATATATCAAATATTAGTTTAGAATTATTCTGTTCTATTACTGATAACTATTTAGATGGTACTTTTTTATCAATTGTTGATAGTATAAAAAAAGATTTAGAATTACATAATGCACAAAAAAAATCATTATCAATTATTTCAAAAATAAATGAAATAGATAACCTTTCAATAGAAGATATTTCTTTAATAGAAACTATCATAAAAGAAAAGAAGAATTCATTTTTTAATTTCTTTTCTGGAGATTATAAAGAAGCAAAAACTAAAATAGAATCTATTTTAGTTAATTCATTACCTGCTGATAAAAATAAATGGGATGAAATCATTTCTCAAATAAAAGAATACATTGTATTTAAAAATGAATTTGAACAAAATAGTAGTTATACAAAATATTTTGGAAAACTTTTTGATGGAACAAAAACAAAAGTTGAAAATATTGAAACATTGTATAACTGGGCTATAAGTATTAGAAATGATATAAATATTTCAGAAATATTAAACTTATTATTAAGTGGAGATAATTCAAAATATAATCTTCTTCTATCATATAAAGGAACTTTATCTGATATATTAGAAACTTATAATACGTCAATAATTGAGATAGAAAATAAGTGTGATAAGAATTTTATAAAGAAACTTTATTATGATAAAAATGATATTGATATTATTGAATTAAAAGATAAATTAGAAAGAATAAATAGTGATATAGAAAGCTATCTTGTTTCTATTTATAAAACAACAAATATCAATAAGAATAATGATCTTGAATTAGAAATATTCAAGTTATTAAAAACTGATTTGGATTTAGATGAAGTGTTTATTTCGATAAAAAGATATGATGTAGGAATAAATGATTTATTATTTAATTTTGAAGAGTTTATAAACTATACTAAAAAATTGTCTGTATTATTAAAAGATAGTAATTTTAATCTATCTGATGAAACATATAATCTAATATTAGATACAAAAAATTTATATGATTTTATAGTATCTTCTTCATTAGATCCAGAAACAAAAAAACTATTATGTTGTAATTTTAATATAATTGATATATTTAGAACTATTGCCAATATACAAAAAAGAATAAATGGTATTTATTTGGAAATAGAGAAAAAAGGAACTTTGAATGATTGTTTCTTTGGAAAAAATATTAAAATTTCTGATTGTATATATAAATTAAATAATTTAAATGAAAATAAGAATGAATTATCTATTTGGATTAATTATAGACAAATAGCAGATCAATTAAGAAATCTTGGATTAGAAACAATAATAATTGCACTTGAAAAAGGTGTGATACCTATTGATAATATAGTTAAAAATTTTAAATATAACTTTTTTCATACTTTATTAAAAGACATATTTAAAGAAAATTCGCTTTTCAATAAATTCAATAGATTATCTCATGAACAAACTATAAAAACATTTAAAGAATTAGATTTAAAATTAATAGAGTTAAATAGACAAAAAATTGCATATTTAACAAGTCAAAGGGAAATACCATTTGGTTATAGGGGCAATAGAAAAAGTGATTTAACAGATTATAGTTTGCTTGAAAATGAGATAAATAAGAAAAAGAGACATATACCTATTAGACAATTAGTAGCAAGAGCATCAGGGGCTTTAAAAGCATTAAAACCTTGTTTTATGATGAGCCCACTTTCTGTATCTCAATATTTACCACCTAATCAAATTGAATTTGATGTATTAATTGTAGATGAAGCTTCTCAATTAAGACCAGAAGAAGCATTAGGTTCAATAGCACGTGTAAAACAAATGGTTATTGTAGGAGATCCAAAACAATTACCTCCAACTTCATTTTTTGATTCTATGAGTAAAAATGATGAAGATGATGATACAGTTGCTTCTGAAAGTGAATCAATCCTTGATATATGTTTAAATTTATATAAACCTATTAGGCAATTAAGATGGCATTATCGTTCTCAACATGAGAGTTTAATTGATTTTTCTAATCAACAATTTTATGATGGAAATTTAATTGTTTTTCCTTCTCCTTCAAGTAAGAATAATGAAGAATTAGGAGTGAAATATCATTATATAGAAAATTCTGCTTATCAAAGTAGTAGAAATAAAATAGAAGCAAAAATCATAATTGAACATTTAGAAAATCAAATGAAAAATTATCCTAATAAATCTATTGGAATCGGTACTTTCAATTCAACACAAAGAGATTTAATTCAAGAAATGGTTGATGAAAGAGAAAAAGAATCTCCTGTAATATCTAATTATATTGCTAAATGGTCAAATACAAGTGAATCATTTTTTGTAAAAAATCTTGAAAATTTACAAGGAGATGAAAGAGACGTAATTTTCATTTCTACTACTTTTGGAAAAGATAAAGATACAGGAAAAGTATATCAAAGATTTGGACCCATAAATTCTGATATGGGTTGGAGAAGATTGAACGTATTATTCACTCGTTCTAAACAAAAAATGGAAGTATTTACTTCAATGAGAAGTAGTGATATTATAGTTTCAGAAAACAGTTCAAGAGGAGTTAGAGCATTAAAATCTTTTTTAAATTATTTAGAAAAAGGAATTGTTTCTGAACTTCCAGAAATTACAAATAAAGATTTTGATTCTGAATTTGAAATATCTGTTTATAATATATTAAAAGATTGTGGATATGAATGTGTTCCACAAGTAGGTGTTTCTGGATATTTTATTGATTTATCTGTTAAATCTATTAAAAATCCACATGATTTTGTATTAGCTATTGAATGTGATGGAGCAACTTATCATTCATCTAAATCGGCAAGGGATAGAGATAGATTAAAACAAGATGTATTAGAAACACTTGGGTGGGAAGTTTATAGAATTTGGTCAGTAGATTGGTTTAAAAACAGAGAGAATGAAATCTCTAAATTGATTAAAGCAGTTAAAGATGCTCAATTAAAATATCAAGAGAATTTTAAATCTATTACAGTTCAAACAATTGAAGTTAAGAAAGTTAATAAATTAGAAGAACCAACTATTATAGAGGAAATCAAAAAAGAAAAAGAATCTCATCATCATAAAGAAGAGATTTTATCAAGACAAACATATTTACAAGATTTTCTTCCAGATGAAACTATAAAAGATATGTTAATTAAATTCAGAGAAGAAGTTATATCACAAGATTTTGAAATTGATAGAAGATGTATTTTATCTGATATGATGATTGAATTATTTGTGAAACATAAACCGATTAATATGGATGAATTTAGAGAAAAAATTCCAAAAAGATATAGGGATGAAAGAATAATTCATATAGAGCAATTAAAATATTTAAATGATATTTTTGATATTTTAGAACTTGGTGATGAATAAATTTAAATTTTAAAGGAGAGCATTAAATGATAGCAACAACAGAAACTGGAATGAAGGTAAAATTAAATGAAAATGGAACGTGGCAAAAAGTAGTAGAAACAACGGAAATAGATAATAACAATTATAATGTAAGAAAAACTTATTGGGGAATGAGTTATTTAGATGTATTAAATAGTGAAACTATTGAGTTAGATAAAAGTAATAATGATATACTTTTTGGAACAACTACATTAAATGGTTTAGAAGCACTAATAGCATTTGATTTTATTAATAATGAATTATATGATGTTAGATATGTTTTTATTAATGAACACGCAATTAAAAGCAATTTTATAAGTGATTTTGAAAATTTAAGAACAAATTTAAATAAGAAATATGGAAAAGAATTTGAAAATCATAGATTCTTTACGGATGATTTATATGATGATGTTCCTTCAGAATGGGATATGGCATTAGGAAGGGGAACATTATCATACTTTACAATTTGGAAAACTCCTGATACAGAAATTTCTCTATCTCTTTATGGAGATAATCATGAAATTAAATTTAATATTACTTATATGAGTTTAAAACATAAAGAACTTGTCCAAAAAACTCGTGAGAAATCATTACTTGATGAATTGTAATTAATTTGAGAATATAAAATAATTCAAGTATAGAAAAAACTTGAATTATTTCTAATTTTTGGAAGAAGATGGATTAAAATATATTGAAATTTACAAAAATAGACATTAAGAAAAAGATTATTTATAGAATTTTAAAAGGATTGTTATTTTTTGTTTGATTATCTTTGAACAGAAATAAACATTTTTTTGTTTAAAACGTCCCCATTTCGTCCCCATAATTTGAAAAAATGTCTGGAAGCCCCTATTTATGGGGGTTTATAGTGGCGGACAGTGAGGGATTTGAACCCTCGGTACCGTTGCCAGTACGTCTCCTTAGCAGGGAGGTGGTTTCAGCCAGCTCACCCAACTGTCCGCTGTTTCCGTAATTTTAACTTCTTAAAATCAGGACGGAAATTATAATACTACATCACTTAAAACATACTTAAAAGTATAAAAAGATAATTAAATATTCTTTAATATCTCTTCAACTACATTTTTTGGATTACTAGCTTTATATATTGGTCTTCCAACAACTATAAAATCTACTAAGTTTTCTTTTGCAAATGGAATATCAGCTACTCTTTTTTGATCTCCACTATCTTCACCAAAAGGACGAATTCCTGGACATAAAGTAATAAACTCTTTTGAAGTATTATTTTTAATATCAAAACTTTCATAAGCAGAACAAACTACTCCATCAACACCAGATAAATATGTATCTTTTGCAAACTGTATTGCTTTTGTATTTATATTTTCGTTATAAATTGCTTTAAAGCTATCGTTATCAAAAGAAGTAAGTGCAGTTACAGCTAATACTAAAGGTTTATTTGGAATATCTTTGATTCTATCCATAACTGTTCTCATAGCTTCAACACCAGAACTTGCATGAACATTAAACATATCTACAAATCCAAATTTAGCAATTTCTTCTGCTGCATCTGCCATCGTATTTGGAATATCATAAAGTTTTAAATCTAAAAATATTTTAAAATTTGGATTAATAACTTTTAAATCTTCTAAAAACTTTTTTCCATCTCTTACATAACTTCTTAGCCCAACTTTTAACCAAACATCAAAATCTTTTATTTGTTTAACTAATTCTAAATTTTCTTTGGCACTAGATAAATCTAAAGATATACATAATTTCATTGCATTACTCATAAATTAAGCCTTAACAATTTTATCAAGTAATCCATTTACAAACTTTGGAGCACCATCACTTGCTAATCTTTTTGATAATTCAATTGCTTCATTTATTATAATTGCTTTTGGTAATTCTTCAAATAATATTTCATAAACAGCTAATCTTAAAATAGATTTTTCAACTGAACCAATATCTTCTAAAGTTCTTTGATTTAAGTGAGAAATAATCTCTTTATCAATATTTTCTAAATTTGCTGTTGTTCCATTAAAAAGTTTTAAAGCAAAATCTTTTTGCTGATTTCTTATTTTTTTATCTTCTAAAATTTCATCAACAAATTTTACGATTCCTTCATTACCTAAATCATAGGCATATAATAAACCAATTACAGACTCTCTAGCTTGTGTTCTAGTTGCCAAATTATTTCCCCATTTCGCTATATAAATCTAGCATTTCAATAATTGTAATCATAGCTTCTGCACCTTTATTACCAACTTTTGAACCAGCTCGCTCAATTGCTTGCTCAATTGTATCAGTTGTTAAAACACCATTTGATACAGGTTTTCCATGTTTAATTCCAACTGTTGCAATACCTTTTGTAGCTTCTGCTGAAATATAATCAAAATGAGGAGTTGCTCCTCTGATTACTGCACCAACACAACAAATTGCATCATATTTCCCACTTGATAATGCTTTTTCTAAAGCAAAAGGAATTTCAAAAGCACCTGGTACTAATATTAAATCTAAATTATCTTCATTTCCACCATGTCTTTTAAATGCATCTTTAGCACCTTCAACTAATCTATCAGTTATAATATGATTAAATCTTCCATTTATTATAGCAACTCTTTCGTTACCTTTTAATCTTAAATTACCTTCAATAATTTTCATTTATTTCTCCAAAAATATGTAGTGTAAGGATTAATTATATCCTAAAGCGTCTTGTATTGCAAAAATGTCACCAACTGTTTTATATAAATCTTCAATTTTAAGCATATTTGGTCCATCACTAAGTGCCATCGATGGGTCAATATGTGTTTCAAAAAAGAAGCCATCAACGCCAACCGCAGCGGCAGCTTTTGCCATATATGGAACAAAGCTTGAGTTTCCTCCTGTTGTTCCACCAGTACTTGGAATTTGCACAGAGTGAGTTGCATCAAAGATTACAGGTGCGTATTGTTTTAATAAAAGTAAATTTCTCATATCTACAACTAAAGCTCCATATCCAAAAGTATTTCCTCTTTCACAAAGCCAAACACCAGCTTTTGAAGAGTTTTCATAAGAAACTTCTGTAATTCCTCTTGTATTTAGAATTTTTTCAACTGGATGTTTCATAGCATCAGCTGCTAAAAATTGTCCTTTTTTAATATTTATAATTGCAGGTGTTTTAGCAGCTGCTACTAATAAATCAGTTTGTCTACATAAAAATGCAGGAATTTGTAAAATATCGATAACTTCACCAGCTGGTGCTGCTTGATAAGATTCATGAATATCAGTTACAACTCTATATCCAAATTGCTTTTTTATCTCTTGAAATATTTTTAATCCCTCATCAAGTCCTGGACCTCGAAATGAGCTTATACTTGTTCTATTTGCTTTATCAAATGAAGCTTTAAAATAAAAATCAACTCTTTTATCTTCACTTAATGGTTTTAATTTTTCAGCTATTCTCATAACTGTATCTCTATCTTCAAGTACACATGGTCCTGTTAAAATTTTCATTTAATTCCTTTTAAATATTGTTCTTTTTTCTTTGCCTGTTAATGCATAATAAAATTCATAATTATTTTGGCAAATATACTCTATATCATTTTTAGCATTTGCATCACACGCTAATAAAAGTTTATCACTTATTTTTATCTCTGTTTCCCAACTTGGAGTTAGTATTATATCATTTTCTCGTTGAAGTAACAAAGGGACAACATTATTCTTCTGTTTGTAATTATATAGAGAAGTTGCAAAAATATTTAAACATAATTTATCCTTATCTAATAAATATTTATAAATTTCAGGGGAAAAAATTTCTCCTATTTCAACCTCTAATAAAAGAGGATTATGGTCTATTTCTTTTACTAATCTACCTATAAATTCAGAAGCCCAAATATTGTCTTTTTGAATAATCTGTTTTAAAAATATATCACTTAATGGATTTATTAAAGCATTTGTAACTTTATTTACTACTATTTTGGATGGAGTAAAAATATGATCAATATTTGCATTTTTAAATAAAAAATCATCTGCTAAATCATTTTCTCGAACTATTGTTATAATCAAAGGATTTAGTTTTTTTGCAGTTGCTAAAATAGATAAATTTGTTGTATCATCATCGGTTGCTGCAACTATTGCAACAGCATCTTTAATGCCAATATTTAATAAAAGTTCTTTATCATCAGCATCACCAAAAACTAGATGAGACATTTCATTTTTTGTTAATTCAAGATTTTTATTTTTATTAATTTCTATTAATTTAGCTTCAATATTGTTATCATTTAACTTTTCAAAAATCTTTTTTCCCATTCGTCCATATCCACAAATAATATATAAACCTTTAGGGAAAATAGGTAAACTTGCATTCAAATGTCCTAATTTATAAAGCCACTTTTCAATTTTAAATAAATTTGGAGCAATTAATGCCATATTTATTTCATATGAAATAATTGAAAATGGATTTACTATTATTTGAGCATCCAAGTCTTTTAGATTTTCTGTATGATTTTTAGTTGTTGATTTAACTGCAATTTTTACATTTTTATTTAAACTTTTCGCCATTAAAGTAATTTTGAGATTTAAAGCATCATCTTCAAATAAAGATACTATTGCTTTACAATTTTTTTTTCTTATCCCTGCAGCTTCAAGAACTTTTACTGAATAAGTTTCACTATTTAAAGCAGGAACTGTTGGTGTAAAATTTTCAAGTATTAAATCATTTATTCTTAATTTATTTTTTTCAATAACTACGCTTCGTACACCTTGTTCTAATGCTTTTATAATGATTTTTTTTGTTATTTGGTTATAACCTAAAACAATTATAAATTTTTCATTTAGATTTTTTATTTGTCTTAAAAACTTTGACTTTTGCATCTCTTGAATAAAAAGTTGATCCTGTAATAATGAAACTAAAGAACCTATTCCATAAAACCAACCAAGAACAGTTAGATATATAGAAAAAGTTACCCAAATTCTTTGTGGATAAGTAAAAGGAAAAGGTGTTTCTCCAAATCCTATTGTAGTTGCCGTATATGAAATAAAATAAAATGCATCAAAAATTGACATTTTATAAGGATTCCCATCTGCATCAACACCTTGAATTAAAATCAATCCAATAATTGCAATAGTATAAGTTATAATTATTACTAAAAAAGGTATTCTCATTTTTTGTAAAATTATAAATAAAGAGTTATTTCTCAAATTAATTACCTATTTTATCTTTTTGACTTTATGGTATCACCCACATATAAAACAACTGAAGTTATATTTGCTAATAAAGCTCCACCTGATAAAGATACAATCATTCCTATAATTGTAGTATCCATAGTTGCCGAATAAATAACCACAGTCCAAATTGTTGCTGCTGTTATTAATTGAATATCAGCTACTAATGAAGTTGCTAATAAAACTGAACCTAATTGCGTTTTATCTCCAAGTTTCAAGATAGTAGCAATTAAATTTACAACAATTGCCGCAAAAAGCTCATATTTACTATGACTTTCTATTACATTCATATCACCATAAAAAAAACCAAAATTTAAAGTCATCGCTAAAATAATAAAAAACCTGATATTACTTTATCTAAATTCATTTTATTCGCCTTTATTTTTTCTTAAATCTAACTTTCTTCTAAATACCTCATCAATATCATCATGCACTCTTGAGTTTTTATCTAAAAAAAGTAATTTATTTTTATCAAGTTGTTTTATATTTTTTAGCCCCATAATTGCCAATAAACCTTTTACATTTTTTAAAAGATTTTTATGATAATTTGCCACATAATTCGCATGTTTAAATACAAAATATTTTCTTCTTTTATTTTTATCCTGAGTTGCAAGTCCAACAGGACATTGTCTTCCTGTTGTTCCAGAACAATATCTAGCACGAATACAACCAGCACTCATCATAAATCCACGTGCTATTTGTAAAAAATCAGCTCCTAAACTCATGACTATTATTATATCATCAGGAGTTAATATTTTCCCACTTGCAACAATTCTCACTTTATCTCTAACTCCATAATCTGTTAAAACTTTATTTACTAAATAAACAGAATCTCGTACATTTAGCCCTACTCTTTCCATCATTTCAAGTGGGGCTGTTGCACTTCCTCCACTTCCTGAATCTAAAGTTATGTAATCGGGATAAGCATCAATTCCTAAATCAACTCTTCTTTTTATCTCTTTTGCATAAGGTTCAATATTTTCTCGATCTGAAATTACTATTTTTATTCCAACTGGTTTACCTGATAATGTTTGAAGTCTTCCAACAAAATCAAATAACTCTTCAATTGAGTTTGCAAATGGAAATCTATTAGGAGAAAAAACATCTTTGTATGCTTCTACATTTCTATAATACGCAATCGCAGGAGTTACTTTTACACCCGAAAGTTTTCCCCCTGTTTGTTTTGCTCCTTGGGCAAGTTTGATTTCTGTCATTCGACAAAAACTCATAACTTTTTGATATCTATCTTCATCAAATTTTCCATTTTTATCCCTAGCTCCATAAAGTCCTGAACTAATTTGAAATACAATATCAGGCATATCAGAGGGAACCTCTTTTGGAAAAGCCTCTAGTGGTGCATCCCAATTTGGTCTATAAAATCTCTTTTTTTTCATATCTAAGATATATGTTTCAGCTTCTGGGTCATTTTTAAAAACTAGTTTTCTATAAACATCAGCAGCGATAGCTTCATTAAAAAGAAATTTAGCGACTCTTTTTATGCTTTTATTTAAAGATGAACTATTAACTATCGTCATATACGATGAATCATAATTTTCATGGGTAACAAAAAAGTTCGAGGTAACTCCACCCTCCCCTGAGTTTATTGGAAATTTACCAATATATGAACCTTGAACAAAAGCTCTTGTTCCCTCAGGTGAAATAGAACCATCACTCATAGCAGATCGAGCAATTATACTTTTTGATATATAAGGTTTTTTTCTTTTTTCTCCAAAAGTTACTTCAAAATCATTTTCAACTTCATTATCATTTAAAACAATATTTGAATGTCTAATCATAAACTTAGGTTCAGGTAAAGGTTGAGCTGGAGAAAATGATGCATAATTTGGAACATCTCTAGCTGCTTTATAAACCCAATCTAATTTATCTTTTGATTCATAAAACTTTTCATCTCCAAAATATTGTCTAAAAGGTTCTCTGACCTCTTCTAATAAATATCTCAATCTTCCAATAATTGGATAATTTACGAGTAGTTGATGTTCTCTTTGAACATATTTATCATAAACATACCAAGCAATTATTCCAACGACAAATAGAATCCCTAAAGATTCTTCTAAACTTAACTCCATCCTATTCCTTTTTACTTGAGACTAAAAATCCACTTAAAACTATTAAGATTATACCAAAAACTATCAACATTGATGGAAAGTTATCTCCCAAAATAAGTCCTAAAATTATCGAAAAAACAATATTACTATATGATATTGTCCCAATAATTCCAGCTTTTGCAAAAGAGTATGCTTTCGTCATGTAAATTTGGGCAAAAGTAGAAAAAATCCCCAATAATATAATATAAGTCCAATCATTTAATTGTGGTGCTGTAAATGTTCCTAACATAAAATCCAGATTTGGATTTATATAAAAACTTCCAATTATCATCAAAATCAAAGGACCAATAGTTCCTATTGTCATAAATGATAAAACAATAGCTCTTGAGTCATAATAAGTTCGTAATTCTCGCACAGATGTATAAGCAAGAGCAGCTCCTACCCCTGATAATATTCCTAAATAATCACTTTTTTCTAAACTACTTCCATCAAATTCTGTGATAAATAAAATTCCAATAAAACCTATAAAAACACCAACCCAACCTTTGAAACCTAACTTTTCATTTAAAAATATATATGCTAAAACAGCTGTAAAAATAGTAGATGTTTTAGAAAAAGTCATAGCTTCACCCAGAGAGATTTGTGAAATATTATAAAAGAAAAATAGTAGTGCTACGAATCCTGCAACTCCTCTAAAAGTTAATAACCAAAACTTCCCACCAATTTGTTTTAAAGGAGATTTATAAATAGATATTAAAATAAAAAAGACACCAAAAATATTTCTAAAAAAAACTACCTCAACTGAACTCATGGAATCACTTAACTCTTTTGCAACGGCACCCATAAAAGCAAATAATAAAGATGCATAAAGCATATATTTTATACCTTTGCTAACTTGATTTTCCATATAATAACCTTTTTCTAAAAAGTAAATTGTAGTATTGTTTTCATATCTTAAAGCTTATTTTAGCTATTATATTAACCTTATATAAACAGTTCATAGGGGAAACATGGAATACTTAAAAATTATTGGGGGAAAAGATATTTCAGGAAGCGTTGAAATATCAGGTGCAAAAAATGCAGCACTACCTTTAATTGCTTGTACTATTTTAGGAAAAAATGAAATAACTATTGGAAACTTACCAAATGTAGTTGATATTAATACTTTTTTAAAGCTAATCAAAAAACTTGGTGGAACTTTCCAAAAAGATGGAAATAGCGTAAAAATCAATACATCAACTATAAATAATACAACAGCAACTTACGATATAGTAAAAACAATGAGAGCTTCTATTTTGGTTTTAGGTCCGATACTTGCTAGATTTGGAGTTTGTGAAGTTTCACTTCCAGGTGGTTGTGCAATTGGTCAAAGACCTGTTGATTTACACCTAAAAGCACTTGAACAAATGGGTGCAAAAATTGAAATTTTACATGGATATATCAGAGCCACTGCACCAAATGGTTTAAAAGGTG
Organism: Aliarcobacter sp.; assembly: GCA_028690445.1. Classification (GTDB taxonomy): domain Bacteria; phylum Campylobacterota; class Campylobacteria; order Campylobacterales; family Arcobacteraceae; genus Aliarcobacter. The sequence goes on along the minus strand of JAQVBE010000020.1, from coordinate 11,136 downwards.
CAAAAATTGTATTTGATAAAGTAACTGTTGGTGGAACTGAAAATACAGTTATGGCAGCTGCCCTTGCACATGGAACAACTACAATTATAAATGCAGCAAAAGAGCCTGAAATCGTGCAACTTTGTGAAGTATTAGCAAATAGTGGAGTTAATATCCAAGGTATTGGAACTTCAAAAATCATAATTGAAGGAACGGGACAAAAACTATTAGAAATCAAAGATTTTGATGTTATTCCAGATAGAATTGAAGCTGGAACTTATATGTGTGCTGCTGCTATTAAAAACCAAAAACTAAGAATTGAAAAAGTAATTCCCCTGCATTTAGAAGCTGTAATTTCAAAACTTGAAGAGATGGGTTTTGAAATATTACAAGATGATAATAGCGTTACAATATTGCCAACTACACAAATCAAACCTGTAAATATCATCACAACAGAATATCCTGGTTTCCCAACTGATATGCAAGCTCAATTTATGGCACTTGCTACTCAAGCAAATGGGACAAGTACAATTGATGAAAGATTATTTGAAAATAGATTTATGCATGTTAGTGAACTTTTAAGACTTGGAGCTGATATTCATCTAAATGGAAATACAGCAACCATAAATGGAAAAGCTGGAACTTTAAATGGAACTGATGTAATGGCAACAGATTTAAGAGCTTCATCTGCACTTGTAATAGCAGCTCTTGTGGCAAATGGTGAAACGAATATTCATAGAATTTATCATTTAGATAGGGGTTATGAAAATCTTGAGGGAAAACTCTCACTTATTGGTGCTGATGTAAAAAGGTTTACAGAATAGCACACTTTATAAATGATAAGAGAGAATTTTCTTCTCTTATCATTTTTTTTAAGTATAAATTTACTAGAATTTATCCAACTATAAAACAAGGTATATTATTAATGAAACTAGAAATTTCTTTATTCAAATTTGATAAAAACTCTGATTATCTACCATATTACACAAAACATTATTTAAAAATAAAAGATGAAAAAAATATTTTAGATATTTTAAATACTATAAATAAAACAGCAAAACTAGGATTTGAAAAAAATTCTGATTTTGATTTAGTTATAAATGGAGTTTTTGTAAAAACTTCAATTACTTTAGAAGAAGTTGTTGCAAACTTTGGGGAAGAAATTATAATTGAGCCTATTTCTATTAGAAGAGCTTGTAATGATTTATTAATTGATGATAATGATTTTAGAGAAAAAATTACAATTTTAAAAGATTTAGCGCAAGAAGAAGACAAACTTGAATATTTAAAATTAAAACCATATTTTTATGCATCTAATACACTAAATTATAAAAATGATTATATTGGTGATGCAATTTTAATTTTGGCTTATAATTTAATTAAAAAAAATCCAGCCATTGCAAATTATATACTTCTAGCACTTGATGATTATGAAATTGGTGCACAATATCATACTAGTTTAGAAAAAAGAATTTATAACTTTGATATGACTATTGAAGAAAAAATTCAAACTATACAAAATAATCTAAATTTATTTGAACCACTTGAAAAACAAAATTTTAGAGTAAATAAAACTTTAATTATTGACTTTGGAACATTTGAAGAAAATTATGAAATTAAACATAATTTTAAAGATTTTAATATAGCTTATTACCCTTCAAAAGAGTCTATTCAAACTTTAGCATTATTAAATAAATTAGATGCAAATATTTTGAAACTTGATTCAATGAAACTTGATTTAGCAAAAAATACATTTAATAAAAATCCTCAAATCACTTATCTTGTTACATCTACAATTTTACTTGATGCTTTTGATAATAACGCAGATTTTTTATTAGTTGATACTTTTGAAGATTTTTATATTTTTGACTACAATAGGAAACAATTAGAAAAACTTTCTGGAAGAGAAATAATACTTCCAATAATTCACAAAAATGAGTTACAAAAATTAGCAACAGGGAAACATTCTGAAGCTAAAAAAACTTTGGATAAACATCAAATAAATCCTGAAATAATATAGGATTTTTTTTGATTTTAGATTTAAATTATATAATCTTTTCAAGTTTAATAATAGCTTGTTTATTACTATTATACATCTACAAAGAAAAAATATTTAAAATAAAATCAAAAGATAATGAAGCTTTCTCTTTATTTCTTAAAGATTTAAAATTTTATATGCTTCAACATCATCCAAAAATAGACATTGATTATAGAATTGTTGAAAAAACAAAAAATGAAGAAGATATGGAACTTCGACAAACTTTAATTATAGAAAGTGTTATCAAACAATTTTTTAATTTTCCATATCAAAATGAAACACAAGCAAGTATTCCAAGGGAAAAACTTTGGATAAATTATGAAGAAAAATCAAAATCAAATCCAAAATATCCAAGCGATTGGGCATTAAGAAAAGAGTTTGCATGGAAAAGAGATAATAAAAATTGTAACAGATGTGGAAATGAGATAAATATAGATGAGGCTTATACAAGCTTTGTAAAAGAAATAAATGATGGAGGTGGTTATAATCTTGAAAATATTATGACTTTATGTGTAAATTGTAATAAAATTGTAAATTCTAAAAATCCAAACACTACTATTTCATCACTTGATCTAAATGATAAACTAATGAATTTTATTAAATAAAACTTCAGTTTCCCAAAACTTCATGAACTCTTTTTTCATGTTCATTTTTTTCATAATTACTACTTACTTTTTCAATTTCTTTATCTAATTCATTAGATTTTTCTTCTCTATTTTTATCTTGTATCTTTCTTTTTAAATGATTTTCTTTTAATTTTATTAATGAATCTTCTAAGTATTTATCTTCTAAATTTTTAAGTTGAGATAATTTATTTCTAATAAAAGTAATATCTTTTGTTTTTGGTATCATATATGGAGTCACTATTACAACTAAATTATTCTTTTTATTATTAGAAATATCATTTTTAAAAAGTTCACCAAATAAAGGAATATCTCCTAAAATAGGAACTTTTTGATTTGTAGTTTCGATTTTATTTTCTATTAATCCTCCAATAATTACACTTTCTCCATTATTTAAAATTGCTGTTGTTTTAACTTCTTTTTTTGAAGTATCTGCATTTCCACTTACTGTTTGAGTGGTTTTTACTCCTTCTAAAATTGTATTAATTTCAAGAGTAACTTTTGTTTCATTTGAAATTCTAGGCTTTACTTTTAATGTTAATCCAACATCTTCTCTTTGAAAATTTTCCCTTGTTGTTCCACCATCTGTAACACTACTTGAAGTTTTAATAGAAATTGTTTCTCCCACATAAATAGAACTTTCTTTATTATTAATAGCTAAAATTGAAGGTTCTGAAACAATATCTAAAGCTCCATTTTGTTTGAGTAAATTTAAGGAAGCACCCAATGCTAATCCAGATTTTATATCAGGAATATCAATACCTATTGCATCTTTAAGTAAAGAAATAGAATCAGAACCACCATTTAAACTTGAAGAAAATGCAGTAAGTCCATTGTTATTTGCATTTCCTGCAAATATTCCATAAGAAATTCCAATTTTATTTACCAATTCATCATTAACTTCAATAATTCTAGCTTGAACATAAACTTGAGCTTTTTCAACATCGAGTTCTTGAATTAACCTATTTATATAAGCAATTTCTTCTGAATTTCCCATTACAACAATAGAATTTGATTCAACATCTAGTGAAATAATTGGTTTATTTACAGAATCAGGATTCTCTTTTTTACTTACGATATCTTCTAATATTTTTAAAATATTACTTGCATCTATGTTTTTTAAATTTATTACTTTTACTTCTTTTTTTAAAGAAATAGAATTATCATCAATATCTTTAATATATTTTATTAAATATTCAATATCTTTTTTTTCTGCAATAAATGTTATTGAATTATCAAAAATATTTTCAATTATTGAAATATTTTCTTTCTTTATATCTTGATTAAAAATTGATTTTGAGATTTCATCTAAACTTTTCTTTGCAAAATCTGCCTTTATATTTTTTAGTTTTATTATTGATGTCTCTTTTTTTGCTTCTAAAAGTTTTACAACTCTCAAAATATTATGCTCTTCAACTAAAGTATAACCTTTGTCTTCTAAAGTCATATATAGAATTTTAACTAGCTCATTTTTAGTAAGTGGTTTATTTGGAATAAAATCAACTGTTCCTTCTATTTCTTGTGTTATTAATATATTTTTATTAATTATTTTAGAAGTTATTTTTATTAAATCAACTATTCTTAAATCTTTAAAATTTACATTTATTTCATCATTTGCAAATAAGTTAAAAACTAAAATAATTACAAATAAAACTCTATTTAATTTCATAAAAACTCCTAAAATTATATTTTAATAATTTAAACAGTTATCATAATACTGAAATATTTCTTAATAGTTTTGTTTTTAATACTTCAAATTCTTCATTTGTTAATTCAATTTTTAAACTAATATTTGTAGAAAAGTTTTTTGATTTTATATTTATGTTTTCTTGAGTTAAAAGATATTCTAATTGTGAAAGTTCACTATATTCACACTCTAAGGTTTTTATTTCTAATTTTTTATATTCTTTAAATTGAGCAATTTTTATAACTTCATTTACACTATCCCCATAAGCTCGAACTAATCCACCAGTTCCTAGTTTTATTCCACCAAAATATCTCACGATGATAACTGCACTATTTATTATTTCAGCTCCTGCTATTACTGCAAGACTTGGTTTTCCACTCGTTCCTTTTGGTTCTCCATCATCACTACTATTTTCAACTATTTGCTCAAACTCATTTAAATATCTATATGCATAAACATAATGTCTAGCTTTTGGATGTTCAGCTTTTACTTTTTTCATAACAACATCAAATATTTCATATGGCATTAAATAAGCTATAAATTTTGATTTTTTCTCTTCAAAAATACAGCTAAACTCTTTTTGAACAAACTTCAACTATAATTGCCCCCATGAGATTGGATTTATATTTAACACAAACCTTTAATATTCAAAGCCGTAATAAAGCTCTTGAACTAATAAAATCAGATAAAGTTAAAATTGATGGCGCGATTATATCAAAACCCTCTTTTAATGTTGAGCAAAATCATAAAATTGAGATTTTAGAAGATGATTTTTATGTATCACGAGCTGCTTACAAACTAAAATATTTTTTACAAGAATTAAAGCATTTTGAATTAAAAAACAAAAATGCCCTTGATATAGGAAGTAGCACAGGTGGATTTACACAAGTTTTACTTGAAAATGAAGTTTCTAAAGTAACTTGCGTAGATGTTGGTTCAAACCAACTTCACGAAAGAATCAAACACAATCCTAAAATCACTTTTTTTGAAAACACTGATATTAGAAATTTTCAAAGTGAGGATATATTTGAAATTGTGACTTGTGATGTTTCATTTATCTCTATTTTAAATATCTTAAATGATATAAATCGTTTAGCTTCAAAAGATATAATTATTTTATTTAAACCTCAATTTGAAGTTGGAACAAATGTAAAAAGAGATAAAAAAGGTGTGGTAAAAGATAAAAATGCAATCATAAAAGCAAGACAAAAATTCTTAGATTTTACAATTAGCTTAAATTGGAAATTAAACTACTCAAGTATCAGTAAACTACAAGGGAAAGATGGAAATGAAGAAGAGCTCTTCTATTTTAGTAAATAAACACGAAATAACTTCTATTGCAATTGGAGGTTTTGATGGAATGCACATTGCCCATCAAGAACTTTTCAAAAACTTAGATGATAATGGTGCAATTGTATCAATAGAATCAGGTTATGCAAATCTAACTCCAAAAAGATATAGACAAGAATATAGTATTTATCCTATTTATTATTATGTCTTAGAAAATATTAGACATCTTGAGGGTGATGAATTTATCAAACTTTTAAAAGAAGAGTTTCCTAACTTAAAAAAAATAGTTGTTGGTTTTGATTTTTGTTTTGGAAAAAATAGAAAATATTGTATAGAAAAATTAAAAGAACTTTTTGATGGAATTGTTATAGTTATTGATGAAATAAAACTAAATAATATTGCTGTTCATTCAAGAATTATAAGAGACTATATCAAATCTGGTGATATAAAAATGGCAAATAAACTTTTAGGAAAAGAGTACAAAATTTACGGTCAACAAATAAAAGGTCAAGGATTAGGAGCTAAAAGTTTTGTTCCAACAATAAACCTAAAAGTTGACGAATTTTTACTTCCAAATGAGGGAGTTTATATAACTAAAACTATTTTGGATGAAAAAGAGTTTAACTCTATTACTTTTTTAGGACATAGGGTTACAACAGATGGAAGTTATGCTGTTGAAACACATATTATTGATGAAGATATTAAAAATAGCGATTACACAACACAAATAAAATTTTATGAGAAACTAAGAGAAAATAAAAAATTTGATAGTTTTGAAGAGTTAAAAAATCAAATTTTAGAAGATATAAAATCAGCAAAAAATTACTTTATTAATATTTATTAATATGCATTTAGATAGAATATATGTATGGTAGATAAAGTATTTAAAAAATCAATTACAAAACAATTCGAATTTGATGAAGAAGTAGCATCAGTATTTGATGATATGTTAAACCGTTCAGTTCCTTTTTACAAAGAGATGCAAAGATTATCAATAAATTTTGCGTGCAATTTTTTAAATGAAAATGATACAGTTTATGATTTAGGTTGCTCAACTGCTTCAACTTTAATTGAATTAAGTAAGCATTGTAAAAATAATTTAAAACTAGTTGGTATTGATAATTCAAGTGCAATGTTAGATAATGCAGCTAAAAAAGCGAGTGCTTTTGGAGTTGAATTAGAGCTTATAAATGCTGATTTACACGATGTGACTTATGATAACGCAAAACTTATACTTTCAAACTACACTTTACAATTTATAAGACCTTTACAAAGAGAAAAATTAGTAAAAAAAATATATGATTCTTTGCAAAATGATGGAATTTTTATTTTTAGCGAAAAAGTTATATCTTCAAATTCAACACTAAATAAACAAAGTATTGATGAATATTATGAATTTAAAAAAACACAAGGTTACTCAGAATTTGAGATTTCTCAAAAAAGAGAAGCGTTGGAAAATGTATTAATACCATACACAGAAGAAGAAAATAAAAAAATGATATTAGATGCTGGATTTGCTCACTGTGAAACTATTTTCAAATGGGTAAATTTCGCGACATTTATAGCAATAAAAAAATAGATAAAAGGATTTTTAATATGTTAAAAATTGGAGACTTAGCACCAAGTTTTTGCGCACCAAATCAAGATGATGTTGAAATTTGCTCAAGAGATTTAGCAGGAAAATGGATAGTATTATATTTTTATCCAAAAGATTTAACACCTGGTTGTACAACGCAAGCTTGTGATTTTACAGATAAACACTCTTTTTTTGATGATTTAGATGCAGTTATTTTAGGTGTTAGTGCAGATGATACGGAAAAACACAGAAAATTTATTGATAAATATGATTTAACAATAACTCTTTTATCTGATTCAAGCAAAAAAATGTGTGAAGATTTTGGAGTTTGGCAACTAAAACAATTTATGGGAAAAGAATTTATGGGAGTTGTTAGAACTACATTTATTATTAATCCTGAGGGAAAAATTGCTGCAATTTGGGATAAAGTAAGTGTTAGAAAGAAAAAGAGTGTAAAAGGTGAAAAAATAGAAATTTTACATGTAGATGAAGTTAAAACTAAACTTCAAGAATTACAATCAAAATAATAGGAAAACTTATGACAAAAATATTTAACAAACTTTTATTAGCTGGTGTAAGCAGTTGTTTACTATCAAGTTTAGCTTTTGCCCAAGATACAATTTGCTACAAGAATAATGTAGAAAAAGCTTCTTTAATTGAAGATGTTTCTTTAGATGGTGGTATTTGTAATAGCAAACTTTCTCTGAATCAAATGAAAAATAATGGTTGGGATATATTAGATATTAAAATTAATTCTTCGCAAAATAAATTTAACTATACATACTATTTTACAAAAAATATAAACCAAAACCAAAAAGTTAATAATGTTTTACTAAAAACTTCAATAATAGAACCAACAACTACAGCAAATAAAGAGTTTTCAATAAAACCAATGGGTTTAAAAATAACAAATATTGAAAATAATAAAAGTGTAATTCCTATGGGGAATTTAATTATTGGACAAACAGGTATAATCATTCATATATTTGATAATGATAAGAGATTAATAGTATCAAATGCAAAAGTTATAAGTTCAGATTCTAATAGCTCAATTGTTGAATTTTTTGGATTTAATGATTTAAAACAAGATGCAATTCCAACATCAAATAGAGTGGTTGCAAACAATGATATTTTAATTTTAAATTATATGTATAACTCATCTTTATTAATCACTCCAACTTTAAATGCTTTTCAAAATGTAAGAGATAACTTCAAATTAAATAATTTTGTTCACTCAGATATTTTTGCTGCTAAATTAAAAGTTGACCATATTCCATATCCTACAAAACAAGATATTCAAAAATTTGCAATTGAACAAAATCTTGGAACTATTTTTATGGTTATTGAAAATAAAGTTTTTATAATTGATACAAAAACATTTACTATCCTAGCAAGTTATGTGGTTAACTACGAAAATAATGCAGAGGTTAAAATGCCATTTTATACAAGAGTTGAAGAGATAGAAGATACAATTTTTCATTGGTCATTTTTTGATTTCTTCTCAAGTAAAAAGAACTTAAGTTACAATGATTATTATAAAAAAATTTTAGGAATCAACTAATGATTGATAAAAAACATTTAGATTATATTACTTCTATTGTTGGAGATGAAAATATAAAAAGGGATAAAGCTCATTTAATCGCTTTTTGTTATGATGCAACAAGAACAAGATTTGAACCTGATGCAGTTGTATTTCCAAGACATGAACAAGATATAAGTGATATTTTAAAATATTGCAATGAACATAGAATTATAATTGTTCCAAGAGGTGCAGGTTCTGGATTTACAGGTGGAGCATTACCTGCAAGTGGTGGAATTATTCTTTCTTTAGAGCGACACATGAATAAGCTTCTTGAAATTGATATGGAAAATATGGTTGGAGTTGTACAACCAGGACTTATTAATATGCAATTTCAAAAAACAGTTGAAGAAGTAGGACTTTTTTATCCGCCAGATCCAGCAAGTGAAGAGTATTCAACACTTGGTGGAAATGTAAGTGAAAATGCAGGTGGAATGAGAGCTGCTAAATATGGTATTACAAAAGATTATGTAATGGCATTAAGAGCTGTTTTGCCAAATGGAGATATTATAGTTGCTGGAAAAAAAACTATAAAAGATGTTGCAGGTTATAACACAGCTGGTATTTTAATAGCAAGTGAAGGAACATTAGCAGTTATAACAGAAATCACATTAAAATTGATTCCAAAACCAAAATTTAAACAAACATATATGGGAGTTTTTCCAAGCGTTGATAGTGCAATGACAGCAGTGTTTAAATCACTTGCAGCAGGAGCAAATCCAGTTGCTATGGAATTTTTAGATGCTTTAGTAATCAAAGCATTAAGACAAAAATTTCCTCAAATATCACTTCCAGATAATGCAGGTGGAATTCTAGTAGGAGATGTGGATGCAAGTTCATTAGATGAAATTGATTCACAACTTCAAACACTAAAAGAATCATTTGCAGCAAATGGTTCAACTGAATTTATAATTGCTAAAGATGAAGATGAAGGTAAAAAACTTTGGTTTGCAAGACGAAATGCAAGTCCAGCAACTATGATTTACGGAACTAAAAAATTAAATGAAGATATTTCAGTTCCAAGATCTAAACTTCCTATTGCTCTTGATGGGATTTATAAAATTGGTGAGAAATATGGTTTCCAAGTTCCTTGTTTTGGTCATGCAGGAGATGGAAATATCCATGTTAATGTAATGGTAAAAGATAAAACAAATGAAAAAGAGATGGAAGATGGACACAAAGCCATCGAAGAGATTTTCCAATATGTTGTAGATTTAGGTGGAACTCTGAGTGGTGAACACGGAATTGGAACTTCAAAAGCTCCATTTATGCATATTGCATTCACAGAAGCTGAAATGAACCTATTTAGAAATATAAAAAAAGCATTTGATCCAAATAACATTTTAAATCCATTTAAAATGGGTTTATAAAGCCAAATGGATAGTTTGAATAGTGAAGATAATTTTTTAAAAAGAACGATAAAAAGAGTTGATTCATTTTTTAATGATGACACTACTTATTATGCTGCATCTTTAAGTTTCTTTACTATTTTTTCTATTCTTCCTATAATTGCTCTACTAATAGCAATTATTTCTTCTTTTTCAGAATTTGAAAACTATTTAGATATTTTTATAAACTATATTTTTAATTTAATAAATCCAACACATTCATCAGATATAGTTGATACTTTAAAAAATTATGTATCAAATTCAAATAAATTAGGATTTATTGGTATTATTTACATGTTATTTGTATTTATAATGTTTATTAAAGATTATGAATATATTGTAAATAAAATTCATAAAACAAAAAGAAAATCTATACAATTCTCTTTTATTTTTTATTCAATATTTATGGCCGCACTACCACTTATTTTTGCCTTTTCAAATATTATTATGTCATTTTATGAAAGTAATTTTTTTAAAGAAATACTTTCATATACTTTTTCTTGGATAATATTTTTTGCTTTATTTAAATTAACTGTGAATAAACACATAGATAATAAAGCAGCTTTAATTTCTTCATTTGTAACACTTATGATTCTTTCAATAACAAAAAATCTATTTATTTATTATGTAATATATAATAAAACTTACTCAACAATTTATGGCTCTTTATCAACCTTATTATTTACTTTTTTTTGGATTTATATTTCTTGGATAATCTATCTATATGGAATAAAGATGTGTCATAAATTAAATATACAAATAGAAAGAAAAATATAATAATTGATTTAATCTAAATACTCTTCTGACTTCTACAAACAATTACAAAGAGCTAAGGGGGGGGTGGTGCTCGCAATCGGAGTTGAACCGATAACCTCTTCCTTACCATGGAATTGCTCTGCCATTGGAGCTATGCAAGCTAAAAGAGCTAATGTAGGGATAGAGGGATTATACCTAAAAAAGAGGGGATTTAGAGCCT
>JAQVBE010000002.1 GCA_028690445.1 Aliarcobacter sp. | reverse complement strand
GAATATTTAGCAAAAAAATAAAAACATTTGGCCACTTATGATACAATTTTATAAGAATACTTTTTAACTACTCAACTGGCCAAATGCTTATGCGCACTGCTGGCCAAGTTCATGCGTCTCAACAATTGTTACAGAATTGAGTCGTCTTGGTAGAAATACAGGTGAAGTAATAATTCTTATTGATACATTAATTAAGATGAATGTTGAAGTAAGAATATTAAAACAGAATCTATTCATTAAATCAAAAGACCCAATGAATAAAATGTTAATAACAATCTTATCTATGTTTAGTGAGTTTGAAAGAGATATTATCTCTCAAAGAACTAAAGAGTCATTACAGAACTTAAAAGATAAAGGAATAATTTTAGGTAAAAAAGTAGGTACCATTCAAAAATCTAAATATGATAAAGACCAAGATAGAATTGTTGAATTACTAAAATTAGGACTTAGTTTTAGAAAGGTAATAAATCATATTGGATATGGTGAAGTTAGTTCCTTACATACCTATATTAAAAAGAGAAACCTTGTTTAAAACAGAGTTTCTCAACCTTGGAAATACCTTAATTTAAGATTAAAACAGGTCAAAATATTAAGTAAAAGTATGGTAAAATACAGTCCTCAAAATCTTAAAAATGTATAGTTTTTTTCCTAATAATTTTAATATTTAACCATTACATCCCTCTCTTAATTAGAACCCTAATTTGATTATTTGTATATACAATTTTATTTATTATGTGATAGAATCTATAACTTAGATTGTCAAAATATATATGTTTAAATAGTATAAAAATGAGTGTCTGATATGGGTGGAATGCCTGGTATGGGAATGATGTAAAGTTAATACCGTCGGTTTTTAACCGACGGTTTACGATGTTTTTTTTACACTAATGTAATCAAAAACGGTCATTAGGTACCCTGTGAACGATTGAGAGAGGTTGTCGGTTTCACCGACCTTTATCCTCAAATAATTCACAAAATGGTTCACAACTGGTTTAAAAGTGATTCACAGGTGGTTCTGAAACCTCCTCTCACTAATTGTCCCAACCGACCCACAAATCCTGTCAACTAATTCTCAATTTTTATAACCTATTTATAACAACATACATAATATTAAGACAATCAGAGGTCTTTTTTTTTCCAAACATCAATGATTTCTTTTCTTCCAGTATTTTCATCTAATTTCACATATCTGTCAACCATAGAACTATCTTTATGATTACTGATTTTTTGTAATAATTGAGAGTTTATTCCTTTCATACCCAAGTGACTTAGTAAGGTATGTCGAAATGTATGAACGACTACCCTATTCTGACTATCAGTAGGTTCTAAACCAAAATTAAACAATGTATCAAATATAATTTTTAACTGTCGATTAATCCATCTTGTTAAATCTTTTACTCCATCAACATAAACCAATTGAGTATTTGGATTAATATCATATACAGACAATAATCTTAACTTTAATAATTCATAAGTTCTATCATCAATAAAAGAAATATAGGATGATTGATTTTTAAAATCAAAACTGTTAATTGTTCTATGTTCCAAATTAATATCTTTTATTTTGTAATTTAATACGGTAGATTTTCTTCCACCTGTACATAAACATAAAGAACAAAATAGTTTTAACATAAAATCATCTTTTAGTTCTTCAAATAAAAGTTCTATTTCAGAGAGAGTTAATATTCTTTTTCTTGTATTGTTAACTTTTAATTTATCGACTTTTAAAGTTGGATTTTCAATTTTGATATTTCTATGTTTTGAGAAATAATTAAAAATTGTTGACATCAATTCAATATATAAATTGATTGTATGTGGTTGAAGAATTCCTACAAGTTTATTTCTAAAATTTAAAATATGAGATGGTTTTATTTGATAAATATTCATATCACCAAATTCTGGTTTCAACCTAACTAAATATAATTGTCTTCTTCTTTCATTTGACCTTGTAATTCTATTATCAAAATAATAATCAGAAATCTCACTAAATGTAATTTTATGTAATTTTGAACTTCTGAGAATTTTTGGTAATTCTCCATTTTTCAATTCGAGTATTGTTTCACTTCTGAGTTCGGAAACATATTGTTCAGAAATACCTTGAGATTTTAGACCAACTTTGTGAAAAACATTTTTTTTATTGGAATTTCTATACAAAAAATAATAAGATAAATCCCCATTATCTTTTTTCCTATAATAGACTCCAGTGTACTTCTTTGACTTTGTTAAAACATTCATTTATTCTCCAAATGAACAACATTGTTATAAAAAGTGTTATAAATCAAAATCGTGTTATAAAAATAAAAAGTTGGAATTTTTTATGTTTTAAAAAACCTCAACAAATATCGATTCTATGGTATAACCTAGACCTTTATAGACCTTAATTTTTTTTTATAATACCCCACCCTATGTTGTTATAAAAATGTCTTAAATTGTCTTAATATTATGTATGTTGTTATAAATAGGTTATAAAAATTGAGAATTAGTTGACAGGATTTGTGGGTCGGTTGGGACAATTAGTGAGAGGAGGTTTCAGAACCACCTGTGAATCACTTTTAAACCAGTTGTGAACCATTTTGTGAATTATTTGAGGATAAAGGTCGGTGAAACCGACAACCTCTCTCAATCGTTCACAGGGTACCTAATGACCGTTTTTGATTACATTAGTGTAAAAAAAACATCGTAAACCGTCGGTTAAAAACCGACGGCATTAACTTTACATCATTCCCATACCAGGCATTCCACCCATATCTGGCATTGCTGGCATTGCAGATTTATCTTCTTTAATATCTGTAACAGTAGCTTCTGTTGTTAATAAAAGTGATGCAACTGAAACAGCATTTTGCATTGCAACTCTTTCTACTTTTGCAGGATCCACAATTCCAGCTTCAAACATATCTACATACTCACCAGTTGCCGCATTAAATCCTAAATTTTCATTAGCAGATTTTTCAACTTCATTTGCAACAACACCAGCATCATAACCAGCATTTGTAACAATTTGTTTTAAAGGTGCTTTAATAGCTCTAAAAATGATTGCAGCACCAATTGCCTCATCACCTTCAAGTTCAAGTTTAACTTTAGCAGCAGCTCTTATTAATGCAGCTCCTCCACCAATTACAATTCCTTCTTCAACAGCAGCTCTTGTTGCACTTAATGCATCATCAACTCTATCTTTTTTCTCTTTCATTTCAGTCTCAGATGCAGCTCCAACTTTGATAACAGCTACTCCTCCACTTAATTTTGCAAGTCTTTCTTGTAATTTTTCTTTATCATATTCAGAAGTTGTATTTGAAATTTCTGCTTTGATTTGATTTACTCGTGCTTTTACCCTTTCTTTATCACCATTTCCATCAACTATAGTTGTATTATCTTTATCAATTACAACTTTTGAAGCAGTTCCTAAACAAGAAAATTCAGCGGTTTCAAGTTTCATTCCCATCTCTTCTGAAATTACAGTTCCACCAGTTAATACAGCGATATCTTCAAGCATAGCTTTTCTTCTATCACCAAAACCTGGAGCTTTAACAGCTGCAATATTTAAAGAACCTCTTAATCTATTTACAACTAATGTTGCTAATGCTTCACCATCAACATCTTCAGCAATAATAACAAGAGGACGTCCTGATTGATTAACTGATTCTAAAATTGGTAACATCTCTTTTAATGAAGAGATTTTTTTGTCATATAATAAAATAAATGGATTAACAAACTCACCAATCATTTTTTCAGCATTTGTTACAAAATATGGAGATAAATATCCTCTATCAAATTGCATACCTTCAACAACATCAAGTTCATCAGAAATACCTTTTGCTTCTTCAACAGTAATAACACCATCTTTTCCAACTTTATCCATAGCTTCTGCAATCATAGATCCAATTGCTTTATCAGAGTTTGCAGAAATTGTTGCCACTTGCTCAATTTCAGTTTTATTTGCAACTACTTTTGAAGCTTTTTTTAATTCAACTAAAATAGCTTCACAAGCTTTATCCATACCTCTTTTTAAGATAATTGGATTAGCACCAGCTGTTACATTTCTTAATCCCTCTTTGAAAATTGAGTGAGCTAAAATAGTTGCAGTTGTAGTTCCATCTCCTGCTTCATCAGCAGTTCTTGAAGCAACTTCTTTTACAAGTTGTGCTCCCATATTTTCTAAAGTATCTTTTAATTCGATCTCTCTAGCTACTGAAACACCATCTTTTGTAATTGTTGGAGCTCCAAAAGATTTTTGTAATAAAACATTTCTTCCTCTTGGTCCCATTGTAACTTTTACAGCATCTGCTAATTTTTCAACACCTGCATATAATCTATTTCTTGCGCTATCACCAAATAAAACTTCTTTTGCCATTACATAACTCCTATAACGTTTTCAATATTTAAAATTAAGTACTCTTGTCCATCAAGCTTAAATTCAGTTCCTCTAAATTGTTCAAAAACAATTGTATCTCCAACTTTTACATCTTCAACTTTATTACCAATTGCTACAACTTCTGCTGTATGTGGTTTTTCTTTTGCATTATCTGGAATATAAATTCCACTTGCAGTTTTATTTTCTACTTCTGTTCTTTTAACAAGAACTCTTTCACCTAGTGGTTTAAAATTCATGGTTATTTCCTTTTATATTATGTAATAAATTTCTATTAAAACTTAGCATTTAGCACTCTAAATTTCTAAGTGCTAAATTTTATTGAATTTTCTGGAATTTGTCAAGAGGTTTGAGTTAATTTGACTAAGAGTTTAAAATTTATTTATGTCTATTTATATATATTAGAAGTAATTCTTCTAAAGATTCTTTTAGATTTAAATCAAAAGTTTCAAGTATATTTATACATTTTAAAGCTAAATCATCTGCGCTTTTAATAGCACCTTTAAGTCCTAACAAATTTACAAATGAATTTTTTGCTTCATCATTTTTTGTAGTTTTTCCGGCTTCTTCTTCGCTACAAGTTTCATCAATAATATCATCTTGTATTTGAAATAAAAGCCCTAAATCAATACCAAAATTATAAAGTTTTTCTTGAGTTAGTAAGTCATATTCACAAATAATTGCACCCATTTTAAGGCTTGCCGCTATTAATTTTGCAGTTTTATGAATATGCAAAAATTCTAATTGTTTTAACTCTAATTTCTGATTTTCAAAATAACAATCAATTGCTTGACCAATTATCATGCCATCAATTCCACCATTTGAACTTAAACACTTAATTAAATCAATTTTAATATCATTTGATAATGAAGAATTTGCTATTAGATTAAAAGCTTGTGTATTTAAAGCATCTCCTACTAAAATAGCCGTAACTTCATCATATTTTTTATGTAAAGTTTGAAATCCTCTTCTTAAATCAGCATTATCCATAGCTGGTAAATCATCGTGAATTAAAGAATATGTATGCAAAAATTCTAAACCCAAAGCAACAGGCAAACTATTTTGGATTAACAAGCCTTTATTAGATTTAATTACACTCAACATTAGCATTGGTCGAAATCTTTTTCCACCAGCTTTTAGCATATCAGCAAGAGCATCTTCAAAGTATGGATGAAAAGTTTTTGAGTTAGGAAGATTATTTAATAAATAATCTTCAAATAAAGATAGTAATTTTTTCATAATATTATTTTTGTCCAAAAGACCCTAATCCACCCATCATATTCATAGCTAGCATTTTTTTATTTTCATCACTTTGTTTTATTACATCATTCATACAAGAAATTAATAAAATTTGTAATGAATCTTTATCTTCAAGAAGTGAATCATCAATTTTTAAATCTATTACTTCTGAATTTCCATTAATAGAAATTTCAATCATTCCTCCACCAGATTTTGATGTGAAAATTCTAGCAGCATTTTCATCTTTATTATTTTTTGCCATCTCTTGAAACTGGTTTAACATATCACCTAAATTTAGGTTTTTTAAATCAATTCCTTCAAACATGATCGCTTCCTACAAGTTCATGAGTTATTAATTCAATATTATTTTTTTCATCAACCAAAACAACTGTTGGTTTATAATTTTCAAGTTCAGATTCATTGTAAGAAGCATAAGAAATAACAATGATTTTATCACCAATTTCTACTTTTCTTGCTGCTGCTCCATTAAGGCACATATCTTTTGAACCAGCTTTTCCTTTTATTACATAAGTTTGGAATCTTTCACCATTATTAATATTTACAATATCAACTTTTTGTCCAACCCTTAAATTTGATGCTTTCATCAAATCTTCATCAATAGTGATAGAGCCAACATAATTCAAGTTTGCATCAGTTACTGTTGCTCTATGAATTTTGCTATACAGCATATCAAATGTCATATATAAATCCCTTTTTATTTTACTAATTTAACAGCTTCGCCCCAATATTGTGAAGGTATCAAATACTCTTCAACTGGATTCCCACCTAATATATGTTCTTCTACTATTTTATCTATTTTTTCCTTAGATAAATGAGAATACATGAAATGTCCAGGTTCTACTAACATAACAGGTCCCATTTGACATCTTCCTAAACATGAAGTTCGTACAATTTGTACAGGTCCCATTATTCCAGCTTTCATTAAACTTTGTGCAGCATGATTAAATAAATCTCTCGTATTTTCATTTACACATGAAGGTTTTGGCATTCCAGGAGGTGATGATTGTTCACATTTGAATATATAAAATGTAGGTTGAGGGATACTTGGCATTTCCATAAATTTTCCTTTTTTTAGAGCAGTCTATAATGTTTTTTGAATTTTAACACTTTTTTTTTAAATTCTACTAAAAAACATTTTTTTATCTTTTTTTAAACCTAAAATAATATACTATTTCCCAAATTTACGAAATTAAGGATTATTATGAAAAAAATCTTATTTACTCTTTTTTCATTTGTTTTACTTTTAGAAGCTTCAAATCCTACTGCGATAGTTGAAACATCAAAAGGAAATATTAAAATTGAATTAAGAGCAGATATGGCTCCAAAAGCTGTTGAAAACTTTGTAACACATTCAAAAAATGGTTATTACAATGGACTTATTTTTCACAGAGTCATCAAAGACTTTATGATTCAAGGGGGAGATCCAACAGGAACTGGTGCTGGTGGTGAGTCTATTTGGGGCGGAAAATTTAAAGATGAGTTTGCTACAAACGCTGTATTTGATAAAGCAGGAATTTTAGCAATGGCAAATGCTGGTCCAAATACAAATGCTAGTCAATTTTTTATTACAACAGTACCAACTTATTGGTTAAATGGAAGACATACTATTTTTGGTTATGTTAAAGAAGGTTTTGATGTTGTTAAAAAGATTGAAGCAGTTCCAACAACTAGTAAATATGAAGGAAATAAACCTTTAGAAGATGTAAAAATTATATCTATAAAAATAGAAGAATAAATCAAGATTTTCTTGATTTATTTACTTAAATTTTATTCTAAGCAAATATTTTATTCATAAAATTTTTATCCCCATGTGCAATTATTTGTTTTTCAAGATTTTCAATTTTAATTGTTTCTTGTTTTGCTTTTTCTTTCCAATATTCTAACTTTTGTAATAAAGTTTCATCAGTTTGAATAGTCTCTATTTTTTCACTTAATTCATTTATTTTATCTGATAATTCACCAATTTTAGTCTCATAATTTACTCTTTGTTGTGAAATTGTTTTTTCACTATCCATTTGAAGTTGAGCTAATTTATCTTTTGTTTTTTTGTTTTCTAATCTTAAATCACTATTTTCTTTTGAAAATTTAAAAGCTAAGTTTTCATCAGAATTCTTTTTATATAATCCCAATTCTGTTTTAAGATTTTCGTTTTCTAATCTAAATTTTTCATTACTATAAATATATTTATCAATAATTTTTAAAAATTGCATTTCTTCTCTTTGAGCTTTTTCTAACTGCTGTTTAAGATCATTAATTACTTGATTTTGTTCTAAATTTCCCTCTTTACTTCGTATGAAAATATCACTTTTTTCTTTCATCAAAGCTAATGCAAGTTCTCTTTTTTTCTTTAATTCTTTTGTAATATCCTTTTGAATTGAAATAGCACCTGTCATATCTCCTGTTTCATCAAGAGTAGGAATTACAAAAGCATCTGTAGTAAAAGCTGTACCATCTTTTTTTATATTTTTAAGTTTCCCTTGCCAAGATTTGTTATTTAAAATATTTACATATAAATTAGTATAAATATCACTCGCCATATCTTGATATTTTAGATATTTTAACTCTTTTCCGATTAACTCTTCACTATTAAAACCTGAGATTTCGCAAAATAATTCATTAACATAAGTGATATTTAAATGCGTATCTGTTTTTATAACAATATTATTTGAGTTAATGATTTCTTTATATTTTTCTAGTTCTTCTCGTTGTTGTTTTAATAAAGATTCTTGGTATAAATTACTTACTATATTGTTAAATAAAGACAATAAATATCTAACATCAATTGGTTTTACAATATATTCCTGAACCCTTAATTTTATTGCTTCTGCCAAAAAATCACTATCTGAATGAGCAGTTGCAAAAATAATTGGTATTTTATTATCAATAGTACGAATTTTTTTTATCATTTCTATACCATTTAATTCGGGCATATTAAGGTCCGTTAAAATCAAATCTATTTCATCTTGATTTTCCAAAAAAGTGAGTAAGCCTTCTTTCCCATTTTTTGCCACATGAACCATAGAAAAAAAGTTTGACAATAACTGAGATAATTCGACCCTAATTACGTCATCATCTTCTACATATAAAAGGGTAAATTTTTTTAACAGATTCTTATCTATGCTCATAAAATTACTTATTACTTATTATTTATTTTTAATCTCTTAATTCGTCTTTTGCAACAACTCTTTCAATATCCATTACTACTAGCATTTGGTTATTTGCAAGTCTAATATAACCTTTTAAGTATTTTGATGGAATTGCTGAACCCATTTCAGAAACAGCAGATAACATACTTGTATCAAGTCTTTGTACATCATCAACTAAATCTACAACTATTCCTATAATTCTTTTATCTTCAGTGATAACTGCAATTACAGATGTATTTTCATCATAAGTTCCAGGACCCGTATTAAATTTAAGTCTAACATCTAAAATTGGAACAACTTCACCTCTTAAACTAATCAAACCTTTTACCCATTTTGAAGTATTTGGTAAAGGAGTAATATTATCTGGATATGTTAAAATTTCTCTAATTTTTGGTAATTCAATAGCATATTTCATTGCACCCAATTCAAATGTCATAAACTCACTAGTATTTGCATAATCTATAACTTTTTTTTCATTATCTTCCATAATACATTCCTTTTAATTGCTTCAAGAGTTTTTACTTGTTTTTTATTATTCTACCTACTGTAAACTTAAATTTTATTGTTTTCTAATTTCGTTCAAAATACAGTTTGCAATATATTTAGGTGTTTGTAGTTGAATTTCATCTCCAATTTTTAAATCTTCCAAAGAAATTATTTTATTGTCCTTAGAAATTTGTACAAATCCATTTTTATCTTTTTTATCTGGATGATTTAATTCAAAATTTGATTTTAATAAATCTATTTGATTTTGGCTTTTTAATAAAATAGCTGAAAAACTATTTTTTAAACTATTTTTCAATAAATTTAATTCATTCGAAGAACTTAAAATTTTTTGTGATAAATCAGTTTTAAATGAAGATTTTAAAAGATTTATTTCTGTTTGAATATAGTTAAATTTTGTTTCGATTGAATTTTGTTCAAATAATCTTTTCATATTTGATAACTCTTGCTGTTTGTTAAACAATATATTTTTCATTCGATTATTATATTCATTTATTAAAGAGTCTAAATAAATTCTATGTTCATTTATATCTGGTAATGCAATTTCTATGGCATTTGACGGAGTTGCAGCCCTTATATCAGCTACAAAATCAGAAATCAAATAATCCACTTCATGTCCAACAGCTGAAATAATTGGAGTTTTAGCTTCAAAAATAGCATTTGCTACAATTTCCTCATTAAATGCCCATAAATCCTCAATACTACCACCACCACGACCTACAATCATAATATCACAATGTAATTTATCAGCATATTTTATAGAACTTGCTATATCAAAAGCAGCACCTTCACCTTGAACCAAAGTTGGAACTAAAATGAATTCTACTAACGACCATCTGTGGCTTGCTACTTTTTTCATATCTTCAATGGCTGCACCTGTTGGTGAAGTAACAATTGCTATTTTTTTTGGATATTTTGGAAGTGGTTGTTTATAGTTTCCATCAAAATAACCTTTTGCTTCAAGTTTATTTTTTAATTGTTCGAAGGCAAAAGCTAAAGCACCTTGTCCTGAGGGTTCGATTTTATTACATAAAAGTTGGTAATTTCCTCTTGGCGCATAAACTGTAATATTTCCAGTAATTACAACTTTTTGACCATTTTCAAGTTGGAATTTTAGATATTTTGTATTTCCTTTGAACATTACACATGAAAGGGTTGAACTTTCATCTTTTATTGAAAAATAGATATGTCCAGAGTTATGATAAGTTAAATTTGAAATTTCACCTTCCACATAAACTTGGATAAATGTAGTTTCAAGAAGTGATTTTATTTGAACATTTAATGTTGATACTGAGATTGCTTTATTCATATTTTAGCTAGAAAACTAAATTTTTCTAGCGATTATTAAAGTAGAAATATTCATAGAAAATGCTTTTACATGAATTGGCTCAAGTCCTGCATTTTTCAACTCTTTACATAAATTTTCTGTTGTTAAAAATTCATCAATAGAGTTTGGTAAATATGTATATGCTTCTTTATTTTTTGAAATCAATCCACCTAAAACTGGCAAAATTTTATTCATATAAAAATCTGTTAAATAGTCAAGTAATTTCTCTTTTTTATTTTTTGTAAATTCACTAATTACAACTAAACCATCTTTTTTTAGAACCCTTGCAAACTCATCAAAAGCTTCTTGTCTTTGAACTACATTTCTAATTCCATAAGAGATAGAAATAATATCAGCACTATCATTTTCAAGAGGCATAGATGCCGCTCCTGCTTCAATAAATTCAACATCAGGAAGTTTCTTTTTTCCCACTTCCATCATTCCAACACTAGGATCAACTCCCACAATATTTTGTAAATCTATAGAATTCTCATTTGCTACTTTTTTCCAAAATAAAATCATATCTCCTGTTCCACAAGCTACATCTACGATTTTTTCAATAGTTTTTTTTCCATAAAGATTAAAAGCTAAATTACAAGCTTTATTTCTCCATGACTTATCAATTCCCATTGATAAAACTCTATTTGCAACATCATAAGTTCCTGCAATATCATTGAACATTGATACAATTTTTTCTTGTTTTTCCATTTTAAAGTTTTCCTATTTTCTTATTTTTATAAAAGATATTTACCTATTATAAGCCCTAATATTAATCCTATATTTGTAGCAACTGCAATTAACATATATGATAATTTTTTGTCTGCATAAGGAAGTTTATTAATAATATCTTCTTGGTGTTTTAAAGTTATATCAAAATTTTGTGATGATTTTTCAAAATTATCAACTGCTTTTCTTAAAGCAATTTCTGAAAATTCCATTCTCTCAACAAGCTCTTTTGCTTGTTTGAAACTCATATCACTCATTTTTTAATTTCAATCCATCTATCTAAATCACAAAAAATTTTATTTAAAGTGTTTAATACATAATCTTTTGCTTCTGTTTGAATTCTTCTAAAAAATAGATATTTTCTAGCACTTTCAATATCTCCCACTTCTTTTGCTTGGATAGCTTTTGCTGCAAAATCTGTGTTGTTATAAGCCATTTCCCAAACTGTTGAACCTAAGTATCTACTCATTGTAATTACTTTGTCATTTTTTACTGGGAAATATTTTGGGTCTTTTACAAAATCGCAAATTACAGAGTTTGATTCTAAATATTTGTGTCCAAAAAAATTGATAAATTGTTCATTATAATAATCTTCATCCATAGAAATAGCTCTATTTAGAGCAAAAATTATATTATCTTCTGGATTTTTTTCTATTTTTCTAATTTTTTTCATGGTTGCTATTGCATTTTTTCCATCAAGTTCACCATCACCTAAAGGGATAATCCACTTGATATTTCCAAATGAACCTACTTTTTTGATTTCATCAAGAACTAAAGATGAAGTTTTATTTCCACCAACATCAACGATTACTTCGTGGTTATCATCCATTAAGATTAATTCATCTAATTCACTTAATCTATTTGTTCCAAGCATCTTTTTATTTACAATTTCAGTTCTTGTAAACGATTTTGAATCATTATTTTCATCATCTATTTCTATGTATGTAATCTTTTTGCCATGTTTCTTGTATAAATAAGGAGCAATAACCTGCATAGCAACAGTAGATTTACCTACACCACCTTTAGTTTGTGGAATTATAATCATTAATTAAGCCTTTGGATTTTTGTTTCATAGCCATATAGTTGTTTATTTTATCCTAATTTTTATTAATTCCGTATAGTTTAAATCTCAATCAATAAAAGCTTCTGTTATAAATAATTTAGAATTATTACAATATTTTTTTATTTTAAATGCACTAGATGCTTTTCCATCATCTATATCCACAACTAACATTTGTAAAATAGATTTACAAGAGTTTGGAACTTCAAAATGTCCACCAATTCCAGTTGTTACTTTTTGAATTGGAATTTTACTATCCATTCCTATAACATTATCTCTACAACCAGTTAAGCCAATATCTGTTAAATATGCAGTATTTTCAAAGATTTGTAAATCATCTGTTCCTACATGGGTATGTGTTCCACAAATTGCACTTATTTGATTTTTGAACATCATTAACATTATTCTTTTTTCACTTGTAACTTCTGCATGAAAATCTAAAAAAATATTTTTAATATTTTGTTCCTGTAAATTTGTTACTAATTTTTTTGCCCAATTAAAAGGATTCTCAACCGTTGGCATTCCATATTGTCCCATTAGATTTATAACTGCTAGTTTTTCAATTCCATTTTGAGTTTGTACATCACAAATTTTAACTCCACTTCCAACAAGTCCTTCCGGATAATTATCAGGTCTTAAAACATTTGAAGTTTCTAGCAAAACCATCATGTCTTTTT
This sequence comes from Aliarcobacter sp., assembly GCA_028690445.1. Lineage (GTDB taxonomy): Bacteria > Campylobacterota > Campylobacteria > Campylobacterales > Arcobacteraceae > Aliarcobacter. Next base: position 249,229 of record JAQVBE010000002.1, on the reverse strand, counting down.
TCTTATCAAAACTATGATTTCCACCTGTTATTAAATCAATCCCACTTTTTAAAAGCTCTTTTGCACCCTCAATTGTTAAACCAAAACCATGACTTGCATTTTCACCATTTGCAATTACAAAATCAATTTCAAACTCTTTTTTAATTTTTATTAAATTTTCTTTTATTATTTTTCTTCCAGGACGACCTACAATATCGCCAATAAAGCCTATTCTCATCTATCTTCTTTTATAAAATTTTTCATTATTGTATTTAAATAACCTTTTATTCTTCTTCACACTTTTGTAATCTAATTTCAAAGACAGCACCTGAATCTTCATTATATGCTCTGATTTTACCATCTTGTTCATCAACTATTTTTTTAGCAATATTTAATCCAACACCCATTCCACTATGTAATTTTGATGAAATAAAAGGTTCAAATATATCAGAGATAATCTCTTTATTAATTCCACCTGCAGTATCTTTAAATTTTATTATAATTTCATTATTATCTTCAAAAATATTTATATTTAAAATTCTATCTTCATAATTATCTATCTTTATTAATTCATCTAAAGCATTATTTATAACAATAATCCAAACTTGTTCCATTCGCTGTTTTTGAACTTTACAAAGATATATATATTCATTTTTATTTATTGAATCCATATCAAATAATTTACCATTTAAATATATCTTAGAAACTTGACGAGAACGATTATATGCCATAGTTAAAGAAGTTATTAAAGTTGCATAAATATTTGTTTCTTCTTTTATTTCTTTACTACTTTGAGACATTTCTCTCATTGATTCAACAATATTTGCAATTCTATTGATTCCTTCTTTAATTTTTTCACTATCGTGTTTCATTCTTTCTTGAATTTCACTTTGTGGTAAATCCAAAATATCGTACCCCATTAACTCTAAATTACCTTTTATATATGTAAGTGGAGTATTTATTTCATGGGCAATTCCAGCAGCTAATGAACCAATTGAAGTTAATTTTGCATTTTTTATTTGCTCTTGTTGATGAATTTTATCTTTTTGAATACTTTTTTCAACTTCTTGATTTATTCTTAATTCAAGATTTTGATTTAATTCTTGTAATTTTCTTTTGTCTTCTAAAGAGTTAACCACAAATACAAAATGTTTTTTATCTGATAAAAGACTCAATGATAATTCTAAATGAATTAGTGTTCCATATTTTTTTACAAAAATCTTTTCGATATTAGATATAGTCTCTATTTCTCTAGCTTCTTTAAGTATTTTTGATAAAAGTTTTTTTGAGTTTTCAGGAACAATATCAATACATTTCATTCCTAATAATTCTTCATTATTATATTTTAAAAACTTACTAAAAGTGCTATTTATTTTTTTAAAATTTCCTTCTAAATCAATTAGTGCAATTCCACTATTTACATTTTCAAAAATCGCATTATATTGCTCAACTTGATTATTCATATTTTTATATAATTCTTCAATTTTCTTTTTATATGTTGTATCATAAGTGATTATTGTATATCCAACTATTTGTTTTAAATTATCAAAATTTGGTTCAACAAATAAATCAACCCAAAAAGATTCTCCATCTTTTTTGATTCCTTTTATTTCACCGACATAAGATTTTCCTTTTTTTACAAATTTCCAAAGTTTTATATACTCCATCTTTTTTGTATCTTTATGAATCAACATTTTGTAATCATGCCCGATTAATTCGCCCTTTGAAAAGCCTAGAAAATAACAAAATGCAGAACTTGCTTCTAAAATAATATTATTTTTACTCATTCGAATAAACATAATATGTTTATCTATAACTTTTTGATTTTCGTTTAATTCTATAAAATTCTTTTTAATACTTAAATCTAAGTCTTTATTTTCATCTTCAATTATCTTATTTAATTTTGCTATTGGTTTGGAAAAAAGTAGTGATAAAATAATTGATAAACCCAAACCTATAATAATTATTGATTTATAATATTCTTGCAAATAATTATTATTTACTTCTTCTTCAATATTTGTAATAAAAATAAAATATTTATTCTCATTTAAATAAATCTTTTTTGAGATAAATTGATTTGTTAAAGAAATGTCATCTTTTTTAAAACTATCAAAATTTTTATCGTCACTATTCACAACAATATTATTATCAGAAATCACCAAAGTTTTTTTATCAAAGTTTTTATAAATATCAGTAAAAAAACTACTAAAATCAACCTTCAAAATTAAAAAATAATTTTTTTCTCTCAAAATAAAATTAATTATTGTTGGTTTTTCTAAATTTGAATTATCATGCCAAATTTCTTCTTCTTTTAATGTTCTTATATTTTTATAATAAGAATTTGAATAAATATTTTGAAGTTTTTCTTCTGGAACAATTTTTATATTTCCTAAATCCTTTGTAACTTTTATAATCTCTTGCGCATCCAAAGAGATAACTTTAAATTCCAAAATATTTTCATTATTAAACAGTATTTTTTTAAATAATTCTAGTGATTTTTCTTTATCTTCTATCTGCAAAAAATTCTTTTGATTTAGTAAAAAAAGCTTTTCATCAAAAAATCTTACATAACTTTTAAAACTATTTTCTTGATAATTTAAGATATTTACTATATTTTCTTTATCTTTTTTTTGATTATGAAATTCATAAAAATTATTAAAAGCAAAAGATGAAAAACCTAATAATAAAATTGCAAATACTATAAAAGCAAGGAAAAGTTTAATATAAAAAGAAACTCTCATTTTAGATATTCTCATTTTTTAATTTTATATAATAAGTCGTATCATAATTTGTACTTTCAAACCAAAAAAGACCTTTGTTTTTTTCAACAAAAAGTTTTACTAAATATAAATAACTATTTGAGTATCGATTTTCATCTATTTTTTTATTTTCACCTTTGATATTATCTTCAATTTTTATCAATAAACCATCTTCTTTTATGACATTAATTATCATAGAAACTTCATCTTGATTATTTAACTTTTTTTGTTCTATACAATTTTTAATCATATTAAATATGATATTTTTTAGCTCATTAAATGGAATAATTGTAGAAATTTCACTTTCTAAATCATATTTTATTTTTATATTATTTGCTTGCAGTTCTTCTTGTGTAGCTAAAATTGATTCTTTTATAACATCTGTTAGTTTTGATTTTTTCTTTTGATTTTGTTGGAAAAGATATTTTATTTCGTTTAATACTTCTGATAAGTTTTTTAATTCAAACTCTGTTTGTTGAATTAACTCTAATTTATCTTTACTATTTTCTTCATTTTTTATAATCATTTTTAAATTGTAAATCATTGAAGATATATTCAAAATAGGCTGTTTCCACTGATGTCCCAAAGAATCCAAAATTTTTGGCATTAATTGAACTTTTGTACTATCAACTAATGTTTTATCTTTCATTCTTATTTCATTTAATTTATTTGATAAATCTTCTTTTAAAAGCTTATTTATTTTTTCCAACTGTTTTGTATCAGTTATGTTTGATCGAATTGAAGTGTAACCTATAATTTTATTATCAAAATCATATTTAGGGAAAATAACACCTTTTATCCAGTAAGAATTTCCATATCTATCTTGGTTTTTAATCTCACCTTCCCAAATCTTATTTGTTCTTAATTCACTCCAAAGTTTTTCAAAAAATACACTTGAAATATTAGAATGTTTTAAAAGATTTACGTTTCTACCTAATAACTCTTTGTGAGAATAACCAGAGATTTTACAAAATTGTTTTGAGGCATAAGTTATGATTCCATTTAAATCTGTCTCAACCTTGATTACATTATCATCAATTTGAGTATGTAACTCTTGATACTCTTTTTCTATGCTCATTTTTTGTATTTTAAAATATCTTACTTTAAAAGAAAAATAAAATATTATAAATATAAAAAGTATAATAAGAACAAATAAAACATTAAAATATTTATCAATCTTTGCAATATCAGAATCTTTATTTAAATAATAAGCTACCAAATATAAGCTATTTTCATTTCCAAGAGATTTTAGTATTGGAATAAAAATACTAGGAGAATTAATAGAATGACTTTTAATAATTAAAGAAAATTCTTTAGATTTACTAATATTATCAATTACTAAACTTTTTTGAGGCTCTGTCAAATTAATATAAAAATTTTCATTTAGTTTGATTTGATTTGAAGCTATTATTGAAAAGGAAAAATCATTGTTATATTTTAATTTTTTAATCAAAGTCTTAAAATCAAACTCTATATTTATTACACCTAAAAAATTTAAATTTTCATCAAAGATAGGTTTTAAAAATAATAAATAATAATTATCATCAACTATTTTAAAACTACTTAACTCTTTTTTATGTAAAATAACCTCTGCTACAATTTCTGAGCTATCATTTTTACTATTCTCTTGCATACTTAATAAAAGATTATTTGAAGATGAATAAAAACTTATATCATTTACATCTAAAGTTTTATAAAAAAGATAACTATCTTTTAAATGATTGTAAATTTCTTTTTTAGCATCTAAAAAATTCATATGATTAATATTTTTGAAAGTTTTAACAAGTTGTTTATTTTTTACAAACTCATTAAAATATATAAGTTCAGAGTTATTTTTATATTCATTAGAATATTTTAAATACTCTTTGTGAACAATTTTTTTATAGTTTTCCAAAGAGTATCGAATTTCATCTTCTTTAAAAATATTTATTATAAATATCAAAATAAAAAGAGAAATTAGGAAATAAAGAAAATACCTAATACTTAGGTTTTTATCACTCATAAATTTATGACTTTAAAACTTCTATTATTTTCTTTTCTAATGCTGTTAAAGAATCAAAAGGTTTCATAACATAATTTGTTGCACCCTCTTTATGAGATTTTAAAACCTTATCTAAAGTTGAATATGCTGTCATCATGATTACTTTTTGTTCAGAATTATTAGCTTTTAATTTTTCTAAAACTTCCAAACCATTCATTTGTGGCATCATAATATCTAAAAGAACTAAATCAACTTTTGAATTTCCAAGAGAACTTAATGCGCTAATTGGATTAGAATATGTTGAAACTGAGAAATCTGGATTTCTTGTTAAAAATCTACTTAAAACATTTAAAATTTCTGTTTCATCATCTATAATTGCAATAGAATATTTGTCATTATTCACTTTATTTTCCTTGTTCAAATAATTTGTTTGCAGCCTCTTTCATAAGCACTTCATTTTTTTCTTCCAAAATTTTATCAAGATAAATAAATACTTGCTCACTTCCTATCTCAATTAATTCAATTTTATCTTCGATTAATTGTTTTGAACAAGAAACACTATTTCCTGAGCACTCTTTTGCTAATAAGTTTGCTTCATGATGAACAGTATGGTGATATTTCTCTAAACCTTTGTATGAGGGAACATAACTAAATTGTTCTTTTCCAAGTCCGGTGTCATACCATTTCCCAAGTCTACAATTATGATGGTCAACTGCATTAAAATTATGTTCTCCACCAAAAATTAATTGGTATAGATTGTTTTTATAAATAACATGGTCAAGCTTTGCTAAGTTGATAAAGATTTTGTTTGAAATACTTTCAACTTCATAAACTGATCGATTTGAATTTTTTTGGAAAGTATTCATTAATTTACTTAAAATATCAATTCTTGATTTTGTTTCATTTACCACAGAAGAAACTGTTTCTGAACTATTTTTTATTTTTGCAGTTTCACTTTGAATTGAATTAACAACATCTTTGATTTGTTTTGCAGCATCTGCACTTCTATTTGCCAAGTTTCGCACTTCTGCTGCAACCACGGCAAATCCTCGCCCAGCTTCTCCGGCAGTTGCTGCTTCAACGGCTGCATTTAATGAAAGAATATTTGTTTGAAATGCTATTGCTTGAATAATATTAATAACTTGAGAAATATCTTTACTTTTTGAAACCAATGAATTTACAACTTCATTTTCTACTTCAATTTCTTTATGTAAGTTATTTGTATCTGACACTATTTCGTTAATTAGATTTAAACCTTGAGTTGAACCAGTTGCCGTTTCTTTTGATTCTTTTGACATTTCTTGAAGTTCATCTAGTAAAGATAAATATGTTTTTTGTGTATTATTTAAAGAGTTAGTCATGTTTTTATTATGTTTATCTAATAATCCACCATTTTTATTATCATGAATTGAGGTCTTTTTTAATGAAACAATTTTATAGTTTTCATAAGTTTTTATTGCAACATTAGCTTCACAATCTTCCATTATTAAACGATTATGATTTTCTAAAATTGCATTTAATACAATTGAGTAATCTTTTATATTTGAATGAGCTAGATTATTTGAGAAAAACAGTTGATTTTTATCATCAAAAACAACTAAACCTTCTTCTTGAGAATGGCTGGCTATTTGTTTGTAAACTTCAACTTTTTTTTCATTTAAAGTAGTTATATTTTCTAGTTGCTTAGAAAAGTCATTTTTTATCTCTTCTTTTTCTTGTTCTTTTAAAAGAAGTTGATTCTTCAAATCTTCAATCTCGTTTAACAAAACAGAAACTTTTTCTTGGGAGTTTTTATTACCAAAAAACATTTATAACCTTTTTTAATACAATTTGAATTAAGAAGGATGATATCTAAATATTGATAAATTAATCATAAAATAACTTTTTTTATTTATTCATTTGCCTTGCACAAACCATAGCTTCACTAAAAGTAATTTGAAAATTAAATCCTCCAAGTTCTCCTGTTATATCTAAACATTCCCCTAAAAAATACAAATTCTTTTGTTTTAAACTTTCAAAACTATCATGATTTATCTCTTGTGTACTTATTCCACCTTTTGTAACTTCAGCTTTTGTATAACCAAAATTTCCAGCTGGAGGGAATTCATAATATTTTAATAATTTTAATTTTGATTTTTCTTCATCTGTTAATTTTGAAATATTTTTATCCTCAAGCTCAGCTGAAGTCAAAAACTCTTGAATAAATCTTTTTGGAAGTGGTAAGGCAGAAGATATTATTTTATTTCCTTGAAAAAAAGTCTCTATTTTTTGTTTTGGTAAAAAATCAATTGCAATTTTTCCTTTTTTCCAATATAAAGAAGTTGTCAAAATAACAGGTCCTGAACATCCTTTATGGGCAAATAAGAGTGAACCTTCAAAACTTTTTTCATCAACAAAAGTATTAACAGGCATTGAAATACCTGAAAGATTTTTAAACCAAAACTGCTCTTTTTGAACAGTAAAACCCACAAGTGCAGGTTCTAGTTTCGTAATTGTATGTCCAAACTTTTTTGCAATATCAAAAGCAATTGAAGAAGCACCTAAAACTGGATATGATAAACCACCACTTGCAACAATAACTTTTTTTGCTTCTATTATTTTAACATCTGTTTTTATTTTGAAATGTTTATCAAAATCTATATCCAAAACTGTTGTATTTAGATATTTTTTAACATGAGTTGTTAGTTTGGTGAACATATCAATAACATCTTGACTAGAGTTACAAAAGTATGTTCCTTTTACTATTTTAGGATTTATTTTTGGAAATACACCATTTTTACTTAAAAAAGCCAATAGCTCATTTTTAGAAAATTTTTTTAATAATTCAGCTACAAATTCTCTATCACCTAAATAATTACTAGCTGTTACAAGTTCATTTGTAATGTTGCACTTTGCTCCACCTGAAACTTTTATTTTTGAACCAATTTTGGCATTTGTATCAATAATACAAATATTCTCAAATTTCTTTTTATCTAAATTTGAAGCTAACATTAATGCGCTAGCTCCAGCTCCAATAATTGCTATATCGTAGATGATTCATCCTTTTTACATATAAATCTATTTATCCCATTTATATATTCATATTCTAAAGTATAATTATTTGCTTTCAAAATATTATGAATAATATATAAACCTAAACCAAAAGAGTCTTTTTGTTTATCTTCATTTGAGAAAAATGGTTCAAAATAGTTTTCAAGGGGATATTTTAGTTCTTCTCCACTATTTTCAAATATTATATTTTGCTCTTCAACTTTTATAACAACTTCTTTATTTGGAGAATATTTAATGGCATTATCAATTAAATTTTTAACTGCAATTGAAAAGAGTTTAAAATTTATTTCTAATTTCTTATTTTCATATTTTGAAATAACATGTTCATCTTCAATCATCAAAATATCTTTTGCATTATCAATTATATCATCTAAATAATAAAATTTTTTTTCTATATTTTTATTTGAAGAAATCAACTCTTCAATTGAAGCAAACTCATTTATAAGTGATTCAAGTCTATTAAAAACTGATTTTAGTTTTTCATTATTTTCTTCATTTTGTTCTAGTTGTGTTAAAAATTTTCCTTTTGTAATTGGAGTTTTTAACTCATGCATTATATTTCTAATAAAAATATTTCTAGCTTCTTTTACACTTTTTAGTTTTTCCGCTGATTTTTTAAACTCCAAAGCTAAAAGTGAAACTTCATCTTTTCCATTTGTATTACAACACTCGAAATCAAAGTTTTCATCACCTAAGGTTTTTACTTTGTCTTTTAATATTTTTAAAGGCATTAATTTTCTCAAAGTAATCAAATAAACCAAAATAATTGTAATAAATAAAATAGCAAAAACTAAAATAATATAAATGTGACTATTACTATTTGTTGTATTATTATCTTCAATTAAAATAGTTTCTCCTCTTTTTTTCATGTAAATATAGTTTTTATCATTTAAATTTAAAATCCTAAAAATATCATCATGTTTTGGATGGATTTTTTCAACTAAAATTTTTGTTTGAGGATTATATGTTATTGCGTTAATATAGTCTATTTGGGTAAAAAATTTATAATTAATTTCTTCTAAACTTTTCATAAACTCTTCATCAAAATTTACTTTTTCCTGCCTATTAACCATTTTCATAACAGGTATATATTTATCTAAAAGTTGTCCTTCTTTCATTTTATAGTCATGGGTTATTAATATTAAAAAACTAACTATTACTAGAAAAATTGATATTATAAAACTTACACTTATTGTAAAAAATATTGATTGTCTATTCATTGTATAAATTTGTATCCCATTCCTCGAATTGTGTGTAAGAACTGTGGTTCTTTTGGATTTTCTTCAATTTTATGTCTAATTCTATTTATGATGACTGCCAGTGAACCCGAACTTTCATAATCTTGGTTTAATATATCTGAATTATCAAAAATATCTTCCCTTGAAATAATAAAGCCCTCTCTTCTTAATAATAATGATAAAACCTCAAATTCTGCTGCTGTTAATTTAATATATTTTCCATTTTTTGTAATCTCTTTTTTTTCATTATTTAGAAGAAAGATTTTATTTATTGGTTCTTCTTCTTGAATATTTGAGTGATTAAATCTTCGTAAAATTGTTTTTATCCTAATTTCAAGTTCTCTTGGGTCATAAGGTTTTGGTAAATAATCATCAGCTCCAAGCTGTAAAGCTGTAACTTTATCGGTTATATCACTTCTTGCACTTGAAATAATAATTGGAATATCAAAATCTTTTACTATATTTTTACAAACATCTAATCCATCCATTCCAGGAAGTGTTAAATCTAAAATTATAAGGTCAAATTTATTGATTTTCAAACTTGAAAGAGCCAAAAATGGCTCTTCGTAATTTGTAACTTCCATATTAAATTGCTTTAAATATTGTGTTAGAATACTAGCTAATTCTAAATCATCTTCAATCATTGCAATTTTAATCAAAATTTACCCTTTTATTTTTTCTTTTCTTAAATCCATAAGAACTTTAAGTTGCTCTTTTTGTTTAGTAGTTAAAATAGCATAAGATTTTTCAATAACTTCTGCTTGAGATTTTAACATATTATCTCTTTTTTCGCTCATAATCTGGATATATTTAGCTTTATCAAATCCATCTTTTGAAAAAGCTTCCTCTTCTGATTTAATGTTTTTTCTACTCTCTTCCATTATTTGTTCTAATTTTGCTTCTTGTTCAGCTGTTAAATTTAATTCTCTAAATAAATGAAAATTTCCACCTCTATGATTATCCATTTTATATATTCTATTATCTTTCATCATACATCTGTTATCACCTTTTTGGTCTATATCAGCCGCTGCAAATAAACCACTTGCTAAAATTACACTTAAAACTATTCCTGGTATTACTTTATTTTTTCTTGTCATTTTCAATCCTTTTATTTTTGATATGTGAAAGTATGACATGTGAATTTTAACAATTTATGAATTGAATATTAACACCGTATTAATGAGAATAATTAATATCTTTTGATATAATTATGTCTTAAATATAATACAAGAATTAAAATGCAATTATCAAACTTCATAAGAAGAATTATCTTTTCAACAGCCTTTATATCGACCTTTTTAGTATTTAGTATTTCAATTATTTTTCAATATATAAATTTTGAAAACGATAAAATACATATAAGAGAAGAGTTTACTCAAATCAAAAAAGAACAAATCAAAAGAGAAGTTTTAAGTGTTTATAACTTAATTGAACAAAAAGAAGAAATATTAATAAACTCTGTAAAAGAGAAGTTAAGAGAAAGGGTTGCTCAGGCTAATAATTTAGCAATGAGTATTTATAATCAAAATAAAGATACAAAAACCCCAGAAGAAATTAAATTATTAATAGCAAAAGCTATAAATAATATAAGCTATGAAAATGACAAAACTTACTTCTTTATAAACAGCAATAAGGGACAAGCAATTATTTTTAATAAAAATATAGAACTTGATTCATATAAAGATGTTTGGAATTTGAAAGATGAAAATAATAATTTTATTATTCAATTACAAGCGAAAATCGCATTAGAAAACAAAGAAGGTTTTTTAACAACAACTTTTGTAAAACCCAATTCTGAAGAGAATAAACAATACTCAAAAATATCATTTGTAGAGCTATTTGAACCATATAATTGGCATATTGGTATGGGCGAATATTTAGATGAAATTAGAAATAATTCTCAAAATGAAATGTTAGAATTAATCTCCAGTGTTAGATTTGGTGGTGATAATTATCTTTTTGTTAATACTATTGATGCACAGATCTTAGTTTTTGATGGGAAAAAAATAAAAATTCCGACTACTCATCCATATAAAAATCTTTTTGAACAACAACTAAAAGTTGCTCAAAATCCTGATGGTGGATTTTTTACTTATAAATTTAAAAAAATAAATACCCTAAAAGAGTATGATAAAATTTCTTATGTGAAAAAGTATGAAAAATATAATTGGATTGTTGGTTGTGGGGTATATTTAGATGAAGTTGAAAATGAATTAATAAGAAAAGAAGCCATTTTTAAAAAGACTATTTATCAACAATTAATTTATATGTTAGTTATGTTTCTTCTAATAAGTGTTGGTTTGTATCTTACCTCTAAAAAAATATCACAATTTATTGCTATAAATATAAATTATCTTATTTCATCTTTTGAAAAAGCTTCAAAAGAAAATAAAAAAATAGATACAAAAAATTTAACATATGAAGAGTTTGTTTCTTTAGCAAATGATTTAAATACATCACTTGAAAACAAAAATGAAACTGAAAAAAAACTACAAGATTATATAGATATCATTAATGAAAATGTCATCATCTCTTCAACTGATAAAGATGGAGTAATTTTAGATGTAAGTGAAGCCTTTTGTGAAATTTCTGGCTATACAAAAGAAGAATTAATAGGAAAAACTCACAAATTAGTAAGACATCCTGATACTTCTAATGAATTTTATCAAGAAATGTGGGAAAAACTTCTTCATGGAGATATTTGGAAAGGGGAAGTTCATAACAAAAGTAAATTAGGAAAAGATTATTGGGTTTATGCAATAATAAAACCAATTTTTGAAAATGAAGAAATCATAGGTTTTACAGCAATTAGAACAAATATTACGGATAAAAAATACATTGAACATTTATCAATTACCGATGAATTAACTCAACTTTACAATAGAAGATTTTTTAATAAAAAAATAAATGAAGAGATAAATAGAGCAAAAAGAGAAAACAATTATTTCTCATTTTTGATTATGGATATTGATTATTTCAAACAATATAATGATACTTATGGTCATCAACAAGGAGACTTAGCCCTAGAAAAAGTTGCTAGTGTTCTAAAAATCAGAACAAATAGAGGAAGTGATTTTGCTTTTAGATTAGGTGGTGAAGAATTTGGAATAATTACTGCATTAGATAAATCGAAAGTTATTGAATTTGCAAATCTAATTAAAAATGAAATAGAAAATTTACAAATAGAACATAAAGCAAGTAAAATATCTAAATATTTAACAATTTCTATTGGAATAGTTTCAAAAAAAGATAAAGATATTCCAAGTAGCCATGATTTGTACAAAGAAGCTGATGATTGTTTATATGAAGCCAAAAAATTAGGGAGAAATAGTATTTTTATACTTTAAAAACATGAAAATAAGAATAGGAACATTTAACCTTTTTCAATTTGTTGAACCACCATATTCATGGTATACAAAAAAAGAAAAATTCAATATTGAACAGTGGGAAGAGAAAACAACTTGGATAAAGAATCAAATCACTGAGATGAACTGTGATATTATTGGTTTTCAAGAGGTTTTTTCAAAAAAAACTTTAAAAATTTTACTTAGTGAGTTGGGGTTTAAATATTTTAAAACAATTGATAGTCCTAAAAGTGATAAGAAAAATGATAAGGTCTACACAAGCACAATTGTTGCCCTTGCTTCAAAATATCCAATTAAAAATCTAAAAAGAATTGAAATAGATTTTACAGCACTTAAGAAACACTATTTAGATGGCTTTTTTAAATTTGCAAGAGCTCCAATAAAAGCAACTATTGCTTTACCAAATCAAAAAGATTTAGATGTATATGTTTGCCATCTAAAATCAAATAGAGACAATGAATTTGAATATGTTTTTACAAAAGATACGACTCTAAAAGAAAAAAAAGAAAAAATAAAAAAAGCATTAGAAGAAAACTATTCACAATCATTAAAACAAAGACTTTGTGAAGCTAGCTCTATTTTTAATGATATTAAAAGAACGCAAAACCCAGCTGTTTTATTGACAGATTTAAATGATAAAGAGTTTTCTGTGACAATCCAAGCACTTACAAATAAAAAATACCATGATGAAACTTTGAAAAAAGATGAATATTTGCTTCTTGATGCTTATTATTTTTACAAAAAAAAGATTTACAATCCACATCCAGAACAAAAAGAAATAAAACGAACACCAACAAGTTATTTTGCAGGAAAAGGGAATATTCTTGATTATATTTTTGTTTCTAATATGTTTGATAAAAATAAACAAAATCATATAGGACAAATAACTTCCTATGAAGTTTTTGATAAACACCTACAACAAAATCAAAATGGCTCACTTCTAAATAGTGACCATGCTCAAGTTGTTTGTGAGCTGGAGTTTTTATAATATTTTCAAACAATAATTTACTTTTGGTTGAAACTCAAAATTTACTTTCATAATCTCAGGCTTAATTAAAAAAAATGGGGTCTAAAAAGTTAAGTAAACTTCGGTACAGTGATTAGTTAAAAAGGATTATTTACAGATGTCTGTTTTGTGCTTCCTCTCTCTTTGAGAAAAAAACACTAAAATATGTCCAAAATGTTTATCTAAAAACACAAAAAAGATTGGTAAAAGAAATGAAATCCAACGTTATCAATGTAATAATTGTGGTAAAAAATTTCAATCCAATGGATTCACTATAAAATTAAAGAGTTTGAACCACAAATAAAAATACATAATCCAAGAGCAGTAAATTTAATATGTGATGCAACCTTCTATGGTAAAAGAAAAGATAAACTTGGTACTTTAGTTTTTATGGATAGTCTTACTCACGAAATATTAATTTAGAAATATATACAAGATGAAACAAGATTTACAAAAGCACTAGATATTTTGTATATAAAATATAAAGATTTCCTAAATGAAATTACTTTTCATCCTGATAGTGGAAAATATTCTTTCACTCACAAAAAATTAGTTTCTGCATACACAAGTATTAGAAATAATTTGCCATATCTTTTTACTTATAAAAATCATAAAAAGTTAGATCTTTCAAATACAACAAATTTAATTGAAGGTAGAGTATTTTCTCCTTTGAAAATATTGATTAAAATACATAGAGGTTTGAGTAAAAATTTGAAGTTAAAGATTGTTGATGATTACTTAATTAGCTATAAGAAAAAAGAATAATTCAGACCCCATTTTTTTTAATTAAGCCTAATTTTTCTCCAAAATCTAAAAAACTTGTATAATCTAAATTTTCAAGGTCTTTACATGTTTAAATTAAAAAACCTTATTAACTTTTTATTAATATAATTTATATACAATAAAATAAATTTAAGAAAAAGTGGTGGTTATGCGTAAAGCTATATTAAAGAGAATAGTCTTTGTTTTTGTTCTTTTCTCTATGAGTTATTATGCATTTCATGGATTTTCTTATAATTTTGTTTATGATAAAGAATGTAACATAATTACAGAACAACAATCAATAAAAATAGATGATAAATCTCAATTCTGTAAAAACCATTCTACTTGTGTTTCGGAACATGAATTGCACAAGCCTTATTTAATTGTAGAAAAATATTTTGTAGAAGTAAATCAATGCAAAAATTTTTATATAAACTCTCAAATTCATTTTACTAAAACTGTAAATAATCTACTAAAACCACCTACTGTTTAATTTATTTTCACAATCTAGTTCTGTTTAAAATAGAACTAATATTAAATTATATAAGGAAAATAAATGATTAAAAATAAGTTATTTTCTGTATTTATAATACTTTTTTGTTCATCACAAATATTAAATGCAGAAAATTTTAAATATTTATTGAATAAAGCTTTAGAATCAAATTCAAATCTAAAATCGTCTGAAATTGAAATTGAATTAGCTAAAGAAAAAGGTTCAATATTAACAAGATTTGATAATCCTATAATAGATTTTAATTATTCAAATTATAGATTAAAAGAAACAAAAATTAAAGAAAATGGACAAGGAATTAGCTTAACACAAAAAATTATTCCTTGGAATGTTGCAAATGATAAAAAACGTTTATCAGAGACTATTATTAAAAATGAAGTAGACAAATATAATTTAGATAAACAAGAGTTTACTAAAGAATTATCTATGAGATATACAATTTATGCTAAAAGTAAATCTTTTCTTGAAGTTATGAGAGAATCTCATAAAATTGCTACTAAGGTATATGATATCTCTAATGAACGTTATAAAGTAGGTGCTATTTCAAGAGCAGAATTATTGCAATCTGAAATTGAATTAATGGAAATTAAAAAGAAAAAAGATGAATTAAATTTAGATGTAATGAGTAATTATTACGATTTAATAAAATTTGCTGGAATTGAAGAAACTCAGTATCTTAATTTAGATAGTAATTACAAATTTAAGATTACTAGTAATGCAACTTTAGAAAAAAACCCATTTATTAATTCAGAAGAAAGTAAAAAAGAAATGTTGTTGGCTGAGTCTAAATTAAATTCAAATGTTATTGATTCATTTGATTTAAAATATTCTTATAGTGAAGAACCTGATCAAGTAGTTAATCAAGTGGGGATTAGTTTGCCTTTACCAGTATTTAATACAAAATCTGAGGAAAATAAAATTGCAAAATTAACTGTAATGAAAATGAACTTAGTGGTAAATAAAGAAAAACAACTAGCCCTTATGGAATATGAAAAACTTATTAAAGAAAGAATTTTATTGAATGATTTAAAAATAGAAAATGAAAATATATTAAAGTTTCAAATTGATTCTTTAGAAATGCTTATTGAAAAATTAAAAATATCTCAAATATCAATAATAGATATTCAAAATTCAAAAGCAAAACTTATTCAAACAATGACAGATATAGTTAGTATTGAAACAGCACTAAATCAAAATGCTATATCTATCAATTATATAACAGGAGAATATAATGATTAAAATATTTATAGCAAGTTTAATTCTTATAAATTGTGCATTTTCAAATGAAATAAAACTAGAGAATGCACAAATGAGAAAATTTGGTAAATCAGTTGAATTGAATTCAAAGGTAATACAACTACCATCATCAAAACAATCTTTAATGGCTTTACTTGATGGAAAAATTGTTAAGTATTATATAAAAGAAGGTGATATAGTAAAAAAAGGAGATAAAATAGCACTTATTCAGTCTATTGAATTATCTAAAATGTCTGCTGAATATCTTTCTTTAAAAGAACAATTTAAAAGTATTGAAGAAAATTATGAAGGTAGTTTAGCATTAAATAAAAAAGATATAATCTCAAAACAAGAACTGAATTTACAAAATATACAAAGAAAAGATATCTCTGCTAAGTTAGAAACAATAATTTCACAGTTAAAAACTTTGGATATAGAAGCAAAAGATATAAGAAATACTATATCTGAATATACATTATTTGCTCATAATTCAGGTATTGTGTCAACACTTTTAAAAACTGAGTATTCAGCAGTATCTAAAGATACGGAAATTGTTTCTATTGTTAAAGAAAAATCTTTCTATCTTAAATCTTATTTGCCAGTATCATATTCTGAATTTGTAAAACCTGGTCAAAAAATTTCAACAAATTTTAATGGTAAAAACATTATTAGTTATATAGAAAAAATATTACCAGAGTTAGATGAAATTACTCAAAGAATTATAGTTTTATCTAGTATAGATGATGAAAAAGTAAAACTTTATTCTAATTTATTTTTGAGTTCAATTTTATATTATGAAACTGATAAAGAGTATATCTCAGTAAAAAAAACTGCTTTATCATTTATGAATAATGAATGGGTTGTTTTTGTGCTAAATGAAGATGAGCATAAAGAAAAAGAAAATGCACAGACACAAGTAAATTCTCACAAAGAAGAACTAGAATTTAAATCTTTAGGTGTAAAAATTATTCAAGAAAATGATGAATATATAGCCATAGAAGGAGTAGAAGAAAATCAAAAATATGTAAGTGATGAACCATACAAAGCAAAATCAATTGTTTTAAAGTCATCTCTTGGTGAACATGGTCATTAGGAGAAATTATGCTAGAAAAAATTATTGATATATCATTAAAATATAAATTAATGGTAATTATACTTTTCATAATGATTGGTATTTTAGGGTTCAGAGCATATAAATCAATACCTGTTGATGCTTTTCCTGATATTACACCTAAACAGGTAGTAATATATACAGAAAGTCCAGGAAATTCAGCAGAAGATATTGAAAAGTTAATAACTTATCCTATTGAATCGGCCATGTCAGGAATGGCTGGAGTTAAAACAATAATGTCTAATTCAATTTTTGGATTATCATATGTATCTATTTTTTTTGAAGATGATAAAGATATATACTTTTTAAGACAACTTGTAAATGAAAGATTGTCTAGTATTGATATACCTGAGGGGTGGGGTAAGCCTATTTTAGGTCCAAATACAACAGGATTAGGTCAAGTATTTTGGTATCAATTACATGATAAAAATGGTAAATACTCTTTGAAAGAATTAAGAGAAATGCAAGAATATTTAGTAACACCTTTATTTAAAAGTGTTAAAGGTGTTGAGGATGTTATTGGATGGGGAGGAGATGAAAAACAATATGATATTGTTATAGATAGTAAAAAATTACAAAATATAAATATTACTTATAATGATATTGTGGTAGCTCTTCAAAAAAGTAATCAAGTTGCGGGTGGACAATATCTTGAATTTAATAAAGAGCAATATTTAATAAGAGGTGTTGGATTATATAAAACACTAGATGACATAAGAAAAACTGTGATTAAATCAGAAAATAGTCAGCCTATTACAATAGAAGATATTGCAATTGTTGAGGAAAGT
The DNA here is from genome assembly GCA_028690445.1 of Aliarcobacter sp. Classification (GTDB taxonomy): domain Bacteria; phylum Campylobacterota; class Campylobacteria; order Campylobacterales; family Arcobacteraceae; genus Aliarcobacter. Next base: position 231,442 of record JAQVBE010000002.1, on the reverse strand, counting down.
TCAAAACCAAGATTTGGAGCAGTTTCAATTGATGGGAAAGAAGCTGTTCTTGGTATGGTATTACAAAGAACTCAAACTAATGCAGCAAAAGTTGTTTCAAAAATCAAAGAAAAAGTTCAAACTGTAAATAGTGTTTTACCACAAGGAGTTGAAATTCTTCCAATATATGATAGAACAGAAATTACATTAAAAGCAGTTGATACTATGACTTCGGCACTTACAGAAGGAATTATTTTAGTAACTATTGTGCTTTTCTTATTTTTATTTGAATTACGTTCAGCATTTATTGTTGTTATTTCACTTCCATTATCATTATTAATTGCTTTTCTTTTCATGGATTACTATGGACTTAGTGCAAATTTAATGAGTTTAAGTGGTTTAGCAATTGCTGTAGGTATGATAGTAGATGGAACAGTAGTTGTAGTTGAAAATACTTTTAGAAAGCTAAATAGTGATACCCATAATTTAACTAAATTTGAAATTGTAACTCAATCAGCAAAAGAAGTTGTTACTCCAGTTACTTTTGCAATATTAGTAATAGCTGTAGCATTTATTCCTTTAATTAGTTTAGATGGTTTAGCTGGAAAACTCTATAAACCAATGGCATTAAATATTGTATTTGTAATGATTGCTTCTTTAATAGTAGCATTAATATTAGTACCCGTATTATGCTTATTATTATTGAAAAAAACAGATCATGCAGATAATATTGTTATGAGAAAAATTAAAAACTTTTATAGTCCTATTTTAATTTTAGCATTGAATAATTCTAAAAAATTATTTGTAAGCATAATTGGTCTCTTTTTGTTTTGTGTAATATTATTAATGTTCCAAGGTCGTGAATTTATGCCTACATTAAAAGAAGAATCAATAATGTTTAGAGTAACAGCTATTCCAGGAACAAGCCTTTCTCAATCTATTGATTCAGCGCAAGAAATTGAGAAATTTATCTTACAGCAATATCCTAATGAGATAACATCAGTATTATCTATGATAGGAAGAAGTGAAAAAGGAGAAACAGCTCAACCAAATTATATGGAGTTATTACTAACATTAAATGGAAAAATTGAGAATTTAGAATCATTAACAAATGATTTAAATAAAAAGGCTTCAGAAAAATTTAATTACTTACAGTTTACACCAACACAACCTATTGCAATGAGAGTAGAAGAATTATTAGAGGGTGTAAAAGCAGAATTAGCAATTAAAGTTTTTGGGGAAAATCAAGAACAATTAAATAAGATTGCTACTGAAATTAAAGAAAAAATATCGAGGGTTAATGGTGTTGAAGGTGTTGAACTAGAATCACAATTAGGGCAAGCACAAATAAAAATTGAACCAAATTATTTAGCATTAGCTAGATATGGAATTAATATTGATGAAGTAATGCAAGTAATTAAAAATGGTATTGGAGAAGAAGAAATTACTGAAAAAATCGAAGGTATAAAGCGTTTTGGTATTGTTGCAAAAATTAAAGATGCTAAAAAAGATATAGATAGTATTAAAAAAATTACTTTACGTTCTTCATCAGGTGCAATCGTTAATTTAGAGCAAATTTGTGAAATAAGTGTTGTTCAAGGAGCTTCTTTTATTAAAAGAGAAGATTTAAGTCGATACTTAGTTTTATCAATAGAAGTAGATGGAAGAGATATTGCTTCATTTGTAAAAGAAGCAGATGAAATTATTAAAAAAGAGACAACTATACCTTCTGGATACTATATAACATGGGTAGGTGATTTCAAAAATATGCAAGAAGCAACTAAAAAATTAATGGTAATTATACCATTAACAATATTACTTGTAATGCTACTTTTATTTATGGCATTTAATTCTTTTAAAAAAGTAGGATTAATTCTATTGAATGTACCTTTTGGATTAATTGGAGCTATTATCGCATTGTCAATTAGTGGAGTATATTTATCTGTATCTGCTATTGTAGGTTTTATTGCTATTTTTGCAATAGCTGTATTAAACGGAATAGTTTTAGTTAGTTTTATTGATGAACTAAGAGAAAAATATCCACATACTAAATTAAAAGTATTGTTAAAAGATGCAACATTATTAAGATTAAGACCCGTATTAATGACTGCATTTACAACACTTTTTGGAATTCTGCCATTATTATTTGCAACGGGTGTTGGAAGTGAAATCCAGTATCCATTAGCTGTAGTTGTTGTTGGAGGAGTAATTAGTTCTACAATACTTACTCTTTTAATATTACCTTCAACTTATCTTATTTTTTATGAAAAATTACAATATGTTGAAAAAATAAAAAAGGATGAAAAATGAGAAATTTATTAAAAATATTATTAGTATCAGGAATTTTATTAAGTAGTAGTACATCTTTAAATGCAAAAGAAATATATTTATCTCAGCAAACAACTAAAGATTATAGGGTACATGTAAAAGTGTATGATGACTTAAAAATTGGAGATAACGAATTAAATATAAAGATTTTATATAAAACGAAAGCATTAACTGGAGTAAATATTAATTTTAAACTATACAAACCTAATGGAGAAATTGTTGAATATAAAAGTAATACAGTTAATGATAAAAATAATTATACATTCAACATTAACCTTACAGAAAAAGGTGAATATAGCTATGTTACAACATATAATGTTATGACAGGTGGTGTTACACGTGATGCTAGAGGTTCTTTTAAGCTATAGAAATAATTTAAACTATCACTTTTAAAAAGTGATAGTTTTACCAATCTTTTTTGTGTTTTTAGATGAATATTTTGGACATATTTTAGTGTTTTTTTATAGACATCTGTAAATAATCCTTTTTAACTAACGATAGTACCGAAGTTTACTTAACTTTTCAGACCCTATTTTTTTAATTAAGCCTCTTTTTGCTATTAATTTTACTATCTCTTCATCAATTTGATTTATATTTTCTCTTACTTCTTCTATGCTATTGCATTCAATCATTTGATGTTTTCCTTTTTTGATATGTTATAAATTGTACTATTTTTTAATTTCAATGGTATGTTTCCTTCAAATCCAAGAAATCTTAATCTTTTGATAAATTGCATCATGAAAAATCCATGGGAAACTATCAAAACATTACTATTTAAATCTATTGTTGAAATAAAAGTTTCAACTCTTTTTGTAGTTTCATTTTTATTTTCACTTTTTGTTAGATTAAAAAACCAAAGTAATCTTCCAATTAAAAGCCAAAACCATTTAGGAATTTTCAATTTTGTATCAATAAAAGCTTCTATTGGAACTTCTACTAATAAATTACTAACTTCATAATTAATATTAAGAAAATCAGCAGTTTTAATAGCTCTATTTTGTGATGAAACATAAAACTTATCTATATTATTTGCTAAATTAATAGCTTTAAATTCCAGTTCAAAAGTATCATAATCCTTTGCCCATTGATTAAACTCATTTGAATTTAACCATTTTTTAGAGTTATCTTTAACTTTAAAATGACGTAACAAACTAATCATTTTTTATCTCATATTTTTTTAAAATCAACTCACAAACTTTTTGCATTGTATTTTTTTCTGTAAAATTTTTAGCTATTAATTTTGCATTATTTTTATAACTATCATCACCTAAAATTTCATTGATTGAATTTACGATATTTTTTACATTGTAATTTTTAATCAGAATTTCTTTTGCAACACCAAGATTAACTGCTAAAGATGAGTTGTCAAATTGATCATATGCAACTGGTCTTATAAGTTGAGGAACACCAGCTTTTAAGGCTTGACTAGTAGAACCTATACCTCCATGATGCACAAATAAATCAACTTTTGGTAAAAATAAACTAAAAGGTACATACTCTATATGTATAATATTTTTTGGAAGATTAGCTGGTATTTGTTCTTTAAAATGTGTTAATAATATAGCTCTTATATCTAGTTTTTTACAAGCTTCAATGGAAGTTTTGAAAAATTCACTATCATTTGCTGTAGCTGTTCCTACTGAAAATACGACTATTGGTGTATCTTTTGATTTTATAAAATCTAATACCTCTTGTAAAAGTGATATATATTTACTATTATCATCAAGTGGAAAATCTATTAAATTTATATTACTAACCCAATCACTTTGGGGTTTTGCAAACCATGATGGAAATAGTCCTACTACTAAATTTGATTCATGAATCCAAGATTTAAAAATTCTTTTTACTTCTACTAATCCATATTTTTTTCTTATGATATTTAAAGGCTTATCAAAATCTGGTTCATAAAACAATTTATCCAATAAATACCAAGAAATATTTTTTATAAATTCTGGAGTCTCTTTTTTTATCCAAGAAGGAGTTAATCTAGCAGGGTTTTGATTTGAACGAAATATTGAAGGAGATAAATGAATAGTTACACAAGGAATATTGTGTGTTTCTTCCAATAATCTTGCACTAAAAAGTAATGAATTTGTTATTGAAATAGTGTGATTTTCTAAGATATCGTTCTTCATTGCTTCATAATAAATTGGACAAAGTCTCATGAGCTCGGATGCTATTAGTTTAAAAGATCTTGTAGGATTTTTATTTTCTACATTTTTAAATATTTTATTATATTCATCAATAGTTTCAATTGGTACAAATTTTATCTGCTTATCAAAAATCATTGTTTTAAAAAAAGGATTAGCATAAAAGATAACTTCATCTCCTTTTTTTATGAACTCATTTGCTAAAGAGATAAATGGTAAAATATCACCATGACTACCAACTGTTGATACTAAAATTCTCATTTTTAAATCACCCTACCTTCAATAGTTTAAATATTTAATCTAAAATAAACTTTATTCATTAAAACAGTTATTATTTTCTCAAATACCTCAAAGTCATAGCAATAATATCATCATCATCTTTACTAGGACTTTTAATCGTCTCTTTTGTGTCATCTGCTTTTGTAAATGTTATGTTCATTTCATAAGAGCTGATACTTTGGATTCCTAGATTTAAAGCTAAGATTTTTATGATGATTAACTCAATAAACTGTTTTGTATAAATATCAAGTTTTCCAAATCTATCTTCCATCTCTTCTTCGATAGAATAAACCTCTTGAATATCATTTGCCTTACTCAATCTTCTATAAAGTTCAAGTCTAACTCTATCTTCATTTATATACTCTTCACTAATATATGCACTAATTGCTAGTTTTATATCAACTGATTTTTTCTCAAGCTTATCATCACCACTTAAACTTGCAAGGGCATCTTCTAGCATTTTTAAATATAAACCGTATCCAATTTGTTTAATATGTCCACTTTGGTCTTCACCTATGATATTTCCACCACCTCTGATTTCTAAATCTTGGTGAGCTAAAGCTGTTCCACTTCCTAAATATGAGTTTGACTCTAAAGCAAGTAATCTTTTTACTGCATCATCTGTAATTTGTTTTTTATCTTCAACTATGTAATAACAGAATCCCTCTTTATTACTTCTTCCAACACGTCCACGAAGCTGATGTAAATCGGCAATTCCGAATCTATCAGCACCATCAATAATAATTGAATTCGCATTTGGAAGATGTATTCCTGATTCAACAATTGAAGTTGCTAGGAGTATGTCAAACTCTTTGTTTTCAAAAGCTTCAATAATTTTTTCAGCATGGTCAGGTTTGATTTGAGAGTGAATAATATCTATTTTGATATTTGGAACTATTGCTTCAATATCTCGTTTTTTTGCTTCAATTGAAGCTATGTTGTTGTGAACATAAAATAACTGTCCACCCCTTCTTTTTTCCCTTAAAATTATCTCTTTGATTAGTTTTTCACTAAACTCTTTTACATAAGTTCGCACTCCTAGTCTCTCTGTTGGTGGAGTTAAAAGTGAACTCATTCCTTTTAGTTTTGATAAAGCTAGATTTAGAGTTCGTGGAATTGGTGTTGCACTCATTGAGAAAATATGTACATCTTCTCTTAAATGTTTTAGTTTTTCTTTTTGTTTTACCCCAAATTTATGCTCTTCATCAATGATTACTAAAGCTAAATTATCAGTTTTTACTTCAAGTAAAGAGTGTGTTCCAATTACGATTTTAATATCGCCATTTTCTAAACCTTTTTTGATATGTGCTTTATCTTTTGCGCTTGTTTTCCCATCAAGTTTGGCTATGTTTATTCCAAATTCTGAGAATCTTTTTTGCATACTGTGATAATGTTGAGTTGCAAGAAGTGTCGTTGGACACACAAAAATCGCTTGAAAACCGTCTAAAATTACAGCTAACATAGCATTCATGGCAACTTCTGTTTTACCAAATCCAACATCACCAGAAAGAAGTCTATCCATAACTCGACCAGAACTTAAATCAGCAAAAATCTCTTTGATACTTCGTTTTTGGTCTTTCGTATAATCAAATCCAGCACTTTTTTGGAAGTCTTCAAGGATTTTTTTATCTGTATTGATTTTAATACCATTTACAAGCTCTCTTGCAGCTGCTAGTTTGATAATGTCATTTGCAATGGCAAAAAGTCTATCTTTTACTTTCTCTTTTAGTTTAGCAAAAGAGCCTTTTCCAAGTTTATCAACAACAGCATAAGAACTTCCATCTGCCACATATCTATCGATTAAATCTATGTTTTCAACGGGAATTAAAAGCTTATCATCACCTGCGTACATTACGATTACAAAATCTCTTTTTGCACCCATTACAGTTACAGGCTCGATTCCTTTGTATTGACCGATTCCATGTTTTTCGTGAACTACATAATCATTTAATTGAAGTTCATCAAGAACAAGTTTTACTTTTTTCTTTCTTCGTTTTTTTATCTCTTTGTTTAAAGAGATGATTACTTCATCGTTACTTACAAGATTTAAAATATAGTTTTCAAAAACATATTTGATTTTTTTATCATTTAAATCTAAATCATAACCTTTTACTTTAGCTTCTGTTCCTGAAATAATTGTGATTTTTTTCTCTTTATGAAAAGAGATAAACTCTTTTACATTTGCAGGAGCGATTTCTTGGTAATTTTTGCTAGTGTAGATTTGAGGTGTTAATAAAAACTTATCTTTGTTTATTCTTTTTTCTTCAAAAACATAAACTTCTTCAAGTTCATCTAAAGCCTCTTGAGTGATAAATGAGCTGAGATTTTGTGGTAAATATTCACCTAATTCATCTAAATACCAAAATCCCAAAGAGTGAATATCTTTGATAAAAGCATCACTTGAAATATTTTCTATTTTTTCATTTATAAGACCTAAACTATTTTCATCAAGGGCTAAAAAAGCTGGATTTATTGTAAAAGTTTCTATTTCATCTTTTGTTGATTTTTGGTCTTCAATATCAAATTTTCTAATACTTTCAACTTCATCATCAAAAAGTGAAACCCTATATCCAAACTCACTTCCTAAAGGACAAATATCGATAATATCCCCACGAATAGAGACTTCACCCTCGCTTGTAACAATATCTACAAAATAATATCCCCAGTTGTAAAGTTTTGATTTTAACTCATCAATTTTAATTGTATCTGCAAAATTTATTGTAAAACTATCAAAACATTTCTCTTTTGGAAGAGCATAAGAAATTGTTCGAATGGGAGAAATTAGGATTTTGTCTAGTTTTTTGTAAGAATAAAAAGAACTAAGAGTTTTTGTAATCTCTTGAAGTTCATTTGAAAAAGATAATAAATCATCTCCAAAATTTGCCCTAAAATCTGATATTACAAAAGGTTTCAAACCCAAATATGCCACAATATCTGAAGCTATTTGGGCTTGTGCATCATCATTTACGATTAAAAGTTGGCACTCTTTTGTTCTTTTTTCATCTTTTAAGTTTTTTAAAAATTCGTAGATATTTTTCACTATTTTTCTACTTCAACCAGTTCAAAATCATTTGTATTTTTATCATAATAATATGTTGGATATGGTGTTTCATTTAATAAAAAGATTAAATTTGCATCGTTAAAAACATTTTTTTGAAGCCCTTTTTTGAAAACTTCTAAAATATAAGCTTTTGTAGAAAAAGTCGTAGTTGTTGAAGTTGCAGTATATACAAAATCTTCACCCTCAACTGGTTTAAAACCCTCTTTTTTTATATGTTTTTCAAACTTTTCAATATCCTCTAAACCACCAACATCCAATAAAACTAATACTTCAATCCCGTCCATAATAACCCCGAAAAATTTTTGGCTAATTCTAACATATAATAGTTTTGTAATTGATTGTAAACACTATTGAATAAAATCATAGATTTTAAAGTAAAATGACCTTAAGAATGAATTTTTATATGTTATTATTTAATACATAATTGATTTTGTTTCTAAGGATTAAAGATGAACTACGAATTATTAAGCAAACTAGCTTTAGAAGAAGCAGAAAAATCAAAAAATGAAACTCTAATTTTAAAAAAAAGAAATGAAATATTACATAATGAAGTGGAAAGATTAGAATCTTTAGTAAAAAAGATTGAGCAAGAAAGAATCTCTTTAAAAGAAGAAGTTGATACTTTAAAGAATGAAATTATTTCATTAAAAAGTGTTTTAGAATTTAAAGATGATGAAAATCAGCATTATCCACATTATTCTTGAGTTTGGTTATTTGTATTTCAAACTAATTTTTGAAATACAAATAAATGTTCGTGCATAATCAATAAAAAGTTTGCTTCTTTACTTTTATTTACCCAAAATCCAGTAGCTTTGCAGTTGTGTTGATGTTTTATAATATCTTCTCTAAGTGAAAATCCATTTTGTAAAAATCTTTGCATAACCATAAAAGCCAAAGGTTGATACATTTTATTTCTTCTTGTATCGCCTATCAAAATGGCACAATATTTATTAGGTTTTAAAACTCTATATAACTCTTTTATAACCTTTTCATATTCATCACAAAACTTTTCTAAATCGTGAATATTTGATAAATCATCTGCAATTTGTTTTTCACTATATTTTATAATATCTGCATAAGGTGGGTGATTTAAAATAAAATCTATAGTTTTATCTTTTAATATTGATAAATTTCTTGCATCATTTAGTTGAAGTTTAATTTTAGGATTAAATTCACTTTCAAAATTTAAAGCTTGATTTGTTAGTTCTATTGCATTTGAGTTTATATCAAGGGCTAATAAATTTCTATTTAAAAGTTTACATTCAATTGCGGTTGTTCCTCCACCAATCATTGGGTCAAGTAAATAATCACTTTCATTTGAATATCTTAAAATCAAATTTCTCACAACTTCAGGAGCCCAATTTCCTCTATATTTTGAATTATGTGTTGCCCAATTTCCACGCCGTATGAAACTCCAAACTGTTGTACATTCTTGTTCAAAATTTTCTGGATTTAATAGTTTTATTTTAGCCATGATATAAAACCATTGATTTATCTAATTCTATTGAATAATCTATAATTTCATTACTAGAAATAAAATTTTCAAAATCTTTTTTATCTACAAATTCTATATATTTAATATTTGTCAACTCTTCAAAATCAGTTTTATTATCTTTTTTAGTAAAATAAAAATCCCAATTCTTTCCACAAAATAAAAAACTATTTTCAACTTTTTTAGAAACTTCTTCTATATTTACAATATACAATTTTTCAAAATGTTGCATCATTTATCCTTATGCTTTAATGAAACAGATATTTCTAAGTTTAAATAATCCAATATTTTTAATAAAGTTTTATTGGTTAAATTTGTACTTCTTATGGCTTGATAAAAATGTGCTCGTTCAATCTCTAATGATTTATAAATATCACTAGGTTTTAAACCTCTTTTTATCAATTCAATTTTAATATCTTTTTCTAACATAATTATATCTCATTTTTTCAATTTTGTATATAAATAAATATACAAAATATATAATTTTATTTACATATTTCTTTTAAAATGCCTTTTTTTAACATTTCAAGATTAATTACATAATCATTGTGATTAAATGTTTCTTCAAGTGAACTTCTTGCTGTTTTCCAGCCAGCACCATCAGTTATCCAAATTAAATCAATATCTTGATTTTTCATCAAATCATTTAAATCTTTGTATTCTCCTGCCGTTGCTTTTAATTTTGAACCGCCACCACTATAAAAATTTACTTCTAAAACAAATAACTTATTTGATTTCTGGCTATACAAAACAAAATCAAATCTCCTACTATTTTTATCTAATCGAATTTGAATACCAAACTCTGTGAATATTTTTTCTTTAGTTGCTTGACTTATATACTTCATATTATTGTTATTTTTGCAAAATTCAAAAAGAAAATTTTCCACAATTTTTTCCATAGAATCACCTGTTCTATTTTTTCTAGCATTGCTATTTAATCCTACTTCAACGCCAAACACATAATCAACTAAATTGCTAATCCCATAATCACAAAATAAAGACTTTAAACCAGTTTTTTCTACAAAATTATAATAATGATTTATTATGTCTATATTTACTAAATTTGGTTTCTTAAAAACAAATCTATTAATATTTAAGTCTTTTAAATTATCTATCAAATTTATTTCTATTTCTCTAGTTGCTAATAAAATAGGTAAAGCTTCAACTATAGATGGATTTTGTCTGAACAAAAATTCAAATTCTTCTTTAAAATTATCCTTTTTCCCTATTAAATAATTCAAATTATTTAACAATAGTTCATATTTTTTCTTATTATTTATCACTGTTTGCCAATCAACTAAATAATCAAAATCTGATATTGTTGGTATAAAATTTCTATGTAAATATTCAAAAGCATTTTCTACTCTAATATTTTGTTTCATTATAAAGTTTTCGTATTTCATTTTAACAACTCTCCTATAAGTGCTTTTGTACTTAGATTAACATTATGAAATGTTTCATCATATTTTTCATTAATTTTTTCAAATAATCTCTCTATTTTAATTTTAAAAGCTGGATTAATAGCTTTTATCTCATTCAATAGCATAGATAAAAATAAAAATCTTTTTTCATTTATTATCAATAATTGAAAATAATCTGGATATTCATTACTAATTGTATTACTAATAATTTCCTGAAATAACTGTTTGTAATTTTCAAATTCTTCATTTGTTAAATGTATTTCTTTATAGTGTTTTAATTGATAATTAATTCTATTTCTAATTTCTGATTCTTTTATTTCATTATCTATCGTATATTTAAATATCTCATTTTTTTCAGTTATTTGAAAAATATCAAAAATTGGTTTTAATCTAAGATCTCCATAAGTTTTAATCGTTGAATAATTAGATTTTAAAAGCTTAAACTCTCTTTGATGAGTATTATCTCGATTATTTTGTCCAAATTCATAAATACCATTATTATAAATTACCTCTTTATTTAAACTTTCATTTATATAAATATAAAACTTATTAGATAGTCTATTTAAAAGTTGAGCTAAATAAAAATTTGAATAATAAACAGTTACAAATCCCCAAGTCCAATAGTTTTTTTGAAATTGAATATCTGATGATAGCTTATTTAAAATAGCTTTTTCCAATAAAATCACTATATCGTTTAATAAAACTCTCTCTAAAGGAAAAACAGCATTTCCTGTTTGATGTTCTTCAAAAATAATTTCATTAACTGTTCTATCACTAGAAACAGTAAAATCTTTAAATTTATTTGTATAAAATTCGAACATTTTACAACTCTATTTTCCCAAATTTTTCATCACTTTTTAAACTGTCTTTTAGCAATTTTGTAAATATTTTACTAAAATTAGCTTGAGCTTGAACACCACCTGCAAGGTTACTTGATAAACTCTCTAAAGTATTTTCTTGAATTTTGGCAAGAACATATATAATACTATTTTCCTTAAAATCTTTATGCATTGTATGAGTAACATCAAAAACATCTCCTAAAGATTTTATCAATCCTCCTAAAACTGTTGTTTTAAATACTGAACCTTTTTCCCAATCATTTTCAAATACTACTTTTATCGCATTAAAATAATTAATAAAAATTTGAACTTGTTGATTAAATGAATATCCTTTGAATTTTCCATTTGTATAATTTATATATTCTTTAACAAAAGGCATTATTGCAGATAAACTCACTTTTTTATTTTCTTCTCCAGTCATTGCAATTAAATCTTTCAAACAAGATTCATCATTAGAGTTCAAATCTCTTATAATTTCAGTTGCTTTTTGTTCTGCTGAAATAATCTCTTCATCTAAATTATCTCGAATATCTTCATCGGAAGTTGTACTAATTAAATCCATATATAAAGATGCAGGTAAAGATGTTTGAGTTTTATTTATTGTTATAAAAAGTCTTGCTTGGTGCTTTGGTTCTAAATCTCCAATAGCAACAACGAGTAATTCAAATTTCGGATTGAATTCAAACCCACCTTTCGCTCTATGTTGTCCATCTATTATTAAACCTTTATATCCACTTTCATTATCTTTTATAATTAACTCTTTTTTCGTTTCATTATATTCAATATTATCCAAAGCAATTAAAATATTGCTAGGTAATATTGAAGGATAAGAATCTGAAGATTTTCCACTTAAATAAGCAACTATCTCTTTTATTTTTTTATCTTTAACTATTCTCTGGTAGCCAGCATCTCTATCCTCTAATCTTCTTGAAACAACAAAATGATTATGTATTTCTTCTGCACTTAATTTAAATACATACAATTTTAAATTATTTTGTTCAACGATTAATGGATTATTTACTAGTAAATTATTTTGCATTATTATCTCCTAAATTTTTAATTATAACCTCACTAATTTTCCCTCTATCACTACCTTTACTATTTATAAACCTATTTGCGAAAATTTCTTTTATCTCAAAATCTTTATACAAATCTTTTATAAATTCTGTATCTGAATTACTATGTAATACTTTACAGCCCTTTTCACTCAAATTTTTAAAAACTTCATAAAGTTCTATCTGTTGTTTATCCAAAAAATCAAACTCACTATAAGATGTAAAACTGGCAGTTTGAGTAAGTGGATAATACGGTGGATCAAAATAAATCAAATCATTTTTTGAAGCATATTTTAAAACTTCTTTATAACTTACATTTAAAATATTTACATTTTTCAAAGCACGACTTGCACTTAAAATCACTTCATAATCACAAATATTTGGATTTTTATAACTTCCTATTGGAACATTGTTTTGATTGTTTTTATTTACTCTATAAAGCCCATTAAAACAAGTTTTATTAAGATAGATAAATCGTGAAGCTCTTTGTATAGCATTTCTTTGTAAAAAATCATCTTCCCTATCCCAACTTCTTACTTCATAAAAAAACTCTTTTGAGTGTTTTTGTTTAAAAATTTCAAGTTCATTTATAAGTTGATTAGGATACTTTTTTACTACATTGTATGCATTAATAAGTTCAGCGTTTATATCAAATAAATAAACTTCTTTATCTTTTAATAAACCTCTTGTGTAAAGTTCAAAAAATAAAGCTCCACCACCGACAAATGGTTCAAAATAGTTATTAAATTTTTGTGGTAGTAATGGAATTATTTGAGTTAATAACCCTCTTTTTCCACCTACCCATTTAACAAATGGTTGATATTCATTGTTTTTTATTATTGGACTTGTCAAATTTCTTCTTTTTATTTATATTTTTTATTCTAGCATATATCAATTAGCAACATCAGATTTCATTTCAAAATGTAATATTATTTTGTAAAGTTAAGCAACCACCGCACTAAATAACCCAATAACTCCACCTAAAACTGCTCCCCAAATAACTAACCATCCTAGGTGTTCTTTTATCATTTCTTGGATTATCTCTTTTACCATTTTTGGTGTTAGTTCTTCAAGTCTTGTATTCACTATTCGGCTTAGTTTTTCGTATACATCTGCGCTTAAATCTTCTGATTTTAGGGCTTCATTTACTACTTCTTGGAAAGCATCACTAGCTGAGATTGAGATTATTGAAGCTTGTAGTTTTTTTGTGAATGGCTCTCTTAGAGGTTCAAGTGCTGATTCTCCTCCAAACATTCCTAACATTCCGCCAAAAGATGATTGCATTACTGATTCTTTTAGTGATTCATAAGCTGGTGAAAAATCTGTTTTGTTTAGGATTTTTTTGAAATCTATTGTTTTTTTAGCACTATTCATTTCATCTTGGAAAAATCTTGTAAGGTGTTCACGAGTAAAAAATTGGTTCATAAGTAGATTATGAATTGAGATTTTAAACTGTGAGAATTTGCTTTCAATCACTCCACTTCCATACAAAAATGGAACTTTTTCAAACAACATATGAATAGCCAAACTGTTTGTAATTGCTCCACTAAAAGCAAATAAACCAACCATATAAATTAAATCATTTCCATTTGAATAACCAAAAGCCATGATTAAAACTGTGATTATATTTGTAATATCTGATTTATTCATAGATATTTTCCTTATTTTAGATAATTTGGATTTTATCATAAGTTTGTAAAACAGTTCATAAACTAAGTTTGTCACCTTTTTGTAATCAAAGCAAAATAGAATTACGATAAATTAGGAGTATGAAATGATAGATATTCAAAAAGAGATTGAAAAGAAATTTCCAAATATGAACAAAAAAGATAATTTTCTAAAAAAATCTTTATTCAAAATCGCAAAAAAAATTGTTCACGAAGACTCAATAAATCAATTTTTAACGCAAAATTCTCACTTAAAAGGTTTTGAGTTTGTAGATGCTGTGTTGGATTATTTTGATTTTGATTATGCGGTTTCAAGTAATGATTTACAAAATATTCCAACAAGTGGAAAAGTCGTAATCATCGCAAATCATCCTTTGGGTGGACTTGATGCTTTATGTTTATTAAGACTTATTGGTCAAATAAGAAAAGATGTAAAAATTGTTGCAAATGATTTTTTAGCTGGATTTGATGCTTTAAATTCTTTGATTATTACGATTGATAACTACAAATTAAAACAATCAAAAAGTGACATAAAAAAAATCTATGAAGCTTTAAACAACGAAGAAGCTTTGATTATTTTTCCAGCAGGAGAAGTGAGTCGAGCAACAGCAAAAGGAATAAAAGACCCCGCTTGGAATAAAGGTTTTTTAAATTTTGCGATAAACTCTAATGCACCGATTTTACCGATATTTTTAGATGCAAAAAACTCAAAAACTTTTTACACAATTTCAGTTATAAATAAAACTTTTTCAACACTTTTATTATCACATGAAATGTTTAATAAAAAATCAAAAAGAATAAATATAAAAGTTGGACAAATTATTCCAAATGAAAATATCGCACCAAAAGGAATAGACAAAAAGTTTTTATTAAATCTTTACAGAAAACATCTTTATGCTCTAAAAAAAGGGAAAAAATCTTTTTTTGAAACCCAAAGTGCAATCGCCCATCCAGTTAGCAGAATTGATTTATTAAATGAGTTAAAAAAATCAAAATTAATCGGTCAAACTAATGATGGTAAAAAAATATATTTGTACGATTATACTGATGATTCAATAGTTTTAAAGGAAATAGGAAGATTAAGAGAACTATCTTTTAGAAAAGTAGGTGAAGGTGTAAACAAAAAAAGGGATACGGACAAATATGATATTTATTACCAACATATAATTTTATGGGATGAAAATGATTTGGAAATTGTGGGTTCTTATAGAGTTGGGAATTCTGATTTTATCTTTAAAAATATTGGTGTTAAAGGATTTTATTCAAATACTTTGTTTAAATTCAACGAAGAATTTACTCCTTATTTAAAAAATTCTATTGAACTAGGACGCAGTTTCGTACAACCAAAATATTGGGGAACAAGGGCTTTGGATTATTTATGGTTTGGAATTGGAGCATATTTAAAAAACAATCCAAATATCAAATATATGTTTGGTCCTGTTTCTATGAGTAGTTCGTTACCAACGGTTGCAAAAGATATGATGATATTTTATTACAATCATTATTATGGAAATAAGGATATTTTAATTGAAGCAAAAACGCCTTATTCTTACTCGAATAATTTAAATGAAATTAAAGAGATTTTTGATTTAAATGATAAGAAAAAAGATTTTAAATTTCTAAAATCCACTTTAGCAAATATTGGAGCAACAATTCCAACACTTTATAAACAATATAGTGAAATTGCCATTGATGATGGGGTTGAATTTTTGGATTTTAATGTCGATAATGGTTTTGGCGATTGCATTGATGGTTTTATTTTAGTTGAAGTTACTAAAATAAAAGATAGCGCGAGACAAAGATATATGGAAAATAATTAAAAAAGAGTAGTTTAAAACTACCCTTTTAAATTGATTATACTGTTTTCTTTTTTTTAGTTCTTTTTACATATAACATCAAACCAGTTATTGCAAAAAGTGGCATCATAAGTGAAGCTAAAAACATAAGTGTTTGCCCAACTACTCCAAAATATTCCCCTGTATGAAGCGGTAAAATACTTCCCATTAGTTTTTGAGCCAAAGTTTTATCTTCATATTTTTCATGTTTTAAAATTTGATTTGTTTTAATATCAAACTCTATTTTGTTTTTGGCTCTTTCATGTGGAAAATCTATTGCTAAATAATCAAAACTATATACACTTCCTTTTTGAGGGAATCGTAAAGTTGCACTTGAATATTTGTTTTCAACTAGATTTTTAAAAGCATCAACAGCTAATGAAACATCATCAAAAGAGATTTTTTCGCCTTGAAGATTTTTATTTTCTCCTTGAGAACCTTGCATTTGAGGTTTTTTAGGTTTTTCAACACCTGTTATTGTGTGTAAACCATTACTTACAAATTCATACGACCAATAAAGTCCTGTTAAACTCGCTACTAAATAAAAAGGAATTACCCACATTCCAATTGCACTATGAAGATTTGCTAAGAAAAATCTTCCTTTTGATTGAAAATTCAATTTTAAACTTTGTGAAAAACTTTTTTTAATTCTTGGAAAATATATATAAATTCCTGAAAACATTAAAATCAAAAGAGAAACCACACTAAGTGCAACAACTTGTTTTCCAAAATCACTTAAAAGAAGTCTTCTATGAATATTTTCAACGCTCTTAAAAAAACCAACCCCCTTTAACTCTGGTAAAATCTCAGCTGTATATGGGTTTATATAATAACTTATTCCTCTTTTTGCTTCTTTTCCTTCACCTTTACCTGCTACATTTATTACAACTGATGAGTTTGCATCACTTGAAAAAGAAAGACTATTTATCTTGGCTTCTGGTAGTTTTTCTTGAAGTTTTTCTAGTAACTCTTTTGTAGAAAGTTTTACTTCATTTGGTACAAAAACCTCATAACTATCTTTATTTATAAATTTTATTATCTCTTTTTCAAAAGATAAAATTGCTCCTGTAACTCCAACAACAAGTAATATAAAACCTGCTGTTAATCCTAAAATCATATGTATTTTAAACCATATTGTTTTATACAATTTTTTACTCCTTTTTTATTTTCTATGAAATAGTAACAAATCAGTTTTAACGATTTTTTAATATAATTGTTAATTGTTATTAAAAGTAAGCTTTACTTTTTTAACTTCTTCTATATTTTTACATCCTGTAAATATCATAGAAACTTCAAGTTCTTCTTTTAAAATTTTTAAAGTATGAGCAACACCTAAAGCACCAGCAGTTGCTAAACCATACATTATTGGTCTTCCAATCATAACAGCACTTGCACCTAAAGCTAATGCTTTTATAACATCTGTTCCTCTTTTTATTCCACCATCAAAAAGTATTGGAATTTTTCCTTTTATTTCATTTGCTATTTTTGGCAAAATCTCTATACTTGCAGGAAGAGTATCAATTGTTCTTCCTCCATGATTTGAAACTATGATTGCATCTATTCCTAAACTAACTGCTTTTTTTGCATAATCAACAGAAGTTATTCCTTTTAAAATTACTGGTAGATTTGTATTTTTTTTGATAAATTCTATATCTTTCCAAGTTGGCAAGGTTTTTACAATATCTAATATATTTTCAAAATTATTACTTGTTTGAATAGAGTTTATATTCTCTATATTAATTGCACTTATTCCATTTGGAAAATAAAATCCAGCTCTTTGTTCAGCATTTCTAATACCTGAAATTGGAGCATCTATTGTAATAACCAATGCTTTAAATCCAAGTTTTTCAGCTTTTTGGATAAGTTCAATATTTACATTCATATTAGGTTGAATATACAACTGAAACCAAAGAGGTGAACTTGTAGTATTTGAAATATCTTCTAAAGTACAACTTGAAAATGAACTAACACACATACAAGTATTCATAGCATTTGCTGCTTGAGCAGTTGCAATTTCGCCATTAGCATCAACTAATTTTTGATAAGCAACTGGAGCTAAAAAAATTGGACTTTCATATGTTTGTCCAAATAATTCTATTTTTGTATTAGCTCCACTTAAATCTTCTAAAGTTTTGGTTTCTAAAAAGATATTTTTAAAGGCCTCATTATTTCTTTTATAAGTTATCTCATCTGCTGCCCCACTACAAATATATGCTAAAGAATTAAAATCCATTCTCTCTTTTGCATATCGTTCATAATCTTCTAATGAAACTAAATCATTTGGAATATAATCTAATTTTTCTTTTATCATTAAAGTTCAGCCCACTCTTGGATAAGTTTATGATAATGAATAGATAAGTTTAAAGTTTCTTGTGTTTCTCCATATTTTGCCCTTAAACTCTGAATTGTATTATCAAGCTCAAATAAAATATTTCTTTTCCAAGCACTTCTTATCATACTTTGAGTCCACATAAAACTAACCATTCTAACACCGCTGACAACTGGTTCAACCCTATGTAAAGAAGTTGAGGGATAAAGTATCAAATCACCTGCTGGAAGTTTTACTTCATGTAATCCAAAAGTATCTTCAATAACCATTTCACCGCCCTCATACTCATCAGGGTCTGTAAAAAATAAAGAACTCGAAACATCTGTACGGAAATTTTTTCCAACTGTTGCATCGTATAAAATCGAGTTATCCACATGATTCCCATATGCTCCACTATTTTCATATCTATTTACAAAAGGTGAAATTATATGATTTGGCAAAGTAGCGCTTATAAATAAAGGATTTGTTTTTAAAGCTTGAGTTATTAAATCTCTTAAATACTGTAATAAAGGATTATTTTCTTCTAATTGAAGATTACTTTTTACATTAACAGCTTGGCTTCCTGCTGTTAATTTCCCATCAATCCAATCTGCTTTATTTAATAACTCTCTACACTCTTTTATTTGGTTCTGGTTTAGAACATTTGGTATATGTAATATCATATATTTTCCCTTTTATTACTTTGTAAATGAAATTATAGGTAATTTAATTTATAAAATAATAATTCAATCCCAAAGGATTGAATTAATTAAAATTTATATGCTAAAGATAATAAACCGCTTCTTGAAGCTCCTGGAGTATATCTTCTTCCAGAATTATTTACATTTGATACATACTCTTCATCAGTTAAGTTGTACACATTTAACTGATATGTTAAGTTTTTATTAAATTTATAAGAAGCCATTGCATCATAAACAGTATAATCTTCAATTTTACTAACAGGAGGAGTTGAAGTTGTACTTGTTGCAATAGTTTGTGTTCCTATATATCTTGCCCCTACTCCTACATTAAATATTGGAGTAAATTTATATGTTGTCCAAAGTGTTGCTGTATGCTCTGGTGAGAATCTTAAACTTAAACCTTCACTTGTTGATGTAGAGTTTGTATATTCAGTATTCATTTTTGCAAAACCTGTACTTACACTCCATTTATCAGTAATTTCACCAACTGCACCGATTTCTATACCTTTAACCTCTTTTTCTCCATTTTGCGATGTACTTCCATCTGATTCAGTCATAGTTTCATTTTCCACAACTGTTTTATAAAGAGCTGTTGTTAAAGATAATTTATTATCCAATAAATCCCATTTTGTACCCACTTCATCAGTAGTTGATTTTTGTGGTTCCATATTTGGATTATTAGCATTTGTAGTTGTTGCACTTAAAGTAAAGTTTGCTCCACCTGGAGGTAATTGAGTAGTTGCTCTTGAAATATATACACTTCCATTATCTACTGGTTTATAAACTAACCCTGCTTTATAACTATTTAAATGTCCTTTATCTTCTATTGTTGAAGGAACTAAAGTAGATGAAACTACGTCATTTGTCGTATCATATTTATCAAATCTTCCTCCACCTGTGAAGATAACTTTTTCTCCAATATTTATTGAATCAAATAAGTATGCTCCAACAGTTGTAGTTTCTCCATCACTCTTTTGACCAGAAAGAGATAAATCATCCCAAGAAATACTTGTTGGATTATATAAATTTGAAGTTTGTGCAGTTTGTGCAGTATAATTTTTTGTAAGTTGGCTCTCTTTTGTTAATTCAATACCTGTACTAATCTTGTGTAATAACATACCCGTTTGTATTTGCGTTGTAAAATTCGATTGATTTGTCAATATCTCATTTTTTTGCCATCTTGCATGCATTGATCTTGTTACTGTATTTGTAGCAGTTGAAAAATTAAATGGAGAAGTTAATAACATCTCTTGTTTTGTTTTTGCATATCTTGCAGTATTTATAAACATAGTATTATCTGATACATCTTGCTCAAATTTTAGAGTAAAGGCATCAGTTTGTGCCTCTTCAAAATCATTTACACTTCCATAAAATTTAGAAGTATCAGCTTTTTGTGTGCTTCCATCTAATCCTACTGTTGGAATTCCACCATCTGGAACATCATCTTGTTCTGTATGCTCATAATTAATAGTTGTTCTTGTAGCAGTTCCTATTCCAAAACCAACAGAACCAGCAATTCCTGTTCTATCAATTTCTACTTCGTCCCTTCCAGCAACTTCACCCTTTTGTTTCATTACATTTAATCTAACACCGGTTATTTCATTTAATTTTTTATTTACATCAGCTGTTAATCTTGCATTTTCTGATGTACTATATCCAACAGTTCCAGCAACCTCATCTATATTTTTAGCTGATTTTGTAACTTGATTTATATATCCAGATGAAACACCTCTTCCATTATCAGCTCCAACTCCACCTTTCGTAACTTCAACAGCTTCTGTGTTAAATGTATCTTTACTTGAATTTGCTAAATCTCTAATTCCATCTTTATAAATACTTCCTTGAGCATCAAAACCTCTCATATTTATATTATCTTTAGAGTTTGTATTTCCATTTTCACCAAGATTTAATGTAATACCAGGAGTATTTCTTAATGCTTCAACTAAAGTTGTTGCTTGTTGTTCTTCCATTACTTTTTTAGTAATAACAGAGATAGTTTGAGGTGTATCTATTAAATCTTGAGTAACTTTAGAAGATGAAGATTTATCTACTTTATAAGTTTCACTATAATTTGTAGTTTTGTCTGTTTCAACTTCAACATTTGGTAAAACTGTTTCTGCACTTAGCATAATAGGTGTTGTTAATAAAACAGTAGCAGTTACAACTGATGCACCGATATAATTAGCTGTTTTATGTTTTTTACTTACAATATATTTATTCACTCATTTCCTCCAAGAAATTAATAATTCTCAAATAAAAATAACTTATTTTTTATTTGATAACAGTTGTTTGATATTTTAATTTTTGGCTGGCTATGTGTAGGAGAACTTTACTATTGCTGGCTAGATTTTAATTATTTTGTATTCACTTAGTTAGGATTAATTTGTTTGCTTTTGTAATTTTCAGATAATAAGATTGTCCATCATGTTTTATTTCAATAGTTCTTTCTTTATCAAAAATCTCTTTTGAGTCTAAATATTTATTTTTATTTTCTTCCAATTTAATACCCTATAATATTTTATCTAATAATAAAATTTATATCTTGTTAACGGAATGATAACAAAGGAAAACTTAATCTTTTATAAAATTGATAATAGTTATTAAAATTAATATTTTAAATTTATAGTTCTTTTTAGTATCAAGTTTAATCATTAATTAAATTATTGACTTAAATCAACGATAATCGTTATCATTCTTATTATAATTCCAAAAGATTAAACAATTTTAGGAATTAAATGAAATTTTTATTTAAAATAATAAAAGACTTTCCCTTATATTTATGGAGTGGTTGGGGTTCTATTGCCTCAATCTTTCTATTTTTTGCGTTATGGGATTTTGGAAATCAACTCTATGGAAATTTGGTTCTACCCTCTCCAAAAGATACCATGATTACCCTATTTTCAATGTTAAGTGAACCAAGTGCTTTAAACGATATTGCTATTACTATAAAAAGAGCATTTTTGGGTTTTTGTATTTCACTTATTTTTGGCTCAGCCTTAGGATTACTTGCAGGGCTTTTTGTAACAGCTTCTATGATGAGTAGACCAATTGTAACTATTTTAGTTGGTATGCCTCCAATTGCATGGATTGTATTAGCAATGATTTGGTTTGGAATGAGCGATATGACTGTAATTTTCACAGTTGTTGTTGCATCTTTTCCTATTATTTTTGTAGGAGCCTTGCAAGGAACAAGGACTTTAGAGGGAGATTTAAAACAAATGGCTGATAGTTTTCAGCTTCCTTTTAAAATGAAAATGTTTGATTTATATTTTCCTCATATTTTTTCTTATGTTTTTCCAGCATGGATTAGTGCATTAGGAATGTCATGGAAAATAGTTGTAATGGCGGAACTTCTTTCAGCAAATGATGGAATTGGTGCAGCCTTAGCCATTGCAAGAAGTCAATTAGATACAACAACTGCATTAGCACTTGTATTAATAATGGTTGGAAGTTTACTTTTGATTGAGTATTTAATTCTTGAACCTATAAAAAGAGAGGTTGAAGCATGGAGAAAATAGAAGAACTAAAAGTTGAAAATCTTAGCTTTTCATTTGGTTTTAAAGAGATTTTAAAAAACATAAATTTCAAACTAAATAAAGGTGAAGTCGTATCTATTGTAGGTCCAAGTGGTGGTGGAAAAACTACTTTACTTCATCTTTGTGCAAAATTATTAACACTTGAAGAGGGAAAAATAAGAAATAGCTTTAAAAGTTCATCTTTTGCTTTTCAAGAAGCAAGACTACTTCCTTGGAAAAATGTAATTGATAATATTGCTTTAGGTTTAAGGGCAAAAAATATAAAAAAAGATAATGCAAATAAATTAGCTAAAAATATTGCTTTAAAATTTGGATTACAAATAGATGATTTTGAAAAGTTTCCAAAAGATTTAAGTGGAGGAATGAAACAAAGGGTTTCATTTGCAAGAGCTTTGGTTTTAAATCCATCTCTTTTATTTTTAGATGAACCTTTTTCAGCTCTTGATATTGGGCTCAAAAAAGAACTTCAATCTCTTTTGATTGAAGAAATAAATACAAATAAATTAAGTATTTTATTCATAACTCACGATTTAATGGAAGCTATAAAATTAAGTGATGAAATACTTGTATTAAAAGCTGAACCGGTAGGTCATATTGTAAAAAGTTTTAAAATTGATACACCAAGAGAAAAACGAGATGATTCTTTTGTATATGAACAAACTGCAAAACTTTTAAGTGATGAATATATTATCAATACTTTTGAATTAGGATTTAAATAATGGAAAATGAAAAACAATACGCATCAAAACACTATGCATATTATCCAAAAGGCGATTTTCCTGTATATTTAGCTTATGGATTTAGACCGATTTTATTGCTTTTAGCTCCATATATTGTGATTTCTATTATTTTATGGTCATTAGCTTTTAGTGGATATATAAATTTGAGTTTTATTTCAAATCTTTTAAATTGGCATATGTATGAAATGATTTTTGGACTAGGACTTGCAGGAATTATTGCTTTTTTCTTAACAGGTGTTCCTGAAATGTTTCCAGGAAGTGTTCCAATAGTTGGAACAAGATTGGTTTATATTGTAGGTTTATGGTTTGCTTCAAGGTTTAGTTTTTGGTTTATGGATTTTTTTGGTGTTTATCTTATAGCTATTTTAAATCTCTCTTTAACTATTTGGATTATTGCATTAGTTATAAAACCAGTTTTTGCAGATGTAAACAAAAGACATATTTCTCTTGGTTTTACTTTAGTTGCAATTTTAATTATTCAAACAATGTTTTTTTTAAGTGTCGCAAATATCATAACTATTAATACTCATTCTATTTTGATTTTGTCACTTGGGGCGTTTATAGTTTTAATTTTATTAGCTCTGCGAAGAATAAATATGGAAGCTATAAATGAATTATTGGAACAAGAAAATATTGATGAAACATTTTATTCAAGACCACCTAGATACAATCTTGCTATTTTTTGTGTAATTTTTTACACAGCAGTTGAGTTTTTATATCCAAATAACTCAATATTAGCCTATTTAGCACTTGCTTGTATGGCTTCAATTTTAGGGATATTAAATGATTTTGTTTTAAAAGATAACAATATTTTACTTAAACCTTTTATCATTTATTTGATGAGTATTATAGTTATGACAGCTCTTGGTTATGGTTTTTTAGGTTTTGATTATTTAAATGAAAAAATAAATGCTTTAAATCATTTTAGACATTTTCTAACAACAGGAACTTTTGGTTTAGTATTTTTTATAGTTATGATAATTATTTCAACCATTCATACAGGAAGAAAAATATTTACAAATAATTGGCTTCATTTTGGAGTTCTTTTAATAATTATTTCAACATTTATTAGAAGTTTTATTCCATTTTATGAAGAGTATACAATACCAGCTTACATAATATCTTCAATTCTTTGGAGTATTCCATTTATTATTTATATAAAAATCTTTTCCCCATTTTTACTAAGTTCTCGAGCTGATGGAATAAAAGGTTAATTTTAAAAAGGAGTTTTATTTTGAAAAATATATTTTTAATTTGTTTTGTTTTGTTTTTTTCACTTTTTGCAAAAGATGAAAATAAAATAGTAGTTGCAGGTCCATTTGCAACAGTATCTCATCCTATTATGCACATGATTGAAAATGATGCACTAAAAGATTTAGGAAAAAAAATAGAGTTTAGATTGTGGAAAAATCCAGATGAACTAAGAGCTTTAATACTAAAAGGAGATGTAGATTTTATTGCTCTTCCTACAAATGTAGCAGCAACTTTATATAACAAAGAAGTTGATATAAAACTTCTAAATGTTTCTGTTTGGGGAATTTTAGGAATGATAAGCCGTGATCCAAATCTAAAAACACTGAAAGATTTTAAAGATAAAGAAATTGCCGTTCCATTTAGAGCTGATATGCCTGATATTGTTTTTCAAGAACTTGCAAAAAAAAGTGGACTTGACCCTAAAAAAGATTTTAAAATCCAATATGTTGCAAATCCAGTTGATGCTATGCAAATGCTGATTTTAAGAAGAGTTGACCATGCACTTTTAGCAGAACCTGCAATTTCAATTGCTTTACGGAAAACAAAATCTTTTCCAATAAGCGTAGTTGCACCTGATTTATATAGAAGCGTAGATTTACAAAAAGAGTGGGGAGAATTGTTTCAAACCAAAGCAAAAATACCACAAGCAGGAATTGCTTATTTAGGAGATACAAAAGGAAAAGAAGAATTAATAAATAGATTTTTAACAGAATATGAAAAATCACTTAACTGGTATAAACAAAACCCAAAAGAAGCTGCTGCTTTAATTGTAAAAACTCTTCCAATGTTAGAAGTTCAAGGACTTGCTGATTCAATTGAACATGTTTCTTTTGAAAGTATAAAAGCAATTGAAGCAAAAGATGATTTAGAGTTTTTCTTTAATATTTTAGAAAAAAGTGAACCAAAATCAATAGGTGGGAAAATTCCCGATTCAAATTTATATTACAAATAAGGAAAAAAAATGAAAAAATTAGTCTTGCTTTCAACAATCACGAGTTTTGTTTTAATTCAAAACAGTTTCGCAAATACGGCTTTAGACGATGTTACTGTGACAACTGCCACTAAAACTGAAAAAAATATAGATGGGGTTAGTGCTTCTGTTATTGTTGTAACAAAAGAAGATATTGAAAGGATTTCAGCATCAACTCTAAAAGATGTATTTGAAAAAATTCCATCAATAAATGCTCAATTTGGAAGATTTCCACACCCAAGTTCAGCTTCAAAAGCTTCTGTTTCAATAAGAGGTGCAGGAGCAAATGGAACACTGATTTTAATTGATGGGAAAAGATTATCAGGAGAAACTGAGGGTCCTTATGAATTAAATAGAATTCCCGCAACAATGATTGAGCGAATTGAAATAGTAAAAGGTTCTATGTCTACACTTTATGGTTCAGATGCAATTGGTGGAGTAATAAATATAATTACTAAAAAAGTTGATAAAAATAGCTCAACTCTTGATGTAAAATATGGACAAAATGGACATGGGGAAGCAAAAGAAAAAAATGTAAACTTCACAACATCTGGAACAAAAGAAGATGTAAAATATAAACTTTTTGGCTCAATCATTGATACAAGTTCATATTCAAAAAATAAAAGTTATACACAAGTTGCCACAAATCCAACAACTGGTGCAGTATTAGCAGCAAATCCACAAAATGGAATTAGTGGAACAAACAAAGTAACATTTAGTGATGATGCGAATGTAAAAAATGTAGGAACTAGAATTGAAAAAAATCTAAATGATAATGTAACTTTAGGTCTTGATTTAAATTATTTAGACGAAAATAGAGAAGGAACTTATATAGGAAGTGCTGCTTTTTCAGGTGGTGGATTAATCAAAAACACACCTGTAAATTCAGAAGATAATAATAGAAGATTTGATGTTTCAAGTGATTTAAAATATCAAATAAATGATGATTTATCAGGACAAACTAAAGTTTACCGTTCATATTATAAAAAAAGAAATGAAACTACACCTATAAATTTTGCAGGTCCAATTAGTACAAAATTCAGTGCAAATGTGACAATTGATAATATTGAATCAAATCTGACTTATAGTTTAAATGATTCAAACATTATTACAACAGGAGTTGAATATAGAGAAGAAACAAGAGACTCAAGTGCTATAAATCCAGTTCCTAGTTCGAGTGATTTTATCACAAAAAAAGTAAAATATGAAGCACTTTTTATTCAAGATGAAATAACTCTAACTGATAGTTTAAATGCAACAATGGGAGCTAGATATGACAAGATTTCAAATGCTGATAATAAAGCAACTATTCAAGCAGGACTTGTACAAAAATTAACAGAAAATACAAATCTTAGAGCAAATTATGCCCAAGGATATAGAGCTCCTGATATTGCTGAATTATATGTAGTTTCACCATCATACAAAGATGGAAAAAGATTTGGTTCAGATGTTATTTTTGGACCTAAAACAAGTGCTTATGAATTAAAACCTGAACAATCACAAACTTTTGAAATAGCACTATCAAATAAAATGGATAAACTTTTCTCAGAAATTGTTTTATTTAACACAAAAATAGATGATAAAATCGAGCTTGTATCTTATGGAGCAGGAAATGCAAAATATTATACTTCTGAGAATTTAGATAAAGTTGATATAAAAGGTGTTGAGTTAAATCTTGATTATACACTTAATGATAATGCTGATTTAAATTTCAATCTAACATATCTTAATACAGAGGATAAAAGTACAAATAAAGAGTTGATATTTACACCTGATTTATCTGCATCTTTAGGATTTAATTACAAAATTTTATCAAATGTTGCAACAAATTTATCACTTAGATATTTAGGTGAACAATACTCAGATACTCAAAATACTACAACAACTGATGATTATACACTTGTTGATGTTGGAGTAAAATATGATGTAAATAAAACTTTAACTTTATATACAGGTGTTGATAATATTTTTAATAAAAAAATTGAAGAAGAACTAGGAACAAATGTAGGTGCTTATTATTTTGCAGGTGCTAGAATTAATTTCTAACACTATTTTAAAAAAGAAGAATCAACTAAAATGATTCTTCTTTTTATTAGCTTTCTTTAGAATTTTTTAGAAGATTTACATACCAATCTTCATGCATATCTTCAAGTTCTAAATCTTTTAGAACAATTTCCAGTTCATCATTTCTCATGTTTAATTCATCTATTTTTTCATCAGGAATAAATAAAACTTCGACACAATAATCAAATAATTGTTCCTCACAAATAAACTCATCATCCATTCCCCATCCATCTTCAAACTCATCAAGTAAAAAATATTTTTCTAACTCTTTCAATCAAATCTCCAAATTATAAAGTAGGTTTTATCATCTCTTCTGGCTTTACATAAGAATCAAACTCTTCTTCGCTTAAAATCGCAAGATTTACTGCTTCTTGTTTTAGTGTCGTTCCATTTTTATGTGCTGTTTTTGCAATAAGTGCTGCTTTTTCATATCCAATATATGGATTTAATGCTGTTACTAACATTAAAGAATCATTTAGATATTTATTTATATTTACCAAATTTGGCTCAATTCCAACTGCACAATTATCATTAAATGCAATCATCGTGTCGCTTAAAAGTCTAATTGATTGCAAAATATTCAAAGCAATTACGGGTTTAAATACATTTAATTCAAAATTCCCTTGAGATGCAGCAATACCAACTGTTGTATTATTTCCCATAACTTGAACTACAACCATTGTCATGGCTTCACTTTGAGTCGGATTTACTTTTCCTGGCATTATTGAACTTCCTGGTTCATTTTCAGGAATATTAAGTTCTCCAATTCCACATCTAGGACCACTTGAAAGCCATCTTATATCATTTGCCATTTTCATAAGATTAGCTGCAAGTGCTGTTAAAACTCCACTTAAAACCACTTCCGCATCATGGGCTGTTAATGCATGAAATTTATTTGGATGAGATTTAAAAGGATATTTTGTATTTGTTAAAGCATTTAAAATTTCACAAACCATAGGTGAAAAATCAGGATGAGAATTTAATCCTGTTCCAACAGCTGTTCCTCCAATTGCCAATTCAACAAGATATTTCATACTATCATCTATTTGAGCTAAAGCTTTATCTAACATCTCAACATAAGCAGAGATTTCTTGTCCAAGTGTAAGTGGAGTTGCATCTTGAAGATGTGTTCTTCCTATTTTTACAATATGTTCAAACTCTTTTGATTTATTTTCAAAAGTTGTTTTTAAAACATTTATTGCAGGAATCAATCTTTCTTGAATATCTAAAACAAAAGCTATTCTCATAGCTGTGGGAAAAGTATCATTCGAACTTTGACCTTTGTTTACATCGTCATTTGGATGTATTAATTTCTCTACTCTAAAATCTTTTCCTAAAAGTTCAGTGGCTCTTGAAGCAACAACCTCATTTATATTCATATTTGATTGAGTTCCTGAACCTGTTTGCCAAACAACTAAAGGAAATTCATCATACAATTTTCCTTTAATAACCTCATCACAAGCCACACAAATTGCATCTGTTTTTGACTCATCTAATTTATTTAAGTTTTTATTTACAATTGCACAAGCTTTTTTTAGATATGCAAAACCTTCAATAATTTTTTTTGGCATTTTTTCATCACCGATTGGAAAATTTTCTAAACTTCTTTGGGTTTGAGCACCCCAATATTTGTTATTTGGAACATTAATTTCACCCATAGTATCTTTTTCAATTCTAAAATTCATACTCTTTCCTAATTTTGATATAAGTTATCATTATTATATATAATATCTTAATATTTATTGAATTATTAACATCTTGATTAATATCATTGTTAATATACATCAATTTGCTATATTTCTCCTAAATAAAAAGGAATAAACAAAATGGATAACTTAACTAATAATATAAACCACTTTCCACAAGGTCACCCTGTAAGAGTTTATCTTGAAGAAAACATCTTAATAAAACAACTTTTTGAAGAGCTTTTTAAAGTAGATATAAATACTGATTTTCAACTATTTTTTAATCTTTTCAACCAATTAAGTCAAGTTGAAAAACACTTTGCAAGAAAAGAAAATCAACTTTTTCCATATCTTGAAAAATATGGTTGGACAAGTCCTAGTCAAGGTATGTGGGCTTTTCATGACCAAATTAGAGCTGAAATAAAAATTGTAAGAAAAAAAATTGAAGATAAAGATTTTGAAAATATATTAAATTCTTTAATTGTTGTATTTAATAGTTTATCACAATTAATGTCAGTAGAAGAAAATAGACTTTTACCAAATGCTATGAATTTACTAAATGAAGATGACTGGAAAGAGATGTATGAGGGCGACTGTGAGATTGGTTGGATGTTTGCAACACCACCTGTTAGATACCCTGAAATCAAAGAAGAAGAGTATATTCATCCAAGTTTAGATACAAAAAAAAGAAAATTATCTTTTTCACTTGAAGATAGAACTCACTTTGATGAGGGATATTTAACAATGGAGCAAGTTAATTTCATATTTAAATTTTTACCTGTTGATATTACTTATGTTGATGAAAATGACAAAGTTGTTTTTTATAACAGAGGGGATGAAAGAGTTTTCCCAAGAAGTGCTGGAATCATTGGAAGAGAAGTTAAGTTTTGCCATCCTCCAAAAAGTGTTGACCAAGTTCTAAAAATTCTTGAAGAGTTTAAAGCAGGACGACAAGATACAGCTGAATTTTGGATTCAATTTAAAGGTAAATTTATTCATATTAGATATTTTGCAATTAGAGATGAAGAAAGAAATTACAAAGGTGTAATTGAAATGTCTCAAGATGTTAGTGAAATTAGAGCTCTTGAAGGTGAAAAAAGACTTTTAGACTGGAATTAAAAAAATCTAAGCTTTTTCCTTTTCCTGAAGGTTGGTTTTTCCACATTTAGGACAAGGGTTTCCAGGATTTGAATAACAAGCATAACAAAATCTTGTATCACATCCTTCACAAGTATATTTACAATGCTTACATACAAAAGTTCTTAGACGAACAACTTTTTTTTTCTCTTTACTTTTAAATAACCAACCAAACATTGTACTTCCTTTAAAAAAATTCAAAGGAAGTATATTTGATAAAATTTATCTAAACAATGATTTATATCAAATTTATTCATATCTCAAAGCATCAATAGGATTTAATCTTGCTGCTTTTCTAGCAGGAAAATATCCAAAAACAACTCCAATTAAAGTTGAAAAGAAAAAAGATATCATTATTATTTGATTGTTTATAATAAATGCTAATTCCATAACATTAACTGCAACAAAACCAATTGCTAAACCTAAAATTATTCCTATGATTCCTCCTAAGGTAGATAACACTATTGCTTCAACTAAAAATTGTAATAAAACTTCATTTTCCATAGCTCCAATTGCAAGTCTTGTCCCTATTTCTTTTGTTCTTTCAGTTACAGAAACAAGCATAATATTCATAATTCCAATTCCACCAACAAGTAATGAAATTCCGGCAATCGAACCTAAAAGATAAGTTAACATTTTTGTTGTTGATGTCATGGCTGAAAGCATTTCTTCCATATCTCTTATGTGAAAATTATCAGGTTCATCAACTCTTAAACTTCTTCTTTCTTGCATTAAAGATGTTATTTCAGTTTTTGCATTTTCGATATATTTTCCATATGTGATTGAAATCAAAATTGATGAAATATCCTTATCTCCTTTAATTTTTTGTTGAAACATTTTAAGTGGAACAATAATTATTTCATCTTGATCACTACCAAATGCTGAAGCACCTTTTGATTTTAAAACTCCAATTACATTACAACTTAAATTTTTAAGCCTAATATTTGTGCCAATAGGATTATCTTCACCAAAAAGCTGTTTAACCATCGTAGTTCCTATAATACAGGAAGATTTTCCACTATTTAATTCACTCTCGTCAAAAATTCTTCCATCTGTTACTTCCCAATCTTTTATAACAAAATAGTCATTATTTGTACCAATCACCGAAGCACTATTACTTTTATTTCCATAAACAATATTTATCCGTGTATTATTTTCAGAAGCAACTGCTTTTATATTTTGTACCTCATTTTTTATGGCACTTATATCACCTTCTGTAAATGGTTTTGCACTATTATCTTCTTTTGGTGGTCCTCGTCTTTCTTGACCAACTCTTAAAGTTAACATATTAGTTCCAAGTTTAGAAATACTTTGTTTTACATTTGCAGTTGTTCCATCACCAATCATTACCATAGCAATCACTGAAGCTACTCCAATTACTATTCCTAAAATTGTTAAAAAAGAGCGTAATATATTTCTTCTTATCTCTTTTAAAGCAAGTAAAAAAGCATTTATTATCATTATTTAAATCCTTTTTTTAAGCTATCTTCAATATTTCCATCTCTAAAATATATAATCCTATTTGCAAAAGCAGCCATCTCTTCTTCATGGGTTACCATAATTACTGTAATATTTTCATCTTCATTTAATTGTTTCAATAAATTCATAATTTCTATACTTTTTATACTATCAAGATTTCCAGTTGGTTCATCTGCTAATAAAACTAAAGGCGATGACACAATTGCTCTAGCAATTGCAACTCGCTGTTGTTGACCACCTGAAAGTTGAGCTGGAGTATTATTAACTACACTTTGAAGCCCTACTTTACATAATGCTTCAAAGGCTAATTCTTTTCTTTCTTTAGCAGGAATTTTTCTATAAACTAAAGGAAGTTCAACATTTTCTAAAGCACTTGTTCTTCCTAAAAGATTAAAACTTTGAAAAACAAATCCCAAATAAGTTCTTCGTAAAAGTGCCATTTGATTTCTATTTAAATCTCCTACGCTTATACCATTAAATAAATATTCTCCACTACTTGGTTTATCTAAACATCCAATCATATTCATAGCGGTTGATTTTCCACTTCCACTAGCTCCCATGATAGCTACAAATTCGCCCTCTTTTATAGAAAGATCCACACCATTTAAAGCATAAGTTTTTGTATCACCATCACCATAAGTTTTAACTATATTTTTGAACTCAATAATAGTTTTTTTACTTTGCATTATCACTCTTTTGTGAAATAATCAACTCATCATCAACTTTTAAATCATTTGATTCAACCGTTGTTGTTTTTCCATCTGTTTCTAAAACTTTTACCATAATTCTTTTAGGTTGATTAT
Organism: Aliarcobacter sp.; assembly: GCA_028690445.1. Taxonomy (GTDB): domain Bacteria; phylum Campylobacterota; class Campylobacteria; order Campylobacterales; family Arcobacteraceae; genus Aliarcobacter. Next base: position 198,659 of record JAQVBE010000002.1, on the reverse strand, counting down.
TTTCTAAAATATATATATGAGAAAGTTCTTTTTTAGTTAAATCTTTTGAAACATTTTCACCTTGTGGTCGTCTTGGACCTTGAACTAAATTTATTGTATTTGATTTTTGTTCTAATTGAATTTTTGGCTTAAATCTTAAAGCTGTATTTGGAATCATCAATTTATCCAAACTTTGTTTTGTATTTATTTGTGCAGTAGCTGTCATTCCAGGTCTTAAAAGTAATTCTTCATTATTAACAACAACAACTGTTTCATAAGTTACAACTCCATTTACATCAACTGGATTTAATCTTACTTGTTTTATTTTTCCTTTAAAAGTTTTATTAGGATACGCATCCACAGTAAAAGTTACATCTAAACCTTTTTTTATATCAGCAACATCTGATTCATCGATACTTACTATTAAATCCATTTGAGTTAAATCTTTCGCCAAAGTAAAAAGTTTTGGGGCATTCATAGAAGCAGCAAGAGTTTGTCCAACTTCAACAGCTCTATTTAAAACTATCCCTTTAATAGAAGATTTTACATAAGCTTTATCAAGATTTTGTTTTGCAGTATTTAAACTAAAAGAAGATTGTTCAACTTTTGCTTTTGAAGCTTCAAAAGATGAAACTGAACTTTCATAAGCAAATCTTGCATCATCAAGTTCATTTACAGCTGGATATTTTCCACCTGAACTATTGTACATTTTTAAAGTTCTATCATAAACAGTTTTTTTATTTCTAAGATTTACTTCACTCTCTTTTAAGTTAGCTTTTGAAATACCTAAACTTGCTGTTTGCCCATCAACTTCTGATTGTAATTTTTTAGTATCAAGTACAGCTAAAAGTTGCCCTACTTCAACCTCATCATTAAAATCTACATAAATCTCTTTTATTGTTCCAGATACTTCAACCCCAATTTCTACGCTATTTGTTGGATTTAATATTCCTGTTGCGCTAACAATGACAGATAAATCTCCACGAGTTACTTTTTTTGTATTATATGAATCAGTCTCAACTTTTTGTGATTGACTTATAAAAAAATAGTAATAAATTCCTGAACCTAAAAATAAAATTATAAAAATTATAAAAAAATATTTTTTATTTGAATTATTATTTGAATATATATTTAATTCATTTTGTAAATTTGTATCCATTAAATATCAGCCTTTGTTTTAAAATATAATTTTGAGTATTGAAGTTTTTTATTAATATCATTTATTAGAAAATCATATTCATTTATAATTTTTGTATTTTGTAAAACTTCCAAGTCATAATCAGAAGTCATTCCAGCAGAATTTGAACTTTTATTAACCATAATTAAATCATCATATAATTTTAAATTACTGTCAATTGTTTTCTCATACTCATCATAAGTATTAATTAGAGCTAAAATTTGTTCATACTCGTAAACTAACTCATTTTTTATGTCAGATACATTCACTTTTTGTTTTAATACTTCTAGTTTTGATTTTTCAAGTTTTGCATCTTTTGTAATATCAAATAAAGGCATCGACATATTTAAACCAATTGAACCATTTCTCTCATCATCACCTGTTGCATTAGTAGTTAAATTTTCATTATTAGAATATCCAGCACTTGTACTTAAACTAACTTTGGGTAAATATGTACTTTTTAGTTGCTTATAACTTGTATCGAGTAATTCAACTTTTGAATTTTCATATTTAATATTTAAATTATCTCTCAAAAATTTATCTTTATTTATGATTTTAAAATCAATAATTTCTATCTCATTTGATTTTAAACTTGTATATTTTGAAAGTTCATACTCTTTATCTTTTAATAAATTTTTTAAAGAAATATTCTCTTTTTGTTGATTATTTTTTGACATAATTGCATTATTCAAATCAATAATATCTACTTTCCCTACTTCATATTGAATTCTTTTTATTATTAGTTCAATATCTTTATTTTTTAATGAGTAATCACTTTGTTCAATTTGAAGCTTTAGTTTTTTTATATTTAAAAGTGTTTCATATATAGTTTGTAAAATTGCAACATTTGCATTTTCCCATGCAATTATTTCTGAAGTTAATTCATCATTTGCATATTTAATTCCAAATTCTATTCCACCTGACTCATATAGACTTTGAGTAAATCCAATAGAAATACTTTTGTTAAAAGAATCATTTTCTTTTGAGAAAGAGTGACTTCTTGTTAATCCTGAATTTAGGTTGATTGTTCCAATCCAATCATTCTTTGCACCTTCGTACTTTTTTTGTATAACTTCTTTTTCTATTTGTCTTAACTCTTTTTTATCTTTTTGCAAAATATCTAACTCATTTGAAAAGAGTAAAGAACAAAGTAAAGAAGGAATAATAATTTTCTTCAAAAAAGCTCCTTTTTTTAATTATTGCAATTGTATATAACTTGTTTTAATGAATCTTTAACAAAACATTAACTTCACGTTTCAATTAAGATAATTATTATCAATATTGTATTATGATTCCCTTTATAAAATGTAAAAAGGATCGTAAAAATGGATGTGAATATAGAAACTCTAAAACATACAGTTGACTATGGAGTAATAGGACTTCTTGTTTTTATGAGTTTTATTGCCGTTTGGTTTTTTATAGAAAGAATTTTCTTTTATAAAAAAATCAACATAACTTCTTATAAAAATAAGAAACACTTAGATGTTGCATTAACAAAACATCTTACAATTATAGGGACTATTGCTTCAAATTCTCCTTATATTGGACTACTAGGAACCGTATTAGCAATTATGCTTACATTTATGACAATGAGTAATGGAGACATTGAAGCTGCTAAAATCATGTCATCTTTAGCCCTTGCATTAAAAGCCACAGCAGTTGGTTTGGTTGTAGCAATTATTTCTATGGTATTTTATAATATTCTAAGTAGATATGCTGAAGTTTTGGAGAGTTTATATGAAACTGAAGAAATATGATTCAATAAATGTTATACCATTTATTGATGTTTTACTTGTACTTTTAGCAATAGTTTTATTAACTTCTACATTTATTTCAAAAGGAATTATTCCTATATCTTTGCCTAATGCTTCAAATGCAGATAACTTAAAACCAGATAAAGAAATAATTATTGTTATTCAAGAAAACGGCGAAATACTTTATAAAAATAAAGTAGAAGTCTTAGAAGAAGTAGAAAAAATGATTTTACTTTCATCAAAAGAGACTCCTATTCATATAAATACAGATAGAAATACAAAATTTGAATCTTTTGTTCAAGTTTTAGATATGTTAAAAAAACATAATTATTCAAATGTTTCAATAGTGACAAAAAAATGAGTAGATATTTAAACTCATTTTTTATAACTATAATTTTATATTTAATCGCCGTATTTTTTTGTTTTTTTGTTTTTGCAGATTCTGTAATTATTCCTGAAAAAAAACAAGAAAAAATTATCTCTCTTAATCATATTAAAATAACTCAACAAGAACCAATACCACAAAGTGAATCGCAACCTATTAAAGAAAAAGTTATACCTGAACCAATTATTGAAAATAAAATTCACAAACCTAAAAAAGAAAAAAGACATAAACAAAAAAAGCGCGAATATGAAAAACCAATACAAGAACCCATAAAACAGATTGTAGAAGAGTCAAAAGAAGAAGTTGTTCCAAATATTAAACCAGTAGAAAATACTCCTATTTCAAATGAACCTCCAAAACAACAAGTAAATGCAAATGAAATAGAAAATATTGAAGCTTTATATTTATCTCAACTAAGAGCTAAAATTGAAAAAAATAAAGTTTATCCAAATAGTGCAAAAAGATTAAATCAAAAGGGAAAAGTTTATGTAACATTTACTCTTTCAAAAGATGGTCAAATAACAAATATTAAAATTAGTAAAAGTTCAGATTTTGATAAATTAGATGAAGCAGCTTTAAAAATTTTGGTTGATATAAAAGCAATTGAGCCTATTCCAAAAGAGTTAAACAAAAGTAGTTGGGAAATAACTGTTCCGATAGTTTATCAAATCAAATAACTAAAGAAATTAATCTTTAGTTATACAAGCCTACAATACATAATTTCATCAACAACAGCTCTTGCTATTTGTTGAGTTTCTACAATAACATGTTTTAAGTGCAATCCATGAAGTGCAGCTTTTTCCTCATCAGTTGTAACTGTTACAATTGTTTTACTATTATGTGTTAAATCATTAACAGCTTGACAAATAAGATGTAATATTTCGGGATTATTAACAGCTACAATAACTGCTGATGCTTTTTTGATATTTATTGAATTTAAAATATGTCTTTGCGCAGCATTTCCAAAAACTATTGGCTCACCTTTGTCTTTTCCTATTTGATAAAATTTTACATTATGTTCTAAAATAACATAATTTTGACCAAATGTTTTTAACTCTTCAACAATTGCTTGACCAAATCTTCCATATCCTAAAACAACAACATGATTTTCTGTATCTTTTGCAATATTATAGGTATTTGTTATCATCATAACATCTTCAGGAATTAATCTAGCCGTTGCTTTTGAAAGATTTTTTAGAATAATTGGTGTTAAAATCATTGATATTACAATTGTTACAATTAATATTTGAGAATATGTTATATCAATTAGATTTTGACTACGCGCAAGTTCTAAAATAGCCAATGAAAATTCACCTATTTGAATCAAAGAAAGTGCTGTTTTAAAAGCTACTCTTTTATTATCTTCATATCTTACAAGAGTATAAATTACTACAAATTTTAACCCCATAACTAAAGGTAATAGAATAGCAATAATCCAAGCATATTCAAAAATTACTTTAAAATTTATCTGTAATCCAACTGTTATAAAAAACACTCCTAAAAGTATATTTCTAAAAGGAATAAGGTCAGCTTCAACTTGATGTTTAAATTTAGTTTCTGAAATCATCATTCCTGCAATAAATGCTCCTAAAGAATATGAAAAACCAAAATAATATGCTAAATAAGCAGACCCAACAGCTAAAAGTAAAACAGAAGCTACAAATAATTCATCAGATTTTGTACCTGATACATATCTTAAAAATGGCTCTAATAAATATCTACCGCTAAAATATAGTAAAGCTAATAATACAATTGCTGCTATTATAGTTTTTCCAATAGTAAAAATCAAAGCCCCTTCTTCTGTCATAGAAAAAAATGAAATCATTAAAAGTATTGGAATAACTGCAATATCTTGCATAATTAAAATCCCTAAAACTCTTCTTCCATGCGGTTTATTTATCTCTTTTGTTTCATTAAAAGTTTTTAAAACAATTGCTGTTGAAGATAAAGATAAAACAGTTCCAATAATTAAGGCTGTTTGAGTATTAAAACCTATTACGAATCTTGCAATTAAATATACAAAAATTGTTGTTATTACTATTTGTAAAGTTCCCGTAAAAAACACTTCTCTTCTCATTTTCTTTAAATGATTTAAAGAGAATTCTAAACCTATTGTAAACATTAAAAAAACTACACCAAACTCTGCAATCTCTTTTAATTGATGATTGTCAGCAGCTGAATGCAAATTAAAAGTATAGGCGATAATCGTACCTGTTAAAATATATCCAATAATTGTTGGTAATTGTACTTTTTTTAATATTAGATTTAAAACTAGAGTAATAAGTGTTGTTGCAACGATAATTCCTAACATTTAATTCCTTTATTAATTAATTTATTTATAATACATTTGTTTGTATCCCTCTAACCTTTTTTTATAGGCTGAGTTTAACATTGCATTTTTTGAATCTAAAAAATCAATGGCTAAACACTCTTGATTTCCTCGTCCAATTCGTCCAAGATATTGAACAAGTCTTCCATAATATGAAATTGGAGTTGCAAACATAATCGTGTTTAAGTGAGGAAAATCTATTCCTTCACCAAAATACGATGTTGTTGCAATAACCAATGACTTTGAATTAACCAAAGCCATATTTTCCACTTGTTCTTTTTTATTTAAACTTCCATGAACACAAACATAATCAATATTTTCTTTTTGTAAAAGACTTTCTAATATATTTATATGCTCTATTCTATCGGTTAAAACTAAAATTTTTCTTTCAATATTATATTTTATTGAATTAATAATTAAATTATTCCTATTTTCATCGATACATAGCTCATTAATAATCGTAGAATAATTATCAGCATTACTTGTAAAATCTGTTCTTACTATTTGAAGACGATTAGTATGAGTTCTTTTTTTCTTATATTCATAAGATATTTCACCTAATTGTTGATATAAAATAGGCTGCAAGTCATCTTTTCTATTTGGAGTTGCACTTAAACCTAGAATATATTTACCTTTAAAACTTTTTATTATTTGCTCAAAAGTAATTGCAGGAATATGATGGCACTCATCAACAATCACAAAAGAGTAATTGTTTATAATTTCTGGATCATTTTTTAAACTTTGCATGGTTGCAACGTCAATTATTCCATTTAGTTTATTGTGACCTTTTCCTAAATATCCAATATCTTTTTTTTCACATCCAAAGTAGTTTACAAATCTTTCAATCCATTGCTCAAGTAGCATATTTTTATTTACAACTATCATAGTTGAACATGCTCTTTGCTCAAATATTTTTGCTCCAAGAAGAGTTTTTCCAAATCCAGGAGGAGCAACACAAATAGAAAAATCTCTTTTTTTAATCTCTTTTATTGCATCATTTTGTTCAGGTCGCAAGGTAAATGTAACTTTTTTAGTCTGTATCTCTTTAAAATATCTTTTATCAACAAAAGAAAATTTAACTGCATTTTCATTAAAGAACTCAACTATTTTGTCTTTTAAACCCCTTGGAAGCATCAAATATTTTTCATCTTCATCAAAAGATTTTATATACTTTGGAGTGTTATATAAAGGCTTTCTAAGATTTAATAAAATCTTTATTTGTGGATTTTCAAAAGTTGCAAATGATTTTAATTTATTTAAAAACGATTTTGATAAATTCAACGTTGGAATATAAATAAAATCACTCAATACAATCTCAAAACTTTGTGATGGAAAATTAATCTTTTCAAAATTTTTTTCATAACTTACAGAATCAGAATTTTCATTAAAACTATAAACTATTTGTTTTGAAAGCTTTTGAACACTATTTAAAACCATCCATTGATTTTCAAAAATCTTATTTGTATTTACATCAATAAAAACTGTTTTATTTTTATCTCTAAGCTTTAAATGAAGAGGTAATTCAATACTATTTCCCAAACTCTCTTTGGTGGCAAACTCTTTATTTGGATAGATTTTTGCATTTATATTTGCTTTTTTTACAACAAATTGCGCAAAATTAAATACTATTTTTGAAGGTAATTCTTCTTGTAAAAATAACCAAACAAAAAGTCCATTATAAGAGTTTAACTCGTAATATGCTTTTATATTTAAAGAATTAAGGGTAATTTGTAATTTATACTTATCTTCATCTAAAATCTCAAAAACAATAAATTTTGAAAGGTTTTTTGAATTTATACAGTATGAAGCTAAAAAGCTATTTCCCCTTAAATGCTCTTCTATTTGATAGTTTGTTAAAGGAAGATAATCTTCTCCTTGAAAAGTTGCAGTTACAGGATAGAAACCTTGTTTTGTTCCATCTTTACTAATCCATTTTTTAGCATAAATATCAAATCTTGCAACAAATAAAGATTTGAAGATTTCTATTTTCTCATCTTTAGTAAAATCTTTTTTTAAAAGTGTTTTTTCTTTTTCAATCTTTATTTTTTCTTTTAAAAGTTTTATTTCATCTTCAATTTTATTCTTTTGAATATAAAGATTTTCTAGTTCTTTTTCAAGAATTTTCATTGTAACCAATCAAAGATAAGAACTTTTCAACAACTAAAAATGAACCAAAAATTAAATACTCTTCATTTTCTTCTATTTTTATTGTCTCTTCATTTGTTATGTTTAATTGTTTGATAATTTTTAATAATTCTTCTTTTTTTACAACTCTTTTATCATCTAATTCTATTATTACAAGCTCTTTTATAATTGGTTTTAATATTTTTAAAACTTCAACATAATCTTTATCAGCATAAGAGTTATATATCAAAGTAATTTTCTTATTTTCAAATTCTTTGGCTATAACTGTGGCTGCAAGGGGATTATGTCCCACATCAATAGTTATATTTGAAGCTATTTTTTGACATCTTCCAAAAAGTGGAACATCATCAAAAAGTTCTAAATTAATAGGAATTTTCAGTTCATTTAAACAAGCAATTACAAGATGCAAATTTCGTTTCAAATATGAAGCAAATTTATCATTTATAGCATATTTTTCAAACTCTTTTACTTCAATAATTTCAATATTTCTATTTCGTTGCTCTAAAATTTGTTTTTTTACTTCATAGGCTGTTTTTACAACTTCAGGAAAAACTTGATAACCAATAATCATTTTATTATCGCTTGAGCGTATTTTTGTAGCTGCTATTTCTTCAACTGTATTTCCTAAAAAACTTTGATGATCAAGCCCAATAGTTGTGATTAATGAAATATCATTTTCCACAACATTTGTTGCATCAAACTCTCCACCAAGACCAGCTTCTAAAACTAAATAATCGGAATCTTTTGATAAATAAAAAGCTAACAAAGTTGTGTATTCAAAATATGTTAATTTCTCCAAAAGTTCTATTTCAAATAAATCTTGTAAAAATTGGTGAGCTAATTCTAAATTTTCATCACTAACATCGTTTCCATTTATCCAAATTCTTTCATTAAATTTCATAATATGAGGTGAACTATAATGTAATACCTTAAACTTTTTTTTATATAAATAGTGAGCTAAAAATCTTCCAGTACTTCCTTTTCCATTGGTTCCTACAATATGAATTACAAAAGGGAGTTTTATTTTTTTTGATAGTTTTTCCCAAGAAGATTTTACGACTGTAAAATCTATCTTGTCATAATAAAGAGTTTTATATTTCAAAAACTCTTCTAAGTTTACTTTTTTAAAATCTACTAACATCTATTTTTTAAATGAAGCTACTGCAATTTTTGATAAAACTTCTTCAATAGCTTTATCTGAAGCTTTTTGAATAGCATTAAATCTTTGAGTATCATTTATTGAAGTACCATTATCTACAGAAAAGTTATAATCTCCATCAACTGTAAATGATTTTCTTTTGTTATCACTTTTCTTAAAATAAGAAACATTAATAACCACAACTGCTCTATATAATTTATTATATCCTGATTCATCATATTGTAAAGTTTGCATACTAACACTATTTACTACAACATTCATAACAGTATCTGCCAAAGATTCTTTATCTACAAGATCAGCATCTAATTTTTGTATTAATAACTTGTTTATTTCATCTTTTATTAAAACAGAATTTTGTGGATCTACTAAATCAATAGTAACTTTTAGAAATACTTTTCCCGAAATCTCTTCTTTTGCATAATAAGTTGCAGGTTTGTATCCACAACCTAATATTGAAAATGAAATAGTAAAAGTAAAAAGCACAAATAGTACTTTTTTTAAAATATTCATAATAGTTTTATCCTTTTATTACAAAGTTCACAAGTTTATTTGGAACAACTATCTCTTTTAATAACTCACTCTCACCCAACCATTTAGCTGCTGAAATTTTTGCAAGTGCCAAAATTTCTTCCTTTGAAGTATCAGGAGCGACTTCGATTTCACATCTTTTTTTACCATTAACAGTTACGGCTAAAATAATAGAATCAAAAGTAAGAACTTCTTCTTTTACAATAAGTTCTTTATTGAAATTCTCAAGATTAAACAACTGTTTTGATAATTCCCAACAAGCATGAGGAATTATTGGTTCTAAAATATTTGTTAAAATATAATAACCCTCAGCCCAAATAGCTTCATTTTTTTGAACTTGTAAAGCATTTAAAGCTTCCATACAAGAAGCAATTAAAGTATTAAAAGTATAAGTTCTATTAAATACTTCATTTGATTTTATTAAAGCATCATATACTTTTTTTCTTGCTTCTTTTTCATCTTTATTCAAAGTTGAATGATCAAGAGTAGCAAAAGTTTCTAAACCATTATGAGTCACATTTACAGCTCTTTCATAGAATTTTTTAATAAATCTATATGCTCCATCAACAGCACTATCATTCCATTCAAGCTCTTTTGTAGGAGGTGCTGCAAACATCATAAATAGTCTTGCTGTATCTGCTCCATATTTTTCAACAATTAAATCAGGGTCTACAACATTTCCTTTTGATTTAGACATTTTAGCACCATCTTTTAAAACCATACCTTGAGTAAGTAATCTTTTAAACGGTTCTCTTGAATTTGTATAACCTAAATCATTTAATACTTTTGTAAAAAATCTAGCATATAAAAGGTGTAAAATTGCATGTTCAATTCCACCAATATATTGATCAACATCCATCCAATAATCACTATCAGATTTTGAGATACCAACTTCATTCCATGATTTTGGATTTGTTGCATATCTTAAAAAATACCACGAAGATTGAACAAAAGTATCTAAAGTATCTGTTTCTCTAAGAGCTGGTTTTCCACATTTTGGGCAAGAACAATGTTTCCATGTTGGATGACTATCAAGCGGATTTCCCTCACCTGTAATTTCAACATCTTCAGGTAATGCAATTGGTAAATTTTCAGTTTTTTCAGGAACTAATCCACAATCAGGACAATGTACAAAAGGAATTGGAGCACCCCAATATCTTTGTCTTGAAACTCCCCAATCTCTTAGTTTAAAGTTAACTTGTTTTACACCTAATGAGTTTTGTTCAAAGTGATAAATAATTGCTTTTTTCGCTTTTGTATTTGGTAAACCTGTAAATCCTTCACTATCTATTAGTTTACCTTCTGCTGTATATGCTTCTGTTTGTTTTGCAATTACTCCATCAATACCAACAATTACTTGTTTAATTGGTAAATCATATTTTTTTGCAAATTCAAAATCCCTTTGGTCATGAGCAGGAACTGCCATAACTGCACCACCACCATAAGATGCTAAAACAAAATTAGCTACCCAAACAGGAATTTTTTCACCTGTTAAAGGATGCATAACATCAATTTCTAAAGAAACACCTTCTTTTTCTTGTGTTGCCCTATCTCGCTCTGTAATTTTTTGCATCTCTTTGATTGCTTTTATTTTATTATCTGGTAAAAGTTTATTCTCAAGCATATATTTTACAATTGGATGCTCAGGTGCAAGTGCTGAATATGAAACGCCATAAATAGTATCAGGTCTTGTTGTAAATACAGCATATTTAGAAAATTGTCTCTCAAGTTTTACTTTTGAGTCTTTTGACAATTCAAATTTAAATTCTAAACCTTCACTTCTTCCTATCCAATTTTCTTGCATAGTCAAAACTTGACTTGGCCAGTCATTTTTTAATAATTCTAAATCATCAAGTAATTCTTGTGCATATTTTGTAATACCTACATAATATCCTGGCATCTCTTTTTGTTTAACTTCATTATCACATCTCCAACAACAACCATCTTCAACTTGCTCATTTGCTAAAACAGTATGACACTCTTCACACCAATTTACAACCGAAGATTTTCTATAAATAATTCCATCTTCATACATTTTTATGATGAACTCTTGTTCCCATTTTGTATAAAGCTCATCGCTAGTTGCAAATTCTCTAGTTTCAGAAAAAGATAAACCTAAAGCTTTTAATTCATCTCTCATATAATCAATATTTTCATAAGTCCATTTTTTTGGATGAAGTTTGTGTTTTATTGCTGCATTTTCTGCTGGCATTCCAAAACTATCCCAACCAATCGGATGTAAAACATTAAAATTAGATTTTCTAAAATGTCTAGCAAAAGCATCTCCTAGACAATAGTTTCGAACATGTCCCATATGGATTCTTCCACTTGGGTATGGAAACATACTTAAAATATATTTTTTTTCTTTTGTTTGATCATCATTTGGTTCAAAAGATTGGTTTTCACTCCAAAAATTTTGCCATTTCTTTTCGATCTCTTTTGAAATATATTCCATTAAAACTCATCCTTATTTTGACTTTTTGAACTTTCAATTAAAGCTAAAGCAATTGAAAAAATATTAGCAACAACGGCACCAATCGCTAAAGAAATTGCTAAAGGTAAATCATTTGAAAATGTAAGTACCATAAATGCAGGAATCAGATGTAAATCAGCAACCAACGAACTAGCTAATAATTCAGCTGCAAGTAGATTTTTAACTCCAAGTTTTAATATTGTAGAGATTACATTAACTCCTGCTGCAATAAATAGTGCAATAGCATTTGGTTCATATAAAAAACCAGCAGTTGTAGTTAAAGACATTAGTGAAAAGAAAATATAGGTTACTTTACCCCAATCCATTTTTATCCTTTTATAATTTTTGCTTTTGTTAAGACTATTATTTTAGCTAAAGAATGATAAATAATTGCTTTTTATGGTTCTTTTGAATATTTTTATAATCCTATTTCTTCTTGTATTTTGTCTTGTTTAGATGATTAATTGATAAATTAATGTCCCGAAATTTATTACTTCATCTGCTTACATTATAAAAAAAAATTCACAGTGTTTCAAAAAGCATCACCATAAATAGCTCTCAAAACTCTAATAAAATTAAATCAAAAAAAAAAAAGGAGAAAGTCAAAAGACTCTCTCCTTTATAAAAACATAATTATATTTATAAACTAGCAAATATTAAAGTGTACCTTGTTCGAACATAGCTCTATTTTTAGCTTTTTCTTTTTTAACTCTAATTATCTCAACCTCTTTTGCACGATAATCTGCAATCGAGAATCTAAAATTAACTAAGAAAGATGAAGCAACAAAGATAGAAGAATAGGTACCTACGATTACTCCAACTAACATAGTAAAGGCGAATCCATTTATTATTTCTCCACCAAATAAATAAAGAGTTAAAACTGTAAAAAGTACTGTTAATGATGTTAATACCGTTCTTGGTAAAGTTCTACTAACTGAATCATCAATTAATTTCTCTAGATCATCTTCTTTAGTAGTTTGAATAACTTCTCTGATTCTATCAAAAATAATAATTGTATCATTTAATGAATACCCCAAAAGTGTTAAAATTGCTGCCAATATATCTAGATTTACTTCTACATTAAATAAAGAAACAGCACCAATTGCAATAATAACATCATGAACTAATGCAAGCAAAGAAACAAGTGCAAATTTCCAATTAAATCTAAAAGATACGTAAATAATGATTCCAATAAAAGATAAAAGAAGTGACATTAAACCTTTTTCAGCAAGTTCACCACCAACTTTTGCACCAACCATATCAACTCTTCTAATTTCAAAATTACCAGTATTTGCTAAAGTTGTTTTTAGTTCTTCACCAATATCATTACCTAAACTACTATTACTACCTGTAATTCTAATAATTATCTCTTGATCACTTCCAAATTTAGTAATTGCTGCGTTTGAATGGCTAGTCTCTTTTAAAATATTTCTAATATCGGAAATTGGGGCTTCTTTATCATATTTTATTTGAATTACTGTTCCACCTGCAAAATCAATACCAAAATTTAATCCCTTAGTAAAAAGAGAAAATAGTGAAATAATTATTAATATTGCAGAAACCGCTGTAAGTGGTATTCTCTTTGCCATAAATCCATAAGTTTTATTTGTTTTAAAAATTTCCATTATTTAGCTCCAAACCACGTATATGTGTTTTTTGTTTTAACACCTCTTGCAAGTAATGCCTGATAAATACCGTGTGTTCCTAAAATTCCCGTTATCATTGAAGTAATAATTCCAATAGATATTGTTACCGCAAATCCTTTTATAGGACCTGTTCCATAAACATATAAAACAACTGCAACTAATAAAGTAGTAATATTCGAGTCAACAATTGCTCTAATTGCATTTAAATATCCATCTTCTATTGCTTTTGGAATTGATGCACCTTCTCTTAATATTTCTCTAATTCTTTCGATTATAATAATATTCGCATCAACTGCCATACCTATTGTTAAAAGAATTCCTGCCATTCCAGGGAGTGTTAATGTCGCTCCAAACATTGCCATTATTGCAATTATTAAAAAAACATTTGCAATTAATGCAACATTTGCAACAATTCCAGCGCCATTATAATAAACAATCATAAATCCAAAAACTAACAAAAACCCTGATACTAAAGCAATTGATGAAGCTCTAATTGAATCAGCTCCCAAAGATGGTCCAACACTTCTTTTTTCAAGTAAAGTAACAGTTGCAGGTAATGCACCACTTCTTAAAGCAATTGCAACATTTCCAGCTTCAGCAACTGTAAATCCACCTGAAATTTGTCCACTTCCCCCACCAATTCTTTCTCTAATATTTGGTGCTGAATAAACTTTTCCATCTAAAACTACTGCTAATCTTTTTCCAATATTTTTAGAAGTAAATTCTCCAAAGATTCTAGCACCTGTCGAATTTAATGTAAAATTGATAATTGCTTGATTTGATTTATCGAATGCAACTTGTGCATCAATTACTTGAGATCCATTTAAAATTGGAATCTCTTTTACAAGATATCTTAAATTTGGATTTTTCGTATCTTCTAAAATAACATCTCCATAAGAAGAAGCTTGTGAATTTGTCATGTTATTAACTTGGTCATTTTTATCTTCGTCAATTGCCATTAATTCGAGATTTGCAGGTTTAGAAATAAGCTCTTTTGCTGCTTTTTCATCTTCTGCTGTTTTAATCCCTGGTAATTCTACGACTATATCACTTTCACCTTGTCTTACAACATTAGGTTCAGACAATCCAAATTGGTCAAGTCTATTTCTAATTGTTTCAACAGCTTGTGCAACTGCCAAATCTTTAGTTTTGATAATATCTTCAGGTGTTAATTTTATAGTATATTCTAAGCCACTTTTTGTGATAGCTAGTCCTTTAATACCACTTAACATCGTATCCATTTTTGCAATTTCATCCGCATCCAATACACTAAACGAAACATTATCTTCATTTATTAACAATCCGTCGATTAACAACTCTTCATCATCTGAAAAATATTTCACGGTTGTAGCTATTGATTTAATCTTAGAACCGACTGCTTCATGTGTATTAACACCTAAAAGCATATGCAATCCACCTTGTAAATCAAGCCCTAATGCCATTTTTTTTCCTGTATTTGTTTGTAATAAAGATGGAATTGAGAAAACAACACCAAAAATCATACATAATAGGAATAGTACAAGTCTATAATTAAAAATTTTCAATTTTTTTCCTTAGTTTAGGTTTTAAATTTGAAGTAAATAAGATATGTAAAATTACATACCTTATAGATTTTGAAGATAATTATTCTACTAAAAGTTTAGCAACAAACTCTTTGATAAGTTTCATTTCAGTATTATCACTGTTTTTTACTACAAAATAAGTATCTTCTACTTTTGCAACCTCTACAATTAAGCCACCATTTGTTACAATTTTGTCACCTTTTTTCAAATTAGCAACCATATCTTTATGAGCTTTCGCTTGTTTTTGTTGTGGTCGGATAATTAAAAAGTAAAAAATTGCAAATAATGCAACTAGAGGTAGCAATGAGCTTATTAAATCTGTATTCATCAAATTTCCTTTTAAGAAGTAGTTTATTATGTTTTTACTAAAACGCGATTATTCTAACAAAAACTTCATAATAAAAGGCTTCATCAGCTCAATTTTATTAAGTACTTTTATTTATTTGAGTTATTTCAATATAGAAATCAAACTTTTAAATACAGTTATAGCTCTATTGGCTTTGTATTTTTTATTAATTATTCCTAAAAAAGCCCTATTTATTAGCGGATTTATGACAGGAATTTTATGGTGTTGGTGGATGGCTGTTAGTTTACAATACTATGATTTAGTATATTTAACTCCTGTTATTTTAATCTGTATTGGAATTGTTTTTGGAATAATTTTTTATCTTTTTGCATTATTTGATAGATTAACATTTAGAATATTAGCTATTTTTGCTTTTACTTTTTTTGCTCCTTTTGGTTTTAATTGGATGAAATTTGAACTTATTTTTATTGATTCTTACATTGGTATTGATAAACTGAGTTTTATTTTGGTTCTAATTTCTTTTTATTTTATTATAAAACTAAAAAGATTCAAGATTTTGGGAATTATTCCTCTTTTATTTGCTTTATCTTTCCCAAAAGGTCATTATATTCAAAATCCTAATGCTAAAATTTATATGCCACAAATGAATGTAAATCAAAATCTAAGATGGGACAAACGATATAAACCAACCCTTGAACAACAAAATTTTGATGAAATATATTATGCAATAAGCCAAAATAAAGATTTAGTAATTTTACCAGAAACTGCATTTACAACTCCACTAAATAGGAATGAAATTTTATTTCAAAAACTAAAAGAATTATCTACTAAGATTGATATTATTACGGGCGCTATATATATAGAAAATGACCAAATTTATAATGCTTCTTATCATTTTAGTAATGGCGTTGTACAAGTTGCTAAAAAAGTTGTTTTAGTTCCTTTTGGAGAAGAAATCCCTTTTCCAAAATTTTTTGTTGATTTAATAAATAAAGTTTTTTATAATGGTGCGCAAGATTATTCAAAAGCTAGTAAAGCAACTGATTTTACAATAAAAGGTGAAAAATTCAGAAATGCAATTTGTTATGAAGCAACAACAGATAAAATATTTGAGAATTTAGGTGATACAGAATATATGATTGCAATATCGAATAATGCTTGGTTTACTCCATCTATTGAGCCAACACTACAACATTTATTACTTAAATATTACTCTAAAAAATATGATGTAAATATCTATCATATTGCAAATGGTAGTTCAAACAGGATTTATAGACCATAACATAAAAGATTAAAGAGAATTCTCTTTAATCTTTTAAAAATAGTAAAAAATTCCAGCTTTTATTCGTTCTTTATTATCTTTATATAAATCATCATTTATATATTTTATATTTAATGCTACATTTCGCTCTATTTTATAAGTTGCAAATATTTCAACTTCATTGTTTTCAAGGCTTTTATTATATTTATCATAAGAGTATTTAATTCCTAGTTTTATATCCTCAAATTGATTTGTTATAAATCCAATAGATGTTCCAACAGAATATAACTGATCACTATTTTTATAATAAAGATTAGAACCAATCATAGTATAAATAAAATTCTTCTCATTTCCAAAAGTAAGCCCTGTTTCTGGTTTTATTTTTAAATAATCATTTTGATCTTTAAAATGTTCATATCCTAAATCAATTCCCCAAGAAAATGGCTTAAAAATCATATCTTGTTGGGCTAATGAGTTTATTTTTAAAAGAGTAAATTTATCTAGTTTAATCTTTTCATCTTTGATTTTTTTGATATTTAAATCAAAAAAATCAATGTAAGCACCTTCTAAATAACCATCACTTATATCATAAATATCAGTATAAACTGGTTTTAATCCTAATTCAAAACTATCCCTTGAATCATAAAAAAATGATACTTTCGCAGAATCATGTGAATCTAAAGGATTAAATGGAGTTTTTATATCATAAGAAGAAGCTTTATTATAAGAACTTCTTTCTTTTAATAATTGTAAATATTTATTTAAATATTCTTTTTTATCATATTGATTATTTGCTCTTTGATATTGTAAATATAAAATCTTAAAATCTAAGTATGATATTTTATCATCTGTACTCAATGATTCATTTAAAGGTTTATTCTCATTTATAAAAGTTTTTAAATACTCTTTATTTTCTATTTTCTTCTCTAAAATATTTTTCATTTTTCCCATATTTGAATAACGAAATCTTGAATCTTTTATTAAATTATATGATCTTAATATTTTAATAGAATCAAGAGGAACAGTTTTAAAAGTAAAATGACTAACCAAATCTAAATCATTTCTTGAAACTTCTAATAACCACAAAATATTATAAGAACAATTTTCTTTAAAAAAGAAATAATCAGAATATGAATTTTTTAACTCAAAAGCATGTAAAACCAATCTATCTATTTGCTCTTGCGTTAAATCTAAATCATATTCCCAAATATCTCTTTGTTCTAAATTATTATATTCTTTGATTTTTTCATAATAAGGTAAAATTGAATATCTTCCTTCATATTCGCCAAATAAACCTTTGTAAGCAAAAATAAAACCATTTGTATCATCTGTTTTTGCGGCAAAATTTATTGCATTTGATATTAAAGGAGTATCTTCATTGGAAGAAACTCTTAAAAAAGTATGTCCGTACATTGATGCTGGTGAATTTATATGAGCTGTTGGAAATACCATTGTCACATATTTTGCATCAATAGAAGAAATATATTCATCCAGCTCAGTACAAGGATAAGTAACAATATCTTTTTCTAATGAAGGAATATTTTCTTTTAGCCATTTTACTCTTAAAGGAAATCTACATAAAACATTATTTTGAGCATTTTCTAAAGAGTTTATAGTTTCAAATAACTCTTTTTTTAAATCAGTTTTACCATCTTTTGATATAAAAAAGTTATCTGAATCTATTTCACTTTTACCATTTGTATAATGCAATAATTTTGACCAATATGGATTTTCATAAAGTTTTGTTTGTTCAATAAACGAATCTGTGGTTGGAGAAGAAAAACAAAGAGTAGAAAATAGAAAAGTAAGTAAAAAATACTTACTTTTTCTATTCAAGAAATTACATATATTTAGCAATTGAATCAATAACAGTAGCTGAAGTTACATTTTCACTTGAATAAATAGTTGAAAAATTAGCTTGTAATTTAGCAGAAAATTCAGGTGTATTTTCTACATTCATAAGCTTTGCAACAGTTGATAAAGTTTCACCTTTTCCTGATGAAATATCCATTGCTAATTCATCCATATTTTCAGAAACAAATCTATTTAATTTATCATTTGATACAAAATTATTTGGTTTAGCACAATTTGATGTACCACTTGTAATACCAAAAGTTTGATTTCCTGAAGTTCCATTTGTAGTCGCAGCTAATACTTGTAGTGCTGTCGTACTTTGATTTTTAATTATAAGCGAACCTAATCCACAACCTGTATTTTCATTTGCATAAAGTGATGCTGTTAATCCAGCAACTGCTAACATTGTAATAATTTTTTTCATATTTTCTCCTTTTAAAGTTGAGCATATTTTATTATTTTTATTTTAAATTTAACTTAAAAAAATTATTTTAATATCTTTCAATAATTTTTTTTATGATTATTTCTTTTTCTAAATGCTCATCCAATTGTAAATCAAAAGCAAATTCTAAAATTTCTTTAAATTTATTACTTGGTTTAAATCCAAGTTTAATTAAATCTCTTCCTTGAATTATTGGTTTGATTGGCTCATTATGAATATCTAATTCTTTTGCTTTTGCTAAAAGCCATGAAGTTGCCTCTGGGCATTTTTCTTTATCTTTTATGGTTCTACCTAAACAATCAGCTAAACAAACTAAACATAAATCTTCAATATTTACTTTCAAAGACAATCTTTTTACAGCTTTTAAAGATGATTCTGTTTTATATAATTGAAAAGGAGCAAGATGATTTTTTACCAAGGAACAAACTATTTCTATAAATTTCTTTTCATTTGTGAGTTTTGATAAAAAGCTAATTGTAGGTTCTATCCCTAAATTCTCATGTTTATGGGAAGTTATTTTCCCATTTATTTCTTTTGTACAAAATGGTTTTCCAAAATCATGGCAAAGAGTTGCATAAAACAGATAAAGTTTTTTATATTCATCTTTTATTTTTTCTCCTTTTAAAATTCTTGCCATTTCATCTAATGCCATCATTGTATGAACCCAAACATCACCTTCAGGATGATATTCAGCTTCTTGAATACAATCTATTAAAAGTTCTAGTTCACTAAAATATTTTAGAACTCCTAATTCTCTCATCAGTTCAAAAGCAATTGAAGGTTTTGATGATTTTAAAAAAAGTTTTTTGAACTCTTCATAAATTCTCTCTTTTGGTAAATATTCTAACTCATTTTTAAGCACTATTTGTTTACAAAGTTCTTTTGTTTTTTCTTCTATTTTAAAATCAAATCTTGAAGCAAACGCAACAGCTCGATAAACTCTCAAAGAATCTTCTATAAAAGTTTTATCATTTATATGTTTTATAGTTTTAGTCTTTAAGTCTTCTATTCCATCAAAAGGGTCAAGAAATTCTTCTTTAAAAAAATCATACCCAATTGCATTTATAGTAAAATCTCTTCTTATAGCTGCTTCTTTAAAACTTAAACTAGCGTTTGTTATTACTTCAAAATCTTGATGAGATAAACCTATTTTTGTTTCAGTTCGCGGAAGTGCAAAATCAAAATCATATTTATTAACTCTTAGAGTTAAAACTCCAAATGACTTTCCAACCAATTTAATGCTACCAAATTTTTGTAAAGATTTTTCTATTGTTTGAATGCAGTCTATTCCAAAGATTTCTACATCATAATCTTTAACAGGAATATTTAAAAAGTAATCACGAACACAACCACCTACTAAAATTGGAGTTGCTCCAATTTTTTGTAAGTCTTTTAGAATCTCTTCTAAAATAGAAGGTAAATTAAATTTTGTTATAGTGGTGCACATCTTGTTGAGGATATGGAATAGAAATTCCTTCTCTATCAAATGAAAGTTTGATATTTTCTAATAAATAAAATTTAACTTCTCCATAATCAGATGTTTTAACCCAAACATTTATTGTAAAATTTACTGATGATTCTGCAAGTTCAGAAACAACAACAGTAATTCCTTTATCAACTAAAACTTTTTCATTAGAAGTTGCAACATTTGTTAATACTTCTTTTGCTTTTTTAATATCATCTTTATATCCAATAGCAATAACTAAATCAATTCTTCTAGTTTCATAAGCATTTACATTTGTAATTGTACCCGTTGTAATTGCGCCAT
This sequence comes from Aliarcobacter sp., assembly GCA_028690445.1. GTDB lineage: Bacteria > Campylobacterota > Campylobacteria > Campylobacterales > Arcobacteraceae > Aliarcobacter. The sequence continues at coordinate 177,890 of JAQVBE010000002.1, read as the reverse complement.
TTGGAACAATAATTTTTTGATTATCAGCAGTTACAAATATAGAATTAAAAATACCAACTTCTTTTACTGTTCCAGTAACTCCACCTGCTGTCACTGTATCATCAACTTTAAAAGGTTTAAATAAAATTATCATAACACCTGAAGCAAAATTTCCTAAAGAGTCTTTTAATGCTAAACCAATAGCCAAACCAGCAGCTCCTAAAATTGCTAAAAATGAAGTTGTTTCTACACCTAATTTCCCTAAAGCTGTTAAAAGAACAATTATCATTAATGCGTAATAAACGATATTCTCTAAAAATTTAATTAGAGTTTCATCCATACCTTTTACTTTTCGTAAAACCGTTCCTAAAATATCAACAATTTTATTAACGACCCATTTCCCAATAATAAAAACCAATAATGCCATCACTAAAGAGAAAGTATAAGCCCCAACTATTTCTACAATATTATGTGGAATATATGAAGTTATGTCTTTTGTTAAAGTATCAATGTTTTTTTCTAACTCTTTTTCCAAAATTAGCCTTTTATTTAATTAATTCTAATATTTTTGAAACAACTGTTTCAATTTTAACATCAGTTTTTTCTAAAGTTTTTCTATCAACGATTTCTACAAATCCCTCTGATAATCTTTTACCAATTATAATTGCATAAGGAAAACCTATAAGTTCAAAATCACCCATTTTAAAACCAAATCTTGCATTTATTCTATCATCTAAAAGTACTTGTACTCCTGCTGCTTTTAAATCTTCATAAATTTGTTCACCAGCATTTGCTTCTTCTTCTTTTTTAGAGTTTGAAACAATAATATCAACCATAAATGGAGCTGTCTCTTTTGTCCAGATACAACCTTTATCATCATGATTTTGTTCAATCACAGCAGCTACTAATCTTGAAACTCCAATTCCATAACATCCCATAATAAATGGTTTTGCTTTTCCATTTTCATCTAAAAAATTTGCATTCATAGCAGCAGAATATTTAGTTCCAAGTTGAAAAATATGTCCCGCTTCTATTCCTTTTGTATATTTTAAAGCTCCACCACAACAAGAACAACTATCATTTTCTTGAACAGCAACTAAATCATAATATTTTACATCTTTTAAAGTTGATAAATCTGTATTTATTAAATGGTAATTTATTTCATTTGCTCCACATACCATTCCTTTTGCATCTTTAATTTCATTATCAATTACAAAAGTGATATTTGAAGGTAAGTCAAAAGGTCCACAATAACCAGCAACTAATCCAGCTTCGATTATCTCATTTTCACTTATCTCGTCTAATTCTAAAGCATTTACAGAATTACTTGCTTTCGTCTCTTCAAGTTCGTCATCGCCTCTTACAAAAAACACAACAATTTGAGTTTTATCTTCATAAATAGCTTTTTTAATAACAGCTTTTATAGTTTGTGATTTTGGAATATTTAAATAAGTTGCAACTTCTTCAATAGTTTTTGTATCAACTGTTTCAACTTTTGTTAATTCACCACAAACAGAATAATCAAAATTTCTTGGCTTTCTAGTTGCTGCTTCAATATTTGCACCATATTCACAATCAGGACAAACAACAATTGTATCTTCACCAGAATCTGCTAATACATGGAACTCTTTTGAACCACTTCCACCAATTGCTCCTGAATCAGCAGCAACTACTCTAAAATCTAACCCTAATCTTGTATAAACTTTTTTATATGTTTCTTCCATTAGATTAAATTCTCTAACTAAATCTTCTTCGCTTGAGTGGAAAGAGTAGCCATCTTTCATTAAAAATTCTCTTCCTCTCATAAGACCAAATCTAGGTCTTGCTTCATCTCTAAATTTTATATTTATTTGATAAAGATGAACTGGTAAATCTTTGTAAGAAGTAATTCTATTTTTAACCATATTTACAACAGATTCTTCATTTGTTGGAGATAAAACAAAATTTGTATTTTTTCTATCTTTAAATCTTAACATTTCGTGACCCATAGTGTTTGCACGACCTGATTCTTCCCACAGTGATAATGGAGTTACAAAACCAAACTGAACTTCATTTGCTCCTGAATTATCCATCTCTTCTTTTACAATAGCTCTAATTTTATCTAAAACAATTTTTCCCAATGGCATAAAATCATAAATACCAGCACCTGTTTGAGCGATAAATCCACCTCTTAGTAAAAACTGATGAGAGGGAAGAGTTGCATCATTCGGTGTTTCTTTAGTTGTTGGAATAAAAAGTTTACTAAATTTCATTAATTATTTTCCTATTTTAATTTTTTATTAAATGTTCGCATTTATATTTAATTGGTGTACTTGAATCATCTTTTAATCCAAACATACTTTGAACAGCCCCAACTACAATATCACACTCCATATTTCTTGAAATGTCTTTTAATTGTTTTGATGGTTTATGTAAATATTCAGTTATTATTGTTTGACAAAGTTTTCTAATATTTTCTTCATCATCCGCTTTTATAAAACCTTTTTTTATAGCTGTTTTTAATTTCTTATCGATTATTGATTCACCTTTAACATAAAGATGTTTTACAACAGGTTCAATCTCTAAAGATTTTAACCATTCAAAAAACTCTACTGACATACGACTTACAATTGCATATGCTGTTTTAGCTTGTTCTGCTCGTAAACTCATATTTTCGTTTACTATATCTTGTAAATCATCAACTGAATAAATTTTTAAATCATTAAGACAAATATTTTCATCAATATCTCTAGGAACTGCTATGTCAAACCAATATCTTTCAATTGATGAACTTGGAGCATTTTCTTTTGTAATTACAGGATAAGGAGCTGATGTTGCCGTTATCATTACAGGTGTTTTTGCTAATAAATTTGTAAGTTCACTATAAGGTTCGACACGAATATTAACATCAAAACTTGAAGCTAATATTTGAGCTTTTTTAATATCTCTACTTATTAAAATTACATCAAAACCAGAAGAAATAAGATGTTTAATAGTAAGTTCACTCATTTCTCCTGCTCCAATAACTAAAGCTTTAACACCTTTTGTATTACCAATTATATCTTTTGCTTTTGCAACAGCTGTTGAAGCCACAGAAACAGAACCTGTTCCTAAAGAAGTAGCAGTTCTAACATTTGCAGCACATTTAAAAGCATAATGCATTACTCTTATTATGTTTGAAGAACAGTAGTTTTTTACTTGTGAAAATCTAAAAGCATCTTTTAATTGCCCAACAATTTGAGTTTCACCAATTACCAAAGAATCAAGTGCTGAAGCCACAGAAAATAGATGATGAACAGCTCCATCATTATCATAAATATCTGCTCTTTCATACAAAATATCAAAATCAAGTCCAGAATATAAAGCTAATTTTTCAATAATATTCTTAGCACTTACTTTAATATTTGATGACCTTGTAATAATCTCAACTCTATTACAAGTTGACAATAACACAACTTCTTTTGTGTATTCATTTTCTAAAAGTACTTTTATAAATCTATCTTTATCTTCAACACTACCAAAAGCTAATTTTTCTCTCATTTTAATATCTATATTTTTATGGGAAAAACTAATTATTAAGTAACTCATCTAAAACTCTCTTTCAATCATAGCTTTCATAATAAATATTAAAGTTTCACTATCCTCTTCATCTTTTACAGCATCAATTGCAATATTTCCTATTTGTTTTGCTAAAGCAATTGAATCGTCTAAAGCTTTTGTAATAGTCATTTGCTCTTTAATCCACAAACTTTCATCACTAGTTAATTCTTTTTTATATAAAGCTTCTAATTTTGTTTTATTTTCTATTCTTTCGTGAAGTAAAAGATATGGAATAGTTACTTTCCCCTCAACAAAATCCAACATTGCTGGTTTTCCTAAAGTTTTTGAATCTTGTGTAATATCCAAAATATCATCAACCATTTGAAAAGCAAGTCCTAAATTTTTTCCATATAGGGCATATTTATTTTCATCTTTTTTTGATAAAATTGCTGCTGCTTTAGAAGAAGACTCAATCAAAGAAGCTGTTTTTTTATAAATCATATCAAGATATTTATCATAAGACTTATTAAAAGTATTAGTCAAATCAACATCCATCATCTCACCAATACTCAAAAGTGTTACAGCATTTGAGATTGTATATGCAATATTTTTGTCCATTTGAGATAATTCTGTAAAAGCTCTTGAATATAAAATATCTCCAAACATTATTGCTGTTTTATTATCATAAAGTGCATTGACAGAAGGTTGACCTCTTCTTGTATTGGCTTCATCTATTACATCATCATGTAAAAGAGATGCTGCATGAATCATCTCAACAACTGCACAGAGTTTTATACTTTCTATTGAAATTCCAGCAATTTTCAGGATAAGTTTAGACCTTAACATCTTTCCAGTTGCTAATTTTTCTAAAAGCTCTAAACTTTTTTGATGATTGCAAACACTTACAAATTCTCTTATCTGATTTTTTACTTTTTCTAATTCTTCCACTTAAATCTTTACCTTATGAGTCTAATCTACAGATGATTTCACCAGTAAATTCTACATATAAACCTTTTTTCATAGCTTTTACTTCTACCATATTATCTAAAGTATAGTCATGAATGTATTGATTAATATCAAAGCTTTCACCTTTTCCTTCACTAATAATCATTTCTAGAACTGCTAATTTTTCAACTATCTTATCAATTTCTTCTTCAACTATATCTTTTGAAGCTTCCCTTGAAACATCAAAAAACTTTGATTTTGGACTTCCCATAAAAATATCATCTTCATCTTCACTAAACCAATCTTTAAATGTTGACATCTATATTCCTTTATTTTTTCTTTTATTTGTTTTCTAATCTAACTCTTACAGATTTTGCATGAGCTGTTAAACCTTCAGTATCTGCTAATAATGCACAAGCTTCCCCAAGTTCATTTATAGCATTTTTTGAAAAATTAATGATTGAACTTTTTTTCATAAAATTTTCTACATTTAATGGACTATAAAACTTAGCTGTACTTCCTGTTGGAAGTGTGTGATTTGGACCTGCCATATAATCACCAATTGGTTCAGGAGTATTTTCACCTAAGAAAATTGCACCTGCGTGTTTTATAAATGGCAATAATTCAAAAGGATTTTTTGTCATAACTTCTAAGTGTTCAGGGGCAATTTCATTCATAAGTTCAAGTGCTTCTTCCATTGAAGATGCCACGATAATAGCACCTCTTTCTTCAATTGATTTTCTAGCAATCGTTTCTCTACTTAGATTTTTTAAATACTCTTCAACTTCATTACTTGTAAGTTCTGCAATTTCATCACAAGTTGTAATCATAATAGAACTTGCCATTTCATCATGTTCTGCTTGAGATAATAAATCTATTGCTAAATAGTGAGGCTTTGCTGTTTCATCAGCTAAAATACCAATTTCACTTGGACCTGCAATCATATCGATATTTACTTCACCAAAAACAAGTTTTTTTGCAGTTGCAACAAAGATATTTCCAGGACCTGTTATAACATCAACTTTTGGAATAGTTTGTGTTCCGTAAGCCATTGCAGCAATCGCAGAAGCTCCACCAACTTTATAAGCTTTTTTAATTCCACATAAATGACAAGCTGCAAGTAACAGCTCATTCACTTCATTTTCAGGTGTTGGAGTACATACAACTATCTCTTTAACACCAGCAACAATTGCTGGAATTGTATTCATTAAAAGTGAGCTTGGATATGCAGCTTTCCCACCTGGAATATAAAGTCCAGCTCTATCAACAGGAGTTACTTTTTGACCTAAAATAGTTCCATTTGATTCAAAATCTAACCATGATTTTGGAAGTTGTTTTTCGTGGTAATTTTTGATCCTGTCGTAAGCTGTATGAAGTGCAGCTCTTAATTTTTCATCAAGATTATCATAAGCTTTTTTCATAGAATCTGGACAAATCATTAAATCTTCATCAGATTTTACTTCCCATTTATCAAACTTCTCAATATGTCTTTTTAAAGCTGTATTTCCCTCTTTTACAATCTCTTCAATAATATTCATAACGATTGTAGAAACACCTTTGATGTCGCTATTAGCTCGAGCTAAAATAGCATCAAACTCAGCTTTAAAATTTGCATCTTTTGTATTAATTATTTTCATTTAACTTGTCCTAAAATCTCTTTTACAATATCTTTTATATCTTTATTTTCCACATCAACTACAATTTTAGCAACTTTTTCATACTCTTTTGCTCTTGAATTATAAAGCTTTATTGCTTCTTCCATATTTTGTAAAAGTGGTCTTTTTTTCAATTTATTTGCTGCATTTGGAGCGTTATTAATCCTATCAAGAATACCTTGAAACGATGATTTTAGATAAACAACCTTTCCTATTTTGTTTATATTTTCTTGCTTATAAAATCCACCACCAGTTGAGATAATTGTGTCAAAAACACTTTTTTCCAACCAAGCAGCAGCCTTTTTTTCTAAAGCTCTAAAGTACGGTTCACCCTCAACTTCAAAAATCTTTTTGATTTTTCTGTTTTCCATACTTTCGATTAAATCATCCGTATCAATTGCAAACATATTTGATTTTTTAACTAAAGCACGTGCCACTGTGCCTTTACCAACACCCATAAAACCTATTAATATTATATTGTTCTTTTTCATAGCTTTGGATTATATCTAAACTTATTTAAATTTTGCAGTTCTTCTAATTTACTTTTATTTTTTGTTTATTAGGAAATATTATTAAAAAATTAGCTCCAGCATAATTATTTTCTTTATAGAGATAATTTTCATTTTTAACACTAAGATTTCCTTTCATATGTTTTTCTATAATTTCTTTTGACATATAAAGACCAATTCCTGTGCCTTTTGATTTAAATTTAGTTGTAAAGTATGGTTCAAACACTCTATTTATAATCTCTTTTTCAATTCCACCTGCATTATCTTTTATACTAATTAGTATTTCATCTTGTGTAATTTTTGTATCAATAAATATATATTTTTTTTCAAACTCTTTTCTTTCAAATTCATCTTTTGAATTATTTAAAATATTTATTATTACTTGTAAAAATTCATTTTCCATTCCAAAAATAGTAACATCATCAATATCTTTTATTACTTGAATATCTTTTAAATGTAATTGAGGTTCTAATAAATCTGAAACTTTTTCAAAAACATTCCTAAGATTAAAATCTCTAGCCTCTTTTTTAGGATTAAAATAATCTCTAAAATCATCAATAGTTTGTGATAAATATTTAGTAGTTGTGGCTATTGTATTCATTGATTTTATAACTTCTTCTTTTTTTATCTCCGAATATTCATATTGAATTTTAATTCCAGTAGAAATTGTAGAAATAGTACTTAATGGTTGTCTCCATTGATGAGCAATATTTTCAAGCATTTCTCCCATTGCTGCCATTTTTGATTGTTGGGCAAGAATAGTGTCTTTTTCTCTACTTTTTTTAATATAACTAAAAACCTGCTCTTTATATTTATAAAATCTTTTTTCAAACTTTTTTGAAATATAAAAAGAGATAATTAAAAAAGCGCCCGTTAATAAAAAGCTTATTAAAAATAAATTTATCAAATTTTTTGTATATCTATCTTTTATTTGTATTTGTTTCTCAATAATTTGTTTTTCCAATTCATCTGTATAAAAACCTGTCGCAATTGCCCAATCCCAATCTTTAAAACCTTTTACATAAGTTATTTTCTCAGATGAAAGTTTGGTTTCTGGTTTTATTGTTGCAATATATTTCAAATATCCACTATTGCCATTTTTTGCAAGGTCTACAATCTCTTTTGTAATCATAAATCCATTTTTATCTTTTAAGTCTATTCTATTTAATCCATTATAAGATTTTTCAAGATGACTTAAATATAATCCATCTTTATCAACAATAAAAATGTAACCGTTCTTATCATATTTAATAGTTGAAATATAAGATAAAACTTCTTCTTTTGTTATATTTTCAAAATCATTTAAATACTCACCTGTTCCTATAATAAAATTATACGGTTCAAAAATTTTATTAAAAGTGATTTTTTTATATTGATGATTTCGATCTTCTGGTTTTTGCCAATAGATTGTTGTAAAAGATTCTTTTTTATTTTTTAAATTCTTTATTACATCTTGTAAAACAAAATTTCCAAAATTATCTTTATAGTTAAGGGCCGATTTATTTTCAAATTCTGGATTAATAGGATGAAGAATATTAATTCCTTCCATACTATTTATATAAAAATATCCACGATTATCATTAAATCTAATAGCTCTTAAAGAATCTTTTATTCTATTTATAATTTGTTCTTTACTCTCTTTATCTTTATATTTTTCATAAATATAATTAGCTAAAGAGGAAGCTTCTTCAACTCTTGATTTTAGGTTTTTTCTTAAATCTTCTTCACTATTTAGTTTTTTATGTTCAATATAATCAAAAACTTTTTGCACTTCATTTTTTATAATTTCTCTATTTTTTTCTAAATAATCTTTTTGCAGGTTTTCTAAATCTTGTTTTAAAGAAATATTCTTTTCAATAGATAAAAGAGTAGTAATAATAAGACAAATAATTCCTACTATAAAAATAGGTGTATATTTAATAAATTTGATAAGTTTGATTTCTTTTTTTGATAACATAATAGAATATTATCTTTTTTTATATTAAAGGATATTTGTGTTTATATCTGTCATACATTGATTCATTTCCAATAATCCCACCTTGATGGATATATAAAAAATTTGTATTAGCCTCTTTTAATTGTTTTACATAATTTTCAAAGCAAATCCAACCTAAACTATCATAAAGTAAATCAAACTCAATATTTGTTTGAGTCAAAAGATTATTGTGTATTTCATAAAATTCTTTATAAAGCTTACCAAAATGATATTTTTTATCTGTTTTTAGAATTAGAGGATGATTCTTTTTTTCAAGAACTTCAAATTGTTTTTTTAAATACTCTTCATCTCCTACACAAGGACAAGTTAATACTTCAAAAGGAAGATATTTTTGTAAAAAAAGTGCTGTTGTACCTGTACCGCTTGGAAGAAAAACCTTTATATCTTTTATATTATTTTGATTTACCCAAAGTTTTATCTCATTTGCTAAAACTTCTATACCATAAGCTGCTTGAGATAATGCTCCACCTTCATTTATAAATAAAGTTTCTTTGTCAAAAAAATCTGGTAGTTTACTTTCTATTATATTCATTCCATTTTTTATTGCATATTTATAATTTCCAATTGGATTTTCTTTTAAAAATGATGCGGTATGATCAACGTAATAATCAAATTGCAAATTTTTTAATTTACACAAAACAGATAAAGAATACATAGCATTTGATTGACTTGAGCCATGAGATACAACTTTTTTTATATCAGGAAAATCATTTATTAAGTAATAATAAAATTTTCTAGCTTTATTTCCTGAAAAATCAGAATTTAATAAATCATCTCTTTTTATAAAATATTTTTGTTTATTAAAAACAACTTCATGAATTGGGGAATTTGTGTAGTTCATGGGCAAATTGTACCATCTATTAATAAAAATTTTGTACAATACACAAAAATGATTGGGGCTAATATGAATTTAATGAATTATATAGATAAGGGTGGAATTATTGTTTATATTTTAATTATGCTAAATATAATTGGATTTACTATAATTTTATGGAAATCTTTCACACTTCCTAGAAAAAGTAAAATACTTACTGATATAAAAACAAAAATAACTCAAAAGACATCAATTTCTGCACAAATTGAATATGAAGTAAAAAAGCTAGATTCTGGACTTACTGTTATAAAAAATATTGCTATTATTTCTCCTTTATTAGGTCTTTTAGGAACAGTTATTGGAGTTTATATGTCTTTTGAAGAAATTACAGTAAAAGGATTAGGTGATCCAACTATTTTTTCAAATGGAATTGGAATCGCATTAATCACTACAATTGCAGGGATTATTGTAGCAATTCCTCATCAAATTGCTTACAATCACTTTATTGCAATGATTGACAATATCGAGCTAGAAGCAAAAAAAGAGTTAGTTGGAAATAACTAAGATGAAAAGAAGAGAATCCTTAGGTTTAGATTTAACACCTGTTATTGATGTTATTTTTATTCTTCTTATTTTTTTCATAGTAACTTCTGTTTTTAAGAAAGAAGAACTAGCCCTTATCTTAGATTTGCCAATATCAAGTGCAAAAGAGATGAAAATAGATGATGAACAAATTTTTATTGAACTTAGTAAAAATAAATTAGCTATTAAAGGTATTGAAGTATCTTTTGCATCTTTAGAAGACAATCTAAAAGCTATAAAGAACAAAGAGAAAGCCGTAGTTGTGAGAATTGACAAAAAAGTTGAATATGAAAGAGTAGTGAAAATATTAGATTTATTGCAAAAATATGACCTAAAAAACCTAGCTTTAGTTACTAATGAAGAAGCTAAAAAGTAAGTATTTTTACAAATTATTGTTTTTTTTTAATAAAAAAGTATTTTTTTTGATTTTTGTGCTATAATTTCTCTATTGAAAGATGGTTTAGGGTTCATCTATAGTTTATGTTTTTCTTGTAACGCTAGTTTTAAGTACACTCAATCTAAAGAATTCTCAATTTTATATCTTCAACACTTTAGAAATGAAGTATATTTTAACAAAAAAGAAAAGGAGTTACAATGGCAACATTAGTAAACGGAACAGTAAAATGGTTTAATAGCGAAAAAGGTTATGGTTTTATCGAGCAAGAAAATGGTGGAAAAGATGTATTCGTACATTATAGAAACATCAACAATTCTGGTTATGGAAGAGTTTCATTAAATGACGGTCAAAAAGTAACTTTTGAAGTTGGTCAAGGTGAAAAAGGTTTACAAGCAGAAAACGTTACAGCTTTATAATTTTAGCTTTACTATTAAAAAAAGGGGAAAGAGTTTTACTCTTTCCCCTTTTTTTTAATCTATTTTTTCTTCTTCTAATAACTGTTTATACTCTTCATCTGTAAATATTCTTGATTTTGTAATAAACTGATAACCTAAATCTATCTCTAATGAAAAAGAGTTTCCAAAAGCAGCTTTTTCCTCTCTTACATCTATTGTTATAAAAGAGTGTTTAAAGTATTCATATTGGTCTTTATCTATAAAAAATTCACACCCGCAAATTTCACCCATTTTTACATTTCGGCTAGGAACATAAAAATCGCCTTTTTCATAACACATAGGAGCAGTTCCATCACAACAACCTCCACTTTGGTTAAAAACTAATTCACCATGCAACTCTTTTAACTTCTCAATAACCAAAGCAGCAGCTGGGGTTACATCTAATCTTTGTATTGACATTTTTTATCCTTAACGGTAAAAACCCCATAGAGGAGAACGTTCTATGGGTTTTTTATTGACTGAAAAGATTTAAATTCTACTAAATCCTAAAAGAAACCTAATTTATTTTTACTGTATGAAGTTAAAATATTTTTTGTGTGTCTATAAGAGTTTAACATCATCATATGAGTTTCTCTTCCAATTCCTGATTTTTTATATCCACCAAATGATGCATGAGATGGATACATATGATAACAATTTACCCAAACTCTTCCTGCTTCAATTCCTCTTGAGAATTTATGTAGTTGATGAGCATCTCTTGACCAAACACCTGAACCTAAACCATAAATTGTATCATTTGCAATTGCTAATGCTTCATCTTCATCTTTAAAAGTTGTAACAGCTAGAACTGGACCAAAAATCTCTTCTTGGAAAATTCTCATTTTGTTATGACCTTTGAATAATGTTGGTTGAATATAAAAACCATCTGGATTAGTTTCAGATTCATAAACATCTCCACCAATTAATAATTCAGCACCCTCTTCTTTACCAATTTTAATATATTCCATAATTTTTTCTTTTTGATTTAAAGAACATTGAGCTCCCATCATATTTTCAGTATCTAATGGATTTCCTAATTTAATAGCTTTTACTCTTTCAAGTACTCTTGCCATAAATGGTTCATAAATTGACTCTTGAATTAATGCTCTTGAAGGACAAGTACAAACTTCTCCTGAGTTAAATGCAAATAATACTAAACCTTCAATTGCTTTATCAAAGAATTCATCATCCGCGTCCATAATTGATTCTAAGAAGATATTTGGTGATTTTCCACCAAGTTCTAATGTTGAAGGAATAATATTTTCAGTTGCGTATTGCATAATTAATTGACCAGTTGTAGTTTCACCTGTGAATCCTACTTTTTTAACTAATTCATGAGTAGATAAATATTTACCAATTTTTCCACCTGCACCATTAATAATATTAATAACACCTTTTGGTAATACTGATTGGATTGTTTCCATCATAATTAAAATTGACATTGGCGTTGCACTTGCTGGTTTCATAACAATACAATTTCCAGCAGCTAATGCAGGAGCTAATTTCCATGCAGCCATTAATAATGGGAAATTCCAAGGGATAATTTGAGCAACAACACCATATGGTTCATGAATTTCTTGAGAAATTGTATTTTCATCTAAATCTGAAACTGTTCCAGATTCTGCACGAATAACTGATGCAAAATATCTAAAATGATCCACAACTAAAGGAACGTCAGCTGCTAATGTTTCTCTTACAGTTTTTCCATTATCTAAAGTTTCAGCAATTGCAATATTTTCTAAATTTGCTTCAATTGCATCTGCAATTCTATTTAATAATGTACTTCTTTCAAGAACTGAAGTATGTTTAAATGATTGAAATGCTTTATTTGCAGCTAAAATAGCAGCTTCACAATCTTTTTCATTTGATCTTGGAATTCTAGTTAATAGTTTTCCATCAACTGGAGAAATATTGTCAAAATACTCACCACTAATTGGAGCAACCCATTCTCCACCAATGAAATTCTCATATTGAGGTTTATATGTAAGTCTTGTGTAAATCATTTTTGTATCCTTTTTTTATAATTTATCTTGGAAAAATTTGTTAAATTTATTAACTTTTCTTTTTCGCTTAGTGAAATTCTACATGAGATTTATAGCGTGAATAAAGCCCTAGTATAGCATGAGTATAGCGGTGCTATTTTTTGTTACAAATTACGATAATTTGGGCTTTTTAAAGCTAATTTTTTCTATGATTTTTTCAAATTATCTGCTACAATTTTTTTATGAAAACATTTAATTACACAATAAATAATGAACCCTTAGGTTCTATAATTGATTTTGCTACATTCAAAGATGAAAAAAATATATTAATTCAGATATTTTGTGGGGAGAAAAAAAATATCTTAAAAAATATATTAAATGAAATCACTAAAGAGTTACCAAATGCTATTTGTATAGGTTCTTCAACGGATGGAGAAATCAACAATGATAAGATTACTACATTAAATACAATAATCACAATTAGTGTGTTTGATAAAACTACTTTAAAAATAGCCTATGTAAATGAAAAAAACTCTTTTACAAATGGGACAAAGTTAGCAACTCTTTTATGTAATGAAGATACAAAACTTTTAATTACTTTTACAGATGGGGCAAAAACAAATGGTGAAGAGTTTTTAAATGGAATTAGTTCTATTAATAATCAAATTATAATAAGTGGTGGAATGGCTGGAGATAATGCTCACTTTACTCAAACATTTATCTCTTGCCAAAATAAAATATTAACAAGTGGAGCGGTTGGTGTTTCACTTAATTCTAAAACTCTAAAAGTTTGTAATTCTTATAACTTCAATTGGTCGCCAATTGGAATTGAACATACTATTGATGAAGTGGAAGGAAATAGAGTTTATAAAATCTCTGGATTAACACCTTTGGATTTTTATGAAAAATATTTAGGTGAATATGTGGCGAAATCACTTCCTGCAACGGGAATTGAATTTCCTTTAATAATACAAAAAAACAATATTCCAATTGCAAGGGCTGTTATTGCAAAACATGAAGATGGAAGTTTGAGTTTTGCAGGAAATCTTCACAAAGGTGATGTGGTAAAACTTGGATTTGGAAATGTTGAACTTATTATGAGTAATCCTCTTAAATCTCTGTTTTCAAAATGTTGTATAAAAGATACAGAAACATTTTTTATCTATGCTTGTATGGCAAGACGAAGATATATGCCTGATTTAATAAATGTTGAAATAAAACCTTTTTCAAAAATAGCTCCAACTGCTGGATTTTTTACCTATGGAGAGTTTTATCACAATAGCGGAACAAATGAACTTTTAAATCAAACTTTAACTATTTTAGCTTTAAGTGAAAAAGATGATGTGGATTATGAAGCACAACCTATTGTTCCAGACGAAGATACAATATTAAGTGACCATGCAAAAAGTCTTCAAGCTTTAACCCACCTAATACAACAATCTTCAAGTGATTATAATGAACAATCAAAAGAGCTTGAAAATGGAAATATTTATGCTCAAAATTTAATAGCTTCACAAAAACAGTTTTTAAAACACGCTGTTCATGAAACAAATACTCCCCTTTCAATTATTATGGGAAATATTGAGATGTTTGAAATGGAACATGGAAAAAACAAATATCTATCAAATATTGAAGTTGCCATGAAAAATATCTTTAGTATTTACGATGATTTGAGTTATTTAGTGAAAAAAGACCAAGTAAATCAAGCTACACATAAAATTGATTTAGTTGATTTTGTAAGAAGTAGAGTTGAATTTTTTGCAACTTCAGCTTTGAAATTTAAATCAAAATTCAAATTCCAAACAAACAAAAACAAGATTATTATAAATTTCAATGAAATAAAACTTCAAAGAATTGTAGATAATAATCTTACAAATGCCATCAAATATACTCTTGAAAATGAGATTATAAATGTAAAACTAGAACTTCACAATAATAATTGCGATTTTATAATCGAAAGCCGTTCAGCTCAGATTTTAGACCCACAAAAGATATTTGAAGAGTATTATAGAGAAGAGGTTTCAAAGGATGGTTTTGGACTTGGATTAAATTTAGTAAAAAGAATTTGTAGTGAAGAAAATGTAGGAATAAAACTAGAATCAGGTGAAAATTGGGCTTCATTTACATACACATTTAAAGGAATATTATGAAAATTTTATTAGTTGAAGACGATATTATGTTAAATGAGATGATAACAGAATATATAACATCTACTGGACATGTAATAAAAAATGCAAAAACTGGTGCAGAATCTTTGGATATTTTGGAAAAAGAGAGATTTGATTTATTGATTTTGGATATAAATCTTCCTGATGTTGATGGTTTTACTATTTTAGAAAAAATGCATGAACAAAAAAGAATGATTCCAACTATTTATATTTCAGCACTTATTGATATAGAAGAGATTTCAAGGGCTTTTGATTTGGGTTGTTTTGATTATTTGAAAAAACCATTTCACCTAAAAGAGCTAACTTTACGAATAAATAAAATTCTAAAAACAAGAATTGTTCCCCAAAGACACAAAAGATTATCAAAACATTATAGTTTTGATTCAGAGAATATGACACTTTTATTTAATAATGAACCACACATTTTACCAAAACGACAACTTCAAATCATCGAACTTTTGGCATTAAATAGAAGTTTAGTTGTGCAATATGATATGTTCAGAACCTATGTTTGGAATGATGATTATATTGATAATGCAACAATTAGAGCAGAAGTTAATAGAGTAAAAACCGTTTTAAAAGAGGATTTTATTAAAAATATCAGAGGAAGTGGTTATATGATTGAAAGACCTGAATAATTTCGAAAATACAATAAAGATAAATTTTGAAATAACTATTTTTTCAAATCTTCCATAAATTTAAGAAGTAATCTAACAACACCAGTTGCTCCATAAGAGGGATAAGCCCAAACTTCTTTTCTATAAAAAGGTCCCGCTATATCAAAATAAAGCCATTTTTTCTTATTTTTGCTCTTTATAAATTTACTTAAAAATAGTGATGCTGTAATTGCTGCTCCATTTTTATTAGGACTTGTATTTACAAAATCAGCTATTTGACTTTCAAGTAGTTTTTCTAAATAGTCATTAAAAGGTAAAAATCCTACTAATTCTCCTGATTCTTTAGAAGCCTTTAAAATCTTCTTTTTTAATTTTTCACTATATCCCATAACAGCAGTTGTATATCCACCAAATGCTCCAATACTAGCCCTCGTTAATGTTGCTAAATCAAAAATATAATCAAACTCTTCTATATTCTCTTGGACATAATGTAAACAATCAGCTAAAACCAATCGTCCTTCTGCGTCTGTATTTGTAACTTCAATTGTTTTCCATTTGAGGCTTTTAATACATCACCTGGTTTATAAGCATTGCCACCAATTATATTTTCAACTGCGCCAATGATTCCATGAATTTCAAAAGGTAAATTAAGAGTGCCAAGAGCTTGAATAACACCCAAAATAGTCGCAGCTCCTGCTTGGAGACCATTCCATCACCACGCTTTAAACTCATTCCACTAGTGTCATAAGTTACACCTTTTCCAACTAATACAATTTATGCTATTGGATTTTTAGTTTTATATGTTAGATGAATCAATTTACTCTCATGTGGTGATGCAATTCCAACACTCAACATAGCATGCATACTCTTTTCTTTTAAATAATCTTCACCAAAAATCTTGTACTCAATATTTTTATTATTTTGAGCAATTTTTATAGCATCATCTACCATGATTTGAGGATAATAGTCTTCATGTGAACTGTTTACAATATCTCTTGTGAAATTCACACTATTGCAAATAATTAAAGCTTTTTCCAAATTTTCTTCTAGCACATCTTTTGTTTTAGAAGATACATTTGTACAGATTTCTATATCTTTTATTTTCTCCTCATTTGTTGCAGATTTGTATTTTAAAAATTCATAATTGCCTAAAACTAACCCCAATAATTGTCTGGATTTTTAACTCTTTTTTACTTTGAGTAATATCTATTTTCATCTTTTAATTTTAAACAAGAAACATATAATTTACTATTTTTTATATCAAAATAAGTGTTAAAAGATTTTTTATGAAAATTAATATTATTTAGTAATTCTTGCTCTTTTTGAGTCAAATCTTTAATTTTATTTAAGATAATTATCTCAACTCTTAAAGTTTTCTTATTGATGTTTTTTTATTTAGAGTTATGTTCATTGGATTTTCCTTTGAACATGTATTATATAATTTTAATATAAATATCTATTCAAAGAAAGGACAAATAATCAAATTATTCGCCCTTTTTATTTTAATTAATTTTTATTTAAAGCACATAAATCAGAAAATGCAACCTCAAGCCTAGCAATCATAGTTTCTTGCCCAGCTCGAATCCATTTTCTTGGGTCGTAATAATTTTTATTAGGTTTATCAGCACCTTCTGGGTTTCCGATTTGACCTTGTAAATATCCATGATATTTAGCTTCATAAGCTCTTACTCCATCCCAAGTTGCCCATTGAGTATCTGTGTCAATATTCATTTTAATAACACCGTAAGTAATAGCTTCTCTAATTTCTTCAAGTAAAGAACCTGAACCACCATGGAATACAAAATTCACAGGTTGAGCAGAAGTTCCTAGTTTTTCTTGAATATACTTTTGAGAGTTATCTAAAATTTTTGGACTTAATACAACATTTCCTGGCTTATAAACACCATGAACATTTCCAAAACTTGCAGCTATTGTAAAATTCTCACCAACTTGGCTTAATTTTTCATATGCATAACAAACTTCAACTGGCTGTGTATAAAGTAAAGCATTGTCAACATCAGAGTTGTCAACACCATCTTCTTCCCCACCTGTGATTCCAAGTTCAATTTCAAGCATCATATCAAGTGCATTCATTTTTCTGAAATACTCAACACAAATTTCGATATTTTCTTCTAAAGGCTCTTCACTTAAATCAAGCATATGAGAAGTAAATAAAGGTCGGCCAGTTTTTTCAAAATGAGCTTTACCAGCATCTAATAATCCATTAATCCATGGTAAAAGTTTTTTAGCAGCATGGTCTGTATGTAAAATTACAGGAATTCCATAAGCTTCTGCCATAGTATGAACATGATTTGCACCGCTAATTCCACCAAGAACTGCTGCATTTGGAGTTTTTAAGCCTTTTCCCGCATAAAAACCTGCACCACCATTTGAAAATTGAATAATAATTGGTGAATTAACTTTTGCTGCTACTTCTAAAACAGCATTTACAGAATCTGTTCCAACTACATTTACAGCTGGAATTGCAAAATTATTCTCTTTTGCATAAGCAAAAAGTTTTTTTGCTTCACTTCCAGTTAAAACTCCTGGTTTTACAACATCTAATACACCCATTTTATTCCCTTATTTAATAACTATTTTTGCATCTTTTTTTAATTCATCAGTTAATTCTTTTATTTTTTTACTAAAAGCATTTCCAACTAAAATTTGAGAAATTTTTGGTTCAACTTCAGAGTAAGTTAATGCTTTTGGAGCTGTTTTGTCTTTTAAGAAAATTATATGATAACCAAATTCAGTTTTCACAGGCGTTTTAGAATATGTATTTTTAGCTAATGCTTTTGCAGCAGCTGTAAATTCGGGAACTAATTTATCAGCAGGAACTTTTCCTAAATATCCACCATTTTGTGCAGTTGCATCAGCTGATTTAGTTTTTGCAAGTTCAGCAAATTTGTCCTCTTTTTTTGCTGATTTATCAAGTTCTATAATAATAGCTTTTGCTTCAGCTTCTGTTTTTACTAAAATATGTCTTGATTCTAAAATTTCAGGCATTACAAATTTATCTTTATTTTTTTCAAAGAAATCCTTTTTATCTTGATCTGTAAATTTTAATTTATCAACTTCATTTTTTTGCCAAACTTGAAGAGCTAAATCTTCTTTGATTCCGTTCATTGCTTCAACATATTGAGGGTCTTTTTCAATTCCATTTTTAATTGCATTTTTTGCAATTAATTTTTTATTAACAATTTGTTCAATTACTTGTTTTTTTGAAGGATCAGGTAATTTATCAAAATCTATTCTTGGATCTTGTAAAATCATTGCAATGTCTTGTTTTGTAATTGCATCACCATCAACTGAACCATAATCATTTGCATTTAAAACAGTTACTAAAACTATTGATGCAACTAAACTTGTTACTATTCTTTTCATAATTTTCCTTGGGATTTTATATTTTACATATTTTATCAATTCATAGTTAATAAACAGTTGATTTATCACTAAAAAATAGCTACTTCTATATAATATTTTAGTTTTATAAATTCCTGTTTTATAAATTTTAAAATTTAGCTTAAAAACACTTTAAATTTCGTAATTTTTATGATACAATTCCGTCAAAATTTAAACTTAACTTAAATTTAAGGAATAATAATGAGAATTTTAATTATTGAAGATGAAATTACACTAAATAGAACACTACAAGAAGGTCTTTCAGACTTTGGATATCAAGTAGATACTGCTGAAAATTATAAAGATGCAGAATACTTTATCGACATTAGAAACTATGATTTAGTATTAACAGATTGGATGTTACCAGATGGTGACGGGATAGAGCTATGTAAATTAGTTAAAAACAGAAGTTCAAGAACAGCTGT
Source organism: Aliarcobacter sp. (assembly GCA_028690445.1). Classification (GTDB taxonomy): domain Bacteria; phylum Campylobacterota; class Campylobacteria; order Campylobacterales; family Arcobacteraceae; genus Aliarcobacter. The sequence goes on along the minus strand of JAQVBE010000002.1, from coordinate 158,463 downwards.
TGTTATTATCTCAGCTAGAGATGATAAAGAAAGTGAGATTGAAGCATTAAAATCAGGTGCTGATGACTTTATTAAAAAACCATTTGATTTTGATATTTTACTAGCTAGAATCGAAGCAAGACTTAGATTTGGTGGAACAAATATCATAGAAATTGATGATTTAATTATTAATCCTGATGAAGAAAAAATCGAATATGCTGGTGAAGAAATCGAATTAAAAGGGAAACCTTTTGAAGTATTAACACACTTAGCAAGACATAGAGATCAAATTGTTTCAAAAGAACAATTACTTGATGCAATTTGGGAAGAACCTGAATTAGTTACTCCAAATGTAATTGAAGTTGCGATTAATCAAATTAGACAAAAAATGGATAAACCATTAAATATCTCTACTATTGAAACAATCAGAAGAAGAGGTTATAGATTCTGCTACCCAAACAAAATTGAAGACCCTAAAGCTAAATAATTAGGCTTTAAAATAAATGGTGGAAAGTAAAAGTATTTATAAACAGTTTTATACTAAACTGATTATAGCTACCTCTCTTTTCATTATTACTCTCTCATTTATATTTTATGAATATGCTAGAAGTACAGTTTATGACGATATTCAAAAAAATATGTTAATCCATGCTGAACAACTTTACAAATCTTCTCTTTCAACAAATAGTTTTATTCCTGTTGAAAATGATAATATAACTATTAACCTAGTTGAAAATATACAGTTAAAAAACTATAAATTTTTAAACTATCAGAAACATGATGATTATTTTATAAAACTTCTTTATCCTTTTGATTTAGAAAATAAACTTTTTTTAGAAATTGATAAAAATATAAGTTTTGAACGAGAACTTTTATACTCTGTAATATTTAAAAATCTCTTTGTTTTAGCAATTCCTGGTTTTATTTTAATGCTGGTTTATTCTTTGTTTGTTTCAAAATCTCTTTTAAAACCTATTCTTCAAATCAATAAAAAATTATCAAATATGGATGAAAATTCCTTAACACAAATTGATAAAAAAGATTTACCTATAGAATTTCATTCCCTTGCAAACTCTATAAATACATTAACAAATAGAATTGAAACTTATGTAAAGTTCAAAAAAGAGCTCTTTATTGGGGCAGCACATGAACTTAAAACTCCACTTGCTGTTATGAAATTAAAAACTGAAGTAACTTTAAAAAAGAAAAGAGAAGTTGAACAATATGAGGAAGTTCTAAATTTAACCATAAAACAAATTGATGAAATGAATAAAATGATTTCTTCAATTTTGGATATAGGAAGAACAGAAGGAGCACAATTTGAACAAACTGTAAATCTTGATTTAGTTGAATATATAAAGAAAAAGACAAATGATTATAGAATGTTAAGTGCTCAAAAAAATATTATTATTACTTTCTTTTCAAATGTAAATCATTTAAACACTTCTCTTCAACTAACTTTATTTAATCAAATATTACAAAACTTTGTTCAAAATGCTATTAAATTTACACCAAATGAAAAATCAATCGCAATTAGATTAAAAAAAACAAAAGAAAAAATAATTATCACTGTAACAGATGAAGGTATAGGAATACCAGAAAATGTAGATTTATTTGCTCCATTTAAAAGAATAGGCAATCAAAGTGGAGTTGGATTAGGTTTATTTTTAGCTAAAAATGCAGCTGATGCATTAAGAGCAAAAATAACTCTTGTTAATAGAGATGATGGGAAAAGTGGATGTGTTGCTAAACTTGTTTTAAGAAACAACACATCAAAAGAAACTATTTAAAATAAATTTCTATGTTCTATTTTTGTACATTTATTTTGTACTACTTTCAATCTGGCTTCTTTTGCCTTTGCTGCTGCTTCGTTATTTACAAGACCTAATTGAAACCATACAGTATCAACATCACCTCTTTTTATAGCTTCATCAACAATCTCAGCTATTGCATCTGGTTTTCTAAAAATATCAACCATATCAATTTTAAAAGGGATTTCTGAAATAGTTCTATAAACTTTTTCTCCTAAAATTATATCTTCTTTTGGATAAACAGGAACTATTTTAAATCCTACACTTTGTAAATAAGCTGCTACAATATTTGAAGCTTTTGAAGTATCTGGCGATAAACCAGCTATTGCTATTGTTTTTGTATTTTTAAAAATTTCTATTATTTCTTCACTTTTTGAGTTTACAGTTGGGAATTCACACTCCATTTTATATCCTTTATAATAAATTACTCTATTATAAATAAATTATTTAAAAGTATGCTAAAAAAAGAATAAACTAGATTTTATCTAGCTTCTTTTGTATGTAAGTTTTAACTTCATAAAAATCAATAACTTCTTTAAAATCATCAAATTTCCCACCACTTGCATTTACATGTCCACCGCCATTTGCTAGTTTTGCAGCCATTAACGCAACATCAACTTTTCCATCAGCACGAAAAGAAGCATTACCTTTTTTATTTATATCAATAAAAAAATCATATTCAGGATTTGCTCGTAAAAAAGCATTTGCCGGAATTGAAATCGAACCTAAACAATAAGTTAATAATCCTTTATGTCCTTTGTAAGTAACTGTTAAATCATCTTTTACATCAACTAAAGTTTTTACAAGATAAGTTGCAGATAAATTATCTAAAGTATTATCTTTATTGCTTAATTTTAGGAAATCTTTTTTCATAAAGTGGACATCATTATCTAATTTTATATGCCCATCTACCTCATCTAAATATTTAGCTGCTTGTTTTAGTAAATGACATCTAAAATCTCTATTTAAATCTGCAAATAAAATATTATTTATTTCTCGTACCTTTGTAATCATAGACATTAAGACTTTCCCAAACTCAAAGTTTTTCACTTCATTTTCAAGCCAAATATCAACAGCATTAATTGCATCTACCAAGGGTTTTAACCAATCACTTGTATTGTAATCAAAACCTTCATATTCTTCAAACATATAATCATAAACTATTTTTGTAGCACATCTTTTGTCATCTAAATAATACCAGGAAAAGGTTTCAGCACTTTTTTTACCACTTATATGATGGTCTAAGAGTTGAAGTTTTATCTTGTAGCCATTTTTTAGAAGTTTATCTACATCATTATCTAGATCTTTTGCTTCTTGAAAAGTTAAGTTCAAATCACTTATTAATATAAGAATATCATCTTCTTTATATTCTAGAACTTGCTCTAAAACTTTTTTTATACTTAATTTTACTTCTAAACCATAATTTGCATTGTAGAAAAAACCTTCTTTAAAATACTCTTTTGTAATTAATTGGCATCCATATCCATCTAAATCTGTATGAGAAATATGAAATAACTTCATTAAGCAATATCTTTTAATGTTAACTTTTCTAAAAAATCATTGATTCTTATTTGTAAATTATTTAATAAAGGCCAAATGGTGCAAAGCATTGCCACTTGATTTGGACAATTATCAGCAGAAGGAGAACATTCAAATACAGATGGTATTTTTTCTTCAGCAGCAACAACAATCTCTAAAATCGTAATTAATTCCCAAGATTTATTTAAAGCAAAACCACCATTTACACCTCTATGAGATATTACTAAATTTTGTTTTGCAAGATTTTGCATAATCTTTGCTAAAAATGATTTTGATATATTTAATTCTCTTGATAACTCATCTACATTCTTTGGTTCATCACTCTTTGCAATAGCAATTAAAGATAATAGTGCGTATTCACTCTTTTTTGTTAATAACATGTTATATATTTCCAATATTTTTTGTTTATTCTACAAGAACTATTATTAAGATTCGTTATTAAAATCAATCAATTGAAATATTTAGGCAAAAAAAAAGGGTTGTAGCATTGCTACAACCCTTTTTTTCGGAAAAAAACTAAAATTATTTAGCTCTAATTCCTAAAGAAGCTACTAATTCAATAAATGAAGCATAATTTTTACTTCTTAAGTATTTTAATAATCTTTTTCTTTTACCAACCATTTTTAATAGACCTAATCTTGAAGAATGATCTTTTTTGAAAACTTTTAAGTGTTCTGTTAATATTTTAATTTGCTCTGTTAATAAAGCAATTTGAACTTCTGATGAACCAGTATCACCATCTTTTTTCCCGTATTTTGCTACTATAGCTGCTTTTACTTCCTGATCTAAAGCCATGTTGACCTCCTAATAGGTATATGTTATTTTTTTCATTTACAATAAATGAGCGTGAATTATAGTTAAACTTTACTTTACTTTTACTTTAAAGAATTGTTTTCATCCACCTGTTTGATAAAAAGCTCTTGTTGAAATTTTATTATCATCTTCTTGATTTGACCATTTATTTTTTTCTGGTTTACCAGCTAATACTTTTTTTAGAATTGCAACGGCTTCATCAATATTATTATTTCTAACTGCATCTTTTATGCTCATTGCATCTTCAAAATATAAACAAGGTATTAAAAAACCTTCAGCTGTTAATCTAATTCTATTACAGGCTGCACAAAAATCATCTTTATGAGGTTCTATTATTCCGAATTGAAAGCCACCCTCAATATCATAATATTGGGCTGGAGAACTATTATCTCTTGGAACTATTTTAAAATCTGGATATTTTGTTGCAATTATTGCTTTTATTTCATCAGAATTTAATCCTTTTGCACCATCTTTTGCATGATTATTTTCCATAAATTCGATAAATCTAACAACATATCCTTTACTCTTACAAAAATCTAAAACTTCTATTAAATCAATATCATTTATTCCTTTTATTGGAACACAATTTATTTTTATTTTAAGTCCTGCATCATCTGCTGCCTGAATTCCTTTAAGAACTGTGTCCAAAACATCTTTTTGAGCAATTTTTGCAGCAGTTGCAGCATTTAATGAATCAAGAGAAATATTTATTCTCTTAAGTCCTGCATCTTTTAATTTTTGAGCAACATTTGGCAATAAAAAACCATTTGTTGTTAATGCTAAATCTATATCATTTTTATAATCAAATATCATTTTTACAAATTGGTCTAACCCTTCTCTTAAAAGAGGTTCACCACCTGTTATTCTTACTTTTTTTATACCTTCATCAATTGAAGCTTTTATAAATTTAAATAAATCTTCATACGAAAGTAAGTTTTCTTTTGGAACCCAAGAAAAAGGTTTTTCTGGCATACAGTATTGACATCTAAAATTACATCTTTCTGTTACTGAAACCCTTAAATAATCATGTTTTCTTCCAAATCCATCTATTAGCATATTTTATTCCTATTTTTAATAGCTTTTAGAATAGTATAAACTAGCTTAAAAGGTAAAATTAATTTAACCTTTTCCATGCATCTTCAAGAGTATCTACTCTTTGAGCAAATACTAAATATAATGCAATATTAAATTTTGCTAGTTTTAAAATCTCATTATTTGGATTTTTAACTATTTCTAAAGCTTCTTCTAAAGAGATATTCTCATAATTTTTATCATAACTAATACCAAAATCACTCAATGAAAATGGGATTTCTATAATTTGTCCATCCACTTCTTTCCAATACTTACCATTACTAAAAACTTCAGGGCTTCCTTCAGCACCTTTTAAAACTAAAACATCTTTATAATATTCTTTAAACATTGCAATATATTTTTTTACATAAGGTTTATGAAAAGCAGCTGTAACCCCAAAATCACTAGAAGCTGGATTTAAAAGTTTTTCAATTGTATTAAAAACTGTTCTTAAACCTAATTCTTCTCTTAATTTTGTTAAATCACTTAACTCTCTTAAGTATTCTATCCTATCAAAATAGTGTACATATTGACCTTTGTCAATTGAATTAAAGATATCTTTTGTTGTTAAACCTTTTTTTGCAGGTTGAGGAAAATCTCCTGAGATTACAAGATTTAAAGGTGTAATATCTTTATTTTTTTCATGAAATTCTTTTAAGATATTTTCATAAAGTGGAAATAAAAATGGATTATTTTCTCTTCCATCAAAAGAGTATCCAAGTTCTAGCGAATTTTCAATTTTTGTAAATTTAATATATTTTTTTAAAGCTTTTACTGCTGCTATTAATTCACTATCTGTTTCAAGTTTTGTTCTCCATGCAATTAAAAATGCACCAATTTGAGCTTGTGTAACTTTATTTTCTAAGATTAACTCAATTGCATCTATTACTTCAGATTCTTCTAAATCTCTATTTCCCTTAGGACCTGTTCCAACTGCTTTTATATATTTTTTAAAACTCATTTTAAACCTTATTTTATATCTTTAATTAGTATTTTTACAAGCATAATATACAATAGCTTAAATAAAACAATATGAAGGTTCAAGGTGACTGTACAAAAAATTATTAGAAAAATAAGTTTTTTTAATAACTTAAGTGATGAACAAATTAACATTATTGCTTCCATTTCAACTGTATCAAAACAGCCTAATAAATCAATTTTATACTATGAAAGTGATATCAATAAAAATTTGCTTTTTTTAGTTGAAGGACTTATCAAAATTTATAAGGTTGATAAGTTTAATAATGAAATATTTTTATATCATATTTATAAAAATTCAATGATTAGTGAACTTACATCCACTAATAATAAAGAAATTTATTGTTTTTCTAATGCAGAATTTATTGAAGATTCAATTGTATTATCTATTAACTTTGAAAAATTTCAAGAATATTTTTTATCAAAAAATATTTTAACAATGGAATTATTAGAAGTTTTACTAAATAAAACTCACCAATTACAATGTATTGTAAATAGAGAATTGGTTTTTGATGCAACTGCAAAAGTTGCTTTTATGTTAAGTCAAGATTTAGAAATGTTCAATAGACTAAAAAGACAAGAAGTATCATTTATGCTACATATTCAACCAGAAACTTTATCAAGAGTTTTAAAAAGATTATCAAGAAATGAAATTATTCAAGTTGATTTTGGAACTGTAAAAATTACAAATAATGAAGCCTTAGTATCTATTTTTAGAGGAATTGGGATATGAAACCAAATACAATAAGCACAAAAATAAAATTAATCGGAATATTTTTCATAATATTAATGACAAGTATAATCATCACAACAATTTACTTAAATGAAAAAAACAAAAAAGATGCTCAAGTTATAAATATAGCTGGTAAGCAAAGAATGCTTACACAAAAAATATCTAAAAATATTTTTTATATATATCATAATAATAATCTATCATATGACGAATTAGATAATGCAACAATAGAATTTATACATAATCTAAATTCTTTGAAATATGGAAATGATCAATTAGGTATTTATAAAGCTCCAACAGATAGGATTGAAAAACAAATTTCAAAAGTTGAAATTTTGTGGAATAATTTTTATTTATCTATAAATGAGTTTAAAAAAATACTTGATTCAAAAGATTATACAACGGAACAAAAGTTTAAAAATTCGATTAATTCTATTAATACAATTAATACAATATTACTAAAAGAAGTTGATATTTTAGTTTCAATGTATACCGCACATATGGAAGAAAAAAGCGATTATTTAAAAACCATTCAATATATTTTTGGATTAATAATCTTATTCTTAATATTGTATAGTTTTAATCAATTAAAAACAATGGAAGAAAATGTAAAAAGATTCTTTGAATTATCTAAGAAAATCGTTCAAAATCCTACAAATAAACCACTTGAACCAATTCAAATTGAAGCAGAAAAAGAGATTGTTGAAGCTACAGATACGATTAATTGCTTTATTGATAAAATAAATTCTGCAATGATTTATTCAGCAAATGCAGTTGAACAATCGAAAAATGCTTCAATAAAACTTGAAGAAATTACAGATGAATTTGATGTTATTATTAATGAACTAACAAACTCAGCAGAAATATCCGCACAACTAAATAAAAGCGAAGATATAGTTATTCAAACTCAAGAAGAGTTAATTAGTTCAACAAAAAAATTACAAGAACTTAAAAATGAGTTAGATAAATTATTAAACTCTTGTAAAATAAAATAAAAATTTTACTTTTTTAATATTGACATATATCATTTTTTTCTCCTTGGGTTTAGACTAAAATTTTTCCATAGTTCTGGTATTTCAAAAAAAGGAGAAAAAAATGGAACCAATCTTGATTATTAGACCAGAAATTGCTCTTGACGATTTCTTGCCTATATTTTTATCTTCATCTTTTGTTTTACTATTTGGACTGTTTTACGTAGCTATTTATACGCTAGTAAAAATGGAAAGATTAAAAAAAATATACATGCCTTTTGCATATATTTTTTGGGCTTTGCAAACATATTGTATGTACTATTTTGCAGACAAGATTCAGAGTAATGATTTTACCCTTAAAGCATTAATGGTAACTATGGTGTGTTATTTAATTTTACCGCATCTTTATTATTACTTAAATATTAAGTCTGCACAAAGATACGAACAATAAAATTTTAGGAGGAACAAGTGTCAAAAAAAGTTGTTTCAGTATGGACGAGTATTCCTTTTTGGAGAAGATCAGCTGCGTGGGTAACTGGTTTTGCTGCAATACTATTAATTTGGTTAACATTTGATTCAATGGGTCAAATTAGTATGGGAACGGACGCTGATCTTAAAAACGGTATTACAAAAAGAGTACCAGGTCCAACAGTAATCAATTATAATATTGATTATAAAATGGATACAAGAAGAGGTCATGAGGTGCCAGTTATTGGTGAAAAAGAGAAATTCTTTGGAAGAGATGATTGGTCTGAGCAAGAAGCTGCGGAACTTCTTCATTTAGGAAAATTAGGTTCACAAGCAAAGAACTGTATGGATTGTCATACATTACTTGGAAATGGTGCATATTATGCTCCAGATTTAACAAAAGCTTGGTTAGATCCAGCATGGGGACCAAATGGAGCATATTTAGGTATGACTAATTCTACTACGAAAGAAGAAGCTATGTCTAAATTTTTACAAAATCCGTCTCAATTCCCAACACATCAAAGAATGATGCCAAATCTTGGTATTACAGAAAAAGAAGCAATGGGTCTTGTAGCATTTTTAAAACATATGTCATCAATTGATACAAATGGTTTCCCAAGAAACTTTGCAAGAATGTCAACAGATGGTGTAACAGGAGCGATTCATGGCAAATAATTTAAAATTTGAATCTCAAAAATTAGCTATCAACTATTTCGTAGTTGCTGCTATTTTGTTTGGTGCTCAATTAGTAATGGGTCTTATTGCTGCTACTCAGTTTTTATATCCAAGTTTTCTTTTTGAAATCTTTGATTTTTCTATAGCTAGAATGATACATATTAATGCTTTAGTTGTATGGATGTTATATGCAATGATTGGTTCTGTTTACTATTTATTACCTGATGAAACAGGTATTGAAACAGTTGGAATCAAACTTGGTAAATTAGGATTTTATGTTTTAACTGCTGCTGTAACAGTAGTTGTTCTAGTATTTATTCTAGTTCAAGTTGGACCTGCTAATGAATCAACTATTTGGTTAATCACTGAAGGTAGAGAATATATTGAAGCTCCAAGATGGGCTGATATTGGTATCGTTGTTGTTGTTTTAGTATTTGTATTTAACCTTTTTGCAACTGCAATGAAAGGTAAACAAACAGGAATTGTAACAGTATTAATGGCTGACGTTCTTGCACTTGCTGGTTTATACTTAGCAGGTATGTTCTTTACTGATAATATTTCTATGGATCAATACTGGTGGTGGTGGGTAATTCACTTATGGGTTGAAGCTACATGGGAAGTATTTGTAGGTTGTTTAGCAGCTTATGGATTAATCAAAATTATTGGTGCTAGAAGAGAAGTTGTTGAAATGTGGTTATGGATTGAAGTTTCAATGTTATTTGGTTCTGGTATCTTAGGTATGGGACATCACTATTTCTGGATTGGTACTCCTGAGTACTGGTGGGAAATTGGAGCATTATTCTCAGCACTTGAGCCTGTTCCTTTAGTTGCTATGTTTGTTCACGTTATTTATGACTGGGGAAAAGAAACTGGTTTAAAAGCTGGAACAGAAGAAAAAACTATGAACAATTCACCTGCATTTGCTTGGTTTGTTACTAATGCATTTGGTAACTTCTTAGGTGCTGGTATTTGGGGATTCTTCCACACATTACCACAAGTAAATATTTATACACATGGTACGCAGTTTACATCTGCACATGGTCACTTAGCATTTTTTGGAGCTTATGCTACTATTCTAATCGGTATGTTCTATATGGGTGTACAAGGTAAAAATGGTATTAAAGTTATGAAAGCAACATTTGCTTCTAAAATGGCAATTACTTTAATTACTCTTGGAGTATTAGGTATGACTATTTCTTTAACTGTTGCAGGATATGGTCAAGTATTAGTTGAAAGAGCTCAAATGGGAGCAACTTGGGAAGGATTCTTCGTATCTCAAGATATGGTATGGTTTGTTCAAGGTCTTGGATGGAGATTAGCAACTGGTATTATGACGTTTGTTGGATTTTTATACTTAGTTAAAGATTTATTAACTACTTCTAAAAGCCCTAGACACGAGAGATAAGGAGATAACATGTTTGAACCAATGACAGATTTGGTACCTAGTTTTTTTGCAATATTAAATCAAGGTCCATTAACATTAACTATTTTTCTTCATACTTTTATTGTACTTCCAATGTTCTGGATTTATAAACAAGAGAAAAGAAGATTAGAAGACGAACAAAAATAAAAATCAAGAGAGATTTTCTCTTGATTTACACAATTATATAGATAGTAGAACTGCGTTCAAAGAGACTATTTATTAGTAGTAAGGTATGAAATTACATTAAAAAAAAGGCAAGGGAGACATTATGAAAATTGGAAAAATTTTAAGTTTAACAGCGTGTTCGGTATTAGCAGGTTCTTTATACGCAGGAAGTTCAACAATGAACTTTGCAAATGTATATGAAAAAGAGTGTCAAGGATGTCATGGTCCAATTCATCAAGGTGGAGTTGGTTCTGATTTAAGACCTGATGCATTAAAGAAAAAAGAAAGACATGTATTAAGAGACTCTATTATGAATGGTGTTCCTAATACAGCAATGCCACAATGGCAACATATGTTTAGTAAAGATGATGCTGATGGAATGGTTGACTGGTTAATGAACTGGAAAGATAACACTAACTTTAAATTAAATTTAGAGGAAATCAAAGGTACTTGGACAAAATTGGCAGATAGAGATGAATTAGCTAAAAAATATCCAAATTCAGTTGATACAAAATCAGTTCTTGACATTACATTTGCAACAGAAAGAGATGCTTCTTTAGTTGACTTTATTGATAGTACAACTGGAAAAGTTTTATCTAGACATAAAGCTGGATTTGCCGTTCACGTAACTGTTACAAATAAGAAAAATCCAAGATATGCATATTCGATTTCTAGATCTGGAAGATTAACAATGTTTGATATTGCAGCACCTGGTCAACCAGCAATCGCTTCAGTACAAGTTGGATTTGAATCAAGAGGATTAGCAGTTTCTCCAGATGGAAAATATGTAATTGCAGGAAACTACACACCAGGTGGAGCAGTTTTATGTGATGCGATGACATTAGAGCCATTAAAAGCTTATGATACATCTGCTGTTATTAACATTGATGGACAAATTGAAGCTTCAAGGGTTGCATCATTAGCGGATACTCCTTATGGACCTTATTTCGCAATGGCATTAAAAGATGCAGGAAGAGTATATTTAATTGATTATTCTAAACCTGGATTCCCAATTGTTGGAGATGTTCCTAACATTGGAAAAGTTTTACATGATGCATTCTTAAATGAAGATGAAGGTAAGGATTTCGGAAGATACTACATGATTGCTTCTCAAGGAAGTGATGTTATGGGTATCGTAGACTTTAAAGAGAAAAATTTAGCTGCAAAAGTTTATACAGGTGAAAAATCTAAACCACATCCAGGTCAAGGATCTTCTTGGTTTAACAAAAAAATGGGAAAACAATTACACGCAACTGTTTCTATGAACATTGGTTCTGTTGTAATTTGGGATTCAAATTGGGAAATTGTTAAAAAAGTTGAAACTTCTGGTGGTGGATTATTCGTAGGAACTGCACATGATACTCCTTATATCTGGGCAGATACAGTAATTGGAAGTCCTGAAACTTATAATGAAGTTTACTTAATTAATAAAGAAACTTTAGAAGCAGATAAAATTGTAAAAGTTGGAAAAACTGAGGGTCAATTACTTGATGCTAAAACTAAAAAAGTTTTACAAACTTGGGATGCAACACAGTATGAAACAATTACATTCCCTGAATCTGATCCACAAATTGGAAAAGATAAAATTATCAAATATACAGATAAATTAGGTGAAAAAGTAAAAAATCCTGTTCAACCAAGATTATTACATGCAGAGCCAGCTAATCATGGTAAATGGACTATGATTTCTGAGTGGACAACGGGAAGAATCGGTATTTATGAATCAGATAGTGGTAAATTTGTTAAATATATTAACAACTTAACTACTCCTACATTTACTTATTCTGTTGAACACAGACAAACTATTCCTGGTGCTTAATTAGGAAAAATTATACCCATCTTTTTTAGATGGGTATTTTTTATATTATGTTTAAAATAATTTTAATTTTAATCTTACTTCTTTCAAATCTATTTTCAAATAATATTTCTTGGTATCACTCTTATGAAAAAGCTTTAATTACAGCACAAAAAGAGAAAAAAAACCTAATGCTTTTTATAGCTTCAACTAAAAGTTATAATTCAAATGAGATTTTAAAGCAGTATTTTCTAAATCAAAATTATGTAGAGTATATAAATAAGAATTTTATAAGTGTCTTAATCACTGTCGAACATAAGACTTCATATCCAATAGAGTTATTTTATACAACAAGCTTTCCAAGTATATTTTTTGCATCATACAAGGATGAGTCATATTTAACTCACCCTATTTATAAGTTTAATTCAAAAGAAGAGTTTTTAAATACTTTATATTCAATAGATTTAAAAACTAAATAAAATATAATCCAGCCCCAACAATTAAAGCTAACATTATTGTAATTACAACGGTTAGGACATTGTATGTTTTATCACTAATATTCATCTTAGTTTCTAAAAAACCAACAATTTTAATAGCAGGATAAATCATAAATACTAAAAGAACACTTGTAAATACCAACGTCATTATAATTTGCATTTTAAATCCTATAACTCTTTTTCTAACTCAAATTGTTCCCATAAAGAAGCAGCTTTTTCATTTCCATTGTCTTTTGCTTTTTTAATATACATTGCAGCTTTTTTCATGTCTTTTGGAATACCTTGTCCTGACATATACATAAATCCTAGATTTATTTGAGCATTTTCATCACCCGATAATGCAGCTTTTTCATACCAAGAAGCTCCTGTTTCATTATTTATTGGAACTCCAATTCCGATTGTATACATATATCCAAGATTATAAGCAGCTTGTGGATTATCCAAAAGTGCAGCTTCTGTAAAAAGTGCTATTGCTTTTTTATAATCTTTTTGAACACCTAAACCATTCATGTAATTATTTCCAAGTTGTGTCATTGCATAAGGATTTTTTGCATCACTTGCAATTTGTAACCATTTTATTGATTCTGTTGTATCTTTTTTAACACCATCACCATTATGATACATAATTGCTAAATTATGTGCTGCTTGAGAATTACCTGTATTCGCACTTTTTAAAAAATATTCATAGGCATTTTGATACTGTTTATTTTTGTAAAAATCAAGTCCTACATCATAGTCATTTCCAAATAAGAAACTTACACAAGCCATCGAAAATAAGAATTTCTTCATCATCTTTTCCTTAATAAATATATATCTTATTTTACCCATTTTTATTAATTATTTATTGACACCAATCAATCCTTTAGATTTTTCTTTATGTTAAGATTTATCTATATTAAAAAAAGGAGTACAACATGAGTATTAAATATAAAATACCACTTGTACTAATATTTTCTTTTAATCTGTTAAGTGCTTCAGCATTAGATGGAGAGAAAATATTTAAACAATATTGTTGGGGCTGTCATCATGAAACTTCAGTTGCTTTTGGTCCGTCATTTCAGCAAATAGCAGATAAAAGAACTGACGGAGAGATTCAAGGACATATCCTTGATCCAAAATCAATGTACAAACAATTAGGTCATAAAAGATCAGTAATGCCTAGCTTTAAAGATGAATTATCTCAAGAACAACTAGACGCAATTACAGATTTTATACTATCATTCAAATCAAAAAAGGATTAGCGAAATGTTTAGATTATCAAATTTGATTAAATCGACCCTTGAAAATCAAAAATCAAGAACATTAAATGGTTCTATTATGATATGGAATTTTACAAATAGATGTAATTTACTTTGCCATCACTGTTATAGTAAAGCTGATGCAAATGAAAAAGATACACTTACTTTTGAAGAAATTGAACAAACTATTTCAAAACTAAAAGCAGGTGGTGTAAATTTTGTTATTTTTTCAGGTGGAGAACCACTTTTAAGAAAAGACATATTTGATATTGCTAAAGTTATGAAAGAATATAATATAATGACATATTTATCTACCAATGGGATTTATGTAAGTCCTAAAAATGTGGATCAAATTATAGAAACTTTTAATTATATTGGGATTTCAATAGATGGGATTGAAGAAATTCACGACCAATTTAGAGGTCAAAAAGGTGCATACAAAAAATCTATTGAAGCTATAAAATTAATACAAGCTCATGGTGGAAATGCTGGTATTAGATTTACCATCACAAAAGAGACTCAGGATAGTTTTTATGCAATGTTTGAGTTATGTGAAGAGCTAAAAGTTGATAAACTATATATCTCTCATCTTGTTTATTCTGGACGGGGAAAAGATAATCTTGAAATAGATATATCAAAAGAACAAAGAAAAAAATATGTTGAATTTATTATTGATAAAGCATTTGAATATTATAAAAATGAAAATAATATTGATTTAGTAACTGGAAATATGGAAATGGATGCAATTATGCTTTTAGATAGATTCAAAAAAGAATATCCAGATTTTGTAGAAACATTAGAGCAAAAACTAAAAGCTTGGGGTGGAAATTCAGCTGGGTATAGACTTGGAAATATGGATTGGGCAGGAAATGTAAAACCAGACCCATTTTTTCCTTTTGTTGTTGGAAATTATTTAGAAACACCTTTTGATGAGATTTGGACTTCTACGTCAAATGATATTTTAAATAAACTGAGAGAACATCCACGACAAATAAAAGGAAGATGTTCACAATGCAAATATATTGAAATTTGTAATGGTGGTTCACGTTCACGTGCATATGCAATTAGTGGAGATTTGTGGGAAGAAGATCCATCATGTTATTTAACTTTAGAAGAAACTAGGAGATAGGAAATGAAATTATTAAATTTATTGCTAATTGCAAGTATTGCTAGTAGTTGGGTTTGTGCAAAGGAAAAATTTTTCGTAGTTGAAAGAGAAAATGAATCATTAGCAACAATCTACAATGGTGTAAAAAGAACTAATATAACAGGTATGCACGACATGAATCATGGTGTTGTGAAATTTGATGGGAAAGATGGTTATGCAATTTCAAGAGATGGTTTCGTAGTAAAATTTGACCCTGAATCTGAAAAAATTTTAGCAGAATATAAAACTTCAAAATCAGCAATTGGTTTTGTAATTGGAGCAAACTATGTTGCAGTTGCAAACTATGATGATAAAAGTGTTGATATTTTAGATAGAGATTTAAAGCCTTTAGAAAAAATACAAACTGGTTCTAAAAATGTAGGAATTAAAACATATGAAAATTATCTAATATTCTCACAAATGGATAATGACACAATTTCAGTTTACAAAGATATAAATGAAGGTAAAAACAAACCCAATTTTAAATTATTTAAAGAGTTCAAAGATGCTGGAGAACTTCCTTTTGATGCTATGATAAAAGATGAAAAATACATAGTTGGATTTTTTACTTCAAAATTCTTTGGTGTTCTTGATTTAAAGAAAATGGAATACAAAAAGATTGATATTTTCTTAGATGAAAATAGACAAATGGTTCTAAAAGTTCCTCATTTTGGCTTTTGGTCAATTGGTGGAGATAAAATATTTGTTCCAGCAGTTGGTGATAATAAAGTAATGGTTTATGACAATGACTTTAAATTTGTAAAAAATATTCAAACACAAGGATTACCTGTATTTACAAGTTTAAGTCCTGATAAAAAATATTTAGCAGTTACATATTCAGGAAAAGATTTCCCAACTATTCAAATAATTGATACTACAACTTTAGAAATTATTCATACATTTAATTTTGATGGAAAAGTATTGCACGTTAGATGGTCAGAAGATTCTCCACAACTTTATGTATCAGTAAATGATACTAATAAAATTGCAGTTATACACACAAAAGAGTGGTTTTTAAATAGAGAAATATTTAATGTTAAAAAACCTTCAGGAATATTTATATATGAGGATGGAAAATAATTATGGCAAAAGTATATTTAACAGGGGCTGGTCCTGGTGATATGGAGTTAATGACTCTAAAAGCTGCAAGAGTAGTAAAAGAAGCTGATATAATCATCTATGATAGACTCGCAAATCCAGGAATTCTTGAAATGGCAAAAGATGGTTGTGAGATGATTTATGTGGGAAAACAAGATGGAAAACACTCTGTTCCTCAAGATGAAATAAATGAAATTATTTATCAAGCTGCGTTAAAATATGAAAATGTTGTAAGATTAAAAGGTGGTGATCCCTTTGTATTTGGAAGAGGTGGAGAAGAAGCTATTTATCTTTTTGATAGAGATATAAAGTTTGAAATAATTCCAGGTATTAGCTCATCAGTAGCCGTTCCAGCATACGCTGGAATTCCTGTAACTCATAGAGGAATCACTACTTCATTTAGAGTAGTAACAGGACATGAAACACCAAAGAAAAAAATATCACAAATAGAGTGGCAAACTTTCTTAAATGATGAAACAATCGTATTTTTAATGGGATTCCATAATATTAAACTAATCACTAGAAAACTTATGAACCTTGGGAAAAGAAGAGATTATCCATGTGCTGTAATTTCAAAAGGAAGTACTCCTGAACAAGAAGTTGTTGTAGGAACTTTAGAAACAATAGTTGAGCTTTCAAAAGATATGCCAACACCTGCTATCATTGTTATTGGAGAAGTTGTAACTTTAAGAGATAAGATTAAGTGGTTTAAATAAACCATTTAATCGCTTATTTCTTCTTTTTTTAATCTTTTTTTATTTCTTTCCACATTACCTAGTAAATATTTCTTTATCAAGCTTTTTAATATTAAATATCTTTTCATAAATTAATTAATCATTTGTATAAAAAATATTAAGTATATATTTTACTGTATATTTAATATACATTATTAATGTATATTGATTTATATCAATTTTTTATACTTTTATAGTGGTTATTATTCCGATAAAAAGGAGTATAAAATGACTTTTAATGATTCACTTGAATTATTGTCATTTCATTGGGTAGCATATTCAGTCTATTCTACTTTGATTATTTCTGTAGTTGCTTGGTTTGGCTACAACTTAACAAAGCAAGAAAAAGCCAAATCTCTAATAAGAATCTCTTTCTATGGATTTATTGGCTTCTTAGTTATTGCGGGAGTTGGGCATCATATCTTTACTTATAATACTGTTCCTTGGGTTGCTCAAGATATAAATCGTCATGACATGACACCTGATAAGGTTTATAATATAAATATAAAAAAACATATGTTTATTTTACCAACAGAAAAGATGGTTATTAACTGTGGAGAACAAGTTTTATTTGATGTTACAAGTGAAGATTTAGTTTATGGTTTTGGATTGTTTAGAAAGGACAACTCAATGGTAATGCAAATGCAGGTTAATCCTGGAAGTAAAAATGATATTTTATGGACATTTAATCATAATGGAATTTATGACTTAATGTCAACAGAATATTCAGGACCAAAAGGAAATGATATGTTTATTAAAGATGCAGTTGAGATTATAGGTTGTGATGATTCTATTGTTCGGAATGGAGGTGTAAAATGAGTTTTATGAGTGATTTAATAAATGGAGCTGATAATAAATTTGATCATTCAAATTTAAATGCTCTTCAAAAAGTTACATTAAGAGCTGTTGTGATGGCATTTTTATTTTATGGATTAGCTGCTTTAGAAGGAATGATTATGAGAACAGCAGCTGTTATTCCTACTATTCCACCTGTTCATGGTTCCCCTGAGCATTATTTTTCAATTATGACGGTACATCCTATTGTTGGTATTTTTGGATCAACTTATCAACTAGTTTTTGGTGCATTTATGTTCTTAGTTCCAATGCTCACAAAAAAACCATTATATAGTGTTAAATTAGCGAATTGGGTTTGGTTACTAATTACAATAGGAACAGCATTATCTTGGATTGCTGCATTTGCTTGGAATTATGCTCCCCTTTATACTCTTTATTGGCCACTTCCTGCTGATACTCAACAGTTCAAAACTATTGGTGGAATTGTATTTATTTTAGGAGTTGCACTTATTATGCTTGGAACTTTTGGGTTTATTTATAATATATATGCAACTATATTTGCGAGAGTTGGTGTTCATAAAAATAAAACTATGAGAGAGCTTTTAATTTCTGGTTTTGGTATTGACGGTATTCTCAATCTTTTATATAAATTAACTGGACGACAACCATATACAAAAGAACCAGCACTTTCACTTCCTGTTGTTGCAATTTTTAGAGGAACAGTTGATACATTTTTAGATGCACTTATTATTTTAGGTGCAGGTGTTTTAGTTCTGGTTTATTTATTTGCAGACATGGGCGGTTTTGCATTAGATGTAAAATCAGTAGATGCACTTTTATATAAAAACTGGTTTTGGTGGGGACTTGATTTAGTGGCAGATGGTCTTGTACTTATTTATGTAGCAGGGTCTTGGTATTTACTTGCAACTTTAATTACTGGTCAAAAATTATTCATGGAAAATGTGGCACGTGCTGCACTTATGCTAGAGTTACTTGTATCTTGGATGGTTTGGTCTCATCACTTATTAGCAGATCAAGGACAACCTGAAATGATGAAACTAATTTCTGGTGAAATGGTAACAGCATTTGAATTACTAACTCAAGGTTTAGCACTATTTATTACTCTTGTAACTTTATGGAAAGCTAGACCTCTTAAAATGACAAATGAATTAAAATACCTTTTAGGTGGATTAATTGGATTTGGATTAGCAGTACCAGCAGGAATTATTCAAGCGGATATGGCAATGAATAGAGTTTTACATAATACTCAATGGATTATTGGGGCACATGTTCATATTGCAATTATTGTTGGACTTTATATGACTTTATATTCAGCAGTTTATGTATTATGGCCACATGTTACAAATAATGCAAAATTATGGAGTCAAAAATTAGCAAATACACACTTCTGGTTACATTTAATTGGAGGTATTGGTATGGGTGCATTTATGGGAATGGCTGGGCTTGATGGTATGCTTAGACGACATATGTATTTTAATGGAGAATTTGATTTAATGATGATTTTAGCAGGAGTTTGTGGTGCTATGATTTTACTTGCTTGGATTATATTCTTATTTAATATTATTATGTCAATAGGATTAAAAGGTCTTATTGGAATATTTTTACCATCAAAAAATAAAGAATCAAGTTATGGTATTTAAGTAAAGGATTTATTTTGTTGATAGATTTAAAGTTAGTTGCAAATGATATTAAAGATGTTGGGCTTTATGATTTTATACTACAAGATTGTTTAAAAATATCTAATAAAGAATTATTAAAGGAAGAAGAGATTTTATCTCTTCTTTTTTCTAATCCTGAAATATTAGAAAATTATAAGCAAACGAATATTGAAAATAATATAAGTAATATTCATTTCCAAAATCTAAAAATAGATACAGTAGAAGAAAATAAAAAGAGTGATATACAAAAAATAAATAAAAATTTAAATATTTTGAGAGATATCGAAAAGTACACTTTAAAATTTGAAGAAAGTCCAACTTTAGTTTTTATATTTTCAATTGAATTTTTTGTATTATTTTCTGTTCAGTATTTTATTGTGTTATTAGGATTAAAAAATTGGCAATTGGAAATATACGGATTATTTGGTCTATCTATTCTATTTGCATGGTTATACGCAAATAAACAAAAAAAGAAATATGAAATAAATAATAAAAAATTTAAAGAACTTTATATAAATACTGAAAAGTTACTAAATACCTTTTAGTAACTCCTCACTATAAAAATAAAGCGCTTAATCGCTCTTTATCTACTGTTTTCTTTTTATTATCAATTAATCCATCATTTTTAAATACTCTTAACATTCTTGAAAGTGTCTCAGGTGAAATATTTAAAATTTCTGCAACAATAATATTTTTTGTGTTAAAAAACTCTTCTGAGTGATCGCATAGGTATTTTGCTATTCTTTCTTTTGAATCTAAAACAACATGTAAAGATACTATATTTTCTAGGTTTCTTATTTTTTTTATCAAAGAAGTTTGAATCAAAAAAGATAAATTTGGGTCTGAATAAATTATATCTTTTAAACTTCCAAAATCAATTCTTAGTACCTCTGTATCTGTAAAAGATTGTGCAGTTGCCGGATATGGAATTTGTTCAAAATTTGCAACTTCAGCTATTAGTTCATTTGAATGAAAATATTTTAAAAGTATTTCTTTATCATTTGATGAAGTTTTATAAAGTTTTACAATACCTTTTTTTAACAAGAAAAGATATTTTGGCTCATCTCCTTCATAAAATAAAACATTATCCTTTGATAATTTTAAAAAAGTAGTAAATTCGCCTATTCTGTCTAAAGTATCATCACACAAATCTTTAAATAAATATATATCTTTTAACTTATTTTTCATATAAACTCCTAATCTTTAACAGTGGATTATAATCAATAAATAATTATAACCTACTGTTTACTCTAAATTTTAGTCAATTAAAAACTAAAATAACTTTTAACCCAGTCTAATTCTTCTTTTGTTTTTAACTCTATTTTTTCAACTTCTTTTTTATCTTTATCTAAAATTATTAAAGTATTATCTTCTAATTTTAAAAAATCTTTACCCCATAATTTTTCAAGTTGCTCTAGTCTCAAAAATAAATCTTTTGCAGGTGGCTTTTCTTTTATCCCTGTTTCATTACTTACAATTGAATATCCACCTACTCTTTTTTCTAAAGTATAAGGCATATGTTTTTGTAAAACTGCATAAACTCTTTCATTTTTCGGTGATGGCATTCCTTCTTTTAAAGCCATAATTCCTAAAAACATAAACATTGCAAAAAATGCAAATAATAACAATTTCTTTTTCATTTTTTTCCCTTCGTAATACTAAATTTATTATATTTAAATTAAAAAATAAAACTCTTAATTCATATCAAGTAATTTAGTTGTTTTAAATCAATGCATAAATAAGTTTTAGTTGTTATACTTTTTGAAATTTTATTAAGGGCAAAAAAATGAAAGACCAAATATTATATAGAATTCAAAAAAACTTTCCACTTACTATTCGACCTTTTGAAGAAATTGCAAAGGAATTAAATACAACAGAAGATGAAGTTTTAAGAATCTTAAAAGAAGAAAAAGAAAACAAAATCATAAGACAAACTTCAGCAATATTTGATACAAAAAAGCTAGGATATACTTCATCTTTAGTTGCTTTTGAAATTACACCTGAAGATATTGATGATGCAGTTTTAATCCTAAATTCTCATCCAGGGATTTCACATAACTATGAAAGAAATCACAAATATAATATTTGGTTTACCCTTGCAATTGCACCAAATTCTAAATCAACTTTAGAAGATACAATTGCCACTTTAGCAAAACTTACAAAGGCAAAAGATTATATTATTTTACCTACATTAAAACTTTTTAAAATCTCTGTAAAACTTGATACCACAAATAAAGCAGAGAAAAAAGAGCATGTTGCAAAAACTGATTTTAAAGGTATGCAGTTAAATGAATATCACTATAATATAATCAAAGAAGCTCAAAATGATATAGAAATAACTCAAGAGCCATTTAAAGAAATGGTGGAAAAACTTAATATTTCTTATGATGAATTTTTTAGCGTTTTAAATGAATTTCAAGATACAGGCGTTATGAGAAGATTTGCAACAATATTAAATCATAGACACGCAGGTTTTGGAGCAAATGCTATGGTTGCATGGGACATAGAAGAAGGTGAAAAAGGCGAAGAAATAGGAAAAATCGCAGCTTCATTTTCTGCCGTTTCACATTGTTACTTAAGACCAAAATACCCAACTTGGAACTATAACTTATTTACAATGATTCATGGTAAAACAGTAGAAGATACACAAGAAGTTATAAATAATATAGCAAAAGAGATAGAATACAAATCAAATCTTCCACTTTATTCATCAAGAGAATTTAAAAAAGTAAGAATTAAATACTTTTGTGATGAATTTAAAAACTGGGAAGAAAAATATTTAAATTAAAAAAGGATTAATACAATGGAATTATTTTTAAAACTAGAAGCTGGATATTTTGCAATTGCTATTTTTATATTGGTCGTTACAATCATAGTTACTACAAGAAGTTTTATGCCAGCTGGTGTTTGGAAAAAAGCTTTATTACTTATGACTATAATCTTGGGAATTTTTATTGGTATGCACTATCTTGTAACGATAGACAGAATTAATGAAGTTGAAACTGCTTTTAATAACCATGAAAAAATTATATGTGAAAATAGAGCCGTAAGAAAAGTTTCACAAAGTGTAACTATCGAAAAAACAAATGAATGGACACTTGAAAATCATATGTTATCTTCTCCAAATTATAGTAGAGAATTTTTCACAGCAAGATGTATAAAACATATTCCTATAACTTTGGAAGAAGCTAAATAATCTTGAGAGAGTTGAAAGTTAAATGTGTTAAAATTAACTTTCAAAATTATGTATATTCAAGGTGTCTTTTGTGTCTATTTTTGCTTTACAATCTTTAGTTGGTGGTTTTCTAGATGAGGATTTAGAACATTTTAATAAAAAATTTGATGATTGGTGTATTCAATTTGAGAGTTATGAAGATGCTATGGATATAGTTCAAACTCTTGAAAATCAAGAAGCTATTGATATTGTTGAAATAACGCCATTAACTTATCCTAAATATTTTTTTACTAATTTGCAAGGTACTATTTATGCAACACGACAGATTGAAGATAAAATTATTTGTGTTGTAGAACCATTTATGGGTTCTAGTTTTAGGATTGCAATATGTAATCTTAAAACTAGTAATGTAAGACTAACCTCAACTCACTACAAAAACATCCCAAGTATTGAAGGCGCTTTTGCTAATTTTGGAGAGTTTAACTCTTAATAGGTAGAGCCTTCAACAAAATTTATTCCAGCTTTTTTAAAATATCCTTGTTTGGGTTTTAGAGTTTTGTCTTCTAATGCATTTAATATTTGATTTGTAGGGAATTTGTCCTTTATATCGTTTTCATTTATCATAAGTTCTCACATTTTTTTACCTTTGAAATTTATGAATAAATTATATAAATATTTTTGATTAATAACTAAAGATTTTATAATAGTTTTATTTAGCACAAAAGCAAGTTTCGTGTTTCTATGTTTTTTAGGAATTTGTTTTTGTCAAAAAATGAAGAAAGGGAAAAGGTACCTATCGCCAAAACCATCTTGACTATGTCTATTTCTTATTTCACTTATAGTATTTGAAGTTAAAAGTCCTCTATCCTCAGTAAATAGAATAAAAATAATTCTATCACATAGCTTTTGAGTAAGTCTTAATAATGTTGATTTTTCTATATCTGTGTTTTTACTTACTATATTTTCAAAAAGACTATTTCTAAAAATTGAAAAATCTTTATAAAATTCTTTTGAAATATTCTGTTCAAAGTTTGAAGTTTTTTCTTTTAATTTTAATGGAATATCATTTTTAATACTTTCATAAGAGATTAGAAGATGAAGTTTTTTAAACTCTTCATAATCAAGATTAAAAAGTAAAAATTTCTCATAAGCTGTTTTTTATCTATATAAAATCTAAATTCATTAAAATTTGAAATAATGATATATTTTGAGTTTGAATGTGAAGCGTGATAGTTGAAAGCTTGGGCTTCTATCTTATCAAGATTTTTTGTATCTTGGGCTTTTAGTTCTATTACACCAACAATTTTTTTATCTACATAAATAACTCCGTCGGCTTTTTTGCCGTCTGTTTCATTTTTCTTTTCTCTTTCAAGATTAAAGTTTGAGGGGTCTGTCATATCAAGGGTATAACCCAAACAGTTTTCAAAAATATCTTTTAAAAATCCATCTTGGTATTTTTCTTCTTTTACTGTTTTGATATATTCAACTTTTGTTAAAAACTTTTGATATTCAGCCCACCTAAGAACAACTAACCCCTCGTCTTGTTTAATACTATTTAAAACCTATTATTCAATCATTTCAAAAGCTGTTTTAATATCATCTGCTTTTTGAGCTGCGATTAAGAACATTGCAGCGTTTAATTTTGCTAGTTTTTCCAATTCATCACTTGGGTTTCTTGTCATATTTAGTGACTCTTCAGGTGATATTATATGCATTGATTTTTTATAGTTTATTCCAAAGTATTCAGGGTCAATTATGTATTCACTAATTTTTCCATCTATTGTTTGCCAATATTTACATTTTGAGAAAATTTCTGGTGTTCCTTCATTTCCTTTTACTATAATTAGGTTTTTATAGTTGTTTCCAAATATTTGATTATATTTTGCAACATAAGGTTTATGAAAAGCTGCATTTACAGCATAGTCAGAAGTTCCTGGATTTAATAATTTTTCAATTGTGTTAAAAGCCGTTCTAAGTCCTAAAATATTTCTTATTTTTGTTAAATCACTTAATTCTTTGAAATAATCAGCTCTATCAAAATAGAAAATATTATCATCAAATTCTATATTTTCATAAAGTTGTTTTATTGTTAAACCTTTTTTTGCAGGTTGAATTTCATCACCACTTACAACTAGATTTAACTCAAATTTTTTCAAATATTTAGAAATCAATGGTAATAAATACGGATTATCAGCTTTTCCATCAAAAGGATAACCTAGTTCTATTGAGTTTGGTATTTTTACTCTTTTTATATATTTATTACAGACTTCTAGTGTTGTTTCAAGTTCTTCAACAGTTTCAAGTCTAACACGCCAACCTAATAAAAATGCTGCGATTTGTTCACTATGAACGCTTTGATTTAAAATAGATTCAATTGCATCTATTGTTTCATTCTTTGTTAATTCTCTGTTTGATTTTGGTCCTGTACCAACTGCTCTTATATAGCTATGAAATCCCATTTACTCATCCTTCAATTCTTGTATTATATGTAAAAATTGTACCTTAATGAAGATTTTATGCTCTTGATGCAAGTCAACCATATATAAGGGCTTAAGTGTTACAATTCAGAGTAAAGAATTATATTTCAAAAAAGGAGAAAAGATGTCGCTTTCAAGAAGAGACTTCCTAAAAAGTTCAGCAGCAGCAAGTGCAGCAGCAGCAATTGGTATGAGTGTACCGGCTGATTTACAAGCACAAGCAAACACAGCTGAAGGTGGATGGAGATGGGACAAGGCAGCTTGTCGTTTCTGTGGAACTGGGTGTGGGATTATGCTTGCTACTAAAGAAGGTAAAATTGTTGCCGTAAAAGGAGATCCTGCAGCTCCTGTAAATAGAGGGCTTAACTGTATTAAAGGTTATTTTAATGCTAAAATCATGTATGGTGCAGATAGATTAAAACAACCTTTATTAAGAGTTAATTCAAAAGGTGAATTTGATAAAAAAGCAGATTTTGCTCCTGTTTCTTGGAAAAGAGCCTTTGATGAAATGGAAAAACACATAAGAATCGCTCTTAAAGAAAAAGGTCCTGAAGGGGTTGCAGTTTTCGCATCTGGACAACATACAATTATGGAAGGATATGCAGCTCAAAAAATGATGAAAGCTGGATTTAGATCAAATGCAATTGATCCAAATGCGAGACATTGTATGGCATCAGCGGTTACTGGTTTTTACCAAACTTTTGGTATTGATGAGCCAAGTGGTTGTTATGATGATATTGAGCTTACAGATACAGTTGTAACTTGGGGTTCAAATATGGCAGAAATGCACCCTATTTTATGGTCAAGGGTAACAGATAGAAAATTATCTAGTCCTGACAAAGTAAAACTTATAAATATTTCAACATATAGACATAGAACTTCTGATATTGCTGATATTGAAATCATTTTTACACCAAATACTGACCTTGCTTTATGGAATTATATAGCTAGAGAAATTGTATATAACCGTCCAGAAGCTATTGATTGGGATTTTGTTAAAGAACATATTGTATTTGCAGCAAGTCCTGTAAATATCGGATATGGTATGAGAAGAAGCGATGAAAAATCAATTGTAGATGGAAAATATTCTGATTTAGAAATGCAAACAGTTTCTAAAGAAATGGGAAAAATCGTATCTGAAACTGAAGCTCCAGCACTTGCTCCTTATGGATATAAAGCTGGTGATAAAATGGTAAACAAAAATACAGGTTTAGCTCACTGGGAAATTTCATTTGAAGAGTATAAAAAAGCTTTAGAACCTTATACACTTGATTATGTAGCAAAAATTTCAAAAGGAAATCCTGATGAAGATATCGAAGAATTTAAGAAAAAACTTCAAACTTTAGCTGATTTATATATTGAAAAAGATAGAAAAGTTGTATCTTTCTGGACAATGGGAATGAATCAACATACAAGAGGAACATGGGTAAATACACTTTCGTATAATGTTCACTTCTTATTAAATAAACAAGCAAAACCAGGTTCTGGAGCATTTTCACTAACAGGACAACCAAGTGCTTGTGGAACAGCAAGAGAAGTTGGAGTATTTGCACATAGATTACCTGCTGATATGATGGTAGATAATCCAAAACATAGAGTTATTGCTGAAAAGGCATGGGCAATTCCTGAAGGAACTTTAAATCCAAAAGGTCACCAACATATTATGAAAATCCATAGAGACATCGAAGATGGAAATATCAAATTTGCTTGGGTAAATGTTTGTAATCCATATCAAGATACAGCAAGTGCAACACACTGGATTAAAGCAGCAAGAGAAATGGATAACTTTATCGTAACATCAGATGGATACCCAGGAATTTCTGCAAAAGTTTCTGACTTAATTTTACCATCTGCTATGATTTATGAAAAATGGGGTGGATATGGAAATGCTGAAAGAAGAACACAACTTTGGAGACAACAAGTAGTTCCAGTTGGAGATGCGATGTCTGATACATGGCAATGGGTTGAACTTTCAAAAAGATTTACTGTAAAAGATTTATGGGGTGAGCAATCACTTTTAAGTTCAAAAGGTGAAATTAAACTTCCAGATGTTATTGCAGCTGCAAAAGCTATGGGATATAATGAAAATACAACTATGTATGAAATTTTATTTGCAAATAAAAAAGCTAAATCTTACAAAATAGATTTAAAAGATCCTGTTCAAAATGGATATGATAATACTGATGGTTCAGGAGATTCAAGAAAAGTTATTGGATCTGATGGGAAAGAGTTCAAAGGTTATGGATTCTTTATTCAAAAATATTTATTTGAAGAATACGCTGAATTTGGAAGAGGTCATGGACACGATTTAGCTGACTTTGATACTTATCATAAAGTAAGAGGATTAAAATGGCCAGTTGTTGATGGTAAAGAAACTCAATGGAGATTTAATACTAAATATGACCCTTATGCTAAAAAAGCAAGCCCAGATAGTGATTTTGCATTCTATGGAACACTAGCAAAAGAATTAGCACAAGGTGATTTATTAGGTGTTAAAGACGAAACTAAAAAATCATTAAAAAATAAAGCAAAAATCTTTGCAAGACCATATATGGATCCACCAGAAGTTCCAACAACTGAATATCCAGTTTGGTTATGTACAGGAAGAGTACTTGAACACTGGCATTCAGGAACAATGACGATGAGGGTTCCAGAACTTTATAGAGCAGTTCCAGAAGCACTATGTTATATGCATCCAGAAGATGCTGTTACATATGGTGTTAAACAAGGTGCATTATGTTGGGTTGAGTCAAGACGAGGAAAAGTAAAAGCAAGAGTTGAAACAAGAGGAAGAAATAGACCATCAAGAGGTTTAGTGTTTGTACCTTGGTTTGATGAAAAAGTATTTATCAATAAAGTTTGTTTAGATGCGACTTGTCCACAATCAGGTCAAACTGACTTTAAAAAATGTGCGGTAAAAATTTATCAAGCATAAGAATAAAGAGAAAAAATGAAAACAGAAAAAAACCTACCAATGAATGAAAGAAGAAAATTTTTTCTAACAATTGCACGAGCCACTGGCTTAGCAATTCTTGGAGGTTTAACTTGGAGTGCTTTCGTTAATGAAGTAAAAGCTACTTCATTAATTTTGAGACCTCCAGCAGCACTTAAAGAAGATGATTTTTTAGCAACATGTATAAAATGTGGTATGTGCGTAGAAGCCTGTCCATTTGATACTTTGAGATTAGCAAAACCAGGAGAGAATAAACCTCTTGGAACACCATTTTATATTCCAAGGGAAATCCCTTGTTATATGTGTGTTGATATCCCATGTGTTCCTGTTTGTCCTACAGGTGCATTAAATATAAAATCAGTACAAAATGAAGAAAAGAAATTAGACATTACAAAAGCTCAAATGGGAGTAGCTGTTGTTGATGATAGTTCATGTATTGCTTTTTGGGGTATCCAATGTGATGCTTGTTATAGAGCCTGTCCTCTTTTAGGAAATGCTATTAGTATTGAATATACAAAAAATGAAAGAACTGGAAAACACGCCTTTTTAAAACCTGTTGTTCATACAGATGTATGTACTGGTTGTGGATTATGCGAAAAAGCCTGTGTAACACAAAAAGCGGCAATTTTTGTACTTCCAAGAGACGTAGCTTTAGGTAAAGTTGGAGATCACTATGTACAAGGATGGGATAAAAAAGA
The DNA here is from genome assembly GCA_028690445.1 of Aliarcobacter sp. Classification (GTDB taxonomy): domain Bacteria; phylum Campylobacterota; class Campylobacteria; order Campylobacterales; family Arcobacteraceae; genus Aliarcobacter. The sequence goes on along the minus strand of JAQVBE010000002.1, from coordinate 129,551 downwards.
TGAAGAAAGAGTAGAAAATGCTACAAGCACCTCTACAAAAACAAAAATAAGTAAAGATAGTGCAGTTAATTCTTTGAATAATAGCAATGATATGGAGGATTTATTAAAATGATAAATAATATTTATAAAAAATATAGATTCCTAATTGCTAGAAGAATCTCTCAAATATCTATTATAGTTTTGTATGTAATTGCAAATTTGTATGGAATAAATATTTTAATGGGGAATCTAAGTTCTTCATTAGTAGCAAAAACTATTCCATTAAGTGATCCATACGCTGTTTTACAAATGTTTTTCGCAGGTGCTGTTATATCATTTGATATTTTGCTAGGAGCTTTTTTTATTCTTATATTTTATATGATTGTTGGAGGTCGTGCTTTTTGTTCTTGGGTTTGTCCTGTAAATATAATTACAGATTTAGCAAATTACTTAAGAAGGAAATTTGGATTTAATCAAATCCAAAAAAAACAACCAGCTTCAAGAAATATAAGATATTGGGTAATAGCAATAAGTCTTATAATATCTTTTTTTATGGGTATTGCTGCTTTTGAGTTAGTATCTCCTATTTCTATGATTCATAGAGGAATCATTTTTGGATTAGGATTTGGCTGGGCTGCAATGCTTGTAATATTTCTTTTCGATTTATTTGTTTTAAAAAATGGTTGGTGTGGTCATATTTGTCCTCTTGGTGGATTTTATTCACTAGTTGGAAGATTTAGTTTAATAAGAGTGCATCACAATGCTGATAATTGTACAGCTTGTATGAAATGTAAAGAAGTTTGTCCTGAAAATCAAGTTTTACATATGGTTACAAAAACTTCTATTCCTGTGTTAAGCGGTGAATGTACAAACTGTGGAAGATGTGTAGAAGTTTGTGATGATGATGCTCTTAATTTTTCAATAAAAAATTTAAAAAAGGAAAACAAAAATGAAGTTAGGTAAATTAGCTTTAGCAATAACAGTAGCAACAACAATATTATTTGCTGCAAGTGCACCAAAAACAGTGACGGAAGATTCGTTAGGTTTAAGAAAAGTTGACATATATTCAGAAGACAAGGCTACTCCTGATGAAACAAAATATGGTACTTCACAACCAATGAGTGGATATAAAATAGAAAGAGCTTACCAAAATGCTCCTCCTATGATTCCTCATGATGTTGAGGGATTATTAACTATTACACCTGATAATAATGCGTGTGTTGGTTGTCATGATGCAGCTGTTGCTGAATCAATGGGTGCAACTGCAATTCCAAAATCACACTATATTAATTTTAGACCAAAAGATACACTTCAAAGTGATGGTAATTTTGTAAAAGGTGTTGATAACATGAAAAATGAAGTTTCAATAAAACCAATAGATACAATGTCTAATGCAAGATTTAATTGTAATGCTTGCCATGCTCCTCAAAGTACAGGAGCTTTAGCTGTTGAAAATACTTTCAAATCTAACTTTACAAGAAAAGATGGGAAAAGTCGTTCAACTTGGAATGAAGTTATGACTGATGATTTAGATACTTTAAAAAATAAAAAATAATGAAAAGAAGAGAACTCTTTAGTTCTCTTGTTTCATCATTTAAAAAAGATGAAAAACAAGAGAAAATAATAAGACCTCCTTACTTTAAAGATGAAGATATTTTCTTTACAAACTGTAAAGATTGTGAAGGTTTATGTGCTACCGTTTGTGAAGAGAATATTATATTTATTCAAGAAGACTGTACTCCAAAACTTGATTTTACATCAAGTGGATGTACTTATTGTGATAAATGTGCAGAAGTTTGTCCCAATGAAGTTTTAAGTATTGAAGAGAAAAAAAGGATTGATGTAAAAATAGAAATAAATGTATTATCTTGTTTGTCATGGAATAAAACAATGTGTTTTTCATGTAAAGACCCATGTTTAGATAATGCTATTGATTTTTTAGGTATGTTTAGACCAGGTATAAATGACTCTTGTACTTCATGTGGATTTTGTATAAAAACTTGCCCTACAAATGCTATAAAGATTGTAAGCTAAAGGAAAATAAATGAGAAAAATTATATTTGTATGTTTAACTGTTTGTTTATATTTATCTAGCTCTTGGGCAAAAGATTTAATTCCAAACTATTCTTTAACCGCAAGTGGTGGAGTAACTGATTTGGTTTTAAAAAATGAACATTTATATGTGGCAACAGCTGCATCTAGTGTTGATATTTTTGATTTAAAAAGAAAAGAAAAAGTTGATTCAATTAAAATTCCAAAAATCAAAGATTTTATGAATGAAAGTATCGATGCTAGAATTTATAGTGTTGATATTTTAGAAAATGATTTACTGATTTTATCTCAAGGTGAAAGTGGTGGAAGAAATATTGATATTTATAAAGATGGAAAATTAAATAAAATTATAGAAGATAAAGATAGGTTATTTATTGCTTATGCTAAATTTATAGATAAAAATCATATCATTTATGCCCTACTTTCAAACCAAATTTATCTTTATGATATTAAAAATAAAAAGATTATAAATGAGACTCAAATATCTCAATCAAAATTCTCAAACTTCAAATTAAATGAAGATAAAACAAAACTCGTAGTTGCTGATGAAAGTGGTATTTTAACTATAATAAATACTAAAGATTTAAGTCAAGTAAAAAAGTTTGATACTTTAAATCTTGATAATGTTTTTCAAGTTGACATAAAAAATGATATTATTATTACAGCTGGGCAAGATAGAAGATGCGTAATTTATACTTTAGACAAGAAAAACTCATACTATAAAGAAGCCTCTTTTTTAATATATAGTGCTGCTTTAAGTCCAAGTGCTAAATTAGCGGCATATGCAAGTGATGAAGAAAATAATGTAACTGTTTTTAATACAAACACAAAAGAAAATTTATATACATTAACGCAAAACAAAAGTACTTTAACAAATATTTTATTTATAAATGAAAATGAAGTTGTTGTATCAAGTGATGACAACAAGATAAATTATTATAAAATTAATTAAATTAAAAGGATTATAGAATGAATATTTCAAGTATTGTTGTAAAAACATTACCAAAACATATAAATGAAGTTGTTGAATCTTTAAAAAACTGTGATGTGTGTGATTATCATATGCATGATGAGTTAGGAAGAATCATTATTACAATTGAAGGAAAAGGTGTTCAAGAAGAATTAAAAAAAATAAAAGTAATTGAATCTATTCCACATGTAATGAGTGCTGATATGCAAATGGCATATAGTGAAGATGAGTTAAGTTCTCACATGGAAGTTTTAGAAAATGCAGATGCTGTACCAAAAGTTTTAAATGACCCAACAATTAGTGCTTCTGATATTGTTTATAATGGTGACTTAAAGAAAAAAGATTTAGAAGGATTTGCTAGAACATTTGATAAAACAGGAAGATAATATGGAATTTTTATCAGGAAATTTTTTATGTGAGACTATTGTTCCAAAAGAAGAATTAATAGTTTCAAGGACTGATCTAAAAGGTAATATTACTTATGCAAATGAAACATTTGCTTTTATCTCAGGTTATACTGTTGATGAATTAATAGGAAAACCTCACAATATTGTAAGACATCCTGATATGCCAAAATCTATTTTCAAAGAGCTTTGGAAAGAATTAGATATAAATGGTTCATGGAGTGGAGTTGTAAAAAACAAAAGGAAAGATGAAGGTTTTTATTGGGTTTATGCTGAAGTTTCTAGAGTTTACAAAGATGGAGTTTTAATTGAATATAAATCAATTAGAACACCTATTTCTTTTGATGAAAAGATAAAATATCAACTACTTTATGATCAACTTAAAAAAGATGCAAATGAAAGTACAAGAAGAGTTATTTATAGTTAGATTAAAATTAATCTAACTATATTTACTTAAGAAAGTTTTTGTTTTACTTCGTCTGTCGCCATTGAAATATTCCAAGCTGGTTCCCAAACTAAATCAATCTCAACATGTTCAACTTTTTCAAGTTCTCTTAAAACTGCCTCTTCAACCCATTGTAAAATCATTTGATGCAAAGGACAAGCTTTTGTACTTAGCGTCATTGTAACAATTACATTCATTTTTTCATCACAAACAGCATCATAAATTAAACCCATTTCTACTAGATTAAAGCCAACTTCTGGGTCATTTACTGTTGAAACTGCTTTAAAAATCTCTTCTTTTGTGTACATAAAATTATCCTTTAAAATTTATGATATAAAAAACATCTTTTACGATAAAAGATGTCCCTACAAATAAAAAACTAACTGCCGATTTAAATAAAATATCACTACTAAAAATAAAAGCTATTAAACTTAGAATAAACCCAAGTGAATAAAAAGCAAAACCAAAATCTGAACTTTTTACAGGTACCATATCAGCCAACATAGGAACTTTTTGTTTTCCAACTAAGCTTGAGAATCTATGAAACCAAACTAAAAAAGGAATAATTTTATATAAATGAGCTGTGATAATTGATGTTAAAAAACCTAATAAAAATATAAATCCAGAAATAAATAATAAATAATCATTTGATAATACAAAATAAAAACAAACTAAAACTAAAGCGATAATAAAATTTATAACTGAAAATACAATATATTTATAATATATATCTTTTTGTTTTCTAACTTTAGTTTTAAATATCAAATATAATTGATAAATAAAGAAAATAAATCCAAGTAATACTTCAAAATATCCTAAATATTCAAATACATAAAGGTCAAATATTTGGCTAAAAATAACTAAAACAACACCAAAACTAATCTTATAAAATGCTATTTTTAAATATATATTATTAAATGAATGAGAAAGCCAAAACATTGGAATCAAAATATAACTCATTGAAATAATCGTAATTCCCAAATACCCCACAAAAACTAAATATATATGAGATAACATCAAAGCTTTTATATTAAGAAATAATACTCCTGAATAAACAAAAGATAAAACAATAGCAACAACTAATCCTGAAAACAAAAATATATTTGCAACTAAAACTGTACTTGATAAAAAATTTAATTTTTTTACTTTTTTAATAGTTAAAAAACTTTCTAATAGAAAAATGAAAAATGAAATAAAAACAATAACTCCACCATAAGATAAAACCATGGGATATTTATAAAAACCAATAAATATTAGTGTAGTTCCCATAAAAAGTAATGGATTTACAACATAATATAAATCAATAGAAAAATGTTCAACTTCTAAAACTACTGGTAAAAGTTGTGCCATTGAAGCAAAAATACTCATCATAACAAAACCTAATAAATACAAATGCACCCAAGATAAAACTAAACTATTTTGCGTATGAATCAGATTTATATCAAGATTAAAAAGTAATAATATGCTTATAAAAAACATAATCATAGCACTAATAAAGAAACTTCCTACAAGTTTAAATGGTGGGGCAAATTGTTGTGATATATTCATTTTTTAATGCATACATCCAGAACCACTACAAGAACTATCTGCACTATTTAGATTTACACTTGTATTAGTTTTTTTTATAAAAATTACTTTTACTTTATCATTAGGTAATTCAACTATTTCATAGTTAAATGAATCTTGTATTTTAGGAAATAATCCCATTGGAGCCTTGTGATTTATCATTACTAATTTATGTTTATCATCAAGTAATTGTAGCCCAACCATCGCATTTACCATTGGTTCAGGCGGACCTGTTAAGCTTGAATCAAAATAATAAGCTTCTTCATCTTCAAAAAATGGTACTGTTGCACCATTCACTTCAATTTGTTTTGCATTTTGTGGAATACCCATTTTCTTCTCCTTAAATTATAATTAAAATAATAACCCTTAATTATAAATAATTCCTTGATAGTTATCAATATAAGTCCTCTTTTATACAAATTTACACTAAAATATAGTAATATTTTTTATGAGAATACTAATATTTATACTTTTTATAAGCTTTACACTTTTTGCAGCAAATTCTGATATTCAGGTATCTTATGCAGTAGCAGTTTTTCATGAAAAAGGAACGGGTGAGAATATTCAACATAAGAAAATTACTGATCAAGATTATAATGGAATTTGTTTTTCAAAAATAATTGTATTTGGTAAAATTAGAAATAAAAAAATTGAAGTAAAAATAGGAAAATCTTTAGGTTACTTTGAAAGTTCTATTCCTATTTATAATAAACAAAAGATTTATATTGCAGAAGAATTAACTTTTAAACATTACAATGTTTCAAAAGGCTATATTGAAATTAAGATTGATGATAAAATTTATGATACGAAAGTTTTTGTAAAGTAGTTTTTTTAATTTAAATAATTATCTATAACCGTAGCATTAAAATAGCATTCTTTAAGTTTTAAGCATGTATAATTTTACAAATAAGAGGTTTTGTCTACTTTCACTCTCCTTAGTTAAGAAATTTTGTTTCTATAAGATTTTTTTTAAGATAAAGCTTCTTTTTTATTTCTTCCAAAAAAATTAAAAGTTTTATTATATATATTTTATAAACTATTTTTATATAAAACTTAAAGTCCAAAAAGAGGGAGAAGTTGGACAACTTCTCCCTTTTTTATTTACTTTATTTTATGTTACATATATTTTTTAAGAACTTCTGGAATTCTAACACTTCCATCTTCATTTTGATAATTTTCCATAATAGCCACAAGAGTTCTTCCAACAGCTAAAGATGAACCATTTAAAGTATGCGTTAAAATATTTTTTTTGTTTGCATCTTTATATCTGATTTTTGCTCGTCTACTTTGGAAATCTCTTGTATTTGAGATTGATGAAATTTCTCTATATTTATTTTGACCAGGTAACCAAACTTCTAAGTCAATAGTTTTTGAAGCACTAAATCCTAAATCACCTGTACATAATTGCATTTTTTGATGAGGAAGACCTAAAGAAGTTAATAAATCAGATGCACAAGCTACCATTCTTTGAAAAACTTCTTCTGATTGCTCAGGAGTTGTAATTGCAACCATTTCAACTTTATCAAATTGATGTTGTCTAATTAATCCTCTTGTATCACGTCCTGCACTTCCAGCTTCTTTTCTAAAACAAGGAGTATAAGAAGTAAGTAACATTGGAAGTTCATCTGCTTCCAAAATTTCGTCATTAAATAGATTTGTTAAAGATACCTCAGCAGTTGGAATTAGATATAAATCTTCACCTTCAATTTTAAATAAATCATCAGCAAATTTTGGAAGTTGCCCAGTTCCTTGAAGAGTATTTGAGTTTGCCATAAAGGGAACATACCATTCATTAAAACCTCGCTCTCTATTAAAATCAAGCATATAGTTGATTAAAGCTCTTTCTAATCTTGCTCCATCACCTCTAAGTGCAGCAAATCTTGATTTTGCTATTTTTACACCTCTTTCAAAATCAATCCAACCATTGTTTAAATCCCAATGCTCTTTTGGTTCAAATGAAAAAGTTGGTTTTTGCCCAACAACTTCTAAAATTACATTTTCATTTTCATCTGCGCCATAAGGAACATTTTCATCTGGCATATTTGGAACACCTAGAATAATTGAAGTTAATTCTTCTTCTAAAACTCTAACTTCTTCTTCTAATTCTTGTTTTTTATTTTTTAAATTATTTATATTTTCTTGAAGTGTCGTAATATCTAAGTTCTCTTTTTTGTATCTTCCAAACTCTTTTGAAAGAACATTTTGCTCAGCTGTTACATCTTCCATCTCTTGTCTTTTTTGTTTTGTATTAATTGCAAGAGTTTTTAGGTTATTTAAAAGTTCGTTGTCAACACCTTTTTTTTGTAAAGCTGTTACAACATATTCAAAATCTTTTTGTAGTAGTTTTATATCTATCATCTTTGCTCTTTGTATTATTTTTTGTGCATTGTAGCTAAAAAAACTCTACAAAGAGATTAGATGATAAGTTAAATTTATCCGTTCATTTCCATTTTTATAATTACATTACCATCAACATATTCTGTTTTAAATTTGTGTTTATGACAAAAATCTTCATTCATAATTATACACATTTCATTTGCTTTTTCTAATGCTTCATCTATTGTATCAAATTGTGTTTCTTGTTCGAAATCTGAATTTCTAAAACAACCACATGCTTTTTCAACTATTACAGCTGCCATTATTATCCTTTATTAATTTTTGCAATTGTATCATAAAGAGATTATAACTATCTTTTAATAAAGTTTATTCCTGTTTCATTTAAAAAGTCATAAGCATAATCTTCTATTTCTCTTTTAATTTTTTATTTATTTTTAAATATTTAATATATTTAGTTACAATTCCATCTTTTATTAAAAGGAAAATTATGTTAGAAATTATAATCTTATCATTCGCTCTTAGTATGGATGCTTTTGCTGTTTCTATTGGGCTTGGAATAAAAAATAAAGGTGATATAAAAATCTTAGCATTAAAAGCTGGATTATTTTTTGGTATTTTTCAAGCATTAATGCCATTTATTGGTTACCTTGGAGGAATTGGACTAAAAGAATATATTCAAGGTTATGATAGCGTTATTGCTTTTGTATTATTAGTAATTATTGGTGGAAAAATGATATATGAAGCCTTAAATGAAAATGTTGAAGAAGAGATAACAAAAATATCAAATAAAATTTTATTAACTTTAGCAATTGCTACAAGCATTGATGCCATGGCTGCTGGATTTACTTTACATCTTTTTGATTTAAATGTTTATTTATCTTTATTTCTTATTGGAATAATAACTTTTTTATTCAGTATTTTAGGTGTTTATATTGGGCAAAAAGGCGGAGATAAATATGAAACAAAAGCTGAACTTCTTGGTGGAGTTGTTTTAATTCTTATTGGCTTTAAAATACTAATCTTTTAGTTACTTTTGATATAATATTTTCAAAAAAACAAGGATTATGATTTGAGAATTTTATCAGGTATTCAACCATCAGGGACAATACACATAGGAAACTATTTTGGTATGGTAAAAAAAATGATAGAGTCACAAAATGAAGGTGAACTTTTTGCATTTTTAGCATCATATCATGCTTTAACATCGGTGAAAGATAAAGAAGCTCTAGAAAACAACACTTATGAAGCAGCAATTAACTTTTTAGCACTTGGAATGGACCCAGAAAAATCAACATTTTGGGTACAACACGATGTAAAAGAGGTTCTTGAACTGTACTGGCTATTATCAAATCACACTTCTATGGGACTATTAGAGAGAGCTCACTCTTACAAAGACAAAACAACAAGAGGAATTCAAGCAAATCACGGACTGTTTTCATATCCAGTTTTAATGGCTGCTGATATTTTATTGTTTGATTCAAATATCGTGCCTGTAGGAAAAGATCAAATTCAACACGTTGAGATGACAAGAGATATTGCAACTTCATTCAATCACGCTTATGGAAAAGAGATTTTTGTTTTACCAGAATCAAGAGTTGATGAAGTGGTAGCTACAGTTCCAGGAACTGATGGAGCAAAAATGTCAAAATCATATAACAACACAATTGATATGTTCACAACAGCAAAACAAAGAAAAAAACAAGTTATGGGAATAGTAACAGACTCAAGAGAATTAGATGAGCCAAAAGAGTGGGAGAACTGCAATATCTATACTTTATGTAAACTATTTATGAATGAAAATGAATTAAAAGATTTACAAAAAAGATATGAAACTCCAGGCGAAGGATATGGTCATTTTAAAATAACTTTACTTGAAAAAATAAATGAATATTTTGCACCTTATGAAGAAAAAAGAGAATATTACTTAAACAATAAAAAAGAAGTAAGAGAAATATTAGCTTTTGGAGCGCAAAAAGCTAGAAAAATTGCAGCTGCTAAAATGGAAATTATTAGAGATGCTGTCGGATTAATCTGAGAAAATAGATATAAAAGAATTACTCTTTTATATCTACTCTTATAACTTTATTCACACTATTTGAAATATCTTCAACTCTTTGTTGCCAAAGTTTACCAAATTCAAGCTTTTCTTCATTTGTAGCACTTCCTTGAACAGATTTTTGCATTAAAAAGTTCATATCAGCATGAGCTGAAATACTACTTGCATCATAAAAAACATCTACACTTTTTTGTGTATCAAGTCTTGTAAATCTAACACTTGCACCATCTATGTTTTTCTCAAAATTCATTAAATGATTTCTATCATATTTTCCAGCAAGTCCTTTGAAACCATTAGTTGTAGTAGAACCTGTGATATTTGTCATAACACTTCCTATAACTCCTGCAACTCCTGTTGTTTGATTTTCTTTGAATTCAATTAAAATATTTCCTCGTTTTGGAACTTCATTTTCATGTAAGGCTTTTAATCCCTCTAGAACCATAAGATACGCGCCTAAAACAGTTGGACACGAATGCCCTGCACTTTTTACGCTATCTAAATATGAATATTCTATAAATCCATCTTCAAATGCTCCTAATAAAGAAGCCAAATCATCTTGCAGTTTTATTTTTGGGATATTATCAAAAAATTGTGGGTATGTCATTTTAAACCTTTGTATTTTAGTGTTATTACTCTAACACAAAAGTTTAAATATTTTGTGTTAGGCTATTTTCTTACAAATAAAGATTAATTTATCAGCATTTTCAGGCGTGTGTAAATTAAATTCTTTTATCTCTTTTATTTCAAAATTGCATTCTTTTAAAAGTTCTATCAAAAATTCTTTTGAATGATATTCTTGGATTATAGAATCCCTTTGTTTAGAAAACAATCCATTTTCTTGCTTTTCAAATAAAGTTATATCTGTTTGAAGTTTATTATCTTCAAAGTTTGCATCAATTGCGATAAATTTATCATCAACATCAATAGTAATGCATCCTTGAGCAACTTCATCAAACCCAAAATACGAGTTTACATCAAAAATAAAATAAGCTCCTTGATTTAGGACAATATTTGTCGCAAGAATAAATGCTTTTAAATCTTTTTTTGGAATGTAATTTAAAACATCAAAAATTGCAGTTGCGCAATCAAATTTTTCTTTTACATCTTTTAAAGCTATTGCTTGTGCATTTAAATTTTTCTCTTGGCAAACTTTGATTTGTTCAACACTTAAATCTATTCCAAAATATTTTTTTTTATTTACTCTTAGATTCTCTAAAAAATATCCTTGACCACAACCAATATCGATGATATTATCAAGTTCGTTTACCATTACAAATCGTAAAAACTCTTTATGTAAAGCGTAAACTTCCTCTTCAAAATCTAAATAAGGCTCAACTTTTGCGTATAAATCTAATCCCATTATATGTGTGCTTCTATTCTTTCTTTTAAATTTAAAATTAAATCTTTTTTAGCATAAAATGAATTTTTATTTGCAATTAAGTGAGCGCTACTTTCCATGATTGTAGGACCAACTTCAAGACCATTTTGTTTCATTGTTTCACCCGTTTCAACAATATCAACAATACAATCACAAAGTCCAACCAAAGGTGCAAGTTCAATAGAACCATAAAGTTTAATAATCTCAACAGCCATTGCTTTTTGTTCAAAAAACTTTTTTGCAATCACTTCATGTTTTGTAGCAATTGTGATTTTACTTTTATTGAAATTTAACTCTTCGCCCTTTCTTAATCCAAAGGCAACTTTACACTTTCCAAGTTGTAAATCAAGAAGTTTGATTAAGTCGTACTCTTTTTCTTCAAGAACATCCAGTCCAACAACACCTAAATCAGCAGCACCATGCATTACATAAGTTGGTACATCTTGATTTCTAACATTTAAAAATCTAAATCCCGCTTTTTCAAGTATCAGTTTTCTATCTTCAAAAATAAACTTTTCACCAAAAGCTTTTTCAAATTTATCTAAAGTTTCCTCAGCAATTCTTCCCTTAGGCAATGCAATTGTTAGCATCAATAATCCTTTTCATATTCTCAAATATTAAATCTTTTTTATATATGCTATTTTCAAAATATTTGCTTAAAACTTCCCCATCACCACCAGTGAATATAATATTTTTATTTAAACTTACTTCTTTGATTGGTAAAATGATAGATTTTAACATAGCATATTGTATAGCATCTTTCGTGCAAAGCGGTATTTTATCTAAATTTATCTCTTTTTCAAACTCAAACTTTAGTTTTTTTGAGATTTTTGGATAACTTTTCATAAATCTTCGCAATCCCAAAAGAATAAATCCACCAATATGTTTGCCCTCTTCCATAACATCAACAGTTATTGCACTTCCAGCATCAACTATCACACAATTATCTTGAAAAGAACAAGCAACCGCTCTATCAATTCCTAAACCTAAATATGAAGTTTGAAAGTTTAGAAGTTTATTTATATTTTTTGCGTGATGATTTTTTTTGAGTAGTCGATTAGTGGCTTTTTCATTAACTGAAACAAAATAAATCTCCTCATCAAACTTAGGAACTTTTTCATCTAAAAAATATTTTTTATGTTTTTCTTTTATCAAAAAATGATAAGTTGTATTTCCAATATCACATAAAATCAAAATTTATACCTTTTATTTTTAAATAGATTCATTATAAATTCCAAGTAACAGCAAAATATTTGAAGCAGTTACTCTTAGCGCATACTCTGCAAATATTACTGATAAATTTCTTGTTTGACTACCTTGTCCATGTCCTGCTTGATTATTCCTAGTTATTGAAATGCTTTCTAAAGTTTTCGCTAATCCATTAAATTTTTCATCTTGAAAATTTGTAATAAAATTATTTTGTCTTAAATGAGCTATTAATGAAGTTGCCGTATGTCTATTTGGTAATCCATAACCTTTTAAATCACAAATAATCTTTATTGTACTTTCAAAGGCTCTATTTGCTTCAACCAAAACAGTTTCATAATTTCCATTTTTTAACTCTTCAAATGCTTTTCTATATTCATCATCAATATTTCTGAAGTTATCATCATTTAACAATAAAAGAGTTGGTTTAATAATATCTTGATAAGTATGAGAAGAATCAATTCTTATTACTTGATTTTTTATTTCATCAATTTGATAACCTAAGGAATCAAGAAGTAGTATTTTATTTATTGATTTAAGTATTGTTTGTTTATTTCCATTATATTGAACTAAAAATAGTTCTATTAAATCTAAAAAAAAATTTATACTATTCTGGCTATTTATCAATTTCTCAAAACCACTAATAAAATCACTTTGAAATACATCTGGGCTTTCTAAATATATTTCTTTAATGTTTCTTGAAATACCACAATGAAGAGTAATATTCTTATATAGTTTTACAAACTCAATGATTTTCATTTCATCTTTCATTAAATAAAAAAGACGATTTTTAAACATTTGAGTTGGATTATCATATTTAAAAATATCTTTAACATTATCAGCTTCTCTCATTGAATACACATCTAACAACATTTTATTCCACCTTTTAATTTATCACATAAAATCAACTCTAACACTCCAATCATTTTGTTTTAAATACTCTTTTGCTTTTGAGCATAATGGACTTGAAATCAGCAACTCTTTTTTCTTAAAATTATGTTCTAAATATATTGATAATTTTTCACAAAGTTCCATTAAATCATTTGCATTTTTTCTTATAAATCTACTTTTTGAATCAACTATAAATATTGCATAAAATTTTGAATCAACCGTTGTTGCTGCATAAATATCTATTTTTTTTCTTGAATCTAACTCTTTTGGACTTATTTGTTTAATCTCTTTAAAAAGTATATTTTTATTTGTGTAATATGTCGTTAGTTTTTTCAATTTATCCCTTTAATGTATTGATTATATCCAATAAACTCTTTTAAATTATCACAAATTTTACACGCAAATCTGATATAATAACGCCAAATTTATATTAAAAAAGAAAAAATGAAAGACTTAAATTATCAAAAACAATCTCTAATCACTAGAACGATTATCAAATCTGCTGTTTTAATGTCAGAATTTGGAGCGGAAAGTATTTTAATTGAACAAACAGCTCAAAGACTGGGAAAGGCTTTAGGAATTGATTCTGTTGAAATATCTTTAATTCCATCAGCAATAGTTTTAACAACTCTTCACGACAATCAATGTGTTACAACAACAAGAAGAGTTCATCACAAACCTATAAATATGTCAATTGTATGTGAAATACAAAAAATAGTAATAATTATAGAAAAACAAAAATATGATGTAAACTATCTGGTAAAAGCTTTAAAAGATATTGAACCAAACTATTACAACAGATGGCTTGTTGTTTTAATGGTTGGTTTAGCTTGTGCCTCTTTTTCATATCTACAAGGTGGTGATTGGAGTGCATTTTTTATAACTTTAATTGCATCAGCAACTGCTATGTTTGTTAGACAAGAGTTAGCAAAACGAAGATTTGTTTTAATTATAGCCTTTGGTGTTACAGCATTTGTAGCAACACTAATTGCAAGTATTTCTCAATTAAATGGCATTAGTTCAACTCCACATATTGCTCTTGCTTCAAGTGTTTTATTACTAGCTCCTGGGTTTTCTTTTGTGAATTCATTTTTAGATGCACTAAAAGGTTATTTAATGATGGGTTGGGGTCGTTGGATGGAAGGAATTTTACTAACAATTGCCACATCAATTGGAATTATCATAGCAATGGCTATTTTAAATATAAAAGGTTGGTAAATGACTGATTTAATAATTAAAATGATTCTTGAAGCAATCTTTGCAAGTATCGCTTCTGTTGGGTTTGCTATGGTTTTTAATGTTCCAAAACATACTTTAATTTATTGTGCATTTGGTGGAGCAATTACTTATATAACTAGAACTGTCTTTTTGCATTTAGGGCTTGGTATTGAAATTTCAACATTTATAGCTTCAACTTTTATAGGAATTATTGCTTTATATTGGTCTAGAAAATATTTAATTCCAAGACCTGTTTATACGGTTGCTTCAATTATTCCTATGATTCCAGGAACTTTTGCATTTGCAGCAATGATAAGTTTGGTTGATATGAATTCTCATGGAGTAACGCCTGAATTAATAGAAATATTTATTGAAAATGGATTAAAAGCAGTATCTATTTTGGGAGCTATTAGTTTTGGTCTTGCTTTACCATCACTTTATTTTATGAGATTAAATCGTCCAGTTATTTAAAAACGAGGAGAATTTCTCCTCGTTTTTATAAATAGAATTTTTTTATAAATTCATCACTTACATCAATAATTTTTCGCTCTCTTAATGACTTTATTACCTCTTTTGTACAATCAACATCATCAGGCCATCTTCGTTTAAAATTATCATGGGCATTTTTATCTGTTGCATCTAAACACATAGTGTGTCCATCGATAAATAAATCTCTATTTGAATCTATGTTATTACAAACTCTCCACACAAGCATATACTCATTATTTACGTCATTTTTTGCATTATCAACAATTATCAATATTTTTATATGTTCAAATAATGGTTTTAATTCTTCAAATAAATATTTTTGATTTCTATTTTTTTCTACACAAATTACTGTAATTGGATTTTTTGTATCAAGAAAATATTGTTTTAAAGCTTTAATTTCATTTGAAATATTTTGCATTTTACTTAATAAATCACTATCTTCTAAAAGCGTAATTCCTAACTCTTTTATTTCATCTCCCGTACAATCAAGTCCAAGTTTTCCACCAACTGCAAATTTCGGGCTTGAGTGATCAAGAGCATCAACAACACCTTTTGAAACTAACATATCATCTACATTTATTCTATTTAATATATGTTTTACCACTTCTTGATGATTTGTAAGGTCAGGTGCATCTTCATTTACAAAAACAGCATGTTTAACAAAACTCATTTGTCCAACTCCCCAAAATGCGTGCATCATCTGAGAAGCATGACCTGGATATAAAGTTTTTATTTTTGCCATAATTAGATTATGAAACACTCCATTTTCAGGCATATAATAATCAATTAAATCAGGAGCAGTTGTTTTTAAGAGAGGTAAAAATATTCTCTCCGTTGCATGTCCCATATATTTATCTTCTAAAGGTGGTTTTCCAACAACCGTTGCTAAAAATGTAGGTTTTGCTTTACTTGTAATTGCAGTGATTTCCATAAATGGATACTCTTCTTCAAGTGTGTAATAACCAGTATGGTCCCCAAATGGTCCTTCTATTTTTATTTGTGAGGGATCAACAAATCCTTCAATAATAAAATCATTATCTTTTGGAACATATAAATCATTTGTAATACATTTTACAAGCTGTGCATTTTTATTTTTCACAAAACCATAAAGCATAAGTTCAAAAACACCAATAGGTAGTGGTGCTTGACCACACCAAATATACATAGGATCTCCACCTATTCCAATACTTACAGGCATTTTTTTACCTGCTTTTTTATATTCATGGAAAAAATGATTTGAATCTTTGTGAATTTGCCAATGAAGTCCTAAAGTATTATCTTCATACACTTGAAGTCTATACATTCCTAGATTTTTTAATTCACCATTTAAACTTGTAGTATAAACTTGCCCCATAGTAATAAAAGGTCCACCATCTTGTTCCCAAGTAGTAAGAATTGGTAAATCTGAAAGTTTTGCATCAGAGCCTAATTTTATAACTTCTTGACACTCACCTTTTCCTTTTAATCTTTTTGGAACAACATTTTTTAATGAAAAAAGCTTTCCAAAAGTAGAAAGTTTTTCACTAAAAGTAGTTGGTGGTTTCATCTTCAATAAAGACTCTATTTCTCGCCCTATTTTATCCCCATCACCTATAAATAATTCAACTGCTTTTTCATTACAAAACACATTCATTAAAACTGGAATATCAAATTTTTTATTGTTTTTTTTATCTACAGGATTTGTAAATAATATTGCTTTTGAATCTTCCTTTTTAACCTCAATATATGCAATATGTGGAATTTCTAAATAAATATCAAGTTCATCATCAATAACTTTTAACAAATCATGTTTTTTTAATAGTTCAATTGCTTCTTTCATTTTTCCCTCAAATCATACCTCTAATAAGGTAATTAGTATAAATCTTATATCATTTTATCAATAAAAAATAGTTTATAATAGAGGTTTTTAATATGCTTTATAATTTTGATGAAGAGATTAATAGAAAAAATACTAACTGTGCAAAATATGATGGATTAAAAAAATATTTTGGATATGAAGACTTAAATCCACTTTGGGTTGCTGATATGGATTTTAAAACTCCAAGCTTTATAAATGATGCAATTATAAATGCAGCAAAAAACTCGCTTTATGGGTATAGTATCGATAGTGATGAAATTTATCAATCAATAATAAACTGGCAAAATACTCAACACAACTGGCAAATAAATAAAGAAGATATTTATATGATAAATGGCGTAGTTCCAGCTTATAGTGCGTGTATTGAAGCTTTTAGTGAAGAAAATGATGAAGTAATTGTTCAAACTCCAATTTATCCTCCACTTTTTAAATGTGTAAATGCAAATAATAGAAAAGTAGTTGTAAATGAACTAAAAAAAGATGAAAATGGTTATTACACGATGGATTTAGAAGATTTAGAAAAAAAAATAACTTCTAAAACAAAAATTTTGGCACTTTGTTCACCTCACAATCCAGTTGGTCGTGTTTGGAGTAAAGAGGAACTTGAAAAACTTGCAAATATTTGTATCAAACATAATATTGTAATTGTTTCAGATGAAATTCATTCAGATATTACATTCAAAAAATTCACTCCACTAGCTTCAATTTCAAAAGAGATTTCAAATCAAACAATTACACTTAATAGTGCTGGAAAAACTTTTAATATTGCAGGTTTAAATAGCGCTTATGCAATAAGTAAAAATCAAGATTTATTAAATAAATTCAAAAAAGTAGCTCAAAAAAGAGAAATTCAATCAATAAACTTTTTTGGATACATTGCAACAAAAGCAGCTTATGATAATGGAGCTAAATTTGTAGAAGAATTAAAAAAATATCTTTTATCTAATATAGAGTTTATAAAAAATTATTTTGAAAAAAACGGTATAAAAATAAATTTTTTTCAACCAGAAGCTACTTACCTTTTATGGTTAGATTTTTCAAAATATAATCTTTCTCATAACGAAATAAAAGATATATTATTAACAAAATCAAAAATAGCTTTAAATGATGGTGTTTCTTTTGGTAGCAATGGAAATAAATACTTTAGATTAAATCTGGCTCTTAGTCAAAATGCCCTAGAAATAGCATTATCTCAGTTATCTAAAGAGTTTTTATAGCAAGAAAATAGCAAAGTATTACATTTTTTCTCACTATGTTGATTAATATATATAATTATCTAGAAAACTTTATGATGTACTACAAATTTGTGTACAATTGTTTCATAATTTAAAATCAATAGGAGGAAAAATGTCAACTGAACTAATTCTGGCCTCTGTTATTTTTGTAGCTATCGGTCTTATACTCACTTGTGTATTTGTACTTAGTAGGTTTGTTGGTCCTAAAAATGAAAATTCTGAAATAAAAAACAGTGTCTATGAAAGTGGGGTTACAAACCCTATTGGAACAACAAATATTAGATTTTCAGTAAAGTTTTATTTAGTTGCTATTTCCTTTTTATTATTTGATGTGGAGATAATTTTTATGTTTCCATGGGCTATAAATATTTTAGAATTAGGTTATTTTGGACTTTTTAAAATGTTTATATTTATGGGATTATTATTTGCAGGGTTAATTTATCTTTATAAGAAAAAGGCATTATCATGGGATTAGGCGTTGAATCAAAATTAGGCGACTCTATTGTTACAACAAGGCTTGATCATGCTATAAACTGGGGGAGATCTTACTCTTTATGGCCAATGGTTTTTGGAACTGCATGTTGCGGAATTGAGTTTATGGCAGTTGCTGGTTCAAGATATGATATATCAAGATTTGGAGCAGAAGTTGTAAGATTTTCTCCAAGACAAGCTGATTTATTAATTGTTGCTGGAACTATCTCATATAAACAAGCTCCGATTTTAAAGAAAATTTATGAGCAAATGTGTGAACCAAAATGGGTTATTTCTATGGGAGCATGTGCTTGTTCTGGTGGATTTTATGACAACTATACAACTTTACAAGGAATAGATGAAATCATTCCAGTTGATGAATATGTAGCTGGTTGTCCACCACGTCCTGAAGCTGTACTAGATGCTATCATGAGAATTCAAGAAAAAGCAAATAATGAATCAATTTTAAAAGATAGAATCAAAGAGTATAAAGGAATTTTAGATGTTTAAATGCGATTTATCAATTGATTCTAAAGACATTAAATCTACTCTTTCTAAATTAAAAACTGAAAAAGATTTCACAGTTTTATTAGATATAACAGTAATTGATTATTTAACCTTTCCTGAAACTACTCCATCAAGGTTTGCAGTAGTTTATATACTAAGAAATAGTTCATTTAAAAATCAAATTTCTGTAAAAACTTTTGTAGACGATTCTACATTGGAAGTAGATTCTATTTGTTATTTATATAATGCTGCTAATTGGGCAGAAAGAGAAGCTTATGACCAATATGGAATAATATTTAACGGTCATCCAAACTTAAAAAGATTATTAAATCATCATCAGTTTATAGGATACCCTCTTAGAAAAGATTATGAGATTACAAAAGGACAAATTTGTACTCATACAGAAGATTTAATGGATGAAATGAATCCTCTTTTAGTTTCAAAAGGTTATACACCTGAGGATATAAATGATTTAATGCTTTTAAATGTTGGACCATCTCATCCAGCATCACATGGAACAATTAGAAATTTTGTTGCAATGGAAGGTGAAACGATTACAGCTTGTGTAACAGAAATTGGTTATTTACATAGAGGATTTGAAAAATCATGTGAAAATCATACTTATTCTCAAGTTATTCCTTATACTGATAGATTAAATTATTGTAGTGCTATTTTAAATAATATTGGTTATTCAAAAGCTGTTGAAGAGATGTTAAATATTGATATAACTCCAAGAGCTAAAATGATAAGAATAATTATTGGAGAATTAAGTAGAATCATTGATCACCTTGTTTGTAATGCTGCAAATATGGTCGATTTAGGGGGACTTACAAACTTCTGGTACTTATTCGCACCAAGAGACATGGCTTATGATTTATTATCAAAATTAACAGGAGCTAGACTTACAAATACATATACCAGAATTGGTGGTTTAGAGTTTGATTTATATGATGGATTTAGTGAAGATTTGGCTGTATTTTTAAAAGAAACTGAAATAGCAATAAATGATGCTTTATCTTTAATAGCTCATAATAAAATTTTCTTAGATAGAACACAAGATGTTGGTGTCATAAAAGCTGATTTTGCAATGCAATATGGAATAACAGGTCCAAATTTAAGAGCTGCTGGTATAGCACATGATTTAAGAAAAGATAAACCTTATTATGGTTATGAAAATTTTGATTTTGATATTGTTGTAGGAAGTCATGGAGATGTTTATGATCGAATGATGTGTAGATTTGAAGAAATGAGACAATCTATAAGAATTATTAAACAAGCAATGAATGAACTTCCAACTGGTCCTATAAATGTTATTGCACCAGGAATTTTATTACCAAGTAAAAAAAATGTTTATGGAAATATTGAAGGTTTAATGAATCAATTTAAACTTACATTTGAAGGAATCAAAGTTCCAAAAGGAGAATATTATTCATCAACAGAAGCTGCAAATGGAGAATTAGGATTTTTTATAGTAAGTGATGGAAGTGGAAGACCTTACAAAGTTAAATGTAGACCTCCATGTTTTTATGCACTTTCAGCATTTTCAAAAATTGTTGAAGGTGGAATGTTAGCAGATGCTGTTATAACGATGGCAAGTATGAATTTTATTGCAGGGGAGTTTGATAGATAATGAGCAGTTTTAAATTTACACCTGAAAATGAAGTAAAATTTCAAGAATATGTAAGTAGATACCCAGTTATTGATTCGGTAATGTTACCAGCATTATGGTTAGTGCAAGAACAAGAATCTTGGGTTAGTCCTGAATCTATGATTTATGTAGCTGATAAATTGGGAAAAACTCCTATTCAAGTTTATGAAGTAGCAACTTTTTATACAATGTTTAACTTAAAACCAATTGGAAAACATCATATAGAATTATGTAAAACTCTTTCTTGTATGTTGTGTGGTTCTTCTAAAATCAAAAAACATATAAAAGAAACAATAGGAATAGAAGCTGGACAAACAAGTGCTGATGGTTTATTTCATTTAAGTGAAGTAGAATGTCTTGGTGCTTGTGGTGGAGCTCCAATGTTTGCTTTAAATGGGCAATACCATGAAAAATTAACTATTGAAAAAGTTGATGAATTAATTAAGGAGTGCAAAAAATGATAACAAAAATTGTAAGTAAAAATTTTGACATTCCAAATTCACATAAATTAGAAGTTGCTCTTGCAAATGGAAGATATTCTTCTATTGATAAACTTTTTTCTATGACTCCTAATGAAGTTACAGCTGAAGTTACCGCATCAGGTCTAAGAGGAAAAGGTGGAGGAGGAGCAGCTTGTGGACCAAAATGGGAATTAATGCCTAAAAATGATCCACGACCTGCATATTTAATTGTAAATGGTGACGAATCAGAACCTGGAACTTTTAAAGATAGACAAATTTTTCAATATGACCCGCATTTATTAATTGAAGGTATTATTTGTACTTGTTATGCAATAAATGCACATCACGCTTATATTTATATAAGAGGTGAATATAAATTTTTTATTGATAGATTAAATGAAGCAATAAAAGAAGCTTATGAAGCTGGGATTATTGGTGATAAAATCATGAATAAATATGATTTTAAAGTTGACATTACAGTTCACAGAGGTGGAGGAGCTTATATTTGCGGTGAAAAATCAGCACTTATTGAGTCTCTTGAAGGAAAACGTGGACATCCTAGACTTAAACCAGCAGGAAAAGAGTGTGAATGGTTTTTTGATAATCCAGCAACTGTAAATAATGTAGAAACAATAGCTAGTGTTCCAAATATTGTAGAAAATGGTTCTATTGGATACACAAAATATGGAACACCAAAATCACCGGGAACCATGCTATTTGCAATTTCAGGACCTGTTAAAAACCCAGGTGTTTATGAAATGGCTTATGGAAATAAGATGATTGATTTTCTAAATATTCTTGGTGGTGGAATGATTGAAGGGAAAAAATTAAAAGCAATTATTCCAGGAGGTTCATCTTGTCCAATCTTAACAGCTGATGAAGTTCAAAATGCTGTATTAGATTATGAATCTATGTGGGATATTGGTTCAACTTTAGGTACAGGAGGAATGATAGTTATTGATGAAGATACATCTATGGTTGATGTAGCTAAAAATTTGATAGAGTTTTATCACCACGAATCTTGTGGTCAATGTACACCTTGTAGAGAGGGTACAGGCTGGATAGATAAGATTTTGAAAAAAATCTTAAAAGGTGAAGGTTCAAAAGAAGATTTAAATACGATACTTGACGTATGTAACACTATGAATGGAAAAACTGTTTGTGTTTTTGCACCAGCAGTTAAAGATATTATTGAGAGTATTGTAAGAAAATTCCCTCAAGAATTTGATATACATTTTAAAAACTAAATTAACTAAAATAACAGGAGAAAATTATGACTAAAAATACAATGACATTAACTGATAACAGAAATGGAAAATCATTTGAATACAATATTATTGATGGCACAAGAGGACCTAGCGTTGTAGATATTTCTACATTCTATAAAGATTCTGGAATGTTTACTTATGACCCTGGTTATACTTCAACTGCTTCTTGTGAATCTAAAATTACATTTATTGATGGTGAAAACTCAGAGTTAAGATATAGAGGTTATGATATAACTGATCTTGCTGGAAAACACTCTTTCTTAGATGTTTCTTATTTATTAATGAGAGGAAAACTTCCAACTCCTGAGGCTTCTAAAAACTTTGATTTAGAAATTAGACATAGATCGTTTTTAAATGAAGGAATTATTAGATTATTTGATGCTTTACCAGATGGGGCTCACCCAATGGCAACAATGGGAGCAGCAACAATGGCTCTTTCAGCGTTTTATAAAGATCACTTACATTTAGAAGATGAAAATGCTTTTAAAATGATGAGAAGAAGAATTCTAGCTAAAATGCCAGTAATTGCTGCAATGGCTTATAGAAATTCAATTGGTACTCCATTAATTTACCCAGATGTAAATAGATATTTCACAGAAAACTTCTTATATATGTTAAGAGCATATCCAGGTGGAAGAATGAAATATTTAGGAAATGGGCAAAATGATGAAATCAAACAAGTAGAAATTGATGCACTTGATGCAATTTTAACTTTACATGCTGACCATGAACAAAATGCTTCTACAACAACAGTAAGAAATGTTGGTTCTACTGAAGCTCACCCTTATGTTGCTATTGCTTCTGGTATTTCTGCATTATGGGGATCAGCTCATGGTGGTGCAAATGAAAAAGTGATGGATCAATTAAAATTAATTGGTGATGTTAAAAATGTGCCAACTTATATTGCAAAAGCAAAAGATAAAAATGATCCATTTAGATTAATGGGATTCGGTCACAGAGTTTATAAAAATAGAGATCCAAGAGCTGAAACATTAAAAGGTTTACAAGATAAACTAAAAGAAGAGTTAAAACTTGACTCTAAATTACTTGATATTGCACATGCTGTTGAACAAGCTGCATTAAGTGATGATTATTTCAAAGAAAGAGGTTTATATCCAAATATTGACTTCTATTCAGGTGTAATTTTAACTGCACTTAAAATTCCTGTTGAAATGTTTACTCCAATCTTTGTTATTGGTAGAACTCCAGGATGGTTAGCACAATGGTCAGAATTAAAACAAGATCCAAAACATAAAATTGCAAGACCAAGACAATTATATACAGGTAACTAAGAAAAATTTTAACAAGTGTAAGGGGACAATTAATGGGTGAATTGATTAATATAACAGTAAATGGAGCGCAAATGCAAGCTACTAAAGGTAGTTTGCTAATTGATAAATTGCTAGATGAAAATATACATATTCCTCATTTTTGTTATCACCAAGCACTTGGTAAAGATGGTAATTGTAGAATGTGTATGGTTGAAATTGAAGGTCAAAAAAGACCTCAAATTGCCTGTGATACTCCTGTAAAAGATGGAATGGTTGTAAGAACAATTGGTGAGAACATTGAAAAAGTAAGACGAGACATTCTTGAACTTGAACTTATAAACCATCCTATTGATTGCCCAACTTGTGATCAAGCAGGTGAGTGTAAACTTCAAGACTATTATATGGAATCAGGATTTTATGAATCAAGAGTAAATCTTGAAAATAAAAATCACGCAAGAAAAAGAGTTGATTTAGGCTCAAATGTAATGCTTGATGAAGAAAGATGTGTACTTTGTACAAGATGTGTAAGATTTTGCTCAACAATTACAAAAACAAATGAATTAGGAGTTATCAATAGAGCTGATCATTCAGTTATTGGAACTTTTCCTGGTAGACCATTAAATAATCCTTATGCAATGAATATTATTGATATTTGCCCCGTTGGAGCTTTAACAAATAAAGATTTTAGATTTAAACAAAGAGTTTGGTTTTTAGAAACTTTTGATGCGATTTGCAATGGTTGTTCAAAAGGATGTAATATTTATGTTGATCATAGAAAAGAAAAATATAAAGATGACCAAATTTTTAGATTTAGACCAAGAGTTAATAGAGCTGTAAATGGTTGGTTTATGTGTGATGAGGGTAGATTGTCTTATACAAATGAGAGTGAAAATAGATTTGAAATTCCATTTATTAATAATACTCCAACACTTATTGATAATACTATTACAAATGTTTTCAAAGAACTTACCACAAATAAAAATATATTATTTGTATTAAGTGCAAATCTTTCTTATGAAGAGATACTGAATGTAAAAAATTTAGCAACAAAATTAAATATTCAAGTTTCTGGTTATTCTCCAAATACAATTGATGAAAATTTTGGAGATGATTATTTACGAACAAAGGATAGAACCGCTAATAGAAATGCTTTTAAAGAGTTAGAAATAAATGAAACAAAAGAATTTTTTGAGATGGCTTTAAATAATACTTCATTAGTAATAATCATAGAAAATACTTATTTTGATAATAATACAAGTTTACTAAAAGACAAAAAAGTAATTTCTTTATTTAGTCATAACTGTGCAACTATTGAACACTCAAATGTTGCAATACCTGTTGCTTCATTTTATGAAAAATCTGGAACTTATATAAATAGTGCTGGAATTAAACAAAAAGTTATATCAAAAATGAATAAAAATAATTCAATGAGAACTATAACAACAATAATAGAAGATTTAAAATCAATGATTGAGAAAGGAACTCTATGAGTACTTCATCTATAATCATCATAATTGCGAATATAGTTATAGCTGTTATTTTAGCAGTTGGACTAACTCCAGTTTTTGTATGGTGGGAAAGAAGAATATCAGCATTTATGCAAGATAGAAGTGGACCAAATAGATGTCATATTGGACCATTTAGATTAGGAGGAGTAATTCAAAGTTTTGCAGATATGTTAAAACTTATTTTTAAAGAAGACTTTACTCCTTCTCATATTAAATACAAGTTTTTCTTTACAATAGCTCCTGTTATTGTATTTCTGTGTTCTTTTTTAACTTTTGCAGCTATTCCTTTTGCTGATGTTTTAATAATTGATGGAAAAGAAAATCTTATGCAAGCTATTCCCAATAAACTAGGAATAATGTGGTTTTTAGCATTTGCTGGATTATCTGTTTATGGAATAATTCTAGGAGGTTATTCATCAGGAAGTAAATATGGTCTTTTAGGTTCAATTAGAGCTTCAGCTCAAGTTATTTCTTATGAAGCTGCAATGGGATTAGCAATTATTTCTATGCTTTTATCTTATGGTTCAATTCACTTAACAGATATTGTAAATGCTCAAACAGGAACTTATTTTGGAATAATTCCAATGTGGGGAATATTTATACAACCTCTTGCTGCAATTATTTTTATTATTTGTGCATTTGCAGAAACAAATAGAGCACCTTTTGACTTAGCTGAGGGAGAATCTGAATTAGTTGCTGGTTATCATACTGAATATTCGGCAATGAGGTTTGGACTTTTTCAAGTTGGTGAATATTCGGCAATGAGTGCTTCTAGTGCAATAATTGTAACTTTATTTTTTGGTGGTTATCAAATTCCTTGGTTAGATACACACGCAATTCAAGGGAATATGAACTATGTAATTTTTGCAATTATTATACTTCTTCCAATAAAAATATTTTTTCTTACAAAATGGATGAAGAAAAACAATAAAGCAGTTGGTTCAAATAAATCAAGAGAAAAAGAGACAAAAGTATTAACTTTTATATTTTGGGCTTTAGCTATTTCTATAATGGCTGTATTAATCTCTTTTTTAGTTGTAGGACTTGGAACAAACGGTGTTAATATTGCAACTGCAGTAATTCAAATTGCAACTTTTTTAGTAAAATTCTTTATGATAGCATTTGTTTTCATTTGGGTTAGATGGACTGTATTGAGATTTAGATATGACCAATTACAAATGTTAGGTTGGAAAGTTCTAATTCCATTAGCTCTTTTAAATATTGTAATAACAGCAATCTTTGTTGTAGTAAGAGGAAGTTAAAATGGGAATAAAAGTAGTACCAAGATACGGTAAATCATTTAAAGATAAATTATATCTTCCCGCAATTGCTGGAGGAATGAAAACAACTTTTAAACATTTTGTTAAAAATTTTAAAGATATAGATAATTTAAAAACAATGGCTTATCCAGAAGTTCAGCCAACTGATTTAAATGAAAGATATAGAGGCGTTCATAGACTTACAAAACATGAAAATGACACTGAAAAATGTGTTGCTTGTTTTATGTGTGCAACAGCATGTCCTGCTGATTGTATTTTTATTGAAGCAGAAGAAAGATTTGATGGTTATGATGAAAAAAGACCAAAAGAATTTAAAATTGACCTTTTAGAGTGTGTATTTTGTGGTTATTGCGTAGAAGCATGTCCTTGCGATGCAATCAGAATGGATACTGGGATTTTTTCATTTACATCTAGTAAAAGAGAAGATTTTGTATTAGATAAAAAGGCTTTAATGGCAAATGAAAGATCAAAGGATTTGAACAATGGCTGATTTAGTTTTTATTGCTTTAGCATTTTTAGCAATTAGTGGAGCAATTGCTATGATTATGTATAGAAATCCTATGTATAGCGCGCTTGGAATTTTAATTACAATGTTAAGTGTTGCGGGAATGTTTGCTTTATTAAATGCAACATTTTTATTTTTAGTACAAGTTATAGTTTATGCTGGTGCAATTATGACTCTAATTTTATTTATATTAATGTTCTTAAATATAAAAGAAGAAGATTTGCCAAAAGAACCAAATAAATACAAATTTATGGTTCTTGGTGCTTTTGTTATGATTCCATTAAATATACTTGTACTAAAAGCTGTTTCAAAATTACCTGCAAAAGATTTAACTATTAGTGACACAAATTTTGGAGATATAAAACCAATAGGAATTGAACTTTATAATAATTGGTTTATTGCTTTTGAATTAATTTCTATTTTATTATTAATTGCACTTATTGGTTCTGTTGTACTTGCAAAAAAAAGAAAATCAAAACTCAATAACAAAGGAGAGCAATTATGATTTCATTAACATCTTATGCATTTGTTTCAATGATGTTATTCTCTATTGGGGTAATTGGAGTAGTTTCAAGAAGAAATATCTTTGTTATTTACATGTCAATCGAACTAATGTTAAATGGAGTAAATCTATTTTTAGTTACATTTGCAAGATACCATTTTAATATGGACCCACAAGTTATTACTATCATGGTTATTTCAATCGCTGCTGCTGAAGCTGCAATATTTCTATCAGTAATAATCTTATTATATAGATCAAGAAAATCTTTAGATACAGATATTTTCACAACTCTTACACAAGGTGAGAAATCATGAATACACCACTATTAGTATGGATTATCTTAGCACCATTATTGGGTGCAGTTATAAGTGGTTCACTTTATTTTTATCATATAAAAAAAGCGAAAGTAGCTGATATTTATTTTTCTTTAATTGGAACGATCACTCCTTTTATCTCTTTTGTAATCACATTTTGTTTATTTTTAAGAATGTATAATGAAAAAATTATATTTAAACAACAACTTTTTACTTGGCTTAATGTTGATAAATTAAATATTGAAATGGCCTTTTTAGGTGATAATCTTTCAATATTTATGTCAATGTTTGTAACTTTTGTTGGTTGGTTGATTCATATTTATGCTGTTGGATATATGAAAGGTGATAGTGGTTATGGTAAGTTCTTTGCCTATTTTAACTTATTTTTAGCCTCTATGTTAATTTTAGTATTAGCTGATAATCCAATTATTTTATTTATTGGTTGGGAAGGTGTTGGAGTTTGTTCATACCTTTTAATTAAGTTTTATTATGGAAAGTCTGAAAATGTACTTGCAGCAAATAAAGCTTTTATTGCAAATAGAGTGGGAGATTTTGGTTTTTTACTAGGAGTTGTAACACTATTTTTTGCTTTAGGACAAGTTGATTTATCATTTGATTCTATTGAAGCAAATTTAGGTAATGTATCTAATGAATTATTACTTCTATCAGGTTTTTTATTATTTGTAGGAGCAATGGGAAAATCAGCACAAGTTCCACTTTATGTATGGCTTCCAGATGCAATGGCAGGACCTACTCCAATTTCAGCTTTAATTCATGCAGCTACTATGGTTACAGCTGGGGTTTATATGGTTGCAAGATTTCACTTTTTATATATTGGAATCGAACAAGTAGGAATATTTATAGCTTATATTGGTGCATTTTCAGCTTTATTTGCTGCAATCATTGCAACTAGACAAACAGATATTAAAAAAATTCTTGCTTATTCAACTATGAGTCAATTAGGATATATGTTTATAGCTGTTGGACTTGGTTTTTATTCAACTGGACTTTTCCATGTATTTACTCACGCTTTCTTTAAAGCAATGTTATTCATGGGTGCAGGTGGTGTTATTATGGCACTTCATCATGAACAAAATATCTTTAAAATTGCACAACATAGAGCAAATTTACCAATTATTGGAACAACATTTTTAATTGGTGTTATTGCAATTTCAGGAATTCCACCATTTTCTGGATTCTTTTCAAAAGATGCAATATTAGCAGCTGCTTTTCAAGAGGGGCAATATTTAATTTGGGCAATTGCAATGTTTACAGCATTTTTAACAGCATTTTATATGTTTAGAATGTATTTTATAGTTTTTGTTGCACCAAATCATCACGATGAACATTATGTTTATACATCAAAAACAATCACTATTCCATTGTTAATTTTAGCAATTGGAGCTATTGGAGCTGGGTTCTTAAATCTTCCTACAATATTTGGAGGAAATCATTTTGTGGACTCTTGGTTAGGACAATTACATTCAAAACATATTCATATGGATCATATAACAGAATATGTATTAATGGCTTTATCAGTTATTGTTGCTGCAACTGGAATAATGGCAGCTTATTCTAAATATGCTAATTTTAATGTAAATAAACCAGAAGATGAAACTGGATTAATTGGAAATAAATTTTATATTGATGAGATTTATAATGTTTTATTTGTTCAATCATCAAAAAAATTATCAACATTTATAGATAAAGTTATTGATGAAAAAATAATAGATGCATTTATTATGAATTCATCTATTGGTTTTGTAAATATTGGTAAAAAAGTTGCCATGATACAAAATGCAAATGTTAGATTTTATGCTACCTTCATGCTAATTGGTATGACTTGTGTATTTATCTACTTATATATCACATTAGGATTATAGTATGAGCTCAGATATACTTTCATTTATTATATTTTTACCAGCTGTTGTAGCACTTGGGTTAATGCTTACAACAAGAGATGTAAATACTATTAGAAATATTGCTTTTTTAACTACTACCGTTATTTTAGCACTTGTGTTAAAAATTTATATTGAATTTGTTCCAAGTGCTGGAATGCAATTTGTTACAAATGTTCCTTGGATTGAAACTTATGGAATAAGTTATTATATTGGATTAGATGGATTTTCTCTTACTATTTTAATGATGATTGCTATTTTAATTCCTACAGCATATTTATTATTGTGGGAAGGTAAAACTAAAGGTTATTGGATAAATATGCTTTTAGTACAATCAGGTGTTACGGGAACTTTATTCTCTTTAGACATTGTTCTTTTTTACTTCTTTTGGGAAGTTATGCTTTTACCTGTTTTCTTAATGATTGGCTCTTACGGATTTGGGGACAAAGTATTTACTACAATTAAAGTAACTGTTTATACAATGGCTGGTTCATTATTGATGTTTATAGCTATTTTATATTTAGGTGTTGCTCACTTCAAACAATTTGGAGAATGGTCATTTGCTTATGATAGTTTAATGCAAATATCTACAATTCCTTATGATACAAAAGTTTGGTTATTTTTAGCATTTTTAGCAGCTTTTGCCATTAAAATCCCAATTTTTCCACTTCATACTTGGATTATGGAAACATATAAAAATGCTCCAACTGGTGCAGTATTTTTATTATCTTCAATAATGGCAAAACTTGGAGTTTATGCAATTGTTAGATTTATGATTCCAATTTTTCCAGAAATTTATGTTGAGTTTTCAACTTGGTTTGTAGCTATTGGATTATTTGGTTTAGTATACTTTGGAATTGCAGCACTTATACAAGATGATATTAAAAGAATGTTTGCATATTCATCAGCATCACATTTAAGTTTTATTGCTGCTGGTATTTTTTCTTTAAATGCTTATGGTATAAATGGGTCTTTATATTTAATAATTGCTCATGCAATTGCAACTGGAGCGTTATTTTTACTTGTAGGATTAATGCATGAACAAACAGGATTTAAAACAATAAAAGATTTAGGTGGAATTGCAAAAAAAGCGCCTATCTTTACATTTATTTTTGCGGTTATGTTATTTGCAAATATTGGACTTCCTGGAACTAATGGTTTTGTTTCAGAATTATTAATAATTTTTGGTATATATGAATTCAATCATACTCTAGGATATATCGCTGCATTAACTGTTATTATTGGAGCTACTTATATGTTATGGATGTTTCAAAGAGCAATTTTACAAAACAGACCTGAGGGTTCTGTTGAACTTAAAATGAGAGATTTAAAAGTAAAAGAAATTATAGGATTAGCTCCTTGGGTAGTTTTAGTATTTTTAATGGGATTTTATCCAGAGATTTTTATGAATAAATTTGAACCAACTGTAACTTATTATTTAAATGATATTTTACATATAGGAGTAGCAAAATGAGTCAATTTTTCTATTTAATACCAGCTTTAACTGTATTAGCTGGTGCTTTAGTACTTATGTTTATGAGCATGTATGAAAAATTTACTGTAAAAAACTTCATAGTTATTTCTTCATTCTTTTTATTAATTGCTTTAGGTTTTTCTTTAAGCAACATTAACAGCTCTTATTCAGTGCAACCATTTGAAAGTTTGTTAAATAATGTTTTAACTTTTGATACTTTTTCAAACTTTTTTAATATCTTATTAATTGCAGGAACTTTATTAACTTTATTAATTGGAGAACATTATTTCCAACATAGAAGTTATTTTAAAGGTGAGTTTTTTTCTATTTTATTATTTGCTTTATTTGGAATGATGATTTTAGCTCAAGCGAATGAATTAGTTACAGCTTATATTGCACTTGAAATTGCTTCTTTTTCTATTTATATTATGGTGGGATACAATAGTGATGATTCAAAAAGAGTTGAAGCTATTTTTAAATATTTAGTATTAGGTTCATTTATTGGTGCTTTTTATCTTTTAGGAGTTGTTCTAATTTATGGAGCGACTCAAAGCACAAATTTAGCTAACTTATCAACATTTATTTTAACTGCTAATTCTGATCAAATGATACTTGTATATATTGGATTAACTTTAATTTTATTTACATTCTTATTCAAAATAGCTGCATTTCCATTTCAATCTTGGGTTCTTGATGTTTATCGAGGTGCGCCAATGGTTATTACAGCTTATATGGCATCAACATTTAAAATTGCTATATTTTCATTTTTCTTACGAATGATATTAAGTTATATTGCTCCAATCATTGATTTTTGGGATGGTATTATTACTATAATTATTGTCTTAACTTTAGTATTTGGTACATGGTTAGCGATTACTCAACAAATTATAAAAAGAATGTTAGCAGCATCTTCAATTGTACATACAGGATACGTACTTTTAGCATTTATTGCTTTAAGTTACAAAGATGGGCAAATTATCAATATTGATTCAGCATATGCGACAATGTTTTATTTAATTGCTTATTTATTATCAGCTCTGGGAGCTTTTGGATTAGCTTCACATATTATTTCGGAAACAAATGTAAAAGTAACTTATGATGATTTTAAAGGTTTAGCAAAACAAAGACCATTTTTAGCAGCAATGATGACAATATTCTTATTTTCACTTGCAGGAATTCCATCAACAATAGGATTTATTGGTAAATTATATGTATTTACAGAAGCTATAAATGCTGGATACATAGGACTTACAGTTGTTGCGATAATTGCAACTATTATTTCTGTTTATTACTATTTTAAATTAATTGCAATGATGTATTTTTATTCTCCACAAGAAGCTTGTATTAGTGAAGAATTTAATGACAAAAGAGTTTCAACTTATGCTATTGCTTTTGTTGCAATTATTACACTTTTAGGGGGAATTGGTTCTGCTATTGTATTTTTTATTCCAGCAATGAATATTGATGAAATAATAAAATTAACTCAATTTGCAGTTCAATCACTATTTATAAAATAGCATGTGTTAATAAGTAACATCTGCGTTTCTTATTAATTAATTTTTTTCATAAAATTCTTCTTTATAGAAACCCCTTGATAGGGGTTTTTTCAGATTATTTTCTCTTTTTTCCAACATCATTTTTCATAAAAATATAAAGACATTTGAAGTAGATTTAAGCTATTATGTTGCTATTATTCAAAAAAATCTAATTCGCAGAAAGGATAGAAAATGAGTGACCTAATAGAAGGTTATTTGGGGAAAACAGAGGAAGGAAGAAAGAGTAGATTGCCTGCAAAACTTGATTTTATGCAAAGTTTTACAGGTGGTTTCTTAGCTTTATTTATGTGGGGACATATGCTTTTTGTCTCGTCAATTTTAATTAGCAAAGATTTTATGTATACAATTACAAAATTCTTTGAAGGTAGTTTTATTTTCAATGAAGGGCAACCAATCATTGTTTCTATCATTGCTTTTATTGTATTTGTGATTTTTATTGTTCATGCTGCTTTAGGAATGAGAAAATTACCTAGTAATTTTAAACAATACCAAGTAATGAAAGCTCACTCTAAAAGTATGAATCACGATGATACAAAACTTTGGTTTATTCAAGCCTTTACAGGTTTTGCAATGTTTTTCATGGGTTCTATTCACTTATATATTATTATGACTCATGCAGATGCGATTGGACCAAATGCTAGTTCAGATAGAGTTTGGTCTGAATATATGTGGCCTTTATACATTCTTTTATTATTAGCTGTTGAATTCCATGGAACAATTGGTCTTTATAGATTATGTGTAAAATGGGGATGGTTTGATGGTGAAAATCCAAAAGATACTAGAAAAACGCTTAAAAAAATCAAATGGGCATTAACAGTATTCTTTTTAGTATTAGGTTTTGCATCACTTGCAGCTTATATGAAAATTGGAATGGAAAATGCAGCAAATGGAACAGTTGGTCAAAAATATATTCCAACTGCATGTGTAATAGAATATAAAATTACAAATAAAAGTGTTGGGGGAATTGCATAATGAAAATTAATTACTGTGATGCGTTAGTAATCGGTGGAGGATTAGCAGGTTTAAGAGCTGCTGTTGCTGCACAAAAAAAAGGTTTAAATACAATCGTTTTATCTTTAGTTCCTGTTAAAAGATCACATAGTGCTGCGGCGCAAGGTGGTATGCAAGCATCTTTAGGTAACTCAAAAATGTCTGATGGTGATAATGAAGATTTACACTTTGCGGATACTGTAAAAGGTTCAGACTGGGGATGTGATCAAGAAGTTGCAAGAATGTTTGTACACACTGCTCCAAAAGCTATTAGAGAATTAGCGGCTTGGGGGGTTCCTTGGTCAAGAGTTAAAGAGGGTTCAAGAGAAGCTGTTATTAATGCTAAAAAAACAACAATTACAGAAGATGCTGATAGACATGGATTAATTACATCAAGAGATTTTGGTGGAACTAAAAAATGGAGAACTTGTTATACAGCTGACGCAACTGGTCACACTATGTTATTTGGTGTTGCAAATGAAGCATTAAGACACAATGTTGATATTAGAGATAGAAAAGAAGCACTTTCACTTATTCATGAAAATGGTAGATGTTATGGAGCAATCGTAAGAGATTTAATTACAGGTGAATTAGAAGCTTATGTTGCAAAAGGTACATGTATAGCAACAGGTGGATATGGAAGAGTATTTAAACAAACTACAAATGCTGTAATTTGTGAGGGTATTGGTGCAGCAATTGCACTTGAAACTGGAATTGCAACTTTAGGAAATATGGAAGCTGTTCAATTCCATCCAACACCAATTGTACCATCAGGAATTTTATTAACTGAAGGTTGTAGAGGAGATGGTGGAATCTTAAGAGATGTTGATGGTCATAGATTTATGCCAGATTATGAGCCAGAGAAAAAAGAACTAGCTTCAAGAGACGTTGTTTCAAGAAGAATGATTGAACATATTAGAAATGGTAAAGGTGTACCTTCTCCTTATGGATACCATGTTTGGTTAGATATTTCTATTCTTGGTCGTGAGCATATTGAAAAAAATCTAAGAGATGTACAAGAAATTTGTATGATTTTCAACGGTATCGATCCAGCTGATGAAGGTAAAAAAGGATGGGCTCCAGTTTTACCAATGCAACACTACTCAATGGGTGGAATTAGAACAAAACCAACTGGTGAATCTCAAAAATTAAGTGGTTTATTTGCTTGTGGTGAAGCTTCTTGCTGGGATATGCATGGATTTAATAGACTTGGAGGAAACTCAGTTTCTGAAACAGTTGTTGCAGGTATGATTATTGGAAACTATTTTGCTGATTATTGTTTATCAAATGATGTAACAATTCCTACATCTACTGTTCAAAGATTTTTAGATAAAGAAGATAAATATTTAAATGATATTTTAGATTATACTGGAAATGAAGATATTTTTAGAATCAAAAATAGAATGCAAAACTTAATGGATGAAAAAGTTGGAATCTTTAGAGATGGTGTTAACTTAAAAGCTGCAGTTGAAGAACTTGAAGAGTTATTACTTAAAACTAAGAAAATCACTGTTAAATCTAAAGAAAGAGCTGGAAATCCAGAACTTGAAGAAGCTTATAGAGTTCCTAGAATGTTAAAAATAGCACTTTGTGTTGCTAATGGTGCATTACTAAGAACAGAATCAAGAGGAGCTCATTATAGAGAAGACTTCTTAAAAAGAGATGATGCAAACTGGTTAAATAGAACGCTAACTTCTTGGCCTGATGAGAATCAAACTCTTCCAACAATTTCTTACGAAGCATTAGATATTATGACTATGGAATTACCTCCCGCATTTAGAGGATATGGTGCTAAAGGTATGATTATAGAACATGATTTATCAGAAAAAAGACAAGCACAAGTTGATGAGATTACAGAAAAAATGCAAGCAGAAGGTAAAGATAGACATGAAATCCAACATGCCTTAATGCCATTTGATTTACCTATGAATTATAGAGAAAAAAATGAAAGAGCAGGAGATTTATAATGAGTATTGAAAAAGGTAGAGATATTACAATATCAGTTTTAAAATTCAATCCAAGAAGTAAGGTTTCAAAACCTCACTTTGTGGATTATCATTTAGAAGAAACTCCAGGTATGACTCTTTTTATTGCATTAATGAAAATTAGAGAAGAGATGGATGCAGATTTATCTTTTGACTTTGTATGTCGAGCTGGAATTTGTGGAAGTTGTGGAATGGTTGTAAATGGTAAACCGACTCTTGCTTGTAGAACATTAATTGCTAATTACCCAACAGGTAAATTACAATTAATGCCTATGCCTGCATTTGAATTAATCAAAGATTTATCTGTAAATACAGGTAAATGGATGGATGGAATGTCTAAAAGAGTTGAATCATGGATTCATAATGACCACGAAGCTGATATTACTAAATTAGAAGACAGAGTTGAGCCAGAAATAGCTGAACAAACTTTTGAATTAGATAGATGTATTGAGTGTGGAATTTGTGTTGCTTCTTGTGGAACTGCATTAATGAGACCAAATTTTGTTGGACCTGTTGGACTAAACAGAGTTGCAAGATTTGAAGTAGACCCACATGATAAAAGAACTGCTGAAGATTTCTATGAATTAATTGGTGATGATGATGGAATTTTTGGTTGTATGTCATTAATGGCGTGTGAAGACCATTGTCCAAAACACTTACCATTACAAAATAAAATTGCTTACTTAAGAAGAAAATTAGTAGCACTAAGATAATTATTACGAAGGATTTTTTCCTTCGTTAATAACAATATAAAAAGTTAAATATCAGTAGTGATATTTAACTTTTTATATTTTAGGGCA
Source organism: Aliarcobacter sp. (assembly GCA_028690445.1). Classification (GTDB taxonomy): domain Bacteria; phylum Campylobacterota; class Campylobacteria; order Campylobacterales; family Arcobacteraceae; genus Aliarcobacter. The sequence continues at coordinate 93,029 of JAQVBE010000002.1, read as the reverse complement.
ATTATGGAGTAATAAAATGAGTTTGGCAAATGATTATTTCTTACTGTATCACGGTATAACTTTTGAACAAAATTTAGATCTAGAACCAATTGAAACAGAAGTAAATGAAGAAGTATTTACAATTTATGCTCTAATAATTAGTGCGACAAGAAAGAACTATGATAAATATTTACCATTAACAACATTCAAAACTTTATGCCAACAATTAAAAGTTAAAAGTCCTTCAAATATAAATGAACTTAATCATTTACAACATATGATAGTAAAGTCAATATTAACAAATAAATCAAAACAAAATATTTCCGTTTTACATTCATCATTTGAATATCTAAAAAGTGAAAACATAATCAATGGTCAAAATTATGATAAATTAATATCTTTATTTGATTATAAAGAGTTAGATTTACTAGATGAATACACCATAACTTCTAGCAATAAAGTTGATACGGAACTAGAAAAATCATCATTTAAAGAATTAAAAGCAACTATTGAAGAACTAATATCTCAATTACAAGTAGACATTACAAATGAAGAGATTTCGAAAGAGATTAAAACTACAAAAAACTATTTAAATACTCAAAAATTCTCTATTGGAATTACAGGTGTTATGAATGCTGGTAAATCTACAATGTTAAATGCTTTAATGGGAAGAGAAATCCTAGGAAGTGCCGTTGTTCCTGAAACTGCAAACTTAACTATTGTAAAACACAATCCAACTGATAATGCAAAAGTATATTATTGGAATACTCAAGAATGGGATAGAATTTTAAAATCAGCTGAACAATTAGAATCTATGAGAGATTTTGTAAATGAAACAAATAAAATCTTTGGAGATGATTTAAAAAATTATATTAGACCAACTTCAAGATTTGATGAAATAGATATTAATGATTTATCATCTTATACCTCAGCAGCTACAAGTGGGAAAAAATGTAATTTAGTAAAGTATGTAGAATTAGGTTCTAAATTAGATTTTTTATCTGATGGGATTGAAATAGTTGACACACCAGGACTTGATGACCCTGTTATTCAAAGAGAAGAGATTACAAAAGAATATATAAGCCAATGCGATATGATGTTACATCTTATGAATGTATCTCAAAGTGCAACGTTAAAAGATGTTGAGTTTATAATTGATGCTGTTTTATATCAAAATATTTCAAAACTTTTGATTGTTATTACAAGAGCTGATACTGTTTCAAAAGAGCAATTAGATGAAGTAATTAAATATACAAAATCATCAATTGAGCGACAATTAAAAGCTCAAAACAAAGATTCTCAACTTGATTATATTTTAAAAACCATCAAGTTTATTCCAATTTCTGGAAGAATGGCACTATTACATAGAACTGGACGAGAAAAAGAAGCAATAGATGCTGGTTATACACTTGAACAAACAGGTATCTTAGAAATTGAGCAATATTTAAATGAAACTCTTTTTGGTTCAAACTCTCAAAAAGGTGAACTTGTAATTCAATCAGCTAAAAATCAACTACAAAAAATTATTGAAAAACAAAACTCTTTTTATAACTATGAATTACAACTTCTTTCAAAATCAAAAGATGAATTAGAAAAAGAACTTTTAGATTTTAATAAAAAAAAAGCTGTTAATACAAGAATTTTCCAAGCAATGAATGAAGATATTAATTATTATAAAAATGATGCAAAAGATTATATTAACTCTTTAGAAACTTTCTTACAAAGTGAGTTAATTGATTTACAAAATGTAATTAAACAAAGGGTTGTGGGAGATGTTCGATACTCTTTTGAAAAGACTAAAAAAAGACCTGAAAATGCAAGAATAAAAGTTATTGTAGAAACTGCAATAAAAGATGGAATTATTGATGTAATTAGAGATTATAGATATAAATTTATCAAAAAATCTCAAACTATTGGGGAACAATGTGAGCAAAAATATCAAGATTTAGGTTTTTCAATAGGACATAAAAATGAAAATTTTGATGCAAGAGGATTTTTTCAAGATGATTTTAAATCTGGGTTTTTAACATCAAATAATGAAGTTTTAATTTCACAAGTAATAGATGCTGTATCAAAATCGAAAGATACTAAATTAAATGAATTAGATAGAGAAATAGAGTTACTTCTTAAAAATCAATTTACTTCAATAGAAGAAGATATAAAGGTAAAAGCAAAAAAAGTAAGTAATCTTTTAATTGAATCATTTTTTATGACACTAAATGCTCCATTAAAATCATTTGAACAAAAACTTAAAAATGATGAAGAATTACTTCAAAATCAAATTAGTTCATTTGAAGAAAATGATAAAAGTAGAGCTCAATTATCAATCGATATTCATAAAAATATCAAAAAATTTGAAAATATTTCAACAACAATAAAAGGATTATACTAATGAGTGCAAATTTAAATATCCTAAAAAGTTTTGTTAATGAATATAAAGATACCTACTCTATACAAGAAGTTGTTTATGAAGATGGATTAGTTGGAGATATTAAAAAAATTCAAACAAAATTACTTGATGAAAAATTTTTACCATCAAATCAGCTTGAAGGTATTTTGAAAAAGCAAATCAAACGAGCTAGATACCCGATGGAAATTGCAATTACAGGACAATTTTCTTCTGGAAAATCAACTTTTTTAAATGCCCTTCTTTCAAGAAATATTTTACCAACAGGAATTACACCTGTTACTTCAAAAGTAAATTTTATAAATTATGGGGAAGAATATAAACTAAAAATCACTTATTATTCAGGCGCTCAAGAATTCGCTCCAATTGAATCAATCGCAGATTTTACAGATCAAAGACAAGATGAAATGCAAGATATAAAATATCTTACACTTTATGCTCCTATGGATATTTTAAAAGATATTTCATTTGTTGATACACCAGGACTTAACTCTCAATCTCAAAGTGATACAGAAACAACACGAAAAGTTTTAAGAGATGTTGGAGGAATTATCTGGTTAACTTTAATTGATAATGCAGGAAAATTATCAGAAGCAGAAGTTTTAGATGAATATATGCAACATTTTAAAAATAAATCTTTATGTGTTTTAAATCAAAAAGACAAACTTACTCCTGAACAAGTTGAAACTACTACAAATTATGTAAAAGAAAAATTTGGGAAATATTTTGCGCAAGTTACTCCTATTTCTGCAAGAATGGCACTTGAATCAAGAGCTTTACAAAAAAATGTTTTATTAAAGGACTCTTTCGACGCCATTACAAAAGAGTTTAAAAAAGAATTAAATAATAACATTGGTGTTTCATCATTGGATTTTTTCAAAAATTCATTTGAAGAATTTCATAAAAAAGTTGAAGAGATTAATTCAAAAGATATGTCAAATGATATGAAACTTTTAAAAGAATCAAATATCAATGAAGTTCTATCGTTTATTGAAAATACGATTAGACCACAAGCAGCTGAAGCAAAAGAGTTTGCAATTAAAAAAGATTTAAGAGGTATTTGTGATATTTTAATCAAAGAGTATGAAACTATTACAAAAATCTATGATGCGTTAATTGAAGTTTTAAAAAGTTGTGAAAATAATGTTATTGAACACTTTGAAAATATTTATAAAAAATATTCAAAAGAGCTATTTAATATTTACAATTCTCTTGAATCTATTATGGAAAAAATTGCCCATGAAACTTACAAGGGAATAAAAAAAAGAACAAATAATAGATTTGAAGAAACAAAAAGTTTTATAGGCTCAAAAATTGAAAAATATGATTATGAAACTTACTGGATTGATTCAGATAGTATTTATAAAAAGCTTTTTTATGACGACCAAACTGTTGATAAAATGTTCAAAAGGTCTATCAAACTTCTAAAAAATATCGAACTTGATACAGATGAAGCATTTAGAGATGCTTATAACATCATCAAAAATGAAGTTACAAAATGGCAAGAACCTTATGAACTTATTAGAAAACAAAGGGAAATTAGTTCAGATTTAGAATTCTCAAATACAAGACATTTTGCAGCAAAAGTTTATGAAAATGTTTTAAAAACTTATCATACAGCTATTTTAGAAAATATTTCAGCTATTAGAAAAAAATTCGCATATTTTAATGGAGCATTATCATATTCATATATTCAAACTACACAAGCAACAATCGCTCACTTTGAACAACAAATCTTAGAATCAGAAGAATTATATAAAAAAGAACCAGCAAAATTTTCTATTACTCATCCTAGAGAAGATGAAATTGTTGCAAAACTAAAAGCCAATTTTGGATTTGAAAAAATTGAAGATTTTTTAACTTCAAAAAGAAACTATTTATTTAAAATTGTTAAATATTCAAAAGAGCAATATTTAGAAATAAATGAAGATAGAATAAATTTTGTAAAATCAAGAAAAGAGCAATATTTAGAAAAAATCAAAGATTTAGAGAAGATAAAAGAAGAGATTTAATTAAGATATAGTAACTTTATTTTTGCCAGTATTTTTTGATTGATAGAGTGCTTTATCAACCCTTTTAAATATAGTATCTTTTGTATCATCTGGATTAAACATTGTTGCACCAATGCTAATAGTAAATTTGTGACTTATCTTTGAATCAAAGTTTTGAACTTGAAGTCTAATTTTATTTGCTAGTTTCTCTAATTTTTCTTTTTTAATCTCTTTTAGAAAAATCACAAACTCTTCTCCACCAATTCTAAAAAGCATATCAGTTTTTCTAATAGTTACTCCTAAAATAAATACCAATTCTTTTAAGACCAAATCTCCAGAAGCATGTCCATAAATGTCATTTATATCTTTAAAAGAATCTATATCTAAAAATAAAAATGCAGTATTATTTTTAGCTCTTTTATTTAATTCAAGTTCAAAACATAGAGCTTCATTATACATATTTCGGTTTTTTACTTTTGTTAAAGCATCAGTAGTTGATAAGATTTCAAGTTTATTTCTTATTTTTTTATTTATTATATAGATAATAAATACTATCAAGAACAAATCAAGTAAAAAAATAAAAAAAGTATTTTTTAACATACTCATTTTTTGAGATGATAATATAGAAACTGTAGATAATGCATCTTCTGAAAGACTCCAGATATATTCGCTTTGTGCGATTAAACTTGATTTATCAGTAGTTTGTTTAGTTAAATGATAAGTTGTAATCAACTCTTTTAAAACATTCCACTCTTTTTTTAATATCTCTATTTTTGAAACAAATGTAATCATTTTATCGTTAACTAATTTATACTTTTCTTCCATAGAAAATTCATTAAATATAGAATCAATATCTGAGATGTATTTTGTAGTATCCATATTTTCTAACTCAAGTTTAACAACTCTTTGAATGCCGCCCCTTATCATTCCACTTTTATTTATAAGTACTGTATCATTTTCCATTTCAAGAATTGAATGTTCCACAAAAAAAGCGTTTCCAATAATAATAAGAATATCAATAAATACAATTAATATTAAAATAAGTCCAATACCAAGTTTTTTACTAATTTGATTAAAGATATATTTTAATTGCATAAAGTTTCCTGATATTATATAAATTATACTTATGATTATAACATAATTTTTTTATTTATTATTTTATTAATGAATTTAAAAAAGATAAAAGAGAGATTTTAACTTTGTTTACTATTTCCTTATATCTTTTCCATTTTTTAAAATAAGGAAGCGTTATAGCACAATAAGTTATAATTATTTATGAAATATATAAACCACTACCCAAAAGATTTACAAGAGAAAATCAAAGTACTAATACAAAAAGAAAAGCTATCGTCATATATAAAAACCAAATATCCCACTGCACATGCATATACAAATGATAAAACTTTGTACTCTTATGTGATGGATTTTAAAAATGAATACTTCAAAAAATTTCAAGTTTCAAAAGTAATATATGATGGAAAAATAAATGTAATTAACAATGCTCTAGGAATGCACTCAATCGTTTCAAGAGTTCAAGGTGGAAAACTAAAATCAAAAAATGAGATTAGAGTTGCCTCAGTTTTTAAAAATATGCCTGAAGAGTTTTTAGAAATGATTGTGGTTCATGAACTTGCCCACTTTAAAGAAAAAGAGCATGACAAAGCTTTTTATAATCTTTGCACTTTTGTAATGCCCTCTTATCATCAAGTTGAGTTTGATTTGAGAGTTTATTTAACCCATGTTGATTTGTTTGGAAAACTTTATTAGCTATAAAAATAATTAAAATGCTTTTTTGTTGCAACTTTTAAATGATATAATCTTTTAAAGAATTTCAAGGAGTTAATATGAGCAAATTTTTATATATTACAGACCAAGATGAATATGCTGACCATAGTTTTATAGGTCCTTTATTTCAAAAGTACTTAACTAAGCATTTTGATATAAATACTACCTTTTTTTCTAAAGAAAAATCAGCTGTTGAAATAAAAGAAGATGGAAGAATCATCATTCCTGAAAAATCAAAACATCATATTTTAGAAGAATTAGAAAAACATGGAATAAATTTAAGCGAATACCAGTTTATAGTTGTTAGAAATAATACTGATTTATTAAAAGAGATATTAAAACAAAAAGCAAAATATAACTTCAAAGTTGGATTTAGACTCTCTTTCCCAAAAAGAATTGCAAAACTTGAAACTGATTTAGCAAACAATAAAAAATCAATTTTAGATATTATAAGTAATAAAATTCAAACATATAGTGAAGTAAGTTTAATAAACGAATGTGATATTTTTCTTCCAACTTCATTTCAAATGAAAAATGATTATTTCAAAGATGTAAAAACAAGAACTTTTGTAATTCCATCTGCTATTGATCCTGATATTCTACATGAAAATATTCCACATGAAGGAAATGAAAAAAGATTTTTTTATGCTGGAACATTGGATAAACTAAGAGAATTTGAGACTATTTTAGAAGCTTTTAGTAATATCCATAATTCAAACTTTAAACTAATGATTTCAACAAAAGACCCAGAATTTTTAGACCATTTATTGATTGATTTCCCAAATCTAAAAGATAATATTGAAATTTACGATGCAAAAACAAGAAAAGAGTTGTTAGCACTTATTGCACTTGCTGATGTTGGATTATCTCCACTTCCTAATATTGCGTTATTTAGTAGTTCAACTCCGATGAAAGTACTTGATTATTACTCAAGTGCTATTCCTTGTATTATGAGTGATAATGAAAATAATGCCTCAATTTTTGAAAATAATACAAGTGCTTGGTTTACAAATTTTGATAAAAAATCAATTCAAGAAAAGCTAGAATATATCATCTCATTATCAAAAGATGAAATTACACAAGTTGGAATAAATGGTCAAAAAAGACTTTTAGCCGTAAGAAACTATGAAAGAATTGCAGCAGATTTAGCTCATCAATTAAATATACTATAAAAAGATTTTTATGGTATGTTTTTTTTGACCAAAATCATAAAATAAACTCCATTTTTTTGTTACTATTTACTTATTTAAAATTAAAGTAATATAATGAAAAAATTTTTCAAACAATTCAAAAAAATAAACTCAGAACCTTTAGAAAAGTCAAATATTATTTGGTCTTGGCTAGGTTCTTTTTTAGGAATATTAGCTATATCTTATTTTCATAGTGATTTTTTAGATGATACGGATTTAACATTAGTTATTGGTTCTTTTGGAGCTAGTGCTGTTTTGGTTTATGGAGCTGTTAACTCTCCTTTAGCTCAACCAAGAAACCTTCTTGGTGGACATATATTATCTGCTATTATTGGTGTTATTTCATATAAACTATTTTCTTCAAATATTTTATTAGCATCTGCTTTTGCTGTTGCAACTTCAATATTACTAATGCAACTAACTTTAACTCTTCATCCACCAGGTGGAGCAACTGCCCTTATCGCTGTAATTGGAAGTCCCCAAATACATGAATTAGGATTTTTTTATGTTTTAGTTCCTGTTACTTCAGGAGCATTTATTTTGTTAATAATTGCTGTAATCGTAAACAACATCCCAAAACATAGGCATTATCCAGAATCTTTAAAAGATTATAATAAAAAATGGTTTAGCGACGATTAGAAATAAGACAATTTGTATCCTATATTGATTTAAATCAAGACAATAATTATCCTATTTATATATACTTCCTTTACAAATTACAAAAAAAGGATTTAAATATGAAAAAGATAATTACAATTAGTTTATTAACAGTAGCTTTATTTAATATCGCCAATGCAAATGATAAATTTGCTGATTTAAGTGCAGACTACCTAAATACAAAAGCTTCATTAAATGTTAGAACAACTATTGCAAAAGACCCTCAAACAGCAGTTAGTGTTTTAAAAATTTTAGCTCAAGATAGCAATGATGAAGTAAGAGAATATGCAAAGAAAAATTTAAAATAATTGAATAAAAAAATACAATAGAATCCTCTCCCTTTTCTATTGTATTTTACTTTATATCAATCAACTTTCCTTTGGTAAATACTCATACAAATATAAATATTGTCTTAACTCTTTTAAGCTTTCAAGTTTAGTTCCCTCTTCTATCCAGTTTTTTATATTTAAAGGAATTTCAAGTGGTTTTAAAAGTTCTTCTTTTTTCTCTTTTGAAATCTTTTCATGTTCAGCTAAAACTGTAATATGACTAAGAACTGAAGTTAATCCTAAATCTCTAATTTGAGATATTTCTTCTACACTTTTGCCTTCATTTAAAAGCTCATAAGTTTCAAAATATGTTTTAGTTAGTTTTTTTAATGGCTCTTTTTGTTCAAGTTTCTCTTTAAATTCGTCTTTTATCTCTTTAGATAAATTCAAAAAACTCTCTCCATATTTTTCAAATTTTACAAGACCAACACCATTTATTTCTAGCATCAGCTCTTTTGTAATAGGAAGTTTAGAAGCAAACTCTTTTAAAGTTTTATCCCCAAATATCACATAAGCTGGAACTTGATTCTCAAGAGCAATTTCTCTTCGTAAAGTTCTAAATCTTTCATAAATTAACTCATCAAAACTTAACTCAATTTCTTCCTCTTGTATTTTTGATGCAATACCTAACTTATCACTATCAATAAAAAGTTTTTCTTTACCTTTTAAAATCTCTAAACCTAAATTTGAAATTTTTAAAACTCGAAATTCACCTAAAAGCAAAGCTTGAATATCAATCAATTTATCTGCAATTGCAATCCATTCATTTTTACTTTTATTTGCACCCAAATTATAAACACTTAATTTTTCATGTCCAAACTCTAAAAGTTTTTGATTTTTTGAACCCCTTAAAATATCAATAATATGATTTAATCCAAATCGCTGTTCAGTTCTATAAATAGCACTTAAAAGTTTTTGTGCATCAACGCTTGCATCAACTTGCTCTACTTCACCTTTTGTACAATTATCACACAAAGTTTTACACTCTTGTATTTCATCTTCAAAATATCCAGCAATCATCTTATGTCGACAATTGTTGCTCACACAATATCTATACATAAACTCCAATTTATCAAGCCCAGTCTGTTTATAACCATCATCAATAGCTTCTTCAATTTGGATTTTTCTTTTTACCTCATCACTTTTTGAATAAAGCATATAAACATAAGACATTTCACCATCACGCCCTGCTCGACCTATTTCTTGATAATAATTTTCAAGGGTTTTAGGTAAACTTATGTGAATTACAAATCTAATATTTGATTTATCAATTCCCATTCCAAAAGCAATAGTTGCAACTACAATATCAATTTTTTCATATACAAAATCATTGAAAACTTCATTTTTTCTATCATTGCTAAGTCCTGCATGATAAGCCTTTGCACTATATCCGCTTTCACTCAAAAATTCAGCTGTTGATTCAGCTTCTTTTCGTGTAAAAGTATAAATAATTCCACATAAACCTTTGTGAGCTTTTAAGAAATTTAATATTTGAGTTTTTCCATTTGCAATTCGAGGTTCACATCTTATATCAAGATTATCTCTTATTGTTTTTGCTCTAAAATGTTTTGGATTTTCTAAATTAAGACTTTGAACAATATCTGCTTCAACTTTTTTAGTTGCGGTTGCAGTAAAAGCACAAATTGGTGTATTTGCGAAAAATCTTTTTAATCTATCAAGATTCCTATATTCAGCCCTAAACTCATGTCCCCAAGCACTTACACAATGAGCTTCATCAATTACAAAATAATTGATATTTATTCTTTGTAAAACACCAACAAATTCATTTGAAGTAAATCTTTCAGGTGAAACATAGATAAATTTTAATTCACCATTTAAAATCTTCTGTAAAGTGAAACTATTCTCGTCATTTGATGTGGCAGAACTTATCATTTCAGCTTTTATATCCAAATCATTTAAAGCTTTTATCTGATCTTGCATAAGTGCAATAAGTGGTGAAATTACAACTGTTGTTCCATTCATAAGAAGTGTAGGAAGCTGATAACAAAGTGATTTACCACCACCTGTTGGCAAAATTGTCAAAACGTCTTGTTTTGATAAAATTGTATCAACAACTTCTTCTTGGAAACTTCTAAATTTATCGTGTCCGAAAATATCTTTTAGTATTTGGTATTTTTTATTCATGGTGTGATGGTAACATAGTTTGAATAAGGTGGGAATAAAAGGTTATTTTGGAATATGAACTCTTAAAACTATTTCTAATATCTCATCATCTGCACTATCGTAATCTAGGCTATAAATTTGTTGTTCTTTTAAAATTCTTGGATAAATTTATTTTTTATTCAATCTCAAATTCCTAGTAAAACTATTGGGAATTTATTATAATCTACTTAAAACCAATATTTCTTATTAAGTACATAAATTTCTTCAAATGACTCATCAGATTAAAAAAAATAAATTAAAGCTTATTTTGAATACCATTCAATATAACACTATTTACTTTTTCTGAATGTAACTTTTTTAACAATTATCTGCCTATTTCTCACTTCGTTTGACAATATGTTTTTCAATGTACTTTTATCATTCAATTTTAATTGATACAGTAAACAAATCTTTTGATAATCACTTAATATGCTAAGAGCTTTTTTCTTTACGAATGCAAAATTAGTTGTATTAAGACTTTTGTTAATTTCATTTCTTCTAAAATGAACTTGTAAAGCTTTTGGTATTCTAATTCTAAGTTTGTAGTAGTTGTTTGAAGTTTTTGTAAGATATTTCATAAAATAAACCTTTTAAAAAGTTTATTTTGTGTATTGGTTACGAAAGTTTATAGAGATAATGTGAGAAAAACTCCCACAAAATCACTATTTTTTAGGAGCAAATTTAAATAAAGCAGAACCCCAAGTTAATCCGCCACCAAAGGCATCAAAAAGTATAGTATCTCCAGCTTTTATTTTACCCTCTTCAAAAGCATCGTTCATTGCCATAGGAATAGATGCAGCAGATGTATTACCATATTTGTGTACAGTAACTACAGTTTGCTCTTCTGTGAATCCTAAGGCTTCACCTACAGCTTTTATGATTCGAAGGTTTGCTTGATGAGGAATAAAGTGTGTTATATCCTCATTTGAAAGATTATGTTTTTGCATCATTACTTGAACATCTGATGTTAATGTTTTAACAGCAAGTTTGAAAGTTTCATTTCCTTTCATTTTTATACATGCCATTTTATTTTCTAAAACTTCTTTTGAGCAAGGATGTTTACTTCCTCCTCCAGCTGTTTTAATTAAATCTTCATAATTACCATCACTTGAACAATTTACATCGATAATTGATTCATCTTTATTTGTTGTTGCTGAAATAATTGCAGCTCCAGCACCATCTCCAAAAATAAAACAAGTACCTCTATCTGTATAATCAAGAATAGAAGAATAAGTTTCTGCACCAATAATTAGTACATTTTTTTTCATTCCTGACTCAATAAATGCTTTTGCAATTGAAACAGCATATACAAATCCTGTACAAGCAGCACTTATATCAAATGCCATAACATTTGGAAGTCCAATTTTTGATGATATTAAACAAGCAGTTGAAGGCATACATAAATAATCAGGTGTTACAGTAGCGCAAATTATTAAATCAATATCCTCTTTAGAAATTCCTGATCTATGAATTGCAACTTGCGCTGCCCTTGCACCTAAATCAGATGAAGCTTCATTCTCTTCAGAAATTCTTCTTTCTTTAATACCAGTTCTTTTTGTAATCCATTCATCACTTGTATCAATGATTTTTTCAAAATCTGCATTTGTCATAATCTTTGAAGGAATATAAGCCCCAATAGATCTAAAAGCTGCATATGTCATTTACATATCCTTAAATTAAATATAGTGTTAATTGATTTCTTGATTATTACTATATTTTGCTAATCTTTGTTCAATTATAGTATCTAAATTTGAACTTGCTGCATTTATTGCTTGAAATATAGCATTTTGTATTGCTTTTGGATTTGATTTTCCATGGGCAATAATAACAGGAGCTTTAACACCCAATAATGGAGCTCCTCCATATTCAGCATAATCAACTCTTACTTTTAAGTTTTTAAAAACTTTTCTCATAAGAACTGCACCAGCAATTGAAATTAATGATCTTTTTAAATTTTTCTTAATAATTTTACCGATAGTATCTGCAACACCTTCGGCTGTTTTAAGTAAAATATTACCAACAAAACCGTCACAAACAACAACATCAACAGTCCCTTTGAAGATATCACTACCTTCAACATTCCCTGCGAAATTAGGAATTTTTGATAGCAGTTTGTAAGCTTCTTTTGTTACTTCATTACCTTTGCTGTCTTCTTCACCATTGCTTAATAATCCAACAATTGGTTCATCAAGTCTTAGAACATATTGCGCATAAATTTGACCCATAATGGCAAATTCAAATAGGTTTTTTGCATCACTATCAACATTTGCTCCAACATCTAATACTAAAGTATTTTGATTTTCACTTGTAGGCATTAATGTAGCAATTGCAGGTCTATTTACACCCTTAATTCTTCCAATTCGAAGAGTTGCAAGTGACATTGAAGCCCCTGAATGTCCTGCTGAAACTACTGCATCAGCATTTCCTTCACGAACTAATTCAATAGCTTTATAAATAGTTGATTCTTTTCTTTTTAGTGCATCTGTAGCTGAATCGCTCATACTAATTACATCATCTGTATCTAATATTTCAATTCTTGATAAAAAAATTTGTGGAATAAGAGGTAAAAGTTCATCTTTTTTACCAACTGCGATAGCAGTAAAGTTGTTGTTTTTTTTTAGTGCTGCAACTAAGCCTTCTATTATAGGCTCAGGACCGAAGTCCCCACCCATAGCATCTATTGCAATTTTTAGCATTAGTTTTTATATTCACCAGTTGTTGGATTAACCATATGAGGCATTTTCCAAGTTCCATCACTGTCTTTAACAGGTTTTTTTAATGTTATTTTGTAGTGAGTTCTTCTTTTCGCTGATCTAGTATGAGATACTCTTCTCTTAGGTACTGCCATTTTAATTCTCCTTAAAATTCTTTTTCAAAATTATCACCAAGTTGTGTACATTCGTCACACAGATGATAGTCACTTTTGATACTATTTAATTCACTTTGAATTATTTCATCAAAATCAATTAAACTGTTTTCAACTTCTATTACTAAATATTCACTTTCATCATTTTTGTAAATACCATCACTTAATAATAAATGAAGCTCTTCATCAACTTCAATTTCTTCAGTTACTCCGCATCTACAACAATCAATGTCAGTACTGCCTTTTAGTACTGCGTCAATTTTTACTAACGATTGCGATATTTTACAAAAAGTACCTTCAATTTTAACTGAATTGTGAATAATTTCCAATTCTTTGCCTATTTGAGGTACTTTTCTAAATTCAATTTTCATTATAAATTGTATTAATTAACTATAAATTAACAAATTTCTTTTTGTGCAAAGAAAAAATTAATTTCAACTGCAGCATTTTCTAATGAATCTGAACCATGAACTGCATTTGCATCAATTGATTCAGCAAAATCTGCTCTGATTGTTCCAGCAGCAGCTTCTTTAGGATTAGTTGCACCCATTAATTCTCTATTTTTAGCCATTGCATTTTCACCTTCTAAAACTGAAACTACAACTGGTCCTGAAATCATGAATTCAACTAAATCTTTAAAGAAAGGTCTAGCTGCATGAACAGCATAAAAAGCTTCAGCATCAGCTTGGCTTAATTGCATTTTTTTTGTTGCAGCAATTCTTAATCCAGCTGATTCGAATCTGTCTAAGATTTTTCCAACTACATTTTTTGCTACAGCGTCTGGTTTAATGATTGATAATGTTTGTTCCATTACTTGTATTCCTCGATTTTTTTTAAGTCGCGGATTATATCTAAAAAATAAAAAAAAGGCAAGTAGTGAAAACTACTTGCCTTTTTTTACTATAAATTGATAGTTAATTTTTAATATTAGTCTTCAACAACTGGAGAACCAACAGCTCCTCTGTCTTCTCTTTCAACAGCACTTGAACCTACTTCATCCCATACAATACAACCTTCAGTTGGACATGCATCAGCACATGCAGGTGCATCATTATGTCCTACACACTCAACACATTTGTCTGAATATACATAATACGTATCTGCCCCAGTTGGGTTCTCATCATTATCAACAATTGCTTCTACTGGACACTCATCTAAACAAGCATCACAACTAATACAGATATCAGTAATTTTTACTGCCATAGTATATCTCCTAATTAAAATTTAGAAAACTCTATCACAGTAAATATAAAATTATCTTTAAAACATTTATATTATCATTTTAAAATTTGTCATTGAGATTATATGTAATAAATATTCACATTATGTAAAGTATATTATAATAGATAAATTTTATCTTATGATAATATTTTTCATAAATTTATAAATTTAAGGAAACTCACAGTTTCTTTTCTAAAATATTGGTATATAATTTCAATATAAAATTTATTATTTAAAAAAGGAATTAAAATATGTTAGTAACTAAAAAAGCTCCAGATTTTACAGCAAAAGCTGTACTTGCAGATGGTCAAATTGTAGAAAATTTTAACTTATATGAAAACATTGGTGAAAAAGGTGCAGTACTTTTCTTTTACCCATTAGACTTTACATTTGTTTGTCCATCTGAAATTATTGCTTTCTCAAAAAGAATTGAAGAATTTACTTCAAGAGGAGTTTCTATAATTGGTTGTTCAGTTGATTCTCAATTTTCTCACTTTGCATGGAGAGAAACACCAGTTGAACAAGGTGGAATTGGAAGAGTTAAATTTCCATTAGTAGCTGACCTTTCAAAATCAATTTCAAGAGATTACGATGTATTATTTGGAGAATCAGTTGCATTAAGAGGATCTTTCTTAATTGATGCTGATGGAACTGTAAGACATGCAGTAATTAATGACTTACCATTAGGAAGAAACATTGATGAAATGATTAGAATGGTAGATGCAATGTTATTTACAAATGAGCATGGAGAAGTTTGTCCTGCTGGTTGGGCAAAAGGTGATGAAGGTATGAAAGCTAACACTGCAGGTGTTGCTGAATATTTAGCTAAAAATGAAGGTAAATTATAATATTTAACTATATTATATAATTAAAAAGGTATCAAATTTTATTTTGGTACCTTTTTTTGTGTAAAGCTTTTTATTGACAATTTTTCAAATTAACACTACAATAACGCCAATACTTTAATAAAAACTACAAAAAACTACAAAAACTACATAAACTTATGTAAAATCAAAGGTAAAA
Source organism: Aliarcobacter sp. (assembly GCA_028690445.1). Classification (GTDB taxonomy): domain Bacteria; phylum Campylobacterota; class Campylobacteria; order Campylobacterales; family Arcobacteraceae; genus Aliarcobacter. Next base: position 77,418 of record JAQVBE010000002.1, on the reverse strand, counting down.
AATACTCATGGAAGAGTCTAAAGAAGAAACAAAAACAAAAACTCCAACTTCGAAAAAAGCAAGAACGCATATTCCTGTTGAAGGTTATAAGATTGAGCAACTAAGAGAATTCCCCCTAGAAGAACTTATTAATATTGCTAACGAACTTGAAGTAGAAAATCCTCAAGAGTTAAAAAGACAAGATTTAATGTTCACAATTTTAAGATCGCAAATTGATGCTGGTGGATTTATTTTATTTACTGGTATTTTAGAAATTAAAGAGGGTGGATTTGGATTTTTAAGAGCAATTGATGGAAATTTTTCTGACACTTCTAATGATTCTTATGTAAGTGCTACACAAATTAGAAAATTTGCTTTAAGAACTGGAGATATTGTCTCAGGGCAAGTTAGACCTCCAAATAAAGAGAGTGAAAAATATAACGCTTTATTAAAAATTGAAGCAATAAATTATCTTCCAGTAAAAGAGTCTAAAAATAGACCTTTATTTGATAACTTAACTCCACTTTACTCAACAAAAAGATTTAACTTTGAATATGAATCAACAAGAATGACAGGAAGAATGCTTGACTTATTTGCTCCAATGGGTAAAGGTCAAAGAGGTCTTATTGTTGCACCACCAAAAACTGGTAAAACAGAACTTTTAAAAGAGTTAGCTCACGCAATTGCTAGAAATCATCCTGAAGTTACATTAATGGTTTTATTAATTGATGAAAGACCTGAAGAAGTTACTGATATGCAAAGAAGTGTAAGAGGTGAAGTTTACTCTTCAACTTTTGATTTACCCGCACAAAATCATGTAAGAGTTGCAGAGATTGTTATTGAAAAAGCAAAAAGACTTGTAGAGATGAAAAAAGATGTAGTTATTTTACTTGATTCTATTACTAGACTAGCAAGGGCTTATAATACCGTAACACCATCTTCTGGAAAAGTACTTTCAGGTGGAGTTGATGCAAATGCTTTACATAAACCAAAAAGATTTTTTGGAGCTGCTAGAAATATTGAAGAGGGTGGAAGTTTAACAATTATTTCAACTGCACTTATTGAAACTGGTTCAAAAATGGATGAAGTTATTTTTGAAGAGTTCAAAGGGACTGGAAATAGTGAAGTTGTACTTTCAAGAAATGCTGCAAATAAAAGGGTTTATCCTGCTCTTGATATTACAAAATCTGGAACAAGAAAAGAAGAGTTACTTCTTACTCCTGATATTCTACAAAAAACATGGATTTTAAGAAATGCAATTTCACAAATGGATGAAGTTGAAGCTTTAAGATTCTTATACTCAAAAATGCAAAAAACTAAAAATAACGAAGAGTTCTTTAACTCAATGAATGAATAAAAAAGATTACTCTTTTTTATTCAAAATTTAAAAATACTTTTTTATACTGATTTACTCTGAAATCAAAAGTTGTATAATTAGGATTAATCTGCTTTTGTAACTTATAATTTATGTTTGCACCTATACTTTTATTTGCTGCATTCGATGGTGAAGTTAATGAAATAGTTGTAAAAACTCTATTATCAAAAATAAATTGATGAGTTTTAGGAAGATTATCACTGATTAGTTCTACTTTTATAATATTCTGTTTCAAAATCTTTTTTAAAAAATATTCAGGACTATTTTTTGAGCTTCCACCTGTAAAAATCAAAGTTTTAATATTTTTATAACTTTCTAAATATTTTAAAATATCTCTTAATACGATATTTTCCATACTTGAATCACTTGCATCAAGTTTAAATCTTTGGCAACTTTCCACAATATCGCAAATCCCAATTTGATTGTTTATTAAAAATTCTTTTCTTTGATTTATGGCTTTTAATGTATTTTCAAAAATCAAATCTAATTTAAAAATTTTATTAATTATTTGCCAAAGTAGATTGTCTTTTGAACCATAACAAAAATCTACATCTTTTAATTTTAAATCTTTTCCACAAAATCTTGGTGGTGGAAGAGTTCCTATAATTAAAAACTTAGTATTTTTATTTAAAAAAGGTTCATAGGGATGATAGTGAAAGAACATGTAACTCCTATTTTTTAGTAAATTTTATAAAGAATAAAAACCTAAAAAAGGTATATTTTATATATATGTGTATATTTTTTATAATTATTGCATAAAATATAATCTATTTTTGATAAAATGTCTATTCAATATTAGAATGAAGGAAAAAGAATGGCATATTTAGAAGAAGTTTTTAACTATCTTAAAAGAACAAGTCCAGCACAAACAGAATTTTATCAAGCAGCGGAAGAAGTTTTATACTCTTTGCAACCCCTCTTAGATAAATATCCAAAATATAGCAAACACAAAATTATCGAAAGAATTGTTGAGCCAGAGAGACAAATTATGTTTAGAGTAAATTGGCTTGATGACAATGGAGAGATACAAGTAAATAAAGGTTTTAGAATTGAATTCAATTCAGCTTTGGGTCCATACAAAGGTGGATTAAGATTTCATCCAAGTGTAAATGCTGGAGTTATTAAGTTTTTAGGATTTGAACAGATTTTCAAAAATGCATTAACTGGTCTTCAAATTGGTGGTGGAAAAGGTGGAAGTGATTTTAATCCAAAAGGAAAATCTGACAATGAAATTATGAGATTCTGTCAAGCATTTATGAGTGAATTATTTAGACACATTGGAGCAAATACTGATGTTCCTGCTGGTGATATTGGAGTTGGTGGTAGAGAAATTGGATATATGTTTGGTATGTACAAAAAACTTGCAAATAGATATGAAGGTGTATTAACTGGAAAATCATTAAAATGGGGTGGTTCATTAGCTAGAACGGAAGCAACTGGTTATGGTTGTGTTTATTTTGCTAAATATATGCTTGCTGCTCGTGGCGAAACTTTAGAAGGAAAAAGATGTTTAGTTTCTGGTTCTGGAAATGTTGCTATTTATACAATTGAAAAACTTTACCATTTAGGTGCATTACCACTTACATGTAGTGATTCTAAAGGTATGATTTACGATGAAGAAGGAATAGATTTACTTTTATTAAAAGATTTAAAAGAAAATCAAAGAGTAAGTTTAAGTGAATATACAAAATATAGACCAAAAGCTGTTTATACACCAGTTGCACAATATCCACAAGGAAGAAATGCAGTTTGGTCAATTCCTTGTTTTGCTGCATTCCCAAGTGCAACACAAAATGAATTAAATTTAGAAGATGCAAAAACTCTTCTTGCAAATGGTTGTGTTTGTGTAAGTGAAGGAGCAAATATGCCATCAACTGCAAAAGCTGTTGATTTATTTGTTGAAGCAAAAATTGCTTATGGACCTGGAAAAGCTGCAAATGCAGGGGGAGTAGCAACTAGTCAACTTGAAATGGCGCAAAATGCTTCTATGGTTTCTTGGACTTTTGAAGAAGTTGATGCAAAATTAGCACAAATTATGAAAAATATTTTTGATACTGCAAGTGCAACAGCGGCTGAATTTGGACAACCTACAAATTTAGTTTTAGGAGCTAATATTGCTGGATTTAAAAAAGTAGCTGATGCTATGATTGAGCAAGGTTTAGTATAATCTTTTTTACAATACTCTAATTTTAGAGTATTGTATCTCTTCTTATCTTTCCCTAATAAATATATATAAAAACTTATGTTAAAATAATTCCTTATTACAATAAAAGGTACAAATTGAAAGTAGGCGTGTTTGATTCTGGGCTTGGTGGATTGACTGTTGTTAGTTCAATTCAAAAAGTTTTTAAAGGTGCAGAACTTTTTTATATTGCTGATACAGCTTATGCTCCTTATGGGGAAAAAACAGTTGAAGAAATTCTGACTAGATGCGATAATATTACTAGATACCTTTTAGAAAAACATGGAATTGAAGCTTTGATTGTTGCTTGTAATACAGCAACGAGTGCTGCAATAAAACATTTAAGAGAAAAATTTCCTTTTTTAATAGTAATTGGAACAGAACCTGGAATTAAACCTGCTATTTTAAATACAAAAACTTCACATGTTGGAGTTTTAGCAACACCTGCAACTTTAAAAGGTGATAAATATCAACTTTTAGTAAATGAGTTATCAAATATAAAAAAAGTAACCCTTTATGAACAAGCTTGTATTGGTTTAGTTGAGCAAATAGAAAAAGGTGAAATAGACTCACCTAAAACTTTTGATATGTTAGCAAAATGGTTAGAACCTATGAAAAAAAATGGTGTTGATACTATTGTTTTAGGTTGCACGCATTATCCTTTGGTAGATGTTGTTATAAGAAAAGTTATGGGGAATGATATAACTTTAATAGAAACGGGAAATGCAATAGCTAATAGATTAAAACTTTTAAGTGAAGAAATAGGGCATATAAATGCAGGACCTCTTGAAATAAGTATTTGTTTTACAGGTGAAATAAATAAACAGATGGTTGAAAAGATTTTAGAAAATAAAAATATAGAAGTTAGGAAGTGCACAATATGAGTCAAGAAGTTTTAGAAAAAAGAGTTTTAGCATTAAAATATAGACCTCATAGATTTGAAGATTTAGTTGGGCAAAGTACAGTTTCTCAAACTCTTTCATTAGCTTTGGATTCTGATAGATTGTCACATGCTTATTTATTTTCAGGGCTACGAGGAAGTGGAAAAACTTCAACTGCTAGAATTATGGCAAAAGCACTTTTATGCTCAAATGGACCAACTTCAAAACCTTGTGAAGTTTGTCCAAATTGTGTAAGTGCAAACTCAAATAGACATCTTGATATTATTGAAATGGATGCTGCTTCAAATCGTGGAATTGATGATATTAAAGATTTAATTGAACATACAAAATATAAACCAAGTAGTGCCCGATTTAAAGTATTTATAATCGATGAAGTTCATATGCTTACAACTCAGGCATTTAACGCACTACTTAAAACTTTAGAAGAACCTCCTGGTTTTGTGAAGTTTATTCTTGCAACTACAGACCCATTAAAATTACCAGCAACAATTTTGAGTAGAACTCAACATTTTAGATTTAATAAAATTGCAACTTCTGATGTAATTCATCATTTATCACATATATTAAATGAAGAAAATATAAATTTTGAAAAAGATGCTTTAGAAATACTTGCAAGAACTGGACAAGGAAGTTTAAGAGATACTTTAACTTTACTTGACCAAGCTATTATTTTTTCAAAAGGAAGAATAAATACAACAAGTGTTGTTGATATGTTGGGATTAATTGACCCAAAACTTATGGATAATATTTTTTCAATCATTTTAAATAAAGGCGATATAAATCAAATAATCAAAGATTTAGAGAGTTATGAAGTTTCTCAAATTTGTGATGAAATGACAATTTATTTAAAAGATAAAATGCTTTTAAAAGATAGAAAATTTGATTTACTTTTATTTGATAGATTTTTTAGAATTTTAAGTGATGCAAAACACCTTTTAGCAATAAATAGTGATGGTGGATTTGTTTTAATTTTAACTTTTATGAAAATGATTGAAGCTACAAATCTAAAAACTATTGATGATATTATTAATCAAGTGGAAAAAATAGAAGTTAGAAAAGAAACTCCTATCTCTAAACCAGTTGAAAAACAAATTGAAAAAACAGTAGAAAATATTGAGCCAAAAGTAGAAGAAAAAATAGTTGAGCAAAAACCAGTTTTTGAAGAGCCTGAAACAAAAATAGAAGAAGTTACACCTTTTAATGAGGTACTAATTCAAAGTAATACTATTATAGATTTAGGAATGGTTGATTCTATAGAAGTTGTTGATTATTCAACTCCTTTTGATGATTTACCAACAACTCCTGTTGTAAAAGAAATTGAGATTGAGAAACCAAAAGAAGAGATTGCAATTGAACCAATTATTGAACATCAAGTTCAAGCAAATATTTTTGAAGAGATAGAAATTGTTCCACTTGAAGAAGTGTTTGAAGAAGAAAATGAAATTCAAAATGAATTATATGAAAAATTAACTGCAAAAGTTTATGATAGAGATCCTGATTTAGGTGAATGTTTTGAGAGAAATTTTATATTTAATGGTTTTGAAAATAAAAAATTATATATAACTTCTTACGCTCAAGATGAAGATAGAAAGTTTTTATATAAACATTTTGGAATAATAAAAACTTTTGCTCAAGATATTTTTGGAAATGATGTTGAGCTAGATTTCAAAAAGGAAGAACCCTCCGTATTAGAAGAAAAAAAAGTAGAAATTGAAAAACAAGAAGAAAATTCTTTCCAAGAAGAAGTTTCAAATGATACAGGGTCTATGATTGAAGAAATTGAAATGGGTTCAGGTTGTGTGGCTGATATGCATAAAAGTGAAACAACTCAGTCATCACAACAAGAGTTACAGTTAAATGATATATTAAATTCAAAAATGCTCGATAAAGCAAAAGAGCTTTTTGACATAAAAAAGATTACAGTAAAAGCAAGAAGTTAAAATATTAACTTTTTATTAATGTTAAATAGATAGACTATCTTTCAGCTTTAAAAAGGAAAAATGAATGAATAAATTTTCAAAAATATTATCAATAAGTATTTTATTATCAAGTGCTTTATTTGCTGCTTCTAGTGATGAAAACATTATTAGTTTTGAGCAAAAAAGAATAACACAAAATCCAAATGTAAAAATAAAAGATATAAAAATTAGTACAAAAAAAGAGTTACCATTAAATGGTTGGTATGGTTATATTATAGATGTTCAAGCAAATGTTCAAGGCAGAGATATAAATGCAAAAGATATACTTTTTTCTGATGGGAAATATATATCATTAGAATTAATTGACTCAGAAACTGGAAAATCTTTAAAAGATTTAGTAACTCCAAATTTAACAGACAATTATCATGATAAATCAAAATTAATTGCTGGTAATGCTAATGCAAAAGAAAAAATTGTAATTTTTTCTGATCCATTATGTCCATTTTGTAAAGATTATGTTCCAGATGTTATAAAATATGTAAATAAAAATAGTAATGACATTGCTTTATATTATTATCATTTTCCATTAATGGCTCTTCATCCAGCATCTGCACCTTTATCAAAATTGGTTGAAGTAGCAAAACATAAGGGTATAAAGGATATTGAACTAAAAGTTTATGAAACTGATTGGGAAAAATATTTTGATGTTAAATCAGTGGATGAAAAGAAAATTTTAGAGGCATTTAATAAAGAATTTAAAACATCTATAAAATTAGAAGAAATTTCTGCTAAAGAGATAAATGCACTTCTTGAAAAAGATATTTCAATGGGTGAAGAAGTTTTAGTTTCAGGAACACCAACAATATTTATAAATGGTGTTAAAGATTCTACTAGACTTAAATATGAAACATTAGGTAAAAAATAATTTATATAAGAAGGTAATATGGAAAAATTAGTAATAGCAACAAGAAGAAGTCAACTTGCACTTTGGCAAAGTGAATATGTAAAATCACTACTTCAAAAACATTATCCAGATATGCAAATTGAGTTACAAGAATTTGTAACAAAAGGTGATAAAATCCTAGATGTGCCTTTGGCAAAAATTGGAGGTAAAGGTCTTTTTACAAAAGAACTTGAAGTTGCAATGCTTGAGGGAACTGCTCATTTAGCTGTTCATTCTTTAAAAGATGTTCCAACACAATTTGAAGATGGTTTACAACTTGCCGCTGTTACAAAAAGATTTGATCCAAGAGATGCTCTTTTAAGTAATAAATACTTTTCTATTGATGATTTACCTCAAGGTGCAGTTGTTGGAACTACGAGTTTAAGAAGAAGAATGGCAATAAAAATGTTAAGACCTGATATTGAACTTAAAGATTTAAGAGGAAATATCAATACAAGAATTGCAAAATTAAATGCTGGTGAATATGATGCAATTATTTTAGCAGCAACTGGTATTCAAAAATTAAAAATTGAGAATGAAGTTAAATTTTTTAATCCAATTTCAACTGATTTAATGATTCCATCAATGGGACAAGCAACTTTAGGGATTGAAACAACAAATGATCCAAAAGTTTTGGAAATAATAAAAGTATTAAATGATAATGATGCACATATAGAATCTACAATTGAGCGAAGTTTTGTTGATACTTTACAAGGTGGGTGCCAAGTTCCAATTGGAGTAAAAGCTACTATTATTGACGAAAATTCAATAAGAATTCAAGCAATTGTAGGACTTCCTGATGGAAGTGATTATATAAGTGAAGATATAACGGTTAGTATAAAAGATTACGAAAAAGCTGGTCGGCAATTAGCTCAAAACTTTATAGACCAAGGTGCAAGAGAGTTATTAGACAGGGCAGAAAAATTAGCTTTTAAATAATAAAATCAAGGGGAAATAAAATGAGAATAAATGTAGAAGATGCACTTTTTTGTTTAGTTGATGTTCAAGATAAGTTATATCCACATGTTACAAATAAAGATGAGATTGAGAAAAATTTAATTACATTAATAAAAGGGTTAAAAGTTCTTAGTGTTCCTTTTATTATAAATGAACAATATAAAAAAGGTATAGGAGAAACAATACCATCTTTAAATGAGTTAGTAAAAGAGTATCCACACTTTGAAAAAACAACTTTTTCTTGTTATAAAAATGAAGAAACTATTGAAGCTATAAATACAACAGATAAAAAAGTTGTAATAGTTGCTGGAATTGAAACTCACGTTTGTGTATTACAAACTTGTATTGATTTACTTGAGGGCGGATTTGAAGTTGTTTTAGTTACTGATTGTTGTACTTCAAGAAAACAAAAAGATACAGATATAGCAATTAATAGATTAGTTCAAGCAGGAGTAATTCCTACAACTTATGAATCTTTACTTTTTGAATTAACTCTAAATGCAAAAAATCCTTGTTTCAAAGAAATTTCAAGTTTAGTAAAATAAGAATTTTTTCTTATTTTACTATTGCGTTTTTACCACTTTTTTTAGCTTCATACATTTTTTTATCAGCAAGACTCAAAATTTCATCATAAGAACTGAATTTTTTATCAAATTCAACTATTCCAATACTAAGAGTTATTTTACCAAATCTTGTTGATGAAAATTTATCCAAAGTTATGTTCATAATTCTATTCATATGCTCATTTGCACTTTCAAGAGAATTATCAATACTAATTACACAAAACTCTTCACCACCTAGTCTAAATACAAAATCTATACCTTTTCTTGTATGTTCTAATAATATTTCAGCGAAATATTTTAATACTTCATCTCCACCTTCATGCCCAAATTTATCATTTATACTTTTGAAATTGTCTATATCAATATATGCTAAAGTTGCTTTTATAGAATCTCTATTTACTTGTGCAAAAATAGTAGAACAAACTTTTGCAAAATATCTTCTATTATATAAAGAAGTTAAAGTATCTGTAATAGTTAATTCTTGTAATTGATTTCTAATTATTTGATTCTCTTTTTCAAGCTCTATTCTTCTTGTTTCTCTTTCAATTTTTCTTGAGTATATTAATGCAATATCATTTATCTCTTCTGGTAATTCTCTGACTAATTTAGAATAAATTGCGATGTGTCCTACGCAAATATCTTTTCCATCAGTTATAGGAATTCCATAAAAGCTTTCAAATTTTTCATCTAGTAAATCTAAAAAGTTATATTTTACATGTTCTTTTATTTTTATAATTTTATTATCAAAAACAAACTTTCCTGGAATTCCATTTAAATCTATAATATTGGGAACTTTGTCATTCGTAGAATATAAAATTTTTACTTTAGTTGTGGGATTAAAGTCTATAGCTTTAGTTATATATACTAAATCCGCTTGGAATAATTTTTTGATTTCAATTGCTGTGTGTTCTATAAATTCATCACCAGTATGATAAGAAGTTATTTCAAGTATTGATTTTAGGGCTTCATACGGATTAAATTTAAATGAATTATCCACTATATTACTTATCTCCTAAATTTTATTAGGCGAATGATAACATAATATTGATAATTAGAGGATAAAAAAAGTCTAGTTTTAATCTAGACTTCTTTTATTGAGTTTAATAGTAAAAAGTAACTATTAGTTTATAGTTCCTGCTGGAACATGTACATGACCTTCCATAATAATTCTTGCACTTCTACTCATAGTAGCTTTGTCAACTATAAATTTACCATTTTCTTTTTGAATAACGGCACCCACTTTCAAAGTTCCTGATGGATGTCCAAATTCAACAGCAGATTTTTCTCCACCACCAGCTGCAATGTTTACTAAAGTACCTTCAATACAAGCAGCAACACCAATAGCAACTGAAGCTGTTCCCATCATAGCATGGTGTAATTTTTGCATAGATAATGCTCTTACGTGTAAATCTATTTCACTCGCTTTAACTTCTTTACCACTTGAAGTAGTAAAATCACTTGCAGGTGCTACAAATGCAATTTTTGGAGTGTGTTGTCTAGTTTCTGCTTCTTTTAAATCAGAAATTAAACCCATTTTTAATGCAGCATAAGATCTAATTGTTTCAAATCGTGCTAATGCTTCTGCATCTGAGTTAATATCACCTTGAAGTTCAGTTCCTTTGTATCCAATATCAGCAGCATTAACAAAACAAGTAGGAATACCAGCAGTTATCATAGTTGCTTTAAATGTACCAATTCCTGGAACTTCTAAATCATCTACTAAATTTCCAGTTGGGAATAATTCTTCAGAAGGGTCAACAGGTTCAGCAAATTCTAAAACAATTTCTTCAGCTGGGAAAGCAACACCATCGATATAGTAGTCACCCATTTCTTTAACCATTCCATTTTCCATTTTTACATAACATAAAATAGTTTTTTTGATATTTGCTTGCCAAATTCTTACACAACAAACACCATTTTCAGGTACATTATCAACTAAACCTTCTTTAATAGCAAAAGGACCAACTGCACTTGATAAATTTCCACAGTTTCCGCTCATATCAACAAAATCTTTATCAATAGCAACTTGGCAGAAATAGTAATCTACATCATGATTAGCAACAGAACTTTTCCCAACCAAGATAGCTTTAGAAGTAGATGAAGTTGCTCCTCCCATACCATCCATTTGTTGTTTGTAAACATCAGGACTTCCTACGATTCTTTGAAGTAATTTATCTCTTTTTGCTGGATTTTCTTGTGCTTCTTTTGGTAAATCAGCAATATTAAAGAATGTACCTTTAGAAGTTCCACCTCTCATATATGTTGCTTTAACTTTAAATTGTGGCTCGTAATTACTCATGTTTTTCCTTTAAATATTTGATAAAACTATTTAAAAAAATCTTAGGATTTCTTTAAATAGTTTTAGAAAATTCTAAAGAGCAAAAAGCTCTTTAGATATTTATTTTTTTGAAGATGCAATAACATCTTTAGCGAATTTTTGTAAAATACCACCATTTTTGTAAACATCAACTTCTGCAGTTGTATCTAATCTACAAATAACTTGGAATTCAACTTTTTCACCATTTGCTCTTGTCATAACAACTGTTAAATCACATCTTGGAGTAATGTCACCCACGATGTCAAATGTTTCTGTTCCATCAATAGCATAAGTATGTCTTGTATCACCTTTTTTAAATTGTAATGGTAAAACACCCATTCCAACTAAGTTTGTTCTGTGAATTCTTTCAATAGATTCTGCAATTAAAACTTCAACACCTGCAAGTCTAACACCTTTTGCAGCCCAGTCTCTTGAAGATCCTTGACCATAGTTAGTTCCAGCAATGATAATTAAAGGTTGTTTTCTAGTTGTGTAAGTTTCTATTGCTTCCCACATTCTTGACTCAACACCCTCAGGCATAATTTTTGTTAATGAACCTTGTTTAACTTTTCCATTTTCATCTTTAACCATTTCGTTAAATAATTTTGGATTTGCTAGTGTAGCTCTTGAAGCAGTATGATGATCCCCTCTATGTGTTGCATATGAGTTTAAATCTTCAACAGGTAATCCCATTTTTAAACAATATTCACCAGACGCTGATGTTGGTAAAATTGCATTTGATGGAGATAAGTGGTCTGTTGTAATATCATTAGGGAATACACCTAATGGTCTCATGTTTTTCAACGCTGGCATTTGCATATATTCATCTTCCCAATAAGGAGGTTTGTTAATATATGTTGATTTTGTATTCCATTTATAGAATGGATCTACTTTAATTCCAGCTAAAGCATTTCTTGCAAACATTGGGTCATAAATTGCAGCAAACATTTCAGGTTTAACAGCAGTACTTACAACAGCATCAATTTCAGCATCACTTGGCCATAAATCTTTTAATCTAATATCATTTCCATTTTTATCTTTTCCTAAAACATCAGTTTCAATATTAAATCTGATACTTCCAGCAAGTGCATAAGCAATTACAAGTGGAGGAGATGCTAAGAATGCTTCTTTAATAAATGGATGGATTCTTCCATCAAAGTTTCTGTTTCCAGATAATACAGCTGTTGTATAAACACCAGACTCAGCTGCAGCTTGTTGAATTTTTGGATCTAAATCACCTGACATACCATTACAAGTAGTACAAGCAAATCCTACGATACCAAATCCTAATTTTTCAAGTTCGCTTAATAATCCAGATTCTTTTAAATATAATTCAGCTACTTTTGAACCTGGTGCTAATGAAGATTTAACCCATGGTTTTCTTGTTAATCCAAGTTCATTTGCTTTTTTAGCTAATAATCCAGCTGCAACAACATTTCTTGGGTTTGATGTATTTGTACATGAAGTAATTGCTGCAATTAAAACAGCACCATCAGGCATAACATCATTAGAAATTGTAATATGTTTAGAAATTCCTGCTGCTTCTAAAGTTGAAACAGGAAGTAATTTATGAGGTTGAGATGGACCCGCTAATGTTCTTGTAACTGTTGATAAATCAAATTCAATAGTTCTAGCATAAGTAGCATGTTCAAAAGCATCAGCCCATAAACCATTTGCTTTAGCATAAGCTTCTACTAATTTAACTTGTTTTGCTTCTCTACCAGTTATTTTTAAATAATCAATAGTTTTGTCATCAATAGCAAACATCGCAGCACTTGCACCATACTCAGGAGTCATATTAGAAATAGTTGCTCTATCTCCTAAATCAAGATATTTAATACCCGTTCCAAAGAATTCTAAGTAAGCAGAAATAACATTGTTATCTCTTAAATATGAAGTCATAGAAAGTGCAATATCAGTTGCTGTAATTCCAGGAGCTCTAACACCAGTGATATTAACACCAATGATTTCTGGAACCCTCATATAAGAGGGATTTCCTAACATAACATTTTCAGCTTCTAATCCACCAACACCAACAGCAATAACACCAAGTGCATCAACGTGAGGAGTATGAGAGTCAGTTCCTACTAATGTATCAGGAGATGCAATACCATCGATATTGTGAACAACTGGAGACATTTTTTCAAGGTTGATTTGGTGCATGATTCCATTACCTGGAGGAATAACGTCAACATTATTAAATGCTTCTTTAGTCCAGTTAATAAAGTGGAATCTATCTGCATTTCTTCTATCTTCAATATCTCTATTTTTTTGGAAAGCATCTGGATCAAATCCACCACACTCAACAGCTAGTGAGTGGTCAACGATTAATTGAGTTGGAACAACAGGATTTACTTTTTGAGGATCTCCTCCACCAAGTGCAACTGCTTCTCTTAAACCAGCAAGGTCAACGAAAGCTGTAAGTCCTAAAATATCGTGACAAATAACTCTTGATGGGAACCAAGGGAAATCTTTGTCTGTTCTTTTTTCAATTAATTGAACTAATGAATCTTTTAAATCTTCACTAGGACATTTTCTAATTAAGTTTTCTGCTAATACTCTTGAAGTGTAGTTTAATTTTGCAAATGAACCAGGAGTAATATCTTCTACTGCTGATTTTACATCATAATATTTAACACCATCAACACCTGCAAGGTCTTTAAGATATTTTTCGTTTGTCATTTTTTATATCCGTATATTTTAATTTTAAAAAAGGATGGAATTTCTCCCATCCTTTTATTTCGCTAAAAATTAGCACTGTTAAGTTAAATAAATTTCTTCAAATTTATTTAAAGAATAATTACGCTCTATCTTCTAAAAGAGTAAATTTTAAACCTTCAGGTCCTGTATAAGTAGCTGATGGTCTAATGATTTTTCCATCTTCTCTTTGTTCAATTACGTGAGCTCCCCATCCAGTAACTCTAGAGATAATGAATATTGGAGTAAACATATCTGTTGGAATTCCCATTTGGTTATAAGAAACAGCAGAGAACCAGTCAAGATTTGGGAACATTTTCTTTTGTTCCCACATGATTGTTTCAATTCTTTCAGCAACATCATACATTAACATATTTTTATTTTCTTCAGATAAATCTTTAGCAACTTTTTTAATTACTACGTTTCTTGGGTCACAAATAGTATAAACAGGGTGTCCAAATCCGATAATAATCTCTTTTTTTGCCATTCTTTCTTTGATATCTTTTTCTGCTTCATCAGCTGAAGAATATCTTTCTTGAATTCTAAATGCAACTTCATTAGCTCCACCATGTTTTGGACCTCTTAAAGCTCCGATTGAACCTGTAATACAAGAATACATATCAGAATTTGTACCAGCAATTACTCTTGAAGTAAATGTTGATGCATTAAATTCATGTTCTGCGTAAAGAATTAAAGATACATGCATAGCTTTAACCCAAGATTCTCTTGGTTTTTCACCATGTAATAAATGTAAGAAATGTCCACCAACAGTATCATCATCAGTTACAACATCAATTCTTTTTCCATTATATGCAAAGTGGTACCAGTATAATAAAATTGAAGAAAATGATCCCATTAATCTATCAATAATATCTTGAGCTTCATTTTTTGGATGTTCTTCTTTTTCTTGGTTTAAAGCGCCAAGTACTGAGCAACCAGTTCTCATAACATCCATTGGATGACAAGTTTTTGGTAATTGCTCAAGAGCTATTTTAACACCTTGAGGAATATCTCTGTAAGATCTAAGTTTAGTTTTATAAGCTGCTAATTCTGCTTTATTTGGTAATTTCTCATGTACAATTAAGTATGCAATTTCTTCAAATTCAGCTTTATCAGCAAATTCTAAAATATCATATCCTCTATAATGTAAGTCATTTCCACTTTTTCCAACTGAACAAAGAGCTGTATTTCCAGCAGAAGTCCCAGATAGTGCAACAGATTTTTTTGGTTTAAATCCCGAAGTTGTTTCAGTACTCATATTTTCTCCTTAGTTTTATTTATTCAAATTTTGTTTTTTTGTAAAGCTAAAATTATTTAGCTTTACCTTTTGAAAATAATTCATCCATTTTTTGCTCATAAGCATGGTAATTTAACATATCGTATAATTCCATTCTTGTTTGCATAGTGTCAAGAACACCCTCTTGCGTACCTTTGTCTTTTAATTCTTGGTAAACTGCAAGTGCAGCTTTATTCATTGCTCTAAATGCAGATAATGGGTAAAGAACCATATCAATTCCTACAGAAGCTAATTCTTCAGTTGTGAACATTGGAGTTGCTCCAAATTCAGTAATGTTAGCTAAAACAGGAACACTCATTTGATCTGTAAATTCTTTGTACTCTTTTAAAGTGTGAACAGCTTCAGCAAAAATTGCATCTGCACCAGCTTCAACGTAAGCTTTTGCTCTAGCGATTGCAGCTGCTTGACCCTCAGATGCATGTGCATCAGTTCTAGCAATGATGTAGAAATCTGGATCTAATTCCATTTTAGCATCAACAGCAGCTCTAATTCTGTCACACATTTCTTCAGTTGAAACTAATTCTTTATTTGGTCTGTGTCCACATCTTTTTGCAGCAACTTGATCTTCAATATGCATACCAGCAGCACCTGATCTGATAAATTCTTTAACAGTTCTTGCAACATTAAATGCATGTCCCCAACCAGTATCAGCATCAACAATTAATGGAGTATTACAAATAGAAGTAATTCTTCTAACATCAATACAAACATCTTCAATCATAGTCATACCTAAATCTGGTAAACCGTAAGAAGCATTAGCAATACCTCCACCTGATAGGTAAATTGCTTTATGCCCTACTTTTGTTGCTTGTAATGCTTGGTAAGCATTAATAGTTCCTACGATTTGTAAAGGAGACTCTTCTTTTAAAGCTTCTCTAAATTTTTTTCCTGCGCTCATACACATCCTTTAAATTTAAGTTGTAAGTAATTATACATAATTTATACATACTAGTGATGTATGATTTTGAAAGATAAATTACAATTTATTTCACAAATACAATAGTATGTACAATATTTGCTTTTTTGTTATAAAATAGTACAATGCAATAAATATTACATTTAAGGTGTTGTCATGAATTATAAAAATTCAATAGAAAAATTCATAGAAATTTTCAAAAGGTCAAACTTAAGTATTTCTAAATTTGCAGTTTTAATAAACAAAGATAGAAGAACGGTTACATCGTGGATTGATAAGGTAACTGATATTGAACCAAATAAAGAAATAAAGGATAAAATTTGTCAAACATTTAGGTATCCAGATTATGTTTGGGAAGATGGTTGTAATGGAGAAGAGTTCTTAAAATCCATAACTCAAATACCTCAAAAAGAAGTAAGAATTATTGATGAAGATTATCAAGGAAGATTAAAATACATATTAGAACAAGAACAAAATAGAAGGTTTGTTATACAAGCTCAATTCCCAGGACCGATGTATAGGGATTCTGCTGTACAGAAAGTGTACAAAACTACAAATAGTTCTGATATAGAAGAATTAAAGCAAGCAAGAATTGATCAAATGTTAAGATATGACTATGACACAACCGAATGGTATTCGATAAAATCGATTTTATCTTTTTGTTTTGCGATTATTGGGAATTTTTATACAAAAGAAGAGAAAATAAAAATACTTGAACTTATTTATGAATTGTTTAATAATAACTATAATAAAAAACTATTTCTATTTGATTCATTTTCAAGAAAAGTTTATGGAATGGAAACAACATATATTTCTATAAATGTAAAACAAAAAATTCTATTTTTTAAATCGCCAATAGAATCTGTTTTTATTGAAATTAGAAATAAATCATTAGTTGAGCGAATGCATAAATATTATTCTTCACCACTTGAAGCACCCTCTCATGTGAATTTTTTAGAATCTGTAAAAATTATCAAGATTTTACAAGATGCAGTTAAATATGGAAATGATATTAAACAAGCGTATGAAATGATAAACAGAGAAACAAACTATGGAGAGCTTTTCTATAATAATCTAAGTATTGATTTACAAAAAGAAGTAACACCGCCAAAACCAGGACAAAGAAGAAATTAGGAAAAAAATATGAAAATAGTAATTTTAGATAGAGCAACTTTAGGATTTGATATAGATATATCAATCTTTAAAACTTTAGGTGAAGTGATTTCTTATGATATAACACTTCCAAATGAAACAACAAATAGAATAAAAGATGCAGATATAGTAATCACAAATAAAGTAGTGATTTCAAAAGAAGTTATGGATAATTCAAATCTGAAACTTATTTGTATTAGTGCAACTGGAACAAATAATGTGGATTTAGAGTATGCAAAACAAAAAAATATTCAAGTAAAGAATGTAGCTGGATATTCAAGTTCTTCTGTAGTTCAATTAGCATTTTCAATGATTTTTCAGATTGTTCAAAAACTTGATTATTATAAAAAATATGTAGATGATGGAAATTGGCAAAAATCAAAAATCTTCACACACATTGATAAAGCATTTTTTGAACTTGATGGCAAAAAAGTAGGCATCATTGGTCTTGGAGATATTGGAAGAAATTTTGCAAAAAAAGCACGAGCTTTTGATTGTGAAGTGATATATTTTTCAACAAGTGGGAAAAATTCTAATAGTGAATATAAACAAGTTAGCTTAGATAAGTTATTAAAAACTTGCGATATTATCTCTATTCATTGTCCATTAAATGAAAATACAAAAGATTTATTAAATTATGAAAACATGAAAAATATCAAAGATGGAGCAATTTTATTAAACCTTGGTCGAGGTGGAATTATAAATGAAGCTGATTTAGCAAAAATCATAGATGAAAAAGAGATTTATTGTGGAATTGATGTTGTTGCTGTTGAGCCAATTTTAGAAGATAATCCACTTTTAAAAGTGAAAAATAAACAAAGACTTTTATTAACTCCACATATTGGTTGGGCAAGTATTGAAGCTAGAACTAGACTTGTGAAAATGGTGGCTGAAAATATAAAAGAATTTATTTCCCAAAAAAGAATCTCTTGATTTTTCTAAAGAAAGAAAATTTACTTTTCTTCTTTAGTTTTTCGCTTACATCAGCTCTTAGAGCTTCAAGTTTTTTAGGTGTATAAAGAGTTTCTTTTGATATTTCCATTACTCTTTCTCCCCTAAATAATTTTGAAGTTCTTTTACTGCTTCATCATTTTTGATGATAAATTTAATCTCAATTCTTCTTGAATTATCTTTATCTTCAGAACCATCTTTATTATAAATTAACTCAGAAGATGATTTCCCACTTGAACTTACATATTTATTTAATAAATCTTTGCTTATAGTGTTTGATTCATACAAAAACTGCATAACTTCTAACGCTCTTTGTTGTGAAAGTTGTAAGTTACTCAAATACGAACCATCACTATTTGTATGTCCTTCAATAGTGATACCATGAATATATTTTCTAATCTCTTTATCTTCAAGTAGAGTTGATATATAGTTTTTTAATACTCCATTTAACTCTTTTTTTGATTCTTCTTTTAGTTTATAAGCACCTTGGTCAAATAAAATATTTGAAGAGAATTTTATAGCTCCACTTTTTTCATCTATATTTATAGATTTTCCTAATTTTTCTTTTAGTTTTTTGATAACATTGATTTTTATTCCAGTTAAAGTTTTAATTTTCGCTTTTGTAATATCAAACTCTTCAACGGTTTTTTGGTGAGCCTTTTCTTGTTCTAAAAGCTTATTTACTAAAACTATAAGTTCACTATCTTTTAAAGTTATCTGGTTTTGTCTATTTTCAAGTTCAGTTGTTTGTTCTTTATCTTTTAATTCATAACCTAATAAAACATCTTTTAGTTTTTGAAGTTCTTCATCATTTAGATTAATTGTTTCATTTGCTTTTGATAACTGAGTTGATAAGTCTGACTTTTCAGCTTCAAGACTTTTTATTAAAGTATTTAATTTATTTAAAACTTCATTTTTATTTATTAACTCTTCTTGACTTTGATTTAATGCTAGTTTTTCTTTTTCTAAATTACTTTGAGTGTAGATATATTTTATTACAATAGCACCAATTACTAAAATAAATACAAAAAGTAATCCAGCCATTAAATCTGCATAGGAAATCCAGAAGTTTTCATCATTTTTTTGTTCATTATTGTACATTTATGGCTACTTTGATAGTTCTTTAAATTCTGTTAAATCTTCTATAATTTTTACTGTTTGTTGATCAATTGATTCAAGTGAATTTTGTAATTTATCTGTAAACTTAGCGTCATATTCATCAAGGCCTTGTTTAAATTTCCATTCAATTTTTTCCATATCACTTTTCATAGTTTCAATACTTTTTATAATATTTGAATAAATTGCCTTTAGATTATCTGAACTTAAATTGTCCATATGATTATTTAGTTTTTCAATACTATTATTTAAAAGCTGTGCACTAAGTGTATATGAATCTTTTTGTTGTTCAAAACTTCTAATTGTTGTACTCATATTTAAAGTCATATCTTTTAACATGATTGATAGTTTTTCGTTATTATCAATATTATCATCAATTTTTGCAGATAATAAAACTTCTTTTTTCAAAATATCATCAAGTAAAGCAACTCTTTTTTCAATTAAAAGATTTATATTATCCATTAAATCACTTGAAGTTAATTTTTCAAATACTTCTGACATTTTAGAGAAGTTATCAAGATTACTTTTTATGTGAATTGATTCAATATCAATTCTTGTCCAGAAGAATGATTTTGTCTCTTCTTTAATTAAAAAACTATCATGTTCAAATCTGCTCATTCCTATTTTTTCAAAAAAAGTCCACCAAATAGATAAGAAAATACCATAAATAGAAACATAAAAAGCAGTTCCCACTCCACCTAAAAGTAATGAAATCTCTTTTTCTAAAGCATCTGTAGTTCCAGATGAAAAATCTGGCATACTAAGAGCGATTGATATAAAAGTTCCTAAAATACCGAGTGTTGGGAAAATTCCTGATGCAATTGATGAAAAATTTGTATTTCTTAAGTTACTTGTGTAATCTTTTAAAAAGTCGTCAAAACTTCCATTTGCTTTTGTTGAATTGTCGATTGTTAATAAATTATTATCAACATATTCTTTTAGGGAAAAAAACATTGCTGAATATTGAGTTTTAAATTTGCAAGAAACATAATAAGCATTATGTATTATAAAAAATAGATAAATAAAATAAATAAATCCTATTAAAATAACACTATGAATCTCTACTTTTAAAGGTAATTTCCCTAAATAACATAAAATTATTATTGCAAATAAAGCAGTAGGAATTGTAAGTAAAGTAAATATTCTTGATATTGGTTTGCAAGTTGTTTGATATTTTATTGAACTTAAGTCAATTAAATTTTCGTTTGATAACATAAATATTCCTTATAATAACGGGTTTGAATTAATTTGCAAGTTTAGCATATTTATTATTTCATAACACAAAGATTTTATTATTTTATTTAATATTGTAAGTTATTTTGCAAGTTTATAAGAATTAAAAGGTAAAATAGCAAAACGACACAAATAGGGAATAAGATAAAATTATGATAAAAAAAGTTTTACCTTTATTATTTATGCTTAGCAGTATCTCATCTGTTTATGCAGCAAATGAAAAATATACAATTTCGGTTTGTACAACTTTTAGTCTTGACAATGCGCTAACTTGTAAATATAAAGTTTTAGCAAATGATGTAAAATCAGATGTTTTTATAGTAAAAGAAGATGGAAAATACTTAACAAATCTTGGTATTTTTACTGATGAAAATAGCGCTAAATATGCCATAAAGATGGCATCGTCATATGTGAAGAAACAAATGCCTTTTATAAAAAAGATACCAAATGATGTGCTGATTTTAAAACAAAAAAATGAACAAATTATTGATTTAAATGCTCCTATTGAAGAGATTGTAATGAATAATGAAACTAAAAAAAGAGAAAAATTAATAGACTTGGTTTCAATTTATCCAAAAGCTGAAGAGTTGCAATTAGTACAATCATATCCTTTTCAAGAGGGACAAAATCTTTCTACTGAAATTGCTAAAAAACAAAAAAAGCAAGTTGTTTATTCAAAACAAGAGTTAGAATATATTGAAGAATTAAGACAAATAAGTATGGATGAGTTTGATAAAGCAGATGAGCAAAAAGAGTCAAAAAAAGCTCCTGAAAAAATAGAAAAACCAAAAGAAATTGAAAAGGTTGTAGAAACGTCAAAAGTTGAAAAATTAGAAAAACTTGTTGATACTATTGAAAAAGTTCAAAGAATAACAATTTATGAAAAAGTAGAAAAACCTGAAGTTCCTGTAAAAGTAGAAAAAATAGAGAAAGTTAAAATAAAAAAAGAAGATAGTTCAAATCCTCTTTTAAATGTAGCAAAATATGAAGAAATTTTAATAGAAGTTGATTCTATAAATAATTATATGAGTGTCAAAGCAAAAATAGATAATCAAATAAAAGATATAAAAACTTATAGAGTATCAACAGGAAAGGATAATATTAAAAAACCTTTTGGATTAGGGAAAGTTAGCAAAATATCCTTAAATCCAGTTTGGTATCCAACACAAGATACAATTAATAGTTTTAAAAAAAGAGGGATTTTTCTTCCAAGTATTGTTCCTCCCGGGAATAAATACAACTATATGGGCGCTGCAAAAATAAATCTTACTCATGAAGTTGATGGAAAAAGTACATATCGAATTCATGGAACACTAAATGAAAATACAATAGGAACAAATGAATCAGCTGGATGTATAAGAATGAAAAATAATGATGTTGTTCAATTGGCAACACTATTAAATAATTTTGCTGATTTAAAAAGTTTGAATGATGTAAAAATTATTTTAAAATAAAAGAGTACAATATGGTTTGTTTCCGTAATGGCAATTGTTGCATCAGTATTTTTATTATTTGAATTAAACAAAGGCTATTCAAAAGTTGCACTCACTTCATGTAAAATTTGATCAAAGAGCATTAGAACAAGTTTGTGATATGGATTTAACAATGTTTTTAAATAGATTAAAATTAGACCATGTTAATTTCAAAAATAGAAACTGCGTAAAATTGGGAACAAAACTACTTGAACAATTGTAAAAGAAGTACACCTTCACGTTCATAAAGGAATGCAAGATATTATTATTGAAAATGCAAATAGTTCAAATAATCAGATTTTAGGAAAACAAGCCCATGAACTTAATGAAGCAATTTCAAATGTATTTTGAATGATTCAACAGGTAAAAAGAGATCGCTGTAAATAAAAAGACAAAAGGATAGAAAGGATTAATACTTTCTATCCTTATACCAATCTAAGTCTAAAACTCAATCAAACTTTTTATTATTTGGATTATTTTTAAAAATATTAAATGAATTCTTTTTTAAATCACTATTAAATTTTTCTACTGTTGCAACTGAATTTATATATAAAATTGACTCATCAATAATTATTTGAAAGATTGCATAAAGTGGTATTTTAACCACACTTCCAAAATTCTCATTTCCAAAACCTGCTTCAAAACTAATATAATTATCGTCTATTTGAACTGTTGTGTATGTGTAGTTACTCAAAGTAAATAAAGAAAATTTATGCATTTGGTCTTTTATAACTTTTGGTAATTCAGGAGTAAAACTAATAGATTGAATATTAGCAGTTATTGAGAACTCTTGTTTTTTTTCTAATAAGAAAAGTACATTCTCTTTTATTTGTTTTTCAACTAAACTTTTATACTCATTATTTTCTATAATATCTTTAATCATAATTAATACCTATTTCAAAAATTTAATGTTATTATATCTCATGAAACAACTTATTTTCCTTATTTTTCTTATCAATTATACTCTTGCTTATGAGTTTAAATTAAATGGAAAAGATATTAAATATATTAATAATTCGGATAAAAAATCTTTTATTGAAAATCGATTAGATAAATATAAGAATTTAAAAATTCAAGTAAAAGATTATGAACTTATTAAGAAATTATCTCATATAAATTCTTTTGTAAATAAAATACTTCCTGCTTATGATACATCAACACAAGCTTCTCTTGATTATTGGGCAACACCAAAGGAATTTCTCCTTCAGGGGCATGGTGATTGTGAAGATTATGTAATCACCAAATATTTTACACTTTTAGAAGTTGGTATTCCAAAAGAAAAATTATATTTTGCAATTGTTGACATAAAAGGTCAAAAAGATTCTCATATGATTTTATTATATTTAGAGACCAAGGAATCAACTCCTTTAGTTTTAGATAATCTAAGTTCAATGGTTATTCCTCTTACAAGAAGAACAAAATTAATCCCAAAATTTGCCTTTAACGAAATTGACTCTTACAAATTTACCCATGAAAAATTCACAGAAAAAGTAAAAATAAATTGGGGAAAAGAAAATAAATGGGAAAAATTACTTTTTAGAGTTTATACTTTAAATGAATAGTTTTCTTTAATATCAAAACCTATCATTGCATTCATTAAAGCAATTTTAGAAGCCTTTTTCAACATTTCAATACTTATATCTTTTTCTATTAAAAATTTCTCTTCTAAAAGTCTATTTTTTGTTGTTCCATTTAATAAACAATTTTTTGAAGTTATCCAAAAATTCTCGTAGAATATTGCAATATTCGCAATACTTGTGTCTGTTACAATACCATTTTTTATAATAATAATTTCATCACAATCATTTTTTTGCAAAAATAAGTTATCTAATTTTTCCCTATCTAAATACTTTTTTGAATATGAAATATTCTCATCAAATATCAATTTAAAAGAGTTAATTTCTCTTTTTTTATAAAGAAAATATTCTACATTTATGACTTCAAAATCATTATAAATAACTTTACATCGGAGTAATTCTTCACTTGATGGATAGATATATTCTTGTAAATTTATATTTAAACCTATTGTATTTGCAACTCTTTTATTATGATATTCTAAATTAAAAATTTCATAATCTTCACATTTTATTGTTTCAAAATAAATATTTTCTTTCATTATAAAACCTTTTAAAAAGGTAAATAAATTTTATCAAGTAACTCTTGATACTCTAACTCTACATTAGAATCACAAGTGATTCCTCCACCACTTTTATAAAATAATTCACCATTCTTATTAATCTCTATAAATCTAATCATTATAGAAGAGTCTAGATTTTCTCCATCAAAAAAACCAAAGATTCCCGTATAAAATCCTCTATCATACTCTTCAACTTTATTTAAAATCTCAATTGTTTTCTTTTTTGGTGTTCCAGTAATTGAACCAGCAGGAAGAAGAGAAGTGAGAATATCACCAATATTTTCATGCCAATTATTTTGTAGATTTGCTGATATTTTTGAACTCACTTGAAAAAGTTTTTTATTTCCTGCATTTATTTTTTCAATATATCTAAACTTTTCAACTCTAACTTTTGAACCAACTATTCCCAAATCATTTCTTAATAAATCAACTACCATGGTATGTTCAGCCATCTCTTTTATATCGCCTAAAATTCTAGCTTGTGCATTTACAAAAGAAGCATCAATAGTTCCTTTCATAGGATAAGTAAAGATTTTGTTTTTTTTTATTTCTATAAATCTTTCAGGAGAAAAACAAACAAAATTTTCATCTTGATTTTGAAATCTTAATTTAAATTTTGCATCTGTATTTTTATAAATTTCATCTAATGAAAAAGTTGTTTTTATTTTTGTCTTAGCAGTTAAATTTAAAAGATAAGAATTTCCTTCTTTTATCTCGTTTTGTAAAATATCAAATTTTCTTTTGTAATTTTCAAAAGAAAGAGGGAACTTTTCTAATTTGCTGTTTTGAGTTGTTTTTATTTTTTGATGTTCTTTGTAGTTTAATTCAAATTTGATTCTTGAGGGAATATCTGAAAGTTTTTCAATATAAAATTTATCTAAATCATAAGATAAAATGAATAAAAATGGCTCTTTTTCAAAGCCAAATTTATTTAATTTTTCTTTTATTAACTCTTTGTTCAAATTTTATTTTAGCATTAATTTTTTCAAAATAGCTGCTCTAATTGCAACACCATTTGTAACTTGAGTTAATACTTTTGATCTTGGATCTTTTAGCATTTCATCACTAATATCAATATTTCTATTTACAGGACCCGGATGTAAAAGAATAATATCTCTATCTCCTACTAATTCATTTGTAATGCAATAATCTTTTGCATATTCATTTAAAGATTCAAAATAAGTTAAATTATGTCTTTCTAGCTGACTTCTTAAACTCATAATAATATCAAGTTCATCAATTATTTCTCTTATATTGTTGTATTGTTTAAAATCATCACTTTCATATTTAAAACAATCGGGTGCAACTAAATTTACTTCTATTCCAAATCTTGGAAGTAATCTTCTATTTGATCCAGCAACTCTAGAATTTCTTACATCTCCAACAATTGCTATTTTTTTTCCTTCTGTTTTACCATTATAATGTTCATAAATTGTAAATAAATCAAGAAATGCTTGAGTTGGATGAGAATGTCTTCCATCACCAGCGTTTATAATTGGACAATTAACAAAACCTTTTAAACTTTCAGGTAAACCACACTCAGAATGTCTAACAACAATTGCATCGGGTCTCATTGCATTTATATTTGCAACAGTATCATATATAGTTTCACCTTTTGAAGTAGAAGAGGTTCCAACATCAAGAGATACAACCTCAGCACCCAATCTTTTAGCTGCAATTTCAAAAGAACTTCTAGTTCTGGTAGAGTTTTCAAAAAACAATGTAACAATTATTTTACCTTTTAAAATCTCATTTGGTTTTGATTTTAAAAACTCTCTTGCATCTGCAAAGATGTCTAATATTTCTTCTTTTGAAAAATCAGAAGTTCTAATCAAGTGCTGCATTTTTTTCCTTTTATTTTAGTTTGGATTTTAGCAAAAAGCTGTTTAAAAAATAAAACTTTTTATATTTATAAACTATTTTAGATATAATTTTCACTTAAAATTACATCTAAATTTTTTTAGGAAAATAAATGAATGAACAATTAGAACAGTTAGATAAAGAGTATGTACTTCATACATATGCAAGAAATTATGTAAATTTCAAAAAAGGTATAAATGCTACACTTTTTGATGATAACAATAAAGATTATATAGATTTCACATCTGGAATCGCCGTTTGTAGTGTTGGTCATGGAAATAAAAGAGTTGCAGATAAAATCTATGAACAAATTTTAAATATAACACATATTTCAAATTTATATGCTATTGAACCACAAGCAAAATTAGCAAAAAGATTAAAAGAATTAAGTGGTTATAACATTAGAACATTTTTCTCAAATAGTGGTGCTGAAGCAAATGAATGTGCTATTAAGATTGCTAGAAAATATGGGGAAACAAATTTTGAAAAGAAAAGATATAAAGTGATAACTCTAACTCACTCTTTTCATGGAAGAACCATAACAACTGTAAAAGCAACTGGTCAAAGCTCAATGCATACACCAAATTTTGCTCCATATCCTGAGGGTTTTTCATACTATAACTATATAAATGATATTTACAATGCTATTGATGATGAAACAGCTGCAGTTATGATTGAACTTGTTCAAGGGGAAGGTGGTGTTCAACCATTTGATAAACAAGAAATTCAAGAGTTAGCAAAATTTTTAAAAGAAAATAAGATTTTATTAATAATCGATGAAGTTCAAACGGGTGTTTATAGAACAGGTGAATTTTTAGCTTCAAATCTTTATGAAATCCAACCAGATATTGTAACACTAGCAAAAGGATTAGGTGGTGGAGTTCCAATAGGTGCAATCATGACTACTCACAAAGATATTTTTAATCCAGGAGATCATGGTTCTACTTTTGGTGGAAACTATTTAGTAACAAGTGCGGCATTAGAAGTTTTAGATATTTTAGAAGAGATAAAAGATAGTGGAGCTTTAGATGAAACTATTATTTATTTTAATAAAAAGTTAAATGAAATTTATGAAAATAATAAAGAATTATTCACAAATAATGTAGGTCTTGGACTTATGCGTGGACTTAGAGCAAAAGATGCTGATACTTTAGCACTTATAATAAAAACTGCTTTTGAAGAAGGTATTTTAGTTTTAAAAGCAGGAAAAAATACTCTTAGATTACTTCCTGCACTTACTATTTCAAAAAATGAAATGGATGAAGGTTTTAAAAGATTAGAAAGAGCATTAAATAAAATCAAAAAAAGTTAAACTACCAACTTAACTAGAACTTTTTGAAATGTATGTAAAGCTTCAATAGAAGTTTTACATATAATCTATGTTTATTTTAGTAATTGAGAAATACTTTGTTGATCAATCCGATTGGCTTGGGATTGTACATAAGAACCAGCTTGCGCTATTATCTTTGCTTTATTAAATCCTGTACTTTCACTTGGATAATCCACATCACGAATTATTGATTCTGCACTTTTTAGATTTACATAATTTGTCATTTGATTTCTTGCAGAGGATTCAAGTTGATTTGTACCAGCACCAACATTTGCTCTTTGTAAGTTTAACTGATTTAATGCTTCATCGATAACTTTCATTAAATTTTGTGATTGAATAAGTAGAGTTGGATTATTGTTTTCTTCTACAACTCCACCCAAAGCACTCCATTCTGCTGCTGTTTCATAAACACTACTATTATTTCCATTAACAAATACTAATTAATTTTCTGTTACTTCAGGAATTACTACCATTTCATCATAAGAACCCATAGTCCATATTTGACTAATTCCATTTTTATCAATGTAATTTACAGATGTATTTCCTAAATTATTTGTTGTTGAATTCAATTGATAAGTACTTAACTCATTTTGATAAACTGCACCTGTATTAAATTTATTTGAATAAGTTGAAATTATATCTAATGGAGAATATCCCATTTGCCAACTTATAGAATCACTGGCAGGTGTTCCAGCGACATGATTTCCATCTTTAGTAAAAATCTGAAGAGTATCTTTAGCTGAGTACTCATTAAGATACAGTGTTAAATCTTTTGTTCCAGACGGAATTTCTATCATAAAAGCTCCTGAAGGATCTGAATTCCCAGGAATTTTGTTAGCTAAATCATTACTTAGAACTACACCTTCACCCAAACTTCCTATTGTTGAAGAAGAGGAGATAACTGGCATCCCATTAAACCCCGTAATAAAATTCTTCAACTTATAAGGATCAGCTTCTCCCATGTGTTTTGATTCAACAGAATTTATATCAACACTTATTATTTCACTTGAATTTTCACCAACTTGAAAATCAAAAGGAGTTACATAACCGTTTAAAAGTGGCGTTTGATTATAATTTGTTCTACAAACAATATCATCGTAACTTTCTATTAATTTTAAAATATCCGTTTTGATAATTTTTCTTCCATCTTCACTTGTAGTATCTGTATTCATCTGAATGGCTTTTGCTTTTACTGTATCTAAAATATTACTAAGTTCACTCATTGCTTTATCCGCAATATTCATCATGGCTATTGAACTATTCGTATTATCAATACCTTGTTTTATTCCACTAGCTTGAGTTCTTAATTTATCGGAAATTGCAATACCTGAGGCATCATCTGAGGCTTTATTTAGTCTAAGTCCTGTTGATAATTTTTCTAGGGAATTCCCCAATATTTTATTATTATTAATTGAATTTTCTTTTAATAGATTTGATAAAACACCAATATTCATAAAATATCATTCCTAAAAAAACAGATTTATTAATATTGTATAAAAACACAATGTCAATAAAGTATCATTTTAATTTTGTAAACTTATTTAAATATTATTAATAAACTCCATTAAATAGTATATAATTAAAGAAATACCTTATATTTTGGAATAATAATGAACAAAACAATAGAGAAGAAAAAAAATCTTGGAAAAATACTTTCAAATCATTTTGTTAAATTTTCCTTAATTCCTATTCTTGTAGTTGAAGTTGCCCTAATTATTTTGTATTTTTCTATAAATTCATATATCTCATCAAAAAATATTACTCTTTTATTAAAAGAAGCTCAATCTCATACTCAGGCTATTCTTGAAAATGAAGCCACAATAATAAGTGATAAACTAGCAGAAATTTCAAGAATGGCTTCTATTTTACAATCTATTCATCAACATATCATGGAAAAGCCCAAACAATTTGGACTTCCAAATGAAGAACCCAAATTTGATGTAGCATCAAATGGGGTATTTTATAAAACAAATCAAGTTGGTTCTAGTGTTTATTATTCATCACATACAAAAATAACCGAAGTTGAAAGACAAAAAGCAATTTTCACAGAAGCTATGGATATATCATTAAAAGCTATTGTAGATGTAAATCCAAACATAAATGCAGCATATTTTAATAGCTGGGATAATATGAATAGGCTTTATCCTTTTATTGATAAAGTTTATGAACAATACGGTTCTCATATTAAAATGGAAGATTACAATTTCTATTATTTAGCAGATCTAAAACATAACCTAGAAAAAAAACCCGTTTGGACAAATGCTTATTTAGATCCTGCTGGAAATGGTTGGATGTTATCATGCGTTGTTCCAATTTATAATAATGATTTTTTAGAAGGAGTTACAGGACTTGATATAACAATAAATAGTTTTATAAAAAATATTTTAGATAGAAAATTACCCTATAATGCAAACTTATTTATGGTTGACAAAGATGGTATGATTATTGCAATGCCAGAAAAAATTGAAACGTTACTTGGCTTAAAAGAGTTAAAAGAGCATCTTTATACAGATTCTATTTTAAAAACTATATCAAAACCAGAAGAATTTAATATTCTTACAAATAAAGGTCCTTTCGCTTCACATTTTAGAGATTTAATTAATAATGAAACTTTAGTGGCAACTCTAAAAATAGAAGATAAAGAGTATTTAACTATACAACAAGATATCGATGAAACTCACTGGAAGTTGATGATTTTAATTGATAAAAATAATATATTTTCATCTATTGAATCTTTAAAGAAATTATCAAATATAATTGGTTATCTAGCTATTATTTTTTTACTTTTCTTTTATATCGTTTTTTTCTATTTTTTACTAAAAAAAATACACATTTTTTCTAATTCTATTACAAAACCAATTATTGATTTATCAACCCAAACTTCCCAAATATCTGAAGAAAATAAAAATGTAGAAATATTAAATACTAATATTTCCGAAATTTATCAGTTAAGTTCGAACTTTGTTACAATGATTAAGGAACTAAAGAAAAAAAGAAAAAAACTATATGATGCTAAGATTTTCGCAGAAGAAGCAAATAAATCAAAAGATGATTTTCTTGCAAATATGAGTCATGAACTGAAAACGCCTCTTAATTCTATAAATATAATTAGCGAGATAATGATGAAAAACAAATCAGGGAATCTTGATGAAAAACAAATTAAAAATTTAGAAATAGTTCATAAATGCGGGAAAGATTTATTAAGTTTAATAAATGATGTTCTTGATTTATCAAAACTTGACGCAAAACAAAATATTATTCATAACTCTAAAATTCAATTAAAAGATTACATGAATTCTATTTATGAAATGTTTTATGCCCAAACAAAAGCAAAAAATCTGGAGTTAATTTTTAAAATAGATGAAGATTTAGATTATATTTATAATGATCAAGCCAAATTAAATCAAATAATCAAAAACCTTCTAAGTAATGCTTTAAAGTTTACTTCAAAAGGAAAAATATATTTTTTAATTACAAATGAAAAAGACAATATAAAAATTACAATTCAAGATGAAGGAATAGGAATTCCATCAGATAAACTTGAATATATTTTTGATAGATTTAAACAAGTAGATGGAAGTACAACTAGGAAATATGGAGGAACAGGACTTGGTCTTACTATTTGTAAGGAACTTGTATCTTTATTACATGGAAAAATAAATGTTTTCAGCAAACTAGATACTGGTTCAACTTTTGAAGTAATTATTCCTAAAAATAGTGAGCTGGCAATGGATTTGGATTTTCAAGAGATACAAAATAAAAATTTAGAAAATAGTGAAGATCCTATAGAAAATATTTCACAATTTGAAATAAAATCTAAAAATATAGAAAAAGAAAAAATTTATATTTTAAATAATGACCCAATATCGTTTTTTAATCTAATTATTGAACTAAATAAAAAATATCATGTAAAACAACTATCAAAATTAGACCAACTATTTTTGATTGAAAAAGAAGAAAAAAATCCAAAAATCATTATTGATATATCAAAACTAAAAAATGAAGATAAACAAGAAATAGAAAAACTATCTACTAGTAATTTAATTCTTTTTTATGAAAATTACATCAATAAAAGTTTGGAAAGCAAAGCTTTAAAGGTTTATCAAAAACCTTTAAAACTTGATATTTTAATTAGTTTGTAAATCAATTAATGTAGTTAGAAGTTCATCAGCTGTAGTAATTGATTCGCATTTGCTTCAAAAGCTCTCTGAAATACCATTAGATTTACTAAACTTTCGGGATAGATAAATTTTTCGTCTATCCCTTATAAATTATTTACTTTTCTTTTCTTTAAAATTCAAATAATACTCAATTTCAGATGGCGTCAAAATCTTAATAGTATTTGTACTTCCTGGCATTCCAACTGGATAACCAACTGTTGCTACATAAAGTCCATCTTTTTTTAATTTACCAATTTCATCTAAAGATTTAAGCATTCTTTGAAACATTTTAGATGCTTGTGCTTCTTTGATAGTTCCTATTGGTTCAACTCCCCAAACAGCTGTTAGAGAATTTAATACTTTTTTCTTATGTGTAAATGTAAAAATTGGAGTTTTTGGTCTATATCTTGACATTTTTAAAGCTGATTTTCCAGAACTTGTAATTGCTAAAATTCCATTTGCTTTTAAATCATCAGCTAATTTTGTAACTGTTGCTTGAATAACATCAAACTCATCTAAATATGGGAATTTGTACTGTTTATCAAAGTTATAAATATCTTCTGTTTTTGCAATAATATTGTGCATTGTATCAACTACATTTATTGGATCTTCTCCAACAGCACTCTCTTCACTTAGCATTACAACATCTGTTCCATCTAAAACAGCATTTGCAACATCTGAGATTTCAGCTCTTGTAGCTCTTTCATTTTGTGTCATTGATAAAAGCATTTGAGTTGCTGTGATTACTGGGATTCCTTTTAAATTTGCTTTTTTAATAAGCATTTTTTGAATTGTAGGAACATCATAATAAGGAACTTCTATTCCTAAATCTCCCCTTGCAACCATAATTCCATCACTTTGTTCAATAATTTCATCAATATTTGCAACAGCATCAAATTTCTCAATTTTTGCTATTAATTTACCTTTATAACCATTTAAAAGTTTTCTTGCATTTTTCATATCTTTTGCATTTTGTACAAAAGAAATAGCAAAATAATCAACTTCGTTTTCAACTCCCCAAGCAATATCAATTTCATCTTTTTTAGTAATTACATCAATATCAATTACTGTATTTGGGAAATTTACACCTTTTCTTGAAGATAAAATTCCATGATTTTCAATTTTTGCTTTTACTTCAATACCTGTTTCAATAACTTTTGCTCTAATTGTTCCATCATATAAATAGATATATTCATCAATTTTTACTTTGTCTAAAATATCTGGATAGTTAATTGATACTACATACTCTTTATCTGCTTTTTTATATCCAACTATTTCATCTTTTAGAAAAGTTATTACATCATCTCTATAAAGTTCAAATGGCTCTTTTAAGTCACCAATTCTTACTTTTGGTCCTGAAATATCTTGTAAAATTCCAACTGTTTTTCCAACATTTTTCATTGCTGTTTTAATGTTATTTAATGTTTCTAGGTGATACTCATGACTTCCGTGTGAAAAGTTTAATCTAAACATATTTGCACCGGCTTTAATAAGTCCTTCTATCATTTCAACACTATGGCTTGCTGGGCCTAAAGTTGCTAATATTTTTGTTCTTTTTTCCATAGTTTCTCCTTTTTGGGTTGTATTTATTATAACATACAATTATTACAAGTCAAGTAACTTTTTTATCTAACAATTGTTTCACAATAAAGATGATAAAATCAACAATCTAAAATAAAATATTAAAGGTTTTATATGAAATTTATTAATTTAAAAACTATTATTTCTTCAATTGCTATTACTTCATTACTTACAGGTTGTGCACAAAAAACAGGAAATGCAACTTACGATAATAACCAAAATGCAATAATTGGTACAACAATTGGAGCATTAGCAGGTATTGTTCTTGGAAATAATATTGGCGGTGGAAACAAAGGAAGAAACAAAGTAATTAGTGCAGTTGCAGGTGCAGCAATTGGTGGAGCAGTTGGTTATAGCATGGATAATCAAGCAAAAGAAGTTGCTCAAAGTTTAAATACAAATGTAAATAATAATCCAACAGCAGCACTTGACCCAAACCAAGATTTAATAGTTTCAAATACTGATAACTACGTAAAAATAATGTTTAGAGATGATATGATGTTTGAAACAAATTCAGAAAACCCAACTTATGCAGCAGGAACTAAAATCTCAAAAATAACTACTGTTTTACAAAAATATCCAAATACCTTAGTTCAAGTTGTAGGTCATACAGACAGCCGTGGAAGTCATGCTTATAATTTAGCTTTATCTGAAAAAAGAGCTACAAATGTAGGAAATATTATTAACTCAACGGGTATTCAAAACCAAATATTTTCAAAAGGTTGCTCATTTGATAAACCAATTGCTTTAAATAACAGTGATGCAAATATGGGGCTTAATAGAAGAGTTGAAGTTTATTTATATCCAAATCAACAATCTGTAATTGATGTTTGTAGATAAAAAATAATCTATGATTAAATTTAGCACTTATTTTAACGATTGGCTTTATGGTCAGGATGGCTATTATTCAAATTACAAACAAATAGGAAAAGATGGTGATTTTTTCACTTCTGTCTCAACCTCATCTTTTTTTGGTGGCTCAATTGCCAAAAAAATTTTAGCTTCAATTGAAGATGGCTTTTTACCATCAAATACAACTATTTTAGAAATTGGTGCTCATCATGGTTATTTATTAGCCGATGTTATTCAATTTATTTATACTTTAAAACCAGAACTTTTACAAACTCTTAATTTTGCCATAGTTGAGCGATTTGAAAATCTACAAAAGCAACAAAAAAAATATCTATTTGACTCTTTTGGCGATATTATAAAACTAAAACATTATGATGATATAAGTGAAGTAAAACTCGAAAATGCTTATGTTATTGCAAATGAAATATTTGATGCTTTTTCTTGTAATTTAGTTTATACAAATAAAGAAGGCACTTTACAACAAGGTTTTGTTTCAAATCATAAAATAGAGTTTATAAATTGTATTGATGAAAATATCATAAATCATTGTAAAAAATATCATATTACAAAAGGTGAAGTTGCCCTTTCATACAAAGATTTTGTAACTACCCTTTGTTCAAATATCAAAACTTTTGAATTTCTAACTTTTGATTATGGGGATAGATTTCCAAGAAATGATTTTTCAGCAAGAGTTTATGAAAAGCATAATGTGTATCCTATTTTTGAAGAGAATTTACCTTTAGAAAAACTCTTTAAAAACTCTGATATTACCTATGATGTTCATTTTAATTATCTTAGTGATTGTTTCAAAGATCTTGGAGTAAATAATATAAAATTTAATACTCAACTAAAATCTTTAATTAAATTTGGAATATTAGATTTACTTGAAATTTTAAAAGCAAATGTAGATGAAAAAACATATTTAAAAGAGACTCAAAAAGTAAAAGTTTTATTAGAGCCAACAGGAATGGGCGATAGATTTAAAACCTTGAATATTAGGAAATAAGTTAACTCCTTGTATAATCAAATTTTATAAAAAATATAATAAGGTATAAAAATGACACTTATAATCAATGGTGAATCAAAAGAGTTTAAAGACTCATTCTCACTACAAGATATTATTACAGATTTGCAAATTGAAAATAGAGTAATGGCAGCAGCTGTTAATATGAATATCGTAAAAAAAGATGATTGGAGTAGTTTTATTCCAAAAAATGATGATAAAATCGAACTTCTTCAATTTGTCGGTGGTGGATGATTTTTTATGAGTAGAGAAAAAGGAGATTTTGCTGAAAAAAAAGCAATTTCTTTTTTACAAGATTTGAATTTTCAAATAATTGAACAAAACTTCTACGCTAAAAAGTTAGGTGAAATAGACATTATTGCCAAAAAAAATGATACTTATCACTTTTGTGAAGTAAAATCTGCGCCTGATTATGAAACTGCTATAAATAATATTACATATTCGAAACTATCTAAAATAAAAAGAAGCGTGGATTATTATATTCAAACCAAAAAACTTGATATTTCATATTGTATTGATGCTATTATTGTAACTGATGGAGAAATTAACCTTTTAGAAAATATAACTTTATAAAACTCTTTAACTATTTTTCTATACTTTCTTCTATTTCACTAATACTTATCATTAATTTTTTAATTAAATTCATTTGAGTTGAAAGTTCTTTAGTTAGTTTTTTCACTTTTTTATTTTTATCTTCTAACTCTATTGTTACGTCATTTAATAAAAAAGTTGCCTTGTCTTTTTTCTCTCTAACTTCTTTTTCAACAGATACCACTTGCTTTATTTTTTGACTTGCCTTTTCGCTTATCTCTTTTATTTTTTCTTCCATAACCTTTAATTCATTTTCATAAAAATTAATTTGATTAGTAAATTTTTCCTTTCTTTCTTTTTCTTCATTCAATAAAGTTTTAATATTACTATATCCAGAAATTTGATTCATCAATTCATCAATCTTTTGGCGAGATTCAGTATTAATTCTTCTATTTTCGTACATATTTTTCACAACTCTTTTTTTAAACTCTTTTTCTTCAAGTTCTGCTTCTGTTATTAAAAAACTAATCCACATAAATTCTATTATATTAGAGTTTTTCTTATCATAAATCGGAAGAACTGTTAAATATATATAATATTCTTCTTTTGTTTTTGAAATATCTTTTAATTTTCCTTCCCAAACTATTCCCACTTTTACTTTTTCAAATAAATCTTTATATATCAAAGCACTTGTATTTTCATCTTTTAATATTAAACGATTTTGACCAATTATTTCATCTTGTGAGTAACCTGTTATTTCAGTAAAATAACTATTTACAAAAGTAATATTTCCCTCTAAATCTGTTTTTGAAACTAATGCGACTTCATTTATAACAGCTCTCAATTCTTCTAAATCTTGTTGCATTAATAATTTCAATCTTTCATGGTATTTGTTATGACAAACCCTTTCAATACAAAATATCATATCTTTCCCATTTATAGGTTTCGATAGATAATCTGTGGCTTTGTATTTAATTGCAATTAATAAATCATCCACTTCAATTTTAGGGCTTGTAATTATAAATGGAATTTCAGAATCTATTTCTCTTATTTTTTTTAAAACTTCTATTCCTGTTATATCATCAAGGGTTTTGTCACAAATAATAATATCAATAAAATATTCTTGTCTTTTTTCTAAAAAATTATCAATTCCATCTTTTCCATTAGAACATACAACTACATTATTAAAAAATTTATATAAAATATTTGAAAAGTGTTCTCGATCTTCAGTATTACTTTCAATAAATAAAATATTTAATTTTTTTAGGAAACTGTTATTAAACATTTAAAATTAAGCCTTTTTCTTTTTTATTTGAGTTTTTCTATATTCTAAAACATCCTCTAAATCACTTATCTTTGAACCTTTAATACCTATTTCTTTTTCTATTCTTGTAATCAAAAAATCTTTTGCTTTAATATCATCAGTAACAGTAATAATTTTTTTATTAGTTTTTTCTTCAACACTTTTCATTTCACTTATCATAAGTGAAATTTGACTTATTTTTTTATTGATTCTAACCGTTAAAAGATTATATTTATCTTTTACATTTTTTACTTTTTTTTCTAACTCTTCTAATTTAAAAAAATATTCTTGATTTTGGGTTTGTTCCTTTTTTAAACTCTCTTTAAACTCATCATAATCTGTACAAGAAGATAAAATATTAGTTAATTCATCAATTTTTCGTTGGGCAACCGTATAAATTCTTTTTGTTTCTTGTAAATCAAAATGAACTCTCTTTTTAAACTCTCTTTTTTCATTCTCTTCTTTTGTTGTAAGAAAATTTATACTTACATATTTTTTTATCTCTTTATTTTCATCAAATACGGGAATAATTCTGCAATTAGTATAAAATATTGAATCAATACTTGTTAAATATTTTATTTTTCCTTGCCATTTTTTACCACTTTCAAGAATTAAACTTTGTTCTTCTATTATAGGTCTTGGCATTTCATAATGAAAAAAACTTCTATAATCTTGACCTAAAATATCATCTTTATCATATTTACTTAGTTCTATAAAAAAATCATTTACGTAAATCATCTTTTTATTTATATCAAAAATATAAAGAATAGCAACTTTATTTATCAGTTCAAAATAGTCTTCAATTTCATTTTGATAATTTAAAATTTCATCTTCATATTGTCTTGCGATACATGCTTCTTCTATCTTTTTTAGTATCTCATTTTCATTAATTGGTTTAAAAAAATAATCAGTTACATCATATCTTAAGGAATTTAATAACAAATCAACATCTGTTTCTTGTGTAATAAAAATGAAGGGAACATTTTTATTTATATCTCTTATTTTAAATAAAAGTTTTAAACCATTTAAAGAAGGAATTGAGTATTCGCTAAGAATAACATCTATTTTTTCAGAAGTATCATTTAATTGGGTAAATTTATCTAATGCATCTAATCCATCAGAACAAAGAAAAACTTTATTAAATAATTTATTTAAAGTATCTGAAAAACTCTCTTTTATTTTTTCATCATTTTCAACATACAAAATATTTAATTTTTTAAAAAGTTCTTTATTAAGTTTCATTTAGAGTACAAATTCCCCCAATTTTTTTTATTGTATTATAAAGTAAAACAATTATTATAATTCTGCTCATAATTTATTATTTTTTTCTTTATTCCTTTGCTTTTTAGTAACGAAATAGTATTATTTTAGAGGATTTATTATAAAAAAGCAAGAGGTGAAGGTCGCAAAAACACCTCTTTCTTTTACCGACTTGTATAAAATTAGTAGAAAGAAGTATAACAACTCATAGTAGCAATAATCTAGCATATATAGAAATTCTAAAATTTAATTTTTTATTAGCACTTTTTAGTTATCATACAAAAATACTTACGGAGAAATATTTGTACTCAAAAGAATTAGAATCTATTAAAAAATCGAATCGTTTTAGAATAAGAGAAGTTTTTGATGATAATTTAATTGATTTAGCTTCAAATGATTATCTAGGACTTTCTACAAACGAAACTCTTTTCCAAAATGCCTATGAAAACGTTCTAAAAGAAAA
The DNA here is from genome assembly GCA_028690445.1 of Aliarcobacter sp. Taxonomy (GTDB): domain Bacteria; phylum Campylobacterota; class Campylobacteria; order Campylobacterales; family Arcobacteraceae; genus Aliarcobacter. The sequence continues at coordinate 38,946 of JAQVBE010000002.1, read as the reverse complement.
TTATCACGCACCAAAAGCTTCAATGTTAGTAAACGGATATAGTAAAATTCATAAAAAATTTGAAGATAGATTATGTGAAGTAAATGGTTTTGAAGCGGGAGTTATTGTAGGTTCTGGATTTTTGGCAAATATTTCAATGATTGAAGCACTTTGTAGAAAAAATGATACTATTTTTATAGATGAAGAATATCATGCAAGTGGAATATTAGCCACAAAACTTTTAAAACCTGAACAAGTTATTATTTTCAAACATAATGATTTTAAAGATTTAGAAGAAAAGATTTCTACAAATCAAAGAACTGGAAGAAATATAATAGCAATTGAGGGTGTTTATTCAATGGGTGGAGATTTAGCTCCAATTGAGATATTTGAAATAGCAGATGAAAAAAAAGCTATTTTAATAGTTGATGAAGCCCATAGTTTTGGAGTTATTGGAGATAATCTTTTGGGTATTTTTGATTATTATAAAATTAAGCCAACTAAGTATCATGTAAAAATGGGAACTTTAGGAAAAGCTTATGGTTCTTATGGCGCTTATATTTTAGCTTCTAAACAAATTATAGATTTTCTAACAAATAGGGCAAAACCCATAATATATTCAACCGCTCCATCACTTTTTGATACTGCACTTGCAAATGAATCTTTGGATTTTATTATTGAAAATAAACAACTACTTAAAGAAAAAATAGAAAAGAATTTAACTATAATAGAAAATATTTTGGGTTTAAAATCCCAAAGTTTAATTATTCCTATATTAATAGGTGATAATAAACTAGTAAAAAGAATACAAGAAAATTTAAAACAAAATGGTTTTTTAGTTGGTGCAATTAGGCAACCTACGGTAAAAGAGGCGATTATTAGATTAATTGCAAAAATAGATATAAATGAAAATGATTTAACAAAAGTATGTAACTTATTAAAGGATTCAAATGCTAATAAATGATTTAATAAAAGGTAATAAGAAATTTAGAGAAGCTAGTTTTCCCAAATATGAGGGTAATTTAAAAGATTTAGTTGAAAAAGGACAAAAGCCTGAAATCCTTTTTGTTGGCTGTAGTGATAGTAGAGTTACGCCTGACCTAATGCTTGATACAAAACCTGGAGATATGTTTATTTTAAGAAATGTTGGAAATTTTGTTCCTCCTTATAATCCTGATGATGATTATCATGGAAGCTCTGCTGCTATTGAATATGCTGTTTCTGTTTTAGAAGTAAAACATATCATTGTTTGTGGACATTCTCACTGTGGAGCTTGTAAGAGTTTATATCAAGATTTAAATGACTCTCCTAATTTAATCCATGTAAAAAAATGGTTAGAACTAGGAAAAAGAGCAAAAGAATACACTCTTTTAGCAATTCAAGATAAATCTGATAAAGAAAAACTTTATAGAGCAACAGAAAGAATTTCTATTGTACATCAAATGGAAAATCTTTTAACTTTCCCAGAAGTTGAAAGAAAAGTAAAAAACGGTGAATTACAAATTCATGGTTGGTATTATAGAATTGAAGATGGAACTATTGAATATTATGATGGAGAAGAGTGTTCGTTCAAACCACTAAAGGAAAATTAAGATGAATACACATCAAGTAAGAAGATTACCAAAAAAAACTGTTATTATTATTAGTATATTAATTGCTCTTGGTTTTATTATATTTTATATAATAAAAGATTTAAAAGAGGAAAAATTAAAAGAAGTACTAGCTACAATTGGGCATCCAAATATTTCACAACTAAAAGTTATAAATAAATTAAATGTTGAAGATAAAGAAACAAGATACCAAAGTAGTGTTTTTAAAGTGATATTTTACGATGATAATTTAAAACAAAGTTGTATTGGATTTATTCATCAAGAAAGAGATAATAAATATACCCAAGATTTAAATTGCGAATAGGAAAATTATGAATATTATAGAAAAACTAGAAAGAAATGAACGATTAGAATATGAAGATGCAATAAAATTATATGATTTAGATTTATTCACACTTGCATCATTTGCCAATAAAATTAGAGAAGAAAAACACGGTAAAAAAACTTACTTCAATATAAATAGACATATAAATCCAACAAATATTTGTAAAGATGTTTGCCAATTCTGTGCATATAGTGCAAGTAGAAAAAACCCACACCAATACACAATGAGTCACGAAGAAATACTAGAAGTTGTAAAGAACTCTTCAAAAAACGATATTAAAGAAGTTCATATTGTTTCTGCTCATAATCCACATACAGGATTACAATGGTATATGGATGTATTTAAAAAAATAAAAGATAATTTTCCAAATATTCATGTAAAAGCATTAACAGCTGCTGAAATTCATTTTTTAAGTACTGAATATAATCTTTCATATGAAGAAATTATTGAGATGATGATTTCTCATGGAATTGATTCAATGCCAGGTGGCGGTGCTGAAATTTTTGATGAAAAAGTTAGAAAAAAAATCTGTGGTGGGAAAGTTACATCAGAGCAATGGCTAGAGATTCATAAACTTTGGCATAAAAAAGGCAAAAAAAGTAATGCAACAATGCTTTTTGGACATGTTGAAGATAGAAATCATAGAATTGACCACATACTTAGATTAAGAGCGTTACAAGACATTACAGGTGGTTTTAATGCCTTCATCCCTTTGGTTTATCAAACTGAGAATAATTACTTAAAAGTAAAAGAGCCATTAACTGGTCAAGAAATTTTAAAAACTTATGCGATAGCGAGAATTTTACTTGATAATATTCCAAATATAAAAGCATATTGGGCAACTTCAACAGTAAAATTAGCTTTAATTGCTCAAGAATATGGTGCAAATGATGTTGATGGAACTATTGAAAAAGAGTCTATTCAAAGTGCAGCAGGGGCATCAAGTGCAAATGGTATAGCGCAATTAGAGTTTGTTGATTTAATTAAAAATTCTGGTTTTATACCAGTTGAAAGAGATTCAATTTATAATGAAATAAAAACTTGGTAATTTCCAAGTTTTTATTTTGTTTCTTCTTTTCCTTCGTCTTTAACTTCTTCATTTGAGTCATTATGTTGATTGAATACTAAAGCAAATTCGATCTCAATCCCAGCTTTTGTTTTTAACATACTAATTGGATAAGCAATGTGAATCGAATATAATTCATTATTTAATACCCCAATCATATCAAAGAATTCTATTGGATCTTTTACTAAAATATTTACTGAATATACAAATCTTGTTATTGTACTATTGCTAGCTGTTGTATTGAACTTTATTATTGAATCAATTGGCATTAAAATTTTTAATTGCTCTGTTACTCTATCTAAAGCCATAAACTCATCTGTTAAATATTCTTTATTATAAGTTTTGTAAGTTTTATTTAATTCAATTTCATTTCTTGCAAGAACAACTCCATCAATATTAACTTTTTTATCACTTGATGAAGTAGAATAAACAATATCTCTATACAATTTACTTAAATTAGGTTTTAATGCTGTTGCAAAAACTGCTTCATTTAAGAAATTACCTTTTAATTCTAAAATATTTTTCTCTATTTTTAATTCATTCAAATATACTTCGTTTGGAATTGAATCAAATATCGATTTAACTCTTTGTTCTACTTGATCATTTAAAGCCAAATGATCCGGTAATTCAAGTATATCTTCAATCTTTTGAATATCTACAGTTTTTCCTGAAATTGTTTCACTTTTAAATAAATCATTAAAATCTACTTTTAAATATACTTGATAAGTTAAAAATGCAACTACTAAAATAAATAAAAAGATATACAAATTAGTATAATTTCTTTTCTTTTTCTTTTTTCTAGGCTTTATAAAACTTTTCTTTAAATGTTTATCTCTTGATAATTCAAAAAGTTCTTCATCTATATTTATTGGATGATAATCTACTTTTAAAAGTAAATCTTCACCTAATTGTTCAATTTGTTCTTGTGATAACTGTTTTGAAACATAAAGTAATGTAACTTTTTCAACAAAAACATTATTCTTTTTTTCATAAAATGTATTTAAAGTATTATGAATAATTTCATTTAATTCTAAATAATAAATTTCATCAAAAAGTTTTTGTCCATCAATATCATCTTCATAAAAATGTGTTTTTTTGATAGTATCAAAACAAGCCAAATCTAAAATTGTATTATGAACAATAATTCCAGCTGCATCCAAAATAACCATGAAAGCTTTACTATTAAATAAAAATACAATAATTTCACTTCTTGATATATTTTTGTCTATGTGAAGATTTATTAAATGAAAAGCTGAATAAATATAATCTATTCCTGTTTTTACAAAATAATTTTTTGTTTCAAAAAGTGTTGTTTTTAAAACTGCAATATCGAATTCATTATTAAATTTTGCGATTTCACAATCTTTTAGTTTTGAAGATATTGCCTTTGGAACAAGTTTTGTTGTATCATTTAGTAGTAATGTAGAAATATATGTACTATCAATTTCTTGCTGTGAAGAATTTAATTTTTGAGCTATGTCAAAAGGTAATAAATCATTATCAACTAAGAAAACAGAATTATTAACATCAATAATTTCTTCATTATTTAATTTTTTATAATCAAGTTTTAATTGAGTGTCATATTTCACAGCATTAATATATAAAGACTCTTTCGTAAACATATATTTCCTATCTATTTCTCTTAAAGTACACTATTTAGTAGCATTTTATTTTTAATAAAATTCCGTGCCTCTTCAAATTCTAAATTACTAATATCATAAGGTTCTGACATATAAAAATCAATTCTTCCAAAGAGTTTTGGTAAAATAAACTTATCCCAAGAATCAAATTGCCAGTATTTACTAGGTTTAGAATTACAAACAACAATTTTAGCGCCACTTTTTTGAGCGATGGTAATAACACCACCTGCAAAACTAAATCTTGGACCTCTTGGACCATCTGGGGATATTGCAATATCCGAACCTGATTTAATCTCTTTTATTGTACTAATTAATGCTTTAGTTGCACCTTTAGAAGATGAACCCCTAATTGCACCCGCTCCAAATAAGCTATAAACTTTTGTTATGATTTCGCCATCTTTACTTTGACTAATCATAGTTTTTATTCTACCTTTTGGTCTAAGTTTAAAATAATTTATTGGTTGAGAAGCCAAATCTCCATGCCAAGCTACAAATACATAAGACTCATTCTCTTCTAATTTTTTATGATGAAAAACTTTTTTATTTGTAAAAAATATCACTCTTATTAAAAAATATATGACGTAAGGCAATATTTTAAATTTAAAATAATTTTTCATTAAAGAACAACTTCACCTTTTAGTGATGTTCTTGAAGCATCTGTAATTTTAATATTTACAAATTTACCTAAAAGTTCATCACTTCCTTTTGTAAATACTTGTAAAAAATTATCTGTAAATCCACAAACTTCGCCATTTGGTTTTAAAGATTCAATTAATACATTCATTGTTTCACCAACATAAGTATCCATTATTTCTACTAAATGTTTTTTATGTAATTCAATTAATTCAATTAATCTTGCACTTCCAATTTCATCAGGAACTTCAATATCAGCAAAATTTAAAGCTTCTGTTCCTGGTCTTGGTGAATATTTAAAGTTAAAAATTTGATTAAATCTAACTTGATTTACAACATCTAAAGTATGTTCAAAATCCTCTCGTGTTTCACCAGGAAAGGCAACAATAATATCTGTTGTAATTCTAAGATTTGGAACAAGTGCTCTTAATTTTGCAGCTCTATTTAAGAACCACTCTTTAGTGTACCCTCTTTTCATGGCTCTTAAAATTTCAGTTGAACCACTTTGTAAAGGCATATGAATACATTTTGAGATTTTTGGATTTCTCGCAAATTCTTCAATAAAATCGTCATCCATATGCAATGGATGTGGTGATGTAAATCTAATTCTTTCTAAACCTTCTATTTTTGAAACATCTTGTAAAAGATTCGTAAAAGTGTATTTTGCTCTTCCATCTGAAAAATTTCTTCCATAAGAGTTAACATTTTGACCTAATAATGTTACTTCAACAGCACCTAAAACAACAGATTTTCGAACCTGTTCTACTATCATTTCAGGTGGAATTGAAATCTCTTCACCACGAGTGCTAGGAACTATACAATATGTACATTTCTTATCACATCCAACAGAGATATTTACACTTGCTCTGTATTGGTTTGTTTTTGCAGTTGAAAATTCATACATAGATTCATCATTATCAATAGAAATTTCGACAGAACCTTTAACATCAACTACATCTTTGATTTTTGAAATATTTCTAGCCCCTAAAACAAAATCTACATACGGTGCTCTTTTGATTATGTCTTCACCTAAGTGAGAAGCGGTGCATCCACAAACACCAATTTTTGCACCCTGCTTTTTCTTTTTGTTAAACTGACCAATTTCAGAAAAAAGTTTTGAAACAGGTTTTTCTCTAACAGAACAAGTATTTATAATAATTAAATCAGCTTCTTCCATATTTTGAGTTGTTGTGTAACCTTTGTGTTTTTCAAGTTCTGCTTGAATATGTTGACTGTCTGTGTCGTTCATTTGACAGCCTATTGTTTGTATAAATAGTTTTTTATTTGAACTCATATTTTTTTTACTTAAATACCTAAATATTAAAGTGCATGAACCTCATACATATACTCATCATCAGCTAAACCATATTTAACTTCTCTAAAGTAAACATTACATCCATCTTTTTCTAAAGCATCAACTAGCGCCATCATATCTTTATGAGAATTATCTCTATCAAAATAGAAAATCTTTTGCCCATCTTTTTTTAAATCTTCTTTGATTTTATCTAATTGCACTTTTTTTGGTTTTTCATTTAACTCATTTCTTGCAAATAATAATTCCATTTATTAAACCTTTTTCTTTTTTAATTAATTATATATTCTATCTCAAAATTACTTTAATTTCTATAAAAGGGTATTTTAGATATACTAATAACCTATACTACATTGGAAATCAAAACAATCATTTCAATGTCAACAAATAAAAGGTTATTAATGGATAAAATAATAGATATTTTAGATTCAATTGCATATGAAAAAGGTCTCAAAATTGATGATGTTGAAAATGCACTAAAAGAGGCTTTAATTAAAACTGCCCAAAAGATGGTAGATGAATCATTAATTTTTGATGCAAATATTGATAGAGCTAATAAAAAGCTTAAGTTATTTCAAAAAATCGAAGTAGTAAGCGAAGATGATGAAAGACTTCTTGCTAATGCTGTTACTAAATTTGGTCATGCAGTAAATTATGAAAATTTTATTACACTAGAAGAAGCAAAACAAATTGATCCTGATTTAGATATCGGTGACTTTATGAACTACGATTTAGAATTTGAAAATATGGGAAGAAATGCAGCTACCATTTTACATAGTAATTTTGAATATAGACTTCAAAGATTTATTGAAGAGAATATTGTTAGTAAATATAAAGATAAAATAGGAAAAATTGTTTCAGGAACAGTTACAAGAGTAGATAAACAAGAAAATACTTTTATTGAAATTGGCGAAGTAAAAGGTATTTTACAAAGAAAAAGTAGAATAAAAGGTGAAGTTTTTAAAGTTGGTGATGTTGTTAAAGCCGTTGTAAAAGGTGTAAATATTGATAAAATAAATGGTTTATTAATTGATATTTCAAGAACTTCTCCAAAATTCTTAGAAAATCTTTTAGCACTTGAAGTCCCCGAACTAAAGGATAAAAAAGTAATTATTGAAGCAAGTGCTAGGATTCCTGGAACTAGATCAAAAATTGCACTTTCTACTATAGATCCACAAATTGACCCTATTGGTTCTGTTGTTGGAGTAAAAGGTGTTAGAATTGGTTCTGTTTCTAAACAACTTCATGGAGAAAATATCGATTGTGTTGAATTTTCTACAATTCCTGAAATGTTTATCGCAAGAGCATTATCTCCTGCTCTTGTAAATAGTGTAAAAATAGAAAAACATCCAACTTATGGTGAAAAAGGAAAAGCAATAGTTACGATTCCTAGTGATCAAAAATCAAAAGCAATTGGAAAAGCTGGTTTAAATATTAGATTGGCGTCAATGCTTACAAAATATGATATTGAATTAGTTGAAGTTGCTTCATTATCAAGTTCAACAACAACTAATGAGAAAAATATTGCTGAAGATAAAACGACAGATACAGCTTCTTTAGAAGCACTATTTAAATAACATGCCACTACATATTTACGACTCAGTAAAAAAGGAAAAAGTAGAGTTTAACTCTATTATTCCTAATGTGGCTAAAATTTATGTTTGTGGACCTACTGTTTATGATGATTCACACTTGGGTCATGCAAGAAGTGCAATCGCATTTGATCTACTTCATAGGGTTTTAAAAGCCAATGATTATGAAGTAATTATGACAAAAAACTTCACAGATATTGATGATAAAATCATTAAAAAAATGAACGATACAAATAAATCTTTAGAAGAAATCACTACTACTTATATAAATGCTTATAAAGCTGATATGCAAGCTTTAAATATCCTAGATAATACAATCGAACCAAAAGCTACAGAAAATCTTGAAGGCATGAAAGAGATGATTTCAAATCTAATTTCAAAAGATATTGCATACAAAACAAGTGATAGTATATATTTTGATACTTTAAAAGATAACTCTTATGGCTCATTATCTCATAAAATAAATGATGAAAATTCACAAGCTAGAGTTGAATCAAATCTTGAAAAAAGAAATCCGTCTGATTTTGCTCTTTGGAAGTTTGCAAAAACTAATGATGTTAGTTTTGAAGCACCATTTGGACTTGGACGGCCAGGTTGGCATATTGAATGTAGTGCAATGATTGAAAAACATTTAGCTTATAAAAATGAAGAGTTTCAAATAGATATTCACGGTGGTGGAGCTGATTTGCTTTTTCCTCACCATGAAAATGAAGCAGCACAAACAAGATGTTCAAGTGGACAAAACCTTGCAAAATATTGGATGCATAATGGTTTTGTAAATATTGATGGTGAGAAAATGAGTAAGTCTTTGGGGAACTCTTTTTTCTTGAAAGATGTTTTAAAATCATATTCAGGAGAAGTTATAAGATTTTATTTAATGTCTGCACATTATAGAGCAAATTTTAATTTTAATGAAGAAGATTTGATTGCCTCTAAAAAAAGACTTGATAAGCTATACAGACTTAAAAAAAGAGTTTATGCCGTTGAACCATCTGATTTAAATAAAAAATTCTCTGAAGAGATTTTTAGTGCTTTAAATGATGATATGAATACCTCAAAAGCTTTTTCAATTATTGATGAAATGATTGGAAATGCAAATGATAAATTAGATGTTAATCCAAAAGATAAAAATTTAAAAAAAGAGATAGTTGCAAATATTTTATTTATCAATGATATATTAGGAATTGGATTTAATGATGCTTTTGAATACTTTCAATTTGGAATTGATGAAAAAACTAAAACTAACATTGAACAATTAATCAATGAAAGAAATGAAGCAAAAAAACAAAAGGACTTTGCAAGTGCAGATGCTATTAGAGATAAACTTACAGAACTTGAAATATCTGTAATGGATACAACAAGCGGTGTTGTATGGGAAAAGATTTAAAATTTTTCTCATATTCTATAATATTGACTTAAATCTATAAAAACTTTTTTAATTAATGATAAAATCTTATAAAATTTTAAGATTTAAGGTTTTATATGTCTAAAAAAGATTTACTTGTAATAGAAATGAATAACAAAGAAGATATGGAATGCTTCAACTTCAGAGAAAAACTTAAACTTGCGCAAAAACCCTATGATTATTTTAAAGAAATAAAAAATTTAAATTTTGACCAATTAGCATCAAGTGACAGAATATTTTTACAAGATTTTGGTATTTATAATAATGAATTAAATGATGAAGAGTTTATGCTAAGACTTCGTTTCCCAGCAGGTAAAATCTCAAATGATTCACTTCTATTAATCTCAAACTTAGCACAAAAGTATAATCTACAAATAATTTTGACAGCTCGAGCTGGAATACAACTTCATGGATTAAATTCAAGTAATATATTAGAAGTTTTCAATCAAATAAATTCACAAAATATAAGTTCATATCAAAGTTTTGGAGATAATGTTAGAAATATCACAAGTGATATTTTTGATGGAATTGGAATATATAATATAATTGAAGTATTTCCATACATTGAACAAATGCAAACATATATATTAAATAATCCAGATTATTTAGGTTTACTTCCTCGAAGACTATCTATTGGAATTTCAGGTTCTTATGCAAATATTAATTCATTTTTTGCAAGTGATATTTATTTTGCTTTATCCAAAAAAGACGATGTATTTGGTTTTAATGTTTATTTAGGAGGCAAAAATACTCAGATAGCACAAGATGCAAATATTTTTTTATATAAAGAAGAAGTATTTGAATTTTTTAAAGCATTTATTCAAATGTTTAATAAGTATGGTCTTAGATTAGATAGACAAAGAAATAGATTATATAACTTAATTGAAGAAATAGGAATTGAAAAATTAAAAGAATATTTAATAACAATTTATAATAAAAAGTTGCAAACAAAAGGAGAAATTTTTTTAGAGAAAAAAACTTTTAATGAGTTTGAGAAACTAAAAAATGGAAAGTATTCTTTTTGTTATCGTTCACTTTTTGCTAGAATTCAAGCTTCTGAATTATTAGAAATTGCAAACTGGGCAACAAAAGATAATTTAGAAGTGAGATTAGGTACCGATCAACAAATTTATATTTTTAATTTAGAAGAGCCTAAAGCTTCTATCATTCATTATAATGGAAATAGAACGATGCTTGCGTGTGCTGGAAGCGATTTTTGCCCTTATGCTTATTGGAATATTAAAGATGAAATCCAAAGTCTACCTTTGGAAAAAATTGAGCGAAATAATATATTAGTCGGTTTCTCTGGCTGTTTGAAAGGCTGTGCAAAACATGAACATAGCGATATTGGATTAGTCGGGCTGAAATCTGATGTACATGGAAAAAGAGAAAAAACAGCACGAATTTATTTAGGTGGACTTTATACTTTTGGAGAAGCAAATGCAAGAAAAATATTTAATGCGATACCTCTTCATAGTTTAAAAGAAATATTAGAAATAATAATTGACGAGTATGAACAAAGTAGATACCCTACATTTGAATCTTTTTCAAAAAATATATTAAACAATTTTAATATCGATTTTCTCAGTTCTTGGTTTTTAGCAAAATTCAAAACTAAAGAAAAAGTTTATTTAAAAAAGAATATTAGTGAAGATGAATTATTTAATAAATATTTTAAAAAACATTTATTAAATAGTATTCAAAAAAATAACGACTTCAATGCAATAACTCAACTTTTATATAAAGATCTTTGGTTTAGCAAAGAGTCTAAAGAAGATAAAAAATTAAATAAAACATATATTTTAAAAGCTTAAACATAAAAAAAGGGAAGAAGTAAACTTCTTCCCTTTTTATTTACTAAAAATAAATATTAGTAAAATGATCTTGAATATGCAGTATCAGTGATATTTTTTGTATCAACAATATATGGAACTAATGCCATATGTCTTGCTCTTTTAATTGCTTTTTCTACCATTTCTTGTGAATTTTTAGAGTTACCTGTAAGACGTCTTGGCATAATCTTACCTCTTTCACTCATTGATAATTTTAATAATTCTGTATTTTTATAATCAATGAAATCTACTTTCATCTCAGTATATTTACAATATTTTTTTCCGTACTTTCTTCTTTCTGCCATTTGATGTCCTTTCTAAAACGGTATTTCGTCTTCGTCTATATCAATTTCAGGTATTCGTTGCTCAACTCTAGGTTTTGCTTGATTCATACCACCATAGCTTGCTGGAGAAGATGGTTCATCGTATTGTGAAGCTGCTGGTTGATTATAAGATCCTTGCGGATTATAACCTTGGTTATCCCCAACATTCATTGAATCACCCTTAGCATCTAGCATTTTCATAGTATCTACTCTTAAAGAGTGTCTACTTCTTGTAGATCCATCTTGGGCTGTCCATTGTTCAAATACAAGTCTTCCCTCTAATAAAACTTTAGAACCTTTTTTCAAGTATTGATTAGCAACTTCAGCAGATCTTCCAAAAATATTAAAATCTAAAAAACAAACTTCATCTTTTTGTTCACCAGTTGAAGATTTGTATTTATAAGATGTAGCAACAGCAGATTTTGCAATTGCAGAACCTGATGGTAAATATCTTAATTCAATATCTCTTGTTAAATTTCCTACCATTATTACTTTGTTATACATGTAAGATTCCTAAATTTTATTATTTATTAGCTTTTTTAGCTGCCTCATCACTCATTTTAGTCCATGATGTAACTTCTTTTTTACTATCATATTTAATGAAGATAAATCTAATTAAGTTTTCGTTCATTCTGTAATTTCTTTCGATTTCTGCAATTCCAGATGGGTTTCCTCTGAAATAGATTACATAATAGTAACCTCTTTTACATTTTTCGATTTCATAAGCTAATTCTCTTTGACCAACATTGTCAGCAGATACTATTTCTCCACCATTTTTTTCAATGATAGCTCTGATGCTTTCGATTTGCGCTACAGTTTCTTCTTCAGTTAATGTAGGTTTTAAGATAAACATTGTTTCATAATGTTTGATTTTTGACATTAATTCTCCTTATAGATTGTGCCGGTATTCTTTACATTTCCTAATATCAGCAAGGATTTCTTTTTTTGTAAAGTTCGAGATTTTATCTAAATAAAACTGTAAACTTTCTTAGACTTGCTTGAAGATATAAACTTTGGTTATCGATTTTTGAAGTTTTGAAATCTAATTCTATATTTAATAAGTATTCTAAAATTTCTTGAAAAACTTCTGGTTTTTTATTTATTGCTAGTTTTGATTTCTTTTCCCAAATATTTTTTGGTGGAATAAATCCTAAAATTTCTTTGGGATTTGGTTGTCCAATGGTTCTTGCGTATGAGCTAATCATAAAAAGTTGTTGAACAAAAGATGTAACTTGATTTAATAAAAAAATCTCATTCATTCCCTCTTCAAGTAATAAACTTAAATCACTACTTATATCTTTTCCACTTAATAAATCATGTAAAAAATCTTCAAAATTAACAGCTCCTATTCCAAAACAGTGAGCATCAACTAAATGTGTAGTAATAACTTCATTAAAAATTGCTAATTTTTTCATATCGTTTACACATAATGCTAAATCATTTTTATGCATAAAATATAGATGATTTAAAGCACTTGCTTCAACTTTCATATTTAACATTTTTGCTTCATATTCTAAAAATTTTATAGCTTCTGTATCTGTTGGCAAAAAGAATCTTACTGCTGCTGAATTTGTTTTTAGTGAAAAACTAGCTTCCATAGTTTTAAAATCACTATCACCTAAACATGCAATTATAAGTGTACTATCTGGATTTATATTACAAGATTCAATCAAAGAATCTACTTCTTTTTTAGGAAGTTTTTTATCTATTTTTATCAAAATAATATTATTACTTGAAAATAAAGAGGATTGTACTAGTTTGTCTTTTACGTATTTGAAATCGTAATCTTCAAAATAAAATTTTTCTATTTCATCATCTTTTCCGAATGATTGAGCAATTGCTAAAGCATATTGTTCTATTAAAAAAATAGATTGCCCATAAAACATATAAGCTTTAAATTTTTTATTTTGTTTTAAATAGTTATCAAATTCATTTTTATACATAAGTCAATGATATCCTAAGTTTACTTTCAATACAATTTATTTATTTCAAAGGACTTAGCTATGTATAAAATTGTACTTCCGATATTAGGGTTTGAAGATTTCAAAAGTTTAAGTGTTGAAAAAGTTGATGATTTTTTCTCTTTTTTAGTTTTTGATAAAAAAACAAAAATTACAGTTGTAAATATCAATGTTTTAAACAAAGTATCATTTGATTTTCAAATAGATGCAGATGTTTTAGAAAAATTAAAAATTAAATCAAAAGAGGATTTTGATACATATTTTACTGTAGTTTCTCAAAATCCTGTTGAGCATTCAATTATAAACCTTGTTTCTCCAATTTTTATAAATGAAAAAGAGAAACTTATTGGTCAATATGTTACTAGCGAAAAGGTTGATCCTTTCTTAGCTTCTATTGATAAGTGCGCTACATTATAGTAGCAACTATAACCTTTGTTACAATATCGGCAGATTTTATTTTCACTCTCATTTTAGAAAATAATCTCTGTCCTTTGTAATTTTCTAAATTTACCTTCATTCCAAATATTTTTTCATAACAAACTGCTTTTGCTTTTTCAGTATCAACAACTTTTACTTTTAATTCTTCACCTAAATGTAAACTTGCCCATCTTGCATATTTCCTGTCTTCAAAATCCCAAACAAGTTGATCAACTTTTCTTTCATTTAAAGAGATATGCTCACAAATATCTTCTATATTTTTTGGTGTTTGTTTTGTTTTTAGAATTCTATGTAAAACTAAATCTGAATATCTTCTAATTGGAGATGTAAAATGTGAATATGAAGAAAATCCCAAACCAAAATGTCCTAAATTTTTTGAAGAATATTTTGCTTGAGTTTGAGCTTGAATAATAAGTTCATCAATTTCTACACTCATCATTGAGATTTTTGCTTTTTCCTGAATATGTGTAATTGTATCGTGAACATCACTTTGAAGTTTAACATTAACTCCTAAAATATTCACATCATCAACAAGTTTTGAAATAGCCTTAAAAGGTGGTTCTTCATGGATTCTATAAATCCCAACTGTATTTACTTTTTTACTTGCTTCTATATTTGCAAGTAACATACACTCTTCCACCAATTGATGTGAAGCTGTTGATGTTTCAACTTCTATTGATTCTAAATTATCATTTTTTAGTTTTAATCTATTTTCAGTAGTTCTAAAATCATAACCTTTGATTAATCTTCTTTTTCTAAATTTTTTAGTGATTTCATATAAGGGAATTAAATAATCAAATATTTCTTTTTCAGTTTTTGAATATTGGTCTAAATGACCTTCAATTACCCTATCAATTCTTCCATACGAGAAGTTTTTATGTGAATTTATAATTGCTTCAAAAAGTTCAGCTTTTTTTACACTTAGATTTTCTAAATCTAAATGTAATTTAAATATATACGAATATCTATCAACTCCTTCTTTTAAAGAGCACATTTCTTCACTTAAAATTGGTGGTAACATTGGTAAAACTTTTGTTGGAAGATAAACAGAAGTTGATTTTTTAAATGCTAATAAATCAAGTTCACTACCCTCTTTTACAAAATATGAAACATCGGCAATTGCCACATATAAAATATTTTCTTTTGTATCAAAATAGATTGCATCATCATGATCTTTTGCACTATTTGGATCAATTGTACAAAAATATAAATCCCTTAAATCAACCCTTTGTTTTGTATCATCCATATTTGCTGTAACTTCAAGATGTTTTTCTAATCTATAAATTTCATTATATAAATGTAAAGAGATAAGTTCATCAATTTTTGGATTTGATATATTTCCTAAATTTTTTATTAGTTCTAATGATTTGTTTTCTACAAGTAAAACATCACCATCTTCATATTTTAAAGCATTTTTATTTTCTAGTTTTATATTTTCTTTTACTGTATAAAATGCTTTATCTTTTATGTAAACTAAAACATCATTTTTTTTACCATCAAGGATTCTTTCAATTTTTGCTTTAGTTCTACTTCTTGGATTAAAAACTCTTTTTGCAAGAACCAAATCTCCATCATAAGCTCCATTTAAATCATCAAATTCTATTTTTATGTTTTTATGTTCACTTATTAAATCTTCTAAAACTACTAAATTTTTTCCTACTTTTACAAGGGCAACTTTATATTTAGAGTTTAGTTCAAAAGTATTATCTTCTTTAATAACTATTATTTCATCTTTTAAAAACTTTTCTATCTCATGTAATTCTTCTTTTGAATAGTTTTTATGGTTTGTTTGAATTTTTATAAATAGTTCTTTTAGCAATTTTTGTCCTTTTGAATAATCATCTAATATTAGCAAAACTAAAAGTATTCTTCCTTTAAAACTATTAAGTTATCTAAGATTTAGATAGTTTTTTGTATAATCTCGAAAATTTAATATTTAGAGGGTTTACTAATGGGTTTAAATGTATTCTATGATAAAGATTGTAATATCGATTTAATTAAATCAAAAAAAGTTGCAATGATTGGTTTTGGTTCACAAGGTCACGCACACGCTGAAAACTTAAGAGATTCAGGTGTTGAAGTTATCGTTGGATTAAGAAAAGATGGTTCTTCTTGGGCAAAAGCTGAAGCAAAAGGTTTCAAAGTTTTAACTGTTGCAGAAGCTACAAAAGAATGTGATGTTATCATGATTTTATTACCTGATGAAAATCAAGGTGATATTTATGCAAACGAAATTGCTCCTAACTTAAAAGCTGGTGCAACTATTGCATTTGGACATGGATTTAACATTCATTATGGAAGAATTACTCCTAAAAAAAACATCAATGTAATGATGGTTGCTCCAAAAGCTCCAGGTCACACAGTAAGATCAGAGTTTGTTAAAGGTGGAGGAATTCCAGATTTAATCGCAATTCACCAAGATGCAACTGGAAACACTAAAGAATTAGCATTATCTTATGCTTCTGCAATCGGTGGAGGAAGAACTGCTATTATTGAAACAACTTTCAAAGATGAAACAGAAACTGACCTTTTCGGAGAGCAAGCTGTATTATGTGGTGGAGCTGTATCTTTAGTTCAAGCTGGATTTGAAACATTAACAGAAGCTGGATATGCTCCTGAAATGGCTTACTTTGAATGTTTACACGAATTAAAATTAATCGTTGACTTAATGTTCGAAGGTGGAATCGCTGATATGAGATATTCAATTTCTAATACTGCTGAGTATGGAGATTATGTATCTGGTAAAAGAGTTATCAATGCTGAGTCAAAAGCAGCTATGAAAGAAATCTTAAAAGAGATTCAAGATGGTAGATTTGCAAAAGATTTCATCTTAGAAGGTCAATCTGGATACCCAAGAATGAATGCTGAAAGAGCAAATGCAAAAGCTTCATTAATTGAGCAAACAGGTGTTAAATTAAGAGAAATGATGCCTTGGATTTCATCTAACAAAATCGTTAACAAAGACAAAAATTAATCAATTTTAAGGAAGATTTTCTTCCTTAAGTTGAAACTTTCCATATGAATAAAAAAAAATCACGAAAACGAACTAATCTCACACCAAATAAAAAATTAATAAATATTTTTTTAACAATATTTTTAATTGCATTTTTAGTAACAATTGCTAGTTACTTTACAATAAAAAATAAAGAAGCAAATAAAAATATTCCACCTCAAGTTAGCACTCAAGAAATAAAAGATGAAATATCTATTCCTCCAAGAATTGCTGAAATCAAAGATTTAAAAGAGCAGATAAATCACAAATTATTTGAAGAAAAATTCGATTTAAATGAAGAACATAAATTTGAAGAATATACAAAAGAGCTTGAAAAAGTAATTGATGAAAAAACAGAAGTAGAAGAATCAATAAATAAAGAAAATAAAATTATTCAAAAAAAAGTTGAAGAAATAAAAGAAGAAAAATTAAAAGAAAAACAAAAAGAAAAATCTTCTATAAATATAAATGAAACTATCAAAAATAAAATAGATGAAAAAAGTATAATTACTAAAAAAGATACTTTTATTTATGATAAAAAAATTAAACCAAAAATTGCTATTGTAATTGATGATGTAACAACTCAAGCTCAAAAAGATAAGATTCTTAGCATGGGTTATAAAATAAATATGGCTTTTTTACCTCCAACAAAAACTCATCCCGATTCAGCAAAAATTGCACAAAGTTTATCTTTTCATATGATACATTTTCCTATGCAAGCATCCGGTGCTTTTAAAGGCGAAGAAATCAATACCTTAACTATCAATGATTCATATGAGACAATTGAAAAAAGAGTTAAACAACTAAGAGAATGGTATCCAAACGCAGTTTTTACAAACAATCATACAGGTTCTGTTTTTACTGAAAATGAAGAAGCTGTTGATAAATTATTTAGAGCTTTAAAAAAATATAATTTTGTATTTGTTGATAGCAGAACAAGTGCAAAATCTGTAGCTAAAAAATATGCTAAAAAATATGACATGTCATATATTGTAAGAAATACTTTTATTGATAATGATAGAGATTTTAAATCTATTCAGAATCAACTAAAAAAAGCTATTGAAATAGCAAAAAAACAAGGTTATGCTATTGCTATTGGTCATCCTCATACAGTAACACTTGAAGTGTTAAAAGACTCAAAATCTTTATTTAGAGAAGTGGAACCAATTTTTATAAATCAACTTCCATATCTTTAATAAATAAGTTATAATAATATAATTTATTATTAGAGAGTACTATGATTTCAAAAATAGAGTTTAAAATTGATGAATTATCATCAATGAAAAAATATCCAGAAGAACTTTTTTATCTAGGAAATATTGATTTACTAAAAAAAAGCAAAATATCAATTATTGGATCTAGACGCCCAAATAGTTATACCAAAGAGTTTACATATAAATTAGCTTCAAAATTTTCTGATTTAGGAATTTGTATAATAAGTGGTGCAGCAATGGGTGTTGATGCGATAGCTCATCAAGGTGCAAAATCAAATAATACAATAGCAGTTGTAGCAAATGGCTTAGATATTAGATATCCAAGTGTTAATAAAAACCTTATCCTTGATATAGAAAAAAATGGATTAATACTTTCAGCATACAAAGAAAATGAAAAAGCTAGAAATTATACTTTTGTTCATAGAAATGAAATTGTTGTTGCATTAAGTGAGTTTTTGATTGTTAGTGAAGCTGATTTAGATTCAGGTTCTTTAACTTCTGTAAATTATGCTTTAAAAATGGGAAAAGAAGTTTTTACTATTCCTCACAGAATAAATGAAAGTTTAGGAACACAAAATCTTGTAAAAAAAGGATTAATAAAAGTTATTTATGATATTGATGAATTTATATATAAGACTTGCGGATTAAAAAACAAAAGTATTGAAGATGAAGTTCTACTCTTTTGTAAAAATAATCCTACTTATGAAAGCGCTATTCAAAAATTCCCTAATAAAATTTTTGAATATGAACTTGAAGGAAAAATAAAAATCGAAAATGGAAAGGTACAAGTCATTTAAAAAATTAATGTCTTAATTGATAAGTAATATCTCCTGCTCCAACGCCAACAATTAATCCATCTTCGTATACTTTTATTACTTTATTATCACTAATTAATTGAATTTTCCCTTGTGTTGTTTGAATACTATGGGCAAAAATAGGATTATATTTTGCAAACTCTTTTACAAAATCGATTTCCACTTTTTTCTCACCAGCAACTGTCCAAATAGGAAGAATAACTAACTCATCACAACCATCAAAACATTTTTTAAATCCTTCAAGATTATCTATTGTTCTTGCATATTTATGTGGTTGCCAAATCACAATTTTTTTTGACATTTTTTTGAGTTTATCATATTCTAAAACAGCATTCATTGTTGCTTTTATCTCTGTCGGATGATGAGCATAGTCATCAATTATCACAAATTGTTCATTTGATTGAACAACATCAAATCGCTTTTTAATTCCTTTATATAAAATAATGTTTTTTTTAATTGTTTCAATATCTAATTCATTTAAAGCAGCTAATATAGCCAATGAACCATCAACTGCAATATGATAACCAAATCCCCAAATCTCAAAATATCCTAAATCTAATAACTCAAATTTTGTATAAGGCTGATTATTTTTTAAAAGATAAGTTATATTTTTTATATCAATGCTTGGATAAAGTTTTACAGCATTTTCATTTATATTTAATTTTTGTATATATTCATCTTCGCCATTTACAACTATTTTTTTACCTAAATTTATAAAAGTTTCATAAGCTTGAAAGAATTTATCATAGTCATAATTATAATATTCCATATGTTCAGGTTCAGCATTTGTAACGATTGAACAATAAGGATTTGATAATAAAAAACTAGCATCTGACTCATCAGCTTCAAAAGCAACTAAGTCACTAACATATCTAAAATTTGAACCAAAGTCTTTTGAAATTGCTCCAATTAATGCAGAACTTTTTAAAATTGAAGCTAAAATTGCAGTTGTTGTAGATTTCCCATGAGCTCCTGCTACACAATAATTTTTTTTATCATCTAAAATTATAGGAAGGGCTTCTTTTCTTGAAAGAGTTCTTATTTGTTTAAGCCTTGATTCCATTAATTCAGGATTTTCATCTGTAACAGCAGCAGAATAAATAACCAAATCAAACTCATCTTTGATATTTTTCGCTTCTTGAGGACAACAAACTTTTATTCCTTCTTTTTCTAATTCTTTTGTAATAGGAGAACTTTTTACATCTGAACCACTTATTTCATGACCATCAAAATTCAAAAATCTAGCTAATGCAGAAAGACCTATTCCGCCAATTCCTATAAAATGTACTTTCAATTAATTTCCTAATAAATGTTTTAAATTTTTATACTCTTTTTCTAGAATATTTTTATTTTCTTCTAAAAATTTTTGATTATCAAACCTAAAATTCATAATAAAATATCCATATTTCTCATCTTCAACATCAGCTTCTAAATCAACTCTTGTATCATAAAAATCATCCAATTGAATTTTTGAAACTAAAAATATAATCAAAATATTTAAAGCTTTTTCCAAAGTTTCATCATTTATAATATTTGCTATTACAAAAATCAACTCTTTCGCACCATCAAAATTATCATAAGACCATTTTTCAATTGCATGTTCATATAAGGCTCTTACATAAAGTAAATTATCACCTTCAAGGCTTAATTTTTCGTGATTTTCTAATATTTTTTCAACATTTGCAAATGATGTTTTTAGAATTTGCTCATATAATTTATTTACATTCTCTTCATCTAAATCTAAAACTAACATAGAATCTAATGTTTCATACATTAAACCTATATCTTCAGCTTTCATTGAATTAACCCTTGCTTCTTCTAAATATTTTAAAAAATCAGGGTTTGTTCTTGCTTGAAATAATGCTTCTTTATCCATTTATAAAATCCTTTAATCTTGTAAGAACTTCTCTTGTTTTTTCTTCATTTTCAACAAGTGCAATTCTAATATATCCTTTTCCTAAACCATTTCTTCCTAAAAAACTTCCAGGAAGTACTTTGATATTTTTTTCTTTATATAAGTTTTTTGTAAATTCTAATTCATTTTCAACTTCTAACCATATATAAAAAGTTGCTTCTGGAATTGGTGTTCCTAAAAGTTCATTTGCAATTTCAAAGTTCTTTTTGTAAATTTTTCTAAAACCTGCCACATGTTCTTGGTCATTCCAAGCAACGGCTGCTGCTTCTTGAAGAGGAACGGGACTTGCACATCCAACATAAGTTCTATATTGTAAATACTTTTCTAAAATTTTTGCATCTCCAGCAATAAATCCACTTCGTAAACCAGGAGCTGAACTTCTTTTTGAAATAGAATTCATTACTAATACATTTTCAAAACTATCATTTCCAACAAAAATTGAAGCTTCTAAAAGTGAAGCTGGTTTTGTAGCTTCGTCAAAATAAATTTCAGAATAACACTCATCATTTACTAAAATAAAATCGAACTCTAAAGCTTTTTTAACCCATTCACCTAAATCTGCTTTACTCATCGAAGCTGATGTCGGATTATTTGGGAAATTTAAAATTACTAAATCACATCTTTTTAAATCTTCATCACTAAGTGTTGCTTTAAAATTATTCTCTTTTGTTAAATCAATGTGAATAACCTCAGCTCTTGAAGCAATCGCAGCACCTTCATAAATTTGATAAAAAGGATTTGTAAATGCCATAACTGGATCTTTTTTATCAAATAGAGCAAATTGTGGAAAATTAAATAAAACTTCTCTTGTTCCAAATGATGGCACAATTTGATTCATTTCTAAATTTACATTAAATCTTGTTTTTACAAAATTTATCATTGATTCTCTTAAAAATGGTTCACCAATTGTTGAGGGATATTTTCGTAAACTTGCACTCGTCTCTTTTAATTTATCTTGAATAAAAGCTGGTGTTTCAAATTTTGGTTCACCAATTGTTAAAGCTGATAATTCATATTTTTCATTTGGGATAATCCCTTCTAATAACTCATTTAATTTTTCAAATGGATATTTTTCAAAATTCATAAAATCTATTTCCTTTTATTCTTCAACTATTGGAATTAATAATTGATTATATTTATTTAAATCAAATGCTATAAAATCACTGTTTGTATATAAAAACTTAAAGAAAAATCTCTTTTTGAACATTTTTTCTTTTAGTGGTAAAAGCTGTAGCATATCTTTTTGCTTTTTAAGTTCTCTTATTGGATTTTGCCCACTTGTTACAATTTCTATTTTTTCATTAAAAATTTTTGCCAAATTTTCAAAGTGGTCTAAAAGGTTTGTTTTTCCTTCTTTATCACCAACTGGATCTAAATCAAATATTTTAGTTTTTATTTTTAATTGGCTTGAAATATCAAATACAATTGGAGATATTTGTTCATAAGAATTTGTATCATTTAAAATAATTACTGTTCGTTTTACAGCTTTTAAATTTTCTTTCCCAAATTTAAAAATTGGAATTTTTAAATCTAATACACTTTGAATATTTTCCTTATTTTTAAACATTTCAGGAGTTAACATAATCATACCAATATTATTTTTTCTAAAATCTTCTTTTACGATTCTATTAAAACCTTTATTTCCATAATCAATTAATAAAATAATTGAAGGAAAATGTTTTAACTCTTCTTTTATATAATCCATAATTTGAACTGTTGTTGGTCTTGTAATCCTTACAATTAACAAATTATTTTTTAGTTTTTGATTTAGATATTTTGCTTCATCAATTGCTTTTTTTACGCTTGCATCATTTTGTAAATATAAATCTAAATATAAATAAATATTTCTTCCAAATGGCATAGGGAATTGACCTTGAGTTTTCCCAATTACATTGTAAACTTGCATTAAAACTTCTGGTTTTCCAATAACTAAAATTACATCATTTGGTTTTAAAACTAAAGATGGTTTTATGGTAATCATTTTTTGGTTTCTATAAAGTCCAAAAATTTTCCACTCTTTTTGCTCAATTGAACCTATATATCTATAAGCATAAGAACTTCCAAATGGAATTCTAATTTCCATAATTTCACCCTGTCTTAATCCAATATTTTGAGCTAAAACAGGAACATTTGGAAGTTTTTCAACCATTCCATTTGCTAGAACTTCAATTCCTTTATAAATACGAACTAAAGGATCATTTATTTTCATTCCCCAATAATCTAAAACTGTCATTTGAAGATTTTTCGTATGCTCTCTAATATTTTTTATAACATTTAACATTTCATCTTTTGAATTAAGAGCAATTAAAACTTCTGTATGAATATCTTTATCTAAAACCATAGCAAGTTTTGATTTTGAAGTTGGGTCAAACTTATAAAATGTGAAGTTTGAAGGTTTTTGAACAGGCAAAATTAAGTCGCTCATGTAAATCACATCGTAACTATTGTCACCTGTATTTGCTTCAATAATTCTTTGCATTAATTTTTTTGCAACAATACCATCTAGTATAATTAATATTTTTTTCATAGGCGTGATTATAGCTTAAAAAAATTAATTGTAGATTTTAAAACTGTATCAATTAAGAGCTATAATCTTACTTTAGATACAATTGTCCTATCAAAAAAAAAGGTTTATATTATTTATGGAATTTAAAATTGACGCTACATCAAATAAAGCTAGAGCTTGTACGATAGTTACAGCTCACAGCACAATAGAAACTCCTGTTTTTATGCCAGTTGGAACTCAAGGAACTGTAAAAGCTCTTGATGCAAATGACATGTTAGAACTTGGAGCAAAAATCATACTTGGAAATACTTATCACTTATATTTAAGACCAGGAAGTAAACTTGTGAAAAAATTTGGCAGTCTTCATGGTTTTTCAAAATTTCCAAACTCATTTTTAACAGACTCTGGTGGATTTCAAGCATTTTCTTTAAGTGATAATAGTAAACCAGATGAAAATGGAATTATGTTTAAATCTCATATTGATGGAAGTAAACACTATTTTACACCTAAAAGTGTTCTTGATACACAATATGATTTAGGTTCAGATATTATGATGATTTTGGATGATTTAGTGGCTCTTCCAAATACAAAAGAAAGAATTGCAAAATCAATAGAACGAACAACAAAGTGGGCAAAAGAAGCTATTGAATATCATATGGAGCAAAAATCTAAAGGTATTGGAACACATCAAAATATTTTTGCAATTATTCAAGGGGGAACTGATAAAGAGTTTAGAAAACAAAGTGCAGAGCAACTTTGTACCTTATCTGATTATGATGGTTTTGCAATTGGTGGATTAAGTGTTGGGGAACCAAATGCAGATATGTATGAAACTGTTGAGTGGACTACACAATTTATGCCCGAAAATAAACCTAGATATTTAATGGGTGTGGGAACTCCTGAAGATTTAATTGAAAATATTGAGCGTGGTGTTGATATGTTTGACTGCGTAATGCCTACAAGAAATGCAAGAAATGGAACATTATTTACTACTTTTGGAAGATTAAATATTAAAAAAGCTGAATATAAAGACGACATCACTCCAATTGATGAAGCGTGTGATTGTTATACTTGTAAAAACTTTTCAAAAGCATATTTAAATCACTTATATAGAGCAAAAGAGATTACCTATTTTAGGCTTGGTTCTATTCACAATATTCATTACTATTTATCTTTAATGAAAGAAGCAAGAACTGCTATTTTAAATGATAATTGGGTTGAATTTAAAAAAGAGTTTTACGCTAAAAGAAGCAAATAAACTCTTTTTGGCTAGAATTAAAAATACAAAAAATAAGGACAATTTATTATGACTGTTGATGATAACTTAATAGCAAAATTAGCAAAACTTTCAAGTTTAGAAATTGATGATTCAAGAAAAGAGAAATTAAAATCAGAATTAGGTGATATTATAAACTTTGTTGAAAATCTAAATGAAATCGATGTTTCAGGAATTGAAGCTACATTTAGTACGATTGAAGGTGGAACACCACTTAGAGAAGATATTTCAAATCAAGATTTAGAGTTATCAGCACATATTTTAAAACATGCTCCAAAATCTGAAGATGGTTATTTTATCGTTCCAAAAATTATTGAGTAAAAAATGATAACTGTTTACGGAATAAAAACTTGTGGAAGTGTTAGAAACGCTTTAAAATTTTTTAAAGATAATAACATAGAAGTTGAATTTTTTGATTTCAAAAAAGAGACTCCAAGTGCCCAAAAGATTAAATCTTGGACTACAAAAGCTGATATAAATGTGCTTTTTAATAATAAAGGTACAAAATATAAAACTCTAAATTTAAAAGAATTAAATCTTGATTCAAATGGAAAATATGAGTGGCTTTGTAAAGAACCTCTTTTATTTAAAAGACCTGTTATTGAGTTTGATGATAAATTAGTAGTTGCTTGGAATGAAGAGCTTTATAAAAATACTTTTCTAAAATAGAGTAGAAAATTTCTACTCTAAAACTTATAACCCACATTAAAGTAGTGTGCAAAACCTGTTGTATCGGTTTCTCTATTATTTAAAACTTCGCCATCTTTCCATTGTGTCATGTTTTTATAAGCTTTTAGACCGTATCCAACTACCCACTTTTTATCATGTAACCATAAACCTAAATATGATTGTAAAGAGTCGCTTGTTCTATAAGTTCTTTCGAAACTATTATTATCTAAATCACTTCCAAATTCGTAATCTATATAACCTTGAAAAGAAATAAATCTATTTTGCGTGAAATTGTAAATTGGTTTAAACCAATTTATATGGGCAACATATCCATCAAAACTATTTTCATTACTTGCACCATAATTTTCTTCAACATATCTAGTATAAAGATTTACTCCACTTTTACCTAACCATGGAATATCAATATCACTTCCTAAACCCATCCAAACTATTTTTAAGCCATTTCCATTTGGTTCATCTGCATAATATATATCAAAAGCAAAAAATAGCTCTTGTAAAGCTCCATAAGATAAATCTTTATCCAATAAATAATCTATAGAAATTCTAGGCTCAATATCCACAAAGAAGTTATTTTGTCCATGTTTATCACTACTTGAACTATTTAGTGCATCAATAAAATCCACATATCCATATAAATCAAGCCATTCATATCTTCCACCAAATTCAAACTCTACATAAGTATCATCAAAAGCAAATGGTCCACCTCTTTGATTTTCACCATGATATAAATGTAATGTTTCCCAATTTGAATTTGTTACTGAGCTAATATCTTTCGCAAAGATATTAATTCCGCTTATTATGAAAATTAAAACAAAAAGATTTAAAGCTAATTTTCTCATTAGTTTAAATCTTTTCTAGCTTCCTTTAAAGTGTTTGCTATCATAAATGATAATTCCAAAGCTTGATCAGCATTTAATCTTGGGTCGCATTGAGTATGGTATCTATTTGATAAACTCTCTTGAGTAACTGCTGAAGATGCACTTCCTGTACACTCTGTTACATTTTGTCCTGTCATTTCAAGATGAATTCCACCAGCATAAGTACCTTCTGCATTATGAATTTGGAAAAATTGTTTTACTTCACTTAAAATTGCTTCAAAATCTCTAGTTTTATAACCATTATCAGCTTTGATTGTATTTCCATGCATTGGATCACATGACCATAATACATTTTTACCCTCAGATTTTACTTTTTGTAATAATTTAGGGAAGAAATCACCAACTTTGTTTGCACCCATTCTTACAATTAGGTTTAATCTTCCAGCTTCATTATTTGGATTTAATGCATCGATTAATTGAATTAATTCATCTTCTTTCATAGAAGGACCAACTTTACATCCAATTGGATTGTTTATTCCTCTAAAATACTCAATATGAGCATCCCTTAAATCTCTTGTTCTATCTCCAATCCATAACATATGAGCAGCACAATTGAACCAATCACCAGTTATTGAATCTCTTCTTGTTAGCGCTTGTTCATAGTTTAATAACAACGCTTCATGAGAAGTAAACAAAGTTGTTTGATTTAGTTGTGGAGTATTTTCACTTGTAATTCCACAAGCTTTCATAAATGTTAAACTCTCAGAGATTTTATTTGCAAGTTCTTCATATTTTGCACCCAAATAGTTATCTTTTACAAAGTCTAAATTCCATAAATGAACCTGATTTAAATCAGCCATTCCACCTCTTGAAAATGCTCTTAAAAGATTCATCGTTGCAGCACTTTGATTGTACGCTTTTAATAATTTTTTAGCTCTTGGGTTTCTTGCTTTTTCTGTAAATTCCATATCATTTATAATATCACCTCTATATGAAGGTAATGATATTCCATCTATTTCTTCAAAATCAGCACTTCTTGGTTTTGCAAATTGACCAGCAACTCGTCCAACTTTTACAACAGGACAACCACCTGAAAATGTTAAAACTACTGCCATTTGCATCATTACTTTAAATAAATCTTTTATATTTGGTGCATTAAAAGAAGAAAAAGATTCAGCACAATCTCCACCTTGAAGTAAAAATGCTTTTCCATTTACTACATCGGCTAATTGTTTTCTTAAGTTTAATGCTTCTCCTGCAAAAATTAAAGGAGGATAAGAAGCTAGTTCATTCTCTACTTTTTTTAATTTTTCTAAATCATTATAAGTAGGTTGTTGCTTTATAGGGAAATCTCTCCAGCTGCTAGGATTCCAATTATTCATTTTTAATCTGCCTTTTAATATATTTTATTTAATTATTTAGATTTTATCTAAATAATTCTTAGTGAATTAGCTTTGAAAGTAAATCTTTAAATGAAACTTTAAAAGCTTCAATTCCATCATTTAAAAGCTTTGAACAAATGTCATCAATTTTAATACCTTTTGATTTTAAAGTTTCTAAATATTTGTCACATGCACTTTCACTCATAATAGATGCTGGATTTTTAGAACCATCTTTAACCCAATCTTCAATTGTAGCAAGTGGTGCTGTATTTATTGAATTTGGAAAAATTAAATTATCAACATAATAACTAGGACTTAACTCATCACCTTTTACACCTGTTGAAGCAAAAAGAGTTCTAATGTTTGGATTCCCAAATTTATTAATTTCATGGTAACATTTTGTCGCATTTATGATTCCTAATTTTGAAGTTTCTAAACCTTTTAGTTTGAAATCATTATCAGTTAATCTATCAAATCTTGACACAAATACAGAAACAACAGCTTTTATATCTTTATTTGAATCTTTAATTCCCTCATCTAAAGCTTGTGTACATTTAATAGCTTGTTCTGAGGAAAAAATAAGTGTAGCATTTACATTTATTCCTTTTGATGTTAATTCTCTCATTGCAATATATCCAGCGTCAGTTGCTGGAACTTTTATCATTACATTATCAGAATTTATCATCGAATAAAGTCTAACTCCTTCTTCAATTGTACCTGCTGCATTATCACACAAAAGTGGGTCAACTTCAATAGAAATAAATCCATCATCTGCATCATTTTTATGTAAATCATTTAATAAAAAAGCTGCTCTTTTAATATCTGTTAAGGCTAACTCTTCATAAATAGTTTTGGCATTATTTGCTTGCAACATATCAAGTTGTTGCTTGTAAGCAAGAGAATTTGTAATTGATGATTCAAATATCGCAGGATTTGAAGTAGCACCTTGAATAATATTTTTTTTGATAATCTCTTTAAATCTTGTTTCTAAAAAATCTCTTTCAATAAAATCACACCATAAAGAGAAATTAATATCTTCTTTTAAACTCATTGTTATTCCTTTAAAAATGTCCCATTTTTAAAGGGACCTATTCACTTTTAACTTCTTTTAACGATAAAAATAAATTTCATCTAAAGAAGCAAACTCTAAAGGGCTTTAAGAATAAAGCCTATTTAATATAATCTAAAATTTTAGTTAAATCTTTTGTATCAATAACAATATTTGCTTCTTTTTTCAAAACTTCTCTTGCACAAAAAGCAACTCTTGTATCAGCGTGAACAAACATAGATAAGTCATTTGCACCATCACCACAAACTAAAGTATCAGCTCTTGTAATTCCCATTAAACCTTGAATTCTTTGAAGCATATCACCTTTAGAGTATCCAAACATCATATCTCCACCAATAAGACCTGTTAATTTTCCATCTTTTTCATGTAAAACATTTGAGAAATCAGCATCTAAACCTAATTTTTCTTTGGCTGGAGTTGTACCAATTCTAAAACCACCTGAAAAACAAACTACTTTATAACCCATTTTTTGTAAAGCTGGAACTAATTCCATAGCTCCTGGCATTAAAGGAAGATTTGAGCAAATATCAACAACTCTTTGGTAATCCATTCCTTTTAAAAGTGCAACTCTTGTAGTTAAAGATTCGAAAAAATCTAATCTTCCACTCATCGCTTCTTCTGTAATTTTTGTAACTTGTTCACCAATACCCAACTCTTCTGCTAGAAAGTCAATAGTCTCTCCATCCATAAGTGTTGAATCAAAATCAAAAACAGCTAATTTCATTAATTTTCCCTAGTTTTATTCTTTAAAGGGTATAATTTTAGCCAAATAAAACTAAATATACTAAAGGATTGTTTATCCAATGTTTGAAACACTAATTCAAAAACTTCAAGAAGATAAATACTTAACACTTGAAACAACGCCTCAACATGAACCATCTATGCATAATATTATTGAAAGAATTAAAAAATTTAAATTACAAGATAGAGTTGATGGTTTTTCATGTACAGATAATCCACTTGCAAAACTAAAATATAATGCACTTTTTGCTTCATTAAAACTTCAAATGGAATTTAAAAAACCAGTAATTGCTACTATGAGCATGAGAGATAGAAATAAAATTGCACTTCAATCTGACCTGATGGGAGCAAATGATTTTGATGTAAGAGCTATTTTAGCACTAACTGGAGATCCTGCAAAAATGAGTGATCAACCACATGCAAAAGGCGTGTTTGAATCAAATTCAATTATGCTTTTAAAAATTATAAAATCATTTAACTATGGAATGGATTTTGCAGGTCGTCCTTTTAAAATTGAACCTAAACAAATATTTCCATTTTCGGTTATTAACTCTTATGCAAAGAATTTTTCAAGTTTAGAAAAAAAGATGCATAATAAAATTCAAAACGGAACTTTAGGAATAATTTCTCAACCTATTTTTGATATAGATAATGCAAAAAAACTTTTGGAATCTTTTAATATTTCAAAAGAAGGTGTTGAGGGTGATAAACAAAAAGCTCAATTGATTTTTGGATTATTTCCTGTTACAAAACTGAGAACTGCACTATTTTTATCAGCTCAAGTTCCAGGAATTCATGTTCCACAATTTTGGATTGATGCTCTTGAATCTGCTCACAATATTTCTGAAGAAGAAGAATATAAAGTTGGAATGAAATTAAGCTCTGACTTATTTAAAGAGTTAAATAAACTTCATCCAAAAATTCACCTAATGACAGCAAATAGATTTGATATAGCAGATGAGATTATTTCTTGAAATTAGCCTCAATTGATGTGGGACTTAAACGAATAGGAATTGCCATTTGTTTAACTTCAGACATAGTAACTCCACAAGCTGCAATTTTACGAAAAAATAGAAACCAAGCAGCACGAGATGTAAATATCTTTTTAAAAGAGTGGGAAATAGAAAAACTAATTGTTGGATTTCCAAGTGCTAGTATTGATATGCAAAATAGAATCAATCACTTTGTATCTTTGTTAGAACTAAAAATCCCTTATGAATTTTGTGAAGAAAATATGAGTTCAATCGAAGCAGAAGAGATGATGAAAGGTGAAATCAAATACAAAAGAGATGGAAGAATTGATTCACTAGCAGCTAAAATAATACTAGAGAGATATTTAACTAAGAAAATTTCTTAGTTAAATATTTATTCTTCAAAAGTCTTAATTGATTTTTTAAGTTCGATAATTGGAGGATTTGGTAAATTTGGATATTCCTTTTGAACAGCATTTGTAACCCATTGTGGATAAACTCTAAAATTTAATTTTACAGTTGCAGTAAGAGGATAAAGAAGTTTATCTTTAAAACTTTCATCAATATCATATTTTTCAATTCTTCTTTCACCAGATGCAATTCTAGTATCGCTTAAAAGTTTTTCGTACTTCCAAAAGAAAAGACCAACGGGTTTTCCATCTTTATCTCCAAAAACTTTCATATAAGGTCTTGCATCTTTGCCTAAATCTCCCTCTTCATTTAGTTTTCCTGATTCAAAAACAGTTTCACCATTTCTATTTTTTATTGTAATATCAAGCCAAAGCTCTCTAAAATCAGAAACACCTGTTGGAAGATGATGTCCTGCTCCTACATTTGTTACTCCCACAATTAATTGATTATCTTTAAAATCCACATCTAATTTAGCAGAAGTCTTAAGAAGCTGTAAAGTTTGATCCTCATGTGTTTTACTTTTTAGTCCTGATAAAAAGTGATTTGAACCAGCAAAATAATGTACTTTTACATCTTTTTTAACTTTTCCTCCACTTGTTGATTGACCAGTAAGTGGCGATAACTTGTCATTTTCTAAAAATGTCATATGACAATCTATACAACTTTTATTTTTACTTGGATCATTTGGATTATTAAAACTTGACTCTTGCCACTCTTTAAAAGTTGAAACTATTTTACTTCCACTTCCTGGTGTAAATTCATCATGACAAGAAGCACAATAAACACTTTCTTTATAAACTGGATTCATATAACTATCTATATGCACTTGAGGTTTAGAGTTAATAAACTTTTCACTTAACCATTGCCCTGCTTTATGTGTACTATCTTCAAAAGCATATTTATCTCTTTGTGTGATATTTAAAGTATAAGAAGCATTTCCTCCAACATCTTCAATTTTTTGGATTCTATGACAAGTAATACAAGAAACTCCCTCTTCTAGCTTTTCATTCCCAAATTTATCTAATTCATCTACAAGTGTTTTTGCACCATGTTCAAAAAGTTTATCCATAGTAGGAGTTGTTTTTGTTATTCCTGTTGTAATTGCACTAGGATTATGACATCCCATACACCACATTCTAAATCCCTCACCCTCAACTTTTGCCGCTAAACTTTCTAATACCATATAATATGGGTTTGTTCCCACTAGGTTTTTATGATTAGAATCGGCCCATTGATTAAAAATATTTTCATGGCAGCTTTTACATTTTGCTGAGTTTGTCCAATCTTTTGGATGATATTCTTTTGCATCATCATCTAATTTCATCCATGTAGATAAATATTTTAAATTATCTTTATCTGTAATATAAGTATGAAGTGATTGCATCAACTCTTCTAACTCTTTTGGCATTTTATCAGGATCAATTTTTTCTAAATCTGACTTTGGATCTTCTCCCATTCCACCTTGTGTATCTCTGGCAATTCTTACATAATCAGCTAATGGTGTTTTTGAAATATACCCCTTATCAATATTATCATGACCAATACTTGCATCATTTTTCTTATCGAGTTTTGTATCTGTAAATAAGAATCCATTTGTAAAATTAAATCCCTCAAAGTGACAAGAATTACAGCTCATCCAAAAATCACCTACAAGTGGTGTTTTTTCGTAGTTATTTGCATTTCCGTTGTTAAATAAAGTTTTACCAAGTCTTAACTTTTTTGATAAAGGATCTTTTTCAACAAGTTTTGAAAAATTATCTTCTTTTACTGTTACTCTTGAAAATGGATGTTCTCCTCCACTATCAAGAAGTGTCATATCAAGTCGCGCTGCATTTTGTACATAAATATTGTCATTATTTGGATTAACTAAAATTGCTTGTGGATTTGTATGATTTGGATAATCTCTAAATATTTCAGTAGCCTTTGCTCCACTTCCACTTCTATTTGCTCTCTTTCTATGTCTTTCTTTATTTGCTTTTGTACTACTTCTACCAATATTAAACACCATAATATCTTCACTTCCAGCAAGTGTTACAAAGGCTTTTGAACCATCATTTGAAAAGCTAAGATCCCAAGGATTCGAGACAATCATTGTTTTGTTATTATTATTTAATACATTTATTGATTTAAAAAGTTCTTTTCTTTGATCTTCTAACTCTTTTTCATTATCTTTTTCTAAAGAAATAATTGAAATTGTTGGAAATATAGTAGATTGAAACTGAAATTTATGGTCAAAATTCCATAATACATGAGGAATCCACGCTTCATCTCCATCAGGACTTATCTCAATATCATCTAAAAGTCTAGGTTTTCCTTGAGAAACAAATTCATCTTCATTACTTGTAGAATGCAAAGTTATGGTTTTTAGTTTAACTAAACTTCTACTATCATAAATAGAAATCATTCCAATCATTGTATGCGTTACTAAAAGTCGTCCATCACTTGTTAATGCCATACCTCTTGGAGTTATTTCTGTTTTTATTGTTTTTATTACTTCAAATTTTTTATCTTCAATAACTAAAATCTCATTATCTTCATAAATTGTTACAAAAAAATACTTATTGTTCTTATCATAAATAATTCCATGAGGTTTATTTTTTGTTTTTATTGTTTTTATTATCTTATTATTACTTGCATCTAAAAAGATTACTTGGTTTTTAGAAAAATCTGTTACCGCATAAATCGATTCATCTTCATTAAATGCAATTCTTCTAATATCTTTTCCTAAAACTTTTTCAAAAATTTTTTCTCCACTATTTGCATCTATTTTACTTACACTTCCACCATCTAAATTGGCACTATAAATGTATTTTGCATCTTTTGTAAGATAAAGAGCCGAAGTACTTGTACTTGAATACGAAAAAGTAGGAAAAAATAGCATAAAAAGAGTAATAACTGCAAAAACATGTTCTTTTTTTATTTTATTTAATTTTGCAAGTTTTTTTCTTTTTTGATTTGCTGAAGAATTACTACTGTGATACCATAAGAAAAATAATAAGAAAAACGAGCCATAAAGATGAATATAAAAAGAGTAAACTCCCCAAATATCTCCTCCTCTATTTCCTATTAAAAATAGATAAATACCACTTATTGTTATCAAAAGTAGAGTTATTCCCAAAAACATACCATTTATACTATTCTTTTTTTTTCCAATAATATTTTTTCTATATTTATATGTATGCATATTCACAAAAGGAATTATTAATATTACAAAAATAGTAATTGAACCTATAATATGTAGGGCTTGAACAATATTATAATATTCCCAAGGAAGTGAAAAAATATCCCATTGAATAATTCCTGTTATAAACATAACAACGACTGATAAACTGATATATATTGTTTTCATGTGGCAAACCTAATAATAATGATAATGAATGTTAATTATATTAAGAATTCTTAAAAAGAATTCTTAATATTAAAATAAAATGTAGAAAATTTTGAAGTTTTATTTTGTGTTAGATAATTTTACTTTTGCAGCCATTGTCATAGCTGTACCATATTTTCCACCAGCTTTGTTGATAGGAGGAACATTATCACCATCATTATTTGAAGTTTTCATGTCAGCAGTTTCATATTCTCCTGAATCTAAAAGCCACTCAGAAAGTTGAGCTCCTTCATTTAATGCATTTCCATTTATAACTATTTGGAACCAATTTGTAAATCTTTCAGTTAGATTTTTAAGTTCTAATAAAGGCTCTTTTTCTTTTCCTTCATTTTTAAGATGAGTTATTGCATCTCTTAATCCACCACTTGTTGCACCAATTGTATAAGGAGTATATTCTTTACTTGCATCTACATATGTTCCAATTTTTTTATCAAACATATTTTTTTCAATTGATACAAATAATTTTCTTGCTTCTTCTCTATATTTTTTATCTTGTGTTGCTAAAAATGCAGCCGTAAGTCCTCGAACTACTGCAAATTGTGTTCCAATATCTGATCCTGTTTTTTCACCTGTTTTTAAATCATAACTTGTAAAATATAAACCATTTTTATCTTTTACATTTTTAATTAAAAAATCAGCTTGGGTTTTAATTAAAGCTAGAGCTCTTTTTCCTTGTTCTGTTTCTAAAGATTTTGCACCATCAGCTGATCCATATCCAACAGGAAGAGCATCTATTGCTCTTTGGAATATTCTTAGAGCTTCAATAGAATATGCAGCATCAAAAACTGTTACTGTTGTTCCTTTATTGCCATCAAATCTATCAACTAAAGTTCCTACTTTTTCATCATAATGAAGTTTTGAAATATTTTCAAACATCAAATTTGAAATATTTGAAGCAACAGAAAATGCATCATAAGATTTGATATTGTTTTTTCTATCTTCATCAGTATTTTCTTTTGGTGCACTTTTAAAAGGCTCACCATCAAATGCGCTTAAAAAAGATGGATTTTGATTTTCATTAGATACTCTTTGATCAGAGTAGGCATAAAATTCAGAGATTGGCCAAAGTACTTGCCATGTGTCTCTTAAAGATGAATATCCTTCTAAAACTTCTAAAGAATTAATTGCTTTTGTTTCATTTTTTTGCCCTTCATTTACTTTTACCTTATGTGCAAACCATATTGGATTACTAGCATTGTAATTAGGATCAAAAGGAACTCCTAATTTTTTACCATCAAATCCAAATTTTTCTTGCATATTTAGAATACTTTCCCAAGCAAGTTCAGTTAAAATAACACCATTAATTCCATCTTTAGCTGAAACTCCTAAAGCGTGTATTCCATCACTATCCATTGTTGAACTTGTTGCTTTTACTTCTTCATCTGATTCAATCACATGCATTCCACCTAAAAAATCTTGCGCCCACATTATATCTTTTAATAATGCTGCTCCAATTGCTGCTGAATTAAATATTTTTTCCATACCATCTTCATACCAAGAAAGTGTTTTATAATCTCTTAAATAAGCAGGAACTGCTGTGTTAACTTTTGTTTCTTTTCCTTTTTTTACAACAACGATTTCATCATTGTTTACAACTGTCATATCAATTTCTTGCCCAAATTCTGGCATTCCTGAGATATATGGTAAAGCTGTTGGATGCATATTTAAAGGTATGATTTCTGGTGAATTTCCTGTTACTTTAGCAAGTTCAATAAATCTTTTTGCTAAAGATTCCATTGTTCCACCTCTTTTTTCATTTAGAAGTCCATTAACAAGATGCGGTCCCATTTTTGATTGATAATTTAATGCATACATTGCTTCTTCTGAATATTCGTAACTTTCTATTCCTGCTGTATAATCAAATTTTGTCGGTTGATTTATTGCATTTGGGTCTAAAGTATCTAAATCTAGCCCTAAACTTTCAGCCATTGGCTCACCTGAAAGTTCAAATTCTGTATAAGCGAACATAGCACCTGCTGTATCAAATCTTTTATCTAAAACTTGCGTTTTTGTATTATTTGCTGCATATAACGAAGATACGACCAATGATGTAATAATTGACATCTTAATAATTTTTTTCATATTTTTCCTTTGTTGAAAATGATTATCATAATTGTAGATAAAAAAGCTTAATTAAATATTAAATTTTTTATTAATTTTGACTTTTGAATAAATATAAATTTTGTTCTGCAATAAACCTGCCTCTAAACTCTTTATAATTTTTATATTTGGGTTTATTTGTTGTTATAATTAGACCTTTTTTATTATTAACTATAAAACCTGCACTATTTTTATAATATCCATCAACAATTTTATTTTTAAGTTTTTCTCTTAAAACTTCAATACCTCTATTTGTAATTATTATTGCTTCATTATTATTGTTATTTATATATTTCGCAATATTCTCTAATGGTGAGATTTTTTCTTTATAAAAAGAGTGAGCATAAAAATTTATTATTAAAAATGGCACTAAAATCAGAATTTTATTTTTTATAGATAAAACAATAATTATATTTGCTAAAAAAATTAAAGGTATCATATGTCTTATATTATCTGGGTTTTGAGCAAATATCATCCAAATAAAATATGATAAGAATAAAATCCAAAGAAAAATATGTTCTTTTTTTAAAGAAAATATAGAAAAAACAAGCAATAAATAAGGAGCATTTTCAAACCTTATAATATTATCAATCCATTTTATATCACTATTTTGTCCTACTCCCCAAAGTTCGAAATGCCCTTGCGTAAATCTAATTGCTTCTTCAATATATAAATATCCATTATAAAAAAATGTATAAGATAAAAATAAAAATGTTCCTAATAAAAAGTAAATTAAAATCTCTTTTAAACTCTTTTTATTTGTAAAATAAATGTATAAAAATCCAATTACAAAAAGAATCAAATATGATGGTCTTGAAAAAAATGCAAGAGAAACTATAAATCCAGTAAGTCTATTTTTCTTTAATTCATACATATGTAATGATAAAAAAAAGAAAAATAGTCCAACACTATCGCTTAACATACTCAAAGATAAGTTCATTAAATAAACGGAACTAATAGAAATTAAAAAAACAACAAATGCTTTTCTTTCATCTGTTAAATTTTTTACATAAAAAAACATAAGCAAGGGTAAAAAAACTGCACAAAGAGAAGATAATAAAAAAAATGAATACTTTGATTCATTTACAAAAATATTTATAAATTTACCCAAAATAACAATAACTGCATATCCTGGGAAATGTGGAGAGAAATCAATAACACTAAAATTATCAATTCCCCTTGTTAAAAATAAAGAGTCATCATTATAAAATGAAGGTTCATAATTTAATATAAAAATTGCATAAAATAAAGTAAAAATATATACAATAATTTTATATTTATTCATTAAAGAGATTTTAAAATTTCATCAGCTATTTTTTCATTTTCTATATACTTTTGTTTATTCACAGGTTTCGCTCCAACACCAAAAAGTCCGGGATTACCAATAGAATCTGCACATTGAAAAAGAGCATCTTTTAATTTTTTATCAACTTCTTTATCTAAAGAAACGCTCAATAATTTATAAAATTTATCTGCTTTTGCAAGCATTACTTTTGATATATTAAAATTATCAATATTTTTTAAACCACCATCTAATCTTCTTTGAATTTCAGTAGCTATTGATACATCAAGCCATTTATTTATTTTTTGTTTATCTTTTTCTAAAATAGAAGATTCTAATAAGCTAAATAATTTTTCATTAAATTCTTTAGTTAAATAAAGATAATTATCTTTATTTTTTTCCAAGATTTCTTTCGCTAAAACAAAATTATCATTATTTATTGCTCCTAAAATTCCTTCTCTTGAATCAATAGTAGGTTCTTTTCCTGCTGCTGCATACGAATATGCTTGTAAATTAATTGATGCAATTAAACCAATCAAAACTAATATTATATATTTCTTCATTTTTTTCTCCTTTTTTATACTACACTTTTTGTTTCTATAACTGTTTTTTCATTGCGATGATTATATATCTTTTCTTTTGTATAACTCTTTTCATCAAGTACTCTATGCGCTGCCATAAGACCTGTTTCCATTGCTGTATCTAGGAAAATATATCTAAATGTTCCTTGTCTTCCAGCCATCGTAAGATTTTTAAATCTATTTAAATATTCAAATGAATCATCTCTTTTTTTTGCATAATCAATATCCATTAAAGTATAAGCATGTTCAGTTATAAAAGAGAAATAATCAACTATTTTATCCTCAATATCAAAATCTAATTTTTTCAAATCGTTTTTAACTATTTCTAAAAGTTTTTCTTCTTTCATATTCCAAATTTCATCATCTTTATTGCAAGGAATTTCAAGCATAATTGAGCTTTTTCCATTTGGAGACATAGAAACAGATCTTCTTTTTGGCTCTTGAATTCTTGTGGGTAATAAATCATAATCACTTACATATTGCCAAGTATAAGGAGAAAAATCTTCAATATTTAAACCAATACATAAAAACCTAAGACTTCTAAATTTTAAATTACTCAACTTTCGCACATAAAACCTAACTCTTTTTGAGTGAAAGCACTTATCACTGCAATAATTTGAAGTAAATCTTTATTATCCTTGACAACATTTTGGATTTCAGAGATTTTTGTAAGTATTTG
>JAQVBE010000009.1 GCA_028690445.1 Aliarcobacter sp. | reverse complement strand
AAGCTATGAAAATGGAGATAGATATTACTGCACCAGTAGCAGGAGTTATATCAAAAATCTTAGTTAATACTACTGATTCTGTTGAGGAAGGTCAATCTTTAGCCTTTATTGGGTAAAATGCCAAATAAAAACTATAAAAAAGTCTCCGTGGATTAAATTCTATGGAGACTTTTTTATTGTATATGATTTAAGAAATAAAAATTTTATTATTTGAATTAATTGGAAAAAGAGTTTTGATTTTATGAGTTAAAAGGTGGTACTCCCAGTACGATTCGAACGTACGGCCTACGCCTTAGAAGGGCGTTGCTCTATCCAGCTGAGCTATGGAAGCAATAAAGTAAGTTAAAGCTAAAAAAGCCTTACACAAAAAGTAAATTTACTTCTTATATAAGGCTTTAAAAATGGAGCGGGAGACGAGACTCGAACTCGCGACAGTCTGCTTGGAAGGCAGAAGCTCTAGCCAACTGAGCTACTCCCGCTCAATAGTGGTGCGGATGAGAAGATTTTTAAAATCCGTCATAAACAACAACTTAATTCCCAAAAATAGGGGCTTGTATTATAAAAGTTCAATTACTCGTATAACATTTAGGGCAACCATTTTTGTGATTAACATTATACTTATCTTTTCTTAAAATAGATTTAATTTTAGTGGTTGTATTTTATTATTCTATCTCTTATTTAAATAAATTTATAAATAATTTAGTCTTTAACTTCATTTTTTTTAATTAGCGTCCTATAACATATCATAGCCCATTAAGGGCAATAATATTTTATAAGGAGCTAAATATGAATAAGTCTTTAATAATAACAATACTTGTTATATTAGACGCTTTAACTACAATAATCACTAACACAAAAACTTTTATAGAAATGTTTAGCTGACATTTCAAAATAAAAAACACAGGTGGCACTGTGTTCATTTGTATTAGTAATAACACTGAGGGAGCTTCCTTATCTCTGTTCAATTTTTTGAACAGAGATAGGAAGCGGTATAAAATCGCGGTTAAATCAGAAAATAGCCTAAATATGGCACTTGAAAGGTGTCTATTTTTGCTATTTTTTGTATAAAAATATGCTAAATTTTGTTTAATCTGCTTTTTAAAATCTGACAAATACTTAAATCAAAAACACTCATGCCAAAACTTACTGCCCGTGTTTTTTAAGTTCTTTTATTTCTACTTTTTCTCTGCCTTTTGATTGCTCAATCAATGCTACTCTGACATTTCGCTGATATTGTCGTTAAACAAATCACAGGTCTAATTTACCTCTTGTCAAGAAATAAAATCAATAAATTAAATTGTTTTTCAAACCCTTTTAGGCGTTCATAATAAAATTTGAACATAGGAGATAAAAATGTTTACACAAAAGAAAAAAGAATATTATTCAAAAATATTAGGGTTTAAAACTATTCAAGATTTTGAGGAGTTTTCAAAAAGATATTTAAAATATCTTGAAAATCAAACCTTAACAAAAAATAGAATTATGACGGGCTTTTTTATTTTAATAGAAATTCAAAAAGAAGCTTTAAAAAATAAAAATCTAATCAATTTTGAAAATGTTAAAAATCAATATATAAAAAAATATGCTGATACAATTTTAGATTTAAGAAAAAAAGAAAATGGAAGCTTATATATAAAAAATTATCTATATGAAAACCACAGAATAAAAATAAGTCGTGGAACTATTGAAAAGTTTTATAAACAAAATGGACTTTAACAATGGCTAATCTAAAAGGTGGGAACTACCAAAAACAAATAAAAGACGCGTTCCATAGATTGCAAGCTTTTGGAGTTGGAAGAGTTGGGAAAAATGATAACTTGACACATAGTGATAAATTAGCAGAAAAAAGAAATATGTATTTAAAAGATATTTCTAATTATTTTACTTCTCAAAATTTAACTGATAAATTAAATGCTTTAATGACAAAAGATAACCTTGATAAATTTTTCATTGAAAGATTAGAAAATCTTTCAATAAAAACCCAAGAAGGCTATTATAGGGGCTTTTCCAGTATGCTAAAAGGTCTTGAACAGCAAAATATCTATATTCCACTTCATTATGAAGATAAAGATTTTTTTGATAAAAAAGTTGAAATCATAAAAGACCAAGCTGAAACAATTATTGAAAATCGTTATATTGATAATGTTGAAAATGTAATTTCTAATTTATATGAAGATAGAGCAATCACGGGCTTAATAGCCCAATGCCAATATGATTTAAGTATTAGACAAGAAGAAGCGTTTGAGCTTGTTTCTAACCCCTTAAAATACATAGAAAATGGTTATATTGAAAATCTTGTTGGAAAAGGAAATCATATTTATGAGCCAAAAGAAATTTCTTTTGAACTTGAACAAAAACTTTTAAACAATCAAGAAGAACTAATTTCAAAATCAACTTATTATTATAATTTACAGAAATATGATATTAGTTCTCATAATTTCCGTTTCACTTCGGCAAGAGATAAATTTGAAGAAAAACTACAAAATGGAATTAGTGAAAGAGAAGCTAAATTACAGATTAGCTCTGAACTAAACCACAAAAGAGAAGCTATTACAGATTATTATTTAAAAAGAACAGAATAAGGCTTATTTTTAATAAGCTTCTTTTCTGTGCTTTATATTTGATACAATAATTTTATCTTCTTCAATGTCAAATAAAACCCTATAATCTCCTATTCTTAATCTAAAAGGTGGGTAGTAATTCGTTAATTTTTTTACATTTGTAATATGTGGGTAATCTTCAAGTTTTTTTATAGTTTGTAATATTTTTATAGCTTCTGATTTATCAATCTTTTTTAAATCTTTATAGGCACTATCTTGAATATCAATTAGCATTAAATTCTTTCATTACTTCGTCAAGTGAATATATTTTTTCTCCATTTGCTCTGTTTTTTCTTGCTTCTTCAACTAATTTATAATCAGGCTCATTAGGGTTTATTTGTTCAATATTTAAATCTAATATCGGGCTTTTCTTCTCTGTTGCTTGTTTCAATAAGAAGTTTATACCGTCACTTAAACTCAACCCATAGTTTTTAAACATTTCTCTTGCTGACTCTTTTAATTCAGTATCTAAATAAACATTACTTCTGATTTTTTGTGTCATAATTTCTCCTTTTGAGAATAAAAACACAATAGTTGTGTTTTTTAAAATTATATCATTTTTATTGTTTTATTACAAAAAAGAAAAATATTTTTTATAAATAGCAAGTGTTTAACTTGCTATTTTCTTTTTATCATTAGTTTTTAAAGTTTCACTTCCATATTTTGATTTTATTTCTTCCATACTTTTTGGAGTTGGGTTTTTAGATTTCATTTCTCCAAAATACCACATTTTTTTCTTCATAGCCCATTTAAAACCAAGCTCTTTAAGTTTTTCTTTTATCTCTTTTGTATCTCCTGAAACCCAAACCCAAGAACCTACTAATTCTATTGTTATATTTTCAAAATGTAATATTAAGCTTATGATTTTTTCTAATTCAATATCAATTTTAAAATCATTTGAAAAATAAATCTTATGTTCAATTAAATCAGTATAGATTGAATTTAAAAGTTTAAAACTCTCTTCATCTCCGCCAACATCAGGGTGTAATTTTTTAGCTAATTGTTTATAAATCTTTTTAGCTTCATTTATTCCCTCTACATTTTGGAACTCTTTTAAAATCTCTTCTCTTGTCATCTTGTATCCTTTTTTTCAATGTTTTCATTTTTGAAGATTTTAAGGGTTTGTCTTTTCTCTTCTTTTTTTAATTTAAAGAAGTTAAAAAACTTATCTCTTTTTCATTCAAAAATTTTTCACTTTCGTTAGTTTTCGGGCTTTTTATAGATTGTAATGATTAGATTTTTGCTTATAGAAAAATATAAATAAGAAGTATGAAGATTTTATTTTTATATCAGTAAATCAATCTAATAAAATGAAAAGATAAAAAAAGCTGAACTAATGAAAGTGATTTTGAATTTAAGAAAAAGATATAAAAGTTTTTCTTCTGTTATGTATATATAAATTAAAAAAAATAAGAAGAGTTATTAAA
The DNA here is from genome assembly GCA_028690445.1 of Aliarcobacter sp. Lineage (GTDB taxonomy): Bacteria > Campylobacterota > Campylobacteria > Campylobacterales > Arcobacteraceae > Aliarcobacter. The sequence goes on along the minus strand of JAQVBE010000009.1, from coordinate 105,100 downwards.
TTTAAAATTCAAGACTTTATATTTATATCTTTAATATCTTTATCTTTTTAACTAATAATCTATATATATTTATATTAAATAATATTTAATTTTTATTTATTCTGATTTTTTTCTTTCCCCTTAACGGGGGAGTAATACTGTTAGACCGTCTATCTTCCCCACTTTTTTTATTCATTCTTTTTTATTTTTGAAAATTGTTCAAATTTCTGTTCATTTTTGAATGGTTGCTAAAACTCACGCTTATAACTTCTATATACAAAATATGAATTAAAAAATCTTTCCAATTCTTCAAGGGTTGCTCCAAACAAAAAAAGGAGTAGCCAATGACACAATTAAAAAAATATACTGAAAATGAAAAAGAGGAATTAAAAGAAGTTTTAATAAAAAATCTTCCAAATAGAATAAAAGGTGGTAATCATAAGAAAAAATCTAATGTATTAGAGTATCAAACAATAATAGCTTTAAATAAATGTAAATTTATAAACCTTAATACAAAAGAGAGAATAAGTTTTTTAGTGTTTGATATTGATAAAATAGAAGATAAAACAGCAAAAGAGTATTTTAAAGATATAAACGGGTTATATGATTTTATAAGTGAAAAAATAGGACTTGAACCCTCTTATATTTTAGAAACAGCAAAAGGTTTTCATTTTGCCTATCATTTAAAAAATCATGTATATACTAATCAAAAAAAAGCTCTTGATTATCTATTAGCTATTAAACATACAATTACAAAAATATTAAGCTGTGATGAAATAGCTTCACATAAACTTTATGGAGTGTGGAGAAATCCATTATTACATAATTGTTATTACTCTAAACAAATAAACTATGAATTAAAAGATTTTAAATCACTTCTTCCAAAAAAAGAATATTCAAATTCAAAAAGAAAAATAAGTATCAACATAAAAGATGAAGATTTAGAAGTAGGAAATAGGAATAAATCTTTTTTTAAATATGCTCTTAAATTTGCTTATAATCAAAATAGCTTAACAGTTAATGATATATTTGATTTTTTAGAAAATATCAATTCTTCAAAAAATGTTAATTTAGAAAATAAAGAATTATTACATATTTCAAATTCTGTTTTTAAGAGGTGGCAGAATGGAACTATTGAAATTAAATATATAAAAGATATTAAATCAATAAATGAAGGAATAATGGAATTTGAAAAAATGAAAAATCTTTCAAAAGAAGATTATGACGCTGAAACAAAATCAAGACAGAAATTATCTGCTCTAAGAACTGTAAATGTAAGAGATAAAGAAAAAAACAAAAATCAACTTTTAGAAGCTAAACAAAATTACATTATTAAGCTTCAACAAAAAAAAGAGCTTGAAGTTCAAAATGCTATTATTGAACTTCAGAACCAAAATTTAAAAATTTCTGTTTCTTCAATTAGTAGATTAACTGGAATAGATAGGAAAACGGTTAAAAAATATTTAATAGTATGATTTTTATAATATTTTTAATAAATTAAAGAAACCCTTGGCTATGTTCAAGAACATAGACTTACAAGGGAATTATTTTATGTTTAGATATTCTTTTAAGTGATTTAATTCAAATTCATTACCACTACCTGATGTAATATCAAGCCACCTACCACTTCCTGGCCCTCCAAGAATCATTTTTCCAGAACAAGTATAAGCAGTACCCCTAATCATTCTCATTGTATTATTATTAAGATCATATTCTCTCTCAATATAAACTATTCCTTTTTCTGCGTCTGAAAAATCTTGTGATATAACCAAAGCTATAACTTTATTATCTTTTTTATTATAAGAAATGCTTTTTTTATCTATTACTACTTCAGAAAAATCATTTACTAGATTATATGCATGAATAAATCTATCACTATTTTTATCAAAATATGGTTTATATTGTTGTTCACTACATTGCTCAGCAAAAAGCTGTGAAGCTAAAAAACTTAAAAATAAAAGCAATTTCTTCATTTTTCTGTTTCCTTTTTATTTAATAATTTATATCAATACTCTTATCTTGTACAAGTTATTCCTGTTGCTGTCAAATTACCATCTATTTTTATTGTAGGCATTTCACAAATACTATCTTCAATTTTTAACATATAAACTTTTTTTCCTTTATCTTCAAAAGTTTTAACAATTTCTATTTCAGTTGGTGTAGCATATTTATAAGAACTTGCTAATTTTTTAACAATATTATTTTCTTTTTGTTCATTTACATAATAAAAGAAATACAACCCACCTATAACACAACTTACAATAAATACATTTGCAAAATCTAATTTCATTTTTTTCCTTTTCTAAATCTGTTATTTAAAAGTATATTTTATGCCAGTAGAAACTCTGTCATAATCATAATCGCCATAATTTGAAGTCATTGAATAAGTTTTATATTCTACATTTAAAGCTATATTATCTGTAATTCTATAATCAGCACCTGCTCCATACCCAAAACCTGCTCCGTCAATTCCACCAATACTTTGATAAATTCCTGACCCAATACCATACACAGCTAATTTATTATTAAACAAGGCATAACCTAATTTAAAATCTCCACCCGCGTTATAGATACTATCGTCATTTTTTGTTGAAGTTTTATTTTCTATTTTTATTTGACTATTATCTAATTTTCCAGCAGAAAAATCAAAAGATACTCCCCAAAAAATACTATTATCTAAATATACAGATACTCCATAACCAATTCCTATTTCACTAGCGTCAATATTTGCTGCTGTTGAACTAATACCAGTTAAATGTATGTCCATTAAAGTCTCTCTCGCAGATACATTATTTAAAAATAATGTTGAAACTGTTAATGCTCCTAATACCAATCTTTTCATTTGTTCCCTTTTTGTTTTGAATAAAATTAGTTTTATTCAATTTAAGTCATTATAATGACTTTACTAATAATTTTATCACTGTTAAACTTAAAAAAACTTCACAGGAATGAATTATTAAGTGGAAAGTATAGAATTTTTAGACAATGAATTTATTTTATTACATAGAGTAGTTGGAAAAAATGTTGCTAAAATAAGAAAAATGAAAAAAGTGACTCAATTAGATTTATCACTTTCTATTGGTTATAATTCAACTTCTGTGATAGCAAAAGCAGAAGCGGGAACAGAAGGCAGACATTTTAGTGTGGAACAACTTTATAAAATAGCTAAAATCTTAAATGTTCCAATGTCTTCTTTTTTTGAAGACATTGATACAATCTCAGAAAACTAATAATTATATTGTTAGTTTCTAATTATTATAAAAACTATTAATTCTTTTTTGTAGTGATTTAAAATCTAATTTATATTTAGCTTTATTAATTTTATTTAAGAATTCTTTTGCTGGTATAGAACCATATCTTTGTGTTTGATTTTTTTTATGCCCTAAAATGTAGCTTATATCTTCTTCCACTACTTTTCCACCTCTTAATGCGGTCGTGAAAGTATGTCTAAAACTGTGTAAATCTAATAATATTTTTCTTTCTTTGATTTTATTAAGTGTTTCTATTTCAAGCCAAGTTTTTTTATAATCATTAAATATTTTCCCAAAATGTTGACCATAACCTTTTGATTTTGTTAAATATAATTCACTAAATAATCTTTCTTGGTTATTCTTTTCTTGTTGCTTTACATAATTTAAGAAGCCAAAATCTAATAAAATTTTATGAATGGGAATAACTCTATTAGAACTTTTATTTTTTGTTGATTGGTCGTCTTCTGTATCTTTAATTTTAAAGAAATATACACCGTCCTTTTCTATAATTTGATTTATATATATTTGTGATATTTCGTTAATTCTCGCTCCTGAATATAATAAAATTAAAGGTATCCATATTTTGTGAGGTTCTTCTTTTAAATTATGCTCTAAATCTTTATTATACCAATCAGTATTAAAGAGGTTTTGTAATTGCTCTATTCTAAATTCTTTTCGTTTGTTGTTATCGTCTGGGTTTATTTTATAATGTAATCTATTTTTATCTAAACATTCAATCTCTACACAAAAGTTTAAAAATGCTTTTATTCTGATTAGTTTATCTCTTCTTGTTCTATTTGATACTCTCATTAAATCTTTTTTTCTTGTTATCTCTATCCATTTTTTATAACTTGTTATGCCCTTTAATGCTGTTTTTACTTCGCTGTCATTTTCATTTGGCATATCTGAAAAATCTTTACTAAATTTCTTTAAATCTAATACTGATAAATCTATCAAATACTCTTTATCTGTTAATTCTAAAAAAATATCTAATATTTTTTTATATCTTGTTAGCTCTTTTATTTCTTCTCTTGCTTTTTCAGCTTTAAAAAGTTCTACTAATTCTCGTGCGGTTTTACTGTAATATCTTACATTATTTCTTAATTCTGTTTGTGTTGTTGCCACAATATTTACATTTTGTTTAATTTCATTTGGAGAATAAACTTCTACTGGGTAAGTTGTTATTATTTGGGTTGGAGTTTCTTTTTTAATATATGTATTTGGAGTATTTATTCTTGCTTCATTATTACTTTTATCATTATAAAGTAATTCAATCTCTGCTTTTATAACTTCGTCTTTAAATCTATCTTGATTTTCTTCACTTAAAATTGATAAGGCATTATCACTTTTCTTTTTAATATTAGTTGTTTTAATAATTTCATTATAAATTTTATCACGCTCAGGAGAGTGTAATGCGTTTGTTAAATTTTTAATAGCTTTCTCAATAGCTTTGGGGTGGCTTCCGTTTCTTATTTCGCCTTTTTTAGTTGTATATGTATATTTTTTTTCTCTTAATTTTGAATATTTTGTATAATCTTCTTTTGCTTCGTCCACATATTCACTTATTAAATCTCTTATATAATCTATTTCTTCGTCCCAGTTCATTATATTTTCCATAAATAATTTTAAAAATCTTGGTGTTATTGTATCTATAATAAACTTTGCTTCTTTTAAGCTATCTGTTTTTAATGAAATAAGAAAATTAGTTTGTGTTTTAGGAATTTTTCTTTTGAAGTAATAACCATTTCTATGATTGAATAAGTATGCCATTATCAGCTTCCTAATTAGATTTAGGGCAACCAAAAGTGTTATATATAGTGTAATATTTTAATAAAAATCTTAAAATTGTTTGAATTTTTACAGAGAAGCCTGATTTTATGGGAGTTTATAAGTAAGGTGGTGCGGATGAGAAGACTCGAACTTCCACACCGTGAGGCACCAGATCCTAAGTCTGGCGTGTCTACCAATTTCACCACATCCGCATTAAAATTTTTCAAAAAAAGATTTAGTTGGTAATCTAAACCAAAAAGTGGTACTCCCAGTACGATTCGAACGTACGGCCTACGCCTTAGAAGGGCGTTGCTCTATCCAGCTGAGCTATGGAAGCACTAAAAAATAAATGGGGTAGATAATGGGGCTCGAACCCACGACCCTCGGAACCACAACCCGATGCTCTAACCGACTGAGCTATATCTACCATAAGATTTTAAATTTAATGGTCGGGGCGAGAGGATTCGAACCTCCGGCCCCCTGGTCCCAAACCAGGTGCGCTAACCAGACTGCGCTACGCCCCGACAAAATATTTTTGAAGTTTCACAAAAAGTGGACGGAATTATATTAAATTTTTCAATATTTGTCAAGTCTTTTTCAAAGAAATCTCGATATTTACCGAAATTTCTTTAAAGTTATTAAAATTGTATTAAACCATCTATTGGTGAACTAGCTGTTGCATAAGGTTTTTTAGGGATTCTCCCTGCTTTATAACCCATTCTTCCAGCAATTACTGCATATTTCATAGCTTCAGCCATTAGTATTGGATTTTGAGCACAAGCAATCGCTGTGTTTGTTAAAACAGCTTCTGCACCTAATTCCATAGCAATAGAAGCATCACTTGCACAACCAACACCTGCATCCACGATTACTGGAACTCTTACAGCATCTTTAATAAATGCAATATTATATCTATTTTGAATTCCAAGCCCTGAACCAATTGGTGCAGCCAATGGCATAATAGCATCTGCTCCTGCATCTTCTAATCTTTTCGCAATAATTGGATCATCACTTGTATAAGCCATGATTGTAAATCCATCTTTTTTTAGAATTTCACAAGCTTTAATTGTTTCAATAACATCTGGATAAAGTGTTTTTTGAGCATCACCAATAACTTCAAGTTTTATAATATCAATTCCTGTTGCTTCTCTCATTAATCTAAAAGTTGTAATTGCTTCTTCTGCAGTAAAACACCCTGCACTATTTGGTAAAAGTTTTACATTTGTATCTTTGAAATAATCTAATAAATTCTCTTCATTTGGATTCATTATATTTACTCTTCTAATTGCAACTGTAATTAATTCACTTCCTGAAGCTAATGTTGCATCTTTTGTTGTTTGAAAATCTTTATATTTACCACTTCCAACAATTAATCTACTATTAAATTCATATTTACCTATTTTTAAAATATCGCTCATATTTCTATTTTCTCCTATAAAATTTATATCTTTTTGTATTTATCTAATTGAATAATTTCGGACAAATCATAACTATGTAATTCTTTTATTTCGCTTTTATAATTTTTTAATCTCTTCAATCAAATCTAATGGAGTTAAAGAGTAATTGTTTTTACTATAATTTTCTGAAGCTATGGCATGGGCTAGGCTTGCAGTTATTGTTGCATCGAGAGATTTATAACCTTGAGCTAAAAGTGAGCCTATAAGACCACTTAAAACATCTCCACTTCCACCTTTACTCAAAACTGCACTTCCAAAACTATTGACATACAACTTATCATTTTGAGAAATAATTACATTTGCACCTTTTAATAATAAAACTACATTTGGATATTTTTTACAAAATTTCCCAACATATAAAAATCTATTGTTTTGTAACTCTTCGACACTTATCTCAGCAATTTTACAAAGTTTTAAAAGAGATACAAACTCTTTTGGATGTGGAGTTAAAACTACATCTTGTTCTAAAACTTCGCAAATTAATTTATCATAAAATAAATCTGCATCTATAATTTTTGGAACTTTTTTATTTAATATTTTTCTAATTTCTTCAGTTTCATATTTTCCTAAACCCATTCCAATAGCAATTGCTGTACAATTTTCACTAACAAAGTGAGTTTGCATAATATGATATGGCAAATCTAAATTTTCATGGCAAACTACACTTACAAGTCCAGCACCAAAATTAAAGGCAGCATTTGCTGCAATTATTCCTGCACCTTTTTTACAACCAGCAACTACATTTAAATGTCCGAAACTTCCCTTATGAGAATTCTTTTTATTTCTAAAAGGTAAGTTCATATCACTTTCATCTAAGAAATATTTATTTGAGTCTATTTCATAAAGATTTCTTTGAATTCCTAAGTTTGCAACTACTATTTTTCCAATATAATCTTTTGCAACATCACTAAAAAGTGAAGTTTTTAAAGCGCCCATCGTAATTGTAACATTGGCTTTAAAAGCTGTTGATTCAACTTGCCCAAGAGTGTTTATTCCACTTGGAATATCACAAGCTATTTTTATAGATTCATAAGAATTTAGAGTATTTATTAGATTCTCGTAGTTTTTGATTAAGGGTTTATTCAAACCTGTTCCAAATATACAATCAACGATAATATCAGCATTTGAAAGTTTATTTACTACATTTATGCCTAATGCTTGAACTCTTTGTAGTTGTAGTTTTGCCATTTCTGATTTTACACTTAAGAATAAATAGAGTTTTACATCAAATTTTGTATGAAGAAGTCTAGCTAGGGCAATTCCATCTGCACCATTGTTTCCACTTCCACATATTATTAAAATTGATTTACAAAAAGAGTAATTTTCACTGATATACAAAGCCATACTTGAAGCTGCTTGTTCCATAAGTAAATCTTCACTTAATAAAAATTTCTCGTAACATCTCTTATCTAAAGAGTTTACCTCATCAAATAGTTTTTGCATCATATATCCTTTTATTTATTTCCTAAATTTCCATCCATCACTTTCTAAAATAGTTTTTATTTTATCTTTCACATCACCTTGAAGTTCTAACCATTCTTCATTTATAGCACCACCACAAGCTAATTTTTTCTTCAAAAGTTTTAATACTTCTTTTTTTTCATCTTCACTTATATTAAATCTTCCAACTAAAGTTACAGGGTTTCCTTTTCTCTTTTCATAAGTAAAAACTAACTGATGTTGATTTTTTGGCATAATTTCAAACGAAGATTTTTTTGGATTTTTTTTATCTTCTTTTGTTGTATCAAAACTATTTCTATCAAGTTTTGCACCCATTGAAAAAGCTAATTTATCTGCTAAAGCCATAATTAGAACTCCTTGATCCTTGATTGTACATCAATCTCATTTATTAAAATAAAATCATTTTGTTTATATTGTTCAACTGCAACTCGACCAATCATAGCTGCATTATCACTGCAATATTTTAGTTCACTCAAATATAAATTTGTATTATGTTTGACACATAATTCTTCAAGTTGTGAACGCAAATATATATTTGCACTTGCTCCGCCAACAATAGCGAAGTTTTTTGGAACTTTTTGTTTAAATAGCTTTTTTAACTTTTGCATAATATGCTCAACTGCTGTTTTTTGAAAAGAGGCACAAAGGTCGTATTTATCTTGTTGAGTTATTCCCGATTCACTATTTTCAAGTTTTTCTATTTGCATTCTAACAGCATTTTTAAGCCCTGAATATGAAAACTCTATTTTTGGACTTTGACTAAGAGGAACTGGTAAATCAAATCTATTCATATCACCTTTTAGAGCGTACTCTTGAACAACTGGACCACCTGGGTATCCAAGTCCTAACATCTTTGAAACCTTATCAAAACTCTCTCCAAAACTATCATCCATCGTACTTGCAATTACTTTCATATCAGTTAAACTATTTGCTTCAATAATTTGTGTATGCCCACCTGAAACCAATAAAACAGTCATTGGGAAAATCTCATCTTTTTCAATAAAAAGTGAATAAATATGACCTTTTAAATGGTTTACTGCAATTAATGGAAGATTTAGAGAAATTACCAAAGCTTTTGCCATTGTTACACCCTCAGTTAAAGTAACACTTAAACCTGGCGCATTTGTAACGGCTATTGCTTTTAATTTTGGGAAATACTCTTTACACTCTTCAAGTATTTTTGGTAAAGCTTCGATATGAAGACGTGCTGCAAGTTCAGGAACAACTCCTCCATAAATACTATGTTGTAGTTCTTGAGATATTTTTTTGTGATAGATTAATTTATTCGTTTCTATTTGTGTAATAGAAATCGAGCTATCATCACAAGAGCTTTCGATACTTAAAATCAAGACTTTACTCTCTCTTTATTTACATCTTCATTTATTTCGCACTCATCAACTCTTTTTATCCAATCAAGCGCACAATCAAGTTTTCCAAATCCCGAAGCTGCATTTATATGTCCAGCATTTTCCATGATTTTCATACCAATATTTAGTTTTGATTGAAGTTCAATTGCTTCTTCTACACTCATATAGGGATCATTTGTAGATGCTGCCATTATTATCTCTTTTGCTTTTAAATCTTTTGCGATTGGATATGGGAAAAAAGTTTTTGCTTCTTCAATAGTTCGATTTCTTGAAATGGGAGCCACTAACATTAATTTTTCAAGTTTAATATCAAGTTCATCACAAGTGTGAAACCACAAAATATTGGCCAATGAGTGGCAAACTACAATATCTGGTTTAAAATGCTCTAACTCTTTTTTTAAAAAATCTTTCCACTCTTGCAATTTTGGATTATCTCTTGAAGGAAAAGCAGGAAATGAAACAATATAATTTTCTTTTATTAAATCACTTGCAAGTTGCGCTTGCCAATGTGGGAAATCACTTCCATTTAAACCATGAAGTATTAAAACCCTTTTATTCAATTTTTATCCTTTAGATTAGTTATTTCAAATTTACCTCTTGAAAGTATTGATTCTACACTTTCATCTAATAATTCTATATTCACTTTATAATCCGTTTTAAAAACTAAACCAACTAACTCTTTTTGTGAAGTTTTTTCTTTTTCTTTAATTGAGTGGTTTTTCCACTCTTCAAATTTTTCTTCATACAATCTTACAATATTTTTCTCAAAATTATTTCTTGTAAAAATTAGATATATAACTAAAATAAGTAATATCCCAAAAGGTATAAGTAAATCAAGCGCCACAGTAGTTTCTCACTTCTTTATCTATTTCAAATATTTCATCAATTGATGTTGGTTTTACGTTATTAAATTTATTTATTGCATTTAGTGTAATTTTTGAAACATCTAAAAATCCAATTTGTGAATTTAAAAACTTTGCAACGGCAACTTCATTTGCAGCATTTAAAACAACACCTAAATCAAGATTATTCAGTATTTCATCTTTTATTTCCCAAATTGGGTATCTTGAAGTCTCTATTTTCCTAAATTCCAAATTTGCAACTTCTACTAAATCAACTGGTTTTAAAATCTGTTCATCACAAGAACCTAATATTGCATAGGCAATTGGAAGTTGCATAGAGGCATTTGCAATATGAGCAGTTGTACTTCCATCTGCAAAATTTATAAAAGCATGAATAAGTGATTTTGTTTCGATAATTGCATCAAGTTTTCTAATATCAAAAAGCCAAGCGGCTTCCATTAGTTCAAATATTTTATTTGTCATTGTTGCACTATCAATTGTGATTTTATTTCCCATTGACCAGTTTGGATGCTCTAATGCTTCTTTGATTGATACATTTCCAAGCTTATTAAGGGGATAGTTTCTAAAAGAGCCTCCACTTGCAGTTATTAACATTGAATCAATTTTTTTATCTTGTAGTAAATACCAAAGTCCAAAGTGTTCACTGTCAATTGGTTTTAGTTTTGTTTGATCTATAAATTTCCCAGCAACAACTAAAGACTCTTTATTTGCAAGAGCTATTTTTTTACCACATTCAATAGCTTTTAATGTTGGTTTTAAACCTAAAAATCCAACTAAAGCATTTACAACAGTTGAAGTTTTACTCTCTTGTATTGCTTCTAAAATCGCTTCTTCTCCAAAAGAAACATTATTATGATGAACCAAAGGAATATCTTCATCTTTATCAATAACAACTTTTTTTGGTTTAAACTCTTTAATCTGTTGATTTAATAATTCAATGTTTCTTCCAGCAACTAAAACCTCAACGTTTAAGTTAAATTTTCGTGCAATATTTAAAGTGTTTACACCAATTGAGCCTGTACTTCCAAGAAGTATCAAATCACAACTCTTAATAATACTAACATTATAATCGCACCAAATAAATACCCATCAGTTCTATCTAAAACCCCACCATGCCCAGGTAAAATTGTTCCACTATCTTTAACATCAGCTTCTCTTTTTAAGTAGCTTTCAAATAAATCACCAAAAATTGATGTAATAGATACTATCCCTGAAATAATTAAAGCATTTACAAAACTTATTTCATTTATTGAAAATAATGTTCCAAAGATAACAGCAAAAACTACTCCACCAATAACACCTTCTATTGTTTTATTTGGACTTGTTTCACAAAACTTTGTTTTTCCAATACTTTTTCCCACAAAATACGCACCAATATCGGTACTTGCAACAATTATTAATAACCATAAAAGAGTCATTGTTCCATATTCGCTATATAATGATAAAAGGAATAAAAACGATGCGGTTGGATATAAAAGAGGTAAAAACATATGTACATTTAATGTTTTTTTATATGCCAATTGTGAAGCATAAGCAATTGCAACAATAAAAATTAAATCTTCAGGTTTTGGATAAAAATATGCGGCAATCCACAAAAGTGATGTGTATACATAAATACTATCACTTTTTAAATTAAATAACTTTTTTGCTTCAGATATTGAAATTAATAGCATAATTCCAAAAACTAACCAAAATATAAAATATGAATCGATATAACCTATCAACAACATTGATACAAATAGTACAACTCCTGTTTTTATACGAGTTGAACTTTCATTTATTATTTTTAACATTTCACTAAACCTTAAATTTAAAAGTTTATGATTATACTAAATTTTGGCTTGTTATTTGTAAAGAGAAAAAATAAGATAATACATTTATAAAATGTATTATCTTTTATACACAATTTATTATTCTTATAATAACCCTGAAAGAGATTTTGCGATACCTTTACTAAGTTCTTCTTTTGCTTCTTCAAATTGTAAGTTTACTTGATTTGCTGTACTTATTACTCTTGTTCTATAAATTTTCCATTGAACATCATTTGTATTTACATTTTGACTAACAGTTGATGATGTTCCTTGATCTGAATAATTTTCTTCAGATTGAACTACTTTCTCATTAATAGCAGGTCTTTGTCTAATTTCGACATCCGTTACCATTGAATAATAAATATCTTTTACCATAGTATCAGCAAGAAGACCAGCAACTGCACCAATAGCTGCACCAATACCAATGTTATTACCAGAACCTCCGGTTGCCATTGATACTCCCGCACCTAATAATCCCCCACCAAATCCACTTTTTAACGCACTATCTGAATCAGTAGCATCTGTTTTTCCAACTTGTAATACATTCGCTTGAATCATAAAATATGCTTCATTTGGATTTGATACAACCTTGAATCCTTTTGACTCAAATGCTCTTTTAATTTGATCTTCAATTTCAATATCTTTATCAGTTGTATTTCTTACTTTTACATAAACTATCTGTTTTTGAGAAGAAACTGGTTCTAAGAAAATTGAATCACTCATTTTAGTTTGAACTACTAAGTCTCTTTTTTCAATTGCAGTTGCTGCTGCTCCACAACCTGAGATAACTAAACTTATAAATAAAGCACTAAAAACTAATACCCATAATTTAAAAATATTTTTCAATTTTTTTCCTTAAAATAATTTTTGACATTCTACAAAATTAATCATTTAAAATTGTGTAATTTTAAAATAAAATTTTAACTACTGTTGTTGCATAAGGATTATACAAAACATTAGCTCCTGATTGAATTTTAACATTTCTTCTTTGTGTATAATCAACTTCATAATTTCCAGCAAAATCTACTGAAAACTTTGTACATAAAGTTGCTGCTTGAGTTATCACACTGGAAGGGATTTCTTTTTTTACATTTTGAACAATCACATGACAAGATGGTCTATCTTTTAAATGAAACCAAAAATCACTTGCTTTTGAATTTTCTAAAAGATAAATATTTTCTCGTTCACTTGTTCCTAACATTATTTTATAACCCTCAAAATAAAAACTCTCATAAGTTTGAGCTTTTTTGGTTTTTATTTGATTTCTCTCTTTTTTTGGAGATAAAAATTCACACTCTTCGATTGATTCAGCATTATTAATATTATTCATAAGTCTTAATAAAAACTCCAATTTCTCATCTAAATTGTCTTTTTCTAAAGAAATATTAGAAGCTTTTTGTTTTGCCTTTTTTGCTTTTTTAAACAATTCATTTGAATATTTTGAAGCACTTGATTTTTCTTCTAAATTAATCTCAACTTCAATTCCCTCATAATTAAAAACTTTTAAAGTTTTTTGATAAGGTTTTATATTATGTAAATTTGAAAGAATCAAATTTGCTTTCTCATAAAACATATTTGATTCAACTTCCAATTCCTCCTTTTTAGGCAAAGATTCTATTGTTTTTTTTAATTTCTTTGCTTTTTTATCTATTTGAGAAATTTTTTGTTTTTTGATGTTTTCTAAACTTTGTTTTTCTTTCTCTTCATAAACTTCATATAAATACTCTTCAATATTTTCTACAACATCAATTTTTGGAATAAAAGTTTGTTTTGGAATCTCTTCTAATTTTATTCCAACTTTTACAACTCTACTTGAAGAAAATTCATCAACATGTCTTAATGCTTCAATAATAACTCTATTTTCATCTAAAATAATTATATTTGTATGTTTTCCTGTGAATTCTAGCTGTAAAATAGTTATTAATTTTTTATAAGAAGAGGAAGAACTTACTTTGAAATTTATTATTTTATCATCGTTATACATTTCAATATCATCAATTTTTGAATTATTAAATCTTTTTTGTAAGGCAACATCAAAAGGAGCATTAAAATCTTTTTTTGAAGATAAAATTTTCTTGCATTTAAAGATTGTGCTATTTCCTTTAGAAATATCAATATAAACTATATTCTTATTATTAAATTCAATTATAATAATATTATTGTCAATTCTTTTGATAAACTTGATATTTTGGGCATTTTTTAGTAGATATTCTACTATTTGTTTTAATAAAAAATGTTTCATGATTATTCACTTTTTGTAATATTATCTAAGAGTTTTTTATCTACATTAGGTATAATGGTATAAAATTTTTCAGTAGGAGTATAACATGAAATTATTAAAAGTTATCATGGCAGGGTCATTAGTATTAGGAGTTGCTTCAACTTCATTATCAGCGGATGCAGTTAAAGGTCAAAAATTATTCAGTAAATTATTAAAAGGTCCTTGTGATATGACAGGTGCAAAATTTGCAGCAAAACATACTCAAGATGAGTGGAAAGAATTAAAAACAGCTGGTAAATTCGAAGCTGAAGTAATTAAAATTTGTCCAAAAGTAAAAGCTGGTGAATTAAGTGAATCTGTACAAGAGAATATTATTGATTTTGCAATTGAATTTGCAAATGATTCAGGGAATGTTCCTTCTTGTTAATATTATAAGGTGGGATTATAAAAAGGGTGGCTTAAAAATCACCCTTTTTTAATGCTTTTTTTAAATCATAATTATAATTGTATAAAAATAAAGGGAAAACATGAAAAAAAATCTTATCGCATTGTCTTGTGTTGCAGCATTTGCCACAACATCATTTTCAAGTGATGTTAATACAGAAATGTTTAAACAAATTCAAGCATTAAAAGCTCAAATCGAAGCTTTAGAAAAAAAAGTAGCTGCTCAAGAAACTGTGCAAGTACAAAAAGTTGAACCTGCGGTTACAACAGTAGATGAAAAAAGAATTGAAAAAATTGAAAAAAAACTTGAAACAGTATCAAAAACAGCAACAGCAGCAAAAGTACAAAGTGCTAATGATAATCTAAAATGGGATGTTGATTTTAGAACACAAGTTGATAATATTCAATACAAACACGCGGATGGTTCAAAATCTGAAAATAATGCACTTTTAACAAATAGATTATGGCTTGGTGCAAAATATAAAGCTGATGATAATTCATCATTTTTCAGTAAATTATCATACAACAAAGCTTTTGGAGATACTGCAAATCATAGCCAATCTAACACCAATCCAGGATATGCAAATTTTGACTGGGTTACAAATGAAAATGCAACAGATAATACAATTAAAGTAAAAGAAGCTTATTGGTTATATACAAAAGAGAGATTATTTGGTGCAAATATTCCTTGGGCAGCATCAGTAGGAAGAAGACCTTCAACTGATGGTTTACCAATTAATATAAGAAATGATCAACAACCAAACTCTCCATTATCTCATACTGTTGATGTTGAATTTGATGGTTTCTCAGTTAGATTTGATACAGAAAATTTAACAGGATTTACAGGTTCATGGTTTAAAATCTGTGGAGGGAGAGGTTTAACAAATGCTAAACCTAGATTTGATATGTCAGGAACGGCATATGCAGAAGATAATACTAAAAATGTAGATATTGATATGTTAGGATTTATTGCTGTTCCTTACGATAATGGACAATACTCTGTTCATATGAATTATGCAAAAGCATGGAATTTAATCGGATTTGATCAAGATTCACTTGATAGGTTTAATGGAGCTTATACTGCTTATAATCCTGCATATGGCGGGACAATGGATGCTACAACCGCTTATAACTTACAAATGGCAACTCCACAATTTAATGATGTTGGAGATATGGATTTTGCTACTGTTTTATTTAAAACAGAAGGAATTGGAAATGGAATTTCTGATTATTTAGATAGTACAATTGCTTTTGCTTCATTTGCAGCTAGTAAAACAAACCCTAATAATAAAGGAATGCTAGGTTCTCAAGATTCTGAAACAGGAACTTCTGTTTGGTTAGGAGTAAATGCACCTTGTCCTATTCTACCTGATAGTGCAAAAATTGGATTTGAATGGAATAAAGGTAGTAAGTATTGGAGATCTATGACTTATGGTGAAGACACTTATGCTGGAAGTAAAATAGCAACAAGAGGTCAAGCATGGGAAGTTTATAGAACTCAAAAAATAACTAATGCTTTAAGTTTTGGAGTTAGTTATGTATTAATGCAATATGATTATACAGGTTCAAACTCTTTCTTTGGAGCAGACGGAACTCCTATGACAATGGTAGAAGCTCAAAATGCTGGACAAAATCCAGTTAAAGAAGCTCAAGATGTTAGAGCATATATGAGATATAGATTCTAATTTAAAAATAAAAAGAGGTAACTCTCTTTTTATTTTAACTTTTATCTAAAATCATATTTGTCAAATTTATAAATTATTTTCTCAGCTAACTCAATCATTTTTATGTTTAATATTTTAAAATCTTTATCTTTTATTTCTATTAAAAATTTATCATAAACGTTTGCATAAGGATAAATAATAAAATATATATACTCTTTTGATTTAGATTCTTTATTCAATTCTTTAAACCATAAAGCAAGGAGTGAGAAATAAAGCATTGAGGGATTAAACTCTTCATTTTGTTTTAAATTTTTTGATATTTCATTATTTATAAAGTTATATCCATCTAAAATAGCTTTAATTCTATAATGTTTTCGGTTTTGGAGATAATAACTTGAAGGAAAAGTAATATTTGAAATCTGTTTTAACATATCATTTCCAATATTATTAAATTTTTCAATAACATCTTTATCCATGACATATTTTTCTATATCATCTTTATCTTTGTACGATAAAATCAAGTCTCTACAAAATAACAATAAGCTTTCAGTTTTTATTTTTGATAAGTTTAAAATCATGCTCAATTGTAACGAAAATTTACTAAATTAAGTTATATCTCAATTAGTTTAAGTCACTTTGAGGTAAAATAATCGTAATTTAATAAATAATTAAGAAAAAAAGGAAATAATTGGAACCTATTGGTATATTAAAAGATGGTCAAGTGTACGACCTTCAAACTGCTATGGCTTTAAATATCCAAGGAGATGAAATTAAAGCTGACGATTCAAAAGAATCTTTAGATATTTTAAGACATTCTTGTGCTCACATGATGGCTCAAGCTATCAAAGAACTTTATCCTGAAGCAAAATTCTTTGTTGGACCTGTTGTAAAAGAAGGTTTTTACTATGATTTTAAAGTAGAAAGTAAAATTTCAGATGAAGATTTACCGACTATTGAAAAGAAAATGAAAGAAATCGCAGATAGAAAACTACCTATTACTAGACATGAAACTACAAAAGAAGAGTTTTATGAAAAATTCAAAAATGATGAATTAAAACAAGCTGTTCTAAAAAATATCAAAGATGATACCTTAACAATATATAAACAAGGTGATTTTGAAGACTTATGTAGAGGTCCTCACTTACCAAATACTAGAATGATTAGAAGTTTCAAATTAACAAGAGTTGCTGGTGCTTATCTTGGTGGTGATGAAAAAAATGAAATGATTACTAGAATTTATGGTATTGCATTTTTTGATAAACAAGCTTTATTCGATTACACAAGAATGATTGAAGAAGCTAAAAAAAGAGACCATAGAAAACTTGGAACTGAACTTGAACTTTTCACATTCAATGATGATGTGGGAGCTGGTCTTCCTATGTGGTTACCAAATGGTGCAAGATTAAGAAGTAAACTTGAACATCTTTTATATAAAGCTCACAGAGTTAGAGGTTATGAACCAGTTCGAGGTCCTGAAATCTTAAAAGCAGAAATGTGGAAAATCTCAGGACATTATGCAAACTATAAAGAAAATATGTATTTTACTACTATTGACGAGCAAGAGTATGGAATTAAACCAATGAACTGCGTTGGACATATTCAAATCTTCAAAAACAATTTAGTTTCATATAAAGACCTACCAAAAAAACTTTTTGAATATGGAGTTGTTCATAGACATGAAATGTCAGGAGCAATGCACGGATTATTTAGAGTTAGAGAATTTACACAGGATGATTCTCATATCTTTTGTACACAAGATCAAATAAAACAAGTAATTTTTGAAGTATTAGAGTTTGTTGATTCACTTCTTAAAATGTTTGACTTTAAATATGAAATTGAAGTTTCTACAAAACCTGAAAAAGCAATTGGTGATGATATTTTCTGGGAAAAAACAACTGCTGGTATCATGGATGCTTTAAATGAAAAAAATATTGAATATGGAATTGATGAAGGTGGAGGAGCATTTTATGGTCCAAAAATCGATATTAAAATCCTAGATGCAATTGGTAGAAAATGGCAATGTGGAACAGTTCAAGTAGATATGAATTTACCACAAAGATTTAATGCTGAATTTATTAATGATAAAGGTGAAAAAGAACAACCAGTTATGATTCACAGAGCAATCTTAGGTTCATTTGAAAGATTTATTGGTATTCTAACTGAACATTGTGCTGGAGAATTTCCATTTGCAATTGCACCAACTCAAGTTATTTTTGTTCCAATTGCAGATTCTCATTTTGAATATGCAAAAGAGTTGCAAAAAGATTTAGTAGAAAACGGGATGGATTCTAAAATCTTTAATATGAATGAAAGTTTAAATAAAAGAATTAGAATGGCAGAAAAAGAAAGAGTTCCAATGATAGTAGTTATTGGAGATGAAGAAGTTGCTAACAAATCTGTTGCTTTAAGAAATAGAAGAACTAGAGAACAATCGAACATGAGCAAAGATGAATTTATATCAATGCTAAATGAAATAATAAACGGGAGCAAAATTTGAGTAAAGACAAAAGAAAAGACGATGTAATCATGAACGAAATGATTACAGTAAAAGAAGTGAGATGTACAGGTGATGATGGTACTAATTATGGAATAATAAGTACGGCTGAAGCTCTTCAAACTGCTGATAGTTTAGGTTTAGACTTAGTTTTAATTGCTCCTGATGGAAAACCTCCTGTTGCTAAAATCATGGATTACGGTAAATTTAGATACCAACAAGAAAAAAAGAAAAAAGAAGCTAAAAAAAATCAAAAAGTAATAGTTGTTAAAGAGATAAAATTATCTGTAAAAATTGCTGAAAATGATGTTAATTATAAAGTTAAACACGCAAGAGAATTCATTGAAGAAGGAAATCATGTTAAATTTAGAGTTTTTCTAAAAGGTAGAGAAATGGCTAATCCACAATCAGGTATTGATGTATTAAATAAAATCTGGCCAATGATTGAAGATATTGCAGTTATGGACAAAGAACCAAAACTAGAGGGAAGATACGTTAATATGATGGCTCTTCCTAAAAACTAATTAAATTTTACTCCAAATTAAAAGAAGAGTTTTACTCTTCTTTTGCTCCAAAATAATCTAATTTTAAACTTATAATAAGTAAATCTTAAGTATAATCCAAAACTTTTTCATGTATATGAAAACGCAAATTTATAAGGAGGATTCTTCAATGCCAAAAATGAAAACTGTTAGTGGCGCTTTAAAAAGATTTAAAGTGAAGAAAAACGGGTCAATTAAAAGAGGTTCTGCTTTTAGAAGCCATATCTTAACAAAAATGACTCAAAAAAGAAAAAGAAATCTACGAGGACCAAAAACTGTTCATAAAACAGATGCTGGTAGAATACTTGTAGCATTATGTAAAGCGTAATTACTTAAGATTTAAGTAATTTTTGTCCCTCCATCAAATGATGGAAAAGTTCAGCAAAATTTGCTGACACCTTATTAGAAATAATGGTTAAGAAAGGAAATATATATGCCTAGAGTTAAAACTGGTGTTGTTAGAAGAAGAAGACATAAGAAAGTATTAAAAGCTGCTAGAGGTTTCTTTAGTGGTAGAAGAAAACACTTTAGAAAAGCTAAAGAACAATTAGAAAGATCTTTAGTTTATGCTTTCAGAGATAGAAGACAGAAAAAAAGAGACATAAGAAAATTATGGATTATAAGAATCAATGCAGCTTGTAGATTAAATGATATTAACTACTCAAGATTCATGAACGGATTAAAATTATCTGGTTTAGAATTTGATAGAAAAATCTTAGCTGATATGGCTATGAATGATTCTGCTGCATTTGCATCATTAGTAGTTACTGCTAAAGCTGCACTAAAATAAATTTGCACAAACACTAAAAAAGGGTTAGAAGTTTTCTTCTAACCCTTTTTTTATGCCTTCATTAAAAATTACAACAAAGGTTCATTTACATCAATTTTACAATTATTATCTTTACAAGAAATATTTGCATCAAAATAATATATTTCAGAAACATCTATTTTTTCATCATTTAATTTAGACCAAGCATCTATTGATCTTCCACCTGCTGTACAATTAAATACAATAGTTTTATTTTTTGGTAATTTTTCTAATAACTCTTTTGCAGTTAATTTTGATGCTTCAATATTTATAGCACCTTTAATATGTCCATTTTTAAACTCATTTGGAGAAGTAACATCAACTATTTGAATATATGAAGGTAGTTTATTTTCTAATATTTGTTTTTTTAGCCACTCACCATCAACACTTCCTTCATCACTTCCAAGTTTTAAACCATTTTTACTAAAAGAGTCCTTTTTTATAGTTACTTCATCATATTTTTCTATATAAGCTGAGGCAGTTGTATGTAATCCTCTCTCTTTCCAAGAAGGAAGGCCTCCTGCATAAACCATAACATTTTCATAATCTAAAGATATTAATTTATTCGCAATTATATGTGATTTTTCACAATTGTATCCACCACAAAAAATAACTATTTTTTCATTTTTATTTATTGGAAATCGACCAAGTAATTTAGCAAGACTTGTATTTGGAATACTAATTGCACCAGGAATTGTTTCTTGTAAAAATTTTGAATAAGGTCTAGCATCAACAATAAATGCAGAATTTTTTTCTTGATATACTTTTATAGCCAATGTTTCAATTTCAAGATAACTTAGTTTTTTCCATTCCGGTTCACCACCTGAATAGATCTTTACATTTGTATATCCTTTGTTTTTTAACTTTTGTGCAACAACTGGACTTTTCGTACAATTATATCCTCCACAATAAACGATAAGTTCTTTTTGCATTGGAATATCTTTTAATACAGAATAATATTCCTCAAATTTTGTATCTGGAATATTTAAGCTTGATGGAATAGTTCCATTTTGATATTTAATTTCAGGCCTAGCATCTATCAAAACTGCATTTACACTATTTCTTGTACCTTGATTTATAGCTTTTTTTACATAATTAAAATCCACTTGTTCAAGTTCATACTTATTAATTAATGCTAAAACTGCTTCTGTTGGTGCTGAAATATTTTCTACCTCCACTGAAAAGCTCTGTATTGATGCTAAAAAAAAAGCTGATAAAATTAAACTTTTAAATCTCATATTCATTTTGAATTCCTTTTAAATAATTTAATTAAAAACCTTGGTATTAAAATTAGTATATACCCAATAAATGTAAAAATAAAAGGATGCAATCCTCCTAAACCATAAGCTCCAGCTTTTGATAAACTTAAAATATGGTTAATAGGATGAGTTAAAAACTCGTTGTAATGCATACTTATTGTTAAAATTAGAAATATACTTACAATAATTAATAACTCTTTCTTCATTTTAATATCTTATGCTTTACCGCTCAACATTCCATACTGTGTCATAGGTTTTAATAAATAAACTTTTAATAACCACCAAATATATCTTTCTTGAGTTGGGTCAAGTGGAAATGATGGGGTTGGTTTTGCAGTCCAATCAAACTCAGCTAACATAACTTTTCCAATATCTGTGATTAATGGACAAACAGTATATCCACCATATTTAGCAGTAGGTTCTTTACCTTCCATTACGGCAACTAGATTGTCCACTAGTACTTTATATTGCTTTCTAACCGATCCTCCTGTTTTACCCATTGGAACAGCCGCAATATCACCCAAAGAAAAGATATTTTTATATTTAACATGTTGTAACGTTTCTTTATCAACAGGAACCCAACCTTTTGCTGAACCAACAGCTGATTTTCCAATTTCTGCAGGAGCTTTTTGAGGTGGTGTTATATGTAATAAATCAAAAGATACTTCAACATTTTCATGTTTATTAATTATTGCATACTCTTCTAAATCTTTATCATATGCACCTTTTTCTTGCCAATGTTTATCAAATATAGCAACCTTTTTAGCAATATCTACAGCTGCTAAATTATGATTAAAGTTCCATTTCATATCTCTTGCAATAAATTGTTTTTCAATAGCATCTGAATATTCTTTTACACCAAATAATTTTCCAGAATCTGCATAAAATGCTAATTCAGCATTAGCTCTTGCATTTGCTTCATTTAATCTAGCATTTGTAAGATACATAACTTTTTTAGGCGCACCACCACATTTAATTGCAGTATTTGGGTCAGTAAAAACACCTTTAACTTTTTGTCCATTTTTTGCTTTTTGAATAAATTTTTGTGTTTGTTCCCACATTGCAACTGCTGAATCAACATTATAAACAGATGTTATTCCTGAATCTCCAAAAACTTTTAATATTTTTGAAGCATCTCCAACTGTATATGCATCTCCGATTTCTTCTAATCCTTTAATAGCTCCATAATCTAATGCAAGTCCAGCCGCTACAATTAAAAAATCATAAGTTAAAGTTTCACCTGATTCTAGTGCTACTTTATTTGCTTCAGGATTAAAATCTATTGCTTTATCTTTTAAAAGAGTAACTCCCTTTGGCAAAAAATCTTTTGTGTTATAATCTATATCTACTTTTGTATATATTCCAGCAGAAACTAATGTACATCCTGGTTGATAAGATACTGATTTTGGATTTGGCTCAACTATTGTAATATCAGGATTTGATAAAGTATTAGCTAATCTTGCTGCAGTTGAAATACCAGCTAATCCTCCACCAATTATTACTATTTTTCCTGTTGCATTACTTGCTTTTAATTCTGTGGCAGCATTTGCTTCAGAACCACCACCCATCAAATATGCAGCTGAACCAAGTCCTGCTACTTTAAAAGCTTCTCTTCTTGAGATTCCACTTTTTTTTAATTCGCAATCAACAAGCTCTAAGGCTTTTTCTAGTTCATTTTTCATCATTCTCTTTCCTTTTTTTGATAATACCTATAGACTAAGAATAACAAAAAAGATATAACAGTAGACTTATATAAGAGTTAGTTTAACTTTTAATTATTATAAGCTTAAATTATATTTTCTAATGCAATTTTATAATCATCTTTATTGTTAATATTTATAAATTCTCCATCATTTGGGAAGTTTAAAATTTTATTGATATTATTATTTAATAGATACCCTATTTTATGTATATCATTTTGAATCATTGTTTTAATAGTTGAACTTATATTAGAAGAAAAGACTCCACATAAATTATGAGTTTTTTCTGTTTGTGCAACACAAATATCATAATCCTTTGATTCTTTTATTAGTTTGTATATTGAATCAACTGATACAAAAGGTGTATCCACAGTAATAATAAATATTTTCTGATTTTTAAATTTTTCAAATATTGTATCAAGAGCCAATATAGGTGAGAAAATATCTTTATTTTTATCCAAAATCAAAGAATCTTTTTCTAAGAAATTAAATTTATCTACTTTTGAAGATATATAAATATTTTTGAAATAAGGTTTTAATCTATCATATTGATATTGAATCAGTGTTTGTGAAGAAGAAAAAGGAAGAAGAGCTTTATCTTCTCCCATTCGCGAGCTTTTACCTCCACTTAAAATTACGCAAGTAATTTCAAAAGGAGTAATCATAATTATAAACTTCTTGGATCTGTTATATATCCAGAAATTGCTGATGCTGCAGCAACTGCACTATTTGCTAAATAAATTTTTGAGCTTCTTGAACCCATTCTTCCAACAAAATTTCTATTTGTTGTAGAAATACAAACCTCACCATCACCTAAGATTCCCATATATCCACCTAAACATGCACCACATGTAGGATTTGAAACCACTGCTCCTGCATCAATTAAAATATCAATGTAACCAGCTTTTTGTGCATCTCTTAGGATTTTTTGAGTTCCAGGAGTTACGATAAGTCTTACATGTCGTGCTACTTTTTTATCTTTTAAAATTTCAGATGCAACTTTAAAATCTGATAATCTTCCATTTGTACAGCTTCCAATAAATACTTGATCAACTCTAATATTATCCTCAACAGCTTGATTTACAGAGTGACCATTTGATGGTAAAAAAGGATATGCAATAACAGGGTTTAAAGATTCAACATCAATAATAATTTCTTGACAATAAACAGCATCTGCATCACTATAATGAATTTTTGGTTCAGCTCTTAAAGATTCTCTTGAATCTAAAAACTCTTTTGTAATTTCATCGTACGCAACAATACCATTCTTAGCCCCTGCTTCAATAGCCATATTACATAAAGAGAATCTATCATCCATTGATAAATATTGGATTGTATCACCTGTGAATTCTAAAGCTTTATATAATGCTCCATCAACACCAAGTATTCTAATGATTTCTAAAATTAAATCTTTTCCAGTTACAAATGGAGCTGGCTTACCTTTGAATACAACTTTGATTGATTCTGGTACTTTAAACCAGTTACCACCAGTAATCATTCCAAAAGAAATGTCTGTTGAACCCATACCTGTACTAAATGCACCTAATGCACCGTGTGTACATGTGTGCGAATCTGCACCAATAATAACATCACCTGGTAATACTAAACCTTTTTCAGGTAAAAGTGCATGTTCAATTCCCATATCTTTTTCATCAAAGAAATATTTTAAATTGTGTTTCATTGCAAAATCTCTTGAGATTTTTGCTTGATTTGCTGAAGCTATATCTTTTGCTGGAATAAAGTGGTCTAAAACTATTGCAAATCCTTCTGGATTTACTAATTTCTCAAAACCACCATCTTCAAATGCTTTGATTGAAATAGGAGTTGTAATATCATTTCCAATTACCATATCGATTGGACTTCTTACGATTTCTCCTGCAAATACTTTTCTGCCTACATGTTCACTAAAAATTTTTTCTGTTATTGTTTGACCCATATTAATTTTTCCTGTCATTTTCTGAAATTTGTTGGATTATAGCTAAATTTATTTTAAGCTACAAAAATCTACGATTTAAGCTCTTTTTGCTTTTTTTCTTCTCTTGATTGTTTAATTTGTTTATAAATAATTATTACAACAGCTAAATCTATTATCACATCTGCTATATTGAATATTGCAAATTCAAATAAATAATGCCAATAAAAATAATCAACCACTCCGCCATAAGTAAATCTATCTAAAATATTTGATAATCCACCTGCATATAAAAGTGCAATTGGTAAATAATACTCTTTAAAAACATTTTGATTTTTTAATAAATATAATGTTCCAATTAAAATAATAGCCAATTGAATATATTTTAAATTATGTTCCAAAAATGAAAACATAGAAAAAGCAACTCCATAATTATATGCCAATTTTAAAGACATATATGGACCATCAACATCCCAATTTAGATTTGCAAATCCAAATTTAACAACTTGGTCTATTATAACAACAACTATAAAAATAGTTGTTGCTATTTTTAATTCTTTGCTCATAATACTTTTTTGAAAAATGATTTTAAAGTTTCCATAGAATCTTCAACATCTTTTTTATTTTTTCCCTCAAGAAGCAATCTAATTTTATTTTCTGTTCCAGAATATCTAATTAA
Source organism: Aliarcobacter sp. (assembly GCA_028690445.1). Lineage (GTDB taxonomy): Bacteria > Campylobacterota > Campylobacteria > Campylobacterales > Arcobacteraceae > Aliarcobacter. Next base: position 79,418 of record JAQVBE010000009.1, on the reverse strand, counting down.
ATCTCTAATACCTTTTTCTCTAATAGGTTTTAATATCTCATCTAAACCGTTTATATCTTTTAATGGTATTTTTTCTGTAACTTTCATATTGTGTAATATTTGAGGATAAAGATCAAATGGATTTAACGCAACACTTGCTTTTTTACCAGATTTTAGTATAAGAGCTAATACTTGAAGAGCGGAAGCTAAGCCATCCCCCGTTTTTGCAGTATCAGAAAAAATTATATGTCCACTTTGTTCACCACCAAAATTGATACCTTTTTCTTTCATAACTTCAAGAACATATTTATCTCCAACATCAGATCTAAATAATTCTATTCCTTTATTTTCTAAATAATCTTCTAAAGCTTTATTTGACATTACAGTTGCCACACAACCATTACCTTTAAGTAATTTTTGTTCATGTAAATAATTACACAAAGCACCAATTAATTTATCACCATCAACTACTTCACCTTTTTCATCAATAACAACTAATCTGTCAGCATCCCCATCAAGTGCAAGACCTATATCTGCTCTATATTCTCTTATTAATTTACCAATATACTCAGGATGCATTGCCCCACAATCTTCATTTATATTAAATCCATCAGGCTTATTATTTACAATAATTACATCAGCACCTAATTCTTGTAAAATTGTAGGTCCAACTTTATAAGCTGCTCCATTTGCACAATCAAGAACTATTCTTAAACCACTTAAATTTAAATCCCTAGGAAATGAACTTTTGATTGAAACGATATATCTTCCAATAACATCATCAATTCTTTTTGAAGCACCAATATTTCTTCCTGTTACTTGTTCACTTTGCATTAATTCATCATCATTAAAGATAGTTTCTATTGCTTTTTCACATGTTGTATTTAGTTTATTTCCATGATTATCAAAAAATTTAATTCCATTGTCTTCATAAGGATTATGAGAAGCTGAAATCATAATTCCTGCATCACATCTCATACTTTCAGTTAAATATGCAATTGCAGGAGTTGGCATAGGACCTATTTGAATTACATCATATCCAACAGCTGTTAAACCACTAACAAGTGCATTTTCAATCATATATCCACTTCTTCTTGTATCTTTTCCTACAAGTATTTTTTTGGTTGTTGAATGCTTTCTAAAATATATACCAGCAGCTTTTGCTAATTTTAATACAGTAATTGCATCTAAAAAATCACCAGCTTTTCCTCTAACGCCATCTGTTCCGAATAGTTTCATTAAATCTTCCTAAAATTAAACTCTGTTTAAGTTACTTTAGGTAATATTCTACCCTTAAAATTTTTACAAAGAGGTTAAAAAAATGGCAAATCACAAATCTTCTGAGAAAAGAGCTAGACAAACTAGAATTAAAACAGAAAGAAACAGATTTTATAAAACTAGAATCAAGAATGTTACAAAAAATGTATTAGCAGCAATCGAAACAGCTGATAAAGAAAAAGCGGTTGAAACTATGAAAACTGCGAACAAATATTTACACCATTGCGTATCTAAAGGTATTATTAAAAAAGAGACTGCAGCTAGAAAAGTAAGTAGATTACAAATCAAAGTTAACGCTATATAATTTATGTTAAAAAGCAGACTACAACCATTTATAAATAGATATGAAGAAATTAATAATTTATTAATGGCTCCTGATATTACTGATGATATAAAAAGAATGACTGATCTTTCAAAAGAACAGTCAAATATGCAACCAATTGTTATTAAAGCTCGTGAGTATGTTAAATTAATGGATGACATTGATGAAAACAAAATGATGCTTGATGATCCAGAACTTGGAGATTTAGCAAAAGAAGAACTCAAAGAATTAGAAACAAGAAAACCAAAACTTGAAGATGAAATTAAATTTTTAATGATTCCTAAAGACCCTAATGATGATAAAAATATCTATTTAGAGTTAAGAGCTGGTACAGGTGGCGATGAAGCTGCAATATTTGTAGGTGACCTTTTTAGAGGTTATTTAAGATATGCGGAAAACAATGGTTGGAAAGTTGAGATTATGAGCTCGAGTGAGAGTGAATCAAATGGATACAAAGAGATTGTATTTCTAATTAAAGGTGACCATGTTTACTCAAAATTAAAGTTTGAGGGTGGTACACATAGAGTACAAAGGGTTCCTGCAACAGAATCTCAAGGAAGAGTTCATACATCAGCTATTACGGTTGCTGTTATGCCTGAAGTTGATGATGTTGAAGTTGAAATCAATCCAAATGATTTAAAAATTGATGTTATGAGAGCCAGTGGAAATGGTGGTCAATCTGTAAATACTACAGACTCGGCTGTTAGAATCACTCATATTCCATCTGGAATTGTTGTAACAAATCAAGATCAGAAATCTCAACACAAGAACAAAGATAGAGCTATGAAAGTTTTAAAAGCTAAGCTCTATGAAATAGAAATGAATAAAAAAATGGAATCTGAAGGTGCTACTAGAAAAGAACAAGTTGGTACTGGTGATAGAAGTGGAAGAATTAGAACATATAACTATCCACAAAATAGAATCAGTGATCATAGAATCAACTTGACTTTATATAGACTTGATTACATCATGAATGATGGTCTGTTTGATGAAGTGATTGATCCTCTTATTGCTGATCATCAATCAAGACTCATCGAGGCTAATGGATTGTAAAATCCCTTAGCTTTTTTTTATGATAGAACTAAATAAAACTTATATACACTACAAAAATAACAAATCTTACATTCCTATAAACTTCTGTAAAGTCCAAGAAAATGATATTTGGATAGAAGCTATTATTTATAAACCAAACGATTGTGAAGAACTTTTTATAAGAACTTGCAAAGAGTTTGAACTTAAATTTATAAAAGAAGAAGTAACCAAAAAGTAACCAACTATCATTAAACTTTCATCATAAATAAAATATGGAGAAAAGAATGACTTTCAAAAAAATATCAATGGCATTGTTTGCAAGTGCAATATTAACTACAGCTTTAAGCGCAAGAGATCAAATCAAAATTGTTGGTTCATCTACTGTTTACCCTTTTTCATCTTCAGTAGCTGAAGAATTAGGATCAACTACAAAAGTCCCTACACCTGTTGTTGAATCAACAGGAACTGGTGGTGGAATGAAACTATTTTGTGCAGGAGATGATTTAAATACTCCAGATATTACAAATGCATCAAGAAGAATGAAAGATAAAGAATTAAAGATGTGTGAAGAAAATGGTGTTACGAATATAACAGAAGCCTTAATTGGTTTTGATGGAATTGCAATTGCGCAAGATTCAAAAGTAACTTCATTTAATGTAACAAAAGCTCAATTAGCATTAGCTGTTGCAGAACAAGTTCCTTCAAAAGATGGTAAAACTTTAATAACTAATCCATATAAAAAATGGTCAGATATTGACGCTTCATTACCAAACAGAGATATTATTGTTTATGGACCACCAAAATCATCAGGAACAAGAGATTCATTTGAAGAGTTAGTATTACAACATGTATTTGAAAAAATGCCAGTTTATACTGATTTATTTAAAGCTGATGAAACTGCAAATAAGAAATATAAAGCTTATTCAGTTATCAGAACAGATGGTGTTTATGTTGAATCTGGTGAAAATGATAACTTAATCGTTCAAAAATTAACTAAAAATCCTGCTGCTATTGGTATTTTTGGTTATTCGTTCCTAGAAGAGAATAAAGATAAAGTTGTTGGAATTACAGTTGATAATATTGCTCCAACAGCTGATACTATTTCATCAGGGAAATACCCAGTTGCTAGATCTATGTATTTTTATATCAAAAATACACATCTAAAAGATGTTCCTGCTTTAAAAGAGTATGCAAATTTATTTATGTCTGAAAAAATGATAGGAAAAGATGGAATTCTAGGAGAATTAGGTTTAATTATATTAGATGATAAAACTAGAGATGCTGCTAGAAAAAAAGTTATGAACAGTGAAAAATTAACTGTAGAAGATTTAAAACAACACTAACTAAATAAAAAGGAAGATTTTTATCTTCTCTTTTTATACAAAATATTATTATTAAGTTTTTATCTGTTGACGCGAACAAAGAGATAAAAACTTAGCAATGATATTAAAAAAATTAAATTTAGGTTAACTATGACAAATTGGAATCAAGTTGTTGATAAATTAGATTATGCGTTTCAACCTATTATTCACTCTCATACTGGGAAAATCTACGCTGTTGAAGCACTTATTAGAAATGTTCAGAATATCCCTGGATTAAGTTACATTGATGATTTATTTAATATGGCTTTTAATGATGATTATTTGTATGAATTAGATTTGCAATTGAGAGAAAAAGCTATTAAAAAATTCTCAAATATTAAAATTGAAGATTTAAAATTATTTTATAATTTAGATAATCGAATAATTTATAATAAAACCTTTTCTTATGGGAATACTTCTAAAATATTAAAAAAATACAAATTAAATAAAAGTGTTATTTGTTTTGAACTAAGTGAAAAAGGTACAGCGATAGAACAAAATGCACTATCAACAATGATTCAAAGATATAAAGAAGAGGGTTTTTCGATTGCAATTGATGATTTTGGAATTGGAGTTTCTGGTCTTAAATTATTATATTTTAGTGAAGCACAAATCATAAAACTTGACAGATTTTTTATATCAAATATAGACCAAGATTCAAAGAAAAAACTTTTTTGTTCTTCAATTATAGAAATGGCGCATATTATGGGAATGCAAGTAATTGCAGAGGGAATTGAAACAGTAAAAGAGTTTTATACTTGTAAAGATATTGGAGCTGATTTTATTCAAGGATATTTAGTGCAAAAACCAACAGTTGAAACAAATGAAATAAAAAGTAGTTACAACGATATTATAACTTTAATCAATGAAGATAAAAGAAATAATCCAAATGCAACAATTGATGAAGAATTTATTGAGCCAATTATTGCACTTAGTATAAATAGTTCTTTATATGAACTTTTTGTACATTTTAAGGAATCAACAAAAAACAATTTTGTTCCAATAGTTGATGAATATGATAATTTCTTAGGAATTATTTATGAAGCAGATATAAAAAAAATATCTTATTCTCAATATGGATTATCACTTGCTCAAAATAAAACTTTTTCTTCTAGCTTAATGAAATATCTAAAACCTTCTTTATGTGTTGAAATATCTTGGGGAATTGATAAAATACTTGAAATGTATAACCAAAATTCAAAAGATGCTTTAGGAATATTTATTACACAATCAAATAAGTATAGAGGTTTTATAAATCTAAATTCACTTTTAACCCTTTCATATAAAAGGAATATAGAAATAGCAACAAATCAAAATCCATTAACAAAACTTCCAGGAAATAATCAAATAGAGAAATTTATAGAAAAAACTCTAAGAGAAAATCAAAAAAATACTACTCATATAATCTATTTTGATTTTAATGATTTTAAACCATTTAATGATATTTATGGATTTAGATTGGGAGATAGAGCTATTTTAATTTTTTCTGAACTTTTACAAAAAAGATACCCAAAAGATTCATTTATAGCACATATTGGTGGAGATGATTTTTTTGTTGGCCTAAGAAATCATGAATTTGGAAAGGTTTTTGATTTAACGAATAAAGTTCAAATAGAATTTAAAAATTCTGTTGAAAATCTATACTCAAAAAAAGATAAAGAAAAAGGTCTTTTAATTGCAAAAGATAGATTTAATATTGAAAGAAGTTTTAATTTATTATCCGTAGCATCTGCTATTATTGAAATAAATTCCAAATCAAATATCTCTAATTTTGATAGTACTTTAAATATATTAAAAAAAGCTTCAAAAGGCTCAAGCAAACCTATTTCTAGTATCTTATAAACTTTTTTATACTTCTTGTAACCATCATGTAACTATTTTTATTTAAAATTTCATATAAATTAATTATAAAGGCAAAAGTTTTGAGTACTTTTGAATCAAGAAAAAGAAGTAGAGAAGTAAATGAAAAACTAATTAAATTAGCTTTAATTAGTGCTGCCATTATCTCAATTTTAACTACATTTGGAATTTTATTTTCAATTCTTTTTGAAGCAATAGAGTTTTTTAAATTGAGAAGTTTTTGGTATTTCATAACAGGAGCTACATGGTCACCAGGAGTGATAGGAAGTCAGTTTGGTGCATTACCAATATTTGCAGGAACATTTGTAATAACAATAATTGCATTAGGTGTTGCTATTCCTATTGGTTTAGGGAGTGCGATTTATATGAGTGAATATGCAAGTGCAACGGTAAGAGATTATTTAAAACCTTTATTAGAAATATTAGCTGGTATTCCAACTGTTGTTTATGGTTTTTTTGCAGCAATTACAGTGGCTCCTTTGGTTGTACAAATTGCAGAGTTTTTTGGTCTTGAAGCTACTTTTAATTCAGCCCTTGCATCTGGTGTTGTAATGGGAATTATGATTATTCCTGTTATTTCATCACTATCTGATGATGTGATTCGTGCAGTTCCTGATTCTCAAAGAAAAGCGGCTTTTGCACTTGGAATGACACATGGGGAAACTATCAAAAATATAGTTTTACCCTCGGCGATGCCTGGAATTATTTCAGCTTCATTACTTGGACTTTCAAAAGCTTTGGGTGAAACTATGATTGTTGTTATGGCAGCTGGTTTACGACCAAATTTATCTTGGAATCCACTTGAAGATATGACAACAGTTACTGTTACGATTGTTAATTCACTTGTTGGAGATTTTGAGTTTAATTCACCAGAAACACTTTCTGCTTTTGCATTGGGATTAATTTTATTTATAGTGACCTTGATTCTAAATATGATTTCATTATCTCTTATTAGAAAATTCAAAGAAAAATATAAAGTGAACACATTATGATTAAAAGAAAAAAAGATAAACAAAACAATAATCCATTTTATGATTCAACACTAAGAAAAAGACATGCAAGTGCAGCTAGATTTAAAAAGTTTACATTAACTTCATTGATTTTTTCTATTGCCTTTTTGTCATTTTTCTTATTTGATATTGTCGGAAAAGCAATTCCAGCTTTTAAAATAGCTTACATTCAAACAGAAGTTACGTTTAATGAAAAATCTTTAAACGATACAAGATTTGCAGTTGATAAGAAGTATAGAGATTTAGTTTCAAGAGCATGGCTTAGAGATATACCATTATTGATTAAAAACAACCCAAATTTTATGAATACGACCATAACTACTTGGGTTTTAGCAGATGATCAAGTTGATCAATATTTAAAAGGTCACCATAATAAACTAAAAGAAAATGAAATAACTTTTGTAGAAGAGTTACTTTCTCAAGGATTAATTAAAAATAAATTTAATGCAATTTTCTTTACAAAAGGTGATTCAAAAATCCCCGAATATGCAGGTCTTTATTCGGCAATAATTGGTTCGGTTCTTACTTTGATAATTACTATGATTGTGGCTTTTCCAATTGGAGTAATGACTGCAATTTATTTAGAAGAGTTTGCAGAGGATAATAAATTTACAAGATTTATAGAAATAAATATCAATAATTTAGCAGCAATTCCTTCTATTTTATTTGGTCTTTTAGGACTTGCTATATTTATAAATCTATTTGGAATGCCACGAAGTTCTCCCTTAGTTGGGGGTTTAACCCTTGCACTTATGACTTTACCTATTATAATAGTAAGTTCAAGAGCAGCTCTTCGAGCCGTACCTGATAGTATCAGACAAGCAGGTTATGGTTTGGGACTTAATAAAATTCAAGTTACAAAAGACCATGTTTTACCACTTGCATTTCCAGGGGTATTAACAGGTTCGATTATAGGTTTGGCTCATGCAATGGGAGAAACAGCTCCATTAATTATCATAGGAATGATTGCCTTTATTCCTGATGCACCATCAATGGTAACTCAAGCTGCAACTGTTATGCCAGCACAGTTATTTACTTGGGCTGGAATGCCTGAGGGAATGTATATAGAAAAAACAGCAGCAGGAATTGTGGTGTTATTAACAATTCTAATTTCATTAAATACAGTTGCAATAATTTTGCGAAAAAAATTCGAAGTAAAATGGTAATAAGGGGAAAAATAATGATAGAAAATGATAACAAAACAAAAATAGCCGTAAAAAATCTGAACTTATATTATGGAGTAAATCAAGCACTTTTTGATATTACTGCAAATTTATATGAAAATAAAATCACAGCACTTATTGGACCATCTGGTTGTGGAAAATCTACATTTTTAAGATGTATAAATAGAATGAATGATTTGATTCCAATAGTAAAGATTGATGGTTCAATCGTAATTGATAATAAAAATATTTATGACAAAGATGTAGACGAAGTAAGTGTTAGAAAAAAAATTGGAATGGTTTTTCAGCAACCAAATCCTTTTCCAAAATCAATTTATGACAATGTAGCTTATGCTCCACTAAAACATGGAATCGTAAAAAAAGGAAGAGATTGTGATGAGTTAGTTGAACTTTCACTTATTAAATCTGGACTTTGGAATGAGGTAAAAGATAAATTAAACCAACCAGGGACTTCACTTTCAGGAGGACAACAACAAAGACTTTGTATTGCAAGAACCATTGCTATTAAACCAGAAGTTATTTTAATGGATGAACCAACAAGTGCATTGGATCCAATTTCAACAGAAAAAATTGAAGCATTAATGCTTGAATTAAAACAAGATTATACAATCATAACTGTAACTCATAATATGCAACAAGCTGCACGAGTGGCTGATTATACAGCATTTTTTCACTTGGGAAAACTAATTGAATATGATGAAACACAAACTATTTTTGTTAACCCACACAATAAAAAAACAGAAGATTATATTACAGGAAGGTTCGGATAATGTTAAGACCATACGAAATAAAATTACAAAATATAAAAGAAGAGATATCAAAAATTGGTATTGATGTTGTTAATTCACTAGAATTATCTTTAAGAGCTTTAGAAGATAAAAAAATTGATAATTTAAAAAATGTTGATTTAACAGAAAAAAAATTATTGTTAAGATCAAATGAGATTGATAATATAATTGTTACAACATTAGCTTTATATTCACCTGAAGCAAAAGACTTAAGACAGTTGGTTTCTTACTTAAAAATTACAAATGAATTAGTAAGAACAGGTTCAAATGCAAAAGATTTTGCAAAAATGTTCAAAAAATCTTATTCAGAAGATTTAAATACAAATATGATTTTAGAGTATGCTATTCCACTATTAAGATCAGCTCTTTTATCTCTTCAAACATCTATTTCAATACTTAATGAGACAAATGCAAACCATATTGAAGAAAAATATCATAGAGTTATGGTTGAAGAGAGTAAAACTGATGATTTATATTTAATGATAGAAAAAAATATTCTAAAATTAATATCTAAAAATCTTGATTTATCAAAAGAGTATTTTGATATATTAAGTGCATTAAGAAGACTTGAAAAAATTGCAGACAGAGCTGTTTCAATAGCTAATCTACTTCACTTTGCTCAAGTTGGTGGAGATATAGTACAATCATAATATTTATGATATACTTTTTGCATGAAAAAAGCTATAAATAAAATCAAAAACTACTTCAGTACTAATTTTGAAGTCCTTGCCGCAGCAGTTATTTTACTAATCGTATTAATTTCTAGTATTGACTTTTATAAAGCAATTATTCTTATGTTAGAGTTTATAGTTATCATGGAAGTTGTAAAAATGGTCTCTGATTTTATCAAAAAAGAGACTTTACGACTTAGATATGTAATTGATATTTTTGTCATATTCTTAATTCGTGATGTAATTATTTTAACAACAAATAAAAATAGGGATTATTTTGATATTTCATTTTTACTTTTTGTGATTTTTGTATTTTTTATATTCAGAATTATGGCTATTAAATTTTCACCTGGGATTATAAAAATATCAAAAGATACAGTGATTGAATATGAAGATGAAAGACCAAATAAAAAAGTTATAACAACAAAAGAGTCAAATTCTGATGAATAATAAATTAATTTTAATCGTTGAAGATGAAGAAGATATTTTAGAGCTTCTTGAATACACCCTTCAAAAAGAAGGTTATGAAACAATTGGTTTTTTAAAAATTGATAAAAATGTAAGAAATATTTTAAATGAAGAACAAATTGATTTAATTTTAATGGATAGAAATCTTCCAGGGATTGAAGGAACTTCATTTATAAGTGAAATAAAACAACAAGGTTATGCAAATCCTGTTATTTATGTAACTGCTAAAGATAAAGATGAAGATATTATTGATGGATTTGATAATTATGCAGATGATTATATTACTAAACCTTTTAATATAAAAGAGTTATGTGCAAGAATAAAAGCAGTTATAAAAAGAAGTTCAAAAGAAGTGGATGTTTTAAAAGTAAAAGATATTATTTATAAATCTTCAAATAAAAAGTTTTACATTGATAATAAAGAAATAGAATTAACTCATTTGGAACATGATTTATTACTTGAATTTATTAAAAATAAAGATATTTTACTTTCAAGAGAACATTTATTAAATAGCGTTTGGCAAGACTCATTTGAAAAAAAAGAAAAAACTGTAAATGTTGCCATCAAAAGATTAAAAACAAAAATAGACCCAAATGCAAAAAAAGAGTATATTCGTTCAATTAGAGGGGAAGGTTATATTTTTTGCTAAAGATTCATCAACTTTTTCTTAGAACATATATTGCAATATTCTTAGTTATTCTTCTAACCTTAAGTATTATTACTTATTTTTGGTCAAAAAATATTTATATAAATCAAGTTGAAAAAAATCTACTTCAAAATATTGAGACTTTATCTATTGTTTTTAAAAATGAAGATAATCTAGGAAATACCTCTGAAATAATCCATGAATTACATGAAAAACTAAAACTTAGAATCACGATTATTGATGAATTTGGAGTTGTTATTGCAGATAGCGATAAAGAATTATCGCAAATTAAAAATCATTTACATAGAAAAGAGATAATAGAAGCAAAAAATAATATCATAGGAAAAGATACTAGAAAATCTGAAACTATAAATAAAGAATTATTATATATTGCAAAAAAAATAACTATTTCAAACAAAATTTATTACATAAGAATGGCTGATTATATAAGTATTATCACCGATAATTTTATAACTCTTACCTTTGGAATTTTTTTATTCATAACATTTTTTTTAATTATTGCCTTTTTAGCTACATATTTTATTAGTATTAGAGTCAAAAAAGAAACAGATAATATTCTTCATTTTTTAACTTTATTAGCTCATAAAAAGCCTTCTTTTATTTTAAATTCGAATTATACTTATGAGTTTTATAAAATTTCAAAATTATTAAATAAAGTTGCTATTAAACTTTCAAAAAGAGAAAAGCAAAAAGCAAAACAAAACGCAAAATTAAAAATCGCAAACAAACAAAAAGATGAAATAATCTCTGCTATTTCCCATGAATTTAAAAATCCTATTGCAATAATTTCAGGATATACTGAAACAATTTTAAATGATGAACAAATGCCACAACCTATGAAAATTAGGTTTCTAAAAAAGATTTATTCAAATGCCAATAAAATGTCTCATATTGTAGATAAATTGAGATTAACTCTAAAATTAGAAGAAGGAAAACAAGAACTTATTTTAATACCTTGTTCGATGAAAAAACTAATTATTACTTGTATTAGTGATTTAAAAGATAAATATAAAAATAGAGAAATTTTAATTCAAGGTGATGATATAACACTAAAAGTTGATGAGACATTGATTTCTATGGCAATTTCTAATTTAATTGAAAATGCTTTAAAATACTCAGAAGATGAAATAATTGTAAATATTTCACAAAATTCTATTTGTGTTATAGATAAAGGTATTGGAATTGAAGAAAAAGAGTTAGAAAAAATTAACCAAAAATTTTATAGAATTTCAAATAATGGGTGGAATAACTCTCTTGGATTGGGACTTTTCATAGTCCAATCTGTTCTATCATTACATAACTTCACCCTAAAAATAGACTCTGAATTTAAAAATGGTTCACAATTTTCAATAAATTATTAATATACACTTAATTTAAGCATAAATTAATAATTAGTACACTATTATTTCACCTCATTAAAAAAGCGGAGAAAATAAATGAAATTTACTCAAATGGCACATGCTAACGAAATCGAAAGAGATTGGATAGTAGTTGATGCAACTGATAAAGTATTCGGAAGAATTATTACAGAAGTTGCTACTATCTTAAGAGGGAAAAACAAACCTTGTTTTACACCAAATGTAGACTGCGGAGATTTTGTTGTAATTATAAATGCATCAAAAGCAAGATTTTCTGGTAAAAAATTAGAAAGTAAAAATTACTTTACACACTCAGGTTATTTTGGTAGTACAAAAACTCATAAAATGTCTGAAATGTTTGAAAAAAATCCAGAAAAATTATACAAACTAGCTACTAGAGGTATGCTTCCAAAAACAACTCTTGGAAAAGGTATGTTAAAAAAATTAAAAGTATATGCAGGAAGTGAACATCCTCATACTGCGCAAATTAAAGGATAAGAGTAATGGCAAAAGTATATGCAACTGGAAGAAGAAAAACAGCTGTAGCAAAAGTATGGCTAGAAAATGGTAACGGTCAATTAACAATCAATGGTCAAACTCTTGACGCTTGGTTAGGTGGACATGAATCAATCAAAAAAAGAGTTATGCAACCATTAAACGTTGCTAAACAAGAAACTTCTGTAAACATTATTGTAAAAACTCTTGGTGGTGGTTATTCAGCTCAAGCTGATGCTGCTAGACATGGTATTTCAAGAGCATTAGTTGCTTTTGATGAACAATTTAGAGCTATCTTAAAACCTTATGGTTTATTAACAAGAGATTCAAGATCTGTTGAAAGAAAAAAATTCGGAAAGAAAAAAGCAAGAAAATCTTCTCAATTCTCAAAAAGATAATTGGAATTTTCAAAGAGTATATTTCTTACAATTCTCAAAAAAGGAGCGACAATGTTGCTCCTTTTTTTATGCAGTTTTTTATAAAAAAACTATACAATACTCCATGAAATTTTTAACCTATTACTTATTACTACTTACATATTTAAGCGCAAGTACTTTAAACTTATCAATGTCTTCAAGTCCTAGTAGATTAAATCCAATATTGGCAAATGATTCTGCAAGTAGCGAAATATCTGATTGGCTTTTTAATGGTTTGTTTAAATATGACAAAAATGGAAATCCAACTGTTGAATTAGCAAAATCTTATAATTTTGAAACTCCAACAAAATTAATAATAAAATTAAGAGAAGATGTCCTTTGGCATGATAATGTAAAACTTACATCAAAAGATATTGTTTTTACCTATAAAAAGATTATTGATCCAAAAGTATTTAATTCTATTAAATCAAATTTTCAAGAAGTCCAAAGTGTAAAAGCATTGGATGATTATACAATTGAGGTTATATATAAACAACCCTACTTTAAAGCTTTAGAAACTTGGATGGTTGGAATTCTCCCTTATCATCTTTTAAAAGATGAAAAAGATTTAATGACAAGTTCATTTAATAAAAATCCAATAGGAACAGGTTCATATAAACTAAAAGAATTTAAACAAGGTCAAGATATTGAATTACTTGCCAATGATAAATATTTTGAAGGCAAACCAAAAATTGATAAAATTTTATATAAATTTCTCCCCGATTCAAATACTTCTTTTTTATATTTAAAACAAAAAAAATTAGATATTGGTGGATTAGATCCTATTCAAGTTGATAGACAACTTGATAATAATTTCAGAAATAACTACACAATAATGCAAAAACCAAGTTTTAGTTTTTCTTATTTAGGCTTTAATTTAAAAAATGAAAAATTTAAAGATATTAAGATTAGACAAGCTTTATCTCTAGCGATTGATAGACAAGAATTAGTTGATATTTTGTTTTTTGGATATGGAAAAGTTTGTAATGGACCATTTTTACCAAATTCTTTTGCTTATAATGAAGAAATCAAAACTATAACTCAAGATATTACGAAAGCAAAAGAGCTTTTAAAAGAAGCTGGATATGATGAAAATCATCCTTTCTCTTTTGAAGTAGTAACAAATACAGGAAATGATATACGAATAAATGCAGCTTTAATTTTACAATATCAGCTACAAGAAGCTGGAATAAAAATGAATATTAGAGTGATGGAATGGCAAGCATTTTTAAATACAGTTGTTCATCCAAGAAACTTCGAAGCAGTACTTTTGGGTTGGTCAATGGCATTAATGCCTGATGCTTATCCTATTTGGCATAGCACAAGTAGCAAACTAGGTGGATTTAATTTTGTTTCTTATGAAAATCACAAAGTTGATAATTTAATTGAAAAAGGGAACAACACAGTAAACAGAAATGAATTAGGAAAAATTTATAAAGATATTTTTAAAATCATAACAGATGATTTACCATATTTATTTTTATATATTCCCGATTCAATATCTGCTGTAAACAAAAATATAAAAAATATCGAACCTTCTTTTATAGGAATAATGCATAATCAAAAAGATTGGGAAATTCAAGAATAAATACAATATATAAGGACAATAAAAGATATGGATAAAAATAAAATAATACTTTTTGATTTAGATGGAACTTTAATAGATTCAACAGATGCAATCGTTTCGACATTTTATCACTCGTTTAAAGAACTAAATTTTGATTTCAAAGGCAATGATAAAACAATTAAGTCACTAATTGGTTACCCTCTTGATATTATGTATAAAGAATTAGGAGTTGAAGAATCAAAAGTTTGGGATTTTGTTGATGCTTATAAAAATAGATATAAAATTATTTCAAAAGAGCAAACTACACTTTTAGAAAATGCTTATGAAGCTATTTATGAAGCTTCTTTGTTTGCAAGAGTTAGTGTTGTGACTACAAAAACAAGAATGTATACAATGCCTTTATTAGAATATTTTAATATTGCTCAGTTTTTTGAAATAATAACGGGGAGAGAAAATGTTCAAAATCCTAAACCACATCCTGAACCTATTTTAATTACACTTGAACAAATGAGTTATGATAAAAATAAACATACAGTTTGGATGATTGGAGATACAAAATTAGATTTAATTGCAGCAAATGAAGCAAATATAAATTCAATTGGTGTTTTATGTGGCTATGGAGAAGAAGAGGAGTTACTAAAATACACAAATGTTATAAAATCTAATGCATTTAGTGCAATAAGTTACATAAAAAGCCTCTGATACTATTAATAATAGCTTAATAATATAAACTACTTACTATTTGACATTAAAAAACAAGTTTTTAATTCTATAATATTTTCATATTTGTATTATTCTATAATAATACGAAATATAACGATAAAATAGTACTTTATTTTATATCAATAATTTATAGAATTAATTTTTATTTTAAAAAATCTTAATTTTACTCTTAAATATAAGAGTGAAATCAATAAATAAAAGTTCATTTAAGCTAAAATTATTTATAATACTAAAGACTAATTGAATTTTTTAAGTTAGATTTAATATTAATAATAAGGAGAGCCTCTATGTTAGAAATTAGATGGCATAGCCGTGCAGGACAAGGTGCCGTAACAGGGGCAAAAGGTCTTGGTTCTGTTGTTGCTGAAACAGGTAAACAAGTTCAAGCTTTTGCTTTTTATGGTTCAGCTAAAAGAGGTGCGTCTATGACGGCTTATAATAGAATTGATGATGAACCAATTTTAAACCATGAAAAATATATGCAACCAGATTTTGTATTTATACTAGATCCAGGTCTAGCTATTACAGATAATATCACTGCAAATGGTAAAGATACAACAAAATATATAATAACTACACACTTACAAAAGAAAGAATTGATTTCTTTAGTTCCAGTTTTACAAGGAATTGAAGATAGAGTATTCGTACTTGACTGTTTTCAAATTGCAAGAGATACAATAGGAAAAGCTATTCCAAATACTCCAATGCTTGGTGCATTTATGAAAGTAAGCGGAATGTTCGAACTTGATTACTTCAAAGAGAAAATGAAAGGTGTACTAAAAAAGTTACCTCAAAATGTTATTGACGCAAATATGATTGCAATCCAACGAGCTTACGATGAAGTTTATTAAAGGATAAGAAATGAGTAAACCAATAAGTGAAATGGGATGGGATGAATTAGTACCTGGTGCTGCTTTATTCACATTTAACGGAGATATAAATTATAATATAGCAGATATTCAACCTGAAGATAGATTATATTCAGAAACTAGTTCAAAAAGCATGAGCGTAGGAGACTGGAGAGTTATTAAACCAGTTTGGAATTCTGAAACATGTATTGACTGTCAAAACTGCTGGATATTTTGTCCAGATACATCTATTATTGCTAGAAATAAAGAGATGAAAGGTATTGATTACGAACACTGTAAAGGTTGTGGATTATGTGTAAGCGTTTGTCCTACAAATCCAAAATCACTTCTAATGTTCAATGAATATGAAACTGTTGAAGATGCACTTGGTAAATGGCCTGAGAAAAAGAAAAAAGGTGAAGAATAATGAATAAGAGAATTATGGAATTAAAAGGTGTAGAAGTTTGGGATGGAAACATGGCAAACTCTCAGGCTTTAAGACAAGCTGATGTTGATGTTGTTGCTGCTTATCCTATTACACCATCAACGGCTACTGTTGAAAATTATGCAATGTTTCATGCAAACGGATATATTGATGGTGAAGTAATGATGACTGAATCTGAACACGCAGCTATGTCTGCATGTATTGGTGCAGGAGCAGCTGGTGGAAGAGTGGCAACTGCAACTTCTTCACAAGGTTTAGCACTTATGATTGAAACTTTATACCAAGCATCTGGAATGAGAATTCCTGTTGTTTTATGTTTAGTAAATAGAGCTTTAGCTGCTCCACTTAATGTAAATGGTGACCACTCAGATTTATATCTTACAAGAGATTCTGGTTGGATTTCAATTGATGCATTTTCACCTCAAGAAGCTTATGATATGACTTTAATGTCATTTAAAATTTCTGAACATCCAGAGGTTAGACTTCCAGTTATTTCTAATCAAGATGGATTTATGACTTCACATACAGCTCAAAATGTTACACCATTAAAAGATGATGTTGCTTGTAAATTTGTAGGTGATTACTTACAAGTAAATGCTTTATTAAACTTTGATAAACCTGTAACTCATGGTGTTCAAACAGAGCAAGATTGGCATTTTGAACATAAAGCAAAACAACATGCTGCATTAATGAGTTCTAAAAAAGTAATTTTAGAAATATTTGCACAATTTAAAGAATTAACAGGAAGAGAATATAAACTTGTTGAGTCTTACAACTTAGAAAACGCAGATATTGCAATTGTATGTTTAGGTTCAACTTTTGAAACTGCAATGCTAGCAATTGATCAATTAAAAGCTGAAGGAATTAATGCAGCGGTTGTAGCACCAAGAGTATTTAGACCTTTCCCACTTGAAGAAGTTGCAGTTGCATTACAAAATGTAAAAGCAATCGCTTGTATGGATAGATCTGCTCCAGGTGGAACAGTTGGAACTTTATTTAATGAAGTTTCAGGGGCATTAATCAACACATCGGCAAGACCTTTAGTTTCTAATCTAATTTATGGTTTAGGTGGAAGAGATATGACTGTTGCTGGTTTAAAAGATATATTTAGAACTTTAGATAAAGAAGCAAAAGATGGTAAATTATCTGGGAAAATCCAAAGATTTATTGGAGTAAGAGGTCCAGAACTTAGCTTTTATGAAACGCAAGGAATATAAAAATGAGTACACTTGTTAACACACAAAAAGAGATTAAAAATTTAAAATCATTCTCAACAGCAGCTGAAAGATTTGAGGGTTCACACCTTTTATGTCCAGGTTGCGCTCACTCTATTATTGTTAGAGAAGTTTTAAATGCAACAAATGATAACTTAGTAGTATCTGCATCAACTGGATGTTTAGAAGTTTGTACAGCTATTTATCCTCATACTTCTTGGGATTGTTCTTGGATTCATATTGGGTTTGAAAACTCATCAACTGCAATGGCAGGAGTTGAGACAATGAATAAAGCCTTAAGAAATAAAGGTAGAATTAGTGAAGATACTCCTCAACCAAAATTTGTAACATTTGGTGGAGATGGTTCAACTTATGATATTGGATTCCAATGGATTTCTGGATGTTTTGAAAGAGGACATGACTTTATGTATGTTTGTTTAGACAATGAAGTTTACGCAAATACGGGAGGTCAAAGATCTTCTTCAACTCCTATTGGGTCAAGTACAACAACAGCACCAGCAGGAAGTCACTCTTATGGTGAAAAAAGACAGAAAAAAGATATAGTTTCTATTATGGCAGCACATGGAGCACCTTATGTTGCTCAAGTAGCACCTAATAAATGGAAAGATATGGTTAAAAAAATCCAAAGAGGTTTTGATACACATGGACCTGTATTTATAAATGCAATGTCTGCTTGTACAACTGAATGGAAATTTGCTCCAAATCAAACTATTGAAGTTTCTGATTTAGCCGTTGATTCACTTGTATTTCCATTGTATGAAATCATTGGAGGAAGAGAATTAAATATCACTTATAGACCAAAGAATATCATTCCAGTTAGAGATTATTTAGGTGCGCAGCCTAGATTTAAACACTTATTCAAACCTGAATATGAATATTTAATTGACGAGTGGCAAAAAAGAATCAATGAGAGATGGGTATTCTTACAAAAAAGAGAAGAAATTAGAATGTAAAAACTTACACTAAAATCTTTTGATTTTAGTGTATTAGGCTTCTTTGTTAATTATATAACGGTTCTAATCTTTCTTTAAATAATTTCTTTCTTTTTGCTAAGAATTCTTCAAAATTATCTAAATTCCATTCTCCCTCAGGTATAAAATGTTTTTGCTTATCTTCTTGTGATATTTGATTTAGCCAATTTATTATATCAGTATCATTTTTACTTTGATTACTATAAGCATCTAAAAATTGTATATTAAAAATACTATTAATTAATAATTCATCTTTACCGTTATTTCTTAACCAAGATTGAGAGAATATATGGTCTTGCTGTGGTAAATTACCATTATATGAAGCATTAAAATTAATATCTGTATATAATAAAGATAATATAAGGAAACTATCACTTGAATTATATTTTAATTTTGGATTCTCTAATATATCATTAATAGAATTAAATGATTTTTTAGAATTAACTATGCTCTTATTAATTTCATAAAAAGGAAAAACTTTTTCTTCTGATTTATCAATGCCATTTTTAGAAATATAAAGCATAGTATCTGCTTGACCTCCAAATATTCCATTTAACAAAATTTTAATTAACCATTTTTTCATTAAAATTGAATTATCGTTATCAATAGTTAATAATTTATTTTTGTATACAAAATAAATTAAAGGAATTAATGCGTTATAACTTGAAATCACCTTGTTTGAACTTAACCTATATTTATTATCAATCAAATCAACTATTATAGTTATTGATTTAACTATATTAGCCCACTCATTTTCTATATTTTTAATTAATTGAGAATTTATATTTCCAACACTATACTTAATATCATTTTGAGAATTTGAAAATAAAACTAAACAAGTTTTCAAAACAAAATCGTGATTAAAGTTGTATTTATCATTTCTATTGATGTTATTTATTAAAGTTTTAAATTCTTCACGAGCATTTGACCAGTTTCTTTTTATTGTAGAAAATAACAAATCTGATTTACTAAGTTTTGTTCCACCAGCATTAGTTCTAATAAAAATATCTAAAACCTTATCCATACTTGCTTCTCTTTCAGGATAATAATTAATCAATTCATGATATTTCAAATTTGACCATAGTTTTCTTGAAGTTCTTTTTTGTTCATTTGTTAGTTCAAAATTTGTATTATTTTTAATATAATCACTAATGAAATCTTCTAAATCAAAATCAACAGTATAAGAATAAATATGTTTTACTTTTATCCATATTTTATTATCATCATTAAAAATATTACCTAATTTCAATTCCACATTAAAAAATTTAAATTCAAACAAATTGCCATTTTCATCTTCATCTTGTCCACTTAATATGTTCAAATATAAATCCATTAATTTATTTTTAATTACAAAATTACCTTTTAAAGTAAGAAATAAACTTGTTAATCTTTGTTGCCCATCAAGAACCAAGGAATATATTTCCTTTTTCATATCAGTATTTACTTTATCAATATATTCTTTTTTATTTGCTGTTAAAAATTCATATCTTGGAGTTAAAGTATCTATAATATTAGCAGGAGCTTCCCAAAACAAAAATGTGCTTATTGGATAGCCTCTCATTATAGAATCATATAAAGCATAAATTTGTTCAGGTGTCCAAACATAAGGTCTTTGAATATCTGGCAAAAAATATTTTATATTTATTTCTTCCATTATTTTTGATATTGTAGTATTTTCATATTTCTGCATAAACTAATCCTTTACTTAAATTATTATCATTGTAGCGGAAATCAACTCTTAAATTATTACTATTCAAAATAAATATATTAATCTAAGCTTTAATTTAAAAATTTTGATACTTGAATAGTTCTTGATTCTGTATCACTAATCAATCCGTTAATAAAACTACTCCAATCTTTTGAAGCATTATCTAAAGCATTTTTATTTCGTAGTAACAACCACTCTTTTTGCTCTTTTTTCAATATCTTTTGTGAATTTTCATCTAGTTTTGTTTTTGATAATTTAAAAGCTTCATTCAATTTTAACTCTGCATTTACATATTCATTACTTAACTTTTTTACATCTGTATATACATCATCAAAGTTTTTAGAAGCTGTAAATCTTTTTAAAATTTCCAATTTAGCACTTTCAGGATTTTGTTTTATTTCATTTGTATTGTTATCTAATTTTGCAACTGTTAAATAATACTTTCTATAATTATCAAAATATTTATTTATTTCAAAATTATAAATATCTTCTTTTTTTATACCATATATAGCTAAACTTAACTCTTCCATTTGATTTTTGATTACTAACTCTGAATTAAATTCAAAAAAGTTTTTATTTGGATAAATTACATTTACTAAAATGTTTTCTATATTATCTTTTGAAACACTAGGCGAATATTTTTCACCATTTTCCCATTCAATTTCTCTACCTAAATATGAAACATCAACTGTATTATCTCTATTAATAGTAAACTGTACAATCATTTTAAAATTTTTTATTTTCATATATGGTGCATTTAAATTAACTTCTTTAATATCTTCTGCCATTGCACCCATCAATAAAAGTGGAGATATTTTTATGTTATTTTGTTTAAATTTTAAGCTATTTTCATCAAGAAATCTTTTCTCACTTAAAATATCACAAGTAAACTGAACCATTTCTCTATTGTTTGATGTGATTAGTTCTTCCCAAGTATGATTTTTACAATCTTCAAAATTAGTAAAAGCTTCTCCTATTGTAATAGATTTATTTATAGGATGTACATAATTTCTAACTTTTGTAAGATTTCTAGAAACTTGATTTTTATTTTGAATATATTTATCCAAAGATAAATATGTGATTTGATTAAAATCATCAAGCTTTAATACAAGACTTTCAGTTTTATTAAAAGACACCCATTCTGCACTCTCTTTTGCAAATTCTTCATAACCTTTTTTTCTAAAAAGTTTTTTTACTTCTTCAACAGATAAATTCTGAAATCCATTATAAGTAAAACTTGTTACAAAACCATCTACAGTATTATTATCATAACTAATTAGATTAATATCTCCATTGTTGATACCACACCAATAGTAGCTTTCCCCTGGAGTAATAGTGTAAGTATAAGGAGATAACATTTTTAATTTTTCACATGATGTTTTAAAATCATCATTTAGATTAATCAAATTATTTATCTCTTTTATGCCAAATCTATTTTCAGTTTTTCCAAAAGAAAAATCATTTAATTTCTCTTTTGAACCAATAAAAGCACCTAAGATTATTAAAAATAAAACAGAAACTACACTTATAACAAATACTTTTTTATCACTTTTATTTTCAGTAGGAGTTGTTTTTTCTTTAGAATTTAATATTTGTTGTTTTTGAGTATCAAACTCTTCTTGAGTAAGAATTCCATCTTCTTTTAGTTTTGATAATTTTTCTAATTGTTCAATAACACTATTTGAAGATTCAGATGAAAAATTATCTTTTTGATTTTCATTTACTAAATTTTTTAGATTAATCCCGTATTTATTATCTTCTTTGCTATCCGTACAAAGATAAATTAGGTACATAATCCATCCAATAATAGGAACAAATATAAGTAAAATCCACCAAGCACTTTTATTAATATCATGTAATCTTCTAACGGTTACAGCCAAACAAGGTAAAAATAAAATCAAACTATAAGCAGTACTAAGAAATCCTAAAAAACTTCCATTTTCCATAAGTTGTTTACTAAAAGTACCAATAGTTAAATCTATACCCATAAGAATTGTATATATAATGGAATATATCAATACAAAATACCAGTATTCTGACCTAGTTGCTCTACCACTAAAAGTAGCATATTTTTTTAATACATTGATGAAATGATTCATTTGTTTAAAACTCCTTTGTTTTGAAATTACTGTGTAACGATACTATGAATATAAATTAATTTTTTCATTTCATTTTTTAATATATTCCAATCATTTTCATCCCATAAAGAATTTGAAGAATTAAAATCTTTAAATTCTTTTTTTATCAATTTTTTATAGACTTCTATACTAGGTATTGTTTTTGTATAAAATTTACATTTTAAACCCGTTATATTTCTTGTAAAAGTTATTTCTTCAAGACATTGTTCTGCAACAATACTATTAACCTGTACTTCACCATATAAATCTTCAAAAGTTAATGCTGCCTGACCATAAACCAACGAACAACCTAATACCATACTCAAAACTATTCTTTTCATTTTTTTCCTTTTATATAATGATTCTTATAATTTAATTGATATATTCATCATTTTAGTTTTACTTATTCTTGAAAATAAATAAATTGATTATGCCAAATATTACCATAAGGTATTATTAGATATTACCCATAAGTAATATTATTGAACAAATTTTATTAAGGTAAGAAATGTTCATTGCTGAAATCACAGAAGAAGAAACTGATAAATTTCATAAAAAAGTATCTGAGAATGTGAGAAAAATTAGACTAAATAAAAATTTAACTCAACTAGATGTTAGTTTAGCTCTTGGATTATCTAATCCATCATTTGTTACAAATGCCGAATCTTTAAAATCTCCGAAAAGATTTAATCTCAACCAGCTTTATAAACTATCAATAATTTTTGATGTTGATTTATGTGAGTTTTTTAGGTAAAAAAAAATAAATCATTATGTGATTATATATACTTAATAAACATATTATTTGTACTTTCTACCCAGTTTTTAAATATTTCCTATAAATACTAACAATTATTCCAATTCCCATTTCATATTTTCTCTTCCTTATTGAAAGGGCATTTTCGATAAAATAACACTTCTTTTTATAAAAGCAATTAAAATAGCAAAGGATAAAACTTGATAAATAATTTAGCAGGTAAAAAAGCACCTAAAGAAATACTAGAAAATATTGAAGAATTAATTGAAGCTTATTATGTTAATAAGCCAGATATAAATATTCAAAGTCAAAAAGTTAGTTTTGGAACATCTGGTCATAGAGGAAATTCTAAAAAATCAAGTTTTAATGAAAACCATATTCTAGCAATCACACAAGCACTTTGTGAATATAGAAAAAGTGCTGGAATAACTGGTGTTATGCATATTGGAATTGATACTCATGCTTTATCAACACCAGCTCAAGAAACAGCATTACAAGTTTTTTTAGCAAATGAAGTTAAATGTAAAATAGCTGCAAAAAACTCATATACTCCAACTCCTGTTATGTCTTTTACAATAATCGAATCAAATAAAAATTCAAAAGATTTAAACGATGGTGTAATTATAACTCCATCACATAATCCTCCTTGTGATGGTGGATTTAAATACAATACTCCAAATGGAGGACCTTCTGATACTGATGTTACATCTGTTATAGAAAAAAGAGCAAATGAAATATTAAAAGATGGTCTAAAAGATGTTAAGTTCATAGCAAAAGATAAAATATATGAATCTAAGTTTTTAGAAATTGCTGATTTTATCACTCCTTATGTAAAAGCTTTAGAGACTATTATTGATATGGATGTTATAAAAAATGCAAATCTAAATATTGGTGTAGACCCACTTGGAGGTTCAGGGTTAGAAGTTTATAAAAAAATAAATGAAATTTATGGACTAAATCTTGATATTGTAAATGATTCAATTGACCCAACTTTTTCTTTTATGTCATGTGACCATGATGGAAAAATAAGAATGGATTGTTCTTCACCATATGCCATGGCTTCACTTATCCAATTAGCTGATAAATATGATATTGCATTTGCAAATGACCCAGATTTTGACAGACACGGAATCGTAACAAAAAGTGTAGGACTTATGAATCCTAATCATTATTTAACGGTTGCTATTTGGTATCTATTTTCAAATAGAAAATCTTGGAAAAATGATTTAGGAGTTGGTAAAACTTTAGTTTCAAGTTCAATGATTGATAAAGTTGTTAAATCTTTAGATAAAAAACTTTATGAAGTACCTGTTGGATTTAAATGGTTTGTTGAAGGTTTATTTGATGGAAGTTTAGCTTTTGGTGGAGAAGAGAGTGCTGGAGCTTCATTTTTAAGAAAAGATGGAAGTGTTTGGTCTACTGATAAAGATGGAATTATTTTAAATCTTTTAGCGGCTGAAATTACTGCAAAACTAAAAAAAGATCCAGGAGTTATTTATCAAGAGTTTGAAAAAGAGTTTGGTAAAGCTTATTATAAAAGAGTTGATGCTGTTGCAAATTATGAACAAAAAGCTAAACTAAAAAATCTTAGTGTAAAAGATGTTACATCTAAAACTTTAGCAAATGAAGAAATAGAAAATATCTATACAAATGCAAGTGGAAATAACGCAAGTATTGGAGGTTTAAAAGTTACAACTGCAAACGGTTGGTTCGCTGCACGTCCATCTGGAACTGAAGATATTTATAAAATTTATGCGGAGAGTTTTATAAGTAAAGAGCATTTAGAATTACTAATAAAAGAAGCCCAAGATTTAGTTTTAAAAAGCATAGCTTAAAATGACTGACCTAGAAAATCTATGATAAATATGCAACAATTATCTCAAATGTTACTTGCTATTTTCATAGGTTTTTTAGGTTCGGTTTTATTTATACTTTTACATCTTCCCCTACCTTGGCTTTTGGGTGCGATTTTTACTACTTCATTAGCTATTCGATTTGAGAAACTTCCCATTCAAAGTCCAAAACTATTTTCAGCACCTGCAAGAATACTTATTGGATTGATAATTGGAAGTGCTTTTACTCCACAAATTTTAGAATTTTTACATATCTATTTATTTAGTATTTTATTAATTATTCCATATTCAATTATTGTTACTTTTGCTGGAATGTATTATTATGTAAAGATTTTAAAGTTTGATAGAAAAACTGCCTTTTTTAGCTCAACGCCAGGTGGTGTTGTGGAAATGGTAATTTTAGGAGAAGAACAAAAAGCTGATACTTCAAAAATAACATTAGTTCAATCTTCAAGACTTTTATTTGTGGTTTTATCTTTACCTTTTATTATTCAATATGTTTTTCATCTTGATATTAGTGGAAATCAACTAATCACAAAAGCTATAAAAGATACAAATTTAATAGAGTTTTTTTATTTAATTGTTATTGGAATTTCAGGAGCCTTTATTGCTAAAAAGATAAAAATGTCCGCTGCGTTTCTAATTGGTCCTATGATTTTTAGTATTATTGTTTATAGTGGTGGATTAATTCATACTTTGATTCCAGATGAATTAATCAAATTTGTTCAAGTTATATTTGGAACAATTATTGGATTTACATTTAAAGGTATTAAATTAAAAATGATTATAAAAACACTTATTGGAACTTTTGGGCATTTTATTATTGTGGCTATATTTTCAAGTTTTTTTATTTTTATTGCTTACTATTTTTTTAATTTTCCAATTGTCTCTATTCTTTTAGCATTTAGTCCAGGGGGACAAACAGAGATGAATCTAATAGCTTTACTTGTTGGTGCTAATGTTCCCTATATTACAATCCATCATATTATGCGACTTTTTATAGTTATGAATTTAGCTCCAATATTTGCTAGAAAACTATAATATATTATAGTTTCCTTGATTTTTTAAAAAATAATAAGTAAGAGAATTCCAAATATTATTCTATAAATTCCAAATGCAATAAAAGTAAATTTTTGTACAAATTTTATTAATACTTTAATCGATAAAAATGCAACTATAAAAGATACAATAAAACCAGCAGTAAGGTTTAAAATATTACCAGCAGCAAAAAGTTCATCATGATGTTTAAGTAAATCATATGCTGTTGTTGCGGATAAAACAGGTAAAGCTAATAAAAAAGAAAATTCAGTACTTGCTTTTCTACTAAGTCCTACTAGCATAGCACCTATAATACTAGCTCCCGCTCGACTAGTTCCTGGAATTAATGCGAATAATTGAGCAAAACCAATCCAAGCAGCTTGTTTATATGTAACATCATCAACTTCTAAAGTTTGTACAGGTTTTGTGTTATAAAATTTCTCAATTATTATAAATGCAATTCCACCAACAATAAACATAATAGCAACTATTTGAATGTCAAACATTGCTTTAATTTGTTTAGATAATAAAAATCCAATAGCAGCTATTGGTAAGAATGCAATAGCTATTTTTATCCATAATTCAATATGTTTAAATGTAAATTTTGAAGGATAAGTTAATATTACAGCTAGAATTGCTGCAAACTGAATAACAACTTCAAAAGCTTTATTCACATTTGTTTGTTCAAGTCCTAAAAATTCACTTGCTACTATTAAGTGTCCCGTTGAAGAAATTGGTAAAAACTCCGTTATTCCCTCAACAATTCCAAGTACGATGGAATCTAAAATTGTCATTTTAAGCCTTTTTTCTAGTGCCAATTACTTAGAATATTAAACTAATCTAATATTTATAACTAGCATGATTTTTTGAAACGGATTTTAACTAATTATTTATGATAAAACCCTTGCTAATCTCTATGAAAATAGCATCTTTATAAAATTTTTATAAATTAATCTTTTTATTTATATTTTATCTATAATTTATACTATATAGTCATCATAAGATTAGTATAAAGGTATGGTTAAATTTATGAATAAAACAAATTCATTTGTTGAATTTCTAAAAAAAGAGTTTATGGTTGTAAAGGCTCTTGGGGTTGTATATGGGGATATTGGAACAAGTCCTATATATACTTTTGCAGTAGTTTTTTTGGTTGCTATACCAACTGTTGAAAATATTTTTGGATTAATTTCACTCTTTATTTGGACTCTTACAATTCTTGTAACAATTCAATATGCATGGTTAGCAACTAGCCTTTCTAAAAGAGGAGAAGGTGGTACTATTGTTTTACTACAAATAATACTTAGCAAAATAAAAAATGTAAAACAAATTGCCATAATAACTATTTTAAGTTTTATTGGTTTTTCTCTTATGATTGGTGATGCTGTAATTACACCTGCAATTAGTATTTTAAGTGCTGTTGAGGGAATTGCTTTAATCCCAGGTTTAGAAGGAATATCTCGTGAGATTCTTTTAATTATAGCTGCATTAATAGCAATTTGTTTATTTATCGTTCAAAAAAAAGGCGTAGAAAAAGTTGCTAGTGCTTTTGGTCCGGTAATGATTGTTTGGTTTTTTACAATAGGAGGAGTTGGATTATATTTTACTATTCAAAATCCTAGTGTGATAGTTGCTCTTTCTCCTATGTATGCAATTAATTTTATAATTGATAATCCAATGCTTACATTTTTAGTTTTATCAGATGTTATACTTGTAGCAACAGGTGGTGAGGCACTATATGCAGATATGGGACATTTAGGAAGACTTCCTATATTAAAAGGTTGGTTATTTGTTTTTATTGCTTTAGCTTTTTGTTATTTTGGACAAGGGGCAGTGGTTATTGCAAATTCAGCTTCAGCAACAAGCCCATTATTTGAAATGATAAAATCTATCTCTGCGAACCTATATGTAGGATTTGTAATACTTGCAATATTAGCAACAATTATTGCATCACAAGCAATGATAAGTGGTGTTTTTTCAGTTTTATATCAAGCCATGACTACAAAAATTTTTCCACATTTAAAAGTAGTTTATACTTCAAATGAACTAAGGTCTCAAATATATATTGGAGTTATAAATTGGGCTTTATTATTTTGTGTACTTTGTGCATTGTTTATTTTTAGGGAATCAGCTAAATTAGCTTCTGCTTATGGACTTGCTGTTTCTGGAGCAATGACAATTACCGCCTTTTTAATGATTATTATATTTTTCAAACAAGAAAATTACATTAAAGCTATTATTGCTTTTTTATCATTTATTGTTAGTGGAATATTTTTCATATCTTGTACTCTTAAAATTCCACATGGTGGATATTGGTCATTAATTATTAGTATGATTCCATTATTAATAGTTTTAATATATACAAAAGGGCAAGAAAGACTTTACAAAGCACTAAAAGTCGTATCTAAAGATAAGTTTTTAGAAGAATTTGGCAAAACTTATAAAGAAACAAATACTATCCCTGGTGTTGGGATATTTTTTGCAAGAAGACAAGATACTATCCCAACTTATATATCAAAAACAATGTTTGAAAATAGCATAGTATATAAACGAAATATTATAGCAACCGTAAAACCAACAAGTGACCCACATGGTATTAGTACTGAATTAGAAATTCTACAAGAAGGAATGGAAGTATTAAATATAAAAGTTGGATATATGGAAATGATTGATGTTGAAGAAATTCTAGTAAATAAAAATATTGATGCAAAAACTATATTTTATGGACAAGAAGAGATAATTGCAACAAATCCAATATGGATATTTTTTGCTAGTATGAAAAATCTTGCTCCATCATTTGTAAGTTTTTATAAATTTCCACATGATAGATTAATAGGGGTTACAAGAAGAGTCGAATTATAATGTTACATTACAGAAATCTAGCTATTATAAAATAGCTTTGGCTTTTATCTGAAAGAATAGATTAGTACTTCAATCAAACTAGAGAAGAGTTGTTTATCCCTTTTAACAACTCTTCTAAAACATCATCAAAGATTTTATTTAGAGTATTTACAAACTCATAAGGTTTGGTTTCTTTAACTAAAAAATTTTTATCGTAACTAAATGTTTTTATTAACTCTTTATCTTTTAATAAATCAAATTTTATTTTTAAAATAGCGTAAGATTTATCACCATCTATCTCATGATATATTTTTATTACACTTGTTTTTATAACATAATCATATTTTATTTTTGTATCTTCCAAAGAGACTAAAGAGAAAAGATTACTATTTTGAAAAGATTCTGCCAGAGAATTGTGAATCATGCTACTTGGCAAATTTATCCATCTATTTTTAGCATATTCTTCAAACAAATATGGTTTTGTACTATAAAAAATCGACCTTGAATTAAAACTTTTATTCACAAGAGGTTCTTCAATCAAAATTGATTTTCCTATATTTTTATAACTACTATTTTTTGAGTTAAAATCAATAGAATAACTATTTGTCTCTGTAATTTCTTGTTTTAAAGAACATCCAGAAATTAAAAGTACGATTAAAAGATAAAAAAGATTTTTCATATTATTCTCCTGGTCCATTTTTTATATTTTTTTGTTTAAATAAAATATCACTTGGACTTTGATTTAGGTTATCTATCAAAGTTTGTGTTTGTAAAAGTGTTGAATCTAAATTATTTAAAACACCATTTAATTTATCAAAACTCTCTTTTGACATATCATTTATATCAAAACTTCTTTTTCTTATTTCAAGTAAAATTTCATTTGATAATTCTTTGAAACTATTTGCTGATTTATCAATACTTTCAAAAGATTTATTTCCATTTTTTGCAAGAATATTTATATTTTTTATAAGTTCATCAATTTTCTTTTCATTGTTTACAAGATATGAGCTAAATTGTTCTACATTAGTCATACTGTTTTGAGTTTTACCCAAGATTTCTGAAATAGTTTTTATATTTTCATCGGCTAAAAGTTTTTTCATTTGAGCTAAAACCAAAGTTAATTGATTTGTTAAATCAGTTGTAGAATCAACTAAAGTTGTCAAATCTGATGTTTTTGAACTAATTATTCTAAAACCATTTTCATCTTCTTGTAAAAGTTTTGAATCATTACTTCCACCTTTTAACTCGATATATTTAAGTCCAGTAATTCCAAGATTTCCTAAAATAGCATAATTGTCTTCTTTTATAGGTGTTCCTTTTTTGATTACAATATCTATTTGTATCTCTTCTGAATTATGTGGATTTAGTTTTATTTCACTTACATTTCCAACTTCAAATCCTTTGTATTTTATAGAAGAACCAATATTTAATCCAGAAACAGATTCTTGGAAATAAATTGAATACTCATCAAATTTTTTCTTTTCAAAACCAAATTTTCCCAACCAAAAAACGAGAATTAAAAGTGAAGTTACAAGGGCTATTACAAACAAGCCTATTTTAAAAAAGTTTATTTTTGTATCCATTATTTACCTTTATTTGTTAGAAAATCTTTTATAAATTCATCTTGTGAATCTAAAGCTTGAGTGATATTTCCATCAAAGATTATCTTTTGTTTTAATATTATAAACCTATCTAAAACTGTTTTTATCGTTTCTAAATCATGGGTAATTATGATTATTGTGATATTTAACATTTTTTTTAGATTAAGTAACAACTCATTTATTTTTTGTGTACTAGAAGGGTCAAGTCCACTTGTAGGTTCATCTAAAAATAAAACTTTTGGTTGCATTGCAAGACTTCGTGCAAGGGCAACTCTTTTTTTCATTCCACCACTTAATTCAGATGGATATAATAGTGCACAACTTTTTGGAAGCCCTACAATTTCAAGATTTGTATAAGCGATTTTTTCTATTAAATCTGCTGGTAAATCTGTATATTCTTTTAACATCACAGAAATATTTTCAATCACATTTAAAAACGAATATAAAGCTCCAAACTGAAAAAGATAAGAAAATTGTTGTTTTAAATCTTGAATATCTTTTAAATCTAAAGTTGAAATATCTTTTCCTAAAAATTCAATATTTCCCTTTTGAATTTTGTCCAACATAACTATTTGTTTTACCAATACACTTTTTCCTGAACCACTTCCACCTAATACCCCAAAAATTTCCCCTTGATTTACACTAAATGAAATATCTTTGTGTACTATATTTTCACCAAAAATTGTTGATAAATTATTTACTTTTATAATGTTAAGTGCTTCCATTATATTCCAATCTCAGTTAGAATCACTGAAAAAATCGCATTTAAAGCAATAACCACAAAAATCGCATTTACAACACTTATTGTTGTATATTTTCCTATACTTGTAGTGTTATTTTGTACTTGAAATCCTCTATAGCACCCAATAAGTGCAATAGCAACTCCAAAAAATATAGATTTACCAACTCCAATTAAAAGATGTTTTAATGGAACTTCTTGTCCCATTCTATTTATAAACTCAAAAAATGTAACATCTAAATCCGTAAAAGCTATCACCATTCCACCAAAGATTCCTACAATATCAGCAAAAAAAACTAATAAAGGCAAAGCAATAACCAAAGCAAAAATTCTTGGTAATACCAAAAATAAAGTTGGCTCAAAATCCATAGTTCTCATAGCATCTATTTCATCTGTTATTTTCATAGCTCCAATTTCTGCGGTGTATGAACTAGAACTTCGTCCAGCAATTACAATTGCTGTTACAAGTGGAGCAATTTCTCTAAACATAGTTATACAAATCATCTCAACTATAAAAATATTTGCTCCAAACTTTTCAAGCTGAACTGCTCCTTGATATGCAATTACGACTCCCACCAAAAAAGAAGTCATTCCCACAATAAAAAGTGCATTCACAGCTGATGTATCAATATATTTTAGCATCGCTTTTAATCTCATTTTTTTAGGATTAAAAAGTGAATACACAAAATAATAAAAAGCTTTTCCAACAAATTTTGTAAAATCAAGACTAGAAAGGTAAGCTTCATATACGGTTTTACCAATCTTTTCTATAATATTTTTTTTATCTTTTGTTTCTGGAATATTTTCTTGATAGTGTTTTTCATAAAATCTATAAAATTCTTCAAAAGAATCTAAATTTTTAAGTGTTAAATTTTTTTCTTCAACTTTTTTAAAAAATGAAATAAGATAGATGATTGAAGCTGTATCACACTCTTTTAGATTTTGAAAATCCACAGTTAATTTAGTATGTGAAGAAAAAGTTAGTTTTTCTAATTTTCTGATATTTGAAGTAAGGATTTGTTTATTCCAAATATTTAATAATGTTAATTCATAATTACTATCATTTATTTTTCTAAGTTCGAAATAATCGCTATAATCTTCCATAATAACCTCTTTGCTTTTGGCAAAAATAATTTAATATAATATCCAAACTTTCTACAAAAAGCCCTGTATTTCTTATGTGTTTGAGTTATATCAAATTTAGTTATTACTAATTACCACTCATTCAATAAACTTTTGATACAATCCAAGCTTATTAAAAAAAGGAATTTATTATGCCATTATTAGATAGTTTTAGAGTTGACCATACAATCATGCCAGCACCTGCAGTAAGAGTTGCAAAAACAATGAAAACACCAAAAGGTGATGATATTACTGTATTTGATTTAAGATTTTGTGTACCAAATAAAAAAATATTAAGTGAAAAAGGTATCCATACTTTGGAACATTTATTTGCAGGATTCATCAGAAATCATCTAAATTCTGACTCAGTTGAAATCATCGATGTTTCTCCTATGGGTTGTAGAACTGGTTTTTATATGAGTTTAATTGGAACTCCAGATGAAAAAACTGTGGCAAATGCATGGGAAAAAGCAATGAAAGATGTACTTGAAGTTAAATCACAAAATGATATTCCAGAACTAAACGAATACCAATGTGGAACTTATACAATGCACTCACTTGAAGAGGCAAAAGAAATAGCAAATGATATTTTATCTACACAAATTGGTGTTATGTCAAATGAAGCTTTATATCTTTGTGAAGATAAATTAAAAGATTTAGGAAACTAAAAAGTGCAACAAAAACTCAATCTTTTCAAAGAGTTATTTTCAGATTATACAAATATTGCAATTTTACATATTGATAATTCTTTGGGGCTTGTGGATCAAACACTTGAGCAAATCAAGATTCAAAATGAAGGGAATATAAAATATATTCCTTTTATTGATGAATCAAGCGCCAAACTAAAAGCAACAGCTAGAGAATTTGAGTATATTGTTTTAGGAAATATTTTATCTTATTGCTCTGAGATTGAAATGATTTTAAAACTTATGTATAAAGCTTTAGAAAACTCAGGAAATATCATTATCCTTGAAAAAATATCAAATGACAATAAATACGAACTTTTAGATTTACTTGAAAGTGTTGGTTTTCAAGCACCAAATTGTATAGAACTTTTTGATGACATTTATATCTTTACAGCAAAAAAAATGCACCATTGGGACAATGGCTTATAAAATCAAAAAATAAAGTGAAAACTACTCTTGCAAGATAACATAAATAGCATAGTTGCCACAAAAGATGGCTCAAACACCCTATTTTCAAAACTATATAATCAACACTATCACAACCCTGATGATGGAGCTATAAATGAAGCTTTATCAAAACATATAATTCCAGCTTTTACATTTCATAAAAACAAAAGTGAACTTACCATTTTAGATATTTGTTTTGGCATTGGATATAATACATTTTCAACAATTTATTATTGTTTATTAAATAATCTTGATGTTAAACTAAATTTTTATTCGCCAGAACTTGATGGAAATCTAGTAAAATCTTTAGAAACTTTTAAGTTTCCAAAAGAGTTTGAAAATATAAAACATATCATAAAATCAGTTGCGCAAACTTGCAAATATGAAGATGAAAAAATCAAAATAGAGGTTTTTATTGGAAATGCTAGAGATTATATAAAAAGCCTAAAACAAAATAGTTTTGACATAATTTATCAAGATGCTTTTTCAAGCGATGTTAATTTTGAACTTTGGACAAAAGAGTATTTTGATGATATTTATAAACTTTGCAAAAATGATTGTGTAATGAGTTCTTATGCAATTGCTACATCAATTAGACTTTCAATGTATGAAGCTGGTTTTTTTATCTACGAAAATAGACCAGTCAAGCGAAAAATCACTTTAGCTTTTAAACAAAAACAAGATTTGATTGAAAAATATATAGATATGGAATTAAAAAAACAAAGAAATAAAGAAGCGGTTGCCCTACATGATAAGTAGTTTTAAAAACTACTTATTATTTTGAAAGATTTTCTAAAATGTATTTTTCTAAATCTCTTTTTGAGATTTCATCTTTTATAGATCTCTCAAAAATTTCATCTATTTTTTGAGAATATTCTTCATATGAGAAAAATGGAAAATGTAATTTCCAAGACCTAATAATTAGCTCTTTAGTCATAGCATCTCTCATTCTATCTCTAAAAAAGTTAAAGCCTATAAATATAGCAGCAGTAATAACCATTGCTCCCAAAATAGAAATATGCGGATCAATTTTCACAAGAGGTTTATGAGTTAAAAGTGAAATTGGAACGATAATAGCTAATACAATTCCTATATAAACTATGTATGCTCTAATTAGCCTTATTCTAAACCCAAGTTTTGCCGGGTCTACATGCATTCCATCATTGTGTTGTCTATTTGCAACCAATAAATCTTTTAATAAAATTGGTTGCTTAGAAATAGTATAAACATACTCTAAAAGCTTATTTTTAAATGTTTTTTCTTTAGACATCATATATTCCTAAAATTAATAACACGCATTTTATCTTAGTTTATTATAATATTGAGTTAATCAAAGATTAAATTATTTTAAAGACATCTCTAAAATCTTAGAAACTTTATCCAAAGTAATATTTCCTTTTTCACCAAGTACTGTCATACCATGTGATTCTAAAGCTTTTGTGATATTTTCTATTACTTTATCATCTGTTTTATATGCACTTAATTTCGTAGGAACTCCAATACTTTGGTACATATATTCTATTGCTTCAATTACTATTTCATAATTTTGAGGCATGTTAAAAACTTCTTTTCCCATTTGAAGTAATTTCTCTTTTTTATCTTCTATCATCACTCTTAAAAGATATGGTTGAACAACCGCCAAACTTTGTGCGTGGTCAAGTCCATAAAATGCTGTAATTTCATGTCCTATCATATGTGTTGCCCAATCTTGAGGAACACCTGAACCAATAAAACCATTTAAAGCTTGATTTGCTAAAAGCATAAGATTTTCTTGCCATAAAGGGGTTCTTCTATTTTCCCAATTTAATGATAAGTTATGTAAACCTTTTAAAATAGTTTGTGAATAACCATCATGTAAAAGTGAGCTATTTGGATATGTTAAATATTGTTCACATGTATGTACAAATGCATCTACTAAACCATTTGCAAGTTGTCTATCATCTAAAGTACTCATTACACTTGGGTCTAAAACTGCAAATTTTGGATATACAAGTGGTGAACCAAAATATCTTTTTTCGTTTGTTAATTTTTTTGAAATAACAGCCGTAGTATTTGATTCACTTCCTGTTGCTGGAAGAGTTAAAATAGCTCCCAAAGGAAGTGCTTTTTCTACTTGTTTTGAACCATCTAGAAAATCCCAACCATCACCATCATAAAGTGCAGCTGCTACTAAATATTTACTTCCATCAATAACAGAACCACCGCCAACAGCTAAAACAAAATCAATTTTTTCATCTTTGATAATTTTTACTGCTTTATTTAAAGTCTCATAAGATGGGTTTGGTTCAACTCCACTAAACTCTAACCAAGTATAACCCTCAAGTGCTATTTTTACTTGATCGTAAACACCATTTTTTTTGATACTTCCACCACCATAAACAACTAATACTTTTAACTTTTTATCAATATAATTAACTATCGAGCCAATTTTGCCACTTCCAAACTCTATTGCAGTTGGATTAAAATATGTATAATTCATGAGAATCCTTTATAATAATTTTGAAGCTTTATTATAGGATAATTAACATTTCTAAAGGATTACAATGATTAAAATTTGGTTGTTTATTTATTTTACTATTTTTATTTGGTCGGCTATTAATCCAAAAGATTTATTCACTTGGTTTTTAGAAGTATTTCCAGCTCTTATTGCTTTATTTATTTTGGCTTTTATTTATAATAAATTCAAATTTACATCTTTAGTTTATACGCTTATTTTAATTCATTGTATTATTTTAATGGTTGGTGGTCACTATACTTATGCCCAAGTTCCTGCCTTTGATTTTATAAAAGAATTTTTTAATCAAGATAGAAACAACTACGATAAATTAGGACATTTTGCACAAGGTTTTATTCCAGCAATAATAGCAAGAGAGATTATCATAAGAAAAAATATCATCTCAATTGAAGCTTGGAGAAACTTTTTTATTCTTTGTTTTTGTTTAGGTTTTTCTGCTTTTTATGAACTTGTAGAATGGTGGGTAGCAATATTTGCAAATGATTCAGCAGAAGATTTTTTAGGAACTCAAGGATATATTTGGGATACACAAAGTGATATGGCTTGGGCTTTATTTGGCGCTGTTTTGGCACTTATAATTTTGCGAAAATATCACGATAAACAACTAAAAAATATTTAGTTGTTTTTTAAAGAATACAAAGAATTGATTATCAAAGTAAGTATAATAACACTTCCTCCAATAAAAGTATGAATAGTTGGGATTTCATTTAAAAATATCCAAACCCAAATAGGCGCCATGATAGTTTCAATTAGCATTAAAAGACTCACTTCACTTGCGCTTATATATTTAGCTCCATTTCCTATTAAAACCCTTGAAAATGATGAAATTATAAGTCCCATAAACATTACAATCATAAGATTATTTAAATCAATTTTTAAATCTTCACTTAGAAAAAAAGCTAATACACTAAGACATATACCAGAAAATGCTGTAAGAACTATTCTATCCATTTCTTTATATTTTGATAACAAAACGAATGAAATTGAAAATAATATAGTGCAAAATAACGCATACATATTTCCTATTAAACTACCAAATTCTAGGCTATCATTAAAAATAATATATAACCCAACAAACATAAAAAATGAAGCATAAAGTATATTTTTTGTGATTTTTTCTCTATATAAAATATATGCAATTAAAGCTGAAAAAAGTGCTGATGTACTAAAAATAATTACTACATTAGCAACCGTTGTGGTCTTCACTGCTGTTATAAAAAATATATTTGAAGCACCCATCATAATTGCACAAGTAATTAAAATTAAAAAAGATGATTTAAATGCATTTTTAACATAAGTTTTTTCTTTAAATAGCAAGGTTACCATCATTGAAATAAATATAAATATTCCTAAATAAAATGAAAAAACGAAAGATGATACATTTGTATATTTAATCAAAAGAGATTCTAAACTCATAATAAATATACCAATAGAAGTAAGGGATAAGCCTTTAGCATTATTTGTCAAAATAAAATCCTATGGGAGAAATATTAAAGATGCAAAATGCATCTTTAATTAAAAAAAGTATTAGATATTATAGTAGTTTGCTTCTTTGTGAGTAACCACAATAGCACAAGTAGTTTGTTCTGGGTGCATTTGAAAAGTCTCAGATAATTCTATTCCAAACTCTTCAGGATTTAATAAATCAAAAATATCTCTATTCATTGCTAAATCAGGACAAGCAGCATATCCTGGAGAATATCTACAACCCACATATTGTTTCATTTGAACATCATTTAAAGTATGTCCCTCTTTTGGCACAATATCTAAATCAAGTCTTATTTGTTTATGTAAAACCTCAGCTAAAGCTTCAGCAAGTTCAACTCCCAAACCATGAACTTGGTAATATTTTGTGAACTCACCTTTATCGTATAAACTTCTTTCATAATCACTTATTTTAAGTCCAGCACTTGCAAGGGTAAAGGCAATCACATCAAGTCTATCATTTGCAAAGAAATCAGCAATACATCTAAATGGTTTTCGTTTTTGTCTTGGAAACTCTAAAACTTTTATAGCTTCACTTAAAGGTGGTACATTTTTCGCTTCTTCTAAAGAATTGTATAAATATTTTTTATCAAAAATATAAATTTTATTATCCCATGAAATACAAGGATAATAAGCATAAATTGCAATTGGTTCAAAAATATTTTTATCTACTAATTCAGCTTTTAAAGTTTGATACGTAGGTTCAACAACTTCTTCTTCATATTTTAAGAATTTAGCAGAGTCTTGTTTCCCTCTTTTATATCCCCATCTTTGTCTAAATAAAACCCTATGATTTATCCATTTAAAAATAAGTTCTTTATCTAATTTTTCTGCTGTTTTTCCAATTCTTCCCCAAAATGGAGGAAATAAAAATGTATTCTTCTCAGGAAGTGGTATTTCTTCATAAGGGGGAATTTCTGCTACTTCTTCTTCAACTTTATCACTTGTATCTATTATTTTTATTAAATCTGCTGGTAAGTCTGTATTATTTGTATCGCCCTTTTCAATCCTTTGCATAGAAATAACACCATCAAAAGCATCCCTACAATAAAAAATTGGTCCATCATAAAATGGTCTACAATACTCATCAACAAAACTTTTTGTCAAAGCAGCACCACCTAAAAGAACAGGAATTTTTATTCCCATTTTTTGAAGTTCCTCAAGATTTTCCTTCATAACTGCTGTTGATTTTACAAGTAATCCACTCATTCCAAGGGCATGGGCATTGTGTTCTTGTAGTTTGTCAACAAAAGTATCAAGACCAGCTTTTATTCCCACATTTACAACTTTAAATCCGTTATTTGAAAGAATAATATCTACAAGATTTTTACCAACATCGTGAACATCTCCTTTTACCGTTCCAATGATTAAAGTTGTTTCACTTGATTTTTCTTGTTTTGGCAAATATGGATTTAAAGCATCAACGGTTGCTTTCATAGTTTCAGCACTTTGAAGTACAAACGGTAACTGCATTTGTCCGCTTCCAAATAACTCGCCAATGATTTTCATTCCATCAATAAGCCATTCATTTACTATTGTTTCTGGTGGGACGGTATGCCGTAATTCTTCAACTAAAGGTAGAAGTCTATCTTTGTCCCCATCAAGTAAAAGCATTTGTACTTTTTCAAGTGCTGGCATATTTTGATACTCTTCATCTGTTTGTTCTTCTTGTGCTTCTACTGTCGAAAAATGTTCAATAAAAGCAAACAAAGGGTCACCATTTTCATGGTTGTTAAAAATCAGATTATCACAAGCAGTTCTATCTTCTGCACTTACTTTATTTAATGGAATTATATGTTTTACATTTACAATAGCAGATGTTAATCCAGCTCTTACACAATGATCAAGATAAATAGAATTTAAATAAATTCTAGCTTTTTGATCAAGTCCAAATGAAATATTTGAAAGCCCAAGAGTCGTTCCAGCTTCTGGATGCAAAATCTGAAACTCACGAATCGCTTCCATAGTTTCAACACCAGCTGTTCTATACTCATCATCTCCTGAACCAATTGTAAATGTAAGCATATCAAATACTAAATCAGCTGGATCAAACCCATGTCTATTTACACATAAATCAAAAATTCTCTCAGCAATTCTTAGTTTATCTTCTTTCGTTTTCGCCATTCCAACTTCATCAATAACAAGACAAACAAGCGCTGCTCCAAATTTTTTAGCTAATTTACAAACCGCATCAAACTTATCTTCACCATCTTCCAAATTTACAGAGTTAATGATACATCTTCCACCGATTTGTTTAAGTGCAGCTTCCAAAGCATATATTTGAGTAGAATCTGGCATCAAAGGAAGTGCAACTTTTTGAGAATAAAGCGCGGCAACTGCATCCATATCAAATCTTTCATCTCGACCTGCAAACCCAACAGAAACATCAATTACATGCGCCCCTGCACGAACTTGTTGTTGACCAACGCTTAATGTTCCCTCATAATCATTTGCTTTTAATAACTCTCTAAAAGCTTTAGATCCTGTTGCATTTGAACGCTCACCAATTAAAAGTGGTGCTGGTTCTTGTTTTAATGGCATTGTTCCAAAAAGTGAAGCCAAAGAAGCTTTTAAAAATCCGCAAGGTTTTAAAGGAGTAATTCCCTCAACCGCTTTTACTAAAGCAGCTACGTGTTCAGGTGTTGTTCCACAACAACCACCTAAAAATGAAACTCCATTTATACTTAAAAACTCTTTTTGAAGTTCTACAAACTCATCAGGTCCCATTGGATAATAAGTTTTTCCACCTCTATTTTGAGGAAGTCCAGCATTTGCGTGAACTGATATTGGGAATTTACAAACTTCACTTAAAGTCTTGACATGTTTATGAACTTGTTTTGGTCCAGTTCCACAGTTAAATCCTAAAGATAAAATATTAAAAGGAGCCATAATAGCAGCTATAGTCATAGCATCGGTTCCAATAAGCATAGTACCACTTAACTCAATTGTAACGGACACCATAATAGGAATATGTGGTACAGTATCTGTTAATGCATGAAGTGCTGCTTTTATTTGAAGTGGATCTTGACAGGTTTCAAGTAAGA
Source organism: Aliarcobacter sp. (assembly GCA_028690445.1). GTDB lineage: Bacteria > Campylobacterota > Campylobacteria > Campylobacterales > Arcobacteraceae > Aliarcobacter. The sequence continues at coordinate 38,790 of JAQVBE010000009.1, read as the reverse complement.
ACACATCAGTTCCACCATCAGATAAACCTTGTGCCATAATTTTATAACCCTCATACATGTCATCATATTTGATATGTCCTAAACTAGGCAGTTTCGTTCCAGGTCCAATTGAACCTAATACATAAACTGGTTTTTCAGGCGTACTATATTTTAAAGCAGTTTTTTTTACAAGCTGTGCACCTAATTTTGATAACTCATATGAAGTTTCAGGAATATCATAATCCTCTAAAACCCATGGCATTGAACCAAAAGTATTTGTACTTAATAAATCAGCACCTGCAAGTGCATATCTGTTGTGAATATCTTCAAGAATATGAGGGGCAGTAAGATTTAAAAGTTCATTACAACCTTCTAAATCTTTATCTTCATATATCCACTCTTCTTTTTTAATATCCGCGATTTGAAGCTGTGTTCCCATAGCTCCATCTATTATTAAAACTCTATTTCTTATTATTTCTTTTATTGTTTCTAGCATTTCTTTTCTCTGTTTGTTTATTATAATTATTTTTGATATTTATTATTAGATAGTGTACTTTAATTCTTGTTAATATTTGTTAATAGGAATTTATTTTTTTTTGAATAAGCACTCTTAATCTCACAAGCTTCCTCTTGATGTCAATTAGTTCACTTAAAAGTTACAATCCGTTATTATATTATCTATTAAAGTTATATACCATTTATTATCTATTTTTGTAATATAAAATATTATAGCGTAAGGAATGATTACTTCATAACTTGTTTGTTCTATAAAATCTGCTTTTTCAATCTCTTCTTTTTTAAATCTATTTACTTGTAAAGTATTTGCTTCTTCCATAATTTTTGTAATATATGGTGTTATTTGTGAAGTTAAGAAAACTCCTTCTTTATCCCAGCCATATAAACTATCATCAAGTGGACTACAACTAAAAGTTGCTTTTTCGATTTTTATTTCAAAAGAATCTATTTTATTATCTATATTTAAAATATTATTTTTCATTTCAAATATATTTTTATGTTCAAACTTTGTAACTTCATAGTAACCATTTATTGGATGAATATATTTACTACTCAACAGAGCTAAATTATTTTGTTTTATTAATTGTGCAATTTGATTTACTTCATTTTTCAAATCTTGAGTTATTGGCTCTTTTTCATAAATTTTCTTTTGATTAACTTGAACTTGAGTATTACTAACAGAACAAGCTGTTAAAAAAAGAGAAAAAATTATAAAAATAATAAAATTAAAGACTCTTTTAAAAAACATTTTTTTCTTTTCCTATTTTTTTCTTTTATATTACATTTATATATCTTAAATAATTTATAATCTAATTTTAAAGAGTTTATTTTAATATTATCTTAGCTAAAATAGATGCCTAAAATTTAATCATTAGGAATTGATAAAATGACTGAATCAAAATATATATGGATGGATGGGGAATTTGTAAATTGGCATGATGCAAAAGTGCATGTATTAAGCCACACTCTTCATTATGGTAATGGTGCTATAGAGGGAACAAAAGCATATAAAACTGTTGATGGAAGATGTGCTATTTTCAAATTAAACGAACATACACAAAGATTATTAAACTCTTCAAAAATGACACTTATGAATGTTCCTTTTACACTTGAAGAATTAAATAAAGCTCAAATTGAATTATTACAAAAAAATGAATTATTTGATGGTGCTTATATAAGACCGTTAGTTTATTTAGGTTACGGTGTTATGGGTCTTTATCACAAAGAAGCACCTGTTAAAGTTTCAGTTTCTGCTTGGGAATGGGGAGCATATTTAGGAGAAGAAGGTCTTAAAAAAGGGGTTAGAGTTAAAATCTCTTCGTTTACAAGAACTCCAAATACTTCAGGAATGGGAAAAGCTAAAGCTGTTGCAAATTATTTAAACTCTCAAATGGCAAAATTCGAAGCTGTTGAAGCAGGATATGATGAAGCATTATTAAGAGATGATCAAGGATATATCGCAGAAGCTTCTGGAGCTTGTTTCTTTATCGTTAGAGATGGAAAACTAATCACTCCTCCAAATGACAACTCTTTAGAGTCAATCACACAGGCAACAGTTATTGAATTAGCTGCTGATATGGGAATCGAAGTTGTTAGAAGAAGAATTTCAAGAGAAGAAGTTTATATTGCGGATGAAGCATTCTTTACAGGAACAGCAGCTGAAATTACACCAATTAGAGATGTTGATGCTAGAATCATTGGTTGTGGTTCAAGAGGAACTATTACAGAAAAAATTCAATCTGCATACTTTGATGTAGTAGCCGGAAAAAATGAGAAATATATTAAGTATTTAACTTATGTTAACTAAAGTTGATTAGTATTACTTATTAAATAGATAAAAAATAAGGAAAGATATGCCAATAGACAACGACTATTTTAAAAACAGACAACAACAAAAAAATAATGGTGGTGGAAATAATAATAATGGTGGTGGAAATTTCCAACCACCTTTTGAAACACCTGAGTTTTTCAAAAACTTTGGTAAAAAAGCAGGAATGTTTTATGTAGTTATTATAGTTATCGCTGCACTTTTTATGTTTAAACCATTTGTTATTATTGAATCAGGACAAGTTGGTATTAAAGCAACAACTGGTAAATATGATGAAGTTCCATTAAATCCTGGTTTCCATTTATATATTCCAGTTTTTCAAAAAGTTATAATTGTTGATACTAAAGTAAGACTTTTAAACTATAGAAGTGTTGAAGAAATGAGTGGGTTTGATGCAGGAATTAAAATAAATCCAGCTATTAGCGTTCTTGATTCAAGAGGTTTACCTGTTTCTATTGAACTAACAGTTCAATATAGACTTACAGCTTCAGGAGCACCAGCAACTATTGCTACATGGGGATTATCTTGGGAAGATAAGATAGTAAATCCAGTTGTAAGAAATGTTGTGAGAAATGTTATTGGAGGATTTAACGCAGAAGAACTTCCAATGAAAAGAAATGAAATTGCTACAAATCTTGATATGTTAATAAAAACACAAGTTACGGAATTAGCGGAAGGTTCAGTTACTATTGAATCAGTTCAATTAAGAGAAATTGGTCTTCCTGTTAAAATTAAAGAACAAATTGAAAGAGTTCAAATTGCAAATCAAGAATCTGAAAGAGTAAGATACGAAGTTTTAAGAGCAAAACAAGAAGCTGAAAAAAGAGCTGCACAAGCAACTGGTGAAGCTGAAGCAAAAAGAATTGAAGCACAAGGTAGAGCAGATGCCGTAACTATTGAAGCAAAAGCACAAGCAGTAGCAAATAAATCTATTGCAGAATCTTTAACTCCTAGTTTATTAAATATGCAACAAATTGAGGTTCAAGGTAGATTTAATGATGCATTAAGAGAAAATAAAGATGCTAAAATTTTCTTAACTCCTGGTGGTTCAACTCCAAATATTTGGGTTGATACTAAAGATAAATCAAGAGATGCTGTAATAAATAAATAAAAAAGAGAAGTAGTAAAACTACTTCTTTTAATACTATGAAAAAAATCCCTTTTTTATTAATCTTCACTTCTTTACTAATCCTAACAAATTCTGCTTATGCAAAAAAGATAGAATCTGTCGTAATAATTAAACCTGAAATTCAATATAATGAAAATATTAAATATGAGAATATTGAAAATTATAAATCTTATGAAGAAAAAAAAGAAAAAAAAAAGTTTAATTTTGGAATAGATATTGATATTAATAAAGAAGAAAGAACAATAGATTTATTAAAAATTGATGTTCAGACAAATTTTTAAGGAAAAAATTATGAAACAATTAAATAAAATAGATTGGGAAAAGATGGATAATCTAATTCCAGTAATTACTCAAGATGCCTCAACAAATGAAGTATTAATGCTCGCATATATGAATCAAGAAGCACTTGAATTAACAATAAATACTTCATTTGCTCACTATTTTAGTAGAAGTAAACAAAGAATTTGGAAAAAAGGTGAAAGTTCAAACCACTTACAAGAAGTAGTAGAAATTTTGATTGATTGTGATAACGACACATTACTTTTGAAAGTAAATCAAGCAGGTGTTGCATGTCACACAGGAAGGAAATCTTGTTTTTTTACAAATCTTAATACAAATGAAACAATCAGTGATATAGAAATAAGTACAGCTAATGCTTATGGAATAATTGATACTTTATATCACACCATACAAGAAAAGAAAAATGATGATCCAAATAAATCATACACAGCAAAACTTCTTCAAGGCAAACAAAACTCAATGTTAAAAAAAATAGTTGAAGAATCAGGTGAATTTACTTTTGCCATAAAAGACAATGATACACAAGAAATCATCTATGAAGCAGCTGATATTACATATCATGTTTTAGTGGCACTTGCTTCTAAAAATATAAGTCCAGATAGAGTAAAACAAGAACTTGCTAGAAGATTTGGGATTTCAGGAATTGAAGAAAAAAATTCAAGAGTTGATAAATAAAAAGAGTCTTTAAACTCTTTTTATTTTATAAAACTTAGTGGCAACCACATCCAGTTCCACAACTCTCATCTGATTTTTTAGCTTTTTCTTGCTCAGCTTTTATTTTTTGTCCTTCAGTTGAACAAGCACTTACACCAGCTGGCATAGATGGTTGAATTGCAGAATTATTAATATTATCATCAACACTATCTAAAAATGCAATAAGTTTATCTGCTGCAATCATATATCTTTTTGCTGAAACTGATTCCGGATTGAAATAAACCACAGGTTTTCCTGAATCTCCACCCTCTCTAATAGCTGGTTCAATTGGTAAATTTGCTAATACTTGTGTATCATATTGAGTTGCTAATGCTTCACAAGTTCCCATTCCGAAAATATCAGATTCTGTATTACATGATGGACAAATAAATCCACTCATATTTTCAACAATTCCAGCAACTGGAATATGAAGTTTTTTAAACATATCTAAAGATCTTCTTGAATCATCAAGGGCAACATGTTGAGGAGTTGTAACATTTATTCCAGCACTTACAGGAACACTTTGAGCTAAAGTTAATTGAGCATCACCAGTTCCTGGAGGCATATCAATAAATAAAATATCTAGCTCTTCCCATAAAATATCTCTTAAAAGTTGTTGGATTGCTTTCATAATCATAGCACCTCTCCAAATAAGAGCTTGTCCTTCTTCCATTAACATACCCATTGACATAACATCAACACCAAAAGCATTTAATGGTTTTGCTTTATCTCCAACAACTTCTACTTCTTTTCCTTGTAAACCCATCATACGAGGAATATTTGGTCCATAAATATCAGCATCTAAAATACCAACCCTTTTACCTTGCATTGCAGCTGCAACTGCTAAATTTACTGTTGTAGTTGATTTTCCAACTCCACCTTTTCCAGAACTAACCATTACGATTTTTTTAATTTGTGGTGCAATATTTTTGCCACTTACACTATTACTTGATTGCTTTGCTTCTTGAGGTTTATTAAAATTTAGTGTTACATTCATTCCAATTGCACTTAAACATGCATTAATTTCTTTTGTCAATTGTGCTTCAACTTCAGGAGCCGTTGAAGTAATATCAAGTGAAACTAAACAATTTGTTCCATTTACTTGAATATCTTTTACAAATCCAAACTCTACAATTGATTTTGCGAAACCTGGATATTTAACAGTTTCTAACTCTTTTTTAATATTTTCTACATTTGCCATATAAAAATTCCTTTACAATTTTTTTATTTAGTGCATTATATTTTAAATAGGATAATTCTTATCTTAATTGATTAGCTATTTAATTTTAATGATTCTATTGTACCCTAGAATTTATAAATATTTATGCTATATGCAGGCTATATATTTACTATAGAATTTATTTTATTTAATAAAGGAATAAAAATATTATGTTTCATTTTTTCTTTATAGTTTTACTTTGCATATATACAAATGCTTCAATGACAAAAGAACAGATATCTACATTTATCAAAGCTCCTTTAAAATTAGGAGAAAAAGATATAAATATTCCTGTTTGGGAAATATTAGATGAAAATAATAAATTAAACTCTTATATTTTCGAAACTTTTGATTATGCTCCCATAGCTGGTTTCTCTGGTGGGAAGATGAATCTACTTGTTAGTATAGACTTAGAAGGTAAATTCTTGGAAATTCATATTTTAGAACAAGATGAACCTGTTTTTATATCAGGAATTGGGATTGAACCTTTCAAAAAGTTTTTAACCCAATATAAAGGAAAATCATTAAAAGATAGTATTAAAATAGGTACTTCCAAAAATCAAACAAGTTCCATTCACATTGATGGCGTTTCAAAAGCGACTGCTTCTGTTAAAATTGCAAATGATATAATATTAGGTTCAACTGTACAAGTTGCAAAAGAAAAACTAATGAGTGTTGCCCCAAAACAGATATATCATCCCAACAAAGAGCTCTTTGAAAAACTCTCGTGGAATGAATTATTAAATAATAAATTAATTACAAATATCAAAATAACAAAAGCTCAAATAGAAAATTTATTTGATAATACCCCACATAAAATTGAGCTCTCAAATGAAGAAAAAGAGGAAATAGCACTAGACTTATATATTACAGATTTAACCATTCCTACTGTTTCAAAGAATTTACTTAAAGAATCTACACTAAAAAGTCTTGATGGACATCTAGGAGAGACAAATGAGGCTATTTTAATATTTGCAAATGGACCATTCCAATTTTTAACTTCAAAATTCATTCCTCGCTCATCTCCTGATGAATTAGAAATAAAACAAGATGAATTTAGCTTAAATATTTTAGATGGAGATTATCTAATAGAATTTTCAAGAGATATTCCAAACTTTGAACAAGCTATTATTTTAGAAATTGACAAAAGATATAACTTTGATCCCTCATCTTCATGGACTTTAAATATGAAAATAGTAAGAGGAGAGGATAGTATATTTTTAGTTCCTACAGCTAAATATCTAACTTTTAATATTGAGCCTGTAAAAAAATATTTTAAAAAGCAAGAGGAACTAAAAGAGACTCCTCTTTGGCTTACATCAATATATGAACAAAAGATAAAACTAATTTCTTTAGTAATATTTTTGAGTTCTTTATTTATTATTCTTTATAAATATCAAGTTATTCTTTCTAAATTAAGATATAAAAGAACTATTCTTTTACTTATTGCTTTATTTTTCATAGGATGGATCAATCAAGGTCAGTTAAGCATGGTTATGCTCTTGGGCGTTATAAAAGCTATTGTAAATTCTCAAAGTTTGAGCTTTTTATTATACGACCTTTTTTCACTTGTTATTTGGGGCAGAGGAACTTTTTGCGGTTGGCTTTGTCCTTACGGAGTTTTACAAGAATTTTCACATTTTCTTGGAAGAATACTTAATTTCCCAAAAATTAGAATATCAGAAGATCTAAATAATAAACTTGTATATATAAAATATTTTATTTTAGCTACTCTTATTTTATCAGTAATATTTGCACCAAAAATTACTGAGTTTTTAATAGAGATAGAACCTTTTAAAACATCTATTACCTTAATCTTTGATAGAGAAATTCCATATATTATTTATGCCCTATTTTGGTTGTTTTTAGGAATGTTTTTATTTAAAGGATTTTGTAGATATTTTTGCCCATTAGGAGCATTCTTCTCAATAGTTGGAAAACTGCGAATCTTAAATTGGTTACCACGAAGATATGAATGCGGAAATCCTTGTAATAATTGCCATAAAAGCTGTAATTATCAAGCGATCGATAAAAAAGATGGTCATATCAAATATAGTGATTGTTTTCAATGTATGGATTGTGTTCAAATTTATAGTGATAAGAATTTATGTAAAATTTTGATTAAGAATGAAAAAGAATGAAAAAGAAGGGAAAAGAAGGGAAAAATATAAAAATATCAAAATGGAGTGAAAAAAATGTCTAAAATCACAAGAAGAAAATTTTTAAATATTACAGCTATGAGTTTAGCTCTACCTTTTTATTCAAATTCCCTATTTGCAAATACCCAAAATAAAATTACTTGGGAAGGCGTAGCATTAGGAAATCAAGCGAATATGACACTTTTTCATAAAGATATAACTTTTGCAAAAAACACTTTAAATATTTGTATAAGTGAAATTGTAAGATTAGAGAAAATATTTTCACTTTTTAATGAAACCTCTTTCATATCTGAATTAAACAAAACCTCTTACTTAAAGAATCCTCCAAAAGAGCTAGTAGAAATTTTAAATTTTGCAAATACTATCTCTGAAAATACAAATGGGGCTTTTGATATAAGCGTTCAACCTTTATGGATAACTCATGCAAATTTTTTTAGAAATAAAAACAATAAAGATATTAATAAATTAAAAGAAGAGATACAAAAAGTAAAACAATTAGTTTCATATAAAAATATTTCAATATCCAATAATGAAATTTCTTTTAAGCAAAAAGGTGTAAAAATTACTTTAAATGGTATTGCACAAGGATATCTTACAGATAAAATTACAAATATTTTAAAAGAAAAAGGCTTTACAAATATACTTATAAACTTAGGGGAATTCAATAGTATTGGAGGATATGATGAAAACAGAGACTGGAATATTGCAACACCTTATTTAGATAATATCGAATATTTAAAATTAAATAATTCAGCAATTGCAAGTTCAGGAGGATACGGAACAAAATTTGATGAAAACCATCATCATTTATTTGATACAAAAACGGGAACTAGCGCAAATTATCTAAACTCTGTAACAGTAAAAGCACCAAATGCAACTTTAGCAGATGCTCTATCAACAGCAGTTTTTGTTATGCCAGAAATTGAAAGAAAAAAATTAGAAAGTATATATCCAAATATTGAGATATATACTTCATAAAAAATTTAAAAATTAACCAGCAATGTCAATCATTGCTTGACCATGCTCTTTTACTATTTTTTGAGTTATTTTGTATGAACAAAATTTTGGTCCACACATAGAACAAAATTCTGCTTCTTTAAATACATCTTGAGGAAGTGTTTCATCATGATATTCACGTGCTCTTTCTGGGTCTAAACAAAGTTCAAATTGTCTATTCCAATCAAAACCATATCTAGCATCTGACATCTCATCATCAATATCTCTAGCACCTTTTCTTCCACGTGCTATATCTGCTGAGTGAGCAGCAATTTTATATGCAATAATCCCATTTCTAACATCTTCTGCATTTGGTAAACCTAAGTGTTCTTTTGGAGTTACATAACATAACATTGAAGCTCCATGCCATCCACCAACAGCTGCACCAATTGCAGAAGAGATATGGTCATAACCAGCAGCAATATCAGTTGTAAGTGGTCCTAAAATATAAAAAGGTGCTTCATGGCAATACTCTTTTTCAAGTTTCATATTTCTTTCAATTTGATTTAAAGGAACATGTCCAGGACCCTCAATCATAACTTGAACATTTTTTTCCCAAGCTCTTAAAGTTAACTCACCTAAAACTTTTAACTCATTTAATTGAGCTTCATCAGAAGCATCAGCTAAACATCCTGGTCTTAACGAATCTCCTAAAGATAAAGATACATCATATTTTGCACAAATATCTAAAATATCATCAAAAGCTTCATAAAATGGATTTTCCCTGTGATAATGCATCATCCAAGCAGCCATTAAAGAACCACCTCGACTTACTATTCCCATTTTTCTTTTTGCAACATGTGGCATAAATTCTAATAAGAATCCGGCATGAATTGTAAAGTATGAAACACCTTGTTGTGCTTGTTTCTCAATAACTTTTAACATAACATCAATAGATAAATCTTCAATTTTATCTTTTACATCATGTAAAATTTGATAAATTGGAACCGTTCCAATTGGAACAGTTGAGTGTTCAATTACAGCTGTTCTAATCATATCCAAGTCACCACCTGTACTTAAATCCATGATTGTATCAGCACCATATTTTAAACAAACATCAACTTTTTCTATTTCACCTTCAACATTTGAAGCAAGTGCAGAAGAACCGATATTTGCATTTATTTTGCATGAAGATGCAATTCCAATCGCCATTGGAACTAAATGTTTATGATTTACATTTGCTGGAATTATTAATCTTCCTCTTTCAATCTCAGCTCTTACAAGCTCAGGATCAAGTTTCTCAATTTTAGCCACATATTCCATATCTGGCGTAATAATTCCTTGTTTTGCATAATACATTTGAGTTCTAATTTTGTCGTTTTTATGATTGTCTAACCAAGTTCTCATTTTAAAATCCTATAGTTTATTATATTTGAAATGTAAATCGATTATAGCTAAAAATATTTAGAGAATCTTAATTCTTCCCTTAATTTGAAATTATTATTTGTATAAGTTTCTTTTCTATATAATAAAAGTAAATATACGATAGGAGTAGTAGTGATTATTGATAAAAATTCTATTAACTCCACTTCTTTTTCTTTTTATACAAAGAAAGAATTAGAACAACAAGATTGTATAAAAGAAATAGATTTCATATTAGAGAAATATAATATTTTAGAAAATGACAACCAACTAATAAGTTCTATTGAAAAAAACATCTTATATACTATTAATTTCATTGAAACTTTATTTATAAAAAAAGAAAAAATTCCAGAGGATTTAGAAAATTTATTTTTAAATAATCTTACATTCAAAGAAAACATAAATCTCTATATTGAAAAAAAGATTTCAAATATTACAAAAAAAGACTCAATTTATTTTTTTAAAGATATTAATATTATTTTACATATTTTAAGTATTGGAACAAATGAGAAAATTTTAGAGTCTTATAACAATTACGATTTTAACGCTCTTTCTAACTTATTTAGATATTACGAAATAAAATTACAAGAGTTATTTTCAGAAGATGAAAAATCATTTTCTCTAGCTTTTGATTTTTATATTCTTTTACTGAAAATTATTATATTAATATGTAGTTTTAATGCCATTGATTTTATTGCAAAAAAATCTATTCAATTTTTTATTGATTTAATAACAGAATCTATAAGTATCATAAAATTTACTATTTTACTTGATAAAAATAAGTTAAATCAGCTAAACAACATTCAAGGAAGATATTTATATTACTTTTCTTATGACGATATTAAAATTGATATAAATGATTTAAAAACTACTTTTAAAAAATATTTGTTAGTTCTTGAAAGATATGAAGATGGTTATATCTTATCAAAAGATAGTAATTTCGGGAATAAAAATATAGATTCTTTTGAATTTCTTATATTTAGGAAGAATTCTTCTATTTTGATTTTAAATTTAATAAAAGATTTAAAATCTAACCTTGATGAAAATTTATATTTTGAGTCGGAATACTTCCAAAAAATTTTAAGATTTTATTATAAAAAATTTAGTTTATATCTTCATAGTGAAGTAATTGCACAAAATCAAGAGGAGTTTCAAAATAATCTTTTAAATTCTCTTTTAACTTCTTATGAAGGGAATCGAGATTTTATGAATAAACTTGATTATCATTTAGTTATTAATGACTTAATTTTTTCACAAGATAATTTAACAAATATAAATATTGAAATAATTTTTCAACTTTTATATTTTGATGATAATATTCCTATTTATAAATATTATCATATTGCTCAAATACTCACACAATATAATCCTATAAAAAATGATTATCACGAATATTTTAAATTGGCGATTTTTGATCTATGTATAAATAAATCAATTAACTGTAAATATAATTCAGAAATAGAAGATGTTTTAACTAAAATTTATATTTATGTAAATGAGTATAAAATTGCTTCTCATTTATTGTCTGTTTATTCAAAAATATATTTAAGTTTTTCTCTTTTTTATTCTACAAATCAAATAGATTTAGAAAAAGCAAAAGAGTTATATTCCACTTTTATACAAATTAATGGTTTAGAAATTCTTCATAATGAATACAATCAAATAAACGCTAAGATTTTAAATAATATTCAGTTATCAACAGATTTGATTTTAGAAGAATTTTTAAAAAATAAATACAAAAGTTTAGAAAATGGATTTTTAACAATCAAAAATAAAATTAATCAAAATACTTTAATAAATGATATAAAATCTTCTTTAGAAAGTTTTATCTCAAATACTATATTTCATGGTTTATGTGAAACTACTATTTTAAAAACCACTCAAAAATCAACTATTTTAGAAGCAGGTTTTGAAGAACATCAGATTATTTTATCAAGATATATTATAAGATTCATTTTTACAACTATTTATAAAGCAAATTTTTTATTAGTTCTAGATGAAAATGAAGTTTTTATTAGAAAAAATATTTATAAAGTATTAAATGATTTAAAAGAAAAAGATATAAAATATAATCTTCTGAGTAATGAAGATAACGAAATTAATATAAAGTATTAATATTTATGAAAAAAAATTTAATTGAAGAGATAAACTCTTTACCGCCACTTCCCTCAAGTGTAATTGAACTTGAAAAATATAAAAGCATTGGAAATACTGATGTTATGAAATTAATTTCTATTATTGAAGAAGACCCTTTAATGATAGTAACCATTTTAAAAATTGCCAATTCAAGTATGTTTGGATTTAAAAGTAAAATTGAAACATTAAGTAGAGCAATAAATTTACTTGGAATAAATTTTACAATTTCAATTGCTATTGGCTGTGCGGTTCAAAATACAATAAATAGTAATTTATTAGCCTATGCTGTAAAAAATGAAGATTTTCTTTTCTCTAGTGCATTAGCTAGCAATATAGTAAATACTTGGGTTTCAAATATAAATCTTGATTTGAGGAATGAGTTACTTCTGCCTGCATTTTTGCAAGAAGTTGGTAAATTTATTATCTCAGAAGTAATACAAAAAAATAGAAAATCTGAAGAATTTTTAATTGAATTGGAAGAAACAAAAGATACTACATTTTGTGAAAAGAAATTTACAGGATACACTTGTGCAAGAATTACTGCAAATATTTTTAAACAATGGAATATAAGCCCAAATATAATTATTCCTATTGCCTTTACTGAGAATATTGAATCTTGCCCTAATGAATTTAAAACAAAAGCTCAAATTTTAGAAATTATCAAAATATTATGCGACATTCGTTATCCATTAAGTGATAACAATATTCATAAGGCACTAGAAAAAGTTAGTTTATATGGTTTTGATATTGAGCATTTTGTAAATTCTATTGATGTTATAAAAGAAGTAATTAATCAAAATTCTTAACTTATGCATAAGTAAGTATATACTATAATCTGTAACTTTTTTACACAAAGGGGTTTTTGTTGTTAGATGTTACTCTCATTGTTTTATGCGCTGGAAATTCTTCAAGATTTGAGCATAAAACAAAAAAGCAATGGATTAGAATAGAAAATGAACCTTTATGGCTAAATGTCACAAAAAGATTAGCTTCATTTTCACAATTTAATAAAATTATCGTGGCTTCCCATGAAGATGAATTGAATTATATGAAAAACTTCACTGATAATTTTATTTTTGTAAAAGGTGGAGATAGTAGACAAAAATCTATTTTAAACTGCTTAGAATTTGTAACAACAAAATTTGTAATGATAAGCGATGTAGCACGAGCTTGTATTCCCCAAAGTGTAATTAAAAACCTTTTAGATGAAAAAGAAAATGCAGATTGTATAGTTCCTGTTTTAAATGTAACAGATACAGTAATTTATGAAACAAATACTATAAATAGAAATAGTGTAAAACTAATTCAAACTCCACAACTTTCCCTTACTTCAACTTTAATAAAAGCCTTAGATACGCAAACTGAATTTACAGATGAAAGTTCTGCTATTAAAGCAATTAATGGGACTATCAAATATATTCAAGGAAGTAATGAAAGTAAAAAACTAACCCTTGGAAACGAACTAAACGAACTTTCTTGTTTAAAAGAGCCATCAAAAAACTTTTTTACAGGAACGGGTTTTGATATTCATGCCTTTGAAGATAATAAAGAGATGTTTTTAGGTGGAGTAAAACTTCCTTATGAGTTTGGTTTTAAAGCTCACAGCGATGGTGATGTTTTAATTCATTCTATTATTGATGCACTTTTAGGAGCTTGTGGAGCTGGAGATATTGGGGAGTTTTTCCCTGATACCGACGAAAAATATAAAGGTATTGATTCAAAACTTTTATTAGAACATATTGTCAGATTTATTTATAATGTTGGTTATGAAATTGTAAATATTGATACAACAATAATCGCTCAAAAACCAAAAATTAATCCATTTAAACATGATATAAAGAATTCTTTAGCTTCGTTATTGAATATCGAAAAACAATTTATAAATGTAAAAGCAACAACTGCTGAAAAAATGGGATTTATTGGTCGTGCAGAAGGTGTGGCTGTACAAAGTATTGCTACATTGAAATATTATAATTGGAAACAAAAATGAACATATTAATTATTGAAAATGAGATTTATCTTGCACAAAAAGTTGTGTCAAGACTGCTTGATGATGGGCATAGTTGTGATTATATTGAATCACCAAATATTGACAATCTCACAAAAGATTATGACACAATACTTTTATCAACCTCTTTACCATCTGCATTATGTAAAAATATCATAAAAAAATACTCAGAAAACTCTATCATTCTTCTTTTAGTTTCTTATATTTCTGATGAAACTGTTACAAATCCAATTAAAGATGGTGCAAAAGATTATATTATGAAACCATTTATTATGGATGAACTAATTAGAAAAATTTATCACTATAAAGATTGTAGAAGTCTAAAAAGAGAGTTACAAACATTAAGAGAATATTTTGAATTTACAATGACTGATATTGATACAACAGATGTGTTATTACCTCCATCGTTTCCAACTTTAATAGAATCAAACTCTCAAAAATGTGCTGATAAATTAGTTTTTGAACTATCAAGAAAAATGGATTTACCAATTAATTTTATCTCTTTAACATCAACATCTTGGCTAAAACAAATAAACGCAATACAAGGAAAATCAATTATTTATCTAACAGATTTTCACACTTTGAAGAAGAATGTTAAAGAAAATGTTATTAAATTTATTGAAGATAAAAATTGTATAGTTTCAACTTTGGAAACAGAACTTGAATTCCCATATAGAAAAATCGAGTTTAATAATGAAAACCAACTAATTGGTAATTCAAATATAATGACAATAAATGATTATGTAAAAATGATGGTTGTTTCTTATCAAAATAAATATCCAGATACTGAATTATCTAAAAAACTAGGAATTTCAAGAAAATCTCTTTGGGAAAAAAGAAAAAAACTAGATATTGAAAAGAAAAAATAAGGATATTTTATGAATTTTAGAAAATTTTTCCTAACCGTAGGATTTAGTGGATTAAGTCCAAAAGCGCCTGGAACTGTGGGTTCTTTTGTATCTTTAATTATCGGATTATTTTTACTTGAATTTCTTCATCCCTCAACTCTATTTTTATTGTCTTTATTAATTACAGTAATTGCTATAAAACAAATAGATATTTATGAAAAAGAAGTTGGTATTCACGATGGGAAAGAGATAGTGATTGATGAATTAGTAGGAATGTGGATAACCCTTGCAATTTGCGGAATTAATAGCTCTAATATCTTATTTATGGCTCCAATTGCATTTATTTTCTTTAGATTATTTGATATTTGGAAACCATCATTTATTGGGAAAATAGATAGAGATGTAAAAGGTGGTTTAGGTGTAATGGGAGATGATGTTCTTGCAGGAATCGCTGCTGGAATTGCAACGACTGGAGTTTATCAATTGATTGAGAAGTTTATTTTATAAAAATTTAATTCATTAAAAGAAAAAGGGGAAGTTTATATAACTTCCCCTTTTTCTTTATTTTAACTATTTTACAATATCTGCAAATTGTTTGAAGATATATTTAGATTCATGTGGACCTGGACTTGCTTCTGGGTGATGTTGAACTGAGAAAATCTCTTTATTTTTATATTTAACACCTTCAATAGTATTATCAAATAAATTTACATGCGTTACATCTGCAATTTCTATAATATTATCAGGAACATTATAGTTATGATTTTGAGCAGTGATTTCTACAACCCCATTATTAGCAACTGGATGGTTACCACCATGTTGACCAAATTTTAGTTTATAAGTATCGTATCCATGAGCAATAGAAAGCATTTGATGACCTAAACAAATAGCAAACATCGGAATATTTGCCTCGATTAGTTTTTGTACTTCTTTCTTCTCATTTACTAAAGTTAATGGATCACCTGGACCATTTGATAAAAATACTCCACCGATTTCTTTAGCTTCATATCTAGCTATTAAATCTTCACCTTTAAATGTTGATGGTACAACTTCTACTTCTAAACCAACATTTACAAGCTCATTTAAAATATTTCTTTTAACTCCAAAGTCAATAACAACAACTTTTTTATCACTCATAACTGCTTTATCATATGCTTTAATAGAGTGATTCCAAGCTCCTGATTTATGTACATAAGATTCTTTTGTTGATACTATTTCTATATAATTTATATCTTCAATTCTAGGACTTGCTTTTAGTTGTTTTGCCAATTCATCTTTATCAGAAATTTCTGTTGATGCTATCATCATCATAGCACCTTCATCTCTAATCATTTTTGTCAAATATCTAGTATCAATTTCACAAATACCTAAAACTCCATGCTCTTTTAAAAGTGAATCTAAATCATTTTGTGCTCTATAATTAGAGTATTCAGCATGATAATTTCTAACTAATACACCTTTACAATGGCACTTTCTACTTTCCATATCATTGTCATTAACTCCAATATTCCCAATTTCAGGCATTGTAAAAGTAATAAATTGTCCAGCATAAGACGGATCTGAAATAATTTCTTGGTATCCAGTTAATGATGTATTAAAAACTATTTCTCCAACAGATGTTCCCGTTGCACCAAAAGATTTCGCTTCTAAAAAAGTCCCATTTTCTAAATATATCCATACTTTTTGCATTTATATCAATCCTCTTTTTGTTAATTCCTCTTCATATAATCTGTGATATACAAGATCATAATCATCAGTTCCTGGTATTAATTTTCTTTTATAATTTTTTAATTTTGCCATAACTTCATGGTCAGCTTTTTCAAAACCTTTGATAAAATCATCTAAAGAAGCAAATATTACATTTTTGATTTGATTATCAGAACATGTATAATGTATAAAATCTTCTTCCCATAAATAATCTAAAATTTTGTGAGCAATATCTGAAAATCTATCTTCATTATTTAAAATAACGCCAAAATCATTAGCTAATCTTTTTTTAGTCATCCAGAAAAGTTGTCTTCTATCAGCATTTAAATACTCAATTTCTTCTTCTTGCTCTTCTAGAATTTCTTGAACTTTTTCATCTAAAGAAAACTCTTTTTCTAAATCTTCATCTAGAATTCTTTCTACTTCTGCTTCAATACTGTGTTTTTCTTTTCTAACCTCAACAAAGTCACAACTAATTAAATCTCTTGTAATTCTTCTTGAGACATACGGTGTATGATGTAATTTCATTCTCATGCGTTTTTACCCCCTTATAATTGTGTCATCTCTTTCAGGAGATGTTGAAACGATTCCAACTCTAACAGAAGTAACTTCTTCTATTTTTTCTATATATTTTTTTGCATTTGCTGGTAATTTATCATATTCTCTAATTCCAACAACACTTTCCCAACCATCTATTTCTTCATAAATAGCTTTTACATTTTCTAAACTTGTTGGAACATAATTAATTCTTTCACCATTTAACTCATAAGCTACACAGATTTTAATTTTTTTAAATCCATCTAAAACATCAAGTTTCATTAAAGCTAATTGGTCACAACCATTTAATCTTCCTGCATGTTTTACAGCAACGGCATCAAACCAACCACATCTTCTTTTTCTTCCTGTTGTTGTTCCAAATTCTTTTCCAACTTGAGCCATAGTTTCACCCTCGTCACCAAAATCTTCTGATGGGAAAGGTCCATTTCCAACTCTTGTACAATAAGCTTTTGTAATACCCGTAACAGTTCCTACATCTTTAGGACTTAATCCTAAACCTGTACAAGAACCTGAACTTACAGTATTTGAAGAAGTTACATAAGGATATGTTCCATGGTCTATGTCAAGCATAGTTCCTTGAGCACCCTCAAGTAATATTCTTTTATTCTCATCAAGAGCTTTCCAAACCATATTAGTTGTATTTGTAATAAATCCTGCTAATTTTTCTTTATAAGAAGTTAATTCTTCTAATAACTCTTTTTCATTTGGAGTTGCAATTTGCAATACATCAAATATTGCTCTATTTTGTTCAAAATATTCTAAAATAGATTTAGTTAATTTAGCAGGTTCTAAAAGTTCGCCAACTCTATGTCCAACTCTATTAATTTTATCAGAATAAGCAGGTCCGATACCTTTTCCAGTTGTTCCAATAGCTTTGTCACCTTTTAATCTCTCTTTTGCTTGATCAATTAAAGCATGGTAAGATAAATTTAAATGTGCTTTATCAGAAATAAAAAGTCTTCCTTCAAGATTTTGAAATTGACTCATCTCTTTGATAATATTTTCAGGTGATAAAACAACACCATTTCCAATAACATTTATAGCTTTTGGATTTAAAACTCCTGATGGAATTAAATGTAAAGCATATTTTACTCCATCAACCCAAATAGTATGACCAGCATTGTGTCCACCTTGGCTTCTACATACCATATCATAATTTTGAGCAAGCATATCAACTATCTTACCTTTACCTTCATCTCCCCATTGGATACCAACTATTATATCTGCGCTCATTCTTAATCCTCTAAAATTTTTAATAAATTATCTGTGTATAGTGCAAAACCTAGTGAGTTTATTCCCTCACTTGAGTAAACTCCACCATTGCATAAAGTTAAATTGTCATTGATTACTCTGTAATAAATACCATCATAATATCTTAATGACCCATAATAAAGTGGTGCAATAATTATATTTGTATAATTCACTTCTTTTGCATTTGAAAGAAGTTTCTCTAACTCTGCTTTAATAGAAGCAGGAACAATACTTATTACATTTTCTAAATCTTTTATGTCTTTAACTTTAATAAGTTTATTTAGCCATTCACAATTTAATTTAAATAGTGTTGCTATTTCACCATTTTTAAATAAATCAATATCAATATTTAATTCACTTGAAACAAGTTTTGGAATATTAATATTTGATATTTGTAATATTGGTTCTATTTTTAAAGCTTTTAAAATATCTGCTGTTAAATTCATAATATCAGCGATATTATTATGATCTATCCACTCACATCCAATTTGATACTCTTCTTTTGATGGATAAGTAAAAATAGGTTGAACATAAAACCATTTTTTATGTGTTGTTGTTCTTCCTAATCTTTTTGTAATAATTCTTACTACATCTAAAGTTGAGTCGGCTCTTAACGATACTTGTTCATTTTGCTCATCTGAAAATTTAATTAGTTTTTTCTCATTTGCAATAGCTTGATGTTGTGAATATGAGAAATTTGGCGTTAAAATCTCTTCAAATCCACTATTTTCTAAAATATCGCAAACTTGATTTTCTAATACTCTTTTTCTTTTAGCAGATGCTCCAAAGTATAATCGACTTCCTTTTGGAATTTCGTGTTCAAAAATCATTATTCTTAATTTCCTTTAAACATATTTGATGCAAAAACTCTGTTCGCTGTTCCATCAAAAGTTCTAATACCTAAATCATCAAGTGCTAATTCAACTGCATTTACAGCCCAAGATGCTTCAAAATCTTCAACTAATCCCATGTGATTAATTCTAAAAATTTTACCAGCTAAGTGATCTTGTCCACCAGCAATATTTACATTATATTTATTTTCTAATATTTTTCTAATTGCACTTGATTGCTCAGTATAAACAGTTGTCATAGCATTTGCAGGAGTTTTTGGATAAATCTCAAATCCTATAGCCTTTAAAGCTTCTCTTGTAGCATTTGCTCTTAAAGCTGTTTGTTTATATAAATTATCAAATCCATCAGCTTTTAGTTTTTCTAAAATTGCACCTAAACCAATAATAAGTGTAGTAGTAGCCGTCCATGCTGTTGTATTTTTTCTTTGGTTCTTAATTTCAATTGCCAAATTAAAATAGTAACCTTTTGGTTTTGATTCAATTTTAGCAACTGCTGCATTTGATAATCCAATCATTGCAAGACCTGGTGGTAACATTAGAGCTTTTTGGCTTCCTGTTACAACTGCATCAAGATTTGTAGTATCGATTTTTTCAACACCAACTGCTGTAATTCCATCTGCAACTATTGTAATATCTTTATTAATTTTTTTAATTTCAGCAGCAAGAAGTTCAACTGGATGTCTTAATCCACCAGCACTTTCACATATTTGAATAAACACAGCATCTATTGAAGAATCAGCTTTTATTGCTTCAACAACAGCTTCAACACTAACAGGAGTATTCCATTCATTTTTTATTTCAGTGTAATCTATACCAAATGCAGCACAAATTTTTCCGAATCTCTCACCAAATTTTCCTGAATTAATTGTAAGTGCTTTTTTATGTGTTAAATTTGTAACACAAGCTTCCATTGCACCTGTACCACTTGAAGCTAACATAACAACTTCAGGTAAACCATATAATTCTAATAATAATTCTCTAGTATTTTTAAAAATCGCTTCAAACTCTTCAGTTCTATGATGAATCGTAATATCAGCCATCGCTTTTCTTACAAATTCTGGTACTGGAGTTGGACCTGGCGTCAATAGCATTTTAGTATCCTTATTTTTTCATTCTTTATAGCAAAACGGAATATTTTATCCAAAGATTCATTATGAAAAGGTTAAGAAAAAATTTCATAAATTTTTAAAAACCCTTGACATTATTACTAATTAGTACTATAATTTCAAAAGGAGTATGTTTATGAATAAAAAATCTTTAAAATCTTATGGTGCTAGAACTGATAAGGCCATGAAAACTGTTGTTAGATTAGAAAAAGCTAGTTTAAAAATTACAAATTTAACAATAAATTATTTGTCTAAACATAATCTTACGTTTAATCAATTTAAAGTGTTGGAAGTTTTATATCATTTAGGTGATTTAAATATCAGTTCAATTACAAAATTAACTATGAGTACACCTGGAAATATAACTGTTGTTGTTAAAAATCTTAAAAGAGATGAATGGATAACTTCAGTTAAAGATCCAAATGATAGTAGAGCATCAATATTGTCTATTACTCAAAAAGGTAAAGATGTTATTGAAGAGGTTTTCCCAAATCATGCAAAAAATCTAACTCATGCGTTGGAAGTTTTAAGTGATGAAGAATTAAATACTTTATATGATTTGTTGAATAAAGTTTACAAAGCAAATTAATTTTTTTGCTTTAATATTACTAATTAGTAGAATAAAATAATAAAAGGAATACTATGAAAATTTTAAAATTAAGTTTAGCTTCACTGGCTGTTTCAACTGCATTATTTGCAGGAAATTATAATGTTGATGCAAGTCATACAAATGCAGGTTTTACAGTAAAACACATGATGATTACAAATGTTACTGGAAAGTTTAATGATGTTGCTGGAACTTTTGAATTTGATGAAAAAACTAATACATTAAAATCAATAAATGGTGAAATTGTTGTTGCTTCAATTAATACAGTAAATGAAAAAAGAGATGAACATTTAAAAGCTGAAGAAATGTTTGATGTGGCTAAATTCCCAAAAATCACTTTTAAATCAACAAAAATTGAAAAAGATACAGTTTATGGTGATTTCACTATGAAAGGTATAACAAAAAACATCAAACTTGATTTAGAAACAAGTTCTGTAATTAAAGATCCATGGGGAAAACAAAGAACAGGTTTTTCACTTAATGGAAAAATTAAAAGAAGTGATTTTGATTTAACTTGGAACAAAGCTTTAGAAACAGGTGGAGTTGCTGTGTCTGATGAGGTTAAATTATCAATTGATGTTGAGGGTGTTTTAGCACAATAATCATGAATCCAACACTATTTATTTCACACGGCGCACCAAATATAATTTTAAGTGACATTAAATCTAAAAAAAATATTTTTAAATTGGCACAAAACTTAGAAATTCCAAAATATATAATTATATTTTCTGCCCATTATTTAACAAAAGATTTAAAAATCATCAGTCCGGAAGCAAATAAAATCATGTATGATTTTTATGGTTTTGAAGATGAATTATATAAAGTAAAATATGAGATAAATAGTGATGAGAAATTAACTTTAGATTTGATTGAGAAATTAAAAAAAGAGAATATTAATATCTCAATCGATGAAAATAGAAAAAGTTATGATCATGGAGTTTGGAATGTTCTTGCATTAATGTATGAACATCTTGAAATTCCAGTACTACAAATGAGTATTCCTACTTCATATAATATTAACCAATTAATTAATCTTGGAGAGAAACTTCAACAATTTAAAGATGAAGCTTTGATTATTTGTAGTGGTGGAATTACTCATAATTTAGGTGATATGAGTATGAACCCAAATATAAGAAATTACGCAAAAGAGTTTAATAATGATATGATTGATATTGTTGAAAATGCAAAAGAAGAAAAGTTAAAAAATATTCAAAAAAATATAAATTTTTATAAAAATCATCCTTCGATTGAGCATTTTTTACCTATGTTTATAGCCTTTGGAAATGCTATAAATAAAAAAGGAAAATCATTTAATAGTGAGATGTTGTATTCAAATATCTCGATGGAAAGTTTTATTTTTGACAAGGAGTTAACATGTTAAAAAAATTACCAAAAGAAAATATGGGAACATCAAATTTAGGTTGGTTAGAAAGCCGTTTTCATTTCTCATTTGCAGAATATAGAAATCCAAATAATATAAATTTTGGAGTTTTAAGAGTTTCAATGACACCTGTTAGCTTACTATTAATATTTACTACTTGTTAGTAAATTAATAGTGTATTTGATACAATAAATAAGATAAATAAGGGATCAAATACATGAAACTAAACGATAATCTTCTAAATCAAAAAATATCATCAAATATTCGTTTGTTTATCCCTACATCTGAATATAGTATAAACTACCTACCTGTTCTTAATCAGAAAGATAAACCTCTTTATTATAAGAAACCTTTTTTTGATACATATTGGATAGAGCATGTGAATTATGACCCTTCATACTATTCTCATTTCACATTTGTAATGAACCGTGATCATACTCTTTGGATAGAAGCAAATCTATACCTTATACATTTAATTCAAGATGATACTGCTTATAATGAAGATCAAAGAGTTCCTTCAAAAACGATTCAAGAACATTCTCAAGCATTACAAAAATATAAACTTTTTTGTGATGAAAGAGATGATGAACTTGACCTAATATATGAACGTAATCCAAGTATACGAGAAGAGATGCCTTTCTGGAAAGTTGCTAAACGTCCTTTTAGTAGACCTAATATCAAGTATCGAGATTACTTGCAAGAAAGAGTTAATAAACAGGAAATCAAACCTCGTTACGCAAAAAAGCTTTTATATCCAATAACCTCATTCTATAAATTTGTAAATGATTATTTTGGCAATAATTTCTTACACTTGGGAAAGGGTATTTCGATGCCAGGAAAAGTTGATGCTGCATTTATACCAATAAATAATAATAAAGGATTAATAGTCGAAACAAATGAAGGGAATAAAATTCGTGGAACATATAATAAAGATGTTGGATACATAAATGATGGAGGAAACACAAAACCTTTGACACAAGAACATCAAATACAACTCTTTGAACTTTTAAATAGCCAAGGACAACCTGAAATAATGATTTCTTTTCTATTCTCTATTTTTACGGCTGCAAGAATGGACACTACCTTCACACTACGCTTACAACATTTTATCAATGAGCTCCCAAAAAACTTCTCTACGGAAAGCCTTAATATTTGGCATAAATATAATAAACAATTCGTATCAAATGAACTTTATTATATTCCAATTGGAGAAGGAAGTCTTATTGATGCTAAAGGTCTTGAAAAAAGATACAATTTGCAAGTTCCTGGCTGGCTTATGAATATAGTACAGTCATATATTATATCTAAACGTGCTACACAGAGAAGACTAAATATCAAATATCCACAAGAGAATGAGCTTGATGAATATGTCTTCATAACGCAGAACTTCAATCCATACTATATAGCGAAAAGTGACCCTAATAAAGAACTTTATAAAAATATGTCAAATGGGGGTTCTATACGAGTTTACATAACAAATAATATTTCAAAAAAAGTTAAATTTAAATTTAAATTTCATTATCTAAGAGCTACTTGCTTAATGAATTTAAATATAAGAACGGAACAGGAGAGCAAACTCTCATTAAATGAAAGAATGAAAATACTAAAAGACTTTGCCGGACATACTGATGAAAAAACAACACAACAATATCTTGAGTATTCTCAAAATGAATCAGACCGATACTCTGCATATGATTCACGAGGAGATAAACTATTTCAATGGCTATCACAGTCAGCCTTTATTAACCAAAATAGTGAGAATTTAAATGTTGAAACCATCTGAGAAAATCATATTTAGCTGCGAAGAACACAGAAAATGTTATGAGACATTATTTAATATTGTCAAAGAAGGTACTCAAAAGCCTAATCATCAGATGATAGGAAGACTCACTGAAGGTGTTTCATCAAGAATTTTACATAAATTATGTTTAAACACGCCATGGAAAAGGGAACTGTCATCCCTTATAAATAAAGAAGCATACAATTGGGAAGAGGGAGGAGGTGAAATAGCTAAAAAGCTCTCCAAATCTCTTCAAGACGCACTAAAAAGTGGTAGTAAGATTGAACCAAAAATAATTTGTGAAAAAGCAGGAGTAAAGGCATGGTATCTGAGAAAAGCTAATTTAAGATACTTCTGGCAAAAAGAGCTTTATGCTCTAGTAATCAAAGAACAGAAAAGATGGGAGAATTTTGGAGGTTTAGATGCTAGAACAAGTCTTGATTTTTTAAAAAAAATGATAAAAAATGGAGAACGTCCGATAAAAAAAGACATAGCAATTGGAATAAACAAATACCAAAATTTTTTAAGTTCAAATCGATTAGCCTATCCATGGCAAATACGTCTTGCAAATGCAATTGATAAGGCAGACAAAAAATGGCAAAGAAAAGGAGGTAAAGAGCTAAAGGTAATTAATAAGATTTTAGATAAGTATATTAAAAATCAGGAACGTCCTTACTTGAACACAATATGCACAGAAGCAGGATACGCAGCAACAAATATAGAAAAACCCAATTACCCTTGGCAATTAGATATTAAAACTAAGATAAAAGCTGCAGATCGAAAGTGGCAAAAAGAGGGAGGGATTGATGGAATACAGTGTAGAACAGCTTTTAAACAATTAGTGAAAGAACAAGTAGATATTACTCCCCGAATTGTTTCTAAAAAAGCAGGATTTAATTCTGAATTTTTATCAAAAAACCTATTTGAATGGAAACTTAATTTGCTAAATCAAATTGAAGAATATACTTCTAAAGGTTTAACTGAAATACATATTCTATATATCGATAAAGATTTACTTATTCAAAAAATACAAACTGCAAACCATTCACTTATATATAAGAGGTTGGGGATTTCAGTTACTAACACAAAAACTAAAATAGTAAACTATTTTACACTTTCCCATATAATGTATTCATCCTATAATCTTAATGCTAAAACAAATAGTAAAAATAGGTTATTTGTAAACCCTGATGGATATAAGGATGATAGAACTATATATATTAAAGGTTTACTCAATGCTTGTGAAGGGATTAACCATTCAATACTCACGAGTTTAATTCCAAGAATGATTTTAGCAGCTTTGTGGATGGGAGACTATATTCCTAAGACTATCAAAGAAGCAAATAATATGTTTTATCATTATTCTATTCATTTACACAGACTATTAAAATCAGGAGAAAAAAGACATGCTGTTTGCTCAATAGAACAAAAAGGAATGATAAGTTTACTTGCAGGAATGTTTCTTGTTAATGAATCAGAAATCACTAAAGACTATAATTCATATATAATTCCACAAAAAGCTCCATCATCTAATGCTTTTTCAAATATGGAACAAGTCACTCAAGAAGATTTTTCTTATACATTTGGTTTCTATTTTCATTTATTTGATCAAATTGCAGATTTTCTATTAAAGGGAAAAGACTACCCTTACAAAATACAACTTCCAAGAGGACACGCTATAATTATGGGATTAGCAAAACATCTAATAATTCCATATCACCAAATGAATAAATATGGAATTAATTGTATAGACCCTACAGAAGGAACCATTTTAATGGATTCTGAATTAATTAACTTGGCTAAAAATAATAAAGTCAAGTATCCTAATAGATATATAAAACAAAAAATAAAAAATCTACAAAAACTAGAAGAACTAAACTCAGATAAATTTCATGAAAAAAGACTTCAACTAGGCAAAAAAGCTTTAGATGCATGGTTTATCTGTATGCTTTATCTAACAAGTACCAATGACTCAATACTTGGTACTTATGAATGGTCTGATATAGATGAGTATGAAACTGAGCATTTAGAACGCAAAGAGTTTATAACTATTAAACCTCGTGCTGGCAACAAACCCGTCCGCTTTACAATTCCAAAAGCATTTATGTCAAGTTTCAAAAAATTCTTACTACTAAGAAAATTTGTATTGAATGATAATAAATTCAAATATTTATTCTTTTCAGCTGGATTCGGGAAAAGTGCTAGCACAACAAGATCCCAGTTTTCAGGTGGAAATAGTAGTAGAATTTTTAATGACACACGAAATTTCTTAGATGATAAACTACCTTTCATCACATCTAGAAATATTCGGAAAGATGGTGGGAAAGATGCACTCAATAGTCATAATATGAAAATAGCATTATCTGTACTACAAAATAATAAATCAACCTTTATCAACAACTATAATGGATACACTTCTAAAGAATTAGGCTTACAAATAAATAATTTCTTAAACTCTCTTCACGAACATACAATAAGTCAACAACCTATTCTGCAAGAACAGCAAAGTTCAATGGGAGGATGTGAAAATGATAAAAATTTAATTCCAAAAAATTTTCATGAAGATAGTCCTATTAATGCTAATTGTAATGATTCAAAAACTTGTATTTTTTGCAAGCACTTTATAACATTTCCTGAACAAGAAGAAATTAGAAAACTCCTAAGTTTACAGTACATCATTGAAAATATAGCTTATGATAAAGCAGAAGATGAATCATTTTATGAAGAAAAAATGACTCCATGGATTAACCGTATTCAAGCTATTTTTAATGAAATGATTAAAAAAGAACCTTCAATAAAACAAACCATTACAACTACAAAAATAGAAGTTTATAATGATGGCTTATTATCACCATATTGGCTTGATTGGATAAAAGATTTAGATGAATTAGAAAGGTTAGCATGAATTCTATATATTTACAGCCATTTTTAAACTATAGTGATAATACACCTCCCGTTTATAAACATAATGATGAGAATGGTCATATAGAACCTCCTATCAACCAAATCATTTCAATAAGGGACGGTAAAGCTCTTTCACACTATGGTGATTGTGCTTGGGATTTAACACCATATAGTAATGGAAAAAATATTCTTTATTTCAACAATATACTTTGTTCTGAACTAATTCAAGAAGCTAAACGATTAACTTATCTTTATATGACTTTTGGTCAAGGAAGATTAAAAACTCTTCCTGCAGGAAGATCAATATCTATAAAATTTCTAGCTATCAAATATCTTTCAATGTATGCTTTTGAGAAAAATAAAAGTCTATTTCAGGTATTAGAAAACAAAAAACTATTACGACAATTTATTATTCATATTGGCCGAAAATCTCCCAATATAGCTGCTCCTCTAAAAACGATTTTAGAACTTTTGAATAGGACTAGCTTTGATAGGAGTGGCTTTCTATATCAAAAAAATAAAACTAATCAAAAACTTTTAATATCAATTGATAAAAAATATAAGGAATCTTTAGACCAAACACTAATGATTCCTATTGATATATATAAGAACTCAGCAAAATATCGATGGGAACACATTAAAATCATACTTAAAAATAAAGATAACCTATTAAAATTTTTATATAACTATGTAAACAATAAAGCTTTCGCAATAAGCTCAAAATTTGAGGTAGATCCAAAAGATAGACATAACTATATTTCTTGGCAATCTGCAGTTAAACAGTTTAACCTTCAAAAGCTATTTACTAAATACGGCGTTTTATCACGTATAAATTTCACCCTCTTTTTATCACAGATACAAGGTACTTGTCGTCATTTAATTCACCAATACACTGGTATGAGAGATAACGAGTGTAAACTCCTAACACATGAGTGCTGGAAAGATAGAACTACAGAGATGCCATCTTTAATTAGTGGTAATATATCTAAAGTACAAGGGGTAAAAACTCCTCAAGTATGGATAACACATGATAATATAAAACTAGTGGTTGATATCTTGCATTCGATTAGCAAAATAATATGTAAAAAACATTGTATTAAACTTGAAAATCACCCATTATTAATCCGTATTGGACTAATAAGAAACTCAATAAAAGTAACCAATTTTGAAGAAGCCATTTTTAACCATGATAATTCTGTGGAACTACCCATTAATGAGAAAGAACTGATTATTACAACTAAACATATTGATGAACTCAAGGCTGTAGAACCAAATCAAGATTGGGAAAATCACAAGTGGGTCAAAGTAGGACACCCCTGGATATTTAAATCACATCAATATAGAAGATCTTTAGCTATTTATGCACTTGGTAGTGGACTAGTCTCTGTTTATGCAATCAAAGAACAATTTGGTCAGCTTTTATTAGATATGGCTTCATACTATGGAAATGGTCATAAAAGTGCAAAAAAGATTGATGGGAATACTGATGAACGAGAACATATTGCAAACTATATGAATCAAATCAAACGTACTATGCAAGGATTAAGTTTCATAAAAAATGTACTACTATCAGATTCCCCATCTTTTGGTGCAAATGGTATATTTTTAGAAAAGCACATTATTGCAAAAACAGAAAAAGATAGGGAGGCTGTTATGAAAAAAACTCCTCAAATAATCAAAAAATTTAATAGTGGTCTTTTACATTATCATGAAACACCCATTGGAGGCTGTATGACCCCTGAACCCTGTGATAAATACTTATTACCTAATTTTTATATGGACTGTAAAAGTTGTGATTATTCAATACAAAAACTAGAAAAAATAGAAAAACTCGCTAAAAAACAATCAGAAAATGCTATGAAGTGGGCACTAAAAGCCCCAAATAGTATTGAACACCGAACATCAGTAAGGAGAGCTCTTGCACTCAATGAACTTAGAGATAAGTTATATAAAAAAACACAATCAATATTAGGACGGGCACATGAATAGTACAGAACAAATTTACAAAGAGGCATGGGAAAGATTAAAAAATGGCAAGCCAAAACTTGTCAATAAAGATATGCCAATAAACAAGCTTAATACAGTAGCATTAGAAGCTGGTAAAGAAAAAGGTTCTCTTAGAAAAAAGAATTTACCTGGATTATGCGAAGAAATACTTGCTTATGAAATAAAAGAAACACTTCTTCAAAAAGCTAACCGACAAAAAGAAGAATATAAAACTATTGCTGAAAGAAAAGATAAACTATGGAAAGATGGATTAACTAAAGAGTTAATGTTAAGCAAAAGAATTATTGAACTCGAAATGGAAATTAAACGTATAAAACAAAAATATCCCGGTATAGTATTTGAGCTAGATGATCTTACTTGATATTAATATTTAAAGTCAAAATTGAAGAACCATTAAAAAAATCTGTTTCAAACAATAAAATAAAAATCGATGTATCAAATGACGCATTATGTTCTTTAATAAAAAAAATGGTTATCGTAGCAAAACTATGAAAATTGACCATATTCTATTTAAATTACATTTAATAATAGAAGTTTGAGATAATATATCTTGTTTTATATCAAGCTCTATAAGTACTTAATCAAATATTTATCAGCATTTAGATGATTTTGAAATTTGTCTCCCTATTCCATTCTTTTTCTATTTCAACTTCTCTATTCTATGCTAACATTATCGAAAAAAATTTATTATATGCTTCTTTTTAAATTAAATTTTTTATTTTAATATTAATCTTTTCCACTTAATATCTCTTTGATGCTTCTTTTCCAGTATTTTTTATGAATAAGCCTATGTTCTTGTAAGCTTTCTGCCAAAATTTCTGCTTTTGATAATTGAGAAATGGTTTCCCAACCATTATTAAATATGTATGTAGCATTACCTGCAAATGAATTTTCTAAGACATATAAATTTCTATCTTGAAAGCCAAAAACAACATAATCGTTAAATCCACCATTACCAGTTGCTACAAAATCCGGACTGAAACTATTGATGAATTCAAATCTTCTTAATGTATCTTCTTTGTTTTCTACTTTTGTTTTATCAAGTAAATCTATTAGCGGTTCTTTCAATTTTGCCCATGGCATTACTCCTTTTGGTAAAATATTCCAACTTACTTTTTTAATTTTTGTCTTTTGTCTGGAAAGGAATTCATTATCTACAATAATACATTCTCCAAAAAGCTCTAAAAATAAATTTATTGTATGTTTGATTAAACTTTTATTATTTTCATTATAAGTTAATTTATCAGAGGAAACAATTTTCTCACTATTATCATTAAGTAAAATTACTAATTCTATTGATGGTGCAGTTTCTGTAAGTTCTACTTGAAATTTTTTATATGGCTGTTGTTTTGTAATATATACATCATGTTTACCATAAGCTTTTATTATTGCACTTTGAGTTTTGTAGTATGTTTCCTTTGGCATGTCTCTTAATTTTTCATATTTTCCGTTAGCATTAAAATCTGATACAGTGCCAAATAATGCCGAAGGTAAAATCTTTTCTCCAATTGGTAAAGAACTACTAAACCCAGCTTTGATCAAGTTATCCTTGTGACTGTCAAGGTCATCTAAAATAATGTATAAATGATCATCTTGCTGAAATTCAAGCAAAAATTTATCTACATTGTGAATTTTACTTTGTGATATACGCATTTCAATCCTTTATTATTTTAATAAGCTCTGCATCTCTTGTCTCAATCAAATCACCCATTCTGATAATTGGTTTAACTTCAATTTTGATAGATTTAGAATTTTTAAAATAATCACTTATTATATTTAATTGTTTATTTGTAGCATGAACCTTTATCTTACCTATAAATGCAACTTCCATCATAAATGACCTACTTGATCTTGTTAGTCCATCAGGAACACCAGAAATAGTTATATTTTCAATATCAATAGTATTTATTTCATTTTTGTTTAAAAGTTCTTTTGTTGAATTATTTATATCTAATGATTCAACGATATCTTCAGCTTTTGACATAAATGTTATTGAAGTTGGTTTCAATGAATATTCTTCATCATTTTTTCCAACTATTGAAGCGATTTGTTTCATGGCTTGATAATTTGCAAGTTCAGCATTTATCAGTTTAGTATTTTTTTCTATTGCCTGTTTTTTCTTTTCAAATTTAACGTCAAAATATTCTGCCTCAGCTAAATCTAATGCAAATTTAAAAGTTTCATCTACAAGTTTTTTAATATCTTCTTTCTTAGTATCTGAACTAAGATATTCACCCATTTTTTTTATCAAGTCATATAAAAAAGCACTTAGAATACCATCAGTAATTGCAGTTAAATGGGTAGTGTCAATAAGCCCTAAAAGAATTTCAAAGCTACCTTCTTTGTTGGCTTCTATGTATATATTTTGATTTTTAGTACCATACATTTGAAATTCATAGTTATATGATATTTTTTGAATACTGTCAGAAAGTTTTCTCATATCATTTAGAGAAATCTTGTGCAAGTTTGCTGAACCACCATTTAATTTTACTATCATGAGTTATCCTTTTAACATTAACACTTTGATTTTATAAAGTCAAACATTGGTCTAAAAACTTCAAAATATGTGCTATCAATATCTTTGACTACTTCTTTAGCAAATTGTGTTTTGTCACCTTTAAAGTGAACAATTTGAGCACCACCTGGTTTTGGTTGAATTTCAAAATAAAAATCTGTATGTGGTACAGTATAAAAAAGATGTTCTATTCCCATTCTAGATTCATGCGCATAATGTGTTTTACTTGGTTTATCAAATATAACTTGTTTTTCAATTGCCTCTATCTCAGGAACAGGAAGTAAAAAAGCAAATAAATTTTTAGTAGGATTTTCAACACATAAGCCTTTATATGGGTCATCTTCAATAAAACTCCAAGTTTCTGTTTTGGACTTAAGAGCATTCCATTCATTGTATGCTTCATCAAAATCAAACATAGCAAATGCAGGTCTTTGATTTAACTCATTGTGAATTCTTTCATCTTGAAATAATTGCTTTAGATAAACACAATTAAAAGCATAAATTGGAATAAATGGCATAGGTTCTTCTGCATATAATTTTTTCCAAGCAATATTTACGATATCTGGGTCTGTACTTCCTTCTGTAAATAAAACAGGAACTTGTTCTATGTGTATATTTCTTAGAATACTTAATATTTGTTCTCTTTCACTGTATTGAATCATGTTTGAAGAGAGCTGACTTATAGCGTAATCTTTCGGAACATTCCTATTTTTAACTTGGTTACTCTCAAAAACAAACATTCTAATTTTTCGATTATTATAATTTACCAAAGTAATCGCACTATGGCTACTCATCAGAACATGATTGTTTTTCGCTGTAGCATTAGTTATCTCATATACTTGTTCCAAAAATTTAAATTGCCATTCTGGATGTAAAAAAGCATCGGGTTCATCTAGTAAAGTAATACACTCTAAATCTTTAAAAATCTCTATAATTGTATAAATATAAATTGACTGGAACTGACCATCACTAAAATCTAAAATGTTTCCACTTAAACCATTGTTTAGTTCCAATGGAATTGACATACTTTCCAACATGCCAAGAGTTTTTAAATTATCAAATTGATTAAACAGTTGTTTCAATGTATAACTACTAAATTCATTTTGTATTTTTTCAATTGCACAATAAAAAATATATTGTCCACTTGAAGGTATATATCCTTGATCTACAGGCATACTACCAAAAGAATCATCACTACAAGAAGATAGGCTATTTAAAAAATCTTTGACTATACCATCAGCCTTCCAGAATTTTGTACTTTCATCAAAATTATCCACATCAAATGTATTATTTTTTGCATATTTTGGACGCTTTAAAACTAATTTTAATATTGGTTCTGTCAAATAACTCTGTCCAGGCTTTTTAATACCTAAACGATGAATCCCTAACTGATTCATTAAAAATTCTCTAGCTTTATTACTATCATTTTGAAGCAATAAAACAGACAATAAAATCTCTTTATATTCTGGACCAATTCCAATAAAAAACCTACTATCATTAAGAGTAGAATTTTTGATTCTTTTACCAAAAAAGGATTCGTATTGTTCGAGTAAATGTGATATTTGTTTATTATGCCCTGAGTAATAGACTATGATATTATTTGGAAATGGAGTTTGACCCAAAGTGGCTTGAGCTCTTTCATCAACATATCTTTTATCGTTTTCCCACTTGATTTCTATTTCTTGTCCATTAATCTCATATTTAATGACATAATCAAATAAAATCTCTGCATCTTTATGCAAATGATGAAAAATTTTGATCAAAGCCTCAAAGAAATTAGATTTTCCAGAACCATTTTTACCGACAAAAACATCGATAAAACTACTTCCATCAAAAGTTATGCCAAAATCTTTTAGATTTTTGTACTCTTTGATAAAAACATATTTTAGTCGCATATTATTTTCCTAAATTTGACATGATGGCATTTAATAGTTCTGTTTGTTTTGATGAGCTACTTTCTATCTGTTTTTCAAGCTCATCACATAAAGCCATAAGCTGATTATTTTTTCTACGATTTTTTCTTGTTCATTAAAAGGAGGCAAAGGCACTATTGAATTGATAATTTTAACTCTAGAAATATTTGGTTGTGCCGCACCAGCTCCTTGAGAGATAAAATACCCTTTGAGTGAATCTATTAAAAATTTTAAAAATTGGTTATTAATTTTACTAAATGTTTGACATGCACAAATTGCTTGATTTGTTGTAGCTTCAATTTCCAATATACCAACTTCTCCAATATTTGCCCCATACATAGCTACCAATACAGAACCAACAGGATTAAGACTAAGAGAGCACTCATCTAATGCCTTTTGGGTGATTGTTTCTTCAGTCTTTTTGATAAGTCCTTGTTTTACTTCTCCAGACTTTACCCATGGAATATCTCCACCATAATAAGCACTATTTGTACGGCTTGGTGTTGAACCAGACTTCCATACACCAAAATCATTTAGATAAACCCATTGCCATCCATTTGGCAAGACATAAGGGATAGATCCTGATTTAATAGGCTCAAGAGATTTTACCTTATTAGCTTTTTTCTCTTTTTCAATCTTTTTTAACAACTCACTTGCAGGTTGGTTATTTGGGTCTTGTGGTACAAGTTTACCTTGCATAGCAAGTTGTAAAGTTAATTGTTTTAATTTAGTAATATTTTGCTTATTAGAGAAAAAATCATTAAAATTATTTGAAATAGTTTCTGTTGCCTTATTTGTATTTTCAAAAGCTTGCATTAGTTCTGATTTTAGCTCTTGTTGTACATGTAAAAGCTTTTTGTTTATCTTTTCATATTCACTCATTAACTCCACTGGATCTTGGTGGATTATCTCTTCAAAGTGAGGATTTTTACAGTCAAAATTATAGTTTCTTTCTTCAAGATCTTTTACACTTACTTTCCAAGCATTTTTTGTAACTTTTCTCTCTTTTCGGCTATTTCCACCCCACCACTCTTTTTCTAGATCAAATTCTTCTATAGTAAGTGGATTTGATCTTGAGTATGATTTATAGCCATCTGGATATGGATGCTCAAAAAACCACACATCTTTTGTAGGTCCACCTTTTTCAAAAAACAAGATATTTGTATTTATACTTGTATACGGGCTAAATACACCTTTTGGGAGTCTTACTATCGTATGAAGATTAAACTCTTCAAGAAGTTCTCTTTTTAGAGTGGTTTTTACACCCTCACCAAATAAGAATCCATCTGGTAATACTACTGCTGCTCTTCCTGTATCATGCTTGAGTAAGTGCATGATAAGAGCCATAAAAAGGTCTGCGGTTTCTCTTGTTTGGTGTTTTTTAAGAAAGTTTGACTCTATGCCATTTTCTTCTATACCACCAAATGGTGGATTTGTGATGATGATATCTACTCTATCTTTTGGTCCATAATCTTTATATGGTCTGTCACCTAGAGTATTTGTATGCCTAATATTTGTAGGCACATCAATACCGTGAAGCATCATATTTGTCATAGCAAGCATATGAGGAAGAGGTTTTTTTTCTATGCCGTGGATAGAGTTTGACAATATTTTTGTATCATCTGGTGTTTTTACTTGTTTTTTTAGATGGTCAATAGCACATGTCAAAAATCCACCCGTGCCACAGGCTGGATCCATTACAGATTCGCCTAGTTTTGGATTTATCATATTTACTATAAACTGTGTTACGGCTCTTGGCGTGTAGTATTCTCCTGCATTTCCAGCTGATTGTAAATCTGCTAATATTTTTTCGTAAATATCATTAAACATATGTCTATCAGTTGATGAATTAAAATCTACATCTTGTTCGATAGCATTGATTACTTGTCTTAAAAGAGTTCCTGATTTCATATAGTTGTAAGCATCTTCAAATACTGTACCTATAACTCTTCCATACTCCGACACTCCAGCAGTATTTGATAATTTCTTAAGTGATGGGAAAAGATCATTATTTACAAAGTCTATAAGCTCATCACCAGTTATACCTTCTGGATTTTTTGCCCAATTTGTCCATTTGAAACGATTTTGAAGAGGTGATTTGTAATTTGGTGCTGTTAGCTCCCACTCTTGCTCTTTATCATCAAATATTTTAAGAAAAAGCAGCCACACTATCTGACTGATTCTTTGAGCATCTCCATCGACACCAACATCTTTTCTCATAATATCTTGTATGATTTTTATCAATGTTCCAATAGCCATTTAATATCCTAATAATTTAATTTTATGCACAATAAAGTGCTTGTTCTAAGTCGTGTATTGCTTGATTGTAAAGGGCAAGTCCACCAAAAGCTTTGATGATTTCTATCGGTGTTCCTATGTTTGTAAAAGGTGAAACAGTTAAAATCTGAGTTTGTTCGATTTGCACAATTCCCTCATCGGCATATTTATCAAGAAGTGCTTCAAGAACTATTCTTGCTTTTTCTCCGTAATTTGTAAAATAGTTTTGTTTTTTTACTTGCTCAGCTCTCTCTTTTCTTGTGAGTGGAGGCATATCCCAAGCTACATGACACAATAAATCAAATGGATCACAATCTTTACCCACTTCATCGGCAAGTGCTTCAAAAAATATACCTTGATTTGATAGCTCTTCGATGATGGCTTGTTTTTTCTCTGATTTTGTCCATTTTGTTAAAAAATCATCCAAAGATGCAAACTCTTTTGAAATCGTTTTTTTTGTGTAGTCTTTTAGAGATTCTGTGATAAGCTTTCCATTGGCATCAAAGTATTGAACTCTCTCTGCTGCAACTTTTACTTCAACATTTGAAACAACATACTTTCGTACCTTTGAGCCTTCTTCCTTGTTTCCACTATTATCAAAAGTAAAATCATCATTTGATGGATTTTGCCCATCTGGGCTATTTTGATTTTCTGAATTTTCATCAGTTTCATCATCTGGTGGTACTGGTGAGTCATCAGGATTTTTAGGGATATGTATTTGTACTGGTTCACCATCAAAATCTGGATCTGCAAATAATTCTGTCGCTTTTTTGAAGTCTATAATCGTGAAATAGTATTTGTTAAAATCCTCATTTATGCGAGTTCCACGACCAATAATTTGTTTGAACTCTGTCATAGATTGGATTCGTTGATCTAAGACGATAAGCTTACATGTTTGAGCATCGACTCCTGTTGTCATTAGCTTTGATGTAACTGCGATAACTGGATATTTGCTCTCTGGAAATATGAAATTGTCAAGTTCTGCTTTACCTTCTTCATTATCCCCTGTGATTCTCATAACATATTTATGGTTTTGAGAGACAAGGTCACTATTTTCATTTACAAGTGCTTGTCTCATTCGCTCTGCATGGTCAATGTTTTCACAAAATATGATTGTTTTATCAAAACGATTTGTCTGTCTTAAAAAATCACTTACTTTTTTTGCTACAAGCTCAGTTCTTTTTTCTAATACTAAAGTTTTATCAAAATCTTTTTGATTGTAGATTCTATCTTCTATCTCATTTCCATATTTATCTACCATCCCTTTGTCTGGTCGCCAACCTGCTATATCTTTGTCTATATCAATTCTAACCACTTTGTAAGGTGCTAAAAATCCATCTTCAATACCTTGTTTCAATGAATAAGTATAAATTGGGTCACCAAAATAGTCGATGTTTGAAACCTCTTTTGTCTCTTTCGGAGTTGCAGTTAATCCTATTTGTGTTGCAGATGAAAAGTAGCTCAAAATCTCATGCCATGCTGAATCTTCTGCGGCACTTCCTCTATGACATTCATCTATTACAATTAAATCGAAGAAATCAGGGCTGAATTGTTTAAAAATATTTCTTTCTTCTTCATTACCGGTTACTGCTTGATAAAGCGAAAGATAAATTTCATAAGATTTATTTACTTGCCTTTTTTGAATTTTTGTCATTGCAGAACCAAACGGTTTAAAATCATTTGTCATGGTTTGATCAACTAAAATATTTCTATCTGCTAAAAATAGAATTCTTTTTTTAGCTCTTGATTTCCACAATCTCCAGATAATCTGAAAAGCAGTGTAAGTTTTTCCTGTTCCAGTTGCCATAACTAAAAGAATTCTATTTTGCCCTTTTGCGATAGCTTCTATCGTTTTATTGATAGCTAAAAGTTGGTAATATCTTGGTGTTTTTTTACTTCCATCACTATAATAATCTTGAGTGATTAAAGTGTTCTGTTCTTCATTTATTCCTTGATTGTTTGTCCACATATTCCATAGTGTGTTAGGTGATGGAAACTCATCTAGACTTATCTCTTTTTCTAAGATACCATCTTGTGCTATTTTGTTGTGAAAAATAAATCCATCACCGTTAGAGCTAAATACAAAAGGAACTTGCAAAAGTTCTGCATATCCAAGACCTTGTTGCATGCCATCACTCATAGAGTGAGTATTGTCTTTGGCTTCGATAATTGCTATCGGAATATTCGGTTTGTAAAAAAGTACATAATCAGCTCTTTTATGCTGTGCTCGTGAATGTAACTTTCCACGAACAATAATTCGACCTTTTGTAAGAGGAAATTCTTCTAATATTTGAGTATGGATATCCCAACCTGCAATCTCTAATGCGGGAGTAATAAATTTGGTACAAATGTCACGCTCGGTAAGTTTCTTTTTATCCATATTATTTTATTCTCTCAAATTTCTAGATTTTATATAATTATTTAGACTCTGTCTTGTGCTGACACTTATAATAACTATAGTAACTTGTTTATTTATTAGTTCCTTGATTTTATCTAAATGTTCATCATAAATAGATTTTACAATTGCTCTTTTTTTTTACCTAATATAATACCTCTTTTTTTCATTGAGTTAATGATAATTTAATTCTTTCACTTATAAAACTTTTTTCAATTTGTGCAAAATTACTTAATTAACTCAACTTTCGCACATAAGCCCAAGCTGTTTTTTAGTGTAAACCCTGAGCATGTGAATAATCTGTTCTAAATCTTTATTTCTCTTGACAAGCTGTTGTGATTGGAGCAAATTTTCAAGGATTTTGA
>JAQVBE010000008.1 GCA_028690445.1 Aliarcobacter sp. | reverse complement strand
TTCCATGGTAAGGAAGAGGTTATCGGTTCAACTCCGATTGCGAGCACCACTGGATTTCTATTTTTATATTTAATTTACTAGTGATAATCAGACGATAATTTGATTTATTAAAACTCTTTGAAATTATTTTCATTTCATCTTTACTTTGCTATTACTTTTCTTTTGATACAATCATCTCTTATATTAGGATAGGAAATTTTTTGGAAAAGTTTTATTATAGTTATGATTTATTTAAAGATGATACACAGATTTTAGTAAATAAATGTAGAAGTTTTGAACCTGAAATTTTATTAGCAGTTGCACGAGGTGGATTAACACTTTCTCATTTAATGGCACAAGCAATGAATATAAAGAATTTATATTCATTAAACTCTATTCATTATGATGGTGAAGTTAAATTGGATACATTTAATATTTTTAATATTCCAGATATTTCTCATGCTAAGAAAGTTTTGATTATTGATGATATTGTTGATTCTGGTGAGACAATGAGAGAGATTTTTAAGATTTTAAAAGAGAGATTTCCAAATATTGAATTTAAATTAGCAACTTTATTTTATAAAAATACAGCTGTTATAAAACCAGATTTTAGTGTTAGAGAAGCTAATACTTGGATTGAGTTTTTTTGGGAAGTTGATGTTAAATAAATTACTTTAGGATATGAATAATAATGATATTAAATAATAAAATTAAAATATTTTTAGTTCTTGCTTCTTTTATGATGGCTTTAGCTATTAGTTTGGGTGCTTTTGGCGCGCATGGATTAAAATCTATACTTGATGAGTATATGTTAAAGATTTATCATACAGGTGTTGAATATCACTTTTACAACACTTTTGGACTTTTTATAGCTACTTTTCTTTATGCTTTAAAACCTAAATCAAAAAAAATATATATAGCTATTTGGCTTATAATTATTGGGATGTGTATATTTTCATTTTCATTATATCTTTTAGCAATTTTATCAATGCCAATTTTAGGAGCTATTACTCCTATTGGTGGTTCTTTGTTAATTATTGCTTGGATTATAATAACTTATGAAATTTTGAAGAATTAAATGAAAACTTTTACTATTTTAGGAACAGGTTGGTTAGGCTTTGAACTTGCAAAAGTATTAAAAAATAAGTATAAAATAAAAGTTTCATCAAGAAATGATGAAAAACAAAAAATATATGAAGAAGAAGGATTTACTTCATATATTTTAAATGAGCAAAATTTAGATTTTTTGGAGGAATTATTAGATACTAATTATTTATTTATTAATTATCCTCCTTCTAAAT
Organism: Aliarcobacter sp.; assembly: GCA_028690445.1. Classification (GTDB taxonomy): domain Bacteria; phylum Campylobacterota; class Campylobacteria; order Campylobacterales; family Arcobacteraceae; genus Aliarcobacter. The sequence continues at coordinate 111,086 of JAQVBE010000008.1, read as the reverse complement.
TTGAAAATTATTTAAATTTTTTAGAAAAAATTTATAATCATGAAAAAATAAAGAATATTGAAAAAATTATATTTATAAGTTCTACTTCTATTTATCCAAATATTATAGGTAATTTTGATGAAAAATATAAAATAACTGATTCAAGTTCTAAAATAGTATTTGATGCTGAAAAGCTTATTGAAAATAAAAGTAATATAATTTTTAGAGTTTCAGCACTTGTTGGAGAGAACCGATATTTTGGAAAAAGAAGTGCAAATAAAATAGTCGAATTTCCAGAAAGTTTAATAAATTTTGTTCATAGAAATGATGTAATTAGTGCAACTAAATTTGTAATTGAAAATAATTTAACTGGAATTTTTAACCTTTGTTCTAAAGAACATCCTACAAAAAAAGAAATTTATAGTTTTAATTCTAAAAAGTATAATTTTGATATTCCGATATTTTTGGATAATAATTTCTTTTTAGATAGAAAGATTGATGGTTCAAAGATAGAAAATCTAGGTTTTAAATATAAATATAATGATGTCTTTAGTTTTTAATTATTTAAAATCTTGTTTTACCAGAAGCTATATAAATTAATGTTAAAATCTAAAATTAATAAATAATAAATTAAAAAAGGAATAACTATGGCAGTTAAAGAACATCAATTTGATATTTCAGCAAAACTTGATATGCAAGAGGTTAAGAATGCAGTAATTCAAGCTCAAAAAGAAATTGATACTAGATATGATTTTAAAGGTATTTCAAAAGAATTAGATTTAAATGTTGGAGCTAAAACTTTAACATTAATTAGTACAAGCGACAATAAAATAGATGCAATGAGAGATATATTAATTTCAAAAATGAATAAAAGAGGCATTTCTATAAATTCACTTGAAGAGTTAAAAAAAGAAGATTCAAGTGGTGGAAATAGAAAATATTCTTATAAAATTATTGATAGTATTGAAAAAGATGAAGCAAAAAGAATTCAAACAGAAATAAAAAATCTAAAATTAAAAGTATCAGCTGTTAATCAAGGTGATGAAATAAGAGTTACAGGTAAAAATATTGATGATTTACAGACTATTATGAAACATTTAAAGTCACTTGATTTTAAAGCTCCTTTAGTTTTTGATAATTTTAGATAAACATATACGCTTAGTATTAGGGTTTTATATGAAAGTTTTGTTACTAGAAGATGATGTTGCATTAAGTGATTTATTAAATGAACATCTCGAAGATAAGGGTTTTGAAGTAACTTTGTGTACTAACGGACAAGTTGCTTTAGAAGCTTTAATTGAGCAAAAGTTTGATATTGCATTATTAGATATAAATACCCCACAAATTAGTGGAATAGAGGTTTTAAAGACTATTAGAAAAGAGTATAAAAATAACACTCCAGTTATTATTTTGACAGCTTATCAAGATACGAAACACTTAAAAGAATCGTTTGAAAATGGCGTTGATGATTACATTAAAAAACCTTTTGATTTAGAAGAATTAGATCAAAGGATTTTAAAACTTTGCAGACAATTTTTTATTAATCAAGATAATAAAATTAAAATTGATAAAAACTTATTTTTTGAACCAGAATCATGTCAAATTTTTAAAGATGATAAAATAATAAATCTTGCTTTAAAAGAAAGAGATATTTTAAAATATTTTTGTACACATAAAAATAGAATAATTTCAAGTGATGAATTATTACAAAATATTTGGGTTTATGATGAAATGCCAACAGATTCTACTATTCGAGTTTATATAAAAAATCTTAGAGAAATTATTGGAAAAGAAAAAATTACAACTATTCGTTCAATAGGATATAGATTTGAATAGCGATGAAAAAAAAGCTTTAAGAAATTTTTTATTTATTTATGTAAGTTCAACAATTTTTCTTGTTAGTGTTATTTTGTATGTTTATTATCAAAATGAATTAAAAATGGCACATGATTCTTGTACTATGGAACTTAAAAATGCTTCTATGCAAATTAAAGCTGAAATTTTAGATAAATATATGAAAAAGAAAGATTTTATTCCTGAAAAACTATCAAAAGTAAATATTAAATATGCTCTTTTAGATAAAGATAAAAATATTATTTTTTCATATTTAGATAAAAGATTTCAAATTGATTATTCAAAAAATATTTATGAAAATAACTTTTATAGCTATTATATAACTACTCTTGATGAAGAAAATATTCCTATAAAATATATAATTATGGAAAGTTGTCAAGTAGTTAGTGATAAAAATAATATTAAAATATTAATACTTGTAAAACTGATTATTAGTTCAATATTTATAGCTTGTATTGGTTTTTTGTTATCAAAAATTTTATTAAATCCTGCAAGAAAAAGAGTTGAATCAATGGATAAATTTATAAAAGATTCAGCACATGAATTAAATACTCCAATTACAGTTTTAATGACTTCAGTTTCCATGCTAAAAAATGGAAAAAATCCAGAAAAAATGATGAAATATATTTTAAGTAGTTCTAAGCAAATTTCTCAAATATATAATGACATTCATTTTTCTGCTTTTAATGAAATTAATGAAGATGTTTATGAAGAGTTTGATTTAAAAGATTTGGTTGCAGAAAGTGTTGATTATTTTAATGATATCTCTATTACAAAAAATATCCAAATAAATCCAAATCTTTTTAGTTGTTTTATTAAAATGGATAAGACAAAAACGCAAAAATTGGTGAATAATCTAATTTCAAATGCGATTAAATATAGCTATAAAGATTCTATTATTGAGGTTACATTAAAAGATAATATTTTATATGTAAGAGATTTTGGAAGAGGAATAAGTAAAGATGAAGAAAAAAATATTTTTAAAAGATATAAAAGAGGAAATAACAATGAAGGCGGTTTTGGAATAGGCTTAGATATAGTAAAAAGAATCTGTAATGAATATAATTTATTTCTTGATTTAAAATCTAAAGTAGGCGAAGAGACAATCTTTAGTATTGATTTTTCCTCAATAGTAAATAAAAAGTGAATTGAATTATTTTTTAGTTAGAATACAAAAAAATTTTAAAGATAAAAAATGATAAATATAATTGAAAATTTAGAAATAAGTGAATTAAAAGATACAAAATTTATTCATCCAATAAAAGTAACATTCAATCAAAATGGAAAAGATAAAACTTGGGAAGCTGTAAGAAGTCACAATAGTGTGGCAATTCTTTTATATCATGTTGAAAAAAAAGCGTTTTTACTTGTAAAACAGTTTCGAGTTCCTGTTTTTTTAAATGATAATTCTAAAACATTTACTTATGAATTATGTGCAGGATTAGTTGATAAAGATAAACCTTTAGAAGTAATTGTTCAAGAAGAAATAGATGAAGAGTGTGGGTATCATGTTTTAACAGATGATATTTTAAAAATAACTTCATTTTATACAAATGTGGGAATAAGTGGGGCTTGTCAATATTTATTTTTTGCAAAAATAGATGAATCAATGAAAATTCATGATGGTGGTGGAATAAATGATGAGCAAATTGAAGTTATGTATTTGCCAAGTGAAGAAGCAGAAGAATTTATTTTTGATGAATCAAAAGCTAAAACACCAGGTTTAATGTTTAGTTTCTATTGGTTTTTTAAAAATATAGATAAATTAGGACTTAAATGAAATATATATATGTGATTTTTTTACTTTTTAATTTATCTCTTTTTGCCAATGAAGTTGAACAAAATCAATTGGAAAATAAACAGCCAGAAGTAAATGGAGCTGAACAAAAGCAGCAACAAGATTTAATAGATATTAATAATTCTTTTATTACAAAATATGAATATGGGAAAATGCTTTATAATAACCCAAGAGGAATAGGGTGTAATAGTTGTCATGGGAATGATGCAAGAGGAAGAAAAATGGTTGATTTTAAACATCAGTTGCTTGATAAAAAAGTTTACAACTGTACTTTAGTTATTCCTGATATAAAAAGTATAGATTATGAAACTTTTTCACTAAAAGTAAATACTAAAAAAAATTTAAATTTAAAATTTGAAAAAGAGCAAGTATGTGAGAAATTAATTCATTATGCTAATGTTATGCCAACTTACTTTTTGGTTGAAGAAGAAATAGAAGCTATTTTCTATTATATACAAAATATGAAAAAGTAGGATTATCTAGAAAAAGCTATTCCTAATCCTACTTTATGAACTTCTCTATCATAATCAATTAAACTATTTCCATAACCTGAGAATATTTGTAAAAATCCATATGAATCAAGGTTAGATAAAAAATCAGGTAAAGGAAATGTCCAGTTTAATTCTGCTGAACCTTTATTTGCATTATTAAATTCAAGATTATTTCGTAATGCTAATTCAAAAGTATGTTTTTTATAAACATAAAGAAAAGTTAAATCACCATATCCATAATAATCTTGAATATTTGGATTGTCATCATCACTACCGTTTTCTGGAAGTCTATACCAAACTTTTGGAATTATAAAAAGATTTGATAATTGAAAGTAAGCTTCTAAATAGACTCTATTCCATGATCTTGAAAATTCATCATTTTTCCCATTTGAAACATGGTTTAAAGCAACTTTATAGCTTTTTAATACGCTATTATCTTTATATGGAAATTGAATAAATACTTCAGGTTCATAATTTGTTTCTCTAAAAGGGGAAGAGTGTTCTGCTGTTTGCCAAAATGATTTTTGAGTATATGCAGCGCTTATTGATTCATTAAGTCCAAAAATATTATAAGCAATAGGTTTTTCAATACTTATTTGAAAAGCTGTTTCAAAAGAATTTCTATCTTCTGATTGATTAAAATCATAAGTTACTGGTAATAAATAATTCTTTTTATAAGGATAAAGACTAAAATCACTTGTAATTATTTGTTTTAGATTTTCATCAGTCTCTTTATCATTTATCTTATCAATTTGTTTTTGATAAAAAGCTTTTTTCATATTTGTAAATGAATCAACTTTGTGTTCATTGTTTTTTGCTAAATCAAGTATATATTTATCTTCTGGAGTATTTTTAGGAATATTTAAATCCGCAGCTTTTTTATATAAAAGCATAGCTTCTTTGTAATTTCCTTTATTTTCTAAATCTTGAGCTTCACTATAAAGTTTATTTATATCTTCACTAAAACATAAACTATAAATAAATAAGAATAAAATTTTTTTCATAATTTGCCATTTTGTTTTTTTTCGTATTCTACATCAAAAAATATTATATGTATATTTTTATACTTTCTAAAAGAGTTTAAATGATATAATCGACCAAAATTTAGAAAAAAAGGTTAGAAAAGATGCTTGTAGCACCTTCTATATTATCGGCTGATTTTGGAAATCTAGCAAACGAAATAAAAGCTATTTGTGATGGGGGATGTGATTTAATTCATGTTGATGTAATGGATGGACATTTTGTTCCAAATATGACTATTGGACCTGTCGTTGTTAATCCTGTTGTAAAAGTTGCTACTAAACCTCTTGATATTCATCTTATGGTTGAAGATAATACATTTTTTGTGGAACTATTTGCTCCTTGTAAACCTCTTTATATTTCTTTTCATATAGAAAGTGAAAATCATCCACATAGACTTATTCAAAAAATTAGAGATTATGGAATTAAACCAGCGATTGTTTTAAATCCTCACTCAACACCTGAATCAATAGAATATTTATTAGAAGATTTAGATATGGTTTTATTAATGTCAGTAAATCCTGGTTTTGGTGGACAAAAATTTATTCCTTCGGTTATTGAAAAAGCAAAAAAATTAAAAGAATTAATTAATAAAAGAAATCCAAACTGTCTAATTCAAGTTGATGGTGGAGTAAATGACAAAAATATTCATGATTTAAAAGAAGCTGGTGTTGATGTTGTTGTTGCTGGGTCTTATGTGTTTGGTAATTCTGATTATTCAAAAGCTATAAAAAGTCTGCAGGTTTAAAAAAATGAGAGTAAAAATTTGTGGAATTACAAATTTCCAAGATGCTCTTGATGCGATAAATGCAGGGGCAAATGCTTTAGGTTTTGTTTTTTATGCAGATTCTCCAAGATATATTACACCTTTAAAAGCAAGAGAAATAGTTGAAAAACTTCCTCCTTTTGTTCAAACAGTGGGACTTTTTGTAAATGAAAATGAAAATTTTATAAACGAAGTTTGTCATAAATCAAAAATGCAATTGGCTCAAATTATTGATGATAATGAACTATTAAATTTTGAGTTATTAGAAGTAAAATCTATAAAAGTCATTAGAGTAAAATCACAAAAAGATTTAGAGAATTTAAATAATGATTATTATTTGTTAGATGCTTTTGTTGATGGTTTTGGAGGTGAGGGAAAAAGAATTGCTTTAGAGTGGTTTGAAAATTTTGATTGTTCAAAATTTATTCTAGCTGGTGGATTAACTGCATCCAATTTAAAAGAAATAAGAAATTATGGCTTTTATGGAGTTGATGTTAGTAGCGGAGTTGAAGAATCAAAGGGAAAAAAATCTAAACAAAAAATGATAGATTTTGTAAAAGAGGCTAATGAAATCAAATAGAAGGATTATTCCTAAACCTCAATTTAAATTACAAAATATTTTGCAAAGATTATTAAAAGAACCGATTTTATATACTGAATTTTTAGGTTTATTAAAAGAAGCAACAGATGCACTTTATGAAACTCCTGAACTTGAATTTGAATTACTTTTATCAAATGGTTTACCATTAGAGTTTGATGGAGATTTTGTTTATTTAAAAACAACAAAAACACCAATTGAAGAACAAACTTTTTGTATAGTTGATATTGAAACAAATGGTGGAAGTGCTAAAAAAGGTTATCAAATTATTGAATTAGGTGCAGTAAAATATAAAAATGGTGAGATTATTGGTAAATTTGAATCTTTAGTTCATGCAAGAGAGATACCGCCTTATGTTCAAGAAGTTACAAAAATAAATCTTAAAATGTTAGAAGATGCTCCAAGATTAGAAAAAGTATTAAAAGAGTTTAAAGTTTTTTTAGAAGATGATGTTTTTATAGCTCATGATATAAAATTTGATTACACTTTTATTTCAGATTCTTTTGAAAAATTTCATTTAGGAAAACTTCTAAATAGAAAAATTTGTTCTATTGATTTAGCAAAAAGAACTATTCAATCTGAAAAATATGGTTTGGGTTTTTTAAAAGAAGTTTTAAATATTCAAGTTGATAATCATCATAGAGCTTATTATGATGCTTTAACAACAGCTATTGTTTTTGAAAAAAGTTTGCTAAATATTGATAGTTCTAAGATTAAAACAGTTGAAGATTTAATTTCTTTTTCAAAAAGCGATAATATTATAAATAATCATAAAAAAGAGAGTAAATCAAATGTTTAATCAAGAAAATTATATTAAAGTTCTAAATTTTGCTGCATCTGCCCATGCTGAACAAAAAACTCCAAAAGGTTTACCTTATCTGGCTCATATAACTTGTGTAGCAATGGAAGTTATAAATGCTTGTGAAAAATCTCAACTTGATGAAAAAAAAGTAGATTTTGCCATTTCTTGTGCTTTATTACATGATGTAATTGAAGATACAAATATTACTTATGATGAATTATATGTAAAATTTGGAAGTGAAATTGCTGATGGAGTTGAAGCTTTAACAAAAGATAAAACTTTAAGTTCAAAACAAGAACAGATGAAAGATAGTATTGAAAAATTACTAGCTCAACCCTATGAAGTTCAAATGGTTAAATTAGCTGATAGAATTACAAATCTATCAATTCCTCCAGAACATTGGGATAATGAAAAAATAATAGCTTATAAGAAAGAAGCAAGTTTTATTTTGTCTTGTTTAAGTAATTCAAATATTTATTTAGCAAAAAGATTAAAAGAGAAGATTGAAAATTATAGTAATTATTTAAAAGAGTAAAATAGAGGTTAAATAACCTCTATTTTTTAGTTAGCAGCTTGTGCTTCTTTTGCGTATTTAAGACCTAAGTCAAATGCTCTATTATTTATTTCATGTACTTTTTCAGGTACTTTTGAAAGCATTGTTGCTCTTAATACATCATTTGAAACAGTTTCACCTGTAAAATAGTTAGCCATAGCTAATGCTAAAACTGATTGAGTAATAACATTTCCTACTTCTTCTTTTGCAATAGTAATAATTGGAATCTCATAGATTTTCCATTTTTTTCTATCTTCTTCAGTTGGTGTAACTAAGTTAGGTTCAACAACGATAACTCCACCTTCTTTTACACCATTTTTAAATTGATTGTAAGAAACTTGTGCAACTGAAAGCATAAAATCAATTTCTCCATCATTTGCATAAGGATATAAAATTTCATCATCTTGTAGAGTAATATCAACAACAGTTGGTCCACCTCTAACTTGAGATGTATAAGTTGCAGTTTTTAATCCATATCCACCATCTTTGATTTTTGCAGCTGCGAAAATCGCACCTGCTAGAAGTACACCTTGTCCACCAACACCTGTAAATCTCATTAATGTTTTATTTGTTGCCATGTGTATCTCCTTATAATTGAACCATAGTTTTATTTTTATGAGCTTCTTTTACTTTTTCATAAGCTTCACAGTATTCCAGTGCTTCAGTATCTTGTTTTAAAATACCAGTTGGGAAAATACCTTTTTGTTCTTCTGGTTCTAATTTCTCAAATTTAGCTTTACCCATAGAAATAGAATCAATCCACTCTAAGTTAGCCATTGCTGTAGCCATTTTATTTTTTCTTCCTAAGTTAACATGACAGTTAGAGAATACTTCAACAAAAGAGAAACCTTTATGTTCAAAAGCTTTAACTAAAGTTCTTTCAAGTTTTTTAGGGTCAAGCATAGTTTCTCTTGCAACAAAAGAAGCACCCGCGGCTTCAACTAATTTACAAGCATCAAAAGTAGGGTCAATATTTCCTCTACTCATAGTAACAGTCCACATACCTTGTGGAGTTGTTGGACTTGTTTGAGAGTTAGTTAATCCATAAATAAAGTTATTGATAATAATATAATTTAAGTCAATATTTCTTCTTGAAGCATGAATTGTATGATTTCCACCAATTGCAAGACCATCACCATCACCACCAACAACAATAACTTTTTTATCAGGATTTGCTAATTTAATTCCTGTAGCATAAGGTAAAGTTCTTCCATGAGTTGTATGAACTGTATTACAGTTGATATATGAAGAGAATCTTCCTGAACAACCAATTCCTGAAACAACACAAACATCATCCATATTCCAGCCAGTTTTTTCAATAGCTCTAATTACAGATTTTAAAATAACTCCATCACCACATCCCCAACACCATAGTGTTGGCATTTTATCTGTTCTTAAATATTCATCATAATTAAAAGCCATAATTACATTCCTTTCACTTTTTCAATAATTTCTAGTGGAGATAAAGGTCTACCATTTACTTTGAATAATGTATCAAAATCAGATCTTCCTGATACTCTTTGTACTTCACCTGCAAATTGTCCCATATTTAATTCAGTAACCAATACTTTTTTAAATTTTTTCATTAATTCATTAATTCTTTTTGCTGGACTTGGCCAAATTGTAAGAGGTCTGAACATTCCTACTTTAAGTCCTTCTTTTCTCATTCTATTAATTGCTTCTGTTACACCTAAAGATACAGAACCATAAGCAATAATCATAATATCAGCATCTTCTAACATATATTCTTCATTTAATTCTAATTCATCTAAGTGAGCATCAACTTTATTAAATAATCTTTTCATTAAAGCATCACACATATCAGCATCTTCAGTAGGATGTCCTGTTGGTCCGTGGTGAAGTCCTGTAAAGTGGTATCTATAACCCTCAAACATTGGATTTAAGATAGCTGGTTCATCAGCTCCTACACCATAAGGTTTATAATCTTTTTTATCACCTGTAAATTTTCTTCTTGAAATTTTACCAGCTTGTACTTCTTCTAAATCAGGGATAATAGCTTTTCCACTCATGTGACCAATTGTTTCATCTAATAAAACAAATACTGGTTGCATAAATCTATCAGCTAAATTGAATGCTCTTACAGTTTCTGTATAACACTCTTTTAAATTACCAGGAACTAAAGTAATAGATTTAACATCTCCATGAGTTGGATTTTTTGCTTGTAAAATATCACCTTGTGCAACTCTTGTTGGAAGACCAGTTGATGGACCACCTCTCATTACATTTACAACAACTAAAGGAACTTCAGAAATATATCCAACTCCTAAGTTTTCTGCTTTTAAAGAAATACCAGGTCCTGATGTTGCTGTCATTGATCTTTTACCAGACATTGCAGCACCAATTGCTGTACAAATACCTGCTATTTCATCTTCCATTTGAATACATGCATGTCCTCTAGCTGGTAATGCAGAAGAAAGAACATGCATTACTTCACTTGAAGGAGTAATAGGGTATCCACCAAAAAACTCAACATCTGCGTCAAGTGCAGCTCTTGCTGCTAATTCATTTCCTGTCGAAATTAGTTCTCTTGCCATTAATTATCCTTACGCCTCTAGTTCTCTATAATTATTTTTTATAACCGCTTCTTTTCTCTCTTTTGCATCTTCTGTAAGTTTTGCAAATTTGAACTCTTTTTTATCAGCAACATAAATTGCAAAATCAGGACATGCTAATTCACAATCCATACAACCAATACATGATTCAGGATGAACAACCTTTATCATTGAACCTAAAGTAGAATGAACTTCTTGTCTCATAGCAAGTACGCCAGCTGGACATACTGAAACACATTTATCACATGCTTTGCATCTAGCTTCATTAACCCAAACAGGTGTATTTGCAGGAGCTTCCATATTAGACATAATTTCTCCTTAAATTATTTTAATATCAATACTTGACTTAACTCAATATATTATCGTCAAATAATAGCCTATAATAAACTCAAAGAATATTTTATCTTTGGAATTTATAAGTTGAATTTATGTCTTGTTACATTTTGCTACAAGATAATAATGAAATTAAAAATGCTTTTATAACCTATGTTTAAGCTTAAAATATCAATCTAATTTATATATAAAAGTATGAGTTAATAATGAAATTAAAACTCAGATTTATTTAACTTAGATATAATCCCATCAAATAAAAGAAGGAAGATTTTTGGTTTTATATCAGCCAACAAATGGCTATTGTTACAACAGTGATACACATTTTTTATATAACTTTATTATTGAGAATTTAAAAAAATATAAGAATATTAAAGGTGAATTATTAGATATTGGAAGTGGAAGTGGAATCTTAGGTTTATTAGTAGCAAAGAATTTTGAAAAAATAAAACTAAATCAGTGTGAAATACAAAAAATGTTTCAATTCTTCTCATCTAAAAATTCAAAAACAAATAAAATAGATTCAATATTATATGAAGGTTCTTTTGAAGAAATAGATTTTGATAAAAGATTTGATATTTGTGTTTCAAATCCACCTTTTTATCATAATAATGTAATAAAAAGTGATAATGAATGTTTGAAAATAGCTAGATATAATGATTCTTTACCACTTGAAGTATTTATAAAAAAGGCTTCAACTATTTTAAATAGTGAAGGAAAATTCTTTTTTTGTTATGATGTAAAACAGATAAATGAAATATTAATATTATTGAATAAATATAAATTTAATTTAGAAGCTTTGCAGTTTGTTCATCCAAAAGATTCAAAAGATGCAACATTGATTTTAGTTTATGCAAAAAAAAATTCAAAGTCTTTAACAAAAATATTAAAACCATTAATAGTTTTTGATAAAAATAATGAGTTTACTTCTACAGTAAAAGAGATATACAAAAAATCTTCAACACATAGTATAAAGGTTGATATTGAGTAATTTAGTTAAAAAAGAGGGATTTAATTTTGCCTTTGAGCCAAGTGGCTGTGATTCTTGCAAAGGAAATTGTTGTATTGGTGAAAGTGGCTATATTTGGATAAATTCACAAGAAATTGAAGCCTTAGCTTTGTATAAAAAAATTTCTAGTGAAGATTTAAAAAAAAGATATTTAAATAAAGTAGCCTACAAATATAGTATAAAAGAGATACAATTAGCCTCAAATAACTATGCGTGTTGTTTCTTTGATTTGGAGAAAAAACAATGTTCTATTTATAATGTAAGACCAAGTCAATGTAGAACTTTTCCCTTTTGGGATTATTTTAAAGAAAATGAAGAAGAGGTTTATAAAGAGTGCCCAGCTATACGAAGTCTTTAATCCTTTGTTTATTATTATTCTTTTTTAGTGGATGTAATAATAAAATTTTGGAAGTAGAAAAGAAAGAACCAATAAAAACAAAATTTGTTGAGTTAAAAACCAAGAGTTTTGAATCAGAAAATCAATATATAATTTTAGCATTAGAATCAGAAAATCAAAAATTATATTTTGATGCAAGGAATTTATATTTTAAATTATTTGAAAAAACAGAAAATTATGAATATTTTGTAAAATATCTAGCTATATCGACACATATACAAGATTATAAGATGGTTAAAGAACAAGCTTTAAAATATTATGTTGATAATATCAAAGAAGAAGAAATTATCTTAAGATTATATACCTTTGCATTATTCAAGTTGGGAAATCAAAAAGAAGCTTTATTAAATGCACAAAAATTAGCTAATTTATTTAAAAGCGATGTAAATTATGAACTTTTAGGAACAATTTATTTACAGCAAAAAGATTATTTAAAAGCTTATGAATTATTTGAGAAATCATTTGCTTTAAATAAATCTGTAAATACATTTTTTAATTTGACAAATATCCAATATTTCAATTTGTCACAAAAAACAGAAGCTATAAATAAAATAGAACAATATATAAAAGACAATGGTCATGATTTTAATTTATCAATACAACTTTTAACTTTTTATGAAAAAGAACAACAAACTCAAAAAATACTTCCTTTATTAAAAGATATGTATTTTGAGTATAAAAAAAATAAAGACAATAGTGCAAATATTGAAAATTCTGAAAATAATGAACTAGAGATATTTGATAGAACAAAACTTTTATTAACAAAATATATAGCAAAAGACAATGTTGCAGAAGCAATAGAGTTTTTAGAAGAAAACGAAGCTGAAGATGAAATCTTGTTGAATCTATATAAAATTACAAATCAACCTTCAAAAGCTTATGATTTATTAGGTCGATTATATGCTAGTAGTTATAATTTTGATTATTTAGCTCAACAAGCAATTATAGAATTTGAAATGGCTGAAAATAAGAAAAGTGTATTAAACAGTGTTATTACAAAACTTGAAAAAGTAACGCAAAATATGGATAATCATATTTATGAAAATTATTTAGCATATATTTTAATTGATTTTGATGTAAATGTATCAAAAGGTGTACTTTTAGTAAAAAAAGCACTTCAAGAAGAACCAAATAATATAGCATATATTGATACTTTAGCTTGGGGGGAATATAAACTGAAAAATTGTAAAGAAGCAAATAAGCAAATGAAAAAAGTTATTGATGAAATTGGCTTAAATGACGAAGAAATAAAACTACATTGGGAAAAAATAAAGGAGTGTAAAAAATGATTTTAGATGAAATAATCAAAAAAACAAAACAAGATTTAGAAAAGAGAAAAAAAGAGATAAGTTTAGATTTATTAGGAAGAACTTTATCTTCAAATCCTTATGCTCCAAGAGATGTAAAACCATATTTGACTTCTACAAAAGAAGAACCTATTCGAATTATTGCAGAGGTTAAAAAAGCAAGTCCTAGTAAAGGAATCATAAAAGAGGATTTTGACCCAATTTTAATCGCACAAGCTTATAGTAATAGTGGAGCAAATGCAATTTCAGTTTTAACAGAACCACATTATTTTCAAGGAAATTTAGAATATCTAACAGCAATTAGAAGATATGTTCCAACACCACTTCTAAGAAAAGATTTTATAGTTGATAAATATCAAATTGTTGAAGCTTTGGTTTATGGTGCGGATTTTATTTTACTTATTGCAAAAGCACTTGGAACAAAAGAGTTAAAAGAGCTTTATGAATATGCTATTCATTTAGGACTTGAAGTTTTAGTTGAAATCCATGACCTTGAGGATTTAACAAAAGCTATAAAAAGTGGAGCTACGATTATAGGGATAAATCACAGAAATCTTAGTACCTTTGAGATGGATATGACTTTATGTGATAAATTAATTCCACTTATTCCAAATGGAAAAATTATAGTTGCAGAATCAGGTGTTTCAAATGTCGAAACAATAAAAAGATTAAGTTCTATCGGTGCTGATGCATTTTTGATTGGTGAGCATTTTATGAAAGTTCCAAATATCGAAGAAGAGTTAAAAAAGTTCAAAAATTTGTATTAATAATTTATTTAATTAAACATTAAGCTATGTTTTAAAAAATATGCGTTAAAATTACAGGATTTTAAAAACAAAAGGATATAACAATGGCAGCAAATGTAGATACATTTAAAGGGACAATGACAGAAGCTTTAGTAGCAGTAATTAATGCTGATACACAAGTTACAATAACAAACGCAGATTAACTGCAGCTAATTTAAAAACTATCAATGACAAAACTGATTTACCAATTGTATTAAAAACAGCAGCTTCACAACCATTAAACGATAGTGCAGCAGTTATAATAGATGCACTTGATGGAATTACAAATTACGCAGGTGCTATTATAGTTACAGGTACTCCAACTGCAGCTGAGTTAAACACTATCGCAAAATCAACAACTGGAAAGGTAACAGCTACTTTAGTTGATACTGCTATTAATTTAGATTTAGTTACAGCTCTTAATGGTGTGAAAACTTCTGATTCTATCACATTTGCACCAACTCAAGCTACTGTTTCAGGAACTAGTGAATTAACTGCTTTAATTAATCTAAAAAAACTACTTCCAAATGCAGATTTTTCTCTTGTAATTAAACTTGAAGGTACTTCAGAAAATGTTGCTGCTATTAAATCAGCATTGAATATTGCAACAAATGCAGCTGTAGAAATTACTGCTGGAGAAATCTCAGCAGTAGATACAAATACAATCGCAAAAGCAACAACTGGTGCATTAACTGCAACAATCAAAGATGGATCTGTATCAGCAACTTTAAAAGCTCTTGCAAATGTAGATGCAGCTGATGTTATAACATTTACAACAACAGATAAAACTGTAAACGCAAGAGATTTAGTTGTTTTAGCTGCAAAAGTTGATAATTTTACTGTAACTTCTATAACTACAATAACTGAAAATGCTGCAACTGTTGGTGTAGATGCAGAAAATGTTACAGATGCATTAGCTATTGCTACAAATGCAGATGTAAAAATCACAGGTACTATCTCAGCAACTACTGCAGATTTAATTGCAACAGCAGCAACTGAAACAGTAACAGCAACTATTGCAGCTGATACAGCATCAGTTTTAAATACAGCATTAACAGCAGCAGGTGAAAATGCATATACTTTAACAGTAAGTAATGATACTACAACATTAGCTACTGATTTAACTGGTCTTGATGGTAAAACTTCAGTTACTGTAAATGCAGCTGCAGTTACAGCAATTAGTGGTAGTGTTGTAGAAGTAACAGCAGCATATGCAGCAAATACAGCAAAAACTGTAAGTGGTCTTGGAAATGAAGCTATTAAAATTACTGGTGGTGGTATTACTGCAGCAAATGCAAATGATATTGCAAAATTAACAACTGGTGTTGTAACAGCAACAGTAAATGGTGCTGAAGCTTCAGATTTAGTTGCAGCATTAACAGATGCGAAAGCAACAGATGCTTTAACTTTAACGGTAAATAATACAGCAGCAGGAACAAAAGCATCTGATTTACTAGCTCTTGATGGTAAAACTTCAGTTAATGTAAATGTAGATGCAGTTTCATTAATCACTGGAAGTGCAGCAGATGTTAAAAAAGTTTATTCAGCAGCTGGAATAGCTACTCAAGGTGATGAAGCTGTAACAGTTACTGGTACAGTATCAGCAGCTGATACAAATACAATTACAGGTGCAACAGCTGGTGTAGTAACAGCAGAAGTAGCAGCTGGAACAGCAGCAGCTTTAAATAAAGTACTAGTAAATACAACAAATGCAGATTTATTAACTTTAACAATTTCAAAAGGAACAGCAGCAGCAACTGATTTAATTGCTCTTGATGCTAAAACTGGAACTATTGTAAATGCAAATGCAGTTACATTAATCACTGGAAATTTTACAGATGTACATACAGTTCTTGTAACAAATGCTGCAACAACAGATGTAGCAGCAAATGTAGCAGTAACTCTTAGTGGTACAGTAACAGCAACTAATGCAGATACAATTGCAGACCTAACAACTGGTATAGTAACAGCAACTATTGCAGCTGATACAGCAGCAGTTTTAAATACAGCATTAGTTGATTCAAATGTAGATGTAAATGCATATACTTTAACAGTAAACGGTACAACTGCAGCAGCAACTGTTTTAAATGCTCTTGATGCTAAAACTAGTGTAAAAGTAAAAGTAGATGCAGCAGAAGTAACTGGAGATTATGCAGCTTTAGAAAAATTATATGTAACAAATAAAGCTGGTTTTGCAAATCTTGGAAATGAAGCTGTAACTATTGATAATGGTGCATTAACATCTCAAATAAATACAATTGCAAAAGCTACAACTGGAATAGTAACTGCATCTGTAAGTGCTACTGCAGATGTTTTAGTTGCAAATTTAAAAGATGCAAATGCAGCAGATAAATTAACTTTAACAGTAACTGGTGCTAATGCAAAAGCTTCAGATTTAATTGCTCTTGATGCTAAAACTTCAGAAGATGTAGTAGTAGATGCAATAAATGTAACTGGAAACATTGCTGATGTAACGAAAGTATTTGTAACAAATGCAGCTAACTTTGGAAATCTTGGAGGTGAAACTGTAACTATTTCTGGAACAGTAACAGCAGCTCAAGCAGATGCAATTGCAGATTTAACAACTGGAGCGGTAACAGCAACTATTGCAGCTGGAACAGCAGCAGCTTTAAATACAGCATTACTTGATGCAAATGCAGGAGCAAATGCATATACTTTAACAGTAAACGGTGCAACTGCAGCAGCAGCTGATTTAATTGCTCTTGATGCTAAAACTTCAGTTGCTATAAAAGTAGATGCAACAACAGTAACTGGAAATATTGCTGATGTAACAACAGTATTTGATGGAAATAAATCTCACTTTACAGGTGAAGAGACAAAAACAGTAACTATTTCTGGAGCAGCAACAGCAGCTCAAGCAGATGTAATTGCAAAAGCTACAACTGGAATAGTAACTGCAACAGTAACACATGATGAAGCTGCAGCTTTAGTTACAGCTTTAACAGATGCAAAAGCAACAGATGCATTAACTTTAGTAGTAGATAGTACAGTGGGAGGAACAGCAGCAACTAATTTAATTGCTCTTGATGGTAAAACTTCAGTTGCAGTTGATGCAAAATTAGTTACAGAAATCACTGGTAATGCAGCAGATATAAAAACAGTTCTTGCAGCAAAAACAATAACTAAAGCAGCAGATGTAGATGCAACTGTTACTGGTGAAATATCAGCAACAGATGCAAATACAATTTCAAAAGCAACAAATGGTACAGTAACAGCAACAGTAGCAGCTGGAACAGCAGCAGCTTTAAAATCAGCATTAGCTGGTGTATCAAATGATGATAATGATGCATTAACTTTAACAGTAACTGGTACAACTGCAGCAGCAGCTGATTTAATTGCTCTTGATGCTAAAACTTCAGTTGCTGTAGCAGTAAATGCAACAACAGTAACTGGAAATATTGCTGATGTAACTAGTGTATATACAGCTAGCGGTCTTACAACAGGAGATGAAGCAGTAACTATTTCTGGAACAGTAACAGCAGCTCAAGCAGATGCAATTGCAGATTTAACAACTGGAGCGGTAACAGCAACTATTGCAGCTGGAACAGCAGCAGCTTTAAATACAGCATTACTTGATGCAAATGCAGGAGCAAATGCATATAAATTAACAGTAAGTAATGATACTACAACATTAGCTACTGATTTAACTGGTCTTGATGGTAAAACTTCAGTTGCTGTAAATGCAGCTGCAGTTACAGCAATTAGTGGTACTTTAGCAGAGGTAACAGCAGCATATGCAGCAAATACAGCTGGGACTATAACTGGACTTGGAAATGAAACAGTAACTATTACAGGACTAACTGCAACAGCTGCTGGGTTAATTGCTCTTGATGCAAAAACTTCACTTGATGTACTAGTAGATGTAACAACAGTAACTGGAAATATTGCTGATGTAACTAGTGTATATGTATCAGCTAACGGTCTTACAACAGGAGATGAAGCAGTAACTATTTCTGGAACAGTAACAGCAGCTCAAGCAGATGCAATTGCAGATTTAACAAGTGGAGCGGTAACAGCAACTATTGCAGATGATACAGCAGCTGTTTTAAATGCAGCATTAGTTGATGCAAATGCAACAGTAAATGTGTATGCATTAAAATTAACTGATACTGGAAGTGTAAAAGCTACTGATTTAACTGGTCTTGATGCAAAAACTTCAGGTGTAGTAGATGCAACTACAGTTACAGATATTAGTGGTAGTTCAGCAAAAGTAGCAGAAGCATATGCAGGGGCTATAACTGGACTTGGAAATGAAACAGTACATATTACAGGAACTGATGCAACTGTAGCTAATGTAGCTGCAATTAATACTGCAACAAGTGGTTTAGTAACTGTTTCAGAAGTTGATGTAACAGGATTAGCTTTTAGTTTAACTGATCTTGGAAGTTTAGCTGGAATTACTGGTCTTACAACTATTGATGCAACTACTGATTTAGTAAATAATACAGCAATCACTATTACAGCAGCAAATTTATTTGCAGCGAATGATACTTTAGGTGATATTCTATTAACTATTAATGCTGATGCAACAAAAGATACTTTAGATTTAACTGGATGGGCTATAAATAATAGTGGAGTAGCTGTTGCTGGATATCAATCATATAGTATAACAGGTAATTTTGATGGTGCAGCTGGTAATGAAACTTATACAGTAAAAGTAACTGACGGTGTTGTAGTAACAGCATAATAAAAAAGCAAAAAACTTTAAGATTTAATCCTTAGGATAAAATCTAAAAAAAGCAAAAAACAAAAACTTAGAAGCTCTTGCTTCTAAGTTTTTTTGCGTTTAACTCTACTATAAAACTAAGAGCTAAAAAATCACAAAGGAAAAACTTGAAAAGAAAATTGAGTTTAGTTATGTATTTACTTACAACAGTAAGTTTTGCTAGTGAGGTATGTAAAACAGATTCAGATGAGTTACTTTCACAACTTTTGTCAAATCACCCAAGTGTTAAAATGTCACAAGAAGTGATAAAAGGTGCAAAAGAGAGAGTTGATTCTGCATTTTGGGGATTTTTTCCAACACCATCTCTAGATGTTTCTGGAAAAGATAGTGATAGGCATACAGCAGTAGCAAGACTTGACCAACCCATTTGGACGGGTGGAAAACTCACAAGTAAATATGATATGGCAACTTCAAAAGAAAAAGAAAATATTTATGAACTAGAAGAAAATTCATATAAGCTAATAGAGAGTTATTTAAATATTTTAGAAAGCTATCTTCAATCAAAATCAAATATTATAGAGTTACAAGAAGGTGCTGATAATCTGAGTAAATTTAGTGAAATGCTAGATAGAAGAATGGAAGTTGGAGTTTCTTCAAATTCTGATAAAGATTTATTAAGTGCTAGAATAGAGCAAGTGAGTAGTGATAAAATGCTTGCAAAAAATAAATATAAAGTAGCAACTTTACAACTAGAACTTATACTTGATAGAAAAATAAATTGTGATATTGATTTTAGAGATATTACAAATGCTCAAAATAGTGATATTGAAGAAAGTATAAAAAAACTATTAGAGTTTCATCCCTCTTTGAAAAAAACATCAGCTCAAATAGAAACTTCAAAATATGAAAAAGATGGTACAGAAGCTTCTATTATGCCAAATCTTAATTTGAGAGTTGAGCGTAGAGAGGGAGATTTGTATTCTGATAATTATGATAAATCTAATGACCAAAATATTGTATATCTAGCATTTACTGCTACAACAAGAGCTGGTTTATCTTCTATTTCAGATATAGCAGCATCAAAAATAAAAATAAATGAAATGGAATATAGAAAAAAAACTATTGAAAAAGAACTAATAGATAGTTTATTAAGTGATTATAACAACTATGAAATAGCAAAAAATAGAATAAATATTTTACAGCGTTCGGTTGATTCTGCTCAAAATGTTTTGGATTCTTATACAAGACTTTTTTTAGCAGGTAAAAGACAATGGTTGGATTTGGTAAATGCATCAAGAGAAGTTATGCAGTATAAAATAGAATTATCAAACCTATATGTAACAAAAAGTATTTTATCATATAAATTAGCATTAAAAAATGGTCAAATAGATTTATTAACTGGAGAAATTAAATGATTTATAGTGATTTAAATTTAGCAAAAGATGACTTAAAATGGTTGTTAAGTTCTAATACTATTATAAGTGATAGTACAACTAATTTGAATTCAAAAAAAATACAAATGATTGTAGAGAACTTAACTTCTTATGAAAATAAGTATTTAGAGATGTTTTATTCTGAGTTATTAAATAATTTGGATTTTGAAAATCTAAATTTTTCAAAAAAAATATCAAAACAGTTTTTACCAACTTTTGCATTTGTTCCTGAAATTGGTATGGTTTTAATATATGAACATTCAAAAGATGGAAGTTTTAAGGCTCAATACAAAGATGGAATAAAAGTTTTTGATTCTTTTCCTAAAAATACAAAATTTGCAAATTTGAAAAAGAAGAAAAAAGAAGAAAAAAAATCATCTGCACTTGAAATGTTTAAAAAAGTTGCTTATGAACAAAAAAGATTATTAGTATATGCAGCAGCTGCTACTTTTAGTGTAAATACTTTGGCTCTTGGAACTTCTCTTTATACAATGCAAGTTTATGACAGAGTTGTTCCTACGGGAGCTATTTCTACTTTGGTTGTTTTAACTATGGGAGTTTTTATTGCTATTTTTTTAGAAATGATAATCAAATTTTCAAGATCAGTTCTATTAGATTATGCAACTAAAAAAATGGATATAGAATATTCAAATGATATTTTTGAAAGATTCTTACAAATAAGATGTGATGCACTTCCAAAAAGTATAGGAACTCTTACAGGACAACTTCAAAGTTATAGCTCTGTGCGAGCTTTTATAACATCTGCTGCTATGTTTATTTTTATAGATATACCTTTTTCTATTATTTTTATGATTGCTATTTTCTTTATTGGTGGTTTTGCTATGGGACTTGTGCCTATTGGCTTTTTGATTATATCTTTGATTGTTGGATTTATTTTTAGAGACAAAATCGAATTAGCTTCAAAAAACTCATCAATGGCTTCATATAAGAAAATGGGTTTAATGGTAGAAACTGTTGAAAATAGTGAAAATATAAAAGCAACTGGAGCTGGATTTAATATTTTAAATAATTGGAATAAATTAACTCAAGAAGCTGTTGATGATGATATTGAAATAAGACATTACACTGATATGTCATCTTATATAACAGCTTTTCTTCAACAACTAAGTTATATTATGATTGTATCTTTAGGAGCTTATTTAGTAGCAGAAAATGGAACAATCACAATGGGAGCTTTGATTGCTATGACTATTCTTTCAGGAAGAATACTTCAACCAATAGCTCAACTTCCAAATCAGTTTGTTCAATGGGGTAAAGCAAAACTATCTATAAAAGATTTAAATAGTATTTACAAACTAGCATCTGATAATGAAGGAGTAAGCAGACCGCTTAGTCCTTATTTAGATTCAACAGATATAAAATGTAAAGATATATCTTTTGGGTATAGCGAAAACTCAAATATACTTACTTTGTCTGAATTAAATATAAAACAAGGTGAAAAAGTAGCTATTTTAGGAGCTATTGGAAGTGGAAAATCAACACTTCTTAAAATAATTGCTGGATTATATAAACCTACAAAAGGATTTGTATATTTAGATGGAATTGATATGCAGTTAATAAAAAGAGATTTTTTAACTGAAAATATGAGTTATTTGCCTCAAAGTACAAAATTATTTGCAGGAACATTAAGAGATAATCTAATATTTGGAATGATAGGCGTGGGTGATGAACAAATTATTGAAGCTGCTAAATTATCAGGTTTAATTGGTTTGATAAATGCCTTACCAAATGGTTTGGATACAGTTGTTCCTGAGGGTGGAGAAAGTGTTTCAGGTGGACAAAAACAACTTATTGCACTTACAAGAATGATTGTTGCAAATAAAAAAATAATACTTCTTGATGAACCAACAGCTAGTATGGATGAGGGAACTGAAAAACAAATAATTACAATGCTAAAAAATAGAATGGACTCAAATCAAACAATGATAGTAGTAACACACAAACCAATTGTTTTAAATATGGTTGATAGAATTATTGTTTTAACACCTAATGGTATTGCAATTGATGATACTAAAGAAGAAGTTCTAAATAAATTATCAGCACCAAAAAATATAGTAGCAAAGGTATAAAATGAAAGTAGATTTACCATACATTATAAAAATTAATCCTTTAATAGTAATACTTGGATCGTTGTTTGTAATATTAATTCCTTTTTTAACTTGGGCATCAATCGCAAAATTGGAGCAAATATCAAGAGCAAAGGGAATTGTAATAGCAACTGCTAAAAAACAAGAAATACAATCAGCAAATGATGGAGTTATAGAAGAAATATTTGTAAAAGAGGGGCAAAGTGTAAAAAAAGATGAAGTTATAGCGAAGCTTGACGAATCACAATTTCAAGCGAGTTATGAATCAATAAAATCAAAAGTAGCAGCTTTAGAATCTACTATATCAAGATTAAAAGCAGAAGTTTTTAAAAAAGAAATGAGGTTTACTCCTTTATCAATAGAATATCCTGATTTTATGTCTTCTCAACAAGAGTTATTTAAAAGAAGACAAGAAGCACTAAATGATGAGATAGGAACTTTACAAAACTCTTTGGACTTAGCAAGAGATGAATTAAATTTGAATATTCCTTTAGTTAAAACAGGAGATGTAGGAGCTATTGAATTAATAAGATTAAAACGACAAGTTGCAGATATTGAAGGTCAAATTGTAAATAGAAAAAATAAATATTTTCAAGAATCACAAGCTGAACTTACAAAATATGAAGAAGAATTATCTAGTCAAAAACAAGAATTAGCAGATAAAACTGTAACTTTAGGAAGAGCTGAAATAGTATCTCCTATGGATGCGATTGTAAATAATATTTTAATTACAACAAAAGGTGCAAAAGTAAGAGCAGGTGATGTAATAATGCAATTAGTACCTATTGATGAACTTGTAATTGAAGCAAAATTAAGCCCTTCTGAAATTTCATTTGTAAAAGAGGGACAAAAAGCTTCTGTAAAATTAGATGCTTATGATTTTTCTATTTTTGGTGGTTTTGAAGGTAAAGTAAAACATATCAGTTCAGATACTTTGGTAGAAAAAACAGCTAAGGGTGATGAATTCTTTTTTAGAGTTCTTATTTCAATTGATGGAAGAGAAATGATTTCAAAAGTTGGAAAAAAAGTTATTGTAACACCTGGTATGACAGGGCAAATTGATATTATTACAGGAGAGCGAACAGTTTTAACATATCTTGCTAAACCTGTTATTAAAACTCTTAACGAAGCATTTACTGAAAGATAAAAAATTGATACTCTTTTAGATAATCCTCGATTTTAGGAATATTATCTTTTCTACAAACCAAACAAGTTGGCATATTTGCCAACTCTTTTGGTAAAGTTGTAATTTTTAAATCATTCTCATATTTATGTTTTTTAACTATACTCATAGGCAATAAACTTTTTCCCATTGCTGCTTTCACGCAACCTAAAATTATTTCATAATTTCCAAACTCTAAGGTTTTAAAATCTTCGTTTGAGCTATTTTTTAGATAATTTTGCCCAAATTCATTATAAGCACAACCATTTTTAAAAGATAAAAAAACATTTGGAGCATCTCCTATTTTGGGCTCAACAACAACAATATCTTCTTCTACTTTATTTAAAACTATTAAATCACTATGTTTTGGAATTCCACTAATAAATGCAATATCAACTTTATAATCAAGCAGTTCTTTTGTGATTTCTCTTGTTGTATTTGTGATTAATTCCAAACTCATATTTGGAAAATCACTGTGAAGTTGAACTAAAAATGGCACAATTCTTGTAGTGGCATTTGATTCGGTTGAACCAATTATTAGATGTTCTTGGTTGTTTATATTTTTCATACTAAAAGTAGCAAGTTCAACTTTTTTTACAATTTCAACTGCATAAGGATAGAGTTTTTCTCCTTCTTTACTTAAAATCACACCTTTGGGAACTCTATGAAATAGTGCAAAGCCTAAAGATTTTTCAAGCTGTTTTATTCTTGAAGTTACATTTGATTGGGCAAAATTTAATTTATTTGCTGCCTTTGTAATACTATTTTCTCGTGCTACTTCAACAAAAACTTTTAATAAACTTGAATCCATATCTCTTTTCCTTATATCATAAATCATGATTAGATATTTGACTTAATATCATTTTTAGTGATATTATACAGAAATACTAAGGAGAGAGAGTATGAAAAGTATAAATTTATTAGATAAAAATTCAAATGTTGCTATTTTACTTGCTGGAATTATTGCACTTATTATTGGTGTTGGCGTTGCAAGATTTGTTTTTACATCATTGTTACCTCCAATGCTAGAAGATTATTTAACTATTAGTTTTGCAGGAGTTTTGGCTTCTATTAATTATGTTGGATATTTAGCAGGTTCTATATTTTCAGTTTTTATAAAAGATATAAATACAAAAGTAAAATTTTTTAGATTAGGTATGTTTTTAGCTGTAATTACAACGCTAATGCTTGGAGTTACAACTTCTGAAACTATTTGGATAATATCAAGAATACTTGCAGGATTTGGGGCTGCTATGGCTTTGGTTGTTGGTTCTGCTATTGTTATGAATAAATTAAATATTCAAAATAAAACAAAAGCTATGGGAATACATTTTTCTGGAATTGGATTTTCTATTTTGATTAGTGATTTGATAGTTAGAATAGTATTTTATTTTAATGGAACATGGCAATTTGCTTGGGTTGTTTTGGCTATTTTTGCTTTTGTAATGTCATTTTATTCTATGTATATTTTATCTTATGACAAAGAAGTAAAACAAAATAGCGTAAAACATCATATTGATAAATCTTTGTTTTCACCTTTTGTGGTAATTTTAATTATGGCATATTTTTGCGAGGGTGTTGGAATGGTTGTTCAAGGAACTTTTTTACCTGATATTATAAATTCTTTAAAAGGACTTGAGGGATTTGGGAGTTTTACATGGACATTAGTGGGACTTGCTGGAATTCCATCTTGTATTATTTGGATGATGTTAGCTCACAAATATGGAAGTGTAAATATCATAATACTTGCAATGTTTTTACAAGTAATTGGTATTTTGATTTCAGCTTTAACAAATAATATCTATTTAAATCTATTTTCAGGAATTTTATATGGTGGAACTTTTATAGGATTAGTTGCATTATTTATGAATCTTGGAGGAAAAATAGCTGGAAATAATCCTGTAATGTTAATGGGTGCATTAACAACAGCTTATGGAATAGGGCAAGTTGTAGCACCACTTTATAGTGTTGCATTAATTGAACATTTTAAAACTTATGATTATACTTTGTATGTTACAGCTTTTATTGTTTCAGGTGGAATTGCTTTGTTGATTTTGACTAAAATACTTAAATTAAAAGGAGAATAAAATGCCAGTTATAAATGTAAAAATGACAGAGGAAGATGGAGGGGCTACAAAAGAGCAAAAAGAGGAGTTATCAAAGGGAATTACTGAACTTTTTGCAAAGGTTTTTAATGGTCGAGGTGCAAACAGTGCTGTTGTGATTATTGAAGAAGTAAATACTGATAATTATTCAATTGGTGGAAAAACAATAACTCAAATAAGAAGTGAAACGAAGAAATAAAGAATTTATTTAAAGGCTAGAAATCTAGTCTTTAAATAAAGTAGAACCAACTCTAATCATATTAGATCCACAGGCAATTGCCAGTTCAAAATCGCTACTCATTCCCATAGAACAATATTTTGCTCCAAATGGAACTAATTCATCATAGATTTTTTTAGTTGTTTTAAATGATTCTTTTATGATTTTTTCATCTTGAACATGAGCACCAATACTCATAATACCTTTTAAAATAATATTTGGACAAAGCTTTAGAATTTGTTTATAAACTTCAAGAGCATTTTCAGGAAGAACTCCTGATTTTGTATCTTCATAAGCTGAATTTATTTGAAGTAGGGCAGATAGTTTTTTGTTTTTAGCTTCAAGTTTTTTATTAAGTTCTAGTGCTAAATCTAAAGAGTCTAATGATTGAATCAAAGTTGGATTTAAATCTATTAAATTATTGATTTTGTTTTTTTGTAAAGTTCCAATAAAATGCCATTCAATTGGTAATTCATCAAGTCCTTCCATTTTTTGTTTTAAATCTTGAACTTTGTTTTCACCAAAAGCTCTTTGACCTGCTTCGTATAAAATTTTTACATCTGCGTCTGTTGAGTATTTTGAAACACCAATAATTTTTACAATATGATGTTCAGATATTTTTAATCTTGCACCTTCAACTTTTGTTATTACTTCATCTAAATTTTTAGTTGCTGTTTGTTTATTCATAGTTTCTCTTTTTAGTTGCAATGTTATCTAACATCCAATTAAATGTACATAATTGTATTGGATGGTAAATTTTATAATAAGTTATTTAATGAACAGCCTGAAAAGTGATATATAAAATCACATACTTTATGATATTATTATAAATATAAAATATGTAATAACATATCTAAAGGTCAAAAATGCTCGAACTATCAACTCCAATTGAATTAATAGAAAAGATAATTAAGCTTATTGAAAATGAAAGAAAGATTCAAAAGCTTCAACAAAAAGAGTTAGCTTTAAAAGCTGATATTCCATTTCCAACTTATAAAGATTTTGTTTATAAAAAAAGAGCTTCATTAGAAAATATACTAAAACTTTTTATTGCTTTACGACTATATGAAAATTTAAAAGGTTTATTAAAACAAAGAGAAATAAAAAGTTTAGAAGAAATAAAAAATGAATCTAAACTTCCAAAAAGGATAATCAAATGAGCCAATATGAAGTTGAAGCTTTCATCTATGATAAAAAAATAGGAACTATTTTATTAAAAGATGGAAGAGTGTATTTTGAATATGATAAAGAATTTAAAAACTCTAAATTAGAAATCTCACCTCTTAAACTTCCTTTGTCTATTGAAGGAGTTTATACAAACGATGATGAAACTTATTTTGAAGGATTAGCTGGAGTTTTCCATGATAGTTTGCCTGATAAATTTGGAACAAAAGTAATTGAAAGATATTTTGAATCAAAGAATATTCTATCTTATGAATTAAATGTGGTTCAAAAACTTATGTTTATAGGAGATAAAAGTATAGGTGCAATCTCTTATAAACCCTCAATCCATAAACTTGATAATCAAAAACAACAAGAGCTAATAGAACTAAATAGTTTTTATGAAAATGCTAAAAAAATTATAAGTGGTGATGCTATTGAAGTTGTGGATGAAATGCTTACTTTTATGGATAGTGCTGCAAGTGCAGGAGGTGCAAGAGCAAAAGCAATTATAGGATATAACCCAAATAGTAAAGAGATAATAAGTGGTATAAAAAAAGAATTGCCTTCAGAATTTGAACATTATCTAATAAAGTTTGATTTTTTTAATGATAATCAAAAAAGCTCTGATTACACAAAACTAGAATACTTGTATATGAATATGGCTAAACAAGCAAAAATTGAAGTTCCTAATATTGAATTATTAGAACATGGAAATCTAACTCACTATTTAATAAAACGATTTGATAGAGTAAATGGTAAAGCTAAACATCTTCATAGTGTAGCTGGACTTACCCACTGTAATTTTAATGTACCAATGCATTACTCTTATGATGAACTTTTTAGACTAACTAGATATTTAACAGGAAATCAACAAGACTTATACGAACTTTATAGAAGAATGGTTTTTAATATAATAGGAAAAAATCAAGATGACCATGCAAAAAACTTTGCATTTTTAATGGATGAAAAAGGAATCTGGAATCTAAGTCCTGCTTATGATATAACATATGCAAATGGAACAGGTTATACTAAAAATCATCAGTTATCTTTAAGAGGTAAAACAAATGATTTTACAAAAAAAGATTTACTAGAAATTGCAAAACTTCACTCTTTAAAAGAAAATATTATAAAAGAGATTATTGAACAAACTATTGATATTTTTTCTACATTTAGAAGTAGGGCGAATGAGCTTGAGATAAATGAAGAAAGTATAGGTAGAATAGAGAAAAATTTAAGGATGAGTTCTTATCAATAGTTGAAACAATTGCTTAATGAAAAAGAAATCAACCAAAAAGCTTAGATGCGGTAATGATTGGACAAATAAAATATTAGTTATTTAAAAGTATTCTATTAATATCGTTATAAATTCCAAGAATCATTAAACTTCCTAAAATTACCCAACCTGTAATAGTTAAAAACATAAACACTTGTTCACTTGGTTTTCTTCTAGTTATCATTTCATATAAGTTAAACATAATATGTCCACCATCAAGTGCTGGAATTGGAAGAAGATTTAAAACTCCCAAATTTACAGAGATAAGGGCAGTTATTGCAAATAATGCAATAATTGATGATTCACTTGCATCTGAAATTACTTTTCCAATTGAAATTACTCCACCCACTTCACTACTAGGAATCGCACCTTGAATTAGTTTTTGAATACCTTGAAAAATCATAGTAGAGGCAAAAACAGTTTTTTGATAAGCATAAACTACAGATTCACTAAAAGATAAATCAAGATTTATGATTTTCCCTGATGGCGAGATTCCTATCATTCTTTTTTTGATTTTTTCTTTAAACATATTTTCACTATCAGCAATATATGGATTTATTGTTTTTGCAATAATTACTCCGTCTCTTTTAATAAAAAATTTTAAAGCCCCATCTGTACTAATAATAGTTTTTCCTATTTCATCCCAAGATTTTATATCTGTGTCATTTATTTTTACAATTTCATCATTTGGAAGAATCCCTGCGTGAAATGCAGGTGAGTTTTCTTGAACATTCCCAATTTGAGCAGCCCATGTTGAAGCTCCCATCATTGCAATTGTAAAATATAAAATAGCTGCTAAAATAAAGTTTGAAAAAGGACCTGCAAATAAAATAATAATTCTTTGCCAAGGTTTTTTATTGTTATATGAATCATCACCATCTTCTTTTAAAGAGGGATTTTTATCATCTTGACCTTTCATTTGTACATATCCACCAAGTGGAATTAAAGCAAATTGCCAAGTTGTTCCCATCCACTCTTTTGCATATAATTGTTTACCAAAACCAATTGAAAATACATGAACTTTTACACCAAAATAACGAGCTGCTAAAAAGTGCCCAAGTTCATGAAAAAAAACTAAAAATGATAAAACAAGTAAAAAAGTAATAGTACCCAAGAAAAGCCTTTAATTTTTGAAATAATCTCTTGTATATTCATATCCTGAATATATTGTTAAAATGACAGCTAACCATAAAATTTCTGCTGCAAATGGCCAATTCATTGTTAAAAATCCAATAGCTATCATTTGAATAACAGTTTTTATTTTTCCAGCCATTGTCGAGGCTACATCTTTTCCTTCACTAATAGCTACAACTCTTAATCCTGTTATAAAAAATTCTCTTGAAAGTATCAAAAATACAGCCCATGCTGAAGCTCTATCTATTACGATTAGACCTAGAAAACCAGCAAGTACAAGCATCTTATCTGCAAGTGGATCTAAAATTCCACCTAATTTTGTCATTTGATTCCAGTTTCTAGCAATAAAACCATCAAAAAAATCAGTGATAGATGCTATAACAAAAATAAGTCCAGCAAAATAATCAAACCATGAAGGATGCCAAGAAGAAAAAATAGGGTTATTCCTATCAATAAAAAACCATAACATTAGCGGTGCTAATGCTATTCTAAATAGTGCCAAAAGATTTGGTAGATTTAATGCTTTTGATGACATTATCTAAAAGTCGTCCCACCGTCAACAATTAGAGTATGACCTGTAATCCA
This sequence comes from Aliarcobacter sp., assembly GCA_028690445.1. Taxonomy (GTDB): domain Bacteria; phylum Campylobacterota; class Campylobacteria; order Campylobacterales; family Arcobacteraceae; genus Aliarcobacter. The sequence goes on along the minus strand of JAQVBE010000008.1, from coordinate 80,956 downwards.
TGATGCATCACTTGTACATAAAAAGTAACATGATTGTGCTAAATCTTGAGGTTGACCAATTCTATTTAATGGAGAATATTCAGCAGTTTTTGCTTTTACTTCTTCATAGTTTGTAAATGCTTTTAGTGCATCTGTGTCAATTGGACCACCAGAAACTGCATTTACTCTAATTCCAAATTCACCAAGTTCATTTGCTGCATATCTAACCATTGCTTCAACTGCTGCTTTATTTGTCCCATGACCTGCATAATTTTCTATATATACTAAATTTCCAGTAGATGAAAGCGAAACAATTGCTCCACCACCGATTTTTTGCATTCTTTTTGCAGCTTGTTGTGCTCCACAAACAAATGCATTTACAGTTGCTGTGTAAATATTATTTAAACCTCTTGGTTTTAATTTCATGAACTTACCATAACCACCAACAACGGCTCGACCATAAATCATAGCATTTGAAATAAAGAAATCAACCCTATCAAAATCTTTGTCAATTTCTTCAAATAATTCTTTATATTTTTCTGGTTCTAAAATATTAAAAGGATAAGCTTTGCATTTTACTTTATATTTTTCTTCAATATCCTTACAAATATCTTCTGCGAATTGTTGATTCGAATTATATGTAAAAGCTACATTTATACCTTTACTTGCAAATTTGTAAACACATTCTTTTCCAATACCTTTAGTTCCACCAGAAATTACTAAAGTTTTACCTTTCATATCATCATTACACATTATTTTATTACCTCATATTTTTCTAAAGTTTTTTCTAATTTTTTCATTGTTTCACTACTTGGAGCAAGTAATGGAAGCCTATATTCTAAAGTATCTAATAAACCAGATAAATACATAGCAGCTTTTATAGGAATTGGATTACTTTCACAGAATAATACAGAATTTAAAGCATATAAATCCTCATTTATTTGTTTAGCTCTTTCATAATCACCTTCAAAAACACTATTAACTAATTGTGATTTTAGATTTGGAAGAATATTTGCAGTTACAGAAATAATTCCTTTTGCACCATTTACAAGCATTGGAAAATCAATAGCATCATCACCTGAAAATACAAGAAAATCTTTTCTTTGTGAAATTAGGCAAATAGCTCTTTCAAGCGAACCTGTTGCTTCTTTTATAGAATATATATTTTTAATATCATCAAAAAGTCTAATAGCAGTTTTAGCTTCTAAATCAACAGAAGTTCTTCCTGGAACATTATAAAGTACAAAAGGAATTTCTACAGAGTTTGCAATTGCTTTAAAATGTTGATATAAACCCTCTTGAGTTGGTTTGTTATAATATGGAGTTATAGATAAAATTCCATCTGCACCAACATCTTGAGCATGTTTTGCTAACTCACAAGCTTCATGTGTTGCATTTGAACCAGCACCTGCAATTACTTTAGTATTTGAACCTTTACAAGCTGCAACTGCCACTTCAATACACTCTTTATGCTCATTAAATGATAGTGTTGCACTCTCTCCTGTTGTTCCCACAGGAACAACTGCATTTATACCTTGGGCGATTTGTCTTTTAATTAAAGACTCATATTTTACTAAATCAACTTTTCCATTTTTAAATGGTGTTATAAGTGCGGTCATTGAACCGGTAATAATTTCCATATTTTTTCTATCCTTTACTTACTACTAAATCTCTTATTTTTCTTCTTGTTTTAAAATAACTGTTGTTGAGTTGTTTTTTACTAAATATTTTTTTGCAACATTAATTAAATCTTCTTTAGTTAATTTATCAACATTTTTTTCATAATTTAAAAGAGGTTTTATATTGTCTCTTACTAAATATGAACCATATAAAGATGCAACTTCTGTTGAACTTTCAAGTGAAAAAATAAAATCAGCTTTTGTGTTTATTTTAATTTTGTCAATATCTTTTTGAGAAATATCACCTTTTTGGATTTGCGCAATTGTATCTAAAATTTCTTTTTCAATTTCTTTAGCATCAACACTTTCATTTGCAACTGCCATAAACATGAAAATTCCAGGGTCTTTTAATTCCATATTATAAGCATAAATTGTATTTACTAATCTTTTTTCATCTACAAGTTTTTTTTGTAAAATTGAGCTTTTACCACTACTTAAAAATTCACTTAAAGCTGATAATGCAACTTGGTCTTCATGTTCAAAGTTTGGAATATGATAAGTTATTGCAATCATTTGTACAGCTGATTCTTTATTTATTATTACTCTTTTTTCTCCATCTTGAACAGGCTCAACTGTATGAAGTTTTGATGGAATCTCTTTTGTATTTTTGATATTTTTAAAATGTTTTTCAACAGATGCAAATACATCTTTTTCATCAATATCTCCTGCAATTACAACTATTGCATTTTTTGGTTGATAATAAGTACTATGAAAATCTCTAATATCAGTGATTGACCAATTTTGAATATCATTCATAAATCCAATTGGTGTCCAGTGATATGGATGATAAATAAAAGCATTATTAAATAATCTAAATTGTAAATATCCCATTGGGTTATTGTCTGTTCTCCATCTTCTTTCTTCTGCTACAACATCACGCTCTGGTTGAAATTCTTCATCTTTTAATGTTAAATTTTCCATTAAATCTGCAAATAATTCTAATGATTTATCCATATTTTTTGAAGCTGATTTTATGTAATAGTGAGTATAGTCAAATGAAGTAGAAGCATTATTCATACCACCAAAACCTTTTACAATTTCATCAAATTCACCAGCTTTTAAATTTTTAGTAGATTTAAAATTTAAATGTTCTAACATGTGAGCAATCCCACTTTTACCCATTTTTTCATCTCTACTTCCAACTTTATAAAAAACATCAGTTGATATTACACCTGAACCATTTTTCATGGGTATTGCAACTATTTCTAAACCATTTTCTAAAGTTTTTGTATAATACTTTGGTAAACTGCTACTCATTAATTCTCCCGAAATTGTAATTAATAATAAAAATTGAATAATAAATATTTTAATCAATTTATTCCTTTTATTTTAAATTAGCTCCAATAGCTTGAGAAATATTTTCATATCCATCTTTTGCCATTAGTTCCAATAGTTCTTCATTTATTTTTCGCACCATAGAAGGTCCTTCAAAAATCATTCCTGAATATGTTTGTATAAGATTTGCTCCATCTTTGATTCTCTCATAAGCTTGAACTCCATTTGAAATCCCACCAACAGAGATTAAAACTGTTTTACCAAATAATTCCCTAGCTAATTCTTTAAATAAATTTGCAGATTTTTGTGTTAAACAAGCCCCTGAAAGTCCACCAAAATTTTGACAATTTGGTACTAAACTATAATCAATAGTTGTATTGGTTGCTATTATTCCAGCTGCACCTGCATTTATTGCACTATTACATAAATCAATTGCCATTGAAACTTCCATATCAGGGGCGATTTTTAATAATATTGGTTTTTGTGTTAAATCTTTTGCCATTGTAAAAAGTTCTGTAATAAACTTTTCATTTTGTAAATCTCTTAAATTTGGAGTATTTGGGCTTGAAATATTTATTACTAAATAATCACTATTTGCTTCAAATTTTTTGATTAAACTTTTATAATCACTTAGGGCAAACTCTTCTGGAGTAAATTTATTTTTTCCAATATTTGCACCAACTGGAATAGAAAAAGGATAAACTTTTTTTAAATTTTTTAAAACTTCATGGGCACCTTTGTTATTAAATCCCATTGCATTTTGAACTGACTTTTGTTCTGGATATCTAAACATTCTAGGTTTTGGATTTCCATCTTGAGGTTTTGGTGTCATTGTTCCAATTTCAGTAAATCCAAATCCTAAAGATTTCATAGATTTTATCATGGTTGCATTTTTATCAAAACCAGCAGCAAGTCCTACTGGATTTTCAAATCTTACACCAAAAATTTCTTGCGTTAATTTAGGATTTGATATATAGTTTTTCTTTTCCATATATGCTTTTGCAATTTTGCATTTTCCTAAAAACCTTAAGCCATATTCTGCTAGATTATGTGCAGTTTCTGGTTCAAACTTAAATAAGATTTTCTTTAGTGTTTGGTAACTAATCAAAGTTTATCCCTTTTTTTAAATTAATACATTTTATCTAAAAATCATTAAATATTGGTTTTTAATATTTTTTAACTTTTAAATAATTAAATATTTGCTAGATTATGTAGTCTTTGATACTCTTTACAAGAGTTTAAAAGCTCAACTTCACTACCTATGCAAACAATTTCACCAGCTTTAAAAACAGCAATTTTATTTGCATTTTTTATGGTGCTTAATCTATGTGCTATGATAAAAGTGATTTTATTTTTGCTAACTTCTTGAATAACTTCACTAATAATTGATTCACTTTCGTTATCTAATGCAGATGTTGCTTCATCTAAAATTAGTATTTGTGGATTTTTATATAAAGCTCTTGCAATTGCAATTCTTTGTCTTTGTCCTCCACTTAAATTTGTTCCAAATTCATCTAAAATTGTGTGTACACCTTTTTTCATTTTCATTACGAAATCATAGGCATGAGCTTGTTTTAAAACTTCAATAACTCTTATTTCATCTACTTCATAACCATAAGCTACATTTGCAGCTATTGAATCATTAAAAATATAAACTCTTTGTGTTACTATTGAAATATTTTCTCTAAGGGATTTTATATTAAAGTCTTTTATTGAAGTATCATTTAATAAAAGATTTCCAGCACTTGTATCATAGAATCTAATGATTAGATTTATTAAAGAAGATTTTCCACCACCACTGTCTCCTACTAGGGCAATTATTTCGCCTTTTTTTGCTTCTAAATTTATATTTTTTAATGCAACAAAATCATCATATTTCAATGCAATATCTTTAAAATTCACTGTTTGAATATTAGAAGGACACTCTTTTTCTCCTGAAATAATATTTGCTTCTTTTGCAAAAATATCATTTATTCTTTCATTCGCAGCAAGAGCATCTTGCATTTTATTATACAAAGAAGATAATCTTCGAATAGGTGTATAAAGCATAAATAAAGCTGCAATAAAAGATGTAAAAGTTCCAGTTGTAATCTCACCTGAAATCACCTTTGAACCACCAACAATAATAACAGCGGCAAAAGCAAATGAACCAATAATTTCCATTAATGGAGAAGTTAACTCATTTGTTTTTAATGCTTTCATGTTATATTTAAAAAAAATCATATTATGAATTGAAAATTTTGTTGCTTCTATTTTTTCACTTGAATTTGCTTTAATAATTTCAATATTATTAAAAGATTCACTTAAACTTGAAGTAATATCTGAGTTACTTTCTTGTGATTTAAAAGATAATTTTTTCATTCTTTTTGCTAACAAAGAAAGTGGATAAAAGGCGATTGGTAAAACTATTAGTCCATAAAATGAAAGTTCGGGTGAGTGGTAAATTACTAAGGCAATAAGTCCAATTATTGTTAAAATTTCACTTAAAAATTCTGCAACATAGTTTGATATTGCTTGTTGAATTCTATTTATATCATTTGTAATTCTACTTACAAGTTCTCCCCCGTGTTTTTTTTGAAAGAAATCCATATCAAGGGATAAAACATGAGAAAAAAGCTTATCTCTTACAATTCTTGTAATATCTTGTCCAATGAATGAAATATAATAAGCCTGCATATATCTTCCGAAGCCTTTTGCTGTATAAAGCGCAATTATAATAAATGGCATCATATAAAGCATTTCTTTATTTTTGTTGATAAAAATATCATCTAGTAAAGGTTGAATTGCATATGCAGTTCCAGATGTGGCAGCTGAAACTAGAATAATTCCCACAAAAGAGTAAAAAAAGAATAATTTATAATTTTTATAATATGGTGAATATTGTTTAAAAAAGTCTTTCATTAATAATCCTGAGTATTTAAATAAAAGGTGGATTATAGCCAAATCTTATTAAATAAAGTCATAGAGAAAATATAGGAAGATTAATTATAATTAAGACTTAGAAAACATTACTATAAACTTTTTGAAACCAAAAGCTTTTATTGTTAGAAAAAATAGTACAAATCCTCCAATTGTCCCTGCAAACGCAAGTCCTGCTGCACCAAATGGTTTGATTAAAATTAAAGAAAACATAATATTACAACTTAAACTATACATTGATATTTTTGCAGTTAAAAACTGTTGTTCTTTGGCATATAACCAAAGAGAAAAAATCTTTGCAAGACCAAATGGTAATAATCCAATTAAATACATAGTTAAGATTAGTGCTGTGTTTTGAGTATCAGCGCTTGTGAATTCTCCTCTTTCAAAAAGAAGTTTTATAATAAATTCATTAAAAGTTATACCAATAAATGCAGAAATAGATAATAAACCAAATAAAATTAAGGCAGATTTTTTCATAAGTCTTAATGCTACATCTTCTTCTTTATTTTTAATAGCCCGTGCAACCATTGGAAATAGGGCTATTGAAGTTGCTATTGCAAAAATTGCAAGGGGAAGTTGGAAAATTCTATTTGCATAATAAAGATAAGATATTGAACCACTCATTAAAAATGAAGCTAACCACGTATCTATAAATGCTGAAATATGAAGTGTTGAAGAACCAAAAGTTGCAGAAAAGAAATTTTTATAAAATTTGCTTTCTTCCTTTTCTTCATGTTTTTTAAAATGAAATATTTTACATAAATTTAATTTTTTTACTGCATATAGATGTACTAATATTTGTAAAAAACCACCTACTAAAACACCATAAGATAAATAAAATGTAATATCATATTTTTCCATATTTTGAGCAATTAGAAGTGAACCTATCATTGCTAAATTTAAAAGTGCAGTTGAATATGCACTTGTTGCAAAATGTTTTTTATATTGTAATAATGCTCCCATAAAAGTAACCACAAAAATCATTGGTAAATAATAAAAATTAATAGCAAATAAAGGTGCTGCTAACTCTAAACTTTTTTCATCAAAACCAATAGCAATTGTTTTTGCAACAAGATGAGAAAAAGCCATAACTAACAAAGATAAAATAATCAAAAATCCGAATAATTGTAAAAATATAATAGATGAAAATCTAACTTTATGTTTTGATTTTGCATAAGATGGAATAAAAGCTTGAGTAAAAGCACCATCAGCAAAAATACTTCTGAATAAATTTGGTAGTTTAAAAGCCACAAAAAATATATCAGAGTAGATATTCGCTCCTAAAACAGATGCTGTTAAAAGGTCTCTTATAAACCCTAAAACCCTTGAAACTAAAATTCCAGAACTATTTGTGAAAATTGATTTGAGTAACATTAAAATCCTATTTTAAAATCTGATTCAGAATAAAGAATTATTTGCATATTTCCTTTATATGATGCTAAATGACCAGTTAATATTGTGATTGTTTCCCCATTTCTTGGTAGTATATTTCTTTTATTTGAATATATTTTTATATATTTATTTTCATCTAAATATAACTTTGAGTTTTTTACGACACCTTTTATGTTTGTGATAACCTCATTTTCATATTTAAAATCAAAAATATCTATATTTTCAGCATTTAAAAATAAAGATTTATAATCTTCAACTTTTTCAACTTCATCTAAAATAGCAAACTCTTTTATCTCTTTTAGTCCGTAATAATTAGAAATTTGTTTAATTTGAAGGTTATATTCATAACCTAATTTTAACTCCTTTGCATTAGAAAAAATAAAAATTGCTTTATCATTTGCTTTTTTAATTATTGCTTTTTCTTGATCTTTATAAATAACAACAACTTTTTCTAAAATAACATCTTGACTTAATTTTTCTTTTTTATATAAATCTGAAATATTTGCTGTTTCTTCTTTTTTTTGACTTTTTACTTCTTGTTTTTTTAAAATATTAGTATCTTTCTCATCCACAGAAAATTTTGCATAAATGGGAAGATGATCAGAATAACCACTTCCTATATGAGTTTTATTAAATCTTTCTTCACTCATTTTCCATCTTTTTACAATATTATTTTCATATAAATATTCAGGTTTAAAAACCATAAAAGAATTTGGAACATAAGATACTTTTTTTGTATCAAATAAAGCAGCTGGAATCAAGATATTATCAGGAGTATTGTTTTGATTTCTAAATTTACTTGAAAATCTTTCATTTGGTGGTAATTCTAACCATAAATTGTAATGAACTCTTTTTTCATTTTTTAATATATCATCATAGGTAATAAAATTATCATTTAAAACTGTGTTTAAGATATGATTTATTCCTGTGATTCCTAAACTATTATTTAGTTTTTGATTTGTTTTAAAAGTTTGCATTTCATTATAATCAGAGTTAAAATCACCCACTATTATATAATCATAATCTTTTGGAAGAGTATTTATTCTTTCTTGTAAATCTTTTGCATATTTTATTCTATAACTTTCTCCTACAGCTTTCGATGGCCAATGATTATTAAAAACTTTAAATTCAATATTTTCATATATAAAAGTTGTTTCAAGTATTGGTCTATAAACTTTGGCAGTAAATTTTACATCTAACTGTCTATTTTCTTTTATTTTTATTTTTGATAAAAATCCCACACCAATAGCTGAATCTGGATATTTTATAAAAGAAAAATAATGATAATTTGGGAGTTTCTTCAATAAAAGTTGCATTAATTCTCTATTTTCAACTTCTTGTAAAGCTATAATATCAGCATCAACATCGCTTAAAACTTTTACTAGATTATTAACTTTGATATTAAAAGTATTTTGATTCCAGTTTGATTTAGTGTTTGGTATAAATTCACTATATTCATCATTGTCATTATTTAAATCAAAGAAATTTTCTACATTATATGAAGCTATAGAAAAAGTATTAGCATTAAGTGTTAGTGTGAGTAAAACTAGGAATAGAATTTTTAACAAATATATCTCCGATAAATTTTTTGTAATGTTATCGAAGATATTATTTTTTAGAGGTTAAACTATTTTTTAGAATTTAATCTTGATTGATACTCTTGAGGATGTTTGCATACAGGACAAACTTTTAAAGCTTTTTTACCCCTATGAATATGTCCACACTCTTCACAAATCCACTCTTCTTCCTCATCACTAACAAACTCTTTTTCTGAATCTAATCTATTTTTTAACATTCTATACATATTTTCATGTTCGATTTCGATTTTACCAATCATAGTTAATAATTTTGCAATTTCTGCATGACCCTCATCTTTTGCAACTTTTGCAAAATCTGGATACATAGTTATATTTTCATAAGATTCACCATCAATTGCGTATTGAAGATTTTCACTTGTGTTACCAAACTCTTTGTCATAATTTAAAACATTGTATGCTTTTAATTCAAGTTTAGCATGACTTTTTTCGTTGTTTGCAGCTCTTTGGAAATGCTCAGCTATATCTCTATAACCCTCTTTTTGTGCTACATTTGCAAAATATTCATATTTATTTCTTGCCATTGATTCCCCAGCAAAAGCTTTCATTAATACGACTGAAGTTAAATCTGTTGTTATACACTGCATTTCTTGCCCACAGCAGTGTAAAGTTCCACCACCAACTTTTTGTACTTCTACTTCATTCCCACATTTGTCACATTTATAAGTTTCATATTGTCTCATTTTAACTCCTACATTAAATTGTTTTATTATAACATTTTATAATTTTATTTACCTAGATTAAAATATATTTTATTTAAGGATAATAATTATTATTTAAGAATTATAAAATATTCAAACTTAAAAGAAAATTATTATCCTTTGAAAATTTTTATGTTATAATTCTTATATCTAGTTATAATAATATATATTTATAGCTAAATATAATTTATGTGGAAATAAATATTAAAATAGTATTATTTCGCGCAAAGGGAGTTTTTAATGACAAATTATACAAATTTATTAAAAGAATATGATTTAAAAGTTACTCCACAAAGAGTAGCAATTGTTGAAGAACTTTATAAAAACGGTCACATGAACATTGATGATTTATACAAAAAACTATTATCTAAGTTCCCATCAGTATCATTAGCAACTATTTATAAAAATATAAATGCTATGATTGAAAAAGTTTTTCTTTCAGAGGTAAAAATACCAAATACTAAATCAGTTTATGAATTAGTTAAAATAGAACATGCTCACTTGGTTTGTTCGTCTTGTGGGTATATTGAAGATATTATGTTGGATTCGTCTAATATTTTAAGCGAAGCTTCAAAATTAACTACATTTAAAATTGATTCTACAAATATAGTATTTAATGGACTTTGTCCTAACTGTGCAAAATAGTCTAGTTTTAAACTAGACTATTTTAAGAGTTTCTAACAATTAAACTATCTGGTAGTTTAAACTCTTTTATTAATTCTTCTTCTTTAGTTCTATGTTCACCTTCGTCAACTTCATGGTCAAACCCCAAAAGATGTAAAATCCCATGAATAAAAAGTAAAGAAAACTCTTCATTAAAACTATGTCCATACTCTTTGGCTTTTTCTTCAACAAAATCTGTTGAAATTACAATCGAACCTAAAGGCATATGTTCAAAATCAAAATCCATTGGAAAACTTAAAACATCAGTTGCTTTATCTATATTTCTGTGTTCTTTATTAAGAATTTGAATTTCATCATTTTTAACAACTAAAAGTTCTATATCTTTATTTGTAAGTGTTTTTGCAATATCTTCTAAACTTGAAACATCAATTTCAAATTGTGTATTGTTCTCTAAATCAATCATTTTTTTCCTTAAAATAGTTCTATCATTTTAGAAACTTCGTCAACGGCATAAGTTTTAATATCAAGTTTCAGATTTGTTTTTTGAGCAATTACCGCTTTTTTCATACCTTGTGCTTGTGCTTCTTTTAATCTTAAATCAATAGAATATACATCTTTTATTTCACCAGTTAATGAAACTTCACCAATAAATGCTGATTCTTTTGAAATAGGTCTATCTCTAAAAGATGAAATAATTGCAGCAATTACAGCTAAATCAGCAGAACTTTCTTTGATTTTTATTCCACCACTTATATTTATAAAAACATCATAATTATTTAATGGTAAATCAATCTTTTTTTCAAGTAAAGCTAAAAGCATAGTAAGTCTATTTGCATCAAAACCTGTGGCACTTCTTTTTGGGTTTGGATAAGTGCTTTCAGTTACAAGTGCTTGAACTTCTAAGATTATAGCACGGCTTCCCTCCATAACAACTGTAAGAGCTGAACCAGCTTGTGCTTTGCTTTTATCAAAAAACTTTGAAGCTATGTCTTTTGCACTTATTAATCCCTCCGCTGTCATTTCAAAAATACCAATTTCAGAAGTTGAACCAAAACGGTTTTTAAAACCTCGAAGCATTCTTAGCTCCCTGCTAGCTTCTCCCTCAAAATATAAAACTGTGTCAACCATATGTTCAAGAACTCTTGGACCTGCGATACTTCCATCTTTTGTAATATGACCTATTATAAACATTGCAATATCTGATTCTTTTGCTTTACGCATTAGTTCAAAAGTGATTTCTCTCACTTGTGAAACACTTCCAGGAGCTGAGCTTAAATTTGAAGAGTAAATAGTTTGAATTGAGTCAATGATTACAACTTCATAATTTTGTCTTAAAAGTTCATCTTGTATCTCTTCAAGTTTTATTTCACTAAGTAAAAATAAATCATCATGGTTTGCATCAAGTCTATTTGCTCGCAGTTTTATCTGTCCAGCACTTTCTTCTCCTGAAACATATAAAACTTTTTTCCCAGATTTTGAGATACTTCCAGCAACTTTTAAAAGAAGCGTTGATTTCCCAACTCCTGGACTTCCTCCAATTAAAGTTAAACTTCCAGGAACTATTCCTCCTCCTAAAACTAAATCAAACTCATCATTAAAAGAAGAAAATCTTGTTACATTATCTTGTTGTATTTGTGTAATTGGTACTGCTTTTGAAGTAGTGTTTATAATTTTTGATGAGTGTTTTAAAACCTCTTGTTGCTCTTGATTTAATTCTATAAATGAATCCCAAGAACCACAATTTGGACATTTCCCTAGCCATTTTGTAGATTGCTCTCCACAATGTTGACACTCAAAAAGTGATATTTTCTTTTTTGCCATTTTATTTCCTAGCTATTTTATGATGGAATTATAATAGTTTTTTTTATAGCCTTTCTAAAATATGACAGATTGTAATATAAAATACAATACAATCCAAAATGAAAAAAATAAAACTATTCACAGATTCAAGTGTAAACCCACAAGAAAAAGTAGGCTTTGGTGCTTATTTACTTTTAAAAGATAAAGATATTTCTTTTGAAGAGATGAAAAAAGATATAAAAACAAAAAGATTTGAAGACACCTCTTCAACAAAACTAGAACTTCAAACATTACTTTGGAGTTTGGAAGAAATAAATGATAAAGATGTAATTATAGAAATTTATACTGATTGTCAAAATATTATAGGTTTACAAGATAGACGAGAAAGATTAGAAAAAAATAATTTTCACTCATCAGCGGGAAAACTTATGAATAATCATGAATTGTATAAAGATTTTTTAAAAAAAACAGATAAATTAAATATAATTCTTATAAAAGTTAAAGGGCATAAAAAAAATAGTTTAAAAAATGAGATTGATATTATTTTTAATCTTGTTGATAAAGCTTCACGAAATGCCTTGAGAAATGAAATTAAAAAATAGGAAAAAATAAGATGATAATATATATACATGGATTTGCAAGTTCAGGTTTTGGAACAAAACCCCAAAAATTTAAGGAGTATTTTGAAGATGAGCTTATTACAATTTCACTTCCTACAATCCCTAATCTAGCGATTGATACACTAGAACAAATTATAGAAGCTTTTTTAAGTAAAGAAGAAGATGTTTATTTAGTTGGTTCATCTTTGGGTGGGTTTTATGCTTTATTTTTAGCAAATAAGTATGATTTAAAAGCAGTTTTAATAAATCCAGCTGTAAATCCTTGTGGAAGTTTGGATAGATATGAAGGTGTAGATTTTGTTACTAATTATTATGATAATTCAAGATTTGAATTTACAAAAGGTCATATAAAATCTTTAAAAAATTATGAAGTAGCATATATTAAAAATCCACAAAATTTTATAACACTTTTACAAGAAGAAGATGAGGTTTTAGATTTTACTGAAGCAGCTTTAAAGCTTGAAGATACAGAACTTATAATAGAAGAGGGTGGAAATCACTCTTTTGATGGAATAGAGAGATACTTTAGAAAAATAAATAGCTTTTTTTATAATTAAAATTAGCTATTTTTTGAGTTTCTTAGGTATAATAAGTACAATTATGATGTATTGAAAAACTAAGGAGAACTCTAGGAATGAATTCATTCAGAGTTATGAATACGAGATTTCGTATTTTAAAAGGTGGAAAAATAGGTTTAGCCTTCAGTATTGCCTTAATAGGTGGAACGCTAACACTTGGTAGTACAAAAGCTAATGCTACAGATTATTTTACGGGAACAAGTACTGTACTTAGTAATCTTACCAGTGGTAGTGTTACGGTTGAAACAGCAACAAATACAGCAACTAATGGTAATAATGCTGATACAAGAAATGCTGCAACTACAGATAATGTAATATTTGCTCCAACTTCTTGGGCAAATAGTTTTTATATTCCAACCTCTACTTCTGCCAATTATTATGGACCATTACAAGATGCTTATATACTTAATCAAAATCCAGATAAATTAAAATTAGAGCTTACTTTTGCATCTGGTGCAAATGCAAATAATATTACTAAACAAGGTAGTACTCTTTATTCTGCACCTACATCTCCTGCTTTAGTTCCTGTTTCAAGTAGTTCTACTTATTCTTTAACACAAACGCCATCTTCGATTGATTATACAGCTAATTTAATTTTTCAAGGAAATAATACTGTATCTGGTTATACAGGAATAGGTGATGGAAACATAAAGCTTGATGGTAATAATATAGTATTTAATGGAACTGTAAATGCAGGTTCAATAGATGTTGCAGCAGTAGGTAGTACAACTACTTTTAAGAGTGCAGTTAATGTTTCTACTGGTCCAGTAGATGATTTAAAATTTAGTGCTGCTGGAACAGTAGTTTTAAATTCAGATTTAACAGGGAATGTAGTAACAACTAGTGCAGGAGTAGGAACATTAACAACAACAGGAATTATAGATCAAATAATTACAGGAACAGTTGGGAATATAGGTAATTTAAATGTATCAAATACAGGATTTACTACTACAGTAGCTGGAGATGTAAATGCAGTTAATACAAAAATAGATTCAACTCTAATAATGACAGATGGTTCAAATGTAACTTCAACTATTACAGGAACAGGGAATTTAACACTTAATGGAGATTCAACAGTAACAGGAACAGTTGGGAATTCAACAACTAGTTTAGGAAATATAAATGCAAATGGAATAGCTGGGAAAACAGTAACATTTGCAAATGATGTGTATGCAACATATTTAGATGTAGAGGGAACAGGGACTGTAAATTTAAATGGTAATTATACGGGAACAGCTCTAAGATATAATGATAATGGAATAGTAAACCTAGCAGATGGTAAAAATATAGATTCAGCAATAACAAGTGATGCTCCTAATCAAGGAACATTAAACCTAGCAGGAACATCAACTATTTCAGGACAAGTTGGAGATGCAACAAATAAATTAAAAGAGATAAACGCAAATGGAATAGCTGGTAAAACAGTAACATTTGAAAATGATGTGTATGCCACAAATACAAATATTGGAGCAGGAACAGTAGATATAAAAGGTAATTTAACCGGAGCGATAAACTCGACTAGTGCAGGAGTAGGCACATTAACAACAACAGGAATTATAGATCAAATAATTACAGGAACAGTTGGGAATATAGGTAATTTAAATGTATCAAATACTGGACATAGTACAACAGTAGCTGGAGATGTAAATGCAGTTAATACAAAAATAGATTCAACTCTAATAATGACAGATGGTTCAAATGTAACTTCAACTATTACAGGAGCAGGGAATTTAACATTTAATGGAAGCTCAACAGTAACAGGAACAGTTGGGAATTCAACAACTAGTTTAGGAAATATAAACGCAAATGGAATAGCTGGTAAAACAGTAACATTTGAAAATGATGTGTATGCCACAAATACAAATATTGGAGCAGGAACAGTAGATATAAAAGGTAATTTAACCGGAGCGGTAAACTCGACTAGTGCAGGAGTAGGCACATTAACAACAACAGGAATTATAGATCAAATAATTACAGGAACAGTTGGGAATATAGGTAATTTAAATGTATCAAATACTGGACATAGTACAACAGTAGCTGGAGATGTAAATGCAGTTAATACAAAAATAGATTCAACTCTAATAATGACAGATGGTTCAAATGTAACTTCAACTATTACAGGAGCAGGGAATTTAACATTTAATGGAAGCTCAACAGTAACAGGAACAGTTGGGAATTCAACAACTAGTTTAGGAAATATAAACGCAAATGGAATAGCTGGTAAAACAGTAACATTTGAAAATGATGTGTATGCCACAAATACAAATATTGGAGCAGGAACAGTAGATATAAAAGGTAATTTAACCGGAGCGGTAAACTCGACTAGTGCAGGAGTAGGCACATTAACAACAACAGGAATTATAGATCAAATAATTACAGGAACAGTTGGGAATATAGGTAATTTAAATGTATCAAATACTGGACATAGTACAACAGTAGCTGGAGATGTAAATGCAGTTAATACAAAAATAGATTCAACTCTAATAATGACAGATGGTTCAAATGTAACTTCAACTATTACAGGAGCAGGGAATTTAACATTTAATGGAAGCTCAACAGTAACAGGAACAGTTGGGAATTCAACAACTAGTTTAGGAAATATAAACGCAAATGGAATAGCTGGTAAAACAGTAACATTTGAAAATGATGTGTATGCCACAAATACAAATATTGGAGCAGGAACAGGAAACTTTAATACAGTATCAGGAACAACAACTTCTAATTTACAATTCACTGATAATGGAATAGCAAATTTAAATACTGGATTAACGGGAAATGTTACAACAACAGTAGATAATAAAGGGACATTAAATTTAGTTGGAAGTAATAATCAAACAGTAAGTGGAACAGTTGGAGATTCAACACATAAGCTAGTCGAAATAAATACAGGTACTGGAACAACAAATTTTGCAAATGATGTTTATGCGACAAATACTAAAATTGGTGCAGGGGCTGTAAATTTTAATACAGTATCTGGAACAACAAATACAAATATTATATTTACAGATAATGGAACAGCGAATTTATTAAATGGTCTAACAGGAGGTATTAATTTTGCTGGAAAAGATGCAACGGTAAATGTATCAGATGGAAAAGGTATTTTAGGTTCAGTTCAAACTTTAGCTTCAAATAATACTGGAATTATAAATTATCAAGGTGATGGAACAATTTCAGGAAATAGCATAAATAGTGGTGCTTCTGGAATTAAAGAACTTAATATAAATACGGCTAATCAACAAAATAGTGGTGGACCAGGTCTTGTTATAGGTTATACTGCACTTGCTAGAGAACTTTATGCGGATGTTGTAAACCTCAGAAATAATGCAACCTTAACGCTAAAAGATAACGTAAATCTAATAAATACAGGTTCTGATAATATATTAATTACGGTAGATAATACAAATACGGGAACATTAACTTTTGAAGGAACTTCAAATATTAAAGGTGAAGTTGGACAAAGTAATAAAGTTTTAAATACTATAAATGCAGGAGCAACTGGAAAAACAGTTACTTTTGATGATATGGTATATGCATCAACTTTAAAATATTCTGATAATGGAAAAGTTGTATTAAATGGTGATAATAGTACAAATCCTTCTGCTGAGGGAATAATAGGAACTGTTGATTTTGATAATAAAGCTAGCACTTTAGCAATAGGCGATGATGTTAATTTAACAGTTGGTAGTGCTGGAACTCAATTTGTTAATGGAAATAATGCAATTTTAGAATTTGATGGAAGTTCGATAATAACAGGAGTTTTAGGTGGAAATACTGCTGGAAATTCTACTTTCGAAAAAATTTATGCAGGGGCTGATGGTAAAATAGTTACTTTCAAAAATGATGTTTATGTAAAAGAAAGTACATTCCATGTAAGCGGAGAAGGTACTGTTAATTTTGAAGGAAATTTAACTGGTGATTTAATTTATGATGCAGATGGTGTAGTAAATGTATCTGATGGTAAAAATATAATAGTTTCTTCATCTCCTGTTGCCGTTACTACAGCAACTACTGATACTGGTTCATTAAATTTCTTAGGTACAACATTACTTACTACAGATATTGGTACAAGTTCAGAAAGACTTAAAAATGTAACTTTTGGATCAGCTGGTTCTACTGCAAATACTTATACTCAAAATTTAGATAAAGATATATATGCCCAAAATACTTATATTGGAAATGGAACAAATAAAACAATACTTGACATGAAGGATGATGTTAAATTTGACGGAAGTTTAACTGTAAGAGCAAATTCTATTTTAGATGTAAATACTCATGATATAAAAATTACAGAGAACTTAGCATTAGCAGCTAATTCATTAACTGGATTTAAAGTATATACTTCTGATATAACAGCTAGTGGTTCATCAGCTGGTGCTCCTTCTGGAAGTATTGCAACTAATACTTTAACAATTGATAATAATGCAATAATAAAAGTTAATTATGAAGGTACTTTATATGGTGCTGGAAGTTATACTTTAATTTCTGCAAATAGTATTTCAGGAACTTATTTGGGAACAGAAGCAAATGGAAAAGTTAGTGATAATAGTATCATTGATTCAATAATTAAAGTGGATGGGAATAATCTGATTTTATTTGCTGATAGAACAGGTGGTGGAAAATATGGGGCTGAAGATTTATATATTGTAAAATCAGGTATTGGAGAACATTATTCAAATGGAGCTTCACAAGCACTTGCTACATTAGAGAAAAAAGAAGCTTTAGGTAATATAAGAACTAAAATTGAAGCTTTAGATGGTGGAGTGAATTTAACACCTGAGAAAAAAGCACAAATGATAGAAATACAAAAATTATTAGCACCTGTTGCAAATAACTCAAGTATTCAATCTTCTCTTACTGCATCAACTTTAGTAGCCTCAACAATAAAAGATAGAATATCTGATATAAAACTTTCTTCAAGTACCGATTTTATTCCATATGGTTATTCAGGATATTCATCAGGAACATATACTTTAAATAATTCATTATGGATAAAAGCAATGGGTTCAAAAGCAACACAAAGTAAAGTTCAAGATTATGACGGATATGAATCAACTACTTTAGGTTTTGTTGCAGGACTTGATAGAACTCTAAGAAATGGCGCAACGATAGGATTAGCATTAGCACAAGCAAATACAAAAATAGATCAAACAGATTTTAGAAGTGGAGATAGTTCAGATACTCAAAGTGTTCAGCTTTCAACTTATGGATCAATGGATTTTGGTGATACCTATGTAGATGGTATATTATCTTATGCAAAACACTCTACTGATTCAATAAGAACTGCAAATTCTGGTAAATTATCATCTTCATCTGATGCTGATCAAATATCTGCTAAAGTTGAAGTAGGTCATAGAGTATATTTTGAAGATTTAGCAACTTTAACACCTTTTACTTCTCTTGAATATGGAAATTTAAATCAAAAAGGTTATATTGAAAAAGGTACTTCACATCAAAATGATGCTTTAAAAGTTGATTCTGTAAAAGTAAATAAAGGTACTCTAGGCGTTGGAGCTAAACTTTCTACGAATTTAAATATTGGAGATACTGTAATTGTTCCAGAATTTAAATTAGCAGCTTATAATGCTTTTGGCGATACAAATGCTGATATAAAAGCTCAATATGTAGGTGGTGGGAGTCAATTTGTAACACCAACACAAGATTTAAACAAAACTATGTTTAATGCAGGATTTGGAGTTAAAACAACACTTAGTGAATCTACAAGTGTAATGATAGGTGTTGATTATGATAGAAGTAAAGATGGCAATTTTGAAGGATATTCAGGAAATGTCTCTTTTAGACTTAATTTCTAATTTTTATATTTAAAGGAAAAAGATGAAAAAATTTACAGCCTTATTTTTATGTAGTATTTTATTTAATATTAATTTATTTTCAGATGAAAAAGAAGTAGCTTCTTATACTGCCCAAAAGCATAAAGTTGATTTTTATAAACAAGAAGCAAAGGTAAAAGAAGCTTTAACAAAAGAGTATGACACTGTTGTTAAATTATCTCAAAATTTAGAAAAAGATATAATGAAAAATGATATTAATTTAAGAACTGCAAAAAATATTCTTACAGTTGATATTTGGAGTGAAAAATTTTTAAGAAGTTATGTCCCAACTGATACAGAGTTAAAAGAGCTTTATAAAGCAGAAAAACCAAGGATTGTAGCAAAATATGAATTACGAAATATTTTAGTAACTTACGAAGAAAATGCGGATAAAATTATTGCAGCTTTAAATAGATTAAAAAATAAAAAAGATAAACAAGAATCTTTTATAAAATATGTAAAATCAGTTTCAAATGATTTAGCTTCAAAACAAAAAGATGGTTTAACAGATTTAGTGGATGTAAATAAATTAAATATTGAAGTTATAACAGCCTTAAAAGATAAGAATGAAGGTGATATTGTTAAAGTAAATTTAAAAGATGTTGGTACTCAAATTATTTTTATTGAAAAATTTATTCCTGAAAAAGATGCAAGTTATATTGAGTCTGAAGAAGCATTGATTAATCTTGCAAAAAGAAAAGCATTGGCTAAAGAAATGGATTTATTATTAAAATAAAAATGAATATTAATTTCTCTTTTTTAATAATAATCTTTATATTTACTGGGTGTTTAAGCAGTATTCCGACTTTGCAAGAAAGAAAAGAATCTTTATTTGCACTTTCAAATAAAGACTTTACACAAGTAAATATACAAACGTCTTCTTTTGCTTTATTTTCTTTACAAAAAACTCCTAATAATTGCAAAAATAAAGACTTAAAAGTTTATATAGAAGGAGATGGTTTATCTTGGATTACAAGAACTACAATATCTGCAAATCCCACACCAATAACTCCTACTGCTTTAGAACTTATGAATCAAGATACAAGTGAAAGTGAGTGCAAAGTTTACATTGCAAGACCTTGTCAATATATAAACTCAAATGAATGTAGTAAAAAATACTGGACAAGTAATAGATTTGATGAAAAAGTTATAAAAAGTTTTGATGAAGCTTTAAATAATTTAAAAGATAATTACAAAAATAGAAGCTTTACTTTGATTGGATATTCAGGTGGTGGAGCAATTGTAACTTTGGTAGCTTCAAGAAGAGAAGATATAAATATGTTAATTACTATAGCTGGAAATGTTGATATTCTTAAATGGACTACAATACATAATATATCAAGATTAAATGAATCATTAAATCCAGCAGATTATACAAAAGGGCTTGAAAATATTAAACAATATCATTTAATCGGAAAAGAAGATGATGTTATTCCTAAAGAGATATTTTTATCTTATTTATCAAAGTTTGAAAATAAAGATAATATCATTTATAAATATTATGATGCGACACATAATTGTTGTTGGAATGAACCATATAAAAAGTTTTTAGAAGAATTACAATTAAGATAATAAGAGGTTAAAAAAACCTCTTAAAATACTATTTCCATTCTAAAATATCTAGGAAAACTCTCTTTTAAAGAATTATCAATTTTTACTGGGAAAGCCTCTTTTATTGATGATCTAAATAGTTCAAAATAATCTTTATCACCTTTTGTAGAATTTAATTGCTCATACCCACCATCTTTTAAAATAGTTAGCCTAAACTCAATATGTTCACCTGTTTTTATTTTATCTTTATCTACATTTTTATCTATATTTTTATAAATATTTTCTTTTATAGTTTTATAAAATAACTCAATTTTTGCTTTTGGGTCAGTTATTTCAGATGTAGATACTTTTTCTTCAATCACTGTGTTAACTTTTGTCTCAACAGGATTTTCTGTTTTTGGAGTTTCAACTGGAATTGTAACAGCTGGTGTTGGTATGATTTCTTCTTCTTTTTTTATCTCATTTATAATGGGTTCTTTAGGTGTAGGAATATTTATTTTTTTTTCTATTGTAGTTTTATTTTCTACTATTTTAACTTTTTCAACTTTTTCTTCTGTTGAGAAAAAGAAGCTATAAATAAAATATATTATGATTCCAAGAATAAAAAGTATAACTACGTCTTCAATAAAAGATTTGTTTTTTGCTTTCAAAATTAATTCCTTTTTTTATTTTTCTGGTGTATAAATTTCATCTAGTAAACTATCAACAAAGTCATCTGGAGAAAATGCAATTAAATCATCTTGCTTTTCACCAATTCCTACATAAAAAATTGGAAGTTCTAGTTGATTTGAAATAGAAAATAAAGCTCCACCTTTTGCAGTTCCATCAAGTTTTGTAACGATAATTCCATCAATTCCAACCATTTCATTAAATGCACGAGCTTGTGCAATTGCTGTATTTCCTTGTGTACCATCTAAAATCATAAGTTTTTGATGAGGAGCGTCAGGCATTGCTTTTGTACAAACTTTTACTATTTTTTTAAGCTCATTGTTTAAGTTTGTTTGCGTTTGTAATCTTCCTGCTGTATCAATAATTACATTATCAATATTTCTTGCAATTGCTGCACTTATAGTGTCAAATGCTACTGCACTTGCATCATGTCCTTGTTTTGTTTTTATAATTGGAACATCTAATTTCGCTGCCCATGTAGAAAGTTGCTCAATTGCTGCTGCTCTAAAAGTATCTCCTGCTCCCAAAATAACGGATTTTCCATCTTTTTTAGAGATATTTGCTAGCTTTGCAATAGTTGTAGTTTTTCCAGCACCATTAACTCCAATTATAAGTCTTACAAATGGTTTTGGTAAATTTGATAGGTCAACTTTTGGAGCATGTTCAAAAAGCATTACAAGTCTATGTCTTAACTGTTTTCTTGTGATTTCATGGGGAAGACCATTCATTGCTTTTTCTATAATTTCATATTCCATATCTGCTTCAATTAAAAGTTCTTGAATATCATCAAAAGATATTTTCTCTTTTTTTTGAGGAACAACAATTTTTATAGTTTCAAAAGTTTTTTCTAGTGCTTTTGAAAAAAAGCTTTTTGTTTGCTCATTTTGAACTTTGCTTCCTTGAATAGTATTTTCTTTTATTTCTAAAGGAAACTCTTCCTTTTCTATAGCATTATCTTTTTTCTTTTTAAAAAAACTAAACATTTTCTACCTTTATTTTTCTAATACTTTTTTAATATCAATTTCCATCATTTCATTTGGAACTAATCCTACATATTTTTGAAATATTGTATTTTCTTTATCGATTAAAAACATAGTTGGAATTGATTTTATTCCTCCTACTGCTTTTGCAAGATCCATATTTTCAGGTGCATTTGTTACCTCATAATTTATATTATGGTCTTTTACAAATTGTTTGATTTCACTGTTTGTTTTCATTTCTTCAAGTAAGACGGAAATAATTACAAGGTCATTTCTATAATCATTTTGTATTTTTATTAAATTTGGTATTTCTGCTTTGCAAGGTGGACACCAAGTTGTAAAAAAGCTTAACAACACTATCTTGTTTGGATAATCTTTTGCGATTATCTTATCATTTTCTAATTTTAGATTTACTATTGTGTCATTTGTAGTTTTTAGTTGAAATTCTGATACTCTATTACTACTTTTTACAGCTGTTTCTTCCTTTGAAGATTCATCTTTATCTTTTGAATCACACCCTGTAAATAATAAAATAGATAAAATTGACAAAAATGCTAAAGTTTTAAACTGCATTTTAATTCCTTTGGGTAAAATTATTTGTTGGGTAGAGATTTTACCCAAGTGAGGCTTAAATATGAAAAATAATCACAAAAGTGATTTTAGAAAATCGTGTATAAAGAGATTAGAGTTTGCAAGCCTTTTTTTAAAGTATTACAAAAATAAAATAATTGTTAAAAAATTAGAAAACTTTATAAAACAGAGTGATTCGAGAAATATTTTATTATATATCCCTATGGATATAGAAGTTGATGTAAAACCGTTGATAAATAGTTTAAGAAAAACAAAAAGAAGAGAAGTTTATGTGCCATTTATGCAAGGGGAGAGTTTTAAAATTGTTAAATATAGATTACCCTTGTACAAAAAGAGATTTGGAATAAAAGAACCAAATAACTCTTTTTTTAAAGCCAAAAAAATTGACCTAGCAATAGTTCCTGTAGTTGGAATTGATAAACTAGGAAAAAGAATAGGTTTTGGAAAAGGTATGTATGATAGATTTTTCGATAGTTTAAACTATAGACCAATAACAGTTTTTACACAGTTAGTACTTTGCAAGAGTGAAAAAATTCTATCTGATAATTACGATATTCAAGCTAATTACATAATAACAAATTAAGGTTTTGAATATGGAATATATACTAGTAATTGCTTTTGTAGGAGTATTGAGTTCTGCATTAAGCATATTTATTGTAAAAAAATTAGATAAAGCAAAATTTCAAATTTTTATTGAACAAGCAAAAGCAAAAGCAAAAGTGATTGAGCATGAAGCAGAAGTTTCTTTAAAAGATGCTCAATTAAAGGCAAAATTCGAATGTGATAGAGAATTTAAACACGCAAGAAGAGAGTATGACGTAATGCTTTCTAAAATAGAAAAAAAAGAACGAGAATTAAACGAACATTTAGAATCTGAATTAAGAATTATCAAACAAGAAAAAGATGAGATAGTTGAAAAAAACAGAAAAATTACAAGTTTAAAAGAAGGAATAGAACAACAGAAGAAGACTTATGAAGATAAAACTTTTGAAGCCATAAAAATACTTGAAAATGCTTCTGGTTTAACTTTACTTGAGGCTAGAGAATTGATGCTTAAAAAAGTTAAAGAGGATTCAAGAGCCGAAATTTCTTCAATTTTTAGAAAAAAATACAAAATTGCAGAACAAAATGCAAAAAATGAAATTAATAATATGCTTTCACTTGCAGTTACAAGATATGCAGGTGAGTTTGCAGCTGAACGATTAATAAATAATATTCCTATAAATGATGAAGAAACAAAAGGAAAAATAATAGGAAAAGAAGGGCGAAATATAAAAGCTCTTGAAATGTTATTGGGTGTTGATATTATCATTGATGATACACCAAATACTATTACAATTTCATCCTTTAATCTTTATAGACGAGCTGTTGCTACTAAAACAATTAAAGAATTACTTGAAGACGGAAGAATTCAACCAGCTAGAATTGAAGAAATTTATAAAAAAGTAAAATCAGAATTTGACAAAAATATCCAAAAAGAGGGTGAAGATGTTGTTTTAGAACTTGGAATTAAAACAATGCATCCTGAATTAGTTAAACTTGTTGGAAGATTAAGATATAGAGCTTCTTACGGTCAAAATGCCTTAGCGCATACTTTAGAAGTTGCTCATTTATCGGGATTATTAGCAGTTCAAATGGGTGGAGATGCCATTTTAGCTAGACGAGCTGGATTATTACATGATATTGGAAAAGCCTTAACTCATGAAATGCCAGGTTCACATGTACAATTAGGTGCTGAAATTTGTAAAAGATATGATGAATGTGATACAGTTATAAATGCAATTTACGCCCACCATGGTCATGAAGAACCAATAAATGTAGAATCAGCTTCTGTATGCGCAGCTGATGCTTTAAGCGCAGCACGTCCAGGAGCTAGAAGAGAAGTATTAGAAAGTTTCCTAAAAAGGGTTGAAGAAGTTGAAAATATTTCTACAAGTAAATTGGGTGTTTTAAATGCTTATGCAATAAATGCGGGAAGAGAAGTAAGAGTTATTGTAAAAGCTGAGCTTATAAATGATGATGAAGCTATTTTATTAGCAACGGAAATAGCAAAAGAAATTGAGCAAAAAGTTCAATATCCTGGTGAAATTAAAGTTAATGTAATTAGAGAAATTAGAGCCGAAAGTTATGCTAGATAAATAAATCTTAATTAAGGTATAAATTATGAAAACTGAAAAGCCAACAACAAAAATAATTGCAGGTAAATATAAAGGAAAGATTTTAGAACTTCCATCATTAGATGTAACAAGAAGTTCAAAAGCTAGATTAAAAGAGTCTTTGTTTAATGTTTTGCAGTTTGATATAATTGATAAAATTTTTATAGAATCCTTTGCAGGAAGCGGTTCTATTGGATTAGAAGCAATTAGTCGAGGTGCAAAAAGAGCATATTTTGTTGAACTTGATAGAAATTCATATCAGATTTTACTAAAAAACTGTAAAGCTGTTGATATGGAAAAATGTCAAACAGTTCAAGGAAATACTTTTGTACAAACTCCTTTGTTTATTGATTTTTTAAGAAATTCACAAGATGAAATTGTTTTATATATTGATCCTCCATTTGATTATAGAGATGGAATGGAAGATATTTATGAAAAATCTTTTACAATGATTAAAAATATTGAAGTAGATAATATTTATATGATTATTGTTGAGCATGTTTCTAGTTTAGAAATGCCAGAAATTTTAGGTAAATTTTCACTAAATAAAACTAAGAATTTCGGTAAAAGCGCACTTTCTTATTATTTTTACACACAAGAATAGAAGTATAAAATATGTTTAAAGTAGCTTTATATTTATTAATAGCAGTTATTTTAGCAATTTTTTTACTGCCTTTTGTATACACTATTTCTCCATATCAACTTGACCCAACAAAAATCCTACAAGCTCCCTCATTTGAGCATTTATTTGGAACTGATAGATTAGGTCGAGATATGTTTGCAAGGGTTTTAAATGGTGGTCAAACTTCTTTAATTATTGGATTTTTAGCAGCTTCTATCTCATCAATAGTTGGACTTTTTATTGGAATAAATGCCGGATATTTTAAGGGTAACATTGATAAGACTATTACAATTATGATTGATTTATTTCTAACATTTCCTACTTTTTTTCTACTTTTAGCACTTGTATCATATATTCAAGCTTCCGCTTTAATTTTAATTATAGTTATTTCAATTACAAGTTGGATGGGAATGGCTAGAATGATAAGAAGTGAGAGTTTTGCTATTGGGAATAAACCTTTTATTAAGATTTTAAAAGTTGCAAATGTTTCTACTTTTAAGATTATTTTTAAATATTTTGCTCCACTTTTAGCTCCTATTTTTCTTATTTCATTTACTTTTGGAGTTGGCGGTTCAATATTAGCTGAATCTGGGCTTTCATTTTTAGGTCTTGGAGTAAATCCACCATCTATGTCTTGGGGAAGTTTATTAAGTGATGGGAAAGCTGTTATTGATATAGCTTGGTGGGTTAGTTTTTTTCCAGGTCTTATGATATTTTTAATCACATTTTGTTTAATACAAATTAGTGATTATCTACAAGGTTTAGCAAACAAAAAAGAGATTATCCAAAACTAAGAAGAGTCTTTTATGAAATATATAAATAAAATTTTTTTGATCTGTTTTTTAGCTTTTTTTACTGCATGTACTTCTAAACAAAATCTAAATTTAGATGAAATAAATTCTATATCTTTAAATAATAATATCATCATAGCAGGAGTTCCTCAAACTTATAGAAGTCCTGTCTCTATTGGGCTGGGAGTTGGTGGTTTGGTTTCAAGTCATGTGGGAATTGGAATTAACACTTTTTTTACTCCAGAATTTTCAAACAATGAAGATTTAAGAATGCAAGATGCCTATTATAATAATAGTGTTTCTTTATCAAATATAATAGAAAATGAATTTAAACTTCAAATGAGTAATGATAAAATTTTTAAAACTAAATTTGTATCTTTTGGAAGTGATTATAATATTTATCTTTTTGTTCCAAAATATAGTTTAGAAAAAGCATTTTTTTCTTCAAAAGCACAAATAAAAATTTCAATAGAACTTAGAGTTATAGATAAAAACAACAAAATAATATATCAAGATACAAAAGATAATATTTTATTCTCTGATAATTATATTTATAATGAAAGTGAAATAATCTATTCAAAAGAGGCATTACTTCAAACTTCAAATCTAGCAATTAGACAGGTTATTACTAGATTGATTTTACAGATGAAAAAGAATTAGATTTTATTTAGTAATTTATCCATCAAAGAAGTACTTAGAACTCTTTTTAAAAAGCCTAAGATATGAGTAGCAGTTGTTACATAATATCTGGGTTTTGGTTTTGATTTTTGCATAATTTTTAAAACAGTTTTTGCCACACTTGAAGCTGGAAGATTAAAAGGTGCTTTATCTTCTGTAGTTTCAAGTCTTGCTTTTAATTCTTTTTTATAAGTCTCTTCAAAAAAACTTCCTTTTATTGTGATGTTTTTATTGAATTTTTTTAAAGCATTTTCTCTAAATTTTGAAGTTACTGGACCGGTGTTTATAATGCTAATAAAAATATTACTTCCCATTACTTCTTGTCTTAAAGTGTCATTTATTCCCTCAATTGCGTATTTACTTGCATTATAAGCACCTCTATATTTTAAAGAGATTATTCCTAAAACTGAGCTATGTTGAATGATTTTCCCAAAACCTTGTGTTCTAAATATTTTCATAGCTTGAATAGTCACTTCATGTAGCCCAAAAAAGTTAGTATCAAATTGTTTTTTTAAAGCTTCAACACTTAAATCCTCAACAGCTCCTGGTTGCCCAAATCCAGCATTGTTAAAAACAGCATCAAGTTTTAGATCATTTTCTAAGATTTTATTTAGTGCCTTTGTTATTTCTTCTTTGTTTCTAACATCAATTTTGAAAGTTTTAAAACCTAAATCTTTTAACATTTCAACATCTTTTTGTTTTCTAGCACTTGCGTAAACTTTGTAATTATTTTCTTTTAATGTGAGTGCCGTTTGTAATCCAATACCTGAAGAACAACCCGTAATTAATATATTTTGCATTATCTTTAATCCGTATAAATTTTTGAAATGCTATTATAACTTTATAAATATAAAAGCACTTTGGATAAAAATGACAAAAAAAGATATAGAAATAAAAACACTTCTTGATATTGAAGTAGAAAATAGAAATAAAGATTTTGAGATAAGTTATGACAAACCAGATCCACTTTTAGTAGCACGAAGATATGAAGATGAGTTTGTCATTCTTTTATGTGCTTTATTTGCTTATGGAAATGCAAAATTAATAGTGAAATTTTTAGATAGTTTAGATTTTTCACTTCTTAAAAAAAGTGATGAGATAATAGATAAAGAGCTAAATAATCACTATTATAGATTTCAAAATGCCCAAGATATAAAAATAGTATTTAAAACCTTTAAACGACTAAAAAATGAAGATAGTTTAAATAGCATATTTGTAAATGCCTACAAAAAAGAGAACAATATTTTAGAAGGAATTGACGCTCTAATTCAAAAAATCCACAACACAGCAAATCACAAATCACAAGGTTTCACATTTTTAATCTCAAGCCCATTTAAAAGGGATAAACAAGGACTTATAAAAGAGTTAGGAAATGCTCCATATAAAAGATGGAATATGTTTTTGCGTTGGATGGTTCGTGATGACAATCTAGATTTAGGACTTTGGAGTGGAGTAAATAAAAAAGATTTGATTTTACCACTTGATACTCACACTTTTAAAGTATCACAAAAATTAGGACTTTTAGATAGACAAAGTTACGATTTAAAATCAGCATTGATGATTACCAATAAACTAAAAGAGTTTGATAGCCTTGATCCTATAAAGTATGATTTTTCGCTTTATAGAATTGGTCAGGAAAAAATAGAATTTTAAAGTAATAATTCTGTTTTATACTCAAAATTATTTTTTCATAAAATTCTTTATATTTTTCAGAATGAGCGGTTTCATATGTGTGAGTTGATAATCTTCTCTTAATATTTTTAGATGAACCTATGTGATTTGTTACTTTGATTAAAATAGTAAATAATAGAGTGTGTTATTTTAATAAATAACAATTTATCTGCTATAATTATCGCTTAATAAAAAGGGAATAAATGATACTTGAAAATGAAAAAAAGCTATTAAAAATAATTAAATATGCTCCAACAATTTTTGTTTTGAGTATCACAATTTTTATATTAGCAATATCTTTTTTTGAAAATAAAAAAAGGTTTGAAAAAGATAAAGAAAAAATTTGTTTGGAATATACTAAAAAAAATGAAGAGATTATCAAACAAAGAGTTCATGAGGTTTATGATTATATTAAAAGAGAACAAGAATCTACAGAATTAGAATTAAAAAGAACTTTGAAAGAAGCAATTGATACCTCATATAATATAGCAGATAATATGTATAAAAATAATCCAGATAAAAATATTGATGAGATTAAAAAATTGGTTGTAGATGCGTTAAGAAATGTGCGATTTAATAGTGGTAGAGGATATTATTTCATTTATGAAAATAGTGGAAAAAATATATTATTGCCATATAACAAAGAACTTGAGGGTAAAGATTTTTTGAATTATCAAGATGCAAAAGGTTCATATATTATAAAAGATATGACAGCTCTTTTATCAAAAAGTAATGAAGCTTTTTATGAATGGTATTGGTACAATCCAATAAATCGAGATATTCAAAGAAAGAAAATTGGTTTAGTTAGAAATCTTGAACAATTTGGTTGGTTTATAGGTACGGGAGAGTATTTAGAAGATTTTGAAAAACAGGTTCAAGAAAAAGTTTTAAGAAATATTAGAGAAATAAGATTTGAAAATAATGGATATATATTTATTATAAATTATGACTCGATTTATTTAAGTCATATTAATAAAGATTTTGTAGGTCAAAATGCTGTTAAAAATAACGATACAGTTGAAATAAAAAAAGTAATAGAAGATTTAATTGAAATATCTAAAAAAGGTGAAGGTTTTTATTCTTATATCCAAAATAAAAAGCCAAATGGTGAGCAATCAATTAAAAAAATAAGTTTTGTAAAAGGCTTAGATAATTGGTCATGGATGATAGGAAGTGGATTCTATGAAGATGATATGGAAAAAGCTATAAATGATAAAAAGGAAGAATTAAATAGAGAATTTAAAGAATACCTTTTTAAAACAATTGTGTTTACATTTTTTTTGATTATATTCCTTTTGATTATATCTATATATTTTACAGAAATTCTACGAAGTAAATTCAAAAAATATCAATACGAAAAAACCAAACAACAAAATATAATAGCTCAACAATCAAAAATGGCAGCCTTAGGAGAAATGATAGGACATATAGCTCATCAATGGCGTCAGCCTTTATCATCTATTTCAGCATCTTCAACTGGAATGAAACTACAAAAAGAGATGAATATTTTAGAAGATGATTTTTTGATTAAAGGATTGGAACAAATAAATAAATCAGTACAATATTTATCAACAACTATTGATGATTTTAGAAATTTTTATAAACCAAATAAAAATAAAAGTGAATTTAAAATTTTAGATATTATAGATAAAGTTATAAATTTAATTGGCTCTCAATTTATCTCTAATGGAATAAAAATTGTTAAAAGTGGAGATAACATAAAAATAAATACTTATGAAAATGAATTGATTCAAATAATAATTAATTTATTAAATAATGCAAGAGATGAACTTGTAAAAAAAGATTTAGATTATGAAAAATTGATTTTTATAAATGTTCTAAAAAAAGAAAAAAATATAGTATTAGAAATTAAAGATAATGCGGGAGGAATTCCTGAAGAAATCAAAGATAAAATATTTAAGGCTTATTTTACTACAAAAAAAGATAATGAGGGAACAGGGTTGGGTCTATACATGAGTAGCCAAATAGTTGAAAATATGGATGCAAAAATTGAAGTTTCAAATGATAACTATGAATTTGAAGGAAAAAATTACACTGGAGCTCTTTTTAGAATAATTATTCCTCTAGTAATAAAAAAAACAAAAGAGAAATAATTGCAATATATTGTAGATTGCGTACTTTTTAATGCTATAATTAAGAGAATATAAATATAAAACTATTTAGGTTGTTCTCAATGAAAAGTATTTTATTATCTTTTTTTATTTCTCAGTTAATCTCGTCAAGTTTATATGCTGCGCTTACTTTTGGCGTTGTTCCTCAACAAAGTCCACTTATTCTTATAAAATCATGGACTCCTGTTATTCAATATCTTGAAAAAGAAACAGGGCAAAAAATTGATTTAAAAATCGAAAGCTCTATTTCAAAATTTGAAGAGGTACTTTATTCCGGTGGTTACGATATTGCTTATATGAATCCATATCATTATCTTGTTGCAAATAAAAAAAAAGGATACAAAGCAAAAATTAGAGCTGATGAAAACTTAGTTGGTATTTTAGTTGTAAACAAAAATAGTATGATAAATAATATTGAAGAAGTAAAAGGTAAAAAAATTTTATTTGCTTCTCCAAATGCTTTTGCTGCAACTCTTCTTACAAAATATGAATTATCAAAAAAATATAATATAAATATTGAGAAAAATGAACAATTCACTTATGTTAATTCTCATGACTCTGTATATAAAGGAATTGCTAGAGGAATTGGAGATGTTGGTGGTGGAATTGAAAGAACATTTGATGCCTTAGAAGACATAAAAGCAAAAGAAGCTTTAAGGATACTTTATAGAACACAGGCATATCCAAGTCATCCGGTTGCATTTAATAAATCAATATCAGAAGATTTACAAAAAAAATTTACTAATGCTTTTCTAAATATTCCAAAAGATTTATTAGAAAATTTGAGTATGAAAAATATTATCAAAACGGATGATAAAGAGTATGATATAGTAAGAGATATATCAAAAGAATTATCTTTACCAAAAGAGTAGAATGAGATTATCTTTTAAATATAAGTTTATTTTATCTTTTGTTATATTTGAAATATTATTCATTTCGTTGATTGTATTTTTAAATTTTTCATCATTGAATAATCTTTCAAATTCTTTAGTTCGAACAAATATTGAATCCAGCAGTAAACTTTTTAATGAGCTTATTAAAACACCTTTGATAATTAACGATTTAGCAACAATTGATAATGCCGTAGAGAGTTTTACTAAAATAGATTATATTGCTGCAGTTAGAATAGTAAATAATAGTAACATAGCAATTTCTCATATACATGATGAAAATCCTATGTATAAAGATATTCTTGATAAAAATATTACAAATATAGAAATAAATGAAGAAATATTTCAGTTAAAATCATTTTCAATAGATATAAATAAAAAAATAATTGCAAATGTACAAATTCTTTATGAATTATCAGATATTTACAAAGTTATAAAAGATAATAGAAATAGAACATTTTTTCTAATGATATTAGAAATTTTATTCAGCACAATCATTGCCTATATTATTGGTTATAGATTAACAAAAAGACTTACTACTTTAACTTTATCAGCAGAGGAAATTGCAAAAAACAAACAAGTTAATATAATTAAAGATGAAAATATTATAGATGAAGTTTCTATTTTAACAAATACTTTATTCATCATGCAAGATAAAATATTTCAAAGAAATAATGAACTTGAAGAATTAGTTAAAGAATTAAAATATTCAACCATACAATTAAAAAAAGAAAGAGATTTTCAGATAGCTCTAATTAATAATACAAGTAGTGCCATACTCGTATTAAATAATAAATATGAAGTTTATAATGTAAATGATACTGTTAAGAAATTAACAGGTTATAAAAAATCTGAATTAAAAGGTAAATTAATTTGGGATATTTTTAAAGATGATAATCTAAAATCAATTATTATTAATCAAAGTATAAATGATTATCCAAAAGAGTATGAAAATACATTAATATCTAAAAATGAATCTAACGCTCTTTATACTTGGTCAAATAGTTTTACTTTTAATGAATATGAAGAAGTAGAATATATAATTTCTGTTGGTATTGATATTTCAGCAATAAAAGAAGTTCAAAAAAAATTGGAAAAATATATTAACCTTGTAAATGAAAATATAATAATATCAAGAACAAATTTAGATGGAATAATAACTGATGTTAGTGAAGCATTTTGTAAAATATCAGGTTTTTCTAAAGAAGAATTAATAGGACAATCACATGTAGTTATGCGTCATGAAGACACTCCATTAGAAGTACATGAAACTTTATGGAAAACAATAACAAGTGGTAAAATCTGGAAATCAGAGGTGAAAAATAAAACAAAAGATGGAGGTTTCTATTGGACAGATTCAACTATCTATCCAGATTATGATAATAATAGAAATATTATTGGATATTATGCAATTAGACATGATATTACAAACAAGAAATTTATAGAAAATCTTTCAATTACAGACCCACTTACAAAACTTTATAATAGACGATATTTTGATGATATATTTTATAAAGAGCTGAATCGAGCTAAAAGAGATAAAACAATTTTTTGTTTACTCTCTTTAGATGTGGATTATTTTAAACTCTATAATGATACATATGGACATCAAGAGGGAGATATTGTATTACAAACAATAAGTAAAATTTTAATATTAAACTTAAAACGTCCAAGTGATTTTTCTTTTAGAATGGGTGGGGAAGAGTTTAGTGCAATATTTACTATGAATAATGAAAAAAATATATATGAATTTGCTGAATATATAAGAAAATCTATAGAAGATACAAAAATTGAACATAAAAAGAATTCTGTATCTCAATTTATAACAGTTTCAATAGGAGTTGTTTTTGTAGATTTTAATAAAAATTGTGAGATGAATATTCTTAAAAAAGACTTGTATAAATATTCAGATAAATTGTTATATAAAGCAAAAGACAGTGGAAGAAATAGGGTTTTTATAGAAGAATGGATTAAATAAAAAATTTGTATTGTAAAAATAAATTAAGAATACTTTTGTTATTTTCAAGTTACACAACAACTATAATATTCTTCTATTCAAAATAGTAGGAGGAAATTATTTATGAAAAAGATTATTGCTGTAGCTACATTATCTGCGTTATGTGTTACTTCTTTATTTGCATTTGATGCAAAAGTTTTAAAAGAGCATTCAGATACTGGATATAAATCAGATGAGAAATTGGAATATAAAATTCCAGATGAAAAAAATATTCCAAATAATGAATTTGGAGAGTTAGTAAAGTATGGCAAAGAACTTATAGTTCATACTTCAAAATACATAGGTCCAGAAGTAAAAGACTCAAAAATGAGATATGCTGGTAATAATTTAAATTGCCAAAGTTGTCACTTAGATGCTGGAACAAAACCTTATTCTTCATCATATATTGGAATCTTTGCTGCATTTCCACAGTATGGAGCAAGAGGTAATAGTATAGGTACACTTGCTGATAGAATTAATGGATGTATGGAAAGAAGTATGAACGGTAAAAAATTACCACTTGATAGTAAAGAAATGAAAGCAATGCAGACTTATATGTATTGGTTGAGCCAAGGCTATCCAGTTGGTGGAGTTGATAAATTAGAAGGTAGAAGTTTAAGCCCAATTGACAGAAAAATGATTAAAACTCAAGCTGCTGATCCTGTAAAAGGTAAAGTTGTTTATGAACAACAATGTGCTTCATGTCATGGTGCAAACGGTGAAGGTGTAAAAAATGAAGGCAAAGCAAATGGATATATGTATCCACCTTTATGGGGTAAAGATTCTTATAATAAAGGTGCTGGAATGTACAGAGTTTTAAAAGCTGCTGATTTTATAAAAAGTAATATGCCATTGGGTGTAACAAAAGAAAATCCAATTTTAACTGATGAAGAAGCTTATAATGTAGCTGCATTTATGAATATGGATTCGAATTTTAGACCTGATAAAGCTGATAGAATAAAAGATTTTCCATTAGAAGATGTAAAAGCTCCTGATGTTTATAGACCAAATATTGAAACAAAAGAGAACCAAATAGGTCCTTTTGGAAAATTTATAAAATAAAGTAAAAAAAGAGAATACCTAATGTGTATTCTCTTTTAATTGGTTAAAATTACCCATGAATAAAACATACAAAAAATTTATCTTATTTTTTATTATCATTTTTATAACATTATTATATTTTTTATATAAATACAACAATAAAATAGAACAAAATCAAGTTGATATTTTGGTTTCAAATAGAGTTGAGATTGTACAAAATGAATTAACAAATCAAAAAAATCATGCTTTATCTTTGGCTATATTATTTTCTAAGAATCAAAATATCATCAGTTTTTTAGAAAACAATAAACCAAAAGAGTTAAAAAAAGAGCTTTTAAGTTCCCTTGAAAACATAAAAAATTATACAAATATAAATAATATTCAGATTCAAGTTCACACAAAAGACTTAAAAGTTTTTGTACGAAGTTGGGAAGATAAAGACATGGGATTGAGTTTAGAGAGTTTTAGAAAAGGCTTAATAAAAGTAAAAAAAACTAAAGAACCTTTTGTATCAAATGAACTTGGAAAAAGATTTAATATAAAAGCTATTTCGCCCATTTTTAATCAAAAAAATGAATATATAGGAACTCTTGAAATAATTTTAGATTATAATGATTTAAGAAATAGACTAAAATATATGGGAATTGAGATTATTCCACTTTTAAAAGAAGAGTTTTTGCCAATTGCAACATCTTATCAAGAGGATAATTTATTACATGATTTTGTAATTATTCAAAATGATTATGATAAAAAATTTTATGATTTACTTTTGCAAAATAAAAGTTATTTAACCAATGAAAACTTTTATTATGAGTATAATAATAAGATAATTACTCAAATTCCTTTAGGTGATATTGATTTAAAAAGTGTTGGAATTTTAATGATTTGTTTTGATAAAAATGAACAAAATTTCAAATATTTACCTAGATATGAGTATTTAGGAGAGATAAATAGTAAAGACACAAATTTTAAAAACAACTTTTCAAAAGAGAAAAAAGAGATTATTATAAAGTGAAAATATGAAAATTTTACTACTTGAAGATGATTATTTATATAAAGTATCCATAAAAGAGTTTTTGCAAGAGCTAGATTTTATCGTAGATGATTTTGAAAATGGTGATGAAGCTTTGGATGCTGTTTTTACAAATAGTTATGATTTACTTCTTTTAGATATCAGAGTTCCTGGAATGGATGGTTTTACTTTGGTTGAAACCATTAGAAAAGAGGGCTTAAATACTCCGATTATTATTCTTACTTCTTTAACAGATATTACAAATCTTAGCCGAGGTTATGACCTTGGTTGTAATGATTATATTAGAAAACCTTTTGATTTGATTGAATTAAAATTTAGAATAGAACAGCTAATTAAAAATAGTTGTTTTAAAACTTTAGAAGATAGTATAAAAATACCACCAAATTACAAATTTGATGTAAAAAAAAATATTTTATATAAAGATGATGTCGAGATAGATTTGAGTTTCAAAGAGAGTGAATTAGTCTCTTTTTTAGTTCAAAATAGAGGTTTTTTTGTCTCTATTGAAATATTACATGAAAGAATCTGGGAAAATAAAGATATTTCATATTCTGATATTAGAATGTGTATAAAAAGAATCAGAGAAAAAACTTGTAAAGATTTTATTAAAACTAAGCGATTTGTAGGATACAAAATTGATAAATAATAAGTATGAGATTAAATATATTTTAATTCAAGTTTTATTAACTCTCCTAATTGCTTTTATTCCAATATATTTTTATTTGGATTCTTCATTTGAAAACCAAAATATAAAAGATAAAATGGATTTAAAAAATCATGCTTTTTCTGTAATTTCTAAAATTGATAGTTTTGAAAAAGAGAATAGCTCAATCTTTTATTATCCTCGTTCAAATATATATTTTTCTGGTATTTTTGATAAAAACAATCAAATAATTTTTTCTTTATTAAAGAAAAATAATCTAGATTTTTTTGATGAATTTTTGATAAATAAAGATGAAATTTGTTATAAAAACTATTTAAATGAAAATATTTTTGAAGCAAAATTTTTGGTTGTTTGTAAAGAAATTGATAACTCACAAGTAATATACAATGCAATTATTTTGATTCTGACTATTAGTTGTTTTATATTTTTATCATCATTTTTTATTATTAAACAAAGTATTGAACCATATAAAAGATTAAATCAATACTTAGATGATTTTCTAAAAGATGCTATGCATGAATTAAAAACTCCAATAGGCGTTGCTAGAATAAATGTAGATATGCTTCAAATGCGATTAAAAAATGATAAATATATCTTACGAATAAAATCAGCTTTAAAAAATATGACAGTTATTTATGAAGATTTAGAATATTATATGCAACAAAATATGGTAAAAGATGAAAAAACTGATATAAACTTTTCACTTTTTTTGGAAAGAAGAATAGAGTTTTTTAATGATTTAGTAATCTCAAAAAATATCAAATTTACAAAAAATATCCAAAATGATATTCATATAATTTTTAATGAATTAGAACTTTATAGAATTATTGATAATAATATTTCTAATGCAATAAAATATTCAAAAGATGGCTCAATCGTTGAAATATATTTACAAAAAGATAACAATCAAATTAGATTAATATTTAAAGATGAAGGAATAGGAATAAAAGATAAATCAAAAATTTTTGAGAGATATTACAGAGGTGATAAAATTACCGGTGGTTTTGGAATAGGGCTTAGTATAGTCAAAAATATTTGTGTAAAAAATAAGATTGAAGTAAAAGTTGAATCACAAGTAAATAAAGGAACAACCTTTATTTACTTATTTTGACTCAGTAGGTAGTTTTTTTACTAAAACTGAATATCCAGAACAAGTACAAGAATCATCTATTGCTTCTTCAATTTCTCCAATTTTAGAAATAAGTTGCCAGTTATTTTTTATAGCATCTTGTAATGTTTTGTAACCATTACTTTTTAGGTTTATATCATTACATTTGTTTAAACATGTTTTTTTATTTCCTGAATCTCTCCATGAATCAAAAAATGTCATATTCTTTTCATCTTTTTTTGTTTGTAAGATTCTAGTTTTTTGCTCTCTAGCTATTTCTCTTTTTTGTATCTCTTGTCTTTCTTTTATGAGATTTTGTGCATTTTCTCTATTGAATTTTGCTAATTCAAGTTGTATCTTATTTTTATAAGTTATGTAAGCTTTTTTTACTTCTTCATCCATACTTACTGAGTAATAAATATTAGAATCCTCACTTGCTTGATGAGCAATAAAATAAGGTTCACTATTTATCTCACAAACACTAGCTTTATGATTTGAATATGCTCTAATATAATTTTGATTAAGATAATAATCCATATAAACTAACTTACCTTTTTTATCTGAACAAAACTTCTCAAATTTTGCTAATAAGTTATTAGTGTTATTTTCCGTTACATCTTTATTTTTATACAATTTTTGATTTACATCATATTCAAATGATTCATTCAAAACATCATTAATAGTTTTAACTTTAGGTTTTTCAACTTTTTTTTCAATTGATTTATCTGCACAGGCAGTAAAAAAGATTGATGTAGATATAACAAACAATCCTATTTTTAAAATATTTCTTATTTCCATTTTTAGACTAAATCTCCATTCCATTTTCTAAAATAATTTTATTTCTTCCATTCTCTTTCGCTTGATATAGAAGCATATCAGCTTTTTGAAGAGTATTTTCATAAGTAGCATAACTACTTCTAATTGCAACTCCTGCTGAGAAAGTAACCTTGATCTTTTTCTCTTTATATAAAAAACTATTTTCAGTTACGATAGTTTTTATTCTTTTTAAGAACTGTAATAATTCTCTATTTATATTAAAGTGAATAATCGCAACAAACTCTTCCCCACCATATCTTCCCGCAACATCATGTTCTCTTACACTTTTATTTAAGATTTTTCCAAAAGTTGATAATACAACATCTCCACACTCATGTCCATAAGTATCATTTAGTTTTTTAAAGTGGTCTAAATCAAAGAAAACAACTGCATATTGAGTTTTGATTCTTTCATAAGCACTTTCGATTCTTTTTACTTCATCACTAAATGCTTTTCTTGTTAAAAGACCAGTTAAATGGTCTTTCATATTTTCAGTTTTTGTTCTGCTTAGTTCATCTTCAAGTGTTTTTACTTTTTCTTCAAGCTCTTGAACTTTTGTTTTACCTGTTTCTAATTTATTAGTTACTGCATGCATCTCTTTTTCAATTGATGTTGCTGCATTTATCAGTTCATTTTGAAATTTTGTAAGCGATTCTAATCCATCTTGACTAATATCTATTGCTTCTATTTTTTCTTTAATATTTAAAACATTTTTAGAACCAAAACCATTACTTGAAATTGCTTCATTTAAATATTCTTCCATTAGTAAAACAAGTTTAGAAATATCAGAAGTTCTTTCAATTACAATTTTTTTATCTCTCTCAAATCTTTTATTAATAAAATCTTCAATTTTATCTTGTATTTTTTTATCAAATAAAAGGCTTGGTTCTTTGTTTATTTGTGAAAATAATTGATCAATTTCTTCATTAGTTTTAGGACAAATAGAAGGTAAAACAGATTGTTTTACTAAAGAAGCTAATTCATGAACATTTTGTGGATGAACTCTTTTTAATAAGATCGGAATTAATTTTTCAGGGAAATCAAGATTATTTAAATTTAGTTCATTTTTTTCTTCTTTTGTTAATTGATTTAAAATATTTTCAAACTCTTTGTCCATGTAATGTTTCCTAAATATGATTTTTC
Source organism: Aliarcobacter sp. (assembly GCA_028690445.1). Classification (GTDB taxonomy): domain Bacteria; phylum Campylobacterota; class Campylobacteria; order Campylobacterales; family Arcobacteraceae; genus Aliarcobacter. Next base: position 41,431 of record JAQVBE010000008.1, on the reverse strand, counting down.
TAAAATTATCCTAAAAGCTTTTTAACCATTTCATTAATTCTTTTTCCATCTGCAACGCCTGCAAATTTTTTAGTAGCCATTCCCATAACTTTTCCAATATCTTTCATAGAAGTTGCTGCTACTTGAGTTATTATCTCTTTCATTCCAGCTTCTAATTCAATATCACTTACTTGCATTGGAAGATATAACATAAATACATCAACTTGAGCTTGCTCTTGTTCAACTAAATCATTTCTTGAAGCAGCTTTATATTGAGAAATAGATTCTTCTCTTTGTTTGATACCTTTTTGAATTAATTTAATAATATCTTCATCATTTAAATTTTTTCTCTCATCTACTTCAATTTGTTTAATCATAGTATTTATAGATCTTATAGAATCTCTTTTTACTACATCTTTATCTCTCATTGCAGTCTTTAAATCTTCTTTTAATTGTTCTTTTAAGCTCATGAAAATCCTTATATTTAATAATATTTAAGTAAATTATATCTTTTTAAGAATTAAAGCTTTCTATTAATTCTTCTAGTTCTAAAAATCTTTCGACTTTTGTTTCATAAATTTCTTTTGTAGTATCAAGTTCTTGTGACATCGCAACAATGCCTTTTTGTTCATAACATTTTGGGTTCATTAAACAAGCATTAATTTCTTCAAGTTTTAGTTCTAAATCTTCAAGTTCTTTTGGTAACATATCATATTCTCGTTGGTCTTTGTATGATAATTTTGTTTGTTTTTTAGCAGTTGGTGCAATTTTTTCACTTGTAGCTTCTTTTGCTATTTCACTTTCAAGGGTTTCTAATTCTCTTAACTCTTTTTCAATTTCTAAATATTCACTATATGGTTGGAAACTCTCCATAATATGACCATTTCCTTGAAATACAAAAAGTTTTTTTGCTATTTTATCAACAAAATATCTATCGTGTGATACAAAAATCAAAGCACCTTGGAAGTTTTGTAAATACTCTTCTAAAATATTAATAGTTGGAATATCTAAATCATTTGTTGGCTCATCAAGGATTAAACAATCAACTTTTTTTGTGAAAAGTAGGGCAAGTGCAACTCTATTTTTTTCTCCACCACTTAAAACACCAACTTTTTTATCAAGATATTCTCTTGGAAATAAGAAGTTTTTTAAGTATCCAAAAACATGCATGTTTCTTCCATCTTGAAGAACAACTCTATCTCCACCATTTGGACAAAAAGTTTCTAATAGATTTCTTTCATCATCTAAAGATTCTCTTTGTTGATCAAAATATCCAATTTCAAAATCACCTTTTTTAAATGTACCTTTATCTATCTTCATCTTTTCCATGAAGATTTTTAGAAGTGTTGATTTTCCACTTCCATTTGGACCTACAATAGCAATAGTATCTTTTTGTAAAATTCTAGTTGTAAAATCTTTGATTAACTCTTTATCACCTAATGATTTATAAACATCATCTAACTCATAAAGCATCTTTTTTTTATTTTTTTGGTTATCATCTGTATTAAAAGATTTTTGTTCTCTTTGAAGTTCCAGTGACATTTTTCTAATAGCTGCTGGATTTGAACGAGCTTTTTGTTTTAAATCAAAATACTCTGATTTTCTTCTTTCATTTCTTTTTCTTCTGGCTGTTACCCCATGTTGCATCCAATGGGCTTCTCTTTTTACAAGACGAATAAGATTATCATGCTCTTTTTGCATATTTTCTAAAAGTTGTTCTTTTTGTTCTAAATATGAAGAGTAACCACCATTAAACTTTCTTAAAACTCCACCATCAACTTCAACAACGCTAGTTGCGATATTATCAATAAAATATCTATCATGTGAAATAAAAAGTAGGGTAAAATTGTTTTTTAAAAGTAGTTGTTCTAAAAACTCAACCATATAAACATCAAGGTGGTTTGTAGGCTCATCAAGTAGTAAAACATCTGGTTTTTTAAGCAATAATCCAGCCAAACTAACTCGACGCTGTTCTCCTCCACTTAAAAGATTTACATCTTTGAACTCATACTGTTTTAGTTGAAATTCCACTAAAACTCTCTCAATCATATTGTCCAAATCCCAAGCATTATGAAACTCTAAAAAAGAAGCAAGTTCACTTTGTTTTCTTAATAAATCTTCATTTTCATATTCAGTCATTAGTTGATTTGTGATTTTTTCATATTCAACTTTTGCAGTTTTTAACTCAGCTAGTTGGTTTTCAATTGCATCTCTTACATTTAGATTTGCTTTGAATTTTGGTTGTTGGTCGAGCATTTCAATTTTAAGAGATTTATCAATAGCCATCTCACCACTATCAGGCTCTGTTTGTTTCATAATTATTTTAAAAAGTGTAGATTTACCTTGTCCATTTTGTCCAATAACAGCAATTCTTTGCCCATAGTTTAAAGTAAAATTTGCATCTTTTAAAATAACTTTTGTGTCATATTGTTTTGAAATATTTTGAAGGTCTATTAAAGCCATATATTTTTTTCTTCTTTACATTATTAATATTTATTTTTTGTTAGTTTAAGTATTAATATACCTAAAAATCGGTTAAGATTTACTTTTGATATAGTATGCTTAATTATATTTTTAAAATAATATTAATTTAATATTAAGAAATGTATAATTTAATATAAATAAAAGGAGTTTCTCATGCAAATTCAAAATAATACAAGTCAAGCTTTAGATATGTATAAACAAAATACAAGTACAAATGATAAAACGAAAGAAAAATCAGCTAAAAATGATTCTTTAGAAGAAATAATAAATAATTCAGCTGCTAGAGTTACTATTTCAATGAATGCACAGTCTATTCTTTTTGAGATGAATACAGCAAGTATGACAAAAAATAATACTTTAGGACAGTCTGGAACAGAATTTAAAAATAATCAGCTTGAAGTTCTAAATTTCCTTGCAGGAAAAGAGACTGATGGTGGAATGAGCCTTAAAAATATTGGATATGAGGGAAAACCAATTCTTGAATTATCTTCTGATGAAGCAAAAGATTTAGTAAGTGAAGATGGTTTCTTTGGTGTAAAAAATACCTCGGATAGAGTTGCTGGTTTTGTGTTAAATTTTGCTGGTAATGACTTAGCTATTCTTCAAAAAGGAAGAGATGGAGTAGTTCAAGGTTTTGAAGAGGCTAAAAAGATGTTTGGAGGAGAACTTCCTGACATATCATATAAAACTCAAGAAAGAACATTAGCTTTGATTGATGAGAAAATGAATAGTTTAAAAGGGATGTCATAAGACTTTCCTTTATCTTTAATGATTTATATCATTTCCTTTAAAATCATCATATGGGTCCATATGAATATTTATAATCCAATCTCTTCTTGAATCTAATTTTTTTATTTTATTTTCGATAGAATCACTTGCTTTATGTGCTTCCATAAGCGTAATTAGGCAATTAAAAACCAAATGTACTTCTACAAAAGTTTGATTAGCAGCTTCTCTTGTTTTTAGTAGATGATAAGTATTTACTTTGTCATTTTCTTTTATTATTTTTTCTATATTTACTACTACTTCTTCATTAACTGCTCGGTCTAATAAAACTAAAATACCTTCTTGAATTAAAGAATATGCAGAATAAATAATATATAAAGCGATTCCACCCCCAACAATTACATCAATTATTTCATAACCAGTAAGGCTTACAAGTATTAAAGAAATCAAAACTGCACCATTACTAAATACGTCTGTTTTATAATGAAGAGCATCAGCTTTAATAACCATTGAATTGGTTTTTTTCGCTACATAGTTTAGATAAAGGACCAATGAAATTGTAATAACTAAAGTTATAAGCATTATAATTATTGAAGTTTCTAATAATTGAGAAACTTCATTACGCATAGCTTTTTTAGCAGCTTGATAAAGTAAAAAAAGACCAGATATTGTAATAATTGTACCTTCAATTACAGAGGCTAAGGCTTCAGTTTTACCTCTTCCATAATTAAAAGTTTTATCTGCTGGTTTTTCAGAGTTTGAAATGGCAAAGTAGTTGAATATTGATACAAACATATCTAAAACAGAGTCAATGGCAGATGCAAGAACTGCAACTGAACCACTAGCAAATCCAATAACGAGTTTTATTAGTGTAAGTACCGCTGCAACACTAGATGAAACAACGGTAGCTTTTTTTTGAGGAGTCATTATTTGCTTTCTACAAACTCTTTAATTCTTTTAATACCCTCTTGAATTGTTGCTAAATCAGTAGCAAATGAGAATCTAAAATATCCTTCTGAACCGAATGCAAGTCCTGGAACTAAAGCTACACCTTTTTGTTCTAATAATTCAGCACAAAATTTCATAGAATCATTTGATACTTCTTTAATATTTACAAAAAGATAAAATGCACCATCTGGATCAATTGTTGATAAACCTTTTATTTCATTGAAAGATTTTACAGCAATATTTTTTCTTTTTTCAAATTCAATTCTCATCATTTCAATATCTTTATCTGCTTCACCCTCAAGTGCTGGGATTGCTGCATATTGTGTCATTGTATTAACATTTGATGTTACTTGACCTTGAAGTTTTGTTAAAGCTTTTGCAAGTGCTACATTTGGAGTTGCAATATATCCAAATCTCCAACCAGTCATTGCTACTGCTTTACTTAAACCATTTATTGTAACTGTTCTATTGTACATATCTTCAGATACTTCTGCTGCTGCTGTGAATTTTGTACCATTGTAGATAATTTTTTCATACATTTCATCTGAGAATACTAAAATATCTGTACCTTCTAAAACTTTTCCAAGGGCAGTTAATTCTTCTTTAGTATAAACAGAACCAGTTGGATTTGAAGGTGTATTTAAAAGTAAAACTTTTGTTTTAGGTGTAATTACAGCTTTTAATTGTTCAGGTGTAATTTTAAATTCAGTAGAATCATCTGTATCAATAAATACAGGAATTCCATCTGAAAATTTCACTTGTTCAGGATATGTAACCCAATAAGGTGCTGGAATAATAACTTCATCACCTTTTTCAATTAAAACTTGAAAAAGATTAAATAATGAGTGTTTTGCACCATTGCTTATTACAATACCATCTAATTTATATTCTAGACCATGGTCTTTTTTTAATTTGTTAATAATTGCTTGCTTGGTAGCGATAATTCCCTCTACGGCTGTATATTTAGTTTGACCATCATTAATTGCTTTAATAGCAGCATCTTTAATAATTTGTGGTGTATCAAAGTCAGGCTCACCTGCACTAAAACTTAGTATATCTTTACCTTGAGCTTTAAGCTCTCTAGCTAAGGCTGTGATTGCCAAAGTAACTGATGGAGACAGATTTTCCATTCTGTTTGCAATTTTCATTAACATCTTCCTCAATAAAATTATCATTATATTTTTGATATAATAGTTGTGCGATTCTAACAAAAAATTACTTAAGGAAAAGTTTGAGCTTTCAAATTGAAATAAATCAAAGATTAGTAACCGTTCACTTAGAAAAAAGAAGAAATATCAAACATGTTTATCTTCGAGTCTTAAATCCAAATTTAATTCAAATTAAAACAAATATTTATTACACACTTTTGGATGCAAGAGATTTAATTGAAAAAAAGATGACTTGGATTGAAAATACTATTATTAGACTTGAAGAAAAAAATATAAACGAAGATGAATTTTTATATTTAGGAGAAAGAAAAAAATTAGAAGATTTTAAAATCAAAAATATAGATAATTTTTACAAAAAAGAGATTTTGAAATATCTGCCTGATTTAGTGCAAGAGTATTCAATTAAAATGAATTTAATTCCAACTTCAATAAGTTATAGAAAAAATAAAAGAACATGGGGATCATGTAACTATAAAAATGGTTTGAATTTTAATATTTTACTTATGAAGTTTCCAATTGAACTTATGGAATATGTAATTATTCATGAATTAGCTCATATCCAACATAAAAATCATTCAAAAAAATTTTGGGATTTAGTAGAATTTTATTGTCCAGATTATAAAAAAAGAGAAAAAATATTTAAGAACTTTTTATAATTTCTCTTATTTTTTCAAATTTTCTGAATAAATATTCATCTTTTGCTTTGTTATCAAAAATTCCAAATGATCGCTCTTTATAAAGAGGAATAGGGGTTTGTTGCTCTTGTTTTTTTTCTATTACATTTGTAATAAAAAACCCAATATCTTCAACATTTGCAATCTTGAAATTTTTTAATAATGATTTTATATCTGCTTTGTTATACTCAAATTCCATTTTATAAACAGGATGGGTTAATACAAAAAATAGAGTTTGATTTTTTACATAAGCGAACTTTACTCCTTTTTTTAATTTTAAAGGAAGAACTTCTATAAACTTTTTTATTAAAGAAGATGTATTAATCTTACTGAATTCAGGATTATTTTTAAGATGACTAAGTATTTCATTAATTTTTTTCATGGGCTAATTATAGCAGGTTTTATATTATCATTCAGTGGTTGTGGTTACAAAGATAATCCAGTATATATCAAACAAGACTCTTCTGTAAAACAAAATAACAACGAAGTTTCACCTCAATGATATATGATTATATAATAATAGGTACGGGAATTGCAGGACTTAATGCTGCAAGATTAATTCCAAAAAATAAGAAAGTTTTACTTTTATGTAAAATGTCAACTTGGAATTGTAATACATTTTGGGCGCAAGGTGGAATCGCAAGTGCAGTTGATGAAGCAGATATTCCCGCTCATATTCAAGATACATTAATAGCAGGTGTAAATTATAATGATAAAGAAGCTGTTGAACTTTTAAGTAAAAAATCAGTCTCTTCTATTAAAAATTTAATTGCAGATGGAATGAAATTTGATTTAAATGATAATGGTGAATTAGCATATACAAAAGAAGCAGCTCATAGTAGAAATAGAATTTTACACGCAGATGGTGATGCAACTGGAAGAATGATTCATATCTTTTTATTAGAACATTGCCCTCATGCAATAATAACTCAAGCTGTGGTTTGTGATTTATTGATAAAAGATGACATTTGTTATGGAGTTCAATATTTTACTAATGAAACAAATCAAAAAGTAGTTTATGCTCATAATACAATAATTGCAAGTGGTGGAGTTGGTTCAATTTATAGATACCATACAAATTCAACTGCAAATGCAGGTGAAATCCAAGGAATTATTGCTGAAAAAAATCTTCCATTAAAAGATATGGAAATGATGCAGTTTCACCCAACAGTTGTAAGGGGAACTACATTTGCTAGAAAGCCCTTATTATCTGAAGCTTTAAGAGGTGAGGGTGCTTATATTGTTGATGATAATGGATATAGATTTTTATTTGATTATCATAAAGATGGAGAATTAGCTCCAAGAGATGTGGTTAGTCGTTCAATCTTTGATTACAATAAAAAAACAGCTTTGGGAGTATATCTATCTTTTGAAACATTTGAAAAAAAAGCGTTTAAAAAGAGATTTCCAAATATTTATTCTAATCTAAAAGAGTTAGGTTACGATTTACCATTTGAGAAAGTTCCAATTAGTCCAGCATTTCACTATTCAATGGGTGGGATAGAGACAACTTTAGATGCAAAAGTAAAAGGAATGAAAAATCTATATGCTATTGGTGAAGCTGCTTGTACTGGTGTTCATGGTGCAAATAGATTGGCTTCAAACTCTTTGCTTGAAGGTTTGGTTTTTTCTCAAATTGCAGTTGAAGATTCTTTAAAAAATGATTTTAAAATTACAAAAGAAAATTATGATAAACCGATTATAAATTATGTAAGAAATCAAGAAATTGATAAAGATATAAAAGATAATTTAAGAGAAATGATGTGGACTCATGCTTCAATTGTGAGAAATCATAAAACTCTTCAAACTACATTAGATAAAATAGAAGGTTACTTAAAATTAAATGTGGGAAGATTACTTTTCCTAAGATTATTAACTGCAAAGTCTATTCTAAAATCGGCACTTGATAGAAAAGAATCTCTTGGAGCACACTATATTGAGAAGAATTAATGACTAAAATTTTAATAGCTTTACTTTTAGGTTCAATATCATTATTTGCATCAACTACAACTACAGAAGCAATTCCTGATATTACTATAACATGGGTTGGATTTGCGGCACTATTTATTTTTTTAGTTGGTTATTATGTAGTTGCAGCAGAAGAAAAATATGGAATAGATAAAGCAAAACCTGCTTTATTTATTGGTACTTTTATGTTTATATTAGTAGCTATTTATTATGCTTTAAATGGTTTAGATATGAATCTTGTTCATACTCAAGTTCAGCATTTAATTTTAGAGATTGCAGAGATTTTCTTTTTCTTATTTGTTGCGATGACTTATATTGAATCATTGCTTCAAATGGGAGTTTTTGATAGATTAAAATATAACTTAATTTCTAAAGGTTATACTTACAGAAAACTATTTTGGATAACTGGATTTTTAGCATTTTTTATCTCTCCTGTTGCTGATAATCTTACAACAGCACTTATTTTATCAACTGTATTAATCACAATTGATAAAACAAGAAAAGATTTTTTAGTTCCAGGTGCTATCAATATTGTTGTTGCTGCAAATGCTGGTGGTGCTTGGTCTCCATTTGGTGATATTACTACTCTTATGACTTGGGCTGCTGGAAAAGGTGATTTTGTAGATTTCTTATTTTTATTTCCAGCAGCAATTTTAGGTTATATTGTAACAGCATTTTTATTATCTCAATTTGTACCAAAAGTAGTTCCTACTTTTGATGTTTCAAAAGAGAAAAAACCACAAATGTCAGAGGGTGCAAAAGTTGTTATGGGACTTGGAGTATTTACAATAGTTTGTGCTGTATTATCTCATCAAGTTTTACATTTACCTGCAATGTGGGGTATGATGTTTGGTTTATCATTATTAAAAGTTTATTCTTATGGACTTAAAAAGAAATATGGGGAAAATCATTTTAATATTTTTGATTCGATGTCAAAAATTGAAAACAATACATTAATGTTTTTCTTTGGTATTTTAGCAGCTGTTGGTGCATTATATTTTATTGGATGGTTAGCTTTAGCATCTGTTGTTTACGACCCTTCTGTTTTAGGACCAACTATGTCAAATATAGCTGTTGGATTTTTATCAGCTATTATTGATAATGTTCCTGTTATGAGTGCAATATTAAAAGCAAATCCTGAAATGGGCGTTGATCAATGGATGTTGGTTACTATGACAGCTGGAATTGGTGGTTCTTTAATCTCTTTTGGTTCAGCTGCTGGTGTTGGTGTTATGGGAAAAATGCATGGTATTTATACTTTTAGTTCTCATATGAAATATGCTTGGACTATTTTAGTTGGATATGTTGTATCAATTACTGTTTGGTATGTTCAATATCAAATATTAGGAATAGGGCATTAATTTATATTTTTACTAAAAATTCAAAAGGGCTGTTAGGATTTATCCTAATAGCCCTTTTTTTATTTAACCATTTTTTTACAACTTTTTGGATAAAATATAAGATTAAAATTTGTAATATTTAAATCTTATGGTTTGAAATATAAAGGAAACAATAGATGAAACATGTCCCAATCGTAGTATTAGATTTCGGTAGTCAATATACTCAAATCATTGCTAGAAAATTAAGAGAAGCTGGAGTTTACTCTGAAATAGTTCCTTATAGTGAGAGTATTGAAGATATTATGGCTAGAACTCCAAAAGGAATTATTCTTTCAGGTGGTCCTGCTTCTGTTTATGCTAAAGATGCTTATCATCCTGATACTACAATCTTTGAATTAGGTCTTCCTATTTTAGGTATTTGTTATGGAATGCAATTGATTTCTCAACATTTTGGAGGAAGCGTAGTTCCTGCACATCACCATGAATATGGGAAAGCTAAATTAAAATTTGAAGTTGAAAATCCAATTTTCAAAGATACAACAGATGGTCAAATTGTTTGGATGAGTCATGGTGATAGAGTTGAAAATATCCCAGCTGGATTTGAAAGAATCGCAACAAGTGAAAACTCTCCATTTGCAGCTATTGCAGATATGGATAGAAATATTTATGCATTCCAATTTCATCCAGAAGTTTACCACTCAGATGAAGGAAGTAAACTATTAAAAAACTTTGCAAAACATATTTGTGAATGTGAATCAACTTGGAATATGGGTTCTTTTGCAAAAGAACAAATTAAAAGTATTCAAGATAGAGTTGGAAATAAAAAAGTTCTTTGTGGTGTTTCAGGAGGAGTTGATAGTTCAGTTGTAGCTACACTTTTAGCAGAAGCAATCGGTTCTCAAGTAATTCCTGTATTTGTTGATAATGGATTATTAAGAGCAAACGAAAGAGAACAAGTTGAAGCTATGTTCAAGGCTCGTGGTGTAAAACTTATCACTGTTGATGCTAGTGAACAATTCTTAACAAAACTAGCAGGTGTTACAGACCCTGAAACAAAAAGAAAAATCATCGGTGAAACATTTATCGAAGTATTCGATATTGAAGCAAAAAAACATGATGGTATTGAGTTCTTAGCTCAAGGTACACTTTATACAGATGTTATTGAATCAGTTTCTGTAAAAGGTCCTTCAAAAACTATCAAATCTCACCACAATGTTGGTGGATTACCTGATTGGATGAAATTTGAATTAATTGAACCTTTAAGAGAAATCTTCAAAGATGAAGTTAGAGCTTTGGGATTAGAACTTGGACTTCCAGCATCTATGATAGGAAGACATCCATTCCCAGGACCTGGACTTGCTATTAGAATCATGGGAGATGTAAATAAACCTGATTTAGAACTATTAAGAAAAGCTGATATTGTAATGTTAGATGTATTACACGCAACTGGTTATTATGATAAAACATGGCAAGCATTTACAGTATTATTAAATGTAAAATCTGTTGGAGTTATGGGTGATAATAGAACTTATGACAACACAGTTTGTGTAAGAATAGTAGAAGCAACAGATGGAATGACAGCAACTTTTGCACATATTCCACATGAAATATTAGAAACAATCTCAAGAAGAATAATCAACGAAGTTGATGGAATCAACAGAGTAGTTTATGATATAAGTTCAAAACCACCAGCAACTATCGAGTGGGAATAAAATAAAGCAGTATCTTTTAACTTGATACTGCATCAAATAAGAAAATCAACTCAATCACATACTTTATTGTATGCTCAATCGTTGATTTTCTTCTTTTCCTTGTCTGAAGCTAAAATCTACAGCTTTATTTAATATCATCAAAACTTTTATTGTATAAAATGGAGAATCCTTAATGGCTAATAATTGGAATATTCCTTCTTTTTTAGAAAAAGAAATCAGAGAGCGAGATAAGGTTTGTGTTTATTGTGGAGTTGAATTTACATCTACGAAAATTTCAAAAGAAACTGCTGCAAGTTAGGAACACATTATTAATGATGCCAAAATAATTACTAGAGAAAATATCGCTTTATGTTGCTGTGTTTGTAATGCAAGTAAAGGACAAAAGCAACTTTCAACTTGGCTTCAATCTTCTAAATATTGTAAAGATAAAAATGTAACTCCTGAAAATGTATCACAAGTTATCAAAGATGCTATAAAAAATGGTCAATAAAAGAATTTTCAATTTGTTCCCAAGCTCTAGCTTGGGAATGTATACTTACTTTCTCTCTATGAAGAACAACTAACATGTGATATTCCAGCAATTCCAAAAAAATCTGATGGTTTTTTAATATAATATTTCTCTTCTATTTTTTTTGTCTGTTTTTCGTATGGTTTTGACATTATTACTTGTAACTCATGAATTGGTTGATAGTTTCCATTTTCAGCTTCTTGATATGCCCAAACTAGATGCCATTCTCTTAAAGTATATTTTGGATTTGTATGTTTCATTTGATTTGAAAGTTTTTGTTTAGATTCTTCATTGTTTACATTTATAAGTGATTTCCAAATTTCAAGCCAATTATTCCATCTTGTTTTAATATTTTCATTTTTTAAATTTCCATAAAAACTTTTTTCAAGTGTTGTAATATCATTTGGAATATTTGATAATTCTCTAAAAAATATAGTATAGTCAACTTTAGTTTCTATCATAAGATTCATTAGTTCTTCAAACAACTCAACATCAAACTTTTCAATTCCAAGTTTATTAGCCCACATATTTTCCATCTTTTCTTGCATAATTTTTGAAAAGTTATTTTCGATTTTTTCTAGTTCTTCTAAAGCTTGAGTATTTTCATTAAGTAAGGGTTTTAAAGCACTACAAAATGATTTAAAGTTTTTTTCTCCAGCTTTGGACTGATTAAAAAATGAAAAGTGATTTCCTCCACCTGTCCAAGATTGATATTTTGGGTCAAACATTTCGATAAATCCAAATGGACCATAATCAAGTGTAAAACCACCAGCTGCACAGTTATCACTATTGAAATTACCTTGACAATAGCCAACTCTTATCCAGTTAGCTACTAATGATGTAAGACGATTTTGAAACTCAATTGCAAGTAATATTATCTTTTCTTCTAGGCTTAAGTTTTGATTGATTACTTCACTATATTCCCTATCAATTAAATGTAAAACAATCATTTCTAACTCTTTTAAAGCATTTTCATGTTCATTTTTTCTAGCTCGTCTTCCAAAAAGTTCAAGTTGCCCAACACGTATAAATGAAGATGCGACTCTTGTGGTGATTGCAACATCTTCTTCAATCATAACTTCAGGGTCTTTTGAGTAAGAATTATCCCTAAACCAAGGTCTATTTACTTGCTCTTTTTTAGAAGTAAATAGGGTTAAAGATCTTGATGTTGGAATTCCAAGTGCATGCATGTGTTCTTGAGCTAAAAATTCACGAACACTTGACCTTAAAACTGCACGCCCATCAGCACCTCTACAATATGGTGTTTTTCCTGCACCTTTTAGTTGAAATTCCCATCTTTTACCATTTAATAGGGCTTCTAAAACTGAAATTGCTCTTCCATCTCCATAACCATTTCCAGTTTGAAAAGGGCATTGGGCATAATATTCTGTACCATAAATAGATAGTGCATATCCAGTTGCCCAACCTATATTTTGAGCAAGATTAGAAATATTAGACATATCGGCTGAAAACATTTTGATGAAATCATCTGATTTTATTAAGCTCTCACTAAAGCCTAATTCTTTAAAAAAATTAACACTATGTGAAATATATATTGGCTCTTTAATAGCAGTTGGACTCACTGGCACATAATGTCCAGAAAAAACCTCTCTTGATAGTTTATTGTCTGCATTAAATTTTGCATCAGGGTCACTGTTAAGTTTTTTTATAAATGAGTAATCACTTAAATTTACAAGTTCTTCGAATGTTTCTATATTTTTGTTAGTATTTTTTTTCATAATTATATTTTCCATAAATTTTTATTTATTAAGATTCTAACATAACTACCTTTGATTCAAAACAAAGCAACTATTAACTAAAATACAAAAAATACCAATAAAAGCGATAATTATGGCAATAACAAGACAAATAATATTTTTAGCAAAAAAAGATTGTATTGAAGAACTAAAAGCATTATTTAAATCGACTATTATTGATTCTTTGGAAAGTGAAGAAGCATTAAATAAACACTATGAAACTCCACATTACTCACATTTTATAAATAATTTCAACCAATACAATGCCTATATTGGACCTTTTGAATTAGAAATTTTATAAAATTCAAAGATAAAATAATAATGAAAATTTCTTATCATCGCAGACGTAAAATCAAAATAAGAAGAATAGCTTTACGGGATTTGATTCTACGAGGTATTAATGAGCCAAAAGATTTAGCAAAAGAGTTAAAAGTTACTTTTCAAACAATTAAAAGAGATTTAGAAGCACTTAAAACCATGAGTGATGAAGATTTTACTTTTGAAACTAGACAAACTTCTCAAGAAATACTTGATAAAAAAGATACTATATTAAAAATGTTAGATGATGAAAATTACTACACAGAAAATGGCGATTTAAATATATCAAAAATAACAAAAGATTTAAATACTAGCAGAGCAATAGTTATGTCTGTTTTAAATGGAGAATAAAAAGAAAATTATATTTAATCTTTTAGATAAAATCTAATATTAATAAATCACATAAATTTTACTTATAAAGGAATGTAGCTAATGAATATAACAACAAGTGATTCTCAAATACTCTTAGCACTTAATAAACCTAAAGGTTATTTAGTCACAAGATCCGATGATCTTGGGCGAAAGACCGTTTACAACCTTTTACCTGATTGGCTTTTTCAAGATGGATGGATGCCTATTGGACGACTTGATTTAGAATCTAAAGGACTTTTGTTATTCACAAAAAATGGAAAAATAAATGATGCTTTAACAAAACCTGGTAATTGTATTAAGATATATGAAGTTTGGGTTAGAGGTTATGTCACAGATGAACATATTTTAGAGGCTAAAAAAGGCGTTGAAAGTATTCATGGTTTACTAAAAGCAAAAGTAGAAAAAATAGGAAATGGCGGAGCAAAAACAAAACTTAGAGTTGAACTAGAAGAGGGTAAAAACCGCCATATTCGCAGACTTTTTGGAACATTAAAAGACCCAAAATTTGGAACATTTCTAAAAGTTTTGGATTTAAATCGTGTTAGTATTGGTAGTTTTAAGCCCAATATTGAAATAGGTAAATGGCGTTACTTGACATTGGATGAAGAGAGAATGCTAATTAGAAAGTAGAAAAGATTACTTCTCAAATTTTTTATTATTAAATCTAAGGATAATTAGATGAAAACGAAAAACCTTAAAAATTCAAAAGTGTATATCATTGGTAGTGGAATTGCAGGACTTGCTAGTGCTGTTTATTTAATAAAAGATGCTGGTATTGGTGGTGAAAATATTCATATTTTAGAAAAAGATTTAATTGCAGGTGGTGCCACAGATGGCGCTGGTGATGCAGAGCAAGGATATGTTATTCGTGGTGGAAGAATGCATGAAATGCACTATGAGTGTTATTGGGAGTTACTTTCATACATTCCATCGCTAGAAAATTTTAATGTATCGGTTAGGGATGAATCTTATGAATTTAATGAACGGTTTGTTTCAAATGCACAAGCTCGTTTATTAAAAGATGGAAAAAAACTAGATGTAACTTCTTATGGATTATCTTTTGAACAACAAATGGATTTTATTAAACTGACTTATGTTTCAGAGGAATCATTGGGTGATAAAAAAATAGAAGATTGGTTTGATGAATCTTTTTTTGATAGTAAATTTTGGTATATTTGGTGTACGATGTTCGCTTTTCAAAAATGGAGCAGTTTAGTTGTTATGAGAAGATATATGAAACGTTTTATGCATCTTGTGGATGGTTTACCAAAACTAGGTGGTGTTATGCGAACTAAATATAATCAATATGACTCGGTTATAAGACCAATGAAAAGATACCTTGAAGAAAAAGGTGTGAATTTTGACCTAGGTATTGAAGTGATTGATATTGATTTTGATTTATCTACTGAGAAAAAAATGGCTACAGTTCTTCATCTAAAAAATAAAAGTGAAATAATACTCAACGAAAATGATTTTGTATTTTTTACAAATGGTTCTATAACAGAAAGCACCGATAATGGAACTTGGGATACTCCTGCAAAACTCAAAGGACTTGAAGAGTCAGGCTCTTGGAAATTGTGGAAGAAAATAGCAGAAAAAGATGACTCTTTTGGTAATCCTAATCCTTTTTGTGACAATATTGATTTACAAAAATGGTACTCATTTACAGCGACTATGAAAGATAGTATATTTTTAGATTATATGGAAAATTTCTCTGGAAATGTAGATGGAACAGGTGGACTTGTAACATTAACTGATTCAAACTGGCTTATGTCTATTGTAATTGCAAGACAACCGCACTTTCCAAATCAACCTAAAGATGTGAAGATTTTTTGGGGATATGGGCTTTATCCTGATAGAAAAGGAAATTATATAAATAAAACAATGGCTGAATGTACTGGTGCTGAACTGTTAGAAGAACTTTATTATCATTTAAAAATTCAAGAGTTAATGCAGCCTGCTACAAAAGCTGGAAAAGTGAATTGTATTCCTGTTTCAATGCCATTTATTGATAGTCTTTTTATGCCATATAATATTGGTGATAGACCAGATGTTATACCAAAGGGATCAACAAATTTTGCTTTTTTAGGTCAATTTGCCCAAGCACCTAAAGATTGTGTATTTACGGTTGAATATTCAGTAAGAACAGCGCAAATGGCAGTTTATGGTTTGTTTGATACAAATAAAAAAGTGCATCCAATGTATGAATCAACACATAATCCAAAATATTTATTTGCGGCACTCAAAGCAATTAATAGATAATAAAATAGTTTTATCAATCATAATTATAAATTCAAGTGATGGCTTTCACTTGAATATAAGGCTAACATAAGTCATCTAAGCTCTTTATGTTACAATACTTTTTTAAAAATGATTGTATTAATAGGAGTTTAAAATTAAAATAATAGATGTAATTTCTAATCAAAATAGATTAAATCTAATTCGAAATTTTTGTGAAGATGATTTAGAAAATGAAGTTGAAAATGTTTTGAAAAATATTTTAGAAAATGGCTCTTATGAATTAAAGTCAATGATAAAGCTTTTTGATTTAATGGATAATTCAAGTAGTTTTGATAGTGATTTACAAGCTTCATATTCTATTGGTAACAGAACAATCGAAATTATTAATACTTGCGAACGATTAAAAGAGGCAATGAACACAATTTTATTAGCTCCTTTTATAGGTTTTGATAGCGAACAAAAACCAACCTTTCAAAAAGGTCAAGCAGATAATGGTGTTTGCCTTATTCAATTAGCTACAAAAGATAAGTGTTATCTTATACAAACTAAACAAATCAAAAATCTAAAACCACTTATAAACTTTTTGGAAGATGATAAAATAATAAAAATTGGCACTGGATTAAAAGGCGATAATATAGCACTTTTTAAACAATTTAACTTAAGACTAAAATCAACAATTGACCTTGAAGATATATTCAAAAAACTCTCATCAAAAAATCAAATTGGAGCTAAAAAAGCAGCTTCGATAATCTTAAATGAAAAATTACAAAAATCAAAAAATATGTCAAGATCAAATTGGGAAAATGAAGAGCTAACTTCCGGACAAATCAAATACGCTTCAGAAGACGCAACTGTTGTATATGATGTAATGAGTGAGATTTTAGAACAGTACCCATTTGTGATGAAAATGATGCCGATGTTTTTTCAAGCACAGTATTTAGAAGAATAAAAAAAAGGACAAATTAATGATAAAACCAATCTCAACCGATTTTTTCAATAGATCAATGTCCTTTTTAGAAATTACCATAATATAATTAAAAGAAAAAGGGAATGTTTATTTCAAGATAGCAGAATATTCAAATTATATAAAAAATATAAGTAACATTATCCAGATGAGGAAAGGAATATAAATATTCTATTTTGTAAACCAGAGGATGTAGATTATAGTAATTTTACAGAAGATGAAATTAGCAAAATACTCAATGTCATTTGAATAACAATTAAAGCATCCTATTATCTGATTAATTAAATTAGTGACAATAAGGACAAGTATAATCTGTATTTTCAGGTTTTTCAGGGTGAGTTTTATTATCTATTTTATTTTCATCAAAAGTATGATAATTTTTGCACTCTTTCTCAAAAGCACTTTTAGGGCTTGAAGCATAGAAGAATTTAAATCTTTTATATTTACCAATCCAATTTTTAATTTCGTGATTTAAATCTGTATCAGAACGACCATAATATTGAACTACAAATAGTCCACTTTTACTTTCAAATCCTAAAGCAAAGTTACCAGCTGATATTTTTGTGATTTCATCATCTACACTTTTAGCTGTTAAGGCATAAGAACTTTTCATTCCAATAGATCTCTTCATTTATATTCCTTGGGTTGATTTTCTAAAATTAAATTCAGGTCGCAGTATACTAAACTAATTCTAATTTAAAATAAAAGGAATATAATTCAACAACAAAAGCCTATATTCAATAGGTTCAAGGACACGCTTAATGCCAAACACTACTCAAAACAATCCAGAACTTTCTACCCCAGAGCAAAATCACCAGCACTTCAAAATATTTAAGCCATATGGT
Source organism: Aliarcobacter sp. (assembly GCA_028690445.1). GTDB lineage: Bacteria > Campylobacterota > Campylobacteria > Campylobacterales > Arcobacteraceae > Aliarcobacter. The sequence goes on along the minus strand of JAQVBE010000008.1, from coordinate 23,426 downwards.
TTTTTAAGTCAGTTCGTACCCGAAACACGAAAGAAGAAAAAGGTATTAGGTGAGTTATTTCCGTTCCCTGATAAGATTATGGCTATTGGCAGACTTGATCACGACTCTGAGGGATTATTGTTACTCACAACTGACGGTATGAAAAGCTTTCAAGTAAGAGATAAAAATATAGAAAAAGAGTATTACGTGCAAGTTGATGGAGAGATTACCGAAGATGCAATATCACAGCTGCAAAAAGGTGTTAATATTAGTGTTAATGGGACTAACTATCTTACTCTTCCTTGTAAAGCATTTGTACTAGAAAATGAGCCAAAGCTGCCGACTCGTGGTCGTAATATTCGTAATTCAAGTCATGGTCCTACTAGCTGGATTTCTATCACGATTTGTGAAGGGAAAAACCGTCAGATAAGAAAAATGACTGCGGCTGTCGGCTTTGCCACCTTAAGACTTGTAAGAGTTAGGATTGGTGATATTCATATTGATAGCATGATTGCAGGTGAGGTTGTTCCTCTAGCTAATTTTGATGACGCACTTAATTATAGTTAAGTCAAATTCCATTAGAATACGAAAATATTTAAAGGATTTAAATGAAAAAAGAATTTGACAAGTTTAAACAATGGCTTAGTCTTAACTATAGTGATGGCTTATTAGATTTAAATCCACCTGCTACAGATGCCCAAATAGAAGAACTTACAACCACTCTTGGTATTGATTTACCAGATGATTTCATAAGTGTATTAAAAATACATAATGGTCAAAAAGGTGAAGCTGCTTGGCTTTTTGATTCTCAGGAGTTTTTATCAACTCACCGTATCATTGAAGAGTTCAATACTTGGAAAAACTTATTGGAAACCAAACTTCAAGGCAAAGTTTCAACTCCTGATGATGGAGTTAAAAGTGATTGGTGGAATACAAAATGGATACCATTTACAAGTGATGGTTGTGGAGATCATTATTGCCTTGATTTAAGCCCAACTGCTACTGGTATAAAAGGGCAAATTATTACTTTATGGTATGAGTCTGAGCAAAGAGAAATCGTATCACAAAGTTTCTCTTTATGGTTTAAAGAGTATGTAAAACAGTTATATTCAGGTGAACTTATTTATTCAAAAGAGTATAATTCTATAGTTTACAAAGATGAATTAGAATAAGGGAAAATTTATGAATGACAATATAATTTATGCATTTATCGTATTAGTGGCTTATATAGCTTATAAAAAATATGTTCAACGTAAGGTATTAAAACTTGTTCCAACTTTAATGAAGCAAGGTGGACAAATTGTTGATGTTAGAAGTGAATCAGAGTTTGCCTTTGCCCATAAAAATGGAAGTATCAATATCCCATTAGGTTTACTTAAAAAGAGAATGAAAGAGTTAGATAATACTAAGCCTATAATCCTTTGTTGTGCTAGTGGAGGTAGAAGTGCAATGGCAAAGCGTACTTTAATGGCAAATGGATTTAAAAATGTTCACAATGTTGGGACATGGAGAACTTTGACAAAGGAGTTATTATGAATGATTATGTTTGTACAGTTCGTGGTTATATATATGTACCAAAACTTGGTGATCCTGATGCTGGAATCAAACCAGGAACGGCCTTTAAAGATATTCCAGAAGATTGGGAATGTCCTGATTGCGGATCATCTAAAGAAGATTTCGAAGAATTAGTAGATTAATTTTATGTTTAAAACAAATGATTACTGGGAAGAAGAGTTTATTGAATACAAAGATAAAAACTTAGACACTATCTATTTTGATGATTGCACTTTTGTAAAATGTGATTTTTCTAAAAGCATTTTTTCATCTTGCAAGTTTACAGAGTGTAAATTTATAAATTGTGATTTATCTTTATCTGTACTAAAAAACTGCGTATTTAATGATGTTACTTTTGAAAATTGTAAACTTATTGGTATTTCATGGAGTAACTGTGAAGAACCTTTTGAGGTGAGATTTGAATCTTGTAATATTTCTCAAAACTCTTTTCATCTTATGGATTTAAGACAAATGAAGTTTGTTGACTCTTTAATTCAAGATTGTGGGTTTGAAGAGTGTAATTTAGAAAAGGCACTTTTTGATAACTGCAATTTAGAACAAACAGTTTTTATAAAAAATAATTTAAAAAAAGCAAATTTTGAAACATCTAAAAATTACCTAATTGATGCAAAACAAAATGATATACAAAATGCTTTATTTTCACTTCCTGAAGCCTTGAGTTTTTTGAGTTTTCTTCCTATTAAAATTAAATAATAAAACTAAAATATTCTATGTGTTATGATTACGACCATTTTATTTTAGAAAAATAATTTCATTTCAGGAGAATTATGAAGAGTATAATAGTCTTTTTTATTTTATTTATACAGCTTTTTGCTACAAATACACCCTTTGACTTATACAAAAAAGAGATGAACCCAAATCAACATACACTTTTAGTTATAGGTGGAATTCATGGTGATGAACCAGGAGGATATTTTGCCCCTGCTATTTTAGAAAAATATTACAAAATTAAATCTGGTAATTTATGGATTATTCCAAATATAAATGTCGATAGTATTATGGCAAATAGTAGAGGAATTTATGGAGATATGAATCGAAAATTTAGCTTTATAGATGAAAATGATAATGATTTTATAAGTATAAATAAAGTAAAAGATATTATTTTAGATAAAAAAGTAGATTTAATATTAAATTTACATGATGGACATGGTTTTTATAGAAATAAATATGAAAATGCTATTTTTAATCCAAATGCTTGGGGACAAGCCACTATTATTGACCAAGAAAAAATGAATGGACTTGAGAAGTTTGGAAATTTAGATGAAATTGCAACAAAAGTTACAAATGTATTAAATGAAGATAATTTATTCCAAAATTATCACTCTTTTGGTGTTAAAAATACTCAAACAAAATTTAAAGATGAGCAAATGCAATTATCTCTTACTTATTTTGCTGTTATAAATAATAAGCCTGCATTAGCCATAGAAACGAGTAAAAATATTACTGAATTAACATATAAAGTAATTTATCAATTAAAATCTATTGAAGAATTTATGAAAATTATGGATATAAAATTTGAAAGAGATTTTGATATAAATAATTACAAAGAAATAGAAAGTAAAATTTTTGATTTTGGAAAAGTAAAGATTAATGACAACATTACTTTAGAATTAAGTGATATTAAAAATAATATAAGATTTGTTCCTCTTAAAAAAGAAGATAATAAATTTGATTTTACTCATACTTTGGCAAGAGTTAAATATAACGATAATATGTATGAGATTTATATTGGAAATATAAAAATATCTGATTTATATCCTCAAGTTTTTGATCTAGCAACAACAAAAAATAAAGTAAAAATTATTGTTGATAATAAAGAGATAGAAACTTCTTTTTCTAGTCAAATAGATATAAAAAATGATTTCAAAATAGGAAAAAGCGATTTTAGAGTAAATATAATTGGTTTTAGTAAAGATGGATTAGATAGTGAAGATAATATTTTGATTAAAAAAAGTGACATACAAGAAAATTATTCAATTGATAATAATAAAACAAAATATAGAGCTGAATTTTATAAAGATGGTAAGTTTTATGGAATGATAGTTTTAAATTTTTTAAAAGATAATCAATAATTAAAAGGATAAAAAAGGAAATTCAATTCCCTTTTTTATTATCATACTTTGGAGTACATTTTTTACTAATAATACATACAGGACAAAATCCAATAATTCCAAGAATAAGTGGAATTACCCCTAAATAAAACCATGGATTACTTAAAAGAAATCCAGTTGCTATCAAAACTAACCCAAGAACTATTCTAAATGGTCTACAAAAATTTCTAATCTTATCAAATATATTCATAACAAAATCCTTTAATTAAAATATGATTATTATATAACTATACTTAATAATTAATTAATAAGTATTTCTTATAAAAATAGATGATTAGAATAATATTTTTTTATCAATATAAATATTTTCATAATCAATATTTGATTGATAAACTAAAACTTCTACACCTTTTTTTGTTACTTCATTAAATAATTTGCAATATTTTTCATCTATTTCACAAGCTAGTCTAAATGGTAAATTATTAGTTCTTTGGATAATATATAACATTACGGCTCTATGTCCTTGTAAAGTCATTTCATATAGTTCATTTAAGTGTTTTGTTCCCCTTGATGTTACTGCGTCTGGAAAAGCTAGATAATCATCTATTTTCAAACTAACGCTTTTAACTTCAACATAGCATTTTTCATTTTCATTTTCAAGTAAAATATCAATTCGACTATTTTGTCCATATTTTTGTTCAGGTTTTAAAGAACTGTAATTTTGCAGTTCTTTTATTGTTCCATTTTTTATGGCTTCAATTGCTATTTTATTTGCAACACCTGTATTTGTACAAATTAGATTTTCATTAATAAGAGTTAGCTCTAATGTATATTTTAATTTTCTTTTAGGATTATCGTGAAATGTAAGCCAAACATCACAATTTTCTTCTATACAAGAAGTCATTGCACCACTATTTGGTACATGAGCTGTGATAATTTCTTTATTTTCCAAAATAATATCGGCTAAAAATCTTTTATATCTTTTTAATAATTTGCCTTTTATTAGTTTTTCAAATTGCATTCATTTCCTTCTAATCCTATTTAAAATCTATTCAGCGTAAAAGAATTTACTAAAAATTATATTAAATTTTTTACTTTCTTCATCATCTTGAAGATTTAATTTTTCTATCATTTTAGGATTAACTGTGTAATATCCGAAAATTACTTCTACTTTATCACCTTTTTGTAATTTGACATCATAGTTAATAACTCTTCTTTCATTTGCTTTTAACATATTGTTTTCTATTTCACTATCAGCTATCCACGGCATTGTAGGTTTTCCATCTTTTCCTATTATTCTTGCAAAAGATTTTGTATCAAGAGTTATTGTTTTTGAATCTCTTAATATACTTACTTTTAATTGAGCCAGTCTTAAAGGTTGTAAAAATAGATTATGAGCTGCTTCATTTTTTATAGATATTTCAAAGTTTTTTGAATTTTCTTTTAAATCAATTTTTATATATTTTGCTAATAAATCTTGATTTTTAGAACCACTTGCAAACCCATGGAATCTATGTTCTTTTGTGATTTTTATTGAAGTTGCACTTCCTGAAATTTTTGGCATATGACAAGAAATACAGTTTGTTTCTTCATCTTTTGCTCCTTTTTCATCCATTCTACATAAATCAAAATTATTGTCATTTTGCATATGTGAGTGACATCCTATACACATTTTTCCTGTATAAAAATTATCATTTGAATAATCTATTTTATGAAATGGAGAACCTGATTTTTCTTTCATCATTCCAAAGAATGAAACTTCATCTTTGAAGCTTTTATTTTTTTGATCTCTATTATTTTCATTTGCAGAATAAAAAACTTTTTTTTCTTCTGAAATTACATTTTTATTTGCTTTTGCATGATTTTCAACATCTTTTATACTATGACAATAAACACAAGAAATTGCTTCTTGCGTTTGTACATTATTGTTTTCAGGCATAGCTTTTTTATTTTCTTCAAGATTTTTTAAAAGTTTCAAATCTGTTGGTGTGTGACATGTGGCACAAGTGTAACTTTCTTTTTGTTTATCAGGATGTAAATCCCACATAGCTTTATGAACTTTATTTTCAAAAATAGAAGCTTTTCTATGTGATGAATCATAAAATTCACCATAAATTGTTGGATGGCATCCTTTACAAGTAGTACTGTCTATTAATTCACTTGCATAAATATTTAAAATTATAAATATTATTGATAATATAATTTTCATTTATTCCCCTTTTTTAAATTGTTTTGCGAGTTTATTTAAAAAATAAAATATATAAAATGATATGAATCAATTATAAGTTTAGATTATAATTTATTAATTTCTTTTACCATTTACATAATAATCTTCATAAGATAATCTAGGTTCAATAACAATCGCGCTGCTAGGACATAATTCTGCACATACTCCACAACCAACACAAGAAGAGTTTATTTTAGGTCTTTTTCCATTATTTGCACTATCATCTATCATTTCTATTGCTAAAATTGAGTTAGGGAAAGGACACATATCTGCACAAATTGTGCATTGTTTATCTTCATAGTTTTCAAGTTTTTCTAATACTTTATTTTCTAAATTATTTTTATGAGGATGTTCATAAATTTTATTTATATTTTTTCTTGATACTTTTTCTGTACTAATTCCAATACATTTATTTGAATATTTAAATACAGCAACACCCATTTTAACATCTTCGGGTTTTTCAGCAAGATGATTAAGAGCACTTGTAGGACAAGCAAGAACACATGGAAGTGCAGTACATAAATAACAAGCTCTTTTTAAAGGTTCTATAAAAGGCGTTCCAACCCCTAAACCTTGAGTAATATCGGCTAATTCTATACTATGATATGGGCAAACTTGTTCACATTGTCCACATTTAATACATAAAGCTAAAAAATCATTTTCATCTACCGCACCAGGAGGTCTAAGTAATAAATTATCAGCTTTTAAATAAGGACTTAAAACTGCTCCACCAGCTGTTAGTAATCCTAAAATTCCTAAGGTTGAATATTGTATAAATTCTCTTCTATTTGTTGTTTTCATGATAAACCGTAAATTAAAATTTATTAATCTTACAATTTTTTTAAAAAAATAAAAATGCGATAAATCAAGATATATTAATTAATTTATCAAGTTTTGTTTAGAAGAAATCATATATTTGGTATCTAAAAAGTTAAATTCTAAATAATTTGCTTGAAGCATAAGCCTTTTTGCTTTTGTTATTTCTTCCCTTTTTTCTTTAGAAATTTTATTTTTTAAAAAATCATCGGCAAAACTTTCGTCTACTCCATAAAGTGTATCACCTACAATTTTGTGTCCAATAGAGTTTAAGTGAACTCTGATTTGATGTTGTCTTCCTGTTTGTGGAATGGCTTCAACTAAAGTTTGATTTTTTTCTTTATCGTAAGAAATAGGTTTAATAATTGTAGTTGATTCTTTTCCTTTTAAATCAGTTTTCATTTTTAGTTTTATTAAACCTGTATCATTTGTGATTGGCGAATTTATGATTAATTCTTCTTTTATTTCTCCCTCAACTAAAGCTTGATATTTTTTTGTGTAGAGTTTTTCTTCAAACATATTTTTTAAAATCATATCACTAAAGGCATTTTTGGCAACCAAAACTAAACCAGAAGTTTCAGCGTCAATTCTATGGACTAAAGAGCCTTTCTCTCCAAAAAGATATTTAATTTCATCTAAAAGTGTGTAAATATTTAGTTGATGAGAAGATGGATGAACCATAATTCCACTTGGTTTATCAAAAATAGCAAAATAAAAAGAGTCAAATATTGGTTTTAAGCCTTTTGTTTGGGCTTCAAAAATAATGATATAAATAAAATTTGATTTGATGGTTTGATTTTTTTGTAGGCGACTATTATTTTCATCGGTGATTTTACCCTTTTCTAAAAGAGATAAAAGTAATTTGGAATCTATTAAAACATCTTGAGTTAAAAACTCTTCTATTTTTTTTCCTTTTATCGTTTTAAACTCTTTTTTTATGTATGGCAAAACTATTCCTTATTTTTTAGAAGTATACAATATGTGTTCTTAACGAAGAAATATAAAAAAACTTAATATAATTGTGCCATGCAAAAAGATTTAATTACAAAACATGGTTACGAAAAAATAGTTGAAGAGTTTAAAGCTCTATTAAAACAAAAAACTTTCTGGGTAAAAGAGAAAGAAATAGCTGCACAACTAGGTGATAGAAGTGAAAATGCTGAATACATAGCTGCAAAAGAACAAATAAGAAATACAGATAAAAGACTTAGATTTCTTGATAAAATCATAAATAATAGTGAAGTTATTGATATATCTTTGATTCCACATATAAAAGTAAATTTTGGGTCAGAGGTTGTTATAAAAGATTTAGATACAAATGAAAACAAAACTTTTATTATTTTAGGAACTCATGAAACAAATCCGAATGAAAATAAAATATCAAATAAATCGCCGTTTGGTAGAGTTTTATTAAATAAAAATATAGATGAAGAGTTTGAATTTTCAATAAATGACAATTTTTATGAGTATCAAATAATTTCAATAAAAGAGTACGATTTTGAATAAAATAAATATGGAAAAATTAAAAGAGATAATTTTAGAAAATCTAAAAGATAAAAGCCCTGAAATGAAAAGAGTTTTTCATGGGCGTGGAAACTTTTATGATGATTTTAAATATCTTGTTGTTGATAGTATAAATGATATTTTGATGGCAACTTTTTTTGAAGAAGTTGAAGCTGATATTCAAAAAAATATAATCAAAATACTTGATGAGGTTTATGATACAAAAGATTTTGAAACTTTAATAATTCAAAGAAGATATAAAAAAGATAATATTTATGAAATTATAAGAGGAAAGGTTTCTAATAATACAATTGCATATGAAGATGGTTTAAAATATACTTTGAATTTTTCAAATCAAAATATAGGAATTTTTCCAGATATGAAAAATGGAAGAAAATTTATAAAAGAGATTTCAAAAGATAAAAATGTGTTAAATCTTTTTTCTTATACTTGTGCTTTTAGTGTAAGTGCTATTTCTACAGGAGCTTCAAAAGTTGTAAATGTTGATATGGCAAAAAATGCATTAACAACAGGAAGAACAAATCATCATCTAAATAATCTTGATACAAAAAAAGTAAAATTTTTACCCTATGATATTTTAAAATCATGGAGTAGAATCAGAAAAGAAGGTCCTTATGATATTATTATTATAGACCCACCATCTTTTCAAAAAGGAAGTTTTGCTGCAACTAAAGATTATGAAAAAATCATAAGAAGATTAGATGAATTAGCAGCTAGTAGTTGTACAATACTAGCTTGTTTAAATGCTCCTGAACTTGATAGTTTATTTTTAAAAGAGGTATTTGCTACTTATTCAAGAGGTTTTAAATTTCTAAAAAGATTAGAAAATGTAGAAGACTTTATTACAAATGATGAAGAAAAATCACTAAAAAACTTAGTGTTTTTTAGATAAAATGGCTACAGGTCTTGCAATTATTGGAGTAGCTTTTCCACTTCTTATCATCAATGATGGAGCAGTTTTATCAAGTTACAGTTTTTTTATAGTAGCATTAATATTCAAATATCAATTAAAAGAAAGAAATAATTAAAATGCAAAGTAATGAAATTACAAAAGAAAATATAAATAAATTAGTAATAACTTTTTATACAAAAGTTTTAAAAGATGAAAAAATATCTCCTTTTTTCATAGAAAAATTAGGTGCAGATATGAAATCGCAGATTTGGCAAAAACATATAAAATTACTTACAGATTTTTGGTACACAATATCTTTTGGGCATGGAGATTATAATGGCTCTCCTTTTGCTCCTCATATGCAAATATCAGGATTAGATAGAGAATCATTTGAAACATGGATAAGATTGTTTTTTGAGACATTAGATAAGTTATATACAGAAAATATAGCTGCAAAATTTAAAGAAAGAGCTTCTATAATAGCTAGTAATTTTATGAGAAATTTAAGAATTTAAAAATCTGAAATTTATACAAAGATATAAACAAAAATATTTGTTTATATCTTTCTTATATCCACAAAAGAACCTGTTTCAAACTCATCAATTCTATTTATAAAAGCATCAATTTTAATAGCTGTCTCACTAGGAGTTTGAATAATTCCATCATTAAGCTTTTTTGCTGAGATAAATGTATTTTCATCTATTTCAAATCTTATATAATCTGTCATTGGTGTTTTTATAACACCAGGTGCTAATGCTATTATTTTTGTATTAGGCATTTCATTTGAGTACAGATTTACAAGCATATTAACTCCAGCTTTTGATAAAGAGTATGAACCCCAACCTTTATATCCAGTTTTTGAAGCTCCCGAAGAGGTAGCTAAAATATTTTTTACTTTTATGTTTTTCAAAATATCAAGAAGTTCTTTGTTCGCATAAACATTTAGTTCATATACTTCTTTCATTTCACTTGTTGATAACTCTTCTAAAATCTTGATTTTTCCCAACATTCCAGCATTTAAAAAAACAGTTTTAATCTGTGAAATATCCTTAATAATTGGGCTTAGAATCTCTTTTATTTTTGAAATTTGTGATAAATCAAAACTAATATGAATAAAATTTATATTTTGTATTTCAGGTTTATTTCTACTAATTCCAAAAACTTTGAAACCTTTTTGCAAATAAAAAGATGTTAAAGCAAGACCAAGTCCTGAACTACAGCCTGTGATTAAAATATTTTTTTGCATTAATTTTTTCTTATGTTAAATATTGATTTTACAAAAGAATAGAGTAAAAACAAAAATATTATAGGTAAAAGTATAGTTTGGAAAATGAAAACTATGATTAAATCAATAATATATTGACTTGAATTATCGACAGCATTTTTGTATTCATTAACCTTTTTTTCATAATAACTACTGTTAAATTTTTCCATAACTTTATTGAAAAATGAACTCTCTTCTTTTTGAGTTATTGTCTCTTGATTTATTTTACTAACATCATCTTTTACTTTTAAAATATCTTGATTTAACTTTTCAATGTTATATTGAGGTTTTACAAAATAGTTGTAAGAAACTTCGTTTACATAACCAATCATTGGAATTGCAAACCTTAAAAATAAAAGTATAAAAGTGATTTTGAAAAATATGTCTCGTAGTTTTTTATCATTTGAAAATCGTTTAAAAAGCCAAATATTAAAAACAATAACAAATGTAAATAAAATATAGTTATAAATATCATTTGTCACAAAATTTAGCAAGATTTTTTGAATACCAAGTGAAACTATACTTGCTAACATCACAAGAGAAAATTGCTCAATCAGGTCATTTATAGGGTCAAGTATTTCTCCCACAGCAACAATAACAAAAGGTAGGTTTAGTTGTGTTCCTTGAGCTAGTGAAATCACAGCATTTAAAGCTTTTGCACTTCCAAAAACAATAACAGATTGTTTAAATGACTCATCAACAAGTTTTTTAGCATTGTCATCAATAGTAAAAGTTAGAGCAAAACAAAGGCAGAATAGGGTAAAAGCAACTAATAAAAGTTTATTCCAGTTTTTTATAATAAATATTTTCATAGGATTGATTATAGCAGATTATGTTTTATACCTTTTGTCGATTCTAAATTGTTAATTGATTCTTGACACTTTTCATATATAATACACTAAATATAAAATTAATGATTTTAGGAGATATAAAATGATAGGAAAATTAGCTATAGGGATTATAGTTTTTGCAATTAGTATACAGTTTGTACCTTACGGAAAGACATATACAAATCCCCAAATTATTAGCGAACCAACATGGGATTCTCTAAGAACTAAAGAATTGTTTAATAATGCATGTGCAAACTGCCATTCAAATGAAACAAAATACCCTTGGTATAGTAAAATTGCTCCAGTATCATGGCTGATTCAAATGGATGTTGATGAAGGAAGAGAACATTTTAATGTTTCAGCATGGGGTTCTCAGAAAAAAAACAAAGGTGATGAAGCTGCAAAAGAGCTAAGAAGTGGAGATATGCCACCATGGTTTTATTTACCAACTCATCCAGAAGCTAAATTAACTAATGAAGAAACAAAAGAGTTAATTACAGGATTGGTAAAAACATTTGGTGAAGAGAAAGAAGAGAAATAAGTGAAAGCTTATTTCTAGGGTAAACAAAAAAAGAATTTATTCTGGAAATAACAGTTCTTCTTTTATATCTTAGACTTTTTAAAGTTTCAGAATATACAACCGTATGAAGAGAGCCTTTGCTGATTTTGAGAAAAGAGTTTTTTTAAAACTAAAGATAATATTTAAACTATTTAAATTTTTTTTAGATATAATCAATCCACTTAAGAATTAGAAGAGAAAACTTGCAATTTACAATAACAGATAAAATAAAACAACTAGAAATAGAAGATATAAAAGAGAATCTTTTTCATTACTCATACGATAGTAAAAGCTTAAAAGCTTTAGTAAAAAACAATACTTCAAAAGAAGATTTATCATATATTTCAGCATATAGTAGCTTCAAAGGTGAGATTTATGAAAATATCGTTTATGAACTTTTACTTAAATATGCACTCACACAAGATGAAATTACAAGATTTGTATTAAAAGGTCCTTATCAAGACAAAGAAAATTTATACATAAAAAGTGGACTTTTAATAGATAGAAGTTCTCAAATAGTTTATAAATCAGCCTACAAAGATATTAGTGAATTTGATGCTTTATTTTTTACAAAAGATAGCATTTATTTTGTTGAAATGAGTACTTCAAAGAAAACTTCTAGTTTAAATAAAAGACTTACAAAAAAATATGCTCTTTTAAAGATGATTTTTCCAACATTAACAATAAAAGCTTTAATAGTTGTAACTGTTGGTTCAACTGGACTTAAAAATTTTCCACCATATGCAACTATTTGGCTTACAAATGATTTAGAAGATGAAGAATTAATCGAAAAAATCATTTTTGCAAAAAAAGTAAAAAATGATGTTCAAACTCTAAAAGCTCCAAAACATTCTAAATATATAGAAGCACTAAAAGTAAAATATACAAAATTCCAATATTTTCCTACTTTAGAGTGGATTTTAAATAAATCAAGAGAAAATCCAAAGTTTACAGTTGATTTGAAGTTTTTTTCATCTCCAAAACTTGGGCTATTTTTTGATATTTATACAAAACTTTATATTGGATTTATAAATACTCAAGAGTTTTTGATTTTGTATCCAGAGTTTAATTTAAAAATTAAATCAGATAGAATAATTGTAACAATAGAAAAAGTAAATCAAACACAACTTGATATTGTTTATTATGCAAAAGAAACAAATGGAAAACTAAAAAGAGTAAGACTTGAAGAGAATAATATTTCTATAAAAGATAAAGAACTTGATGGTTTTACAAATGCAGAAGTTAGATTTTTTATGAAAATACTTGAAGATAAACACCATTTAACTGTGGAAAACATATATCATGTTTTAAATAATATTTCTTTGATTAAGTGAAAACTTTTTCTAGACTTATGCTATAATTATTTTAAAAATTTAAAAAGGACAGAAAAAATGAATCAAACCGACTCCTATTATAGGCGTACTTTAAACTTCTCTTACATGGGGTGCAAAAAATGACCCTTCTATTCACATATCTTCTAATTGCGTTATTTGTATCTTTCTTATGTTCTATCTTAGAGGCTGTTTTACTTTCAAGTACACCTTCATATATAGAGACTTTATCAAAAAAAGACAAAGAGGGAAATGAAAATAGTATTAAACTACTAAAAGAGTTAAAAGCTAATATTGATAAACCAATATCATCAATCTTGACACTTAATACTTTTGCCCATACAATGGGGGCCGCAGGTGTTGGAGCTCAAGCACAAATATTATTTGGTACGGAATGGCAAGCGTTAATTGCATTTATATTAACTTTATTGATTCTTTATACATCTGAAATTATTCCAAAAACAATTGGTGCGATTTACTGGAAAAATTTATTGATTCCATCTGCGTATTTAATTTCAATTATGATAAAAATAACTTTCCCTATAGTATGGTTTTCAAGTTTTATTACAAACTATATTTCAAAAGGTAAAAAAGAAGAAATTAATTTCTCGAGAGAAGAAGTTATGGCCGTTGTAACTATGGGAGAAAAAGAGGGTTCTATTCACTCTAAAGAGAGTGTTTTAATTGAAAATCTTTTTAAACTAAAGAACATTAAAACAAAAGAAATTATGACTCCCCGAAGTGTTGTTTTTGCATTACAAGCAGATGTAACAGTTGAAGAAGCTATTGAAGATGATAAAATGTATATTCACTCAAGAATACCAATTTATAATGAATCAATAGATGATATTATAGGAATTGTGTTTAATCAAACTATTTTAGAAGAGAGTGTTGAAGAGCGAGATAATACTTTATTGAGAAATATTACAGTTCCTGTTCATAAGATTTCTGAAAATGTACCTGTTTCAGTTCTAATAGATTTATTTGTTAAAAGAAAAACACACTTATTTATTGTGCATGATAATTATGGTCAAACAAGTGGAGTTGTAACCTTAGAGGATGCAATTGAGACTTTACTAGGTGTTGAAATTATGGATGAAATGGACGAAGTTGAAGATATGCAAGCATTTGCAAGAGATAAAAGTAAACAATTCCAAGACAAAATGTTAGTTGAAAAGAAAAGACTAAAAAAACTAGAACAATCTATCTAAATATATTAATATCAAAAAGAGTTAAAGTAATAACTCTTTTTGAATCTTATCAAAATTATAAATATCCTCTCTAAATTGTAAAACACCATTTTCATCAACCCAAGAAGTTAAATAAATTATATGTATAGGAATCTTTTTATCTAAGCCAATAGATTTTTCACTAACTTTACTTGATAAAATTTCATTTGCTTTTAGAATATCTAAATTTTTATCTTCATTTGCTATTGTAGAAAGTAATTCCTCGGGCTTAGAAAGTCTAATACAGCCATGAGAATAAGCTCTTCTTGCATTTTCAAATAAACTCTTAGCAGGAGTATCATGGATGTATACAGAGTATTTATTTGGGAACATAAATTTCATTTTCCCAAGTGGATTATCATGACTTGAAGTTTGAGAGAATCTAAAATTTCTAAGATATTCTTCATCTTCTAAAATTGCACCATCTATTATATTTTTTGAATCAACTTTTTCAGGATTACCATTCCATCCAGCATAAATATCAATTCCTTTATCTGCTAAATAATTAGGGTCTTTTAAAAGTTTTGGAATAATTTCATTTTTTGCAATACTATCAGGAATATTCCAGCTAGGATTTAAAACTACATATGACATTTTATCTGAGAAAATAGGAGTAGGGAACTTTTTGTCCCCTACTATTACCGCCATATTTAATACAATATGATTATTTTCATATAATCTTAATTTATACTCGGGAACATTTACAAGTAAATATTTTTCACCTAAATCTCTTGGTAACCATCTCATTCTTTCTAAATTTAATCTAATTATTGAGATTTTTTATCTGCAGAAATATTAAGAAATCTTTGTGTTTGTCCACCAACCACTCCATCTGAAGATAAACCATGCTTTTTTTGAAAAGATATAACTGCATTTTTTAAATCTTCATCAAAAATATTTTCACAGTTAGTACTTAGCTTTTCAATCTCAGGGTTTATTTCATTTAAAGCATTTTCATTCTTAATATTATTTTTACACTGAACCGTTAAATCATTACTTTCAAATAATCTTTTTCTTAAAAAAGGAAGAGTTTGTGATACATCTCCAACTCTTAAAGATTTAGATTCAGGAATTTTTGTATAACCACCTTTTGCTGATATTTTTTCAAGTTCACCAATAGCCAAAACTAATTCTTTTGATTGGGGATAATTAAAATCTATTTCATCTAAAACCTTTGATAAATCATTTTTTTCAATAACTTTTTTTAATAAAAGTTTTGAATCTTTATTTAAAGAGTATTTATCCCAAGATGCTTTTATTTCTGTTTCTTTTTCAAGTTCAGTTAATTTTTCTTCAAAAGCACTCCATTTTATTGAGCCTTTTGTTACGTATGTAACATACCTATCAAATAATTCAGTTAACATAAAATCAATTCTTACAAGATTTTCAAGGTATTTTGTATTTGATTTATCTAAAGAGTTTAAAGCATTTATTACTTCATCTAATCTAAATAGTTGAATAACATGAGGTTTTAATACAGGATCATTTTTGATTTTATTTAAAAGTGATAAACCTATATCTTTTACTCCTTTTTCATTAATCCAATATGGTCTGAAATCGTTTGTATAGTAATAATTTTCTAGGTTTATTTTACTTATTAATAAATTTTCATAGTTTTTAGTTAAAAGTGATTTTATATTTTTCTTTGAATCTATTTCAAAAGAATTTTGTGTATTTGCAAATAAAGAGTAGTTAATTAATAAGGCAAAAACGATAAGTTTTAGTTTAGGCATTTGAGAAATCTCCAAAATAATTTTATATAAATAAAGATTTTAAAATATCCAAATTTTCATTAAAAACATTAATAAATTATTATTAGTTAAATGCAAGTTTAATAAAAGGTTTATTTTATACACTAAATAGCTTTTTTATATGGAATTTTGTATCTAATATCATTTTCATCAAAGGCACATTTTACTTGATAATCAACCATTTTTTCAAAGGGTATTAAAAATTTTTCTAATGATTTTGATGGGATACTTTCTATATTTTGAAGATTTAATTGTTCTAATAAACATAAAGTTGATTCAATTGTTGATAAACAATATTGATTTGGTTGAGTTTTTATTTTGAATTGAGAAGATTTATCATGTTCAAAACTAACTTTTCTTAAATTATGTAAATTAGTACTAATTCTTAATATTTTCTTTGAACAAGGCCAAGTCGAATCTATAATAAAAATTAATGCTTTTTTTTCATTTGGAAGTTTTTGAGTATTTAATTTTATACTATTTAAATCAGGATATAAAATAAAAGATTCATAATTATCATCATTTAATAATTCATTTACTCTTTTATGATTTGTAAAATCAATTCCTACATATAACTCACAATTTTCTAAAGAGTTATTTGTCATATGACCTGTTCCATTTTTCGTTTTTCTAAATTCTTTTGGATGCATCAAAATAACAAACTTAGTATTTGTATTTATTGGATTTATTAAATGTTCACAAATACATGAAGTTTTTGGTCGATAACATTTATAACAGATTTCTCTTTGTTTTTTTATTTGCAATATATCACTTTCATTGACTTTTTTATTTATTTTTTTTTCCATGTAGATTTGGAAAAGTAAGAAGTAAATTTCCCAAATTAAATGTTCTACTCATAACATTTCCTTCGTTTCTTCCTCTTTTCTTTTTGCTTTCATTTTATTTAAAGCTAATTTTCTCATATCAGCTGTTGTGTCCAATTCATCCATAATTTCAAGACCTAAAAGTGTTTCTAAACAATCTTCTAAAGTTACAATTCCTTCTGTTTGATTGTATGAATCATGAACTATAAACATATGCTCTTTTTTTTGAATAAATAATTTTAAAGCTTTTGCAACATTGATGCTTTCATGTAAAGTAAATACTGGTTTCATAATATCCTCTAAGCTTATATCTTGCTCTTTTATTGCTTGTTTAAATAATTTTTTAGTTAGGATTATTCCTACAATATTATCAACTGTTCCTTCATATACAGGAACTCTTGAAAATTTGAAAGTTCTTTTATCTTCAATTATATCTTTGATTAAAGAGTTTTTTTCTATTGCATACATAACAGAACGAGGAGTTAAAATATCTTTTAATTTTTTATTATTTAGATCAAGAGTATTTTGAATAATTTTTGATTCCAAGTCACCAATAATACCTTCTTCTTCACTTAATAAAGTGGATTGAAGTAGCTCTTCTCTTGAAATCTTATCATGGGTTTCTGTAGCAACTTTTTTTGTAATAAATAAAGTAACGATAACCAAAGGATAAGTTATAAATATAAATAGATTTATAATTCTTGGAGTATAAATTGCTAGTTGTTTCCAATAAATTGCACCAATTGTTTTAGGAATTATTTCGCAAAAAAATAAAACTACTAATGTAAAGATTATAGAAACTCCCATTATTAAAGTACTATTTCCTTCAAATACATTTTTAGCTTGAATACCAATAGCAACAGCACCTAAAGTATTTGCAGTTGTACTTAATATAAGAATTGCTGCAATAGATTTATCTATGTCTAATTTCAGTTTTTTAAGAAGTCGTCCAGAGTTTGGATTCTCTTTTTCTAATACAGAGATGTAAGTGATATTCGTTGATAATAATATAGATTCAAGAAGAGAACATAAAAAAGCGGTACCAATAACAATGGTAAATAATAATATTAAAATTTCCATAAATTTTTTCTTTTATAAAAATTAAGCTGACGGGAATTATATTCCAAGTTTTTCTCCTATAAGTTGTAAAGAATTTTCCACAAATAATATCAAAATAAACTTAATAAAAAAATTTTTTATCAAAAAATAAAAAATAGTTGTATAATACGCAATAAAACTTTTATAAAGGAGCTTATTATGGAATATGGAATATTACCAAAAATCAACCAGTTTAGTGATAATAAAGCTTTAGAAGTTCAGAAGGTTCAGCAATCAGCTAAATCATCACAAATTACAACTGAAGAAGCTATTCAACAGGTGCAACAAGAGGCTATTTCAAAAGAGAAAGAGTTAACAGATACAAAAAAAGTTGAAGCTAGTAATAGTAGTACTTCAAATAAGTATGAAGTTGTTTTATCAAACACTAACTTTGGTTATAATGGTTCATCTAAAGATTTTTATGTAAAAGTAGAAAGAGGTAATGTTGAAAATCAGTATCCTACGGAAGATATGATGAAAACAAAAGCATATTTAATGAGTTTAGAATCTGTTTCTTGACTTTTAAAGCTAAGCTATAGTTTTTATAGCTTAGCTTCTACATATTTACTTAATTTAATTAATAAATCTTTTACTTTGTAATATTTCTCTTTTTCTTCAAAATCCATATTATCCAAAAGTGGAACATACTTTTCAAATACTGGCCAAACTTTTTTGTAACTTTCTGGTCTTTTTTTTATGTGATAAAGTGCAAGTGCAGTTGCTCCATTTATCAAACCTTTTAAAACAAGAGCTTTGTTTAATTCCCCTTGTTTTTTATAAAAATTCCAATCATCTTCAAGTAGTTCGTGAGCTTCCACATAATAGCCATTTTCAACAGCAAAAATAAATCTATCTATTGCTGTTTTTTGATTGAAGATGTTGTAATCTATTTTCATTAACCGTTTATCTCTTTATCCAAATAATATCCAGTATATGAACCAGAAATTTTATGATTTGAAGCTAAAAATTCAGGTGTTCCCTCATCAACAATCATTCCACCTTTATTTCCACCCTCAGGTCCCATATCAATAACCCAATCAGAGTTTTTAATAACATCAAGATTATGTTCAATTACAAGTACAGAGTTTCCTAAATCAACTAAGTGATGTAATACTTTTGTTAATCTATCAACATCGGCAAAATGTAAACCAGTTGTTGGTTCATCTAAAACATAAAGAGTATTTCCAGTATCTTTTTTACTTAACTCTTTAGATAGTTTAATTCTTTGAGCTTCACCACCAGAGAGTGTTACAGCATTTTGTCCAAGTGTAATATATCCAAGTCCAACATCACTTAAAGTTTGAAGTTTTGCATTTAATTTTGGTACTTTTGCAAAAAACTCTAAAGCTTCATCAACACTCATATTTAGAACATCAGAGATATTTTTACCTTTGTACAAAATCTCTAAAGTTTGAGCGTTGTATCTTCTACCATGACAATCATCACATTTCACCATAATATCTGGTAAGAAGTGCATTTCTATTTTGATTTCGCCTTCACCTTGACACTTCTCACATCTTCCTCCTTTCACATTAAAAGAGAATCTTCCTATTTTATAACCTCTAAGACTGGCTTCTTTTGTTTTTGCAAATAATTCTCTGATTTCATCCATAAGTCCAGTATAAGTTGCAGGATTTGATCGTGGAGTTCTTCCAATAGGACTTTGGTCAAGGTAGATAACTTTGTCTAGTTTTTCTAAACCTTCAATTTCTACTCCATCTACTTTTTTTACTTTCCTTGCTCGATTTAAAAGCTCTTTTGCAACTGGAAGTAGGGTTTGTAAAATAAGTGAAGATTTACCACTTCCTGAAACTCCTGTTATTGCACATAGATTTTTTAGGGGAATTTTTACATCTAAATCTTTTATGTTGTTTATTGTTACATTTTTGATTTCAATAAACTCTTCTTGTGGTCTGTTATGAACATAATCTATTTTTTTTGCACCAGTTACATATTTAGCAGTTAGAGTTTTTGCTTTGTTCATCTCTTTTAAAGTTCCAGCAAATACAATCTCTCCACCATATTTTCCAGCATTTGGTCCAATATCAACTATATAATCAGCTGCTTGAATAGTCTCTTTATCATGTTCAACTACAATAACAGTATTTCCTTTTTCTTGTAAAGCTCGTAAAGTTTTGATAAGTTTATTTGTATCTCTTTCATGTAATCCAATAGAAGGCTCATCAAGTACATACATAACTCCTGTGAGTCCTGAACCTATTTGTGAAGCAACTCTAATTCTTTGAGCTTCACCACCTGAAATAGTTCTTGCATCTCTTCCTAAAGTTATATAACCTAAACCAACATCGTGTAAGAAAAATATTCTTTCTCGTATTTCTTTTAGAATTGGTTTTGAAATCATTTTAAATTGCTCATTTAGATAATCAAAGTTTGAATCATCTTGGAAAAAAGCGTGAGCATCTTCAATAGGAATATTTAAAATATCACTTATAGTTCTATTTGCTACAAATACACTTTGAGAAGAGGGTTTTAATCTATTTCCATTACAAGCGTCACATTTCTTTTCAGTCATGTATTCACTCATCTCTTTTTCTTCTTTTATCATGTCGTAAGCAAGTTTTACTACACCTTCCCATTTTCGTGTAAGTTTATGTCTTTTCCAAAAAAATGTAGCTTCATCAACACTTCCATGTAAAATAGCTTTTCTTTGATGTTCTGGTAAATCTCTAAAAGGAACATTTACAGCAATATCAGTTCCTTCACAAAAAGCTAAAAGCATTTTGAAATAAAAACCTTTATTAAATCCATATATAACTCTAATAGCTCCATCTTCAATTGATAAATCTTCATTTATAACTTTTTTCATATCTAAAGCATATCTAATTCCTAAACCATCACAAGATGAACAAGCACCTTTTGGAGAGTTAAAAGAAAATGATAAAGGTTCAAGTGGTTCAAAAGAGATTTTACAAGAAAAACATGCCATATGTTCAGAGTAGTGAATGTGTTTTTCAACACCCACTTCTTCATGGTTTATTACTTCAATTTCAAGTTCCCCAAAACTCTCTTTTAGACCTTTTTCTATATCCTGAGCAATTCTATCTCTGTTTTCTTCTTTTATTGTAACCCTATCAATTACAACTTTGATTGTATGCATTTGAGTTTTTGCAAGTTCGATTTCTTCATCAAGTCTAACCATAACTCCATCAATCATGGCTCTTACATAACCTTTTCCTCTTAGACTTTCAAGTAAATCTGCGAAACTTCCTTTTTTTCTATTAATTAGTGGAGCTAAGATTACAACCTTTGAGTCATTTGGCAGGGTTAAAACTTGATTGATTACATCACTTGCACTCATTTGTGAGATAGGCTCTCCACATTGATGACAGTGTTGTTTTCCAATTCGGGCATATAAAAGTCTAAAGTAGTCATAAACTTCTGTGATAGTTCCAACAGTTGATCTTGGATTTTTAGAAGTTGTTTTTTGATCAATTGCAATGGCAGGTGTTAGCCCTTCAATTCTTTCAACATTTGGTTTTCCAACTTTATCTAAGAATTGTCTTGCATATGCAGATAAAGATTCTATATATCTTCTTTGACCTTCTGCATAAAGTGTATCAAATGCTAATGTTGATTTTCCAGAACCCGAAAGTCCTGTGAATACTATAAGTTTATTTTTTGGTATTTCTAGGTTTATATTTTTTAAGTTATTTTCACAAGCGTTAAATATTTTGATTGAATCTGTCATGTTTTGCCTTTAAAATTTGAAGCTTATATTATAGGATAGATATATATAATACTCTATTAAAAGATATTTGTAGGGAAAAAGATGGAATATAAGATAGCACAAATAAAAGATATAGAAAAAGTATTAGAGTTACATTCTAAATATCAAATAGATACTATAAGACAAGAAGATAAAAAAGATGGTTTTATTACGACAGCTTTTACAAAAGAGCAAATGGTTGATTTGATTACTTTGGAGCAGGGTTTATTTATTGCTGTTGAGAATGAAAAGATTGTAGCATATGTTATGAGTGCTTCTTGGAATTTTTGGTCAAGGTGGCCGATGTTTGCTTTTATGGTAGAGGATTTACATAATTTGGAGTATTTAGGTCAAAAGCTTACTGTTCAAAATTCATATCAATATGGACCAGTTTGTGTGGATAAAGGGTACAGAGGAAGTGGAGTATTAGAAAAAATATTTGACTTTGCACGAAAAAATATGGCAAAAAGATTTCCTATTTTGGTAACATTCATAAATAAAATAAATCAAAGGTCTTTTGAAGCCCATACAAAAAAATTAAAACTTGAAGTAATAAAAGAGTTTACATATAACAACAATAACTATTATGAGTTAGTATATGATACTTCAAAAAACTTATTTAAATAAAAAGGAAATATAAGAATGAAATATAAAATCTTTGTAGATGGTCAGTTTGGAACAACAGGATTAAAAATCCATGAAATGCTAAAAGATAGAACTGAACTTGAAATATTAACAATCAAAGAAGAGGATAAAAAAGATTTAGAGATTAAAAAGAAGTTTTTAAATGAAGCCGATTTAGTTTTTTTATGTTTACCTGATGAAGCTTCAAAAGAGTCTGTAAAACTAATCACTAATAACACAACAAAAGTAATTGATGCAAGTACAGCTCATAGAACAAACTCTGATTGGACTTATGGAATTGCAGAACTAAATCCAACTCAAAGAGAAAAAATAAAAAACTCGAAAAGAGTTTGTGTTCCTGGTTGTCATGCAAGTGGATTTATAATGGCTATGAAACCATTAATTGAAAATAATATAGTTTCTAAAAAACAAAAAATAGTTTGCCACTCAATTACAGGTTATAGTGGAGGTGGAAAAGGTTTAATCGATATTTATGAAGCACCTGAAAATAAAGATAAATATAAAAGTCAAAGACCTTATGCGTTAGGATTAAGCCATAAACATTTGCCTGAAATGAAATATATCTTAGGTTTAGACTCAGCTCCATTTTTTACTCCTAGCGTTGGAAACTTCGCTCAAGGTATGTTAGTAATGTCATATCTAATAAAAGAAGAATTAGAAAAAAATGTATCAAAAGCTGAGGTATTATCTTTATACAAAGAGTATTATAAAAATGAAGAGTTTGTAAAAATTATTGAAGATGATATACAATATTTAGATGAAGGTTTTTTAGATGCTATGAAGTGTAATAACACAAATAGAATCGAAATCTCAGTTTATGAATCAGATGATTATATGTTAGTAATCTCAAGACTTGATAATCTTGGAAAAGGAGCTTCTGGAGCTGCTGTTCAAAATATGAATATTATGTTAGGACTTGAAGAAAAAGCAGGATTAAAAGCATAAATTAAAAAGCTAAACTTTAATTAAAGTTTAGCGAGACCGTTAAATATTCCGTGTCAAAGTAATTCTGATAGGAGAAATCCTATCACACCTGAACTTAAATTTTAAGCTCACTATCTAATCTACCTTCGAAAAATATTGCCAATTGTGAAAGTGTTAAGT
>JAQVBE010000001.1 GCA_028690445.1 Aliarcobacter sp. | reverse complement strand
TTCTCCCTTTGTCAATAGCTTACCCCTTAAATTTCGCTTAAATTTTTGGATTCATCTATCCTTACAGCTTTTTCTCCCCTTTTACTAGTCTTTTATCGCCTTTTTTTACTTGATTTCATTTATCTTTGAATATCCGGTCTTTGGAAATACTATGATTTCTCTACTATTTCCATCTTTTGCAATAAATTTCACACTACATGGTGCTGTTATTTCATATTCATCTTCTTCATTTTCTTTTTCACTTAATCTTGAATAAATTCTTCCATCACTTCCAAAAGATAATTGTCCTAAGGACGTTGTTGAATTACAAGACATTTGAACATCAATTATTCCAAATTCTTTAGTTAATAATACATATTTACTATGTAAGTTATTTTCTTCACATCCATTTGATGAATAAATATTCTTTCCACTTAGTGGATCTTTTAATGTATCTTCAATACTTACATGGCCAGATTTATTTTTATCACTATATATTGAATAATATATTCCACCTTCACTTTTTTGGCATCTAAAGAATTTAATTGTCCATCTTTTTTTATGCCAAAGTTTATCTACTAAATTATATTTATCATCGATTAATGCTTTTTCTCTTGTGTATGAAATATATAATTCAATTCTATTTACTAATTCATCTAAATAGTTTATTTTATTTTTTGGTAAAAAGATTGTATACAGTAATGCAATTAATGAGATAGTAACAATGATTTCTAATAAAGAAAACGATTTTTTCATTTTATTTTTATTAAATAAACTACAAAAACTTCTTTTCCATAGTATTTTATACTTATTCTTTCACTTGGATAATCATAATTTTTTAAAGTCAAGAAGTAATCTTCTCCCCTTTCAATATGATAAAATTTTAATCTTAGTGCTAATTCATAATCATCCGTAACAACTGAATGTATATTCCTTTTTGAAAGTTCTTCAACTAATTCTTTAATAAAATGATATTGATACACAAAGTGTTTGTTTGGATTTGGAAGAATTAAATATAATGGTTTATTCACAAAAGTTAAAATTACATTTATAGACAACATTAAAATAACAAGAAAAGCCAAGATATTATACTTTGTTCTAAACTCTTTTAATCTAACGCGATATGCATGAAAAAATGTTTTTAACATATAGGGTAAAGAAATTACAACAAAAGGTGCGAAATCTTCTATATAAATTCTTTGTCTAAAAGAAAATAATAAAGATAAAAGTAGTGCAGTAATTGAAATATACCAGATTAAAGTTCTATCGTTTTTTATCCAACTTCGATACATTGTATATATAAAATATAAAAAAAGAAATGGTGAGAATACTGTTGCATAAATAGCGAAAGTATCAACTAAAAAACCTCTTGGCCTCCCACTTGTTGAAAAACCATATATATACATTGAAAGTGTAAACAAAATTAAAGAGATATATAAAAGTTTTGTATCTTTATTTTTCAAAGAATAGAAAAATAGCGCTAAATATAAAATAGCAAAAGAGTTATCAATAAATAAGAATAGTAATAATAACAAATACGAATGTTTATTATACTTTTGATAATAATATAAATATAATAGAGTAAAGAAAATTACTACAATTGCACTATTTACAAGAAGTGATGCGCTTAGAACACCGGGAAGACTCATAAATATTATTATTGAAATATATCTATCTTTTTCATATCTAAAATAATTTTCTGTAATTTTATACATAATAATTACGCTAAAAGTATAAAATAAAATAAAAGGTAATCGTAATGCTAAATCATTTTGTCCAAAAATATAAATTGATATATTTGTAATTAAAGATAAAACAGAATTATTTACAAATACATTTAAAGCTTCTTTATATGAAATACTAAGAGAATAAGTTGCTTTAAACAACAATATAAATGTTAATAATAGTAATAATGAATAAAAGTAGTATTTATATTTGTTGCTTGTAATCATTTTTTTATAATTTTAGGAAATTATTTATAATTTCGTATCCATGTTCACTCATTATTGATTCAGGATGAAACTGTACACCATATATTTGTTTATCTTTTATTTCTAATGACATTATTTCATTGTCATCCTCGCTATATGAGGTAACTATAATATCTTCTGGAAGATTTTCTTTTTCTACTATTAATGAATGATATCTAGTTTGAGTAAACTCTTTAGGAAGTCCATCAAAAATTTTTGTATCTTTTACAACTTTAATTAAAGAAGTTTTTCCATGCATCATATTTTTTGCTCTTACAACATTTGCTCCAAAAACTTGAGCGATTGCTTGATGTCCTAAACAGATTCCAAATATTGGTTTTTTACCTGCAAAATATTTTATTACTTCTAAACAAACTCCTGCATCATTTGGTGTTGCTGGTCCTGGAGATATAATAATTTTTTGCGGATTTAAATCTTCTATTTGTTTTAAAGTTAATTCATCATTTCTTATAATTTTTAAATCAGCTCCTAATTCTAGGCAATATTGAACTATATTATATGTAAAAGAGTCGTAGTTATCAATCATTAAAATCATATATATTATTTCCTTTTTTTTAAGTTTTGTATTATAACAATAATAAAATTTGTTTATCTTAAATTATTATTAACTTGATAATCATTCTTAGTATTAAGATTAATTAAAGAATAAAAATATTATTATTCACTAATTAAATTTTGTAAAACAGAAAAAGGAATATTCCATGATAAAAAAATTGGCATTAGGAGCTATTGTTTTAGCTTCATCTTTATTTGCTTCAGGGGAAGTAAATGTTTATTCTCATAGACATTATGATTCAGATAAGTTATTATTCAAAACTTTTGAAGAAAAAACTGGAATAAAAGTAAATGTTGTAACTGCAAAAGCAGAAGAACTTGTTTCAAAATTAGCAATTGAGGGTACTAATACACCTGCTGATGTTTTAATAACAGCTGATATTGGAAATCTTTATGAAGCAAAAGATAGAAAACTTTTACAAGCAATTGAATCAAAAACTTTAGAAGAAAATATTCCAAGTCATTTAAGAGATGATAAAAAAGAGTGGTTTGGACTTACAAAAAGAGCTAGAGTTTTTGTTTATAACCCAGCAAAAGTTAATCCAACTGATTTAAGTGATTATTTATCTCTTACAGATGCTAAATTTAAAGGTAAAGTAATTACAAGATCATCTACAAATGCTTATAATAAGTCTTTACTAGCTTCAATAATTGCAAACCATGGTGAAGCTAAAGCTTTAGAATTTACAAAAGGGTTAGTAGCTAATTTTTCTTATGACCCAAAAGGAAGTGATAGAGATCAAATTAGAGCGGTAGCTGCAGGTGATGCTGATATTGCAATAGTTAATACTTATTATTTAGGTGTTATGTTAAATGGGAAAGACCAAAAAGATATTGATATTGCAAATAGCGTAAAAATATTCTTTCCTGCACAAAAAACAACCGGAACACATATAAATATCTCAGGTGCAGGGGTTACAACTCATGCAAAAAATAAGGAAAATGCTGTTAAACTAATAGAGTTTTTAAGTTCATCTGAAGCACAGTCTATCTTTGCTGAAGGGAATTATGAATATCCTGTTAATCCAAAAGTTAAAGCTTCTGGAACAGTTGTTGCTTGGGGAACATTTAAAGAAGACAATATTGCATTAAATGAAATTGGAAAAAATACTAAAAAAGCAGTTGAAATTGCAACTGAAGGGAATTGGAAATAAACAAATTTAAATACTACTTAGCCCCATTAATTGGGCTAAGTATTGCACTGCCTATCCTATCACTTATAATATATTTTTTAATAGAAGGAAGTTTTGATTTTAACTTCTTAAAAAGTAGTGCCTTAATAGAATATACAAAAAATACATCATTACTTATTTTTGGAACTTTTACTTTAGTACTTATATTAGGAACAATTACTTCGTATTTAAGTGCAAGATTTGAGTACTTTGGGGCTAAATTTTTTGCTATTACTTTTGTTTTACCACTTGCGTATCCTGCTTATATTTTAGGTTATACATATGTTGGTTTTTTTGAATATAGGGGAATTTTGTCAGATATTGTAGGAAATACAGGTGTTAGATTTGATATTCTAAATATGTATGGTGCTATATTTATCTTTGCAATTGCAATGTTCCCTTATGTTTATGTTTTAGCGAGAGTTTCTTTTGGCTCAATCTCTTCAACTGTATGTGAATTAGTTTCTCTACAACAAATAAATCCAATAAAAGCTTTTTTTAGAGTATATCTTCCACTTTCATATCCTGCAATTTTTGCAGGAAGTATCTTGGCTGTAATGGAAACACTAAGTGATTATGGAACTGTTTTATACTTTGGAATTGAAACTTTTAGTGTTGGAATATTTAAAAGTTGGTTTGGGTATGGAGATTTAGCACAAGCTATAAATGTGGCAATTATTTTACTTGTTTTTGTATTTGGTATTTTATGGACGGAATCATTAATAAGAAAAAAATATAGATTTGTAAGCTCAACACTTAGTACAAAAAAATCTCCAAAAATCAAACTAAAAGGTAAATATAATCTTTTAGCTTTTGTAATATCATTTATTATTTCAACTTTTACTTTGTTTATTCCATCGGGAGTTTTGATTTATTGGTTTATATTAGATATTAATACCTTAGATTTTAATACATTTGATTACTTATTTAATACTTTAACTTTAAATATCGTATCTTCAATAATCATAATAATATTATCTTTTGTAATGATTTATATGCTTAGATTTTATCCATCAAAAATAGGAAATATTACACATAAGCTATCAATTTTGGGATATTCAATTCCAGGGGCAGTCGTTGGTGTTGGATTATTAATTTTAAGTAGCTTTATTGATAAATCACTTGGATTTATATTATTTAGTGGAACTTTTTTCATGATAATTTTTGCATATGCGACGAGATATTTTGCTTCAAGTATTGGTTCTATTGAAAATGGTTTTAGTAAAATTGATTCAAGTATTGATGATGCAAGTAAAATATTTGGGAAAAGTGAAATAAAAAATATAATTCAAGTATATTTTCCATTAATGAGACCATATATAATAAGTGGTTTTTTAATTCTTTATATAGATATAGCAAAAGAATTACCAGCAACTTTAATATTAAGACCTTTTAATTTTGATACTTTAGCTATTAGAATATATGAACTTGCAAGTAATGAAATGCTTTATAAAGTAGGATTTCCTTCACTTGTTCTTGTGTTTACAACAGCAATTGCTGTGATATTATTAAATTCTGGATTTGGAAGAAGAAAAATATGAATCAAATTGTACAAATAAAAAATTTAAGAAAAATATTTTGTAAAGGTAATATTTGTGTTGCAAATAACATTAATTTATTTATAAAGGAAGGTGAGATTTTTACAATACTTGGGAAAAGTGGAAGTGGAAAAACAACTTTTTTAAGAATGATTGCTGGTCTTGAAACTCCAGATAAGGGTCAAATAATCATTGATGAAAAAGAAGTTTTTTCAAAAGATACAAATCTCCAACCAAAAGATAGAGGAGTTGCCGTTGTTTTTCAAAACTATGCCCTCCTTCCTCACTTAAGTATTGCTTCAAATATTACTTTTGGAAGTGATGCTTCAAAAGCTGATTTAGAAGAAGTTTTAGAAAAAACAAAATTAAAAGGTCAAGAAAAAAAATTTCCCCACGAATTAAGTGGTGGTCAACAACAAAGAGTTGCACTTGCAAGAGCAATTATTACTAAACCAAAAATATTACTTTTGGATGAACCTCTAAGTAATATTGATACAGAATTAAGAGCTCATTTAAGAGTTGAACTAAAAGAGATGATAAAATCTTTTGGAATAACTGCTTTATTTATTACTCATGATAAAGAAGATGCTTTTTATTTATCAGATAGAATCGCTATTATGCATGGTGGTGATATTTTACAAGTGGGAACTGCAAAAGATATTTATCATCATCCTACTGATTTGTATTGTGCAAATTTTTTAGGAAAAATGACTAAAATCTCTGAAAATTCATATATTCGACCTGAACATATTCAGATTTGTGAAAATGGAAAATATGAAGCAATTATAAAAAATATTGTATTTTATGGAAGCTTTTATGAAGTACTTATTCTTTCAAATAACCAAGAATTATTAGTTCATAGTTTCGATGATAATCTTCAGGTTAATCAAACAATTAAATATGATTTTGATGGTGAAATTTTAAACTTTTAGATTAAAAAAATAAAAGAGTTTTGATTTTTATGTATGAAAGAAAAAACATAAGAAATACTGATTCTCTATAAAAATGCAGAGGTAATGATACTTTAGATTCCCTGCTAAAAAGCAGATGAATCTATGTATCAAAAAATCAATCTTCTTCTGCTACTGCACCAGCTGGTTGCAGTACTGATAAATAATCTTTAAAGCTTTTTTGACCTAAATTATCAGCTTTATAATCATTTATCAATTGTCCAACATAAGAAACAAGCTGCGTTGCTGGTACTTTTACACCGATTTTTCTGGCAATTCTACTTTTTGATGTTCCCTCAAGATTTCCACCTAATAAAACTTCATAACCTTCAACTCTTTGCCCATCATGTCTAATCATTGCGCCAACAAATCCAATATCTGAAATTTGAGGATGAGAACAAGCATTTCCACATCCTGAAATTGCCATTGTTACATTTTCTTTGAAATCTGGAAATTTATTTTCAAGTTCAATCAAAAATTTCTTAGCAAACTCTTTAGTTTCAGTAATACCAAATTTACAGAACTCTTTTCCCGTACAAGATTGTAATCTTGCTCTAAATGGAGTTGGTTTATATGGATATCCTAAATTTGCAAATTCTTCAGCTAAATTCTGAACAACCTCATCTTTTACACCATAAACTACAAAGTTTTGAGTAGCTGTGATTGTAATTCCACCTGCATTATATTTTTTACAAATATCATACATAGCTTGGAAATCTTCACCAGCAACTCTTCCAGAATTTGTAGCAAAACCAACATAAGAAACCCCATCTTGTTTTGCTTTATTTATTCCAAAATGATTTCTATTTTCAGATGAAGTAATTTTTGGCTCAACTAATCCCTCTTGTAAAGAGTAACCTATTACTTTTTCAATTTCAGCAACAAATTTCTCAATTCCCCAGTCGTTTAATAAATGTCTAACTCTTGCTTTATTTCTATTTTCTCTGTTTCCATTATCTCTGAAAATCTCAGCACATGCAACTGCAACATCTTGAACTTGTTCAGGTTTTACATATCTATTTGCTCTTGTTGCTATTTGTTTTGATTTTGATAATCCACCACCAATTGTTAAATCAAATAAAACTTCACCATCTTTTGTTTTAAATGCAGTAAATGCAACATCTTGGATTTCATGAGAAGCACAATGACAAGCACATCCACTAACACCAATTTTATATTTTCTAGGAAAGTTACAGAATCTATCATCATTATTTGCAAAATATGAATCTACATTTTTTACAAGTTCCCTTGCATCAAAGATTTCATTTTTATCTATTCCACCAACAGGACAAGTCATAATTGGTCTTGGTCCATCACCTGATGCCATTTTAGAAGTTAATCCAACACTTTGTAATAATCTAAAAATTTCTGGCATATCTTTTATTTGTATATAGTGAAATTGAACATTTTGTCTATTTGTAAAGTCAACTAAACCTTGAGCATAATCTCTACCAATTTTTGCCATAACTTCTAATTGCTCTAAATTCATACTAGTATCAATTAGTTTTATTCTTTTCATAAAATATTTTTTATCTTCTAATCCATCACTATTTACATGAGGATACATTCCATACCATTTTAATAATCCAATGTATTCACTTGATAGTGGAATTCCTTCATTCGCTTCTTTATAAATATCATCAATTACTCTTAAAGGGTTTCTTGATGCTTTTAATTGTTCTACTGCTGATAACTCTTTTGCCATCTTTTTTCTCCTATTATCTAAAGATATAAATATTATCTTTAAATCTCTTTATTTTCAAAATTATATCCTATTTTTATAAAAAATAAATAAAATTAATCTTGATTAAAATACTATGGTTTTTAAAAGGTTATTTTTCTAAATTTTATTTATATTACTTAATAATATTTAATTTTAAAAGAATTTTATTTATTCTTATATAAGCCCTATTTTTGAGCTCTTTGATAAACAAAATCATTTTTAAGATTTTTTTCAGGATATTTCTTTTTTTTATGGTTTATAATTACAATATAGAATAAGAATTAAATCACAAGTATTTAATTTTACTTCCTAGAGTCTTATTCTATCTAAAATTTTCGGGAGAATAAATTGAATGATTCATCTTCAAATGAACCAAATATAAACTTTGTACATTTTCTGGATCTTTTAAAACAATTAATAAGAGTCCCATCAGTAACTGGTGCTGAACACTCATTTTTATTATATTTAAAAAGAGAATTAGAAGAAATTGGTATAAAAACGCAATATTATGATGGACTATTAGTCGCTCAAGGTAAAAATCCTACAAAAGGGATGTTAAGTGCGCATATTGATAGACATGGTGTAATTTGTACAGGTCCAAATGAATTTCAATTTGCTGCCTTTCTTGCAAAAAACCGTTCTGATTTAAGAGGAAATTCTTTATCTGAACAAACTTATCAATTAATTGCAAAAAGATATATAAACCAACAAGTTCAAGCTTATGAACCTTGGAGTGGAAGTTATTTAGGAATTGGTAAAATTTCTGATGCTTTTATGTGTGAAGAGGTAAATAACTTGGTTTTTAATATTGAAGGTTTATCTCACTTACAACCAGGAACACCTATTGCCTTTAGTGATAAGCTCAATATAGAGGATGATTTAATTTCAGCTCAACTTGACAATGTTATTAGTGCAGCTATGATTATATATTTATATCAAAATGGATTTCAAGGAACAGCATTTTTTACAGCACAAGAAGAAGCAGGAAAATCTTGGAGATATGTTTATGAATGGTTTAGAAAAAATAAAGTAACTACAAATGAATTATTAGTTTTAGACACTAGTCCTTATGATACAAGAGTTGAAGCAGATATTCAACAAGTAGTTTTAAGAAATAGAGATGCAAATGCTAGATTTAAATCTCCAATTTTAAAGCAATTGAAAAATTTTTGTCATAAAAATCAAATTAATTTTTCATGCAAAGATACTTTTATTCAAGAAAAAAATAAAGTTAGAAAAGAAAAAAATCTATCTTTACTTACTCTTGGAAGTACAGAACTTGGAAGAATTGTAATGGAATCAAAGAGTTCTATTCAAGGAGCAACTTTACAAATACCAACAACGGGTTATCATACAGTCGAAGAAACAGCTTCAATAAAAGCTGTTAAATCAATTTTATATATATTAAGCAGTTTATATATTGATAAAAAGCCTAATATAAAGTAATTTAGAATCAAAATATATATTAATTAGAGGAATTAAAATTATGGATTTAGCGATTATTTATGAATTAAGAGCAAACAATGTTAGTGAAGAGCACATTGAATTAATCATGGATAGAGTAAAAAATAGGTTAACTGAAGAGAATATTGATAAAGAACTTCAAAAATTAGGTTATGCTAAACTATTTACAGTTGATTATGATGAATATGATAACTATGATTTTGATGATGATTATAGTTCAAGTAACAAGGGAAATAATGAAGAAATTGACTAATAAAGAGTTAGTGAAATTATATTACAATGAATTATGGAATAAACAAAACAAAGATTATATTGACATCTTATTTGATGACAATATAACTTTTCATGGTTCTTTAGATATTTCAGTTGTAGGAAAAGAAAAATTCAAAGAGTATATGGACACCATTTTAGCAGGGATTCCTAATCTATTTCATAGTATTTTAACTATGGTTTGTGAAGAAGACAATATTGCTGTTAGAGCTCTATACAATGGTAGACATACAGGAAAATTATTTGATTATGAAGCAAGTAATAATAAAATTGTCTATAGTGGGGCATCATTTTTTAAATTTAAAAATGGCAAAATTATAGATATTTGGGTACTTGGTGATTTATTTAAACTTACTAAGCAGCTTTCATAAACATTTTGTTTATGAAAGCTGATAAATGACATAAAATTGATATAAAAACAAAATTACTACCAAATCTTTATTACGACTATCCTTATTTAATTATCAAAGATTTTTTAAGTAGCCATAAGATTGAAGATTATTTTAAACTAGCACTCACTACTTCAACAAAAGTTCAAGTTTTAAAATATTTAAAAGACTCTTTTTATACTATGCATAGTGATGACTCAAGTATGTTATACAAAAAATGGGGAACGAAATAAAAATAAAACCAAAGCTGGAACAATGTTAGTATTTTTAAGTAATCTATATTTTACCCATGAAGTTTTAAAAGTAAAACAAGGAAGAAGAAGAAGAAGTCTAGTCCAATGGCATAATGCAATCATCAATTAAAAAAAAGCTTTTTTTACTATAATTACGCAAAATAATTAATATTAAGAGAAGCCATGAAATTAGATGAAAATCAATTAAAAGAGTTCCATAAAAATGGATTTCTAATCCTTAAAAACTTTGCAGATTCGCAAACTTACGATGAGATTCTACAAAAATGGATGACACATACAAGAAGTAATTTTAAAGAGGTGATTCTTGAGAAATAATCTAATAAATTTACTAGAAGAAAAAACATCTTTTTCTAAAACAGTTATTCAAAATATTTTAAAACTACTTGATGATGGTTGTACGATTCCTTTTATCGCAAGATATAGAAAAGATTTAACTTCAAATGCCACAGATGAACAACTTCGTGATTTTGAAGAGATTTATAACTACTCTTTAAAACTTTTAAATAGAAAAGAAGAGATTATAAATATCCTAAAAGAGCGAAACTTTTTGGATGAAAAACTTCAAACTCACATAAATAGTGCTACTACTTTACAAATGCTTGAAGATATTTATGCACCATTTAAAGATAAAAAATCTTCAAGAACTTTAAGTGCCATTGAAAATGGACTTGAACCACTCAGCAATATTATTCAATCAATGAAATATTCACTTGATGAAATAAATCAAAAAGCAAAACAGTTTATAAATAAAGATGTTACAACTATTGAAGATGCTATTTCAGGAGCTAGTGATATTATTGCTCAGCGATATGCCGATGATTTTAGAACAAAAGAGGTAATTAGAAATATCGTTTTAAACTATGGAATATTAGAGACTAAAAAAACAAAAACATTTAATGAATCGGGTGTTTATGTAAGTGTTGCAAATGTAAGTGAAAAAATAAAATATATAAAATCACATAGATTTTTAGCCATAAATCGGGCTGTAAATGAAAAAGAGTTAACTATAAAAATCGAAGTTGATGAAAACTATATTTTAGAAAATATAAAAAAATATAAAATTCCATCAAGTTCAACTAGTTCAAAAGAACTGGTATTTGAAGCCTACAAAGATGGATTAAAAAGACTATTACTTCCAAGTTTAAAAAGAGAAGCCTTAACACAACTCAAAGAAAAATCATCGACTGAAGCAATCACACTTTTTGGAAAAAATCTAAAAGAATTACTTTTAACTCCACCACTTGTAAATCAAGTGATTTTAGGAATGGATCCTGGATATGTCAGTGGTTGTAAACTTGCAGTCATTGATGAAAATGGGAATTATTTAGCTTCAAATGTAATATATCCAACCAAACCAAAAGAGGATTTTGTAAACTCTTCTAAAATAGTTTTAGAGTTAATCAAAAAATATAAAATCAACTCAATAGCAATAGGAAATGGAACAGCCTCTCAAGAAACAGCAGTGTTCATTTCAAAACTAATAAATGAAAACAATTTAGATGTAAAATACGCTGTTGTAAGTGAAATAGGAGCAAGTGTTTATTCAGCTTCAAAAATAGCTATGATGGAATATCCAAATCTTGATGTGACAATAAGAGGTGCAATTTCAATAGCCCAAAGACTTCGTGACCCAATGGCAGCACTTGTAAAAATTGATCCAAAATCTCTGGGTATTGGACAATACCAACACGATGTAAACCAAAAAGAGTTAGAACAAAAACTAGAAAATGTAACTGTGGATTTAGTAAATAAAGTGGGAGTTGATATAAACTCAGCTTCATACAAACTGCTTTCATTTATCTCAGGAATTTCTGAAAAACTTGCCCTTAATATAATAGAACATAAAGAAAAAATCAAAAACTTCAAAACAAAATCAGAACTTCTAAAAGTAAAAGGAATTGGTGCAAAAGCCTATGAACAATCTGTGGGATTTTTGCGAATCAAAGATGGAAAAAGTATTTTAGATAACACAGCCATTCACCCAGAAAACTACGATGTAGTAGAAAAACTACAAAAAAAATATAAAATAGAAGAGATAAAAGATAATGATATTGAAGCTATCTCAAAAGAGTTAAACTGCCCTATTCTACTTCTAAAAGATATAATTGCGGAACTTTTAAAACCAGGCTACGATGTAAGAAGTGAATTTAATGAAGTGGAATTTTCAAAAGATATAAAATCAATAGAAGATTTAAAAGAAGGATTTTTAGTAAGTGGAGTTGTGCGAAATATCACAGACTTTGGAGCTTTTGTGGATATTGGTTTAAAAAACGATGGATTAATCCACATCTCACAAATCAGCGAAAAAAGAATCTCCCATCCAATGGATGTTTTAAGTATAAATCAACAGTTAAAAAATATTAAGGTTATTAGTATTGATTTAGAAAAACAGAGGGTTGGATTGAGTTTGAAATAAAGAAGAAAATTCTTCTTTATTTATTAACTATAGATAAAACTTCATTTTCAGCATTTTTTTTATTATCATTATTCCGATAGCAAACTCCTTATATTTATTAAAACATTAAATTGATTCCTATCAAGGTATTCCCTTTGCATATTGATTACAATTCTCAATAAATTTAAAGGATAATTCATTATGGAATATACAGTAGTTCAAATCGTACATTTATTGTGTGCAATAATTTTTATAGGTTTTGTATTTGCAGATTTATTCGTACTTCCTGCTATGAAAAAAGTTTTAAATGAAGATGAATATCAAAAAGTAATGACCGCGATTTCTTCGAGAGCTAGAATGATTTTTCCTCTTAGTCTTTTAACTCTTCTATTAAGTGGTGGTTATATGTTTGCAAAATATATAAATTCTGAACTTGGGGTTTTTAATTCAAACTTGCAGTTACTTTTGATTTTAAAAGCTCTTTTAGCACTTGTTATTGCTTCAGGAGTTGTTTATTCTTTAGCAAACAAAATTCTTAAAAAAACACCTCATCCTATTATGAAACATTTTCATAAATTTGTTTTATTTATAGGTATTTTAATAGTAATTATTGCAAAATTTATGCTTACAGTTTAAAAACCAGAGTTAAACTCTAGTTTTTAAATGCTATTGTATCCACTTCAACCAAAACATTTTTAGGTAAAGTTTTAACAGCAACCGTACTTCTTGCAGGTGCAGTTTCACCTTTGAAATATTGTCCATAGATTTCATTGAAAGCTACAAAATTATCCATATCTGATAAATAACAAGTAGTTTTTAAAACATTTTCAAAAGAACTTCCAGCTTCTTCTAAAACTGCTTTTAAATTTTCCATAACTTGTTTTGTTTGCTCTTGAACTCCACCATTTACTATTTCCATAGTTGTCGGGTCTAATGCGATTTGTCCTGAAGTAAAAATTAGTTTATCAAAAGCTGTCGCTTGATTATATGGTCCAATTGCACTTGGTGCTTTTGGTGTTGAAATTATTTTTTTCATTTAGTTCCTTTATTTTTTAAAAAAGTATTATACAAACTTCTTACTTTCTATTGGGAAAAATAGTTCAAAATCTTTTTTTATATGACAAAGCGTCTCTTGATTTGTTCTATTAAATCCCTTTGATTTAATAGCTGCTCTTACTATTGCTTTTGAATAATCCAAAACCTCTTCATCATTTAGATATTCATTTATATCTACCCATTTTGCATCAACTATTTCTTGAGTATCTTGTATATTTATTTCAAAACTTTTAGGAATTGCCGTACATAAAATATATAAATTTGATTTATGAAATTGATGTGGATAAAAGTGCCCCAAAGAGATAATGGACTCAAACTCTACAATAATTCCCGTCTCTTCTAAAACTTCTCTTTCAAGAGCTGTTGTAATCATTTCAGCATCATCAATATGACCACCTGGAATTTTATATCCTGCGGTTGAGATTCTCTCTTTTATAACTAACAACTCATTTTTATCATTTATTACGATTGCTCCAACTCCTAAAGTATGATTTGAAGCCGTTGGAATTACTGAGTTTTTTCTTAATCTTTTTACAACTAAAATATACTCTTCATCACAAGAGTGAAAAATAAACCCTTTTTTTGTAGCTACTGGAATAAAATCTGATTTTTTTATATCTATATAAATCCAAATTAAAAATCTTCTATCTTTTACATTTTCTATCAAAAAATTAAGATTAGTTTCAAACTCTTCTATATTCAAAGGTAAGTCTTTTGATTCGATAGTTATTCCATTATATGGGTCAAGGATTGTGTTAAAACACCCTATTTTTTCTAAACTTGTATTACTCATTTTTCTCCTACACATATCTAATTGGAACATAATAATCCAACACAAACTCTTCATCCAAACTCAAAAAATGATTCTTGTGATAAATTGTATAAGATGGATTTGTTGTTGTTTCATAACCACTATCAATCAACCAATAGTGATAAACCCATTGAATTAGCTTTATCACATCCCCATATTTTCCACTTAATGAAAATTTGGCATAAATTCCCTTTGGAATAATTAAACAAGGAAGTGTAACATCTTTTAACTCATCATTTTCTAAAGAAACAATAGCGATATATTGGCACTCTTCAAGTGGCGTAATAATTGGGTTATCATGGTGAAGTGCCATTTGTTTATACTCTTTTATATCATTAGTATAAATCCAAGTTTGAAGTTTTTGCCATGTCTGTTTTATACTTCTATCATAACCTTGATGTCTTATGTAATAACCTTTTATTTCAGGCATTTTTACAATAGTTGGAGTTATGTCAAAAAAGTTGTTATTATCATTTTGATTTGTGATTTTTTGTACTATTTTATTTGAATACTCTTTATATCCACCATTTTTCCACTCTTTGGGAGTCATGTTAAATCTTTGTTTAAATGCTCTTAGAAATGAAGTTTGAGAACTATAACCAGTCATTTTTGATATATCTGTAATTGTTGAATATTTATTTGTTATCAAAAGATTTGAAGCTTTTTGAAGTCTGATTGATTTTATACTTTCATAAATATTTTTTCCAAACTCATCTTTAAAAATTCTATGTAGATGAAATTTACTAACATTTAATTCTATACATAATTCATCAATATTGATATTTGTATCAATATATTTATAAACATAATTCATCACATCATTTGCGATTTTAGCTCTTTTTTCATATGTACTTTTTTTCATACTAAATTATAGCATTTTTAGTAAATAAAATTAGCAAAAATAGATAGTTTTAAAAGCATTTT
Organism: Aliarcobacter sp.; assembly: GCA_028690445.1. Taxonomy (GTDB): domain Bacteria; phylum Campylobacterota; class Campylobacteria; order Campylobacterales; family Arcobacteraceae; genus Aliarcobacter. Next base: position 260,079 of record JAQVBE010000001.1, on the reverse strand, counting down.
ATGTAAAGCATAAAAATTCATTTTAATGTATTCTTTCAAAAATCAAATAAAGGTAAAATTATGATGAAAAGGTCATTTATTCGAGAAATTCTTGAATCAATAGATGAAAACACTATCTCTTTTGCGGGTGGGCTTCCAAGTGAAAACTTATTTCCAAAAGAAGATTTAAAAATAGCAACAATGAAAATATTTGATAATCCAAAGGCATTTCAATACGGACTTAGTAATGGAATCCCTGAATTAAGAGAAAAGATTGCTTCAAGATATACAAAAGAGGGATTCCCTACAGCTAAAGAAAATATTTTAATTACAACAGGAAGCCAACAAGCTATGTATATTCTTGCAAAGTTTTATGAATCAAAAGATATTACAATAGAAGAACCCTCTTATTTGGGAGCTATGAATATTTTTAGATTAAACCATTTGAAAATGCACGGAATAAAACTAGAAAAAGATGGAATTAATATAAAAGATTTTAAAGAGAGTTTTAAAAATACAAAATTGACTTATTTAATTCCAGATTTCCAAAATCCATCAGCAACCACATATTGTGATGAAAAACGAAAAGAAATAGCAAAAATTGTAAGTGAAGAAAATGGGATTTTAATAGAAGATTCTCCATATAGTGAACTATTTTTTGATAAAAAAAATATAAGTATTAGTTCAAAAATTCCTAAAAACTCATTTCATTTAGGAAGTTTTTCTAAAACATTAGTCCCAAGTCTTAGAATTGGTTGGATTAGAGCAGATGAAGATTTGATTAAATCTTTGATGATTATAAAAGAAAGTATTGATTTACACTCATGTGGAATTTCACAATATATTTTAAATGAATATTTAGAAGATGAAGAAAAATACGAAAAACATCTTCAAGAAATTAGAGATGATTATAAACAAAAGGCAAACTTCTTTTGTGAACAGTTGGACAAATATTTACCAGAGTTTAAATATGAAAAACCAAAAGGCGGAATGTTTTTATATGGAAAATTTGAAGGAATTGACTCTTTTGCATTAGTTCAAAAATGTATAAAAGAAAAAGTTGTTTATGTTCCAGGAAATCAGTTTTATATAGATAAAATTCCAAATGGTGAGATTAGATTTAACTACACTCATTCAAGTTTTGAACAAATTGAAAAAGGAATTAAACTAATCAAAAATTGTTTGAACAATTAAAACTTATATTTTTGTTTTAATAATTTATAAATACTAATTAATTTCGATTTTAGAACACTTCTTGTTGAAAAAATCTTCTCTTTGAGAGACTTTTTCAACATATATGCTTTTTCTTTTATCATAATATAAATTGAAGAATTTTTGATTTTAGAAATAATTAGAATAATATAATTGTAAATAAATTCAAACCATCTAAACTCTAATAATTTTGGTTTTACAATATTAAAAAACCAGAAAATAAAAGCAGCAATTGGTATTTTAAGTACATAAATAAATATCGCGCTAATAACATGACCAGAAATAAATAAAATCCCAGCATAAATACCTATTAACTCTACAATCACAAAAATAGAAACAAAAAATATTAAAATAAAATAAGAATTTAAAGCTAGAATTCTTGGAATAAGATTTTGAAATAGTTGTAAACTTGAGATTAGAGTAATTATTGGTTTAGCAAACTTTTCCCATATTAACTCTTCAAATATAATATAAATAAATACTAAAACAATTAAAAATATATTTAGTATTTTTTTATACATATTATTTTATGAAACTTTTGTTTTTTTTGTTTTTTTATAATACCAAGCGCCCAATAAAATAAGAAATACCAATAAACATATTATTAAATATCTTAAATACTCTTTTATCAAGGCTTCATTTCCACCTAAAAAATAACCTAACATTGCAAGAATAACAACCCAAAGAGTCGCTCCTAAAGTTGTATATAAACAAAAAATAAATAAATTCATTCTAGCAAGTCCAGCAGGTAATGAAATATAATGCCTAAGACCAGGAATTAATCTTCCTGAAAAAGTAGAAATATGCCCATGATTTTGAAAGAATATATCAGTTTTTTTGATAGTTTCTTCACTTACTAAAAAATATTTTCCATATTTAAGTAAAAATCTTCTACCAAATTTAAGTGCAAAATAGTAGTTAAATAAAGCTCCACACAAAGAACCTAAGACTCCTAAAAGAATTACTATATAAATATTCATTTCGCCTTTAAAAGCTAAATATCCAGCAGGAATAACTACAACTTCAGATGGAATAGGGAAAACAGTACTTTCTAAAAACATTAATATAAAAATGCCAAAATAACCTAGATTTCCAATAGTTTCAACTATAAAATTAACAATATCAGTGAACATATTATTATCCCTTTTAAATTAATTTTTTCCATTTAGAAATTGAGTTGTTAATTAGTTCAAAGATTTTTTCATTGGTGGGTTCAATCTCATCAAAATAATCAGAAACTATTTTTAATACATAAAAATCTTTTATATTTTCTTTGCATATTTGAGAAAAAAATCGTGCTTGTTTATCAACAAGTAAAGTTTCTAAATTTTCATCGGTTTCAAGGGGTTGTTCAATAGTAGTAATATTAGCAAAATTTAATCCACCAATAAATCTATTTGTACAAAAAAGAGTTCCAAGGGCAATTGAGCCATCACTACAAGATGCAATACTTAAATCAAATGCTTTTGAAATTGAATAGTTTTTAAAAATATAATCCAATGACTTAACTATTAAATCTTTACTTACTCCAGAAATAATAAGTAAGATGTCATCATTGAAATATATTTTGTTTTCGATAGAGTTTTCTAATTCTTTCAAATTAAAAAAATCAATAATCGGATTTGCTTCGATTATTGAGGTTGTGTGAATTAAGATCTTTGACATAAATCAAACTAAGGCATAAGCCCAAGTTTTACTTTCTTTTAAGTTCTTTAATTCTTGCAGCTTTACCTTTTAATTCTCTTAAGAAATGAAGTTTAGCTCGTCTAACTCTTCCTCTTCTTAATACATCAATTGATTTTAATGAATCAGAATATAATGGGAAAATCCTTTCAACACCAATTGAGTTTGCACCAATTTTTCTAACTGTAAAAGTTGAATCTACTCCATTACCACTTCTTGCAATTACAATTCCTTCAAAAAGCTGAATTCTAACTTTTTCACCTTCTTTAATTTCAACACCAAGTTTTACAGTATCTCCTGCTCTAAATTGAGGGATAACTTTTGTCGCAATTTGAGCTGCTTCAAAACTAGCAATATATCTATTTTTCATCTTTTTTCCTTATTAGGTCTATAATATTTTGTCTTACATTTGGACATCTGGATTTTTAAGTCGGAAATTTTACTATGGTTTCCCTTTAAGAATTCTTTAACAACACTTAAATTTTGGAAAATTTCAGGTTTTGTAAAAGAAGGTGCTTCTAAAAGATTATTTTCATAGCTTTCAACATCCAAAGAATCAGCATTCCCAAGCACATCCTTAACATTTCTAGCAATTGCATCAGCCATTACTAAAGACGGTAATTCTCCCCCTGTTAAAACGAATTCTCCTATACTAAATACTTCATTTGCATATTTTTCTATAACTCTTTCATCAATTCCCTCATATCTACCACTTACAAATACTATATTTTCTTTCTTTGCCAATCGCTTTGCATCGTTTTGTCTAAATGGTTTTGCAGCAGCTAATGGAAAAATTATATAAGCATCTGAATCTTTACTTTTTATTTCATTTAAACAATCAAATAATGGCTGACAAGTAAGAAGCATTCCTGCTCCACCACCAACCATTTGGTCATCAACCTTTTTATGTTTATTAGTTGTAAAATCTCTTGGATTATAAAACTCATAAGATAAGAAGTTTGAATCAATTGCTCTTTTTAAAATAGAATCATGAAAATATGGTTCAATCAAATTTGGGAAAAGTGTTACAAATGTAAATTTCAAAATAAAATCTACCCTTTTTTTTGTTGGAATCATATCATATTTATTTTTATTTATAATTAAGCATATATTATTTACACTTCGAGCCTATTTATAATAAAGGTTTTCGTTGAAATTACTTAATGGTTTTGGAAAAAAATATTTTACACTTTGTTCAATTCAAGCACACTCTGTTGCTATTACATTACATAGTGTAATTACATCTACTAAAAATCATTTAACTACAAAATTAAAAATTTCTTCAAATGAAGAGGAAGAAGAATCTCCTCCAAATCTTCAAGAAAATTTATTATCTTGTTTTATTCAAAACAAAAAACCTTGCCATTGTGACTGTGTTTTTAAAAGAAGAACAGCAATAGCCGTTGCTTTATTTAAATTTATTCCTAGATGTCCTTATTATAACACATTCTTCGCATTTAGAAGAACTGGCGTTCATCCACCTATTTTTTAATTAATCTTTCAAACAAAAATCAAAACAAAAAAATATTAATAGGATTAAGAATGCAAAAAAATTACGTAATAGGATTTCCCCGAATTGGAGAAAAAAGAGAACTTAAAAAAGTTTTAGAAAAATACTGGGCAAAACAAACAGATTTTAATGAAGTGAAATATGTGGCTGAGCAACTTAAAAAAAGACATTGGAATTATCAAAAAGAAGCAAAAATAGAATTTATTCCTTCAAATGATTTTTCATATTATGACAACATGCTAGATACTTCTATTTTATTAGGAGCTATTCCAAAAAGATTTGAAAACCTAAAAGATGAAGAATTATATTTTGCGATGGCAAGAGGAAATGAAACTTGTGTAGCAATGGAAATGACTAAATGGTTTAATACAAACTATCATTATATTGTTCCTGAAATCTCAAAAGAGACTGTATTTAAACTAAATAGTAAAAAGGTAATCCAAGAGTATAAAGAAGCACTTGAACTAGGAATCAAAACAAAAATAAATCTAATTGGAGCAATTACATATCTTGGTTTATCAAAAAGTATTGATAATAGTGATGTTTTTTTACATATAAATAATGTAGTTGAAGTTTATAAAGAACTACTTTTAGAAATATCAAAACTAGATGATGAAGTTGTAGTTCAATTTGATGAACCTTTATTTGTAAAAGATTTAGATTCAAAAGTTTTATCTTTAATCAAACCAGTTTATGATACCTTAGCAAAAAGCGTATCAAATATTAAAATAGTAGTTACTACTTATTTTGAACACTCGAATGAAGCTACAAAAGTTTTAGTTAACACTCCTATTTGGGCAATTGGATTAGATTTTATTCATGGAAATAAAAATCTTGAAATTTTAGAACTTATTAAAAATTCAAATAAAGTTTTAATTGCTGGAGTAATTGATGCAAGAAATATTTGGAAAAGTAATTTTCAAGATAAAGTTGAACTTTTAAATAAAGTTTCAGAAATCGTAAATAAAGAAAATATTATTGTTTCAACTTCTTGTTCTTTATTACATGTTCCTTTTACTTTAAAATATGAAGATAACTTAGATAAAGAAATTAAATCATGGCTTGCTTTTGCGAATGAAAAACTTCAAGAACTTTCACTTGTTAGCAAACAGTTTTTTGATTTTAAATTAAATTTAAATGAAATTTCAATTATTAGAAAAAATGCGGAAGAAAATAATCAAAGAAAAATCTCTTCAAAAATTCATAATATCAAAATTCAAGATGAGATTAAAAATCTAAAAACTTTTGAAAGAGCTGATAAATTTCAAGATAGAATAAAAGTTCAAAAAGATTTTTTTAATTATGATTTCTTAACAACTACAACTATTGGGTCTTTCCCTCAAACTTCTGAGATTAGAGAAAATAGAAAAAATTACAAAGCAAATTTAATCTCTAAAGATATTTATGAACAAGAAATAAAAAAATATATAGATGATTGTGTTGCTTTTCAAGATGAAATTGGACTTAATGTATTAGTTCATGGAGAGCCTGAAAGAAATGACATGGTGGAGTATTTTGGTGAAATGTTAGATGGTTTTGCCTTTACACAAAATGCTTGGGTTCAATCTTATGGAAGTAGATGTGTAAAACCTCCTTTAATTTATGGAGACGTAAACAGAGAAAATCCAATGACAGTTGAATGGATTAAATATGCACAAAGTAAAACTAAAAAAGTAATGAAAGGGATGTTAACTGGTCCTGTTACTATTTTAAATTGGTCCTTTGTTAGAGATGATATGTCAAGAAGTGAAGTAACTAAACAAATTGCATTTGCTATTTCAAAAGAAGTAAATGATTTACAAAATGCTGGAATAAAAATGATTCAAGTTGATGAAGCTGCATTTAAAGAAGGTTATCCTTTAAGAATCGAAAATATGAAAATCTATGCACAATGGGCAGTTGAAAATTTTAAATTAAGTGTTAGTAGTGCAAAAGTTGATACTCAAATTCATACTCACATGTGTTATAGTGAATTTAATGATATTATTAAAACAATTGAAGCAATGGATGCTGATGTTATTTCAATAGAAACGGCACGTAGTGGAAATAGACTTTTAAGAATTTTTAAAGATATAGCTTATAAACAAGAAATTGGTCCTGGAATTTACGATATCCACAGCCCAAGAATTCCAAGTGTAGGTGAAATGGTTTTACAAATAAAATCATTACTTGAAGTTTTACCGAAAGAACAATTATGGATAAATCCAGATTGCGGATTAAAAACAAGAAAATGGACAGAAGTTAAAGAAAGTTTAAAAAATATGGTTGAAGCCGTAAATATCATTAAAAAAGAAGAAATTAAATAGAGCTTTTGCTCTATTTAAAAAAAGTTTTAATTAGCCTAAAACTTTTTTTAGATAGTATCTCAAAAAAAATAAGAAAAGAAATCATGATAACACTTAACAACATTAAAGATGCAAGAAAAAATCTTGAAAATATAGCAATAAATACTCCAATTGCAAAAGCACCTATTTTAAGTAAAGAATTAAATGCACAAGTTTATTTAAAAAAAGAAAACTTACAATTAACAGGAAGTTTTAAATTAAGAGGTGCATTTAATAAAGTCGCTACTTTATCAAAAGAAAAGAAGGATGCTGGAGTAGTTGCAGCAAGTGCTGGAAATCATGCTCAAGGATTAGCATATGCAGCACAATATTTTTCTTGTGAAGCTACAATATTTATGCCAGAAGCGACACCTCTTACAAAAGTTTCAGGTGTTAAATCTTATGGTGCAAATGTTGTTTTAATTGGTGAAAATTTTGATGAAGCATATGAAGCCGCTACAAAATTTGCCAAAGGAAATAATAAAGAGTTCATTCATCCATTTGCAGATGATGAAGTAATTGCAGGACAAGGAACAATATCTTTAGAAATTTTAGAAGAGATAAAAGATTTAGAACAAATTATTGTTCCAATTGGTGGAGGTGGTTTAATCTCAGGAATTGCAATTGCAGCAAAAGCTATAAATCCTAATATTAAAATTATAGGTGTAGTTGCTAGTGGAGCAAAAGGAATGAAAGATTCTTTTGAATCAAGAATACCAATTGACTCTTTAACAGTTAGAACAATTGCAGATGGTATTGCAGTAAGAGACGTAACACCAAAACTTCTTGATATTATTTTAGAATATGTCGATGAAATTGTTGAAGTCACAGATAATGAAACAGCAAATGCCATTTTATTTTTATTAGAAAAACATAAACTTGTAGTTGAAGGAGCTGGAGCCGTTGCAACTGCTGCACTCATGCATAAAAAAATTGATGTTAAAAATTCAAAAGTTTGTGCAATAGTTAGTGGTGGAAATATTGATGTAACTATGCTGTCTTTAATTATTGAAAAAGGTTTAGTAAAATCAAATAGAAAAATGAATCTAATTGTAACACTTATGGATAAACCAGGTACATTAATGCATTTAACTGAAGTATTTACAAAAAGTAGCGCAAATATTGTTCAAATAGATTATGACAGAAAGTCCGTAAAATTAGAGTTTGGTGAAGCGCATGTAACAATTGCTTTAGAAACAAAAGGTGAAGAACATCAAGAACTAATAAGGGAAAATTTGAAACAAAGCGGATTTAGATTCAAACAAATTTAACTTAATTTATTATCTTTAGAAAGATTTTAGAAAATAAATATTATAATGTTTGCATAATTTAGTATCGTAGAACAAAAAAAGGAAGAAAATGGAAGGAAGACTATTTACCTTCTTGGGTGCAATCGGTGGGCACGGACAAGAATGGATAATCTTATCGCACTATATTTTAGTGCTTGGTATTATTTTTTTAATTGCAAGAGCTGCAACTAGAAAATTACAATTAGTTCCAACTGGTGCGCAAAATGTAATGGAAACATTCGTTGATGGTATCATCAAAATGGGAACAGATACAATGGGTGAGCAAAATGCAAGAACTTATATGCCATTAATTGCATCTTTAGCTATTGTTATTTTTATTAGTAATATGATGGGAGTTATTCCTGGTTTTGAAGCTCCAACAAGTAACATTAACTTTACTTTATCTTTAGCTTTAATAGTTTTTGTTTATTACAACTATTTAGGTATTAAGAAAAATGGTTTTGTAGCTTACTTCAAACACTTTATGGGACCAATGCCTGTATTAGCACCGTTAATGTTTCCAATTGAAATTATTTCTCATTTATCAAGAATAGTTTCATTATCATTCAGACTTTTCGGATCAATCAGAGGGGATGATATGTTCCTAATGGTACTTTTAATGTTAGTACCTTGGTTATTACCATTACCAGGATTTTTCCTATTAACTGCGTTTGGTTTCTTACAAGCGTTTATTTTCAGTATATTAACTTATGTTTATATTGCTGGTTCTGTTATGATGGAACACGACGAACACTAATAATTAGTGATTCAAAACTAAAAAGGGAGGAAGTTTTTACTTTCTCCCTTTTTTTATATAAGGATTTTATTTTGATAAACTATTTAATAACTGATCCAAAATATTATACAAATGATAAAATAAAATTTGAAGAAATTTTAATAAATATTTTAGATAAACAAAAAGTTGATATTGCTTGTTTTAGAGATAAAGAATCTTCTAATTTTGAAGAATTAGCAAAAGTATTTATTGAAATTTGTAAAAAGAAAAACGTAAAAAATATATTAATAAATGGTAATTTTTTATTAGCAAAGAAATTACATGCAACAGGTGTTCATCTAACATCTTTGCAGTTTGATAAAATTCAAATCGTAAAAGAACTTGGACTATATGTAATTATTTCTTGCCATACATTTGGAGATATAGAAAAAGCTTTAGAAAATAAAGCTGATGCAGTTACTTTTTCTCCAATTTTTGAAACACCAAGTAAAGGTGAACCAAAAGGAATAATTGCTCTAGAAGAAGCTGTAAATACATTTAAAAATATAAATATTTTTGCTCTTGGTGGAATTATAAATGAAAACCAAATAAAACAAATATCTGAAACAAAAGCCTATGGTTTTGCTTCTATTAGATATTTTGTTTAGACTTCACTAATTTGCACTTCATTTGATTGCAAATAAACCAAATAAGAAAAAACATTTTGTGTTTGAAAAATATCTTTTATAGCTTTCTTATAAAAGGCTACTTGAGCTATATGTTCAACATATCTATCTTTTGTAGTTTTATAATCAATAATATAATAGTTTCCATTTTTAAAAAGAAGTAAATCAATAATTTTTATCTCTTCTTTATAAACTAAAGATTGTTCAGTTATAAACTCACTATCTTTAATAAGTGAAAGGAATTCCTCATTTTTTACCAATAAAGATACTCTATTTTTTATATCAAAAAAGTCTATTTCATCTAAAAAGTTCGAGTATCTAGTTTTTGCAAGATTTAATGAATAATCCACATTATCAGAAGTAAAATCATTCATCATTTCAAGACAATAGTGTGTTGCAATTCCAAAATATTTTGCTTTTAAATAATCTTCTTCAAACTCTTTTTCTTTTGAAATCTGTTTTTCTTGAGTTCCTAAATCCATTGGAGTATAAAGGACTTTTTTTATTTTTTCATAGTTTCTTGAGATATTTTGACTCTGAATTACTGTTCCAAATTGTGTAGGTTTCATATTTAAAATATCAAAAACAGAAGATTTAGATTTTTTGAAAATTATCATATTATTTTTAGCCCGTGTTAATGCCACATATAAAATATTTATCTCATCTTCAATACTCAAAGCTTTCTCTTTAATGAGTGCTTTTTCATAATCTTTGTTGTAGTTTTCATAACCTTTTATTTTATAAAAAATATTTTTTAACTCTACACTTTCATACTCAAACAAAAGTGATGATTTATCCACATTTTTTCTTTTTATTCTATCAAGTAAAATAACAGTATGAAACTCTAAACCTTTTGATTTAAAGATTGTTAAAATCTGCAATCCAACTGATTCAGAATTTTCCATATTAGAATCTAATTTATCAATCTCATATACAAAATCAACGATATTTGAGAAAACCGAACTCACTTCAATAAGTTTAATTATATTTTCATCTATGATTTTTAATCTACTTGCTAACTCTTTTATGATTTCTTGGATAGATTTTTCTTTTAACTCTATATTTAAATCCAACTCATTTAAAATTGCATTTCCTATTAATGCATTTAGATTCTCTTTATAAATTTCTTCTTTAAAAAAAATATATTTTATAGCATTTATCACAGCTTTTACATTTTGTTGATTTATAAGTTTTGAAGTCATTTCTGTTGAAATTTTCAAAGTTGGAAACTTTTGTTTTAAATAATAATAAAGATTTAAAACATCAGCATTTGTATAAGTCAAGATCGCCATATCATTTGAATTTACACCATCTTTTAAGAGTTGTTCTATTTTTAAAGCAATATTTTCAAACTTATCTTCTTCATCAAGTTGGTTATCTTCAATAACCTCAATATATCCACCTTTTGAAACCGACTCTTGTTCAAAATATTCATAATTTGGAATATTTAAAAAAAGTGAATTTACATAAGAGATTACATTTTCAACTGAGCGATAATTTGTATTTAATACTTCAACTTCTAAAAGTTTATTTGTATTTGCAACATAATCAAAAAGTTCTCTTTTACCACCACGAAATCTATAAATTGATTGTTTTGTATCACCTACATAAAAAAATGTTTTAAATTTTGTTTGGTCACCTGAAAGTATCTCTTTAATTAATGGCTCTAAAATTTTATATTGTAAAAGGGAAGTATCTTGAAACTCATCCATCAAAATATGTGAAAAAGAAGAATCCAATCTAAAATATAAAAAGTCTTTATCAATTTTTGTAGATAATAGTTCATAAACTAAATTTGAAATATCATTAAATTCCAAATAGTTTTTGTTTTTATTAAAAGTAAATTTAAACTCTTTAAACATCAAATAAAGTTCAAAAAGTTTACTCAAACTATATCCAGCTCTTAATTTATAATAAATAGCAATTTGTTCTTTCAGATTAAAAAAGTGATTTTCCAAAATATCATTTGCGCACTTTTTAAAATATGAATAATCAGCTAAAGTATCTTTTTCAAGCCAAGTTCTTCCAAATAACTCATCAAAAGTTTCAAAATCAACTGCTTTAATTGCACTAGCACTTGCTCCACTACAATTTAAAATTTGCTCTTTTATTTTAAAAGCAAACTCTAAAACATTACTTTTCTGTAAGTCAATAAGTTTTGCATCAATATTTACAATTTCAACCGTTTCATTTTTTTCAAGTAGATTTTTAAACAATTCAAAAATTGAGTTAAATTTTTTCTTTTCATAGTGTGAAAAATCAATCAAAGTTTCAAATTGTGTGGCATTTAAAGATTGTAAAAACTTCATACTTAAAGCTTCTATATCATCAACTTTAATTTCAAAATCGTCACTTATTCCAATATATCCACAAAATTCCCTAAGAATTTTATTTACAAATTTATCAATAGTAAAAATGGATAAAGTTGAACTTGAAAAAGATTTTACTAAAAACCCTTTTTTCCCAAGTATCTCTTGTTTTGATAAGCCAGATTGTTTTTCAATTACACTTAAATATGCTTCATCATCACCTAATGTTAAAAGAGTTTTATAAATTCTTTCACTCATTTCATTTGCAGCTTTATTTGTAAATGTAAGAGTTAAAATCTCATTGGGTTTTGCACCAAGTAACAAAAGTGTGATATATCGAACAGTTAGTGCAAAAGTTTTTCCACTTCCAGCACTAGCTTTTAGGGCTAAGTATTTTTTCATGGTCTAATGATACTAAATTTTTTATTAATAAGATTCTTTTAGATATAATCAGCACTCAAAAATCACTTAGGATTATAAATATGCAAAAAAAACATCAAACAGTTCAAACCCTACTTGATGCAATACCTTATATTAAAAAATTTTATGGAAAAGTAATTGTTATAAAATATGGTGGTTCTGCTCAAACTAGCCCTGATTTAAAAGAGAAATTTGCTCAAGATATAGTTTTTCTTTCACTTTTAGGAATTAAACCTGTTATTGTTCACGGTGGAGGAGCGAGAATTACTGAATTATTAACCAAATTAGAGATTCCTTCACATTTTGTAGATGGGCACAGAGTTACTTGCGAAGAGAGTATGAGAGTTGTTGAGATGGTTTTAAGTGGTGAAATCAATAAAAATATTACATCTTTACTTACACATCATGGAGCAAAAGCTATTGGAATTTCAGGAAAAGATTCAGCAATGATAAATGCTATTCCAAAAGATGGTGGAAAATTTGGCTTTACTGGTGAAATTACAAAAGTAAATGGTGAAATGATAAATAATTTAATTAAAGAAGGATTTATTCCTGTTATTGCTCCAATTGGAGATAGTGCAGAACCAAATCATCCGGGATTTAATATAAATGCTGATGTTGCAGCTTGTGAAATAGCGATGGCAATAAAAGCACAAAAAATTCTATTTTTAACTGACACTATTGGTGTTTTAGACAAAAATAAAAATTTAATTGCATCTTTAGATAAAGAAAAAGTCGAAGCATATAAAAATGATGGAACAATCGCTGGTGGAATGATTCCAAAAGTTGATTCTTGTATCGAAGCTGTTCATAATGGAGTAAATAAAGCTCACATTATAGATGGTAGAGTTGAACATTCTATTTTACTTGAATTGTTCACAAATGAGGGTATTGGTACACAATTTATAAGAAAAGACAACCCAAATAATGGGATTGATATGAAAAAATTATTAAACGATTAAGAAGGAATATTATGAATTTTATAGAAACAAGAGGAAATGATGGTGTTAAACCAATTGAAGTGCCATTTAGTGAAGCTATTTTAAATCCTAGCACTTCATTTGGAGGACTTTATGTCCCAAAATATTTACCAAAATTAGAAGATAATTTTATTTTAAATCATATTAACTCTTCATATAAAGAACTGGCATATGACATTTTAAAAGCTTTTAAAATTGATATTGAAGAATCTGAAATAAACAAAGCATTAGCTTTATATAATAATTTTGATGATGCTTCAAATCCTTGTCCAGTTGTAAAAGTTAAAGATGATTTATTTGTACATGAACAATATCATGGTCCAACTCGTGCTTTTAAAGATATGGCGTTACAACCTTTTGGTTCAATTCTTTCTTCAATTGCAAAAAAAAGAGATGAAAAATATCTAATTCTTGCTGCAACTTCTGGAGATACAGGACCCGCTGCTTTAAATACTTTTAAAAATAAAGAGAATATCCAAGTTGTTTGTCTTTATCCAGATGGAGGAACTTCTGATGTTCAAAGACTTCAAATGGTTTGTGAAGATGGAAAAAACTTAAAAGTTTTAGGAATAAAAGGAAATTTTGATGATGCACAAAATGCACTAAAAAAACTTTTAGCTTCAAAAACTTTTAAAGAAGAGTTGGAAAAAGATAACATTAAACTAAGTGCTGCAAACTCTGTAAACTTTGGAAGAATTATATTCCAAATAATTTATCATTTCTGGTCATATATCCAACTTTTAAAACAAGAAGAAATTACTTTTGGAGAGAAGATTTATCTAGTTGTTCCATCTGGAAACTTTGGAAATGTTTTAGGCGGATTTTATGCACTTCAAATGGGTGTTCCAATTGAAAAACTTTTAGTTGCATCAAATGAAAATAATATTTTAACTCAATGGATTAATACAGGAATTTATGATATTAGAGGAAAAGAGTTAAAACTTACAAAATCTCCTGCAATGGATATTTTAAAATCATCTAACATCGAAAGAGTTATCTTTTCTTTATTTGGTGCAAATAGAACAAAAGAGTTAATGGAAGATTTAAATAACAATAATATCTTTAAAATGAGTGAAAAAGAAACAGAAGAACTCCAAAAATATTTCTCAGCAATTAATTCAGATGATACTTTTGGTACTACTACAATTAAAGAATTTTTAGATAATGGATACTTAATGGATCCTCATACAGCAACTTGCATTAAAGCATATAAAGAATTAAAAGAAAAACCATTAAAAACAGTTATTTATTCTACTGCAGAATGGACAAAATTTTCACCAACTGTTTTAAATGCCTTAAACCAAAATGATGAAAAATATGCTGACAAAGAAGCATTGGAAGAAATTTCTTCAAAATATAATGTAACTCTACATGATAGTATAAAAGAGTTATTTTCTATGAAAATAAATCACTCTTTAATTATTGATAAAGAAAATATTGAACAAGAAATCGTAAAATTTATTAGAGAATCATAAGATTCTCTAATAATAACTTTATTAAAATATTAAAACTATATAAAAAATATACACTGTGTAATAAATTCACAGCAACTCTCTCAAAACATCATTTAACTGACATAAGTCAATTCATTTTAAGTAATTTCGTACTATAATCACCGAATTCTAAATTAAAAAAAAGGAAGCCAAATATGTCTAAAGAAATAAATAGACGAGATTTTATTGGTTACTCATTTGCTGCAGTTGCTGCAGTGGGTGGTGCTGCTTCGCTCGTTGGTATGAAACAAGCTTGGGATCCACTTCCAAGTGTACTTGCTGGTGGATTTACTGAAATCGAATTATCAGCTATCAAAGCTGGTGAGCCAGAAACTTTTACATGGAGAGGAAAACCAATATTTGTATTGAAAAAAACTCCAGAGATGGAAGCTAGTACTAGAGACTTAGTAGTAGGTGCGGATAGATTCACGGTTGCTATTGGTCTTTGTACACACTTAGGTTGTATTCCAGCATGGAAAAAAGATAAATGGAAATGTGCATGTCATGGTGGGGAATTTAACCCAAGTGGTAAACAAGTTTTTGGACCACCACCAAGACCACTTGATTTACCTACATTTAGTGTAAAAGGTACTGCTATCACTTTAGGTGAAGAAGGTCCTGAATACAAAACAATCGCTGCTGCGATGAAAGCATAAGGAGTTAATTAATGGCAAAATTTGAAAAATCTAACTCTGTTGGTGAGTGGTTAGACCAAAGATTAAATCTAACTACTTTCAACAAAGTAATGATGACTGAATATTGGATTCCAAAAGATATTAACTTCTTATGGGCAATGGGTGTATTACTTGCTACTACATTCGGTATTTTAATAATTTCTGGTATTTTCTTAATGATGTACTACAAACCAGATATTAATTTAGCATTTGACTCTGTTAACTATACAATTATGCAAGAAGTTGCATTTGGTTGGTTATTTAGACATATGCATGGTGTTGCAGCTTCTGTTGTATTCTTAATTATTTATATCCACATGTTTACAGGAATCTATTATGGTTCTTACAAACAAGGTAGAGAGATGATTTGGATTTCTGGTATGTTATTATTTATGACATTCTCTGCTGCTGGATTCTCTGGATATATGTTACCTTGGGGACAAATGTCTTACTGGGCTGCAATGGTTATTACAAATTTATTTGGTGGAATTCCTGTTATTGGAGATGCACTAGTAGTTTGGATTAGAGGAGATTTTAACGTTGCTGACGCAACATTAACAAGATTCTTTATGTTACATGTATTCTTATTACCAATTACAATTATGGGAATTATTGGTTTACACTTCTATACTCTTAGAATTCCTCACGTAAATAATCAAAATTCTGATGAATTTGATTTTGATACTGAAGCTGAAAAATATTTAGCTGGAAATAAAAAAGAATCAAAAGTTATTCCTTTCTGGCCTGTATTTATCTCTAAAGATTTAGCAGTGCTTGGTGTATTCTTGATTTTCTATTTCTACTTAGTATTCTTCCATTATAATTTTGCTATGGACCCTGTAAACTTTGATCCTGCAGATAATATGGTAACACCTGCCCATATTTACCCTGAGTGGTATTTCTTATGGTCATACGAAGTGTTAAGAGGATTCTTCTTTGATATTGCTGGATTTAAAGCATTTAATATTGGATTAATTGCCTTTGCATTCGCAAATGTTATTTTCTTATTATTACCTTGGTTAGATAGAGATCCTAAAATTTTACCAGCTCATAGAAGACCTGTTTTCTTTGTATGGTTCTGGATTTTAATGATTGACTTAATTGTATTAACTGTTTATGGTAAATTACCACCAACAGGTGCTAATGCATGGGTTGGATTCTTTGCAGCTGTTTCATTTATATTATTATTTATTATACTTCCAATTGTTACTAAAATTGATGCTAAGAAAAGGGGATCACTATGAGAGAATTAAAAATATTAGCAGTAGTAGTTGCTTTAACGCTAATTACATACTGGGGAGTTGAGCCATTTGCTCACTCTCAAATGCACCCTCATGTTGCTCCTGCTGATTTTACATTTTCTGATGTTCAAGAAGATATAAAAGATATTAAAGCATTACAAGGTGATGCAGCAAATGGTGAAACTCTAGTTACATCAAACTGTACAGCTTGTCACTCAATTGTGGTAAAAGGTTTCCCTGCAGTTATGGATAATGTAAGTTCTGCTGCTGCTTATGGAGTAACTCCTCCTGATTTAAGTAGTGCAGGAAAACTTTATAATGCAGATTATTTAGCAGCATTTATTAAAAATCCTGCTAAAGCTTCAAAAGTTTCTCATAAATTTGTAGAAGGTAGAGTTCATCCAATGCCTGCTTATGATTGGATGCAACCACAAGAAGTAGCTGATATGGTTGCTTTCTTAAAATCAATTGCACCAAAAGAGATGACTAATAAAGAAGTTTTCAGTGATGCTTGTCAAAGATGTCACTCAATTAAATATGCTGATATGAAAGCTAAAACAATGGCTGCATTTACACCAAATGCTGACATTAAACACTATATGGGTAAATTACCACCTGACTTATCTCAATTTATTAGATCAAGAGGTCATGAGTATTTAGAAACATTTGTTAATGATCCTGAAAAAAATCTTGAAGGTACTGCGATGCCTAGAGTTGGATTAAATGAAGAAGCTCAAAAACAAGTTATTTCATATTTAGAAGATATTGGTGATTCTAAAAAATCTCAAAGAGAAGAATTAGGACCTAAATTCTTAATCTATCTTGTTATCTTTGCAATCTTCGGATTCTTATGGAAAGCAAGTAAATGGAGAGATGTTCACTAAGAACATTTCTTTATAATTAAAAGAAAAAGAGAGGGTAAACTTCAAAGTTTACCCTTTTTTTATAAAAGTATTTTTGAACTAGCAGATATTATTGCTGTTTCTGAACGAAGTATTAAATTTGAATTAAATCCTACAATAAAATCTTTATTAAATTTTTCTCTCTCATTTTTAGAAAAACCACCTTCACAACCAATAACTAAAGTTTTAATTTCATCTTTTTTATCGTCAATACAAATTGTTGAAAAATCTAAAAAATAAACATCTTCATTTTCTTTTATGAATTGTTCTAAATTTTTGCAAACTTCAAGTTTTATAATATTTGAACGTCCACATTGAGTTGAAGAATTAATTAAGATCTTTTCTAATTTTTCAATATTTATTTTGAAATTCTTTTGAGAATAATCAGCATAAATAAATGTAATTTTATCAACTCCAATTTCATTTAGTGAAGTTATATTTTTTTCTATTGTTTTTGGATCAACAACACACCAACCCAGATGTAATATTTTTTCATTAACTACAATCTTTTCTTCACTTGAAATTAGATTTAAAATAGCTTTCTTTTTATCTATATTATTAATTTTATATAAATAAATATTATTGTCTTTCAAATTCCTAAAATATATCTCATCATCAATTTTATGTCTTCTAGCTTTTATTAAATAGTTATAAGTTTCATCTTTTATTTCTAAAATAGTTGTTCCACAAAACTCAGAATAAGTATATTGCATTAAAATACCTTACTTAAAATATAAACAGCAATTATTACTGAAATTTCTATTGTATAAATCTTTTTTGCATAAATATAAAACTCATTTTGTAATTCAATTTGGTCATGTTTTATAACTCTCATCTTTTTATATCTTTTTATCTCAATAACCAATAAAAATATAGAAGCTGGAATCATTAAAGCTATTGTAAAACTGAAAGTTTGTGCATAAAAAGCCACAATTGTTCCTGTATAAATTACTATTGCATTTGTTAAATGATATAAAGGTGTCAAAAATTTTAATCGTTTTGCTAAAACTATAAACTCTTTTTCTTTTGATACAGAATATAAATTAAATAACATTATTGCTAGAAAAAAATATATTGTATAAACGTGGGTCTGAACCGCACCGTGCATTAATTCCATTCTTGTTTATCTCACTTTTAAAAAATTTTGGTATTATATCTAACTTGTCATAAGTTTTTATTTTAACTACAAAAAGGAATAATATGGCTATAAATGTACAAACTGCTATAGAAATCATTTCAAATTTAACTCTAGATTTAAATTTTGAAATTATCCCAATAGAAAATGCATCTGGAAGAATAAGTGCAGAAGAAATTTTTGCTACAAGTTTTTTACCAAAATTTGATAATTCAGCGATGGATGGATATGCAATAATTTATGAAGATAAAGATAATGAGTTAAATGTAATTGATACTATTTTTGCAGGTGATAACAATAATAAATTATTAGAAAAGAATACTTGTATAAAAATCATGACTGGTGCGAAAATGCCAAATAATTCAACAGCTATAATTCCAAAAGAAGATATAGAAGAACTTAATGATAATAAAATTAGAATTTTAAAAAATGTTAAGGAATCCCAACATATAAGATATATTGGTGAAGATATAAAATTAAATGAACTTTTAATAAATATCGGTGATGAGATTAATTTTTCAAAAATCACCCTACTTGCAAGTCAGGGAATTTCACATATAAAAGTTTATCAAAAACCAAAAGTTGTAGTTTTTGCAAGCGGAGAAGAATTAAAACTTCATTATGAAAAAATAGAATCTTTTCAAATTTACAATTCTAATACGCCAACATTTATAAGTCGTGCCAAAGAATTAGGTTGTGAAGTAGTTTTTATGGGTCAAGCAAAAGATACTATTGAAGATATAAAAAATTTAGTTAATAACTCTTTAAATGCAGATTTAATAATTACTTCAGGTGGTGTTTCAGTGGGAGATGCCGATTTTACAAAAGAAGCATTTTATGAATTGGGATTTGAAACACTTTTTGATGGTATAAATGTAAAACCAGGGAAACCAACTGTTTTTGGAAAAATTAATAATACTTATATTTTAAATCTTCCAGGAAATCCCCTTGCATCTGCATTAATATTTGAAATGTTTGGGAAAATTCTAATCCAAAAACTCCTTGGAGAAAAGAATATTTATCCAAACTATATTTTAGGAAAAATAAAAGATTCTTTTTTTACAAAAAAAGGTAAAACTACTTTAATTCCAGGTTTTTTTGATGGAGAATATTTTGAAGTTTCACAAAAAAGATCACCAGGAATGGTTTCAGTTTTAAACTCTTGTAATTCAATGATTTGTATAGATAATGAAGTTGAGAAATTAGAAAAAGATAGTTTAATAAAAATATTACCAATAAATTGGAAATTCTTTAGCGATATAAAAAAGGACTTTTTAACACATGAGTAAAATTTCAACAAAAAAAGCAATATGTATTTTAAGTGGTGGAATGGATTCTACTTTAGCTTCATACATGGCAAAAAATGATGGATATGAAATAATAGCTGTTCATTTTAATTATGGACAAAGAACTCAAGATAGAGAATTAAAAGCATTTAGAGACATTTGTGATGATTTAAAAATTTTAGAAAAATATGAAATTGATATTCCTTTTTTTACACAAATTGGAGCAAGTGCTTTAACAGACAAAACAATAGATGTTCCAACAGGTGGAATTGAAGCTGGAGTTCCAATAACTTATGTTCCATTTAGAAATGGGATTTTTCTTTCAATTACAGCTGCAATTGCTGAAAAAGAAGAAGCAACTGCTATGTACATTGGAGTCGTTCAAGAAGATAGTTCAGGTTATCCAGATTGTACAGATTCATTTATATATAAAATGGAGAAAGCTATAAATCAAGGAACAAAAGAAGAAACAAAAATAGAAATTCTCACTCCACTTGTTCACCTTTCAAAAGCTCAAATTGTACAAGAGGCTAAAAGACTAAATGTTCCTCTTGAACATACTTGGTCATGTTATAAAGAAGAAAAAGAAGCTTGTGGAGTTTGTGATTCTTGTAGATTAAGACTTAATGGATTTAAAATAGCAGGTGTTAAAGACCCTATTTCTTATAAGGTTTTATAATGCATTGGAAAATATCAAAAGAGTTTGAGTTTTGTTACGGACATAGGGTTTGGTCACAAACTTTAGATACTGAATTTTCATTAGATGGTTGTTTAAAATGTAGACATTTACATGGACATCAAGGAAAAATTTTAGTTTATTTAGAAGCTAAAGAACTAAAAGATGGAATGGTTACAGATTTTAAACATTTAAATTGGTTTAAACAATTTATTGATGATGTTCTTGACCATAAATTTATTTTGGATTTAAGCGACCCATTATTTTCAACATTACTTCCACAAATAAATAAAAATGAATTAATTAAATTCGATAAAAACTATTATTTAGTAGATTTAACAAAATTTAAAGATGATGAAGTTCATATAAAAGAACTTTATGAAGGTTATGTTTTAGTAGATTTTGTTCCAACAAGTGAAAATTTATCAGCTTGGTTTTTAAAAATTGTTCAAAAAAAGATGGATAAAATAAATGTCAAAGTTTCACATGTGGAATTTTTAGAAACACCAAAAAGTAAAAGTACATTTTATGCTTGAAATAAATGAAATTTTTGGTCCAACAATTCAAGGAGAAGGGAAACTTGTAGGAACTCCTTCAATTTTTATTAGATTTGGAAAATGTAATTTTAAATGTGAAGGGTTTCAAGTAGAATATGAAACTCCAAGTGGAATTAAAAAATGCGCTTGTGATTCATATTATGCCGTTGATACAGAGTTTAAAGATACTTGGACAAAATATAAATCTTATGATGAAATTGTAAATCAAGTTGATCTTTTACTTTCAAAATATCCAAATAATTACAAAATTGATATTGTAATAACTGGTGGTGAACCTCTACTTTATTGGAATAAAGAAGAGTTTCAAAAACTCTTAAAACATTACATTGAAAATGGACATAAAGTTACAATTGAAACAAATGCTTCATTAAATCTAAATTTTGAATTTGATTATCAAAAAGAGATTTTATTTTCAATGAGTGTAAAACTTAGTAATTCTTTAGAACCCTTAAGAAAAAGAGTTAATAAAGAGACATTAACAAAGATTTTAACAAATACAAAAGAGTCTTATTTAAAATTTGTGATTGGAAAAGATTTTTTAAATGATGCAAAAACAGAGATAAGTTCAATTTTAGAAGAAATTCCAAAATGTGAAGTTTATCTTATGCCACTTGGTGATACAGCAGATGAAATAAATAAAAATTGTGAAGAGGTAATCAACATGGCAATAGAAAATGGTTTTAAATATTGCGATAGATTACATATTCGAGTTTGGAATAATAAAAGAGGCGTTTGACTTTAAAATATTTTCTCAAATGCTTTTATTATAAAAGTGTTGATATAATAAACAACTAATGTAAAAATTAAAAAAGGATATAAATGAAATTTACAGGTTCTAATGTATTAATTACAGGTGCAAGTAAAGGAATCGGTGCACAAATTGCAAAAACTCTTGCAAGTTTTGGATTAAAAGTTTGGATAAATTATAGAAGTGGAGCAGAAGCTGCTGAAGCTATAAAAGAAGAAATTGAAAAAGCTGGTGGGAAAGCTGCAATTATTAAAGCAGATGTTACAAATGAAGAAGAGTTCACAGAAGCTATTAAAACAATTATTGATGCAGATGGTGAATTAGCTTATTTAGTAAATAATGCTGGTATTACTAAAGATAAATTAGCTTTAAGAATGAGTGTTGCAGATTTTAATGATGTAATTAATGCAAACTTGACATCTTCATTTATTGGATGTAGAGAAGCTTTAAAAGTAATGAGTAAAAAAAGATTTGGTTCAGTTGTAAATATCTCTTCAATTGTTGGAGAAATGGGAAATCCTGGTCAAACTAACTATTCAGCTTCAAAAGGTGGATTAAATGCAATGACTAAATCATTTGCAAAAGAAGCTGCTTCAAGAGGAATTAGATATAACGCAGTAACTCCAGGATTCATTCAAACAGATATGACTCATGAATTAAAAGCTGAAGTAAAAGCTGAATATGAAAAAAATATTCCTCTTTCAAGATTTGGAAACCCGAGTGAAATCGCTGATGCAGTAGCATTTTTATTAAGTGATCATGCTTCATATATTACAGGTGAAATATTAAAAGTTAACGGTGGATTATACGTTTAATTTTTTGTTAAAAAGCTAAAATATTTAATTTAAAAGAGTTTTTAAAACTTTTTTGTTATAATACGAACATAATTTTATAAAAGGAAATAAATATGGCATTATTAGATGACGTAAAAGAAGTAGTTATTGAGCAATTAGATTGTGATCCAGCAGAAGTAAAAGAAGATTCAAAATTCATTGAAGATTTAGGTGCAGATTCTTTAGACGTGGTTGAACTAGTTATGGCTTTAGAAGAAAAATTTGACATCGAAATCCCTGATGAAGATGCTGAAAAAATCTTAACTGTTGCAGACGCTATAAAATATATTGAAAATAACGCGTAATTTATGGATTTTAAATAGAAGATTAATATCTTCTATTTATTCATTTTAACTATTGAGTTTTTTTATAAAAAGATTGAATAATTCAAATAATAAAACATGGAGCATATTTAAATGAGAAGAGTTGTTGTAACAGGGATAGGTACTATTAATTCTACAGGACATAATGTAAAAGATTCTTTTAAAGCTGTGGTAGATGGTGTTTGTGGTATTGACACTATTACCCTATTTGATGCAAGTGAATTTTCTGTAAAAATTGCTGGTGAAGTAAAAGATTTCGATCCTACAACTGTAATGGACAAAAAAGAAGTGAAAAAAGCTGATAGATTTATCCAATTAGGTATTAAAGCAGCTTTAGAAGCGATGATTGATTCAGGTTATATAACACAAGAAGATAAAAAAGTTGATGCTTCTATTGCTGATAGATTTGGAATAATTTCTGGTTCTGGAATTGGTGGTTTATCGACAATAGAAAGAAATTCTATTGTTTGTGAAACAAAAGGTTCTAGAAAAGTTTCTCCTTTCTTTATTCCATCATCACTTGCGAATATGTTAAGTGGATTTATTTCGATTGAACATAATTTGAGAGGTCCATCACTATCTCACGTAACAGCTTGTGCTGCTTCAACACACGCATTAAATGATGCTGTAAAAACTATAATGATAGGTGGAGCGGATAGAATTTTAGTTGTAGGTGCAGAAAGTGCTATTTGTGCTGCGGGTGTTGCTGGATTTGCAGCGATGAAAGCATTATCTACAAGAAACGATGAGCCTAAAAAATCATCAAGACCATTTGATATTGATAGAGATGGTTTTGTGATGGGAGAAGGTGCAGGAGCATTAGTTGTTGAAGATTTAGAAATTGCACTTGCTAGAGGTGCTAAAATTTATGCTGAAATCATTGGATTTGGAGAATCAGGAGATGCTAATCATATAACTTCACCTGTTATGGATGGCCCTTTAAGAGCTATGAAAGCAGCAGTTGAAATGGTAAAAAGTATCACTGGAGAATATCCAAAAATTGATTATATTAATGCACATGGAACATCAACTCCTGTTGGTGATAAAAACGAAACGGCTGCAATTAAAGCACTATTTGAAGGAAAAGATATACCGTTAGTTTCTTCAACTAAAGGTCAAATTGGACATTGCCTAGGTGCAGCTGGAGCTATTGAAGCAATATTTACACTTAAAGCTTTAGAAGAAGGAATTATTCCTCCAACTATTAATATAGATAATCAAGATCCTGAATGTGATTTAGATTATATTGCAAATGTTGCGAGAAAAGCTAATCTTACTACAGTTATGAGTAATAACTTTGGATTTGGTGGAACTAATGGTTCTGTAATTTTCAGAAGATACGAAAAATAATTTAAACTATAACCTAAGTATAAAAGAGATAATTTAATTATCTCTTTTTTTTTTAAAGGGAAAAAATTGGCAACTTACCTAGAATTCGAAGATAAAATCAAGAAAATTGAAGACGAAATAATTACAGCAAAAACGAAATCTGATGAACATGCAGTAGATATTTTAGAAAAAAAATTAGAAAAAGAGGTTGAGAAAACTTTTAAAAACTTAAGTGATTATCAGAAACTCCAACTTGCTCGTCATCCAGATAGACCTTATTCACTTGATTACATAAATGCCTTATTAACAAATGCTTATGAAATTCATGGGGATAGACACTATGTTGATGACCATGCAATTGTTTGCTATTTAGGATTTATTGGTACTCAAAAAGTATTAGTGATTGGTGAACAAAAAGGTAGAGGAACAAAAGATAAGCTTTACAGAAATTTTGGAATGCCAAGTCCTGAAGGATACAGAAAAGCATTAAGAGCTGCAAAAATGGCTGATAAATTTCAAATTCCAATCTTGATGTTGGTTGATACTCCCGGTGCATACCCAGGGATTGGAGCAGAAGAAAGAAATCAAAGCGAAGCAATTGCTAGAAATTTATATGAATTTGCTGACTTAACAACTCCAACTGTTTCAGTTGTTATTGGAGAAGGTGGTTCAGGTGGTGCATTGGCAATTTCAGTTGCAGATAAACTAGCAATGATGCGATATTCTGTATATGCTGTTATTTCACCTGAAGGTTGTAGTGCTATTTTATGGAATGATCCTGCAAAAGTTGAAACAGCTGCAAATGCTTTAAAAATTACAGCTGAAAATTTAAAAGATTTAAATCTTATTGATGATATTATAAACGAGCCTTTAATTGGTGCACATAGAAAAAAAGAAGAAGCTATTTTAGCTTTAAAAGATTATTTTTTAACATCATTAGAACAATTAAAAAAACTAACTCCTGAAAAAAGATTAGAAAATAAATATCAAAAAATCATGAATTTAGGTTCTTTCTTAGAAAGATAAATTTAAATGAAACAAGAAGTAAAACTTCTTGTTATCTAACTAATCTACCAACTGGCTCGCCACCAATTATATGAAAATGTAAATGATAAACTTCTTGCCCACCGTCATCACCAACATTTGTAATTAATCTATATCCACTTTGTTTTATATCTAATATAGCTGCAACTTTTTGAATAAATTTGGTCATTTCAGCCATAATTTGAGAAGGTATTACATCAAAAGAAGCATAGTGTTCTTTTGGAATAATTAATACATGAATTTTTCTAGTTGGATTAATATCATTAAATGCTAAAAACCTTTCATCCTCTAAAATAGTTTGATTTGGTATCTCACCTTTTACAATCTTACAGAATATACACATTATTTTTCCTTGAAATTAAATAGTAAAATATTATAACCAAACTCTAATAAATCTTTATGTATAATCCCAAAAAATACAGTTACAAATAATTTAAATCCAAAATAATTATTTATAAATTTAGGGAGAAAAAGTGACACAATGGATTGAAAAAATAACCAATGCAACATCACTTGAAGAGTTAGAAAATCTTAGAATTGATACCTTAGGTAAAAAAGGTATCTTAACTTTAGAATTTGCTAAAATGAAAAGTGTTCCAAATGAAGAAAAAAAAGTTTTTGCAGAAAATTTAAATACACAAAAAGAGTTAATTACAACTACACTAGAATCAAAAAAAATAATTTTAGAAAAAGTTGCTCTAAATGAAAAATTAGAAAATGAAAAAATTGATGTAACAAGATTTAATAATGAGCTAACTTGTGGTGCAACACACCCAGTTGTTGAAACAATGGATAGAATCATTAGATATTTCCAAAATCTAAATTTTGCAGTTGAAGAAGGACCACTTGTTGAAGATGATTTCCATAACTTTGAAGCTCTAAATCTTCCTAAATACCACCCTGCTCGTGATATGCAAGATACTTTTTACAATAAAGATTATACATTATTAAGAACTCACACTTCACCTGTTCAAATTAGAACAATGCTAACTCAAAATACTCCTATTAGAATGATAGCACCAGGAACTGTTTTTAGAAGAGATTTTGATATTACTCATACTCCAATGTTTCACCAAATTGAAGCATTAGTTGTTGATGAAGCAGACAAAGTTTCATTTGCAAATTTAAAGCATGTATTAGTTGAATTTTTGCAACATATGTTTGGTGATGTTGAAGTAAGATTTAGACCCTCATTTTTCCCATTTACAGAACCATCTGCTGAAGTTGATATTTCATGTGTATTTTGTAAAGGTGATGGATGTAGAGTTTGTTCACAAACTGGATGGCTTGAAGTTTTAGGTTGTGGTATTGTTGATGAAAATGTATTTAAAGCAGTTGGTTATGAAAACAAATCTGGATATGCTTTTGGATTAGGTGTTGAAAGATTTGCAATGCTAATTCATAATATTGGAGACTTAAGATCACTATTTGAAAGTGATACAAGATTATTAGGACAATTCAAATGATTATTACTAGAAGTTGGTTAGAAGAATTTATTGATATTTCAAAAATTCCTACAGATGATATTTGTAAAACTTTAAATGCAATTGGTTTTGAAGTTGATAGTTTAGAAAAAATTTCAATTGCTCCTAAAGTCGTAATTGGAAAAGTTTTAGAAAAAGAAAAACATCCAGATGCTGATAAATTAAATATCTGTCAAATAGATTTAGGAACACATCAAGTTCAAATAGTTTGTGGTGCTAAAAATGTTGAAGTTGGACAATTTGTACCAGTTGCCACTGTAGGTTGTGATTTAGGAAATGATTTTATTATTAAAGAAGCAAAATTAAGAGGTGTTGAATCAAATGGAATGATTTGTTCTGCAACTGAACTTGGACTTCCAAAATTAAATGATGGAATATTAGAACTTGATGATTCTATTGGCGAATTAGTTTTAGGAAAAGAGTTAAAAGAATATTCAAAACTAAATGATGACATTATTGAAATTGGATTAACTGCAAATAGAGGTGATTGTTTAAGTATAAACGGAATTGTAAGAGAATTAAGTGCATTTTATTCAATTGTATTAATTGAATGTGATAAAAAAATTAATTACAATAAATTGGGTATTGGTCAACTTTTAGAAATAGAATGTGACAAGTATATTGATTCGTCTTTATCTTTTATAGTTATTGATTTTTCAGATTTTAAACTAAATGTTTTACAAAAATTAAGAACTGCAATAATTGGTAAATTTCAAGAAAATAACGATGTAAAAAATATTTTAACTTATGCTACACATACAACTGGCGTAATTTTAAATGCATATCCTAAAGAAAAGACTATAAAAGGTGAAAATCTTAATATTATGTATATTAAAAAAGATGAATTAGGATTTGATAATATTTATGGAACAGAACAATTAAGTAAAATTTGTGTTGAACATAATCAGATAGATACAAATGATACAAATTTTATTATTGAAGCTTCATATATTAATCCTGAATTAATATCAAAAAAAGTTTTTGATGCAAAAATAAAAACTGGAGAAGTTTATTATAAAGCTTCAAGAGGAAGTGAACCAAATATTGATTATGGAATAAATTATCTTTCAACTTTAGTTTCTAAATCTGGAGCTTCTGTTTATGGAGGTTGTGAAACTTTTGTCGAAGATAAAGAAAAATTAACTTTAGATATAAGTGTAAATAAAATTAATGCTATTATTGGTCAAGAAATACCTAAAATTGAGATTGAGAGAATTCTTGTTTCATTAGGTTTTGGAGTTAAAGATATTGGTAGTATTTTAGTTATTAAAGTGCCTTATTATAGACATGATATAAAAAATATTGCAGATATTACTGAAGAAATTGTAAGAATAATTGGAATTGATAATATCATAGCAAAACCTTTACAAATAGATGAAGTAAATAGAGTTAATAAAACTTCAAATGACTTAATTAAAAAAAATAAATTAAGATTTAAAGCAATAGAAAATGGTTTTTATGAGACATTAACTTATGTATTTTGCTCAAAAGAAAACTTAGAAAAATATAATTTTAAGACAGTAAACAATGAATTAGAATTAATAAATCCAATAGTTAAAGAGTTAAATACATATAGAACTACAATTTTATTAAATTTAGTAGAAGCTTGTGCAAACAACTTCAAAGTTGGTGGGAAATCAACTGCATTTTTTGAAATAGGAACTATTTTTGATGAAAATAGAGTTGAGAGTAAAAAAATCTCATTTATTCAATCAGGTTCTGCTGAACTTGAAGACTTTATAAATGCTGGCAAACCAAAAAATATTGATTTCTTTTCTTTTTCAAAAAAAATCTTAAATACAATTGGAAAATTTGATTTAGAACCAATGAAACAAATAGATAATTTATTAATTCATCCATATCAAAATGCAAATGTATTAATAGATGGAAAAATAGTTGGATATATTTGTAAACTACATCCGAGTGTTTGTACAGATTTTGATTTAAATGATACATTTATTGCTGAAATTGATTTTGAAGCAATTAAAAATGATATTATAAAGACCGGTTCATATTCAAGATTTCAATCATCAAAAAAAGACTTAACAATTATTGTCCCAAAATCTTTAGAATACAAAGAGATAAAAAAAGTAATTAATTCTTTAAATAATAGCAATATTAAACAATTTAATTTAATTGATATTTATCATGATGAAAAGCTGTATGAAAATGAAAGTTTAACCATAAGATTTGTTCTTCAAAATGATGAAAAAACAATGGAAGAAGAAGATATTACAACAACTATGAATTCAATTTTAGAAGCACTAAATAATGAATTATCAATTGGTTTAAGACAATAATCAAAAGGAAAAAAGTGGAAAAATTTACTATAAAAAAATTAACAAAAGCATTTGATATAGAGATAGATTCAATTGCAAGTGATAAATCAATATCACACAGATGTGCTATGTTTTCACTTTTTTCAAATCAAACTTCGTACATAAAAAATTATTTAACAGCAGAAGATACATTAAATACTTTAAGTATTGTTGAACAATTAGGCGCAACTATTAAAAGGAATGGTTCAAGTGTAGAAATCACACCAACTCCAATTTTATCTGAACCATCTGATGTTCTTGATTGTGGAAACTCAGGAACTGCAATGAGATTATTTTGTGGATTGTTGGCTTCAATTGATGGTGCATTTACACTAACAGGTGATAAATACTTAAGAAATAGACCAATGAAAAGAGTTGCTGATCCACTAAGAAGCATAGGTGCTTTAATTGATGGAAGAGAAAATGGAAATAAAGCTCCTTTGTTTATTAGAGGAGTAAAAAAATTAGAACCATTTTCTTATCACTCTCCGGTTGATTCTGCCCAAGTTAAATCTGCAATGATTTTAGCAGCATTAAGAGCAAATGGAATTTCAAAATATAAAGAGAATGAACTTACACGAGATCATACAGAGAGAATGTTAAAAGGTATGGGAGCAATTCTTGAAAGTGATAATGAGGGATTTATAAATATTCATCCTTTAACTGGGTATTTAAAACCTTTAAATATTACTGTTCCAACAGATCCATCTTCAGCATTTTTCTTTGCACTTGCAGCTGCAATTACTAAAAATGCAAGAGTTTTAATAAAAAATGTAACTTTAAATCCAACAAGAATTGAAGCTTATCAAGTTCTAAAAAAAATGGGTGTAATTGTAAACTTTGTCGAAAAAGAGAATATTTACGAACCAATTGGAGATATTGAAATAATCAATAATGAATTAAATGGCGTTGAAGTTAGTGAAAATATTTCATGGTTAATCGATGAACTTCCTGCTTTGTCAATCGCAATGAGTTTAGCAAATGGAAAATCAAAAGTTTCAAATGCTAAAGAATTAAGAGTAAAAGAGTCAGATAGAATTTCAAGTGTTGTAAATAACTTAAAACTTTGTGGTGTAACATACACAGAATTTGAAGATGGTTATGAAATAATTGGAGGAACTATTCAAAAAGCTGTAATAAATTCTCATGGTGATCATAGAATTGCCATGAGTTTTGCAATAGCTGGACTTAATAGTAATATGGAAATCGAAGATACTCAATGCATAGATACTTCTTTCCCAAATTTTAAAGAAATATTAGACTCTTTATATAAATAAAGGCAATTTAAATGAAAGTAAAACTAGCATCAAATTATGGATTTTGTTTTGGTGTAAAAAGAGCAATTAAAATAGCAGAGGATTATGATAATTCTGCAACAATGGGTCCACTTATTCATAACCAAGATGAAATAAATAGATTAAAAAATGATTTTAATGTAGGATTATATAATAATTTAAATGATGTAAAAGATAATGATACAGTTATTATTAGAACCCACGGTATTCCAAAAAATGACTTAAAACACTTAAGAACATTGAATGCAAAAATTATAAATGCAACTTGTCCCTTTGTTACAACTCCTCAACAAATAGTTAAAAAAATGTCTTCAGAGGGATATTCTATTCTTATTTTTGGTGATGCAGACCATCCAGAAGTTAAAGGTGTTCAATCATATGCGCAAAATCAAGATGATGTTCATATTATATTAGAACCATCTGATCTTGAAAATACTATTTTTAAAAATAATAAAATTGCAACAGTTGCTCAAACAACTAAAAAGAAAGAAAAATATCTAGAAATTGTAAATTATTTGATTCTAAAAAATAAAGAAGTTAGAGTTTTTAATACAATTTGTGATGCAACATTTGAAAATCAAGATGCAGCAAGGGAACTTTCAAAAGAGGTAGATGTTATGATCGTAATTGGAGGGAAAAACTCATCAAATACAAAACAATTACACTCTATTTGTTTGGAAAATTGTCCTGATTCTTACTTAATTGAGAACCAAACGGAACTAGATACTCATTGGTTTTTAGATAAAAAACTATGTGGAGTAACAGCAGGTGCTAGTACACCTGATTGGATAATACAGCAAGTTGTAGACAAAATAGAATCAGTTAACTAAGAGTTTTTAAGCCAATTTTGTGTATAATCGTCCCATTTAATAAAACTGGTAAATATGAAGGAATAAAATGGGTATCGAAGATATTGATTTAGGTGAAGACTTTGATTTTGAGCAAATGCTTAATGAGTCTTTCGAGAATGCAGAAAACAACTCTGTGGTTGATGGTGTAATTGTTGAAATTAATAATGAAAGAGTTTTAGTTGATGTTGGTCAAAAGATTGAAGGTCAATTAAATATTTCAGAAATTACAATTGGTGGTGAAGTTAAATATAAAGTTGGTGACACAATTCCTGTTATGTTAATGGGAAGCAGAGGTGAAAGACCAAGTATTTCACATAAAAAAGTATTACAAAAAGAAAAATTTGATGCTTTTATAAAAACTCACGGTGAAGATATTGAGGATGTAACTATTGAGGGTAAAATCGTTTCTGTTAAACAAAGAGGTGGTTTTATAATCGAAGATGTTGATGGTTGTGAATATTTCATGCCTATGGCGCAATCATACTTAAAAGCTGTTGGAGCCGTTGGAAAAACTGTTAAAGCAAAAGTTATCAAAGTAAATAAAGCACAAAATTCAATTATTGTTTCAAGAAAAAAATTAATTGAAGAATCAAAAGCAGTAAAAGACAATAAAGTAACTGAAATTTTAGACAATAAAGAACCAGTTATTGGAACTATCAAAAAAATTACTTCTTATGGAATGTTTGTAGATTTAGGTGGAATTGATGGTTTAGTAAACTACAATGAAATCTCATATAAAGGTCCTGTAAATCCTGCAAATTATTACAACGAAGGTGATGAAGTTTCTGTTGTAGTTTTATCTTATGACAAAACAAAACAACACTTATCATTATCTATCAAAGCAGCATTATCAAATCCTTGGGAAGAAATTAAAGATGAATTAGAAGTTGGTGATACAATTACTGTAACTGTTTCTAATTTCGAATCTTATGGTGCATTCGTTGATTTAGGAAATGATATTGAAGGTTTATTACATATTTCTGAAATTTCATGGAATAAAAATTTAAAAAATCCAAAAGAACTTTTAACAATTGGTGAAGAAATTAATGTTGAAGTTATTGAATTAAATATTGGACAAAAAAGATTAAGAGTTTCTTTAAAAAATCTTCAAGAAAAACCTTTTACAAAATTCACTAACGAACATAAAGTTGGAGATGTAATTAAAGGTAAAATTGCTACATTAACTGATTTTGGTGCTTTTGTAAGCATTGGTGATGTTGATGGTTTATTACATAATGAAGAAGCTTCATGGGAACCAAATGCAAAATGTAAAACTCTTTACAAAAAAGGTGATGAAGTAGAAGTTAGAATCATTAAAATAGATAAAGAAAAAGAAAACATTTCATTATCAATTAAAGAAATAGCTGATTCTCCTGCAAAAAAATTTCAAGATGCTTATAAAATTGGTGATATTGTAAAAGGTACAGTTAAAGATGCTAAAGATTTCGGAATCTTTATTAAACTTGAAAACAATCTTGATGGTCTAATCAGAAACGAAGATTTTGGTCCATTAAAAATTGAAGATGTAAAAAATGGTGATGAAATTGAAGCAGTAGTTGTAAATATTGACACTAAAAAAAATAGAGTAAGATTATCTGTTAGAAGATTAGAACAACAACAAGAAAGAGAAGTTCTTAAATCTGTTAATGATGACTCATCTATGACTTTAGGTGATATTATTAAAGACCAAATGAAATAATAGGATTTATTTAAATGAGTAAATATACAATTGTAGTTTGTGATCATATACATGAAGCTGGTTTACAAATTCTTCAAAATACTGAAGATGTAAACTATGTATATGCAGCAGATGTAAATAAAACGGAACTATTAAATATTATCAAAGATGCTCATGTAGCAATTACAAGATCATCAACAGATGTTGATGAGAAGTTCTTAAATGCAGCTACTAATTTAAAAGCAATTATTAGAGCCGGTGTTGGTTATGACAATGTTGATATTGAAGGTTGTAGTAAAAGAGGAATAATCGCAATGAATGTTCCAACTGCAAACACAATAGCAGCAGTTGAATTAACTATGACTCACATGTTATCTTGTATGAGAAAATTTCCTTATGCGCATAATCAATTAAAAATTGACAGAGTTTGGAAAAGAGAAGATTGGTATGGTAATGAACTTTATGGTAAAAAACTAGGTGTTATTGGTTTTGGAAATATAGGTCATAGAGTAGCACTTAGAGCTAAATCATTTGAAATGGACGTAATCGCTTACGATCCATATATTCCTTCAACTAAAGCAACTGATTTAGGTATCAAATATACAACAAATTTTGACGATATTTTATCTTGTGATATTATCACTATTCATACGCCAAAAAATAAAGAAACTGTTAACATGATTAGTTTTGAAGAAATTGCAAAAATGAAAGATGGTGTAGTTTTAATTAACTGCGCAAGAGGTGGATTATACAATGAAGATGCATTACTAGAAAACCTGAAATCTGGGAAAATTGCAATGGCAGGAATTGATGTATTTATCAAAGAACCTGCAACTAGTCATCCTTTATTAGATTTACCAAATGTAACTGTAACTGCTCATTTAGGAGCAAATACAAAAGAATCTCAAAGAGAAATCTCAGTTCAAGCTGCAAATAATGCAATTGAATCAGCACGAGGAATTGCATATCCAAATGCTTTAAATTTACCAATTGATGAAAGTAAAATTCCATCATTTGTAAAACCATATATTGAACTTACACAAAAAATGGCATTTTTAATTGCTCAATTAAGTAAAAGTGAAATTAGATCAATTAATATTGCAGCAGAAGGTCAAGTTTCTGAATACTTAGATTCATTACAAACTTTTGCAACAGTTGGAGTTTTATCGGTATCTTCAGGTGATGAAGTAAATTATGTAAATGCTAACTTTATTGCAAAAGAAAAAGGTATAGAACTAACTACATCTGGATTATCTAATCATAGTGGCTACCAAAATAAAGTTTCTATTAAAATTACTACACCAACTGGTGTAAAAACAATTTCGGGAACTGTATTTAATGAGGATGTACAAAGAATTGTTGAAATTAATGGATTCCCATTAGATATTGAACCAAAAGGTAAAATGATTGTTATGAGAAACAATGATGTACCAGGTGTAATTGGTGAAGTTGGAAAAATCTTAGGTAATAACAATATTAATATTGCTGACTTTAGACTTTCAAGAGGGAAAGATGGTGCATTAGCTGTTATTCTTGTTGATGAGAAAGTTAATTCAGACATATTAAAAAAATTAGATAATTTAGAAGCTGCGATTGCTGTTGCATACGCAGAAATATAAGGAGAAACTATGGCAATTGGTATGAGTGAATTAAAAAAGGGATTAAAAATTGAAGTAGATGGTGTTCCTTATAAAATTACTGAATATCAACATGTAAAACCTGGAAAAGGTGCTGCATTTGTTAGATGTAAAATTAAATCATTCCTAAATGGAAAAGTTATTGAAAAAACTTTCCATGCAGGTGATAAATGTGAAGTTCCAAATTTACAACAAAAACAGATGCAATTTTTATATGATGATGGTGAATTATTACAATTCATGGATAATACAACTTATGAACAAGAGGGTTTAACTTATGACCAAGTTGGAGAAGCTTTTGATTGGATTATTGATGGTATGACTTGTGATATGATGTACTACAATGGTAAAGCAATTACAGTTGAGCCTCCAATGGTTGTTGAATTAAAAATTGTAGAAACACCACCTAACTTTAAAGGTGATTCTCAAGGTGGTAGAAAACCTGCTACTTTAGAATCAGGTGCTGTTGTACAAATTCCTTTCCATATTCTTGAAGGTGACATTATTAAATGTGACACAAGAACAGGTGAATATTTAGAAAAAGTGAAATAGTAGCTATAAAGCTACTATTTCACTTTCTTATTTTCTTCTTAAAAAAACTATCTTATCTTCTCCAATATAATTTTCATGCATTATTTCAAAATCCATATTTATTTCATTTGAAGCGTTATCACCATTCTTAATTTTTGGACTAATAATTAATATAATAAAATCAATTCTTTGCTTTAATTTTTCAAGTAAATTATAAGTTCCCTCAATCATAACAAATTTATAATCTAGTAATTTAAATAAATCATCTGAAATTATTACTTTTCTATTCGCTGTTTTAAATAATGGAATATTATTATCAAAGATTTTATTTTTACTATATATAAATATATCAGGATTATTACCTTGAATATATCTTGTATCTAAAGTTGGTCTATCAATTCTTATTGTATTACCACCAATTACTAATAAATCTATTTTATCTCTTAAAGCATGAACATAAGCTAATCCTCTATTTGAAGAAATTTTTCCATTAGTTGTCCCATTTAATGTTTGAGCCATTTTAAAAAATATAGATGTTTTATTTTGCCATGAAAGAAATGGTAAGAGGAGGTTATTACCTTCATTTTCAAGTACACCTAATGTTATCCTTATATTTTCATTTAAAAGAGTTTCTATGCCACCGGAAGCTACATTATTTGTATCTTTAACACTTATAATTACTCTTTTAGGTTTTAATTCTTTCAAAAGATTTGCACAAGCTGGTGTTTTACCAATATGATTACATGGCTCCAATGTTACATAAATATCACAATCATTAAAGAAATTATTATGATTTTTTATCAAAAAATCATGTATATCTTCTGAATTTTGTTTTGTTTTTAGTACA
Organism: Aliarcobacter sp.; assembly: GCA_028690445.1. Taxonomy (GTDB): domain Bacteria; phylum Campylobacterota; class Campylobacteria; order Campylobacterales; family Arcobacteraceae; genus Aliarcobacter. The sequence continues at coordinate 224,090 of JAQVBE010000001.1, read as the reverse complement.
GAATTTGGGTTAAAATTAAGAAACGCAGTTTTTAGTGCATTAACTTCAGCATGAGCCTGTCCGGCTTCTTTATGGGCTTCAATTGCTAGAAGCTTTCCATCTTTAACAATTACACAACCAACAGCTGGATTTGGATAAGTTAAAAGTTGATATTTCCAAGCTTCATCAATTGCTAATTTCATATAAAAATTATCATCTATTTTCATTTTAATTCACTTTTATGATTTTTTAAAGAAGCTAGTATATTTAAAGTAGTTTTAATTAGTGTTAAAATTAATAGGGAATTTCCTCCTATTAATTTTTATTTTACCATTCGAAGTATGTAGCTGCTGCTAAAATTGAATCATAAGTAATTTCATCATCACCAAATTCTGTTCTAACAACTATTTTTTCATTATCAGCAGAAATTAATTCACCTTTAAATATTTCCATTGCAAAATTTTTAATTTTAACTTTTTCACCAACAGAACCTAAAAAATGATCTTTTTTTCTAAGTTTTCTTTCAATTCCAGGTGAGCTTACTTCTAAAATATATTCTCCACCCATTGGTTCATCTACATCTAAAATAGGCGAAATCATTCTTGAAATTTCAGCACATTTATCTAAACTTATTCCATTTTCAGCAGTAACTAAAACTCTAAATATATTTCTATCATGTTCTTTTGTACTTACAATGTCATAAAGCTTAGCACCTAAACTCTCAACTGCTAATTTAATTGATTCTTCTAAACTCATTCTTCTTCACTCTTTGTTTTTCTAATTTTAGCAAATAATGCTTCAATATTTTTTGACTTTTCTAAAGATGTATCATTTAAAAAAGTAAAGTTTGGACATTTATACCAACCCGTACTTGCTAATATATGAGTCTTAATTCTTCCATTCGCTTTATTCAATAAAGCAATAATTTCTTTTATTGCATCTTTTTCATAATCAGAACCATCAAAATAAACGATAGCATCATATTTACCATTTTTACAGTTAACTGCGGTAATAGGTAAAGAATTAATTCTAGTATCCACTAAATTGGATAGTGCTTCTGGAATTAATTCCATTAATAATGATTCTGTTCTTTGTAAATTAATACTTTTCATTACTTGTTATCTACTGATACTTTCTCTTCAATTTGAATAAATGTTTCAATAAAATCGCCTACTTTAATATCATTGAATTTATCAAACATAATTCCACACTCATAACCATTAGCAACTTCTTTTGCATCATCTTTAAATCTTTTTAATGATGAAATTTTACCTGTGTAAGTTACAATTCCATCCCTAATGATTCTAGCATGACCACCTCTGATTACTTTTCCATCTGTTACTAAACATCCAGCAACTGTACCAATTTTAGGAACAACAAATGTATCTCTAACTTCTGCTTGACCAGTATTTTCTTCTCTAATAACAGCACTCATCATTCCTGATAATGCATCTTTTACATCATCAATTAAATCATAAATAATTGAGTATGTATTGATAGAAATTCCATCTGCTTTTGCTTTTGCTTTAATAGAACCTGTTGGTCTTACATTAAATCCTAAAATAATACATCCCTCAGATGCACCAGCTAGAACTAAGTCAGACTCTGTAATTCCTCCAACAGCTGAATGAATTACTTTTACTTTAACTTCATTATTAGCAATTTTTTCTAATGAACCTTTAATAGCTTCAAGTGAACCACCAACATCAGTTTTAATAATTACAGGAAGTTGTTTAATTTTTCCTTCAGCTATTAATCCACTCATCTCTTCTAACGAGACTTTTGTAGATTTAGATAACTCTTTAGCACGTGCATGTTCAGCTCTTGTAGTTGCAATATCTCTTGCTTCTTTATCAGTATCAAGAACAACCATTACAGTACCAGTTGCTGGAACATCATTTAAACCTAAAACTGTTCCTGTTTCTGATAATCCAAGCTCTTTAACTGGATTTCCATTATCATCAGTAATTGCTTTTACTCTACCAAAAGTAGTATCACAAATAATATTATCACCAATTCTTAGAGTTCCATTTTGTACAATAATAGTAGCAACTGGACCTCTACCCTTTTCTAATGAAGATTCAATAACAGCAGCTTTTGCTTTTACTGTTGGATCTGCTCTTAATTCTAATAATTCTGATTGTATTAAAATATTTTCTAATAAATCATCAATTCCAGCACCAGTCAAAGCAGAAACTTCAATGAATTCTGTGTTCCCACCCCAATCAATTGGAGTTAAACCTCTTTCAGCCATTTGAGCTTTTACCATATCTGGATTTGCACTTTCTTTATCCATTTTATTAATTGCTACAATAATTGGGCAACCACTTGCTTTTGCATGAGAAATAACTTCTTCAGTTTGAGGTTTAACACCATCATCAGCAGCTACAACAATAATAATAATATCTGTAATTGCTGAACCTCTTGCTCTCATTGCAGAGAAGGCAGCATGTCCTGGAGTATCTACAAATGTAATTTTTCGTCCATTTTTTTCAACAGTGTAAGATGAAATATGTTGAGTAATCCCACCTGCCTCACCTTTTGCAACTTTTGAAGACCTAATTTTATCTAATAGTGAAGTTTTACCATGGTCAACATGTCCCATTATTGTAACAACTGGTGGTCTTGTAACAAAATCAGAATCATTTATATCTTCATCAAGATAATCACCAACATAATTAACATCTTCTAAAGCATCTCTAACAGTAACTTCAATACCAAACTCTTCACCTAGGATTTCTAATTCATCTTGTTTTAGGAAGTCATTTTTCGTAACTAGCATCCCTAAAGAAAATAATACTGTTATAACTTCAGATGTAGTTTTTCCACAAGCCTCTGCAAATTCGTAAACCCTAATATCTTCAGGAATAGTAACTTCAGTAATTTCTATTTCTTCTTGAGTTCTAGCTATTCTTTTCTTTCTTTTCCCTCTTTTTAAACCTTGAGGTGCATTTCCAAATGCAGCTGGTCTTGAGCTTCTAGATTGTTTTGCAGGATTTTGAGGTTTTGGTTCATCAAATATTTTAAATCCATCTCCTAAATCCATATCAAGTAAAACTACTTCTTCTCCAAGTAATGAATCATCAGAACTTACAAAATCATCTGTATAAGCTCTATTAACTTCAAGTTTTTTACCATGATCTTGTGCTCTTACAACTGTTTTCTTCTTTTCTTTTTTTATTCTATTTTTTCTTTGTTCTTCACTTAAATTACCATTATCACCATGTGATTCATCTTCATTTACACCTAAAATTTCACTTAACGATTTCATTTTCTTTTTATTTTGAAGATCAGAATCATATGATTTTACAACAACTTCTTCCTCTTTAGGTTTGTTCTTTTTAACAATAACTAAACCTCTTCTTTTAGGTACTATTTTACTAGCATTATCAGGATTAACTTCAGGTTTATCAAATTCTTCTTGAGCAGGTTTTAAAGCAGGTCTTGAAATAGGTTTTGAAATTATAACTTTTTTTAACTCTGGTTTTTTTGCAACTTCAGGCTCTTTATTTTCAATAACTTCAACTTTTTCTAATTCAATTTTAGTCTCTTTTACTTCTTCAGCAATTTCTTGCGTCTTATTTTCAATAACTTCTTTTGCTTTAGATGCTGGTTTACTTGGTAATCTTGAACTACTTCCAGTCATGATATATTTTGTAATTTCTTCAGCATCTTCATATGATACTGCACTTTGAGGTGATTTTAGTTCTATTCCTAAATCTTTAGCTTTCGCAATTACGTCTTGGCTACTTGCTCCCGCTTCTTCTGCAATTTCATAAACTCTTACTTTATCTGACATCTGTTAGCATCTCCTTAAGTTGTGTGACATACTTATCTTTATTTTTACACTCTTTACAAAGCGATTTTTCGATTCTTTTATAATCTTTTCCACTTATATCTGTAAGTAATAGCTTTTCGCAGTCATTACAAATATAAAAACTTCTACCAAAATTATTGTAAAACAACAATTTTTTTTCTTCACATTTTAGTCTTAATAACTCTTTTTGTTCAAATTTGCCTCGGCAAACAACACAAGTTCTTAAGGTCTCTTTTAAACTAGGCAAATATTATACCTAAAATATACTTAATATCAAAGATTTTCAAATTTCTATTCTCACACCGCTATTATCAAAATCAGCAACAAATACTTTGAAATGAGGAAATTTAAGCTTTAAATTTTTCTCGAGATTTTTGCTATCATCCGCATAAGACATTGAAAATAAAGTTGATCCTGAACCTGATAAAGTACTCATTAAAGCACCCTCTTTTAAAGCTGTTTTTTGAACATCAAAAAGTTCTGGCATCTGTTTCATTCTGTATTTTTGATGAACTTGATCATGTGAAGCATGTTTTAACATTTCCCAATCTTCAGCCATAAAAGCAGCTGTTAATAATGACGAATGAGAAATATTAAAAACTGTATCCTCTTTTGAGTATTTAAAAGGCAAAGTTTTTCTTGAAAGTTGTGTTGAAATTGCTCTATTTGGTACAACAACCACTGCTTTTAAACTTTTAGGTATTTCTTTTCTTATGTATCTTACTTCATTTTCTTGAACACATGCCACATTAAAACCACCCATAACAGCAGGTGTTATATTATCAGGATGACTTTCATAAGCTAAGGCTAAATTTAATAATTTATCTTTCTCAAGTTTTATTCCCTCAATTGCATAAGCACTTGCAATTGCAGAAACAATAACAGCAGATGAACTTCCTAAACCTCTTGATAATGGAATCTCATTTTGAAATTCGAATCTAAAATATCTTTTTTTATATGATAAATTATGGTAAAAATCATTAAATATTGAAATAAACATGTTATTGTCTTTTAAAGCAGGATTATTTGCACCCTCACCTTTTAAAGAAACGCTATGGAATTTTGATGGTCTTATGATTACTTGGTTTTTCATTGAGATTGCTAGACCTAAGCAGTCAAAACCTGGGCCTAAATTTGCACTAGTAGCGGGAACGCTTACTTTCATCCATTTCCTTCTTAAACTTTAAACAGCTGGTAAATTATATATTGGCAGTGTTTCTTCGTTAAAATTATATTTTTCTATACACATAGGTAATTTAAAGTCGTGGATTATACAATCTTTTTCTAAAAAATCTACTTTAACTTCATTTTCATCATTTATAAAGTATTTTTTTCCTAATGCTTTTATTGGTGAATTTTGATTAAATTCAAAGCCCATTATTGCATTAAATTTAATATCTTTTGTAAGGCAAATTGTTTTCAAAAATATATAAGCCACTTTAATAGCCATAAAAGACCCCGGTGAATTTACATAAATTATTTTCTCAATTTTATACTCTTTAAGAAGTTGTTCAAATAAACTTGGAAGTAAATCAGATGTTTTACCATCAAGTTTATGTTCTTTAATTAATTTCTTATTTTCATAGATTCCAATTAATAAAGGATTCGAAATAGTAATTACTAAAATTTCAATCAATTTTTACCTTAATTATCAGCATTTGCATAAGCCATTTCAAATACAACAGCCTCACTACTTGCTTCTTCTAAATCAATTATTTCATAGTTTTCAGCACTTTCAAAAAGTTTTTTTGTAAGTAAATGATTTAAATGGTGACTTCCAGCAATTGCGTCATATTCACCAACCATTGTATATTCTAAAAGTGCCATATCACCAATCGCATCAAGGATTTTATGTCTTACAAACTCATCATCAAATCTTAAACCTTCAGGATTTAAAACTTTTGTTTGGTCAAGGACAATAGCATTTTCCATACTTCCACCTTGAGCTAATCCTATACTTCTTAAATATTGAACTTCATGTAAAAAACCAAATGTTCTAGCTCGACTTATACTCTCTTTATATTCAGAAATTGAGTAATCAAAATGAAATTTTTGTTTTCCAATTGCAGGATGTTCAAAATCAATTTCAAAATCATAAACAATTCTATTTGATGGTTTTAAACAAACTCTTTTTCCATCAGGTGTTGTAACCTCAACCATTTTTTTGATTTTTATTGCTTTTTTTGATTTTTCTAATTCTTTAATTCCAGCTTCTTCAATCAACATACAATATCCAGCAGAACTTCCATCAAGTACAGGAACCTCATCATTATCAATTACAATTCTTAAATTATCAATTCCATAAGCATAAACAGCTGATAAAAGATGTTCTATCGTTGAAACAACAACTCCATCTTTCCCTATTACAGTTGCCATTTTTGTATCAACAACAAACTCTCTTTTTAGTGGAATTGTAACTCCAGCATCAACTCTGTAAAAAATTATTCCCATATCACTATCAAGTGGTTCAAGTTTCATCTTTACAGGAACTCCTTTATGAAGTCCGATTCCGACTATTTCGATACTCCTTGCTATTGTTCTTTGTTTCATTTAGTGCTTCCATTTATTAATTTAATAGCATCTTCTATTGTTTTTGTAACATTAGTTTTCATCCAAGTAAAATCAAGCCATTCATTAGGATTTACTTCAATTCCTTGAACTAACATACCAAAATGTAAATGATCTCCAAATACAGCTCCAGTTGCACCTGTATTTGCTATTAGTTGCCCTGCTTTTACTTCATCATTTAATTCCACATTTGCACTACTTGTATGTGCATAAAGACTAGCAACTCCAAGCCCATGATCTAAAATAATTGAATTTCCATAAATTCCTAAATAGTCTTTAAATATTACTTTTCCATCATTAAATGTTTTAATTGGTGCTCTTTTAATACTTGCCCAATCGTTTCCTAAATGCCATTCTTCATCAATTTTTTGGTCATTATAAAAATAACTTCTTCTTTCACCAAAACCAGCAACAGTTGCTGCATTTTCTAATCTTAAAAAAGGTTTTAGATTATATGAAGTAACTAAAGTATTAGAGAAATTTTTTCTCACAACCTCTCTAATAGTTTTAATATTTTTTTCTCTAAGTTCTTTATTAGATTTTATAAATATTTCAGGAGAATCATTTGGAATATTCATATCACTTTTTTCTAAAACTTGTCGACTTACACTATTAATAAAATCATCAGATACTTTAATATCATCAGTTTTTTCTACAAAATTCTTTATATAAAAAGGAACTTTTGTTACACTTTTATTTCCAGCCATATCAACAGCAACTAAGTTTACTCTTTTAAATTCTTTTATTTGAACTGGCCAAGTTATGATTGATATATAAAAATTCTTTTTATAAAAAGGAAAAAGTTCAAAAACTTCTTCATCATTAAATGTAATGTAATAATCTTTTAAATTTTCATCCGAAACTTCTACAATAATAATTCCACATCCACCTTGTCTTAATAAATAAGAATTTCCTATTATATTTGCAACTGGACTTTTTTTATCAATTATTAATTTTGAAGTTACAACTGTTTGATTTCCTCTAAAAAAATTCCATTTACTTGCATCATAAACATCAAATTTAATATTTCCCTCTTTTGGTTTATAATTTTCATCAAATGAAGGTGGCAATATTTCTAATTCTAGTGAACCTTTTTCACTTTTAAGAACTTTTGTTTCTAATGTTATTTGTTTTTGTCCATCGTTAAAACTAACCATATATGATTTTATTTCATTATTATCTGTAATATTTATTTTTATTGGTTTTTGTAAATTCCAGTAAATTTCTTTTTCTACAGATACTTTAGGGGCAACCCTTTCAAATGTAGGTGATAAAAATAAAAAGGCAACAACTGCTACAATCAATACTACAAGGATTATAAAAATCCCAAATACTCTTCCGTTTTTACTTGTAAATTTCAAAAATTTCCTTTAATACTATTTCTTTTGCTTTTTCAACATCTAATGTTTCTATTGTACAACCAGAAGCATTAAAATGACCACCGCCATCAAATTCTCCTGCTATTTTAGAAACATCAATTTGACCTTTTGACCTTAATGATACTCTTGATACTCCATTTACAACTCTTATAAAAACTGCAATTCTTACTATTGCTATACTCATAATCATATCAAGAGCGTCTTCACAATCTCTATTGTGAGCGCCCGTTTCTTTAAACCACTCTTCACGAGCTACAATAGAAGCTACTTCACCCTCTTTAAATAATTCTAAACTTTCTAAAATTTTTGGAATAATTCTGTATTTTGCCAAAGAATCTCTTCGTAAAAGTTTATTCGCTATTTCAGAAGGACTAGCTCCACACTCAACTAAAAAATTTATTTTTTCAAATGTTTTTTCATCACATCTTCCCAAAGAAAATGCTAATGTATCATCATAAATACCCACATAAAGTGCAGTTGCTGAATCTTTTGTAATATATAATCCATTATGTTTAAAAAATTCAAAAATTAATTCAGCAGTTGAGCTTTTTTGTGAATCTACTATATTTACTGTTCCAAAATTATTATTTGATTTGTGATGATCAAAATTTATAAGTGGAATTGTAGAATCCAATTCAAACCCCAACCTTTTATAAGTTCCACAATCAACACTAATAGCCAAATCAAAGAAAGCTGGTAACTGATCACTAATTTTATCAAATCTTGGTATAAAATCAAGATTTTGAGGCAAATCAGAACTGATATTAAAAACTTTATGTTTTATTTTGTTTTCATGAAATAAATTTGATAAAGCCAATGCTGACCCAATCGAATCAGGATCAGGATTTACATGAGTAATTATTAAAATATATCTACTTTTTTCTATAAGCTCTAAAGCTTTTGTATATTCAGACATATCAACTTTATTACATATTATAAAATCTTTTTTCAAATCAAACTCTAATCAAACTTCATGGAAAAATCAAGCCAAGTTGCTTGATGAATAATACTTCCACTACTAATTGCATCAACGCCTGTTTGTGCATAAGTTTTAATAGTATCAAGATTAATATTTCCACTAGCTTCTAATAAAATATGTGGATATTTTTCATTTCTAAAAGCAACAACCTCTTTTATTTGCTCAATAGTCATATTATCACACATGATAATATCTCCACCTGCATGCATTGCTTCTTCCACTTGCTCAAAAGTTTCACATTCGATTTCAATTTTTGTAACCCAAGAAATTCTTTTTCTAGCTTTTTTTACAAATTCTTCAAGATTATCTATTGTTCTTAAGTGAGTATCTTTTAACATCAAACAATCATCTAGTCCAAGTCTATGATTTATAGCTCCACCAACCCTAGAAGCATATTTTTCAAAATCTCTAAGTTGTGGTCTTGTTTTTCTAGTATCAAGTAAAACAACACCTGTTCCTTCGATTAATTTTGCATATTTATTTGCCATAGTAGCAATTCCACTTGCGTGTTGAAGCATATTTAAAAAAGTTCTCTCAGATGAAAGTAAAATTGATGCTTTTCCTTCAAGTTCAGCAATAACATCACCTTTTTTTAATACATCACCATCATTTTTTAAAAACTTGCAATCAAACTTTTCAGTTCTTGCTAGAACCTTTGCATATTGAACACCTGCTAAAATTCCATCTGATTTACAAATAGCTCGTGCAGTAAATCTTCCTTTTGGTGCAACATCGAAGAATAAATCTCCTCTTCCATTATCTTCAATAATGGCATTTTTTACAAATTTTTTAATATTAATCATACTTCAAACATCCTTTCAAGAGCAACTTTAGCCCACTTTGCTGTATCTTGTGAAACAACAATTTCACACTCTTTTGATATATTATTATCTTTTATAGATTTTAAAGTATTGTAAACATCTTGTAGTGTTGTTTCATTCATAGTTGGACATTCTGGTTTTGTAGAACTTAAAATATAAGTATTTTTATCTCTCAATCTATTTACCATATTAAACTCTGTTCCAACTGCAATTTTTTGCTCTGGATTTAGATTTTTTATATAGGTAATTAGTTGAGAAGTAGAACCCACAAAATCAGCTGCATCACAAACACTAGGATCACATTCAGGATGAACAGCTATCAAAATATCTGGAAATTTTTGTCTATAAAACTCTATATCTTCCACAGAAAATTGTTGATGAACTGAACAAAATCCATTATAACAAATCACATCAGCTTCATTTAAATTGCTTCCATCTCCAACTATTGCAGATTTTAGATTCAAAGATTTTGCAAAATTTTGCCCTAAACATCTATCTGGTACAAAAAATATTTTTTTACCAGATGTTAAACCCTTTTCAATAATTTTATAAGCATTAGAAGAAGTACAAACCATTCCACCCATTTGTCCAACTTTTGCTTTAACTGAAGCACTTGAATTTATATAAGTTATTGGTAAAATGTCATCATTTGAAATACCAGCTTCATTTATCTTTTTTAAATTCTCTTCAAAATATCCAACATCAATCATTCTAGCCATTGCACAACAAGCGATTTTTGGCATAAGAACTGTTTTTTCAGGACTCATAACTTTTACGCTTTCGCCCATAAAACCAACTCCACAAAACACTACATATTTCGAATCTGTAAGCATCACTTTTTTAGCAAGTTCCAATGAATCACCTGTTATATCAGCTAATTCAAATACTTCGTCCCTTTGGTAAAAGTGAGCAACTAATGTTACATCTAACTCGTTTTTTAATTTTAATATTTCTTCTTTTAAATTCAAAATAAACCTTCAAATTTTTATTAAATGTGAATATAACAAAATTTTAGTTATAATCTCATTTAATCACACACTTAAAACAAGGGTAATATATGGATTTTTTCACAAATACAAATATTTTATTTTTTTTAGCAGCCTATTTAGTAGGTTCTATTCCTTTTGGTTCAATCTTAGCAAAAACATTTGCAGGAGTTGATATTACAGCCGCAGGAAGTAAATCAATCGGAGCTACAAATGTTCTTCGAGTTGTAAAAGAAACAAACCCAAAATTAGCAAAAAAACTAGGAATTGCAACAGTTTTATTAGATGCTTTAAAAGGTGCAGTTGTATTACTTGTAGCTATGTATTTTGAAGTTAGTCCATCTACACTTTGGGCAATTGCGATTTTAGCAGTATTAGGACATTGTTATTCTATCTATTTAGGACTTGAAGGTGGAAAAGGTGTTGCTACTGGACTTGGTGTTTATTTAGTACTTATTCCAATTCCTACACTTATTGGTGCAGTTGTTTGGATAGTTTGTGCAAAAGTTTTAAAAATATCTTCATTGTCTTCACTTTTAGGATTAGTTGCAGTTATTGTTAGTGCTAGTTATTTAAATGATGGCTTAAATGTGGGTTCAAATGTTCCTATGTATATTATTGCTTTTATCATAATATATAAACATGTTCCGAATATTGTAAGAATTATAAAAGGCGAAGAGAAAAGAGTTATATGAAAATCGAAATTTCAGATTTAACTTTTAATTGTATTATTGGAATTTTGGACTTCGAACGAATAAAAAAACAAAAAGTTATAATAAATATCTCTTTTGAATATGAATATTCAAAAGATTTATTTATAGACTACTCAGAAATATCTGCACTTGTAAAAAAAACTATGAAAGAACAAAAGTTCTTACTTCTTGAAGATGCTATCTTATATATTGAATCATTATTACAAAATAGTTACAAAATTTATACTCTAAATATCAAAATATCTAAACCTAATATACTAAAAAACTGCATAGTTAGCCTAAGTAACTAACGCTTAAAATAGGACTTAAAGTATCCTAAAATAGCAATAACACAGCAATAACAAAAGGTTAATTAAAAATTAACTTAAATTAACGGTTAATTAACATTAAAACAGTCATTTTAAGAAAACTTTAAAATTTAGTAATGTAGAATGGTCACAACGGTATGTCGGAAAAGGTTTAAGACAATAGTTTTAGATGAGTTCGCGCGCTCCGATAGACTGAAAATAAGATTTCGAAATTTTAGGAGAACAAATGAAAAAAATCGCAAAATTAAGTTTAGTAGCTGCTATTGCAGTTGCAGGTTTAACAGCTGCTAATGCTCAACCATTAGAAGAAGCAATCAAAAACGTAGACGTATCAGGTTCTGTTGTTTATAGATATAATGATTTTGACAATAATAATACAAGTGGTGTAGATTCTGACAATGATGCAGATAACAATTATAAAATTGGATTAAACTTATCTTCTAAAATAAATGAAGATGTTAAGTTAAATACAAGATTTATTATCGGTTCACAAGCAAATGGAAGCTTTGCAACACTAGATACGGCAGGACATGATGGACAAGCTGATGTTTCATTATCAAATGTTTATTTTGGATATACAGGTATTCAAAATACTACTGTTAACGTTGGAAAACAAGGGTTAACTACTCCTTGGACTGTTGCTATTGACTCTGATAACAATGAGCAAACTGGTACAGGTATCTTAGCTCTTTCTACTGTTGGACCTGTAACTTTAGCTGCTGCTTACTTTGATCAAACTAACCTAGATGCTTCTACAGATGCAAAATTAGGTAATGGTAAAGCACTTGCTGGTAAACTTATCGGAAATGAATCTATTTCGACAGTTGGAGCAATTGTTGCTGCTGGTCCTGTAACTTTAGATGCTTGGTTTTTAGATGCTCAAGGTAAATTTGATTCATATACAGTGGGTGCTAAATCTGCTTTAGATTTATCAGGCGCTAAAGTAGGTATTGATGCTAGATTTGCTTCTCTTTCTTTAGAAAAAAATACAGCTGTAGCTCTTAACCCAGGAACAACTGTAGATACTACAGCAGAAAACAACTCTATGGCTAAATTAGTTTTAACTGGAAAAGCTGGAATTTTTGATGCAAAAGTTGCTTATGCAATGACTGGTAAAGATGGTGGGTTAACTGCATTAGATAATGATGCAACTACTACATTACTTGGATGGAATTTAACTTCAAATGGTAAAGCTGATGCTGATTACTGGCAAGTTGTTGCTGGGGTAGATATTTTATCTAACTTAAACTTATCAGCTAACTATGGTAATGTTAAATATATTACTCAAGCTAATTCAACAACTGATGTTGAAGAAGAAGAAATTTATGCTCAATTATTATACAAAATGAGTAAAAATTTAACTACTTATGTTAGATATGGAACTTATACTAAAGAAACTTCTGCACCAAATGTTGCAACAGTTGATAATAATGATGATGTAAGAGGAAGATTACAAGTTGAATATACATTCTAATATTTTTAGAGTATAAAAACTTTTTTCTTAAAGGCTAGAGATTTTTCTCTAGCCTTTTTTTATTTCTAAATTGTTACTATTTCTTATACTTATTCTAAATATTTAACCTTATTATGATAAAATCAGCAAAATTAAAAAAAGGATTTTATCTTGAAAAAAGCGATTCTTTCAACTATACTACTATTAGGTTCAACTTCACTTCTTGCAGATACAACTATGTGTTTTAAAGAAAATCATCAATCAATGAGTACTATTGAAAATACACCACTTACAGGTGGAGCATGTGCAGGAAAATACACAGTAAATGATATGAAAGCAAAAGGTTGGAGTGTAGATGATATTAAAATCTCACAAACAGCAACAGGTATGAGTTTTATTTATATTTTAAAAACAGCCTCAACAGTTACTCCTTCATCGAATTTCACAGGAAATCAAGCTCAAATGGAAGCTAACATCATGGCAAAATTAGAACAAAAAAAAGTAGCTGAAGAAAAAGCAAAAGTTGAACAAGAGATAAAAGATTCAGCAGTTATTGCAAAAGAACTTTATGTAAACAAATGCCAAACATGTCATGGAGTAAATGGTGAAAAAAGTGCTTATAATAGTTCAAGACCATTAAAAGATTTATCAGCTGATGATATGCAAGAATCAATTAAAAACTATAAAGTTGGAAGTGTTAATTCAATGAATGCAAGTATTATGACACCTTATGCTAACTTTGTAGATTATAAAGAAATCAAAGGGATTAATGCTTATCTAAAAAGTATTAATAACAAATAATTAAAAGAAGAGTTTTTTCTCCTCTTTTATATTTTACTATCAGATAAAACCTAATCACTCTTTATACAAACTTTAAGTATAATTGCTTTTTTTAAAGGATTACACTAAATGGATGCTTACGAATATTCAGAACTATTAAAACTTCTAAACACTAAACTAAATAACATAAAAGGTATTTTAAAACCTGATGATTTAAATCAAAGATTAGATGAAATCAAAGAAGAAGAATCAGCACAAGATTTTTGGAATAATATTGAAAATGCTACAAAAAGTGGTATTGAAAAAAATAGAATTTTAGGAAAACTAAGTAAATTCAATAAAGCCAATGATTCATTAAAAGGTACAAATGAACTTTATGAAATGGCGAATGATGAAAAAGACGATGAAACTTTGGAAATGCTTTATGACGAAGCACCTGAACTAGAAAGACTAATCAAATCAACTGAAATTTCTGTAATGCTAAGCCACCCTGATGATGTATCAAATGCATTGGTATCTATTCATCCAGGAGCTGGTGGAACTGAATCACAAGATTGGGCTTCAATGCTTTATAGAATGTACTTGCGATGGGCTGAAAGAAATGATTTTAAAATTGAACTACTTGATTACCAAAATGGTGATGAAGCAGGAATTAAAGATGTTTCGTTTATCATCAAAGGCGAAAATGCTTATGGTTATATGAAAGCTGAAAATGGAATTCATAGACTTGTTAGAATCTCTCCTTTTGATTCAAATGCAAAAAGACATACTTCATTTTCATCTGTAATGGTATCTCCTGAAGTTGATGATAATATTGCTATTGTGATTGAAGATAAAGATATAAGAATAGATACATACAGAGCAAGTGGAGCTGGTGGGCAACATGTTAATAAAACAGAATCAGCAATTAGAATCACACATATTGCAACAAATATTGTTGTTCAATGTCAAAATGATAGAAGCCAACACAAAAACAAAGCAAGTGCTATGAAGATGCTAAAATCAAGACTTTATGAGCTAGAACTTGAAAAACAACAAGCTACAAAAGATGGTGTTGAAAAAAGCGATAATGGTTGGGGACATCAAATCCGTTCTTATGTTTTACAACCTTATCAACAAGTAAAAGATAGTAGAAGTAATATTGGATATTCAAATGTTGATGCTATTTTAGATGGAGATATTACAAAAATCATAGAAGATGTTTTAATCGCAACTGCAAAGTAAAAGAGGAAAAAAACTCCTCTTTTATTCTCTTTATTTAAAATCTTTCGCTTTAGTAGTATCTTTTCCCTCAAACTCTTTTTCATTAGCATTTGAAACAACAAGTTTTGCTATTTTATCTGTAATAACTGAAACATCATGCGTTTGAGAAGCAACAGCCGCATTTTTTTGCGTTTGTTGATCAAGTTGAGTTACTGCATCATTTATTTGTTCAATTCCTAAAAGTTGCTCTTTTGAAGCATTTTGAATATCAGAAATAAGATTTATTGTTTGTTGGATATTTTCATTTAATTGTTTGTATCCATCAATCATGTTATTTGCTATATCTTTACCCTCATCTGCTTTATTTTTTGCACTTTCAACAATAGTTTTTATTTCACGCGCAGCTTCAGCACTTCTTGAAGCCAAGTTTCGCACCTCTTGTGCAACAACAGCAAATCCTTTTCCAGCTTCACCTGCTGTTGCTGCTTCTACTGCTGCATTTAACGATAGGATATTTGTTTGAAATGCAATTTGATCAATTACTGAGATTGCATCGTTAATTAAGTTTACTTGACTATTTATTTCATCCATTGCTCGTGTTGTTTTAGTTGCTAAAGTTCCACCTTCAGAAGCTGATTTTGTAACACTATTTGAATAAATTGCCATTTTAGAAATATTTTCTGTGTTATTTCTAATATTACTTGTAATCTCTTCAATAGCGGCAGCTGTTTCTTCCAAAGATGCTGCTGCTTCATTTGAACTAATATTTAATCTATCAACATTTTCAAGTAAAATATTTGAACTTTTTTCTAAAGTCAATCCATTCGACTTATTTTCTATAAGCATTTGAGTTATAGAGTTTTGTAAAGTATTAATTCCTACAACCAATCTTTCAAAGACTCCGCCTTTTTCATCACTATCTTTCATATGAACTTTAGATAAATAATTATGTCTAGCATACTCTTCTAACACTTTATCAACTTCAGAAAATCTATTTCTTGTATTTTTTATCATTTCATTTACATTGTTTTTAAATTCTTCCAAAGAAGCATTTGAAGTTGATTTTTCTATAAACTGTGAATACCATCCATTATTTACCCTATTCATTACCACTTCAGCATCTTGAATCAATTCCATATCTTGATGTAAAGTTTTTTCAATTTGTTTTATATTTTCATTTACAAAAACTGCCATTTCACCAAATTCATCTTTTGCATCATCTTTTAATACTGAAATATTTGATGTTTTTTTATTTAGATAATCAAAAAACATTAAAAGACCATTTTTAAAATCAGCCAATGAAGAAGTTATATCTTTTATAATTAAAAAAGTTAGATATAAAATAATTAAAATAAAAAGAGTTATAAAAACAAGCATATAAATAAAATTTGAGTTATTTTTATCTATACTTTTTTGGTTTAATTCTTTAACAGTATCAAATAATTTTAATTCAATATCTCTAAAAATATTTATTGTTGCTGTCACATTTTCAAACCAAAAAGGAGAATTTACACCAAATCCTCCATCTCTTCCTTTTTCAAAAGCAAGATTAATCATATTAAAAGTTTGTGTAACAGCTTTATTTTCAACAGATTTATTATAAAAATCTTTTAAATCATTTGGAGATAGAGTTAGAAATTTATTTAAATTTACTTTATATGCTCCATAACTAGATACATAAGAATCATAAGTTTTTTCCACAAATTTGTCATTAGTAAAAGCACCATTTAAATTCGCTCTAATTTGTCCTAGAGACTCTTTTGATGTTGCTAAATGTGTATATATTTGCAAAAAATTTCTACTTGTTATGTCAGAGGTCAAAGAAGGAATAATTGTTGTTGAATCTAACAAAGCAACAATAATTTTTGAAAAATAGCCACCCACTTCAGCTGAACTAACAGATAAAGCGTTAATTTGCTCTCTTTTACTACTTAACTCACTAAGATTACTTAAAACTGAATTATCCTTTTTAAGACTTTGAATTGATAAATCAACTTCTTTTCTTATATCTGATAATTTTGTTTTTCCTTCATTATCTTTTTTTGCTACAACTCCAACACTCATTCCTCTTTCTATTTGTAAAGAATGTATAAGTTTAGAAAGAGATTCCATTTCTAAAATACGATTGTTAGTCAAAGAAAGATTTTCTTTTTCTAAAAGAAGATTGTTAATTGTAAAACATGAATATAAAATGATTGTTAACATAGGAATAATGGTAATTACTAGTAACTTTGACTTGATTTTTAAACTTTTGAAATAACTCATATTTCTCCTTGTAATATAAAAGACGTAAGTTTACTATTATATTAATTGAAAAAATATGATTTATATCATATTTTTTGTCTATTCTCTATCACATATTATTGAATATGCACAATAAGTGCAATTTGATTTATCCTCACATTTTGAGAAAGAGATTTCATTTTTTGAAATCTCTTTTATTTCATTAAATTTTTCACACAATAACTCAAGTTTTTTATCAAGTGCAATTTCATTTATTAAAACTGTATTATTCAAATCATAATAATAAGCTTCGATTTTAGATGTTTTATAAAGTTCATTCATAGCTAAATAATAAAATTCTAATTGAAAATCATCCGTTTTTTCATAGTTTTTCAAAGTATCGACACTCAAAGTCGAAGAGGTTTTATAATCAATTACTTCATAAATATCATCATATTTATCAATTCTATCAATTACACCTCTTATTTTTATACCTTCAAACTCCAAGTCAAAAGTTTTTTCAAGGGCTATAATTTGTCTATTTTCTAACCTTTGTTTATCATATAAATAAAAAGCATATAACTTCTTTTTCCAAATCTCTAAATCTAAAATCAAAAATGGATTTGAACTTTTATATTTATTAAATAAATCTTCAATTTTTTCAAAATTGTGTTCAGTAAAATTTTTATAATAATCTTCCAAAATAGAATGAATTATTTCTCCCAATTCATAAGCTTTTGGTTTTAAAGAAATTGTGTGTTCATTTATTTTTAGAATATTTTGTAAATAAAATTTTCTTTTACATTGTAAATATGTTCTAAATGAAGTAGCAGACCATCGTAAAGAAGCTAAATCTATTTTTGCGATGATTTCCTCATCAAAATGACTTATCTTATGATTATCGTAAAGTATGTGTTTATAAGCGTTGTCATTTGTATCTGTTTTTATATGTGTATTAAATAATTCATTTGCAAATCTTGAGATTTGGTTTGTGTCTGAATTAACATAAGATATAAATACATTTTTAGATGAACCAATCAATCTTTTATAATAATACTTTTGTAAAGATTCTCTATCAAATTGGGTTGGAAGATTTGAAAGCTGTTTTAACTTTGTTGATAAAAACTTATCTTTAACAGAAATCTTTGGAATGAAAGATTCATTAAAATCACAAATAATCACTGTTTCAAAATTTACAGCTCTTGTTTCAAGCAATCCTAAAACTGTAATTTTTCCTGAATTTACATCATCTAAAGTGATTTTTGCTAATCTTTGTAAAAAGATTTTATAAACATCTTTTAATAAAATAAAATGATTTGTTGAAAATAAAATGATATTTAATTTATAAAGTAACTCTTCAAATTTTTCAAGAAGTTCACTATTTTTCTCAAAAGATTTTATAAAATCTGTAATGATTAAAAAACTCTCTTTTGTAGCTTTTTTGTTCCATAAAGTTTTTATATTTTTATCTATAAATAACTTGTCAATTTTGAAAAAGTTTAAAAATTCAAGATGTTTTATTTCATCTTCATTTAAATACGAATATATCGAATATACAACTTGGTACAAATTTGTATTTTTAATACTTTTCCCCATTGCATAATTGAAATATTTTTCATCATCAAAAAGTTGTAAACTAATAGCAAAACTTTCATCTGGTAAAACTAAAGCTATATTTTCAGGATTAACACCATTTTGAACTGATTTGGCAATAGTGCTTTTTATATATGCAATTTGATTAAGTCTTGAAGAAAAACCTTTTAACTCTATAAAAGCTAAATCATTTAATATCTCTTTTTCTTCTAAAATCGTTTTATTTGATAAATCAATTTTGTATTTATGATTTATTTTTATATCTAAATCTAAACTTTTAAAAACTTCCAGCGATTTTTGGTTATAAATATTTGAATAAAAACTAATATTTAGATTTTTTATTTTTGATATTTTTTCAACTATATCAAATTCAACTTTTGTAAAATAGCCTTCAAAATAGAGTTCTAGATTTTCAAACTTTTTTAAAAAATTTTCGTTTATTTTGTAATGTTTATTTAGATTAATTCTATCAACATAAGAGTTTTTTTCTAGTATATCAATATAGTTTTTCTGAATTGTTTTTAAGATTTGTAAATGTTCAAAATAAAAGTCATAAGTATCTACATTTTGAATATCAGATATTTCTATTTTTTCACTAGCTAATTCTAAAAAAAATCTATAAATATAATCACTTTGTTTTAAGAATTTTGTAAAATTATCTGAAATTCCAAGTTTAGAAATATTTATATCTTTTATAGCTTCATTTAAAAAAAGAACTCTTTGTTCTTCTTCACAATATTTCATATTATTAAATAGTATAGATTTTTTAAAAAATTCATCAATTGTAAGGATAAAAGGCAAAAGAGTATTTCTACCCTTTTGTAAAGTAATAAAATCTCTAATTGCCCTTGATGTAGGGAAAACTAGAAGTTTCTTTTTAAATAGCATTTGTTTTAATATAGATGTAACCTACATTTCCATCAACAGTAAAACTACCTGTAATAATCCAATTATTAGCATCTTTTAGTTCAAATTCTGAAGTAAAAATCTTATCATTATTTTGGAATTTATCATTATTTATTACTAAATCTGAATCTGAAGTTATAGTTTTAGTTACAACTAACTCAATATTAACATCTTTTTTTTCATTTGTATTCTTATCAGTTACAAGAATTTTCAAATTATTTTTTCCAACTTTTAAAACATCTTTATGTTCTGAATACTTTTCTAAAACTCTTTGTGAATATTTTATATCTAATGTTGTTAAATCAAATTTTTTATCATTTACATCTAATTCAAAATTATATTTTGATAAAAAAATATTATTTGAAGTCATCATATCATTATAATTTTGATCCACATCTTGATATTTTTTCATAAAACTGTGGTCTTCAATTACAGGTAAATTCACAGCACTTCTTACTGTCCAAACAATCATTGAAAATACAAAAGTAAAAATTCCAATAAAAAATATTGGCCAATAATTTCTTTTCATAAGTCTACTTTCTTTTTTTTAATACTGCGTAAGTATAGGCTAATAATCCTAAAACAACTAGTGTATACATTAAAACTCTCCAGATAGTACCAGCTACTTTTCCAGTATTTCCAATACTACTTTCTAATTTAATATTTTTAGACTCAGCAATAACATCTGCAACAGCTGCATAACCATTTAATGTAGCAGCACTAACCTTTGCAAATAAAGTATTTTTATCATTTGAAGCTAATAAAGGTACAACATACCCATTTAAAATATCATTTTTATCTAGCACATCTTTTAATTCATCACTGAATAATAAATTTACATGCGTTTCTTGAACCGATATACTCAAAAGTACATATGGTTTCTCAAGGGTTGCTATTATTTTGCTTTCATTATTTCTTATGAAATCAATTTTATCTTTTGTTTTTATATTTTCGTCTAATCCTAAAGTAGATTTTGCATAAACATATATATTAACACCTAATTTAGATTTAGTTTCAGCACCGATTTGATTAATTTTTTCTTTTGCTCTATTATCTATTAACTTATCATCATTTAAAATAAACTCTTGAGCGCTTAAGTTCTGGCATAAAAAAAATAGAAGTGAAAAAATCACTCCTATTTTCATGAAATTTATGTTTTTCATTTATCCAACAAACACTTTTGTTGAGTCAAAGAAAGCATAATATGCTGTCATAACAGCTGCTACAACAAGTAAAATACCAATAATTCTTTCCATATCTTACCCCTTATTTTCCAGTACCAACAAGTTGATACTGTTTATAATTTTCTGAACTATTCATTTTTAATCCATTCAAATCTTGATTGATTTTGTAAAAATTACTAGCTTCACTTTGTTGTACTTTTATTCCACTAAATGTTAATACACCAAGAATAGTTAATAACAACACAGTTGCAATTAACATTCCAGTTATACCACTTAGTTTAAAAATACCTCTTTCATTATCATTCATTTGTGTATTTCCAGCCATCTTACCCTCCTATACTTCTTAAGTATGTAGCTAATGCTTTCTCTTGTGTTTCATTTAATCTACCGTTAAAATTAGGCATAGTACCAATAGCACTTTTTTTACCATTTTTAAGAACAGCAGCTATAACTGCATCATCATAAATTCTGATATTTGGAGCAACAAACTCCATACCTTTACCATCTTCACCATGACAAGAAGAACAAGCAGCAAACGAAGCAGGTTGTTCACCTTTAAATCCACCAGCAACATAATCAGCAACTGCATTAATATCAGCATCTTCTGTTAACATCATTGGAGGCATTCCATCTGGATATACTGATTTAAAGTTGTTTGAACCATTTTTAATAACATGAACAACTTGTTCTTTAGAAATTCTTTTTGTTAAGTTTTGAGCTTTTCCATCAATTCCCTCAGCATCAACACCATGACAAGGTGCACATTGAACTAAGAATGTAGATTGACCCATTGCTTTTAAAGTTTCTTCCGATGGATTTTCCCATTTTTTCTCAAATTTTGCATTGTATTCTAAAGTCTCTTCATTCCATTGACCAATTTGTGAAAATCCATTAATAGGATAACCAACTGTAAAATACCAAAACATCCATATAATCGTACCAATAAATGCTAAAGCCCAACCAGTTGGTACAGCATTTCTAAATTCACCAATACCATCCCATTTTTCTTCAGCTAAATCACCACTCGCAGTATCATTTCTCATTTGATTAACATATTTTAATGCAACGAATACAGTAATTGTAATAATAGCTACTGCACCTAACATTGTTAAGCTGTTAATATAATCATCGCCTATAAAAGCATCACCTGCTGCAAAGTAAGTTCCTGCTAATAAAGCGATTACAAGAATTATTCCACCTATAATCATAGACTTCATCTTATTTCTCCTTATTATCTATATCTTTATCTTTTTTTCTTTCTTCAAGAGGGACAGAAACACTTGAATCATCATGAACAAGGTTTGAATATTTCTCATAATCTCGCTCACCTGTTTTATCCCTTTTGTATATAGAATAAGCATAAGAGTAAAATATAATAAATACTGCTAAAATCAAAAAGAATTTACCATAACCTTGTACTGTTAAAAGTGTTTCATAATCCATTAACAACCTCTATTTTAAAGAATTTAAATATGCAATTAATGCAACTATTTCAGGAATTTGACCATTTGCAACAGCATTTTTTATAGCTTCATTTTTCATTCCATCAGCAATTGCTTTTGCATCTTCTTTTGCTTTTGCAATAGCAGTTTCGTAATCACCAAGTGCAACATCAACTTTTCCATCACCATCTAAATCTTGATCATATGGAGTTGCAAATACTGTTTTAACAGTATATGCTTCAGCATAAGCAGTATCTAAATCAGCTTTGTTTTTAAATTGATGTTTGTATTCTGGCATAATACTTCCAGGAACAACAGCAGAAGGTTCCCACATATGGTTTTCATGCCAATCTGTAGTTCTATAATTTCCAACTCTCATTAAATCTGGACCAGTTCTTTTTGATCCCCATAAGAATGGTCTATCATAAGCATACTCACCAGATAAAGAATACATTCCATATCTATCAGTTTCTGCTTTGAATGGTCTAATTAATTGAGAGTGACAAGCATTACAAGAATCTTTAATATAAACTTGTCTACCTGCTAATTCTAAAACACTGTATGGTTTTGTACCAACAGTTGGTCTACTTTGTTTTGCAAAATCTGGAATAACTTCAATAATACCCGCAAATGCAACAAATATAAATACTAGTACCGCAAAGAAAAACGGTCTTTGTTCAAACCAATGAAACATAATTTCTCCTTTCTTACGCAGCTACTGGTGTAGCATTTGCTGGTTCTTTATCAAGTACTCTTCCACATCTAATAGTTTTATAAATATTATATGAGAACATAAAGAATCCAATTAGGTATAATAACCCACCAACAGCTCTAATTGTATAATATGGATGTAATACAGTAACTGTATCAATAAATGAGTAAACTAATGAACCATATTCGTCATAAGCTCTCCACATCATACCTTGTGTAATTCCAGCAATCCACATAGAAGTAAAGTATAAAACGATACCTGTAGTTTGTAACCAGAATTGTGTATCCATTAATGATTTAGAATAAATTTCTCTTTTATACATTCTTGGAACCATATGAAATAATGCTGCCATAATCATAAACGTAACCCAACCTAAAGTACCATCATGTACATGTCCTGGAATCCAGTCAGTAAAGTGTGCAATAGCATTTACAGATTTAATAGCTTGAATTGGTCCTTCAATAGTTGATAACATATAGAAAGTTGAAGCTAATACCATAAATTTAATTAGTGTATTTGTTTGTAATTGTTGCCACTCACCCTTCATTGTTAAAAGCATATTAATAGCTGATCCCCATGATGGTAAAATTAAAACAACTGACATTACAGAACCCATAGTTTGCATCCAGTCAGGAACAGTTGAATATAATAAGTGGTGTCCACCAGCCCATAAATAAACAAATAATAATCCCCAGAATGCTAAGATAGAAAGTTTATAAGAATAAACATTTTGTCCAGATTCTTTTGGTAAAAAGTAATAAATTAGCGCAATAATTGGAGTTGTGAAAACGAATGCAACAGCATTGTGTCCGTACCACCATTGTACTAGTGCATCATTTGTACCTGCATACATAGAAACAGAGTGAAGCCATGAACCATAACCTGAAACTAAAGCAGTTGGAACTTCCATATTATTAAATAGATATAACATTGCAACTGCGATAAATGTAGCAATGAAATACCATAAAGAAATATATAAAGTTCTTTCTCTTCTAATTCCGATTAATCCAAAAATAGAAACACCCCATAAAACCCACCATAGAACAACTAAGATGTCTAATGGCCACTCTAATTCAGCATATTCTTTTGAAGTTGTATAACCCATAAAAAGTGTAACAACAGCTAAAAGAATTGTAATGAAATAAAGAACAAAATGTAATTTTGCGATAGCCATTAAAAAAGGTGACTCTTTTAATGAAACTTTTAATACCCTTTGTCCGATATAATACCATCCAGCAAAAATACCACTTAGAGCAAAACCAAAAGCAACACCATTAGTGTGTAAAGGTCTTAATCTACTAAATGTACCATACTCCCCAGCTAAATTATTTAACTGTGGAAACGCCAATTGAAACGCAAGTACAACACCGATAGTCATACCTATGATACCAAACAAAATTGTTGCAAATGTAAAGGCCTTTGCAACTGAGTAATCGTACTCAATTTGTGCACCGTTTTGCATCAATCTCCTCCTACTAATTTTATATACAAGTCACAAAAATGTCACTCATTGCGATAATCATAGCTAAGAAAAACTTAAATTTAACAAAAAAATTAACGATTAATTAACAAATAAAATATTATTTTTATTATAATCTTAACTTATAAAATAAGATACTAATTATCTTATTTTATGCCTTTTAATATTTGTTGAGTCTCTCTTTGCATAGTTTTTATTTTTAAATCTTCTCTTTTATCATGTAGCTTTTTACCTTGAGCGGTTGCTATTTCAACCTTTATCATATTTTTATCGTTAAAATATAATTTTGTTGCAATTAAAGTTATGCCATCTTTTGTCACTTTTGCATATAACTTTGCTATTTGTTTTGAATGTAAAAGAAGTTTTCTATCTTTTCTTTCATCTGGTCTGTAAGTTGTATGAGTTGTACTTAAATGTGAAATATGCATATTTAAAATAAATACTTCACCTTTTATAATTCGAACAAATGAATCTTTTAAGTTAATTCTTCCTTCTCTTATAGCTTTTACTTCACTTCCTTCAAGCATAATTCCAGCTTCCAATGTTTCCATAATAGTAAAATCATGAAATGCTTTTCTATTTTTGAAAACTAAATTCTTTTTTGTATCTTTTTTATTTGACATCGTTTACCTTAAAAAATGAACTTCCACTTCCACTAAAAAACCAACTATTTTGGGCATATTCTTCTAATTTCGGATATACACTAATTGCTGGTTCATATAAATCATTTGCTTCATTAATATTTAAATTATTTAGAATTTCGATTGATTTCGTTTTAAATAATTTATCTGCTTCATTTTTTGAAATTTGTTTATAAAAATTTTCTCTAAAAACTTTAAAAATTTCACCTGTATTACACTTTATATTAGGAGTTATTGTATCTATATTTAACATCTCTTCATCAAACTTTTCTACAATTTCGCCTATACCTGTAACATTTGCACTATCATATTCATAAACAAAAAAGGGAACATCAGCACCAATTTTTATAGCAATTTTAGATAATTCATCTTTTGATAAATTTAAATTACAATATTTATTTGTCATAAGTAAAAATGTTGCTGCATTTGAGCTTCCGCCACCAAGTCCTGCAAACTCTGGAATATTTTTATTAACTTCAACACTATAATTTTTAAAAAAATCTTCAACACCATCATATTTTTCTAATAACTTGTACGCTTTATATACAGTATTCGTTTCCATATTGCAAGAAAAGTTCCCTATAATACAAAATGCTTTCCTGCTAGATTTAACAAAAGAGATAGTATCAAATAGACTATGTACACGAACAAATCTTGATACAAGTTCATGATACTCATCTCTTTTATCTGAAATTTTTAAAAAAATATTTACTTTTGCATATGATTTTTCACTCATTTCATTCATACTTTTAGTACCTTATTTAATAAGTATTTAACTTCACCCTCTTCTATTTCAATAATACTAAAAAATTTATCTGTGATAATTAAATATTTTCCATCTTCTTTTTCTTCTAAATAATCAATTGAAATTTTTTTACCTGTATTTAACCATTCAATTGTTCCAAAATAATTATTTATTGGTAAATCAATATAATCTAAAGGATTTAGCTCTTTTTCATTTTCATAAAAAAAAGCGCCTTCATTTATTCTTTCTAAATATGACAAAGTTCCAATTGTCCCTAATTTTTCCAATAATATTTGTGCAAAAGAACGAATATATGAACCTTCACTAACTGTTGTTTCAATTGTAATAAAAGGATGTCTATATGATATAAATTTTGTATCATAAATATTCATTTTACATTTATTAAGTTCAAAATCATGTCCTTGTCTTGCTAATTCATAAGCTCGAACACCCTCTATTTTTTTTGCTGAAAATTTTGGTGGAATATACTCTAATTCACCAACTAAAGAATTTAATTGATATTTTATATTATCAACATCAATTTTTTCAACTAAATCTACACTTATAACTTTTTCAATATCAAAAGATTCAGATATTGCTCCTAGCCAAACAACGGCTTTATAAGTTTTTGGAGTTTTTTTCAGATATTTAAAAAGTTTTGAATATTGACCAAAAGCAACAATTAAACATCCCTTTGCAAAGGGGTCAAGTGTTCCACTAAAACCAGCTTTCTTATTTTTATATTTCTTCTTTATTTTTGTTAAATAAAAATTAGAACTAATAAACAAAGGCTTCTTTACTACTATCAATTTATTGATTGATTCTTTATTATAAAATCTTTTTTGCAAAATTCTTTCCGTTTAGGCTTTTTGAACAAATGAAGATAAAATATCTCTATGTGTTCCGCCAAAATTTATAGTTAACTTATAATCCTTACCTGCATTTGTAGCTTTAATAACTCTTCCCATACCAAATATTTTATGTTGTACCAAATCACCTTTTTTAAAGCCTGACTGCTTTTCTATTGTCAAACTTCCTTTTATAAGACCCGATTCACTTAAAAATCTACTTTTAACAAGTGTTGCTCTTTTACCTTTATAAAATCTTGAATGAACAAATGATAAAGTTAAATTATCCATAGCTCTTGTAATTGCCACATAACCTAATCTTCTTTCTTCTTCTAAATCACTTCCATCACCAACAATTGGGAAAAAGCCCTCTTCAAAACCTATAATAAAAAGTTTTTTAAACTCTAAACCTTTAGAAGCGTGAATGCTCATCATCGAAACAGCTTCCCCATTATATTCATCTTTTTCACTCTCTAGTGCAATCTCATTTAGAAAATCTTTTAAGTCTAAGTGTGGATTTTGAATAAAATAATCCCTAATATATCCATAGAATTCATCAATATTAGCTTGTCTTTCAAACCCATCTGGAAGATTATCGTATGAAGCTCTGTAATCAAATGTTTCTTCAAAAGTATCAAAAAATTTCATTTTTGACTCTTCTAATAACTCTTTTAAATCTAAAATAGAAGCTTCAAATACTTTTAGAGTTCTTGCATTCTTTTTACCTACAATTGAACTTATTTCTTCTGAATCTAATTGTTGTATTAAATCAAAAATTGATTTTCCACTTTCAATAGACTTTGCTTCAAGTTTATCAATTGTAGTTTTACCAATTCCACGCTTTGGTTTATTAATGATTCTTTTTATAGAAAAATTATCATTTGCGTTTGTAAGAATTCTAAAATAGGCAATTAAATCTTTTATTTCAGTTCTTTCATAAAATTTCATTCCACCAACTAATTTATAGTTTAATCCAGCTTTGTTAAATCCTTCTTCAAGTGATCTTGATAAGGCATTCACTCTAAATAGTATTGCGATATTTTTGGGACTTGTTCCATTATCAATTAATTGTTTTATATCTTCTATTATTTTTCTAGTTTCTTCATTTTCATCTTGTGATTCATAAATTCTAATTGAATCACCTTTTTGTCTTGTACCAATTAATTTTTTACCAAGTCTATCTCGATTATGTTCTATTAATTGATTTGCATGATTTAAAATAGTATCTGTTGATCTATAATTTTCTTCAAGTTTAACAACATTTGTGTTTTCAAAATGTTCTGAAAAATTCAAAATATTCTTAATTGTTGCACCTCTCCAACCATAAATAGATTGGTCATCATCTCCAACAACGCAAAGATTATTATGACTTGCACATAATAATCTTAGAAGTCTATATTGAAGTTCATTTGTATCTTGGTACTCATCTACCATTATATATTGGTATTTTTGACTAATTTCATTTGCTAATTTTTCATTTTTACTTAATATTCTGTATGGAAGAAGTAATAAATCATCAAAATCTACAAGATTATTTTTTTCTAAATATGCTTCATATTTTTCATAAATTTCTGCAATTTGTTGATAAAGTTTTAATTGAGCTGCACTTTTTGCTTCATTTGGAGTTAATAGTGAATTTTTATATTTTGAGATTTCAGCAGCCAATAAAGATGTAGTTATTTCTTTATCTATTGACTTAATTATTCTTTTTTTGTCATCTGTATCTATTATTATGAAATTGTTTTTTCTATTTAATTCACTCATATGAAATTTTAAAAATAAAAGTCCAAATTTGTGGAAAGTACATAATAATGGTGGAGTATTTATCATCGAAGAATCAAGCATACTAAAAGCTCTTTCTCTCATCTGACTTGCTGCTTTATTTGTAAATGTCAAAGTTAGTATTGATCGTGGGTCTATACCAATTGATATTAAATATGCAAGTCTTGTAGTTATAGTTTTTGTTTTACCAGAACCTGCACCTGCAAGTATAAGCATTGGTCCATCTATATGTTGTGCTGCAGTTTTTTGTGATTCGTTCAACGATGATAATAAATTTTCAGACATTTTTTCTCCAATAATATATCATTATATCATAGATTAGATAAATTCATTATTGCTCTTAATTATTTTATTTATAAATAAATGTTATTATAATTATAATTTATTTTATGGAGGTTATGATGCTTACTGATTTTGCAAAACTAGAAACTTTTTTAACAGTTGTTAGAGAAAAATCTTTTTCAAAAGCTTCAGCAAAACTTGGTATTTCGCAACCAGCAGTTACACAACAGATGAAATTTATTGAAGATTATTTAGATGTTCAAGTAGTTGACCGAAAAAAGAATGGTATTAGACTTACCAAAGAAGGTCAAATGCTTCATGCTATTGCTTTAAAAATAGAAAAATGTGTTGCAAATGGTGAAAAAGAATTATTAAAAATTATGAATAAAAATGTAACCTTTGTATTTGGTGCATCTTTTATAATAGGAAATTATATTTTACCTAGATTTTTAAATAATCTAAAAGAAAATATTCACAATGATGTTTCGATTAATGTATCAGTTTCACATGAGGCAATCGAAGATTTATTAGATAAAAAAATTGATATTGCATTAGTTGAAAATTATGTTTCAAATGAAGATATTGTTTATAGAGAATGGATGGAAGATGAAATAGTAATTTTCTCTAATCAAAAATTACCAGCAAAAGCAAAAGCAGAAGATTTATTATCATACAAATGGGTATGTAGAAATCCAGAATCACACACTAGATTAATATTTAAAGAAAATCTTGAAAAAGCAAATTTCCCTGATTGTGATACATTTAATGTTACAAGTGAAGTTACATCTGCCACAACGATAGTTCAAACGGTTTTACATTCAGATAAGAACTTAACTCCAACGGTTTCTATTGTTTCAAGAAATGCAATTGAATCACTTTTAAAATCAGGTGCGTTATTTGAATCAAGAATCAATAATCAAAGAATGATAAGAAAACTATATATTGCTTATAGAAAAGATAGAAAACACGACGCATTTATTGAAAATGTAGTTGATTATCTACTTAAAATAAAATAATACTAGGATTTTTCCTAGTATCATTTTTAATAATTAAATCCCTCTTTTTCTAAAGCCAATCTAATATTTTTCATTTGTGTATGTTTATCTCTGCACCAATCAGGTGATAATAAAGTACTATCATTAATTCCTGCTGTTATTCTTTGAATAGAGATATTCTCAGGTAAATTTTTAATAGATTTAACAACTGTATCTATATATAACTCTTCACTAATAGGTGTAAATCTACCTTTTTTAAACTCATTTGTTAAAAGAGTATTTTTTACAACATATAAAGGATGAAACTTTATAGAATCAACTTTAAGTTCAACCGTTTGTCTAAATGTTTCGAGCATCATCTCTTGGGTTTCATTTGGTAAACCATAAATTAGATGCCCACAAACATTTAAGCCTTTTTCTTTGCTTCTATTAATCCAATACTTCATATTTGAAGCAGTATCTCCACGATTTATATTTATCAATGTTTCATCAAAAAAAGACTGGATTCCAAACTCTATCCATATCTCTTTGTCTTTTGATAAATCTACTAAATAATCTAAAATCTCATCTGTTACACAATCTGTTCTTGTACCAATACTAAGACCTATAACATTATCAAAACTAAGAGCTTTTTCATACAATGCTTTTAATGTAGAAAAGGGAGCATAAGTATTTGTAAAGGATTGGAAATAAACTATAAATTTTTGTGTTCCAAATTTATTTTGTAATCTTTGTTTTGTTGCGTTAAACTGGATTTCTAATTGTTTTAATTGATTATCTAAATAAGGATTTTCATTGATTCTTGGATTTAATTTAAACTTAGATTTTTTTTCTTGCAAATTTGGAGAAAAGGAGTCATTTTCACAAAAAGAACATCCTCCTTTGGCAACAGTTCCATCAATATTTGGGCAAGTAAACCCAGATATTGAAATAGGAACTTTATAAACTTTTTCACCAAACTTATTTTTTAAATATCTTCCGATAGTTAATACATTTTTTAATTCATTCATTCTACTCTTTTACGAAATAATCCCCATTAAAACTCTCTAGGGCATAATTTCTATCATTTCCTATCGCATTTACTAAATCTTCAACTGATAAATACTCTAAACTATCAGCTTCAATATATTTACAAACTTCTTCTTTACTCATATTATTTGAGATTAACTCTTCTTTATGAGGTGTATCAATTCCATAATAACATGGATATTTAATCTCAGGACTTGCAACTCTAAAATGTACTTCTTTAGCTCCTGCTTCTTTCAATATTTTTACAATTCTTTTTGAGGTAGTTCCTCTTACAATTGAATCATCAATTACAAGTAATGATTTCCCCTCAATCATTGATCTCATTGGACTTAATTTCATTTTAACTTTTAAGTCTCTCATTTTTTGAGTTGGTTCTATAAATGTTCTTCCAATATAGTGATTTCTAATAATTCCATATTTAAATGGTATTCCACTTTCAGCAGCATATCCCAAAGCAGCTGGAACTCCTGAATCTGGAACTGGTACAACCATATCATATTTAATACCATTATTTTTATCATTTAAAGCTAAGGCTTTACCCATATTTTCTCTTGTACTATATACATTTTTACCATCAATTACAGAATCTGGACGTGCAAAATATACATATTCAAAAGCACAAGGTCTAAATTCTGGCTCAAATAATTTAATTGATTCAGGCTCAGGATAATCTTCACTAAAAATCAACATTTCACCTGGATTTACATCTCTAATAAACTCAGCATCAACTAAATCAAATGCACAAGTTTCACTAGCAACAATATATCCACCACTTTTTAATTTACCCAATGATAATGGTCTTATTCCATATCTATCTCTAATAACAAATTGTTTTGCTCTTGATTGTACAATAAAACAATATGCACCAATTGTTCTTGTTAATGCTTCTTTAATTCTATCTCTTAATCTATCTTTTGTATTTTTAGCAATTAGATGAATTAAATTTTCAGTATCCATTCCAGTTTGAAAAATTGCACCTTTATCAATTAAATCTTGTCTAACTTCATCTTTATTGATTAAATTTCCATTATGAACTATTGAAATTTCACCAAGTTTATATTTTGCATAAACAGGCTGAGCATCTAATATAGAATCTCCACCTGCAGTTGAATATCTATTATGACCTATTGCCATATTACCTTTTAAATATTTCAATGCATCATCTGTAAATACTTCTGAAACTAAACCTCTATCTTTTTTTGTATAGATTTTTCCATCACAAGATGATGAAATACCCGTAGCTTCTTGCCCTCTGTGTTGCATTGCAAACAAAGCAACTGAGGCTAGTCTTGCAGCATTATCATTACCATAAATTCCAACTATTGCGCACATATTTAATTTTCCTTATAGACCTAAAGCGTCATTGATTGAGTATAATTTTGCATCTTTTCCAATAATCCATTTTGCAACTTTAATTGCACCTTTTGAAAAAGTATTTCTAGCTGTTGCTGTGTGATTTAATTCTAAAAATTCACCATCATTGTATAATCCAACGGTATGGCGACCAACAATATCACCACCTCTTAAAGCCATTACTGCAATTTCATCTTTAGTTCTTGCACCAATTTGTCCATCACGTCCTGAAATTCTTACATCATCTAAATTTAAATCCCTAGCACTTGCTGCATGTTCTGCTAACGTTAAAGCTGTTCCAGATGGAGAATCAACTTTATGCCTATGATGTTGTTCAACTATTTCAATATCAAAATCTCTTAATGTTTTAGCTGCTAAAGATACAAGTTTATTTAAAACCGCAACTCCTAAACTCATATTTGTAGCATATAAAATAGGTACTATTTTACTAGCCTCTAACAACAAATTTTGTTGGTGTTTACTAAATCCAGTTGTTGCAATAACAAGTGGTTTATTCCCACCATTTTCTATAACTTGTGTTAAAAGTGCTTCAGTAGCAGCTGGCGCACTAAAATCAATGATTACATCTGATGAATCAAATAATACTTGCATATCATTTGTTACAATTGTATCACTTGGTAAGTTTTTTTCCAATTTACCAAAAACATGAACGGCTGATACTCTTGCTTCACTATCATTCGCTAAATCATCAATTAAAAGCGAACCAACTCTTCCTGTACTACCTAAAATACCTACTTTTATCATTTATAAAGTTTTCCTTATCCTAAATATTCAATTATGTTAACAGCAGCTGTTGCACCATCACCAGCTGCACAAACTACTTGTTTTGGAGCATCAATTCTAATATCCCCAGCTGCATAAAGCCCAGATACTGATGTTCTCATTCTTAAATCAACAATAACTTCACCTGCTTCATTTAAATTACATAGATATGTTCCATCTTCTTGTTTTAGAGGAGCATTTAATACATCTCGTCCAACAAAAACAAAAACACCAGGAGTTGGTAAATCTCTAATTTCACCTGTTTCTTTATGTTTAACTTTTATACCTTGAACTCCACTCATATCACCATAAACTTCTTCAACTATAACATTTGTAACTTCTTCAATATTCGAAGCATGTTTCATATGTCCAATTGTCGATGGAGCAGCTTTATATGTATCTCGTCTATGAACTAAATAAACTTTTGAACACATTTTTGATAAATAAACAGCCTCTTCAATAGCAGAATCTCCACCACCAATTACTGTAACTTCTTTTCCTCTGTAAAAAAATCCATCACAAGTTGCACAAGTTGAAACACCTTTTCCAAAGAATTCATTTTCACCTTTAAATCCAGCTCTTTTAGGAACAGAACCCGTTGCAATTAGAACCGTTTTTGCTTGGAATTCTTTTTTATCATTTGTTGTTAATGTAAAAACATCCCCTGCTTTTGTAACTCTATCTATTTGAGCCATTTCATGTTTTAGTCCAAATCTTTGACATTGCTCAGGCCAATTAGCCATTAAATCCATACCTGATACAATTTCAGTTTGTCCTGGGTAGTTTTCTATTTCTGATGAACTTGTAATTTGTCCTCCTGGCATTCCCATTTCAAACATAACTACATTTTTTAATCCACCTCTTGTTGCATACAATCCAGCTGTTAATCCAGCTGGACCTCCACCAATAATCGCTAAATCCAACATATTAATTCCTTATTTTTGATTAAATATTTTATAGTATTTTTTAAAATACAATAATACAAAAATATTTGTAAGTTATAGGTTAAATATAATACTAATTAAGGATAAATTTTATCTAATAATAATTTATCCTTATATTAAGTACATAAAAAAAAGGGAGAAGTAAGAACTTCTCCCTTTTTTAAAATATTTAATTGTATATATTATAATAATGAATTGATTTTATCAGTAAATGCTTGTTTAGAAGAAGCCCCTACCATAGTATCAACAACTTCACCATTTTTCATGAATAAAATTGTAGGAATTGATCTAATCCCGTATTTTACTGCTAAATCTTGTTCTTCATCTGTATTTACTTTACAAATATTTGCTTTACCTTCAAAATCAGTAGCCAATTCTTCAATAACTGGAGCAATCATTCTACAAGGTCCACACCAAGGAGCCCAAAAATCTACCATTGATACACCCTCTTTTGTAACTTCTTCAAAATTTGCAGGAGTTAATTCAATATATTTTCCCATTTTATTTCCTTATTATTAAATTTAAATTTCATTTTTAGCCAATTATTTTCGTTATAAACTAAGCTAAATCATTATAACTTGTGAAAACTTAAATTTTGTTTTACATTATATTAAGTTATCACTAATCAAGGCTAAATAATTTTTTAGTTAAAATAAGATAATTTAATTTAAAATGGATAATTTTATGGATATCAGAAAAGAATATTTAGAATTTTTTAAAAGTAAAGGTCATGACATAGTTTCTTCTATGCCATTAGTTCCAGATGATCCTACATTAATGTTTACAAATGCAGGGATGGTTCAATTTAAAGACATTTTCACAGGTTCAGTTCCAAGACCTGAAAATCCCCGTGCAACATCTTGTCAATTATGTGTAAGAGCTGGTGGAAAACACAATGACTTAGAAAATGTTGGATACACAGCAAGACATCATACACTTTTTGAGATGTTAGGAAATTTCTCATTTGGAGATTATTTTAAAATTGATGCAATTGCTTATGCATGGGAATTTATTACAGTAAATTTAGCACTTCCAATTGAAAAATTATGGGTAACTGTTCATGAAACTGATGATGAAGCATTTAATATCTGGACAAAATATATAGATTCATCAAGAATTATAAGATTTGGAGATAAAGATAATTTCTGGGCAATGGGTGATACAGGTCCTTGTGGACCATGTAGTGAAATTTTTTATGATCAAGGTTCTGAGCATTTTAATGGACCTGAAGATTATATGGGTGGAGATGGAGATAGATTCTTAGAAATCTGGAACTTAGTATTTATGCAGTACGAAAGAACAGTTGATGGAAAACTAAATCCACTTCCAAAACCATCTATTGACACAGGAATGGGTCTTGAAAGAGTTATTGCTATTAAAGAAGGTGTTTTAAATAATTTTGATTCTTCAAACTTTAAACCAATTATTGAAAAAATTGAAGAACTTACAGGTAAAAAAGCAACTCCTGAAAATATCGGTTCATATAGAGTTATTGCTGATCATTTAAGAGCTACATCATTTATGTTATCTCAAGGTATTTTATTTGGAAATGAAGGAAGACCTTATGTATTAAGAAGAATTCTTAGACGTGCGGTTAGACATGGTTATCTTTTAGGATTTAGAAAACCATTTATGGCTAAATTACTTGATACATTAATTTCTATTTTAGGTGGACATTACACAGAACTTGTGGAAAATCAAAACTTTGTAAAAGAGCAATTAACACTTGAAGAAGATAGATTCTTTAAAACTATTGATTTAGGAATGTCTTTATTTAATGATGAGTTAGCAAATACAAAAGATATTTTCTCAGGAGAAATTGCATTCAAATTATATGATACTTATGGATTCCCTTTGGATTTAACAGAAGATATGTTAAGAGATAGAAATTTAAAAGTTGATTTAGCAAAATTTGATGAATTAATGAGTAATCAAAAAGCTATGGCAAAAGCTGCTTGGAAAGGAAGTGGTGACGCTTCAAATGACGGTGATTTTAAACAATTAATTGAAAAATATGGAATAAATAAATTTGTTGGATATGAAAATGTAACTTACAAATCAAAAATTCTTGCGCTTTTAGATGAAAACTTTAAAGAAGTTTCAACATTAGAAAAAAATTCTATTGGTTGGGTTATGTTAGATTTTACTCCATTTTATGCAACAAGTGGTGGGCAAAGTGGAGATATTGGAGCATTAGAAGATAATAAACATATTGCTATTATTGAAGATACTCAAAAATTCCATGGATTAAATCTTTCAAAAGTTAAAGTTGCAAATTCAAGTTTAAATCAAAATGAAACTGTTGATGCAGTTGTAGTAAATAGATATGAAATAGCAAAACATCATAGTGCTACTCACCTTTTACAAAGTGCATTAAAAATGGTTTTAGGAGACAGTGTTTCTCAGGCTGGTTCTTTAAATGATAGTTCAAGATTAAGATTTGACTTTACTTATCCAAAAGCTATGACAACTGCTCAAATTGATGAAGTTGAAGATTTAGTAAATACTATGATTTCAAGAGGAATCGCTGGTAATGTAGAAGAGTTACCAATAGACCAAGCTAAAAACAAAGGTGCTATTGCTATGTTTGGCGAAAAATATGGTGATATGGTTAGAGTTGTAAGTTTTTCTGATGTTTCTGTTGAGTTTTGTGGTGGAACACATGTGAAAAACACAGCTGATATTGGAAGTTTTTATGTAGTTAAAGAATCAGGCGTAAGCGCAGGTGTGCGAAGAATAGAAGCTGTTTGTGGAGCTGCTGCTATTGCTTATACTAAAGAAATTATCAATTCAATGAATGAGATCAAAGCTGAAATTAAAAACAATGATGTAATTTCTGGAATTAAAAAATTAAAAGAGCAAATCAAAGATTTAAAAAAAGAAGTTGAAACTGTGCAGAGCCAAACATCAGCACCAATTAATGAAGAGTTAATTGGCGATACAAAAGTTGTAGTTGCTGTTGTTGAAAATGGTGATTTAAAGAAAATTGTTGATGATTTAAAAAATGCGAATGAAAAACTAGCTGTTTTATTACTTCAAGCAAAAGACGACAAAGTTTTAATCGTTGCAGGAAGTAAAAATACAAATATCAAAGCTGGTGAATGGATTAAAAACATTGCTCCAATCGTTGGTGGAGGTGGAGGTGGAAGACCTGACTTCGCACAAGCTGGTGGAAAAGATGTAACAAAAGTTGAAGATGCAAAAATTGCTGCTTTAACTTATGCAAAAGAAAACTTATAATTTTAGAGGATTTTAATAAATCCTCTAATTCCCAAAATCTGATTCACCCTGCTTAGAAAAATACCCATTTAAAATATTCATCCTTACTAAACTATTCGAATAATTAGAATTAAATCTAGGCTCATTTGTATATTTATTTATATAATTTTTATCATATAACCTAATCATTTCATCAAAAAGTTTTCCTTCATAATCAATAATAAAAAAATCTTCATATACAGAATAACTGTAAATTAAATTCATATAATATTTATCATCTATAATATAAGTACTAAATTCATAATTTTTATATTCAATTCTTTCAATATTTTTAATCTTTTTAATCTTTAATGTTGATTTGAACAAATCATCAAAAAATCCTCTTGACATTCCATTCCAAGAACAATTTGAATCTAAGTTTATGTACTCATAAAATAATTTTCCATATTTTTCTTCTTCATTTTGTGAAATATAAGAGAATTTTGTACAAGAATCGTATGTAAAATTCTTTTTATTATTTTTAAAAATTTGAATATTATCAATAGAATTATTTTCTACCGAAGAACAACCACCTAACAGTAAAAATAATGATAAATATATAATTTTTCTCAAAATTAGTCCTTTGTTTTTATAATTATATTATACAAAATAGAGATTAAAACTTGACATATGTTTTATTTTTTAATACTATTAAAGTCGGAAACCTATAATTTAAAAGGTATTTAATTTGATTATATATTTTAAAAACTTTTTACTATTTCTTATTTTGTCACTTATAATGGCAGGGTGTTCACTTAAAAATAATGATGATAATAGTTTATCATCACAAAATGGTGAATACATATTTCAAAGTGCTTCTTTGGAAAACACTATAAGACAAAGAGATATGAAATTTAAAAAGTATAAAGAAATTATGAAATCAAAGAAAAACCTAGACTCTTTAAGCTATCAGAATGAACGAATAGATTTAAACTTAGAACTATTCGATTTTTATAGTGAATGGGAGGGTGTAGAATATAAATTAGGTGGTGATTCAAAAAGCGGAATTGATTGCTCTGGTTTTATACAAAAAGCCTTTAAAGAGAAATTTAATTTATCTGTACCAAGAACAACCCTTTTACAGTCTCAGGTTGGGAAAGAAATAGATAAAGGTCAATTACTAAGTGGAGATTTAGTATTCTTCAAAACAGGTGATGATATAAACCATGTTGGCATATATCTTGAAGATGGATTATTTGTTCATGCCTCAACAAAGATTGGTGTGACAATTTCCGAATTAAGTAATTCTTATTTTAGCAAAAGCTATTGGAAGGCACAAAGAATTATCGATTAAATTTTATTATAAAAGGAGAATTAGTGATAAAGAAGACTTTTATACTTCTACCAATTATGTTATTACTTACAGCTTGTAGTAACAAGAATATTCAAATAGAAGAGAACAATAAGATAAAAAACAGTAATTTGAATGCTTCTAGCATATCTTATAATGATTATAAATCATCTTATGAAGCAGAAGAGAATAATAAACTTAAAAATAGACCTCATTCAAAATATGAGCCTACTATAAGTAAAAAAGATTATGATAAATTGGTTTTAGATGATACTGAAAAAGTTGAATCTTTAAATTCAAGAATTTTAACAAAAAAACAAGCCTTCGTTGATTTTTATAACGATTGGAAAAATGTTAAATATAAAATGGGTGGAACTTCAAGAACAGGTATAGATTGTTCTGCTTTTACACAAAAAGCTTTTAAAGAAAAATTTGGTATTGAATTACCAAGAACTACTTTAACACAAGTAAATGTAGGAACTGAAGTTAAAAAAGCTGACCTTAAAATGGGTGATTTAGTTTTTTTCAAAACTAGTAAAAGAGATAAACATGTTGGAATTTACATGGGAGATGGTGCTTTTTTACACTCATCAATTAATGGTATCCAATTTTCAAAATTAGACAAACCTTTTTATAAAGATGCTTATTGGACTGCTAGAAGAATTATGAATTAATTCTTCTAAAACCCACTATATATAATCAAAACTATCGGTATATAAATAACTGATATTAAAGTGCTTAAAAGAACTGTAAAGGAAGCTTTTTCAGGTCTTGCCTTTAATAATACTGCAAGTGTTACAGTATTTCCTGCAAGTGGAA
Source organism: Aliarcobacter sp. (assembly GCA_028690445.1). Lineage (GTDB taxonomy): Bacteria > Campylobacterota > Campylobacteria > Campylobacterales > Arcobacteraceae > Aliarcobacter. The sequence goes on along the minus strand of JAQVBE010000001.1, from coordinate 184,794 downwards.
CAACTGAAAATAAAAATAGAACTTTATAAACTTCTTCATTTAAAAAACCTAGAAAACTTTTATCTATAAAAATAATGAATAATATAACAGCTGGCCAAAAAATAAATTTATAAAAATATGCAATTCTTAGATATTTTATATCGACATCAGCTTTTAAATTAAATCCTTTCATTCCCATTCCTAGCATCATCATTCCTAATATTCCATAAGACCATTTAAAATCTTCAAAATAAGGAATAATATGTTCAGGAGTTCTAAATCCTAAAATATTTAAACAAAGACCTAAAATAAAGGCATATAAAAGGGGAAGTTTAATTACTTTAATAATAGATTGTTTTGCTGTAAAACTTCCCTTTGCAGTTACATAAAAACCTGTTGTATTTTCATATAATAATGACCCAAGTGTTGCAAAAATAAAAATATTTGCAGATTCAGGACTTAATAAAATCATGGATAAAGGAATTCCAAAATATCCAGTATTTCCCGTTCCGCAAGTAAATGATAAAGTATTTATACTAGCATCATTCCAATCATCTTTATATTTTTTTAGTATATAAAAAGCAATTGTAGTTCCAAAAAAGAAAACAAATAAAGGTAAGAAAAGCAGTTGTAAGTTTAGTTCAATAGATAAAGTTGCAAAAAGAATTACAATTGGTCCTAAAATATATATAAGCAAGGTAGCTATAAAATTTCGTTTAACCCTAAAATACCTTGTTAGAATATATCCAATTGCAATATTTAGATATAAAGGGGAAATTTTTCCTAATAAAATAAAAAATAGATTCATATAAATCACTTAAAATAATTTAGGATAATTGTAACTAATAATGATAAAAATAAAGTAAATACACAGTTCTTAAATCTAGGAAGCAGAAAGAGTACGAATAGCTGCGTATCTACTAATATTTCTAGAATTCTATAAAAATAAAATGATATATGTATGATTTTTTATAAACCTAAATATTTTGATAAAATAAATAGACATACAATACAAATTAAATACATTTTAAAAGCATAAAAAATATTTAATTTAAATATCTCTTTTGCAGAAAAATCATATCTTGCAACAACCGTTAAGTTTAAGCCTGAAAAAGGGGATGTTGAGACAGTTGTTGACCAAGCCATTAAAAAGGTCAAAGCTAAAAGAGTATGATTTACTCCACTTAAAAAATCCCCAATTATTGCAATAGTTATAATTGGATGAATTCCTACAAAAGCTAAAATAATAAATATGAAAAGTAATATTGAAGCAATTTGCCAATCAAAAATTTCAAAAGGCAACTCTAAATTCATAGCAATTAATATGGAACTAATAGAAATTCCAAACATTCCTGCAACTAAAAAAAGTGACATTTCAGTTTTCATTTTTGGCAATTCATCACTTATATAAAAAGCCAATTTAGAAAAAGATTTACTTAAGCCTTTTGTTATAGGCAGAATAAATAAACACATCAATATTGAATAAGTAGAAATCAAAACAATCACTTTGATATTTGGGAAAAAATAGTTAGTAATTAAAACTAATAAAGCTAACATAAATGGCAAATATAGACTTTCAAAAGATAAAGGATAACCTCTAAATTCATCTATATTAAACTCTTTATTATTGTTTACTTCATAATATGTAATTAAAAAAGCGAACATTGATAAAACTATTCCGTTTAATAAAATCACAGATGTATCTAAATTAGGAGCATAAGTAATAGCTGCTGCAAATGCTACAAAAAAAGGAGACCAATAAGCATCACTTGCAAAGGCTCTTGTTAATAAAACAACTTGAATATTTGTCAAAGGTGCTTTTTTATACATTTTATCTGCCACCAAAATAAGTGAGGATATATTTATAACTGAACCAAAAAGATGTACACTTAAATATGTTTTTATAAAAGATTTTTTACCTTTTGGAAGTTGGAAATTTTTCTCTTTTTTGGGAGTTGCAATAAGTCTTAAAAATCCAACTGCAATTAATAGCGTTAATAAATATTGATTTACTGTAAATACTTTTATAAAATCGATTTTAAAACCATTAAAATATGAAACAAAAAAAGCTAAAAAACTCAATATTAATAAAACTATAATAATTTTTTTATTTTTAAGAGAAGAAAAAAGTATCAAAAATGAAATCCATGCAAAAATTCCTGCAAAGATTAATAATTTCTCATTAAAGAAATAAGAATATAAAGTTGTTAAAAAAGAAAGAAAGATTAGTAAACCAGATATTTTTGACAAAAATGACATTTAATTTAACTCTTTATTTTTGGTCTAAATTTTAAAAGGCAATTATATTCAAATTGTGTATAATCCAAATAAAAAGGGCTTAATTTGATTAGACTTGGTTCAAATTCACCTACGCGAGCATTAATTTTAAAAAATTTTGGCATAAATTTTATTCAAAATGGTGGAGATTTTGATGAGGATTCTATAATTACAACAAATCCTAAATCATTTTGTTATGAAGCTACTATTGGAAAGTTTGATGAACTTTATAAAAAACATGGAATTAAAGATATGCCTTTATTAGTTGCTGACTCTGTTGTAACTTGTGAAGGAAAACTTTTAAGAAAAGCAAAAGATTTAGCTGATGCAAAAGCTATGCTAGAACTTCAAAGCGGAAATAAAACTTCAGTTATAACTTGTATGATTTACAAATCAAAAGAAAAAGAACTAATTGATATATCTATTACAACTTATGAGTTTGAGAAATTTGATAAAAACCATATGCAAGAGTATTTAGATTCAGAAGAATGTTTTGGAAAAGCAGGTGCAATAATGGTTGAAGGATTTTGTAAACCATATATTAAAAGTGTTACAGGATATGAAAGTACTGCCATGGGATTATGTGTTGAAAAATTAAAGCCTTATCTTTAGAGGGAAATCTCTAATTTATAAAGATTATTTAAAAAGATTTTTAATTACAGTAATCATCCCTTGATGAATATTGTAAATTGAAAGGGGGAAGTCAAGACTATCTTCATCAACTAAATTGACTTTATTAGAAGATAAATAAACTCCTAATTTTTCTAAATTAATTGTTTTATACTCTACATTTTTATACTCTGTTCTAACTAATTTATTTTGTTCATTGCTTTGTTCTATTATAAATGCTAATGTTTTTAAACAAACTAAATCACTCCATCTATAAAAGAGTAAACTATCCAGTGACATTACTATTTTCCCCTCAGGAGTAAATAATAAATTTTGCTCTTTTAAAGGTATTAATACTGATAAAGTTGCTTCACAAAAAGGTAATATTTTTTCTTTCCAGAAATCAGCTTCTTCACTTATTTTTAATTTAGCTTCTACAACTTCCAATATTTCTTTTAGAGAAGAATTCTGTAATAAGTTAGTTAAATTATCATTCATTATTTAACTTTTAATACAAGTTGCTCTGGTAATAAACCCAAACTTTCTTCAACTTGCTTTGTCTCGCCATGTTCTATGAAACTATCTGCATATTCAAAAGTTATTACTTGAATATTATGGATTTTTTCATCATTTAAAACTTCTAAAATTGCACTCGCAACTCCACCTTGTTTTTGAGAATCACTAAATACATACCAATTATCATATTTTTTTGACAATTCAATTAATATATTTTTGTCTATTGGTTTTACAAATCTTAAATCCAAAATTGCGATATCTTCTCCATGCAAAACTTCAGTATCAATAGCACGACTTACCCCAGCTCCATATCCAATAAATAGCTTATTAGAACTTCCATCTTTTAGTAATTCTGCTTTTCCTAAAGTAAATGGTGTTGAATTATAAACTAACTCTTTAAAGTAACCTCTTGGATATCTAATTGCACTAGGACTTGTTAAAGTATATGCAAACTCTAAACCTTGAATAAGAGTCTCATTATCTCTTGGAGCAAATAAAACCATATTTGGTATAAATCTTAAATATGAAATATCAAAAACTCCTTGATGTGTTTCTCCATCATTTCCAACCATCCCAGCTCTATCCATTGCAAATACAACAGGCAAATTCATTAAACAAACATCATGAATTATTTGATCAAATCCTCTTTGTAGAAATGTAGAATAAATAGTAATATATGGTTTAAATCCCTCTTTTGCCATTGCTGCCATTGAAGTTACCGCATGTTGTTCAGCAATTGCCACATCCCAAAATCTATCTGGAAATTTCTCCATAAGTTTGTTTATTCCTGTACCACTAGGCATTGCAGCTGTAACTCCCACAATGTTTTCATATTTATTTGCTAAATCTATTAAAGCATCAGCAAATACAGCAGTTGCTACTTTAGGTCCCTCTTTTTTAATAAAAACTCCATCTTCAACATTAAAAGGACCTACTCCATGCCAATGCTCATGTTGACCTTCAGCAATAGGATAACCTTTTCCTTTTACAGTTCTTGCATGAACAATCACAGGTTTTCCCATAGCTTTTGCGATTTGTAAAGTATCAATTATTTCAGCAATATCATGACCATCAATAGGACCAATATAATCAATTCCCATTTCTTCAAACAAAATTCCAGGAGTTATGAGTTTTAAAGCTTCTTCCATTCTTTTTGCAATGTAAATAGTTCCCTCTGGCATATTTTTTTTAATAAATTTATCAACTTTTGTCTTGAAACCTTGATAATATTTACCTGCTAGAAGTTTTGAAAGATATTTTGAAATAGCCCCAATTGGTTTAGCAATTGACATTTCATTATCATTTAAAATAATTACAACTGGAAGTTTTATGTCACCAAGTTCATTTAAAGCCTCATAAACCATCCCAGCAGTCATTGAGCCATCTCCAATCATAACAACTGGTACTCTATTCTCTTTTTTAAGGGCGATCGCTTTAGCAGCTCCCACAGCTAATGAAATAGAAGTTGAACTATGACCAGCTACAAAATAATCAGCAGGACTCTCTTTTGGTTTTGTAAAACCACTAAGTCCTCCAAATTGTCTTACAGTTTCAAACTCTTCCCAACGTCCAGTTAAAAGTTTGTGGGGATAACATTGGTGTGAAACATCGAAAATAAAAGGATCACTATATACATCAAATACATAATGCATTCCAAGAGTTAACTCAACCGCACCAAGGGTAGATGAAAAATGCCCACCCTTTCTTGATACCACATCAATAATTCTATCTCTTATGTCTTGTGATAACGCGTCTAACTCTTTTACTGATTTATCTTTTATTTCCATTTATTTAATACTTTATTTTAATTTTTCTAATACTTCGTCTAATTGTTCAAATACTTTTGTATTTTGCTCGTTTCTTCCTATTGTAATTCTAATTGCATTTTGTCCATATCCAGTTAAGTCTCTAACTATTACACCTTTTTCAAGTAGCTTTTGAGCAACAACTTTTGATACAAATTTATCACCAAATTTAATTGTAATAAAATTTGTATATGAAGGAATAAATTCAAAACCTCTTGAATTAGCATAATCTTCATATCTTGTCATCTCTTCAAAATTTTTAGCAATACATTTCGTTACAAACTCTTCATCTTTTAGTGCTTCAATTGCAGCTGCTAGTGTTAAAGTTGTAATATTAAATGGAGCTCTTAATTTATATAAAGTATTAATAATCTCAGGTTGAGCAATACCATATCCAACTCTCATTCCACCAAGTGCATAAGCTTTTGAGAAAGTTCCTAAATAAATTGCATTTGGAAAATTTGCAATTAAATCTTTTGCATTTATTCTTTTTTTCTCATCTTTAAAAGCTGCATACTCTTGATAAGCACCATCAACAACAACTAAAGTTTCTTTATCAACAGTTTCTAAAAAAGCATAAACATCATCTCTATCTAAGCATTCACCTAATGGATTATTTGGTAAACATAAAAATATTACATCTGCGCCATGCTCTTTATAAAGTTTTGAAAATTGCTCAAGATTATGTTGGTCATCTTCAGTTTTTATAATTTTTGCACCCGTTTGTTTTCCATAAATTTCATACATTGCAAATGTTGTTTTTGCCATTAGAATTTTTGAATCTTTTTCACATTTTGCATGAACACAATATTCTAAGATTTGGTCACTTCCAGAACCAATTATTACGTGTTTATTTGTAAGGTCAAATTTATTTGCTAATGCTTCTTTTAATTCATACATAGAATCATCAGGATAAATAAACATATTTTGTACTAATTGCTTAATCTTTTCTACAACTTTTGGGCTTGTTCCATAAGGATTTTCATTTGAAGCTAATTTTATAACATCATTTGGATTAACACCATATTCTCTAACAACTAATTCTATTGGTTTTCCAGCTTCATAAGTTGTAACATTTTCTAATACTTGATTAAATTGCATTTACATTTCCTATTAATTTTTATTAAATATCATTTATTTCTTTTATATAAGAACCTAAAATTTTAACACTATTTTTGTGTTTTTCTATAACTTTTTTAACGTTTTCATCATCTTTGTGACCATCAAAGTCTATAAAGAAAATTGAATTTCCCTCAACAATATGCGATTTTATTTTAGTCAGATTAATTCCTGCTTCATTAAAATCAGTTAAAAATTCAACTAAAACTCCTTGTCTATCAGGAAATTTTACTAATATTGAAGTTTTATCATTTCCACTTTGTGCATTTTCAAAATCGCTAATTATAAAAAATCTAGTTTTATTATTATCTTTGTCTTCAATATTTTCAAATAAAATTGGAAGATTATGTAATTTTGCTCCAACATGTGGACAAATAGCTGCACTTCCAGGCTCTTTAGCTGCTATTTTTGCAGCTTTTGTCGTTGATTCAATTGGAATAAGTTCAACTTCATCAAGTCCCATATTTGTTAAAAACTTTCTACATTGCTCAAATGCAATATCTTTTGAATAAATTCTTTTTATATCTTTTATTTTATCACAAGTAGTTGCAAGTGTATGATGAATATCTAAAATCACTTCTGCAATAATTTTTAAATTATAAGTACTTAAACAATTTATTGTATCAGTTACTATTCCATTTGATGAATTTTCAATTGGAACCACACCAAATTTAACTTTTTTTGTATCAACTTCTCTAAAAATTCCTTTTATAGAACCAACAGGAATATATGAACTCATTGCACCAAAACGGCTCTCTGCCGCTTGATGGGTAAAACTTCCCTCAGGACCTAAATATGCTATATTTTCTGGTAATTCAATATTTCTTGAAATGGCAAAAATTTCTAAAAATAGTGCTTCAATTGCACTTCTATTTAAAAGTCCCTTATTTTCATTATTGATTTTTTCAAGTCTATCAATAATTGATTTCTCTCGTTCAGGTCTATAAATCGCTCCACCACTTTTCGCTTTTAAAGTGCCAACTTCATGAACAATTTTCATTCTTTGATTTATTAAATCAAGTAATGTATTATCAATATTATCAAGTTTATTTCTAAGCTCTAATAATCCATCTTCGTTATTCATAGATGCCCTTCTTATTTTATAAACTCTTCTTCTAAAGCAATTATATCTTCAAAAGTTTCTCTTTTTCTTATTAATCTATCAATTCCTTTTTCATATGCTATTTCAGCAACTCTTCCTCTTGTATTATAATTACTTGCCATCGTAAATCCATAAGCACCAGCACTATAAATAGCAACTAAATCATTATGTTGAGTTTTTGGTAATTGAACATTTTTAGCAAAAAAATCACCACTTTCACAAACAGGACCAACTAAATTACAATCAGAAAACTCTTGGTTATCATTTAAAACTTCAATTCTATGGTATGCATTATATAAAGATGGTCTTATTAAATCATTCATAGCTCCATCAACAATAACAAATCTTTTATTCCCATTTACTTTTTCATATAAAACTTTAGTTACAAAAGTTCCAGCATTTCCAACCATAAATCTACCTGGTTCACAAATTACTGTAATATCTAATTTAAACATAGCATCTAATACACTTTGAGCATACTCTTTAGTATCAATTAAAACTTCATCTTTGTAAACAATACCTAATCCACCACCAATATCCATAAATGATAATTCAATTTTAATTGCTTTTAAATTTCTCACTAAATCAGTAATAATTTTAACTGATTCTATAATTGGTTGTAATTGAGTTAATTGAGAGCCAATATGACAATGAATTCCTACTGGGTCTAAGTTTTGCGAATTTTTACACTGAATATACATTCTTTTTGCAGTATCAATATCTACACCAAATTTATTTTCATGTAAACCTGTTGAAATATAAGGATGTGTTTGTGGGTCGATATTTGGATTAACTCTAATAGAAATTCTTGCAACTTTTCCAAGTTCTTTCGCAATTAATTCAACTCTATTTAACTCAGCATCACTTTCAACATTTATCATTAAAATATCAAGTTCTAAAGCTTGTCTAATCTCTTCATCAATCTTTCCAACACCTGAAAAGATGATTTTATAAGGAGCAATTCCAACTTTTAAAGCACGTTTTACTTCACCAATACTAACACAATCAGCACCAGCTCCAAGGTTTGCTAAGTGTTTAATCACAGATAGATTTGAATTTGCTTTTACAGCATATGCAATAAGAGATTTTCTAGCTCTAAATGCACCTTTTAACTCTTCATATTGTTTTGTAATATGGTCAAAATCATACACATAATAAGGCGTTTGATATTTATTTGCTAACTCTTTAAAATTTATACTCATTATTATAATTATCCTATATTTAAAATCTTAATTTAAAATTTCATTAAATTTAAAAGTAAAATTTTATATTGAATTTATCAGTCTCTGACATGATGGCTTCGCATTCGCTACGACCATCATCTCGCACAAACCTAAAAAAGCCAAGCAGTTGGCTTTTTTTTAACGGTCTGTGCCATTCCAAGCAATTGTTGGATGTCCCTCTTCGTCAAATTTCACTGCTGGCATACCCATAATGTTGTATCCACAATCAACATAATGAATTTCACCAGTTACGGCACTAGATAAATCAGAAAGCAGATACATTCCAGAATTTCCAACTTCTTCAATAGATACATTTTTCTTTAATGGAGAATGTGCTTCATTCCATTTAAGCATAAATCTAAAGTCACTAATTCCAGCAGCTGCAAGTGTTTTAATAGGTCCTGCACTAATAGCATTTACTCTAATTCCATCTCTTCCTAAATCTTCAGCTAAATATTTAGTTGTCATCTCTAAAGCTGCTTTTGCAACACCCATTAAGTTATAGTTTGGAATATATTTTACTCCACCATAATAAGTTAATGTTAAAATTGAAGAATTATCTGATAATAAAGGTTTTAATTCTCTAACAACTTCAATTAATGAATAAACAGAAACATCCATCGCAATATCAAAAGCTGCTCTTGAAATATCATAAAATCTTCCTGATAATCCCTCTTTTGGAGCAAATGCAATAGAATGAACAATAAAATCAATTTGTCCTAAATCTTTTTCTAAAGACTCTTTTAAAGCTTTGATTTCTTCTGGATTTGATACATCACATGGATATACTAAAGCTTCGCTTCCAAACTCAGCAGCAATTGGTTCAACTCTTTTTTTCAAAGAATCATTTAAATAAGTAAATGCAATTTGAGCACCTTGTTCAGCACATGCTTTTGCAATTCCATAAGCTATTGACTTATTATTTGCAACTCCTAAAATTACACCTTTTTTACCTTTCATAAACATCTTATAAATCCTTTGTATTTTCTAATATTTGTATAAAATCTTCTTTTTTCCAAGAAGCAGTTCCTATTAATGCACCATCTACATTTGGTATTTGGCAAATTTCTCTTACATTTTCTACTTTTACACTTCCACCATATAAAAGTGGTTTTTTTATTTTTTCTTTTATTACATTATGAATATTTTTAATATCATCATTTGTTGCAGTTACCCCTGTTCCAATTGCCCAAACAGGTTCATAAGCAAGAATTAGATTTTCATAATTTGTATCAATTCCATCAAATTGCTCATAAATATACTCTAAAGTTTTAATTAAACCTTGATTTTTAACTTCTAAAGGTTCACCAATACAATAGATTATTTTATAACCTAACTCTTTGTAGAACTCATATTTTTTGGCAATCTTATTTTGAGTTTCACCTAAGATATGTCTTCTTTCACTATGACCTATTAAAATTGTTTTAATTTCAAATTCATCAAGTTGAGTTGTTCCTATTTCGCCTGTAAATGAGCCACTTGCCGTTGCATAAGCATTTTGAGCTCCAATAGAAAAAGTTGAAACCGTATCAAATAAATCCAATGAAGTTGCTGTTGGGAAAACATAAACTTCATTTTTAATTTCATTTGATTTTAGATAATCATTAACTTCATTTATAAATAATGCAGTTGATTTTCTAGTATGATTTGTTTTGAAATTACTTGCAATTATTGCCATTAATTATCTTCCTCTAGTACAAGCGCTCTAACACCTGGAAGAATTTTTCCTTCAATTAGTTCAAGTGATGCTCCACCACCTGTACTTATAAATGTCATTTCATCTTCATCCCCTGTAATTCTAACAAGGTCAGCAGTATCTCCACCACCTACAACTGTTGTAGCAAATGAATTAGCAACAGCATGTGAAATTTTTGTACTTCCTTTTGCAAATTTATCCATTTCATAAACACCCATTGGTCCATTCCATAAAATAGTATTTGCATCTTCTAAAGCTTCAGAAAATAATAAAGCAGATGCCGGTCCAATATCAAGTCCCATCCAATCTTTTGGAATTTCTTGAATTGTTACAATTTTTGCAATTGCTTCTGCACTAAATGTTTCAGCAGCAACAACATCAACTGGTAAATAAAGTTTTACACCTAATTTTTTTGCTTGTTCAATAATTTTTAAAGCTTCAGGAATTAAATCCTCTTCAACTAAAGATTTACCAATTTCATGCCCTAAAGCTTTTAGAAATGTAAAGGCCATTCCTCCGCCAATAATAATTTTGTCAACTTTTGGAACTAAATTATGTAAAGCTTCAAGTTTCCCAGAAACTTTTGAACCTCCAACAATTGATATAAATGGTCTTTTTGGATTATGAACAATATGATGGAAAAATTTAATCTCTTTTGCCATTAAAAATCCAGCTGCTTTGTGTTGCATATCAAAATATTTTGCAATTCCCTCAACAGATGAATGAGCTCTATGAGAAACTCCAAAAGCATCATTAATATAAACTTCTGCCATTGATGCTAATTTTGCACTTAAAGCTTCATCATTTTTAGTTTCACCTGTTTCAAATCTCATATTTTCCAATAATAAAATTTCACCAGATTTAAGCTCTTTTGCCATTTTCATAGTTTCATCACAAATAATACTTGGAGCCATTTTTATCTCTTGTTTTAAAAGAGTGTGTAATCTTTTTGCGATTGGTTGTAAAGAAAATTCTTCTTCAAATCCACCTTTTGGTCTTCCAAAGTGTGAAGCTAAAATAACTGAACAATCATTATCAATACAATATCTAATAGTACTTAATGCACTTCTAATTCTTCTATCATCTGTAATATTATTGTATTCATCCATTGGAACATTAAAATCACATCTAATAAAAACTTTTTTCCCAGCAATATCAATATTCTTAATCTCTTGTAATTTCATTTTTAACCCTATTTATTAGCTACAAAAACGGCCATATCAATTAATCTTGATGAATAACCCCACTCATTATCATACCAACTCATAACTTTTATCATATTTCCACCAATTACTTGTGTTAAATCTGACGCAACTATTGTTGAATTCGTATTTCCAACTAAATCACTTGAAACCATCATATCATTATCAACAGCTACAATTCCAGATAATTCTTTTGATTTTGATTCAAATAAAGCGTTAATTTCTTCTTTTGTTGTATCTTTTTTAATCATAAAATTTACATCAACCATTGAAACATTTGGAGTTGGAACTCTAACACTTTGTCCATGTAATTTACCATCAAGCTGTGGCATAATTAATTTCATAGCTTTAGCAGCTCCCGTTGATGTAGGAATCATATTTGCAGCTCCAGCTCTTGCTCTTCTTTTATCTGAATTATGTTTTACATCTAAAATATTTTGATCATTTGTATAAGAGTGAATAGTTGTCATTAGACCTTTTTCAATTCCAAAAGCATCATCAATTATTTTTGCTATTGGTCCTAAACAATTTGTTGTACAAGAAGCATTTGAAATAATAGTTTGTCCAGCATAAGTTGATTCATTTACACCCATAACAAAAGTTGGTGTATTATCCTTTGCAGGTGCAGACATTACGACTTTTTTTGCTCCATTATCAATATGGATTTGGCATTTTTCTTGTGTTAAATAAGCTCCGGTGCATTCTAAAATAACTTCTGCTCCACAATCTTTTGTAAATGTTAATGCAGAAGCATCTCTTGTAGAATAAAGTTTTGCATTAACTTTTCCCATTTTCAAATAACCATTTTCAACTTTAACATCACCATTAAAAGTTCCATGAACAGTATCGTATTTTGTAATATATTCTAACATCTCAGGTGCGGCGGTATCATTTATTGCCACTAATTCTACATCATCTCTTGTTGCGATGATTCTTGCAACACATCTTCCAATTCTTCCAAAACCATTTATTGCAACTTTAATAGCCATATTTTTCCCTTTAAATAAATCTAATTGTAGATATTTTATCGAAAAATTGCTATAATAATATTTAAGTATATTACAAAGGTTTTAAATAGGTGCGAATTGCAATATTTGGTGGAAGTTTTGACCCAATACATGTAGCTCATGTTACAGTAGTAAAGGAAGCATTGAATAAACTAGACATCGATACAGTAATTGTAGTTCCAACATATCTAAATCCTTTCAAGAGTAGCTTTTACTTAAATCCTGAAACTAGATTTAAACTACTTAAAAAAGTTTTTAAAGAGTTTGAAAAAGTTCAAATTTGTGATTACGAAATAAATCAAAAAAAAACTAGCTATTCAATAGACACTGTAAATTATCTAAAAGACTTATATAATCCATCAAAAATTTATCTAATAATTGGCGAGGATAATTTAAAAAACCTAGATAAATGGCATGAAATTGATAAACTAAAAGAACTTGTTGAATTTGTAGTTGCTTCAAGAAAAGGGTTTGAGAGTAAAAAGGCAAAAGAGTTTAAAAATTTGGATGTAAATATTGATATTAGCTCAAGTTTACTAAGAGATAAAATTGATTTGAATTATATTCCAAAAGAAATTAAAGATGATATATTAAATCTTCAAGAGAAAAGGTAAAAGTTTTTGAATACTAGATTAGAAAACATAAGAAAAATATTAGATGACAAAAAAGCAGAAAATATAGAAATTATTGATTTAACATCAAAAAGCTATATAGTTGATTATGTTGTAATTGCTACAACATTAAATTCAAAACATGGATTCGCATTATTAAACTACCTAAAAACAGAGTTAAAACCAAGAGGTGAAGAGTTTTTAAGAGTAGATGAAGATGACGAATGGACAATTATTGATTTAGGTGATATGTTTATTCATTTAATGAGTGAAAAATATAGAAATAAATACTCATTAGAAGAATTTTTATCTGAATTAACAACTAAAGAAAATTAAAAAAAGGAGAGAATTACTTCTCTCCTTTTAACAACTTGTTATAATTCTATGCAATAATTATAACAGATACAGTAATAATCCATCTCACTACATCTGTTCCTTAGCTTTAATTCCTAAAAGACTTAAACCAACATTTATACTTAAAGCTGCCATTGCTAAAACTTTTAAATACATATTTTGTTCATCACTTCCTATAACTTTATGTTCATTGTAAAATTTATGAACACTTGAAGCTAATGAATATAAATATTCTGTAATTTTTTGCATATCTCTTTTTGTAAACGCTTCTACTAAAATAGATTCTAATAAAAGTGATTCATAAACTAAGTTTAATCCATCTTGATTTAAATCTTTTATATCAATATCTTTTATCTCTTCTTGCGTTATTTCAGCCTTCTTAAATACTTGATTTATTCTTGCATGGGCATAATTTATATAAAAAATAGGATTTGAAGAATCTTGATTTTTTAGCATATCAATATCAAACTCTAAATGAGTATCACTTTTTCTTGTTAAAAAAATAAATCTTAATGCATCAGCACCAATTTCTTCTGTTATATCAGACATCAAAATAACATTTCCAGCTCGTTTACTCATTTTATAAGGTTCTCCACCTTTTAAGAGTTGAACCATTTGAGATAAAATTACTTCAAGTTTTGAAGAATCATTTCCTAAAAACTCAACAGCTGCTTTTACTCTTGAGATATAACCATGATGATCAGCACCCCAAATATTTATATATCTATCAAATTTTCTATCATATTTATTTTTATGATAAATAATATCACCGGCAAGATATGTTGGGATTCCATTATCTCTTACAACTACTCTATCTGAATCATCACCAAATTGAGTTGATTTTAGATAAATTTTCTCATCCTTAGAATAAAGAGAACCATTCTTCTCTAGTACTTCTTTTGTAGTATCCCATGAAGAATATAATGATTTTTCAGATACAAAATTATCAAAAGTAATACCTAAATCTTTTAAATCTTTAATTATTATTTCCATAACTAAATCTTTTGAAAAAAAGGCTATCTCTTTAAATCTTGCCTCATCATAAATTATATCTTTTCCAAATTTTTCTATTACTACATTTGCAATATCTATCAAATATTCGCCCCTATAATAAGTTTCTGGATAAGTTACATCTTCTTTAAAAAGGAAATCTCTAGCAGCTAGTGAAACTGATAATCCCAATAAATCCATTTGAGCACCAGCATCATTTATGTAATACTCAGTTGTTATATCATAACCCAAATATTTTCCAACACGAGCCAATGAATCACCAGCAATAGCACCTCGCGCATGACCAATATGTAAAGGACCTGTTGGGTTTGCAGAAACAAATTCTAATAGTATCTTTTCATCTTTTTTTGTTTGTTTTGCAAATAATTCTTTGTTATTTAATGCATTATTTACTAATGATTGTAAGAACGATGATGATAATTTAAAATTTATAAAACCTTTTACAGCTTCAACTTTTTCAAACATATCAGAATTGCTTAAACTTAAAACTAATTCATCAGCAATAACCATTGGTGATTTTTTGAGTTCTTTTGCCAGAGAAAATGCGACAGGTGTTGCATAGTGTCCAAAAGATAAATCTTTTGGTTTTTCTAAAACAATGCTTGTATTTAATTTATTTTCAATAAATTCTTTTACTAAATTTTGCAATATTTTCTCTTATGCTTGTTTTGTTTCATTTTTTTCTGTTGTAGTTGTTCCAGATTTTTTTTCAATTTCATCTGATTTATTTTGTACTACTTCATCTTCGTCATCTTTTATAGCTTTTTTGAAGTTTCTAATACCTGAACCTAAACCTTTAGCTAATTCTGGTATCTTTTTACCTCCGAACATTAATAATATTACTAATACAATTAATACTAACTCCATACCACTTGGCATACTCATGATATATCCTTCTATTGATTTTGCGTCATTATAACTACATAATGCTTAAAAAAATTTGTGATTTTTACTTTAAAAAGAAATGCATAAGTTTAAATCCACCACCAGCAGCTAATATTGTTCCAACTAAATTTAACGCGATGTTTGCAATAGCTATATAGATTGATGTTCCCCACAATAAATATGATTCTATGGCAAAAGTTGAATAAGTAGTTAAAGCACCTAAAAAGCCAGTTGTTAAAAATGCTTTAAGATTTACAGAAAGTGGATAATTTGAAAAATAAGCGAATAAAACTCCAGCTAAAAATGAACCTACTAAGTTTACGAGTAATATTCCGAGAGGAAATTCTATAGGGAAATATCTATTTGTTACATGAACTGCATAAGCTCTTGCAATTGCACCTATAAATCCTCCAACTCCAATTGCAAGAATCATTGACCAATTAAGAGACATAGTTATTGCATTCTTTATTAAAAACTTCATTCATTTTTTCTTCTACTTTTTCAAACCAATCTGTATTTTTGTCTGCTTGTACAGGTTCTAAATAAATAACTTTTACAATACCAGGAGTTGCTAATAATTTTTTTGAGTCAACAATATTTCTTGTATTAAACAAAACAATAGGCTGAACTCTTAAATTAAATCTATTTGCCAACATTTTAGCTCCTGGTCTAAAACTTAACATTGTTTTTCCATTACTTCTAGTTCCCTCAGGGAACATTGCAATTGGTCGACCTTTATCTAGCCTATCTCTTGCTTCTTTAAAAAGATGCATTATTCCTGCTTTATTTTCTCTATCAATGCTAATCATTCTAGGAGCTTTTATTATATGTCCAAAAAAGAATAAATCAGTTATCTCTTTTTTTGCAACCCAAGCTAAGTCTCTTGAATGTATATATTCCATTACGATAATATCTAATAAAGATTGATGGTTCATTAAAATCATGTCACATGACTCATCCAAGTTCCCTTGAGTTTCTAATTTTATTCCTAAAACATACATTTGAAAAATCATCCATGCTTTTATTACTTTATGCGTATGATTTTTAAATATATACATCAAAACTACTGTTATTGCAACAGTAATTGAAAATTGTATAAATAATATAATTCCTCTAATTCGTGGCAAAACTTTCTTCCTTTATCCAGCCTATAAAATCATTCTCTTTCCCTAAGATTTTAATAAAGCCATTTTTCTTTTCTAATATCTCAACTTTTTGGTCATTTTCTAATTTAAAGAATATAGTTGAATTTTTTGTTGGTAAAATATAAACAAAAGAATCTTTTTTTACTATTCCAGTACTATTTGGTAAAAAATAAATAATTGAAATTACCAGAAGTATCAATGAAATATATAAAAATATTTTTTTTCTTTTTAATATAAATAATATTAAAAATAGAATAAAAAAAGTAGTTGAAGCTATTTTTTTATACTTTTCAAAACTTGAATCATTTGGATTTAAATCTGTTTGTGTACTTACTAATTCATTTTGCAATAATAAAGGAATAGTAAAATCCTTTAGACTTTTCGTTTTAGTATTATAATAAGTAATTACAATTTTCTTTTTGTATATTGGTGTAACAAAATAATAAACTAAATTTTGTTTTTCATCATTTTCTTTTATTGCAGATACACCTTGTTCTTCGACATCTTTTAGTTTAAAATCTTCAAGATTTGAATTAATCGCATCTATATCTACTATAGTTAAAGCTTCTTTGTTATTATATTGTTTTGTTTTATATGCTTTTAAAAAAATATCATCAGCAATCACACCTGAATATCTTTCGTCCCCTTTCCCAATATCTGAATATCTAATTACAGGAGCACTTAATTCACTAGAATCAATCATTGCACTACCGTTCATTAATACTATACTAATTTCTGGAAATTTAAAATTTCCTTGTTTCACTTTAAAAAAGTAACTATTTTCATAGGTATCATTTGTAACTTTTCGCCAAGGATTTTTTGGATTTAAAATTGTAATATTTGAAGAATTAGAAAAAGTTGTTGCCAAAGAATCAAAATCATTTGTTGTAATTAAAGCCTTTACTACAACTTCAAATTTCTGATTTTTGTAAATATTTGTTGGTATTTTATTGTATGAGAGATATAAACTTTTTGATGCAAAAAGATTTACACATAAAAAAACATTTAATAAAATAAGTAGTTTTAATATTTTTAGCATTTTAGTCTTTACAATAGGAGATTACTCCCTATTGTAAAAAACCCTTTAACATATTTACACCATCAATAGAACCCAAAAGTTCTTCAATAGCTCGTTCAGGATGTGGCATTAAACCAAAAACATTTTTTTCTTTGTTACAAATACCAGCAATATTTAATAAAGAACCATTCATATTTACTAGATTCCCATCTTTATCACAGTATTTTAAAAGAATTTGATTATTATCTTCTAAATCTTTTAATCCAGCTTTATCTATATAATAATTTCCATCATGATGTGCAACTGGAATATTTACAACTTGATCTTTTTTCATTAAAGATAAAAATTTATTATCAGTATTTATCACCTTTAAAGTGTGATATTTAGAAATAAAATGTAAAGAATCATTTCTTTTCATAGCACCTGGTAATAATCCAGCTTCTAATAAAATTTGAAATCCATTACAAATTCCTAAAACTTTTCCACCATTTGCAGCATAAGTTTGAACTGATTCCATAATATTTGCAAATCTAGCAATTGCTCCACTTCGTAAATAATCTCCATAAGAAAATCCACCAGGAATTACTAATAAATCTGTATCTGAAGGAATTTCTTTTTCTTTATGCCAAATAATCTCTACAACACAACCTAATTGTTCAAATGCATACTTTGCATCATATTCACAATTTGTTCCAGGAAATTGTAATACTGAAATTTTCATATTAACCTACTATTTCTATATCATAATCTTCAATAACAGTATTAGCTAAAAGTTTTTGGCACATTTTTGTAACTTCTTCTATTGCTGATACTTTATCTGTAGAGTTTAATTCTATAACAATTTGTTTTCCAATTCTTACATTTTTAACTAATTCTTTAAATCCTAGAGTATCTAATGCATGATGAGTTGCTTTGCCTTGGTCATCTAATACACCTTGTTTCAATGCTACATTTACGATTGCTTTCATTTATTACCTTCAATTTATTTTTTTTGCGATTATATCTAAATCTGCCTTACAATAATTTAGGCAAAAAAACCTAATATTTATCCTTTTAAACTATTTACTCAATCTGTTTAAGATTGTTGTATATCCGCTTAAAATTTTATCTTTAATTACTTGAGGAACAACTACATCTAATTTTTCACCAGATTTAAGTGCTTTAGCTTTTTCTTTCCAGTTATCTTCTTTACCAAAATCCCTAAGAATTTGTTTATCCATTGAAATATAATTTTGTGCATCAAAATCTTCTTTTGAAATAAATCTTGAACTTTCAGGTGTTAAAACTTCATCACCTAAAACCCACTCATTTTTTGAATTAACAAATATTTCAAATTTAGTATCAACTACAATGATTCCTCTTTCATATGCAAAAGCAGTAAAATCTTTGAATAATTTTTCAAGACTTGAAATAATTTCAGGAAATAATTCTCTAATTTTTTGTGAATTTAAAGGTTCATCTTTAACACCTTTCGTAGTTGGTGTAAAAATTGGAGTTTCAAATTTATGCCATTGTTTTAAACCTGAAGCTAAATTAAGACCATATGGATCTAAATTATTTTGATAAGCATCAAAAAGTGAACCAGTTAGATAATTTCTAAAAATTAACTCAAATTGAACCACATCTCCATTAACTTCAGCTTCCAAAGGTTTACATAATTCCATAAGTTGACATCTTGGCGCTATGTTCAAAGTTTGATCAACTTTTTCTGATAAAATTGCTGTTCTGATACCAGCCTCTTTTGCAAATTCAGCTCCATTATTAGAAATAGTAGTTTGAGAAACACCTTTTCCATCAATTAAAAGATTTAATGGAATATCAAAAACAGAACATCTATCACTTCTTACTAATAATACTTTTGGTTCAACTCCAGGACAAGTATAAAGATCTGCATTTTTACCAATATAAAATAGATTATAACCTAAGTCTTCCAACTCAGAAATACCTTTTTGAGTTGTTGTTTTCTTTGAATCAGGCCAAAGATTAAGTGCTACAATATCACTTATTTTCATTTAGTCTCCTATTATTTATTCATTATTATTAAACTTTTTAAAATTGCAATAGAAGTATTCAATTGATTATCTCCTAATACATCTTCACCTGTAATCACTTTTTTATTTTCATCTACTATTACTTTTTCTTCTTTTTTCTTATTTCCTACTTTTTCAAGTTCTCCCTCAAGATGTTTTTTTAAATCAGCTTCTTTTATTTTAAATTTATCTTCATCATCTTGTGTAACTTTTCCAGAATTTACAATAACATCAGGTGTTACTCCTGTTGCTTGAATAGTTCTTCCACTTGGTAAGTAATATTTTGCAATAGTTAATTTTATATTCTCACTTCTATCATTTTCAATAGGTAAAACTGCTTGAACAGATCCTTTTCCAAATGTTTTTTCACCAATAATTACTGCTCTTTTATGATCTTGTAATGATCCACTTACAATTTCTGAAGCTGATGCTGAACCTTCATTTACGAGAACAACTAAAGGTAATTTAGTTTTTGTTTTTGATGCTGATGCTTCAAATTTTTCTTCATCATCAGGATTTTTTCCCTTTTGAGAGACAATAATGCCCTTGTCAACAAATAAATTAACCGCACCAATAGCTTGAGACAACAATCCACCTGGATTATTTCTTAAATCTAGAATATAACCTTTTATATTTTTATTTGCTAATATGGCTTTTTCTAAGTCTTCTGTAACTTTTGCATCAAAACTAGAAACTCTTAAATATAACAAATCCGTATTCTCAATTGTTTTAGCAAAAACAGATTGAATTTTAATTATGTCTCTTTTCATTTTTATTTCTAAAGGTTTAACTTCACCTTTTCTAACAACTGTTAGCGTAATGTCTGTTTGAGGATTTCCTCTCATTAATGTAACTGCTTCATCTAAAGTCATATTTATTGATGATGTGTTATCAATTTTTAAAATGATATCTAATGGCTTGATTCCTGCTTTAAATGCAGGAGTATCATCGATAGGTGAGATTACTGTTAAAGCTCCATCTCTCATTCCAACGGTAATACCTAATCCACCAAATTCACCTTGAGTTTGAACAGACATCTCTTTTGATGCCTTTTTATCCAAGTATGATGAATGGGCATCTAATTCTTGCATTAAACCTTTTAGTGCTTTATCAACAATTTCTTGCAATTTTATGTCATCAACATAATACTTCTCAACAGTGCCAATTACTTTTGTCAGTTTTGATAAAGATTCAAATCTTGATTGTTCAGGAACAACTTCCTCGTTTGCAAAAATGCTTTGCGATATAACCAATGTAAGTGCAGAAGCTAATAATAATCTCTTCATATTTTTCATAACCTTATAAATTTATAGATAAATATTATACAAAAAGTAAGATAAAAGTAAGATTTTATTAAAAATTTTGTACCATATCAACTACTTTTCAAAAAGGTTATTAAAATGAGTATAAAAGAAAATGTTGATTATGTTAAAACAGGGCTAAGTAGCGAAGAGAAATTTTTAGAAAGTTTTGTAAAAAGTGAAAGGTTTTTTGAAAAATATAAAACATTAATCTTTGCATTTGTGATTATTATAATAGTAGGAATTATTGGTTTTTTTATTAAAGAAAATTTAGCACAATCAAATAAACTTAAAGCAAATATTGCTTTCAATCAGGTTTTAGAAAATAGCAACAATGCTCAAGCTTTGGCAACATTAAAAGATAAAAATCCTCAGCTTTATGATATTGCTCTTTATTTACAAGCAAAAAAAGAAGCTAAAGTTGCACAGATAAGTGTTCCTTTATTAAAAGAGTTATCAAAATATCAAACTGCATTAGCTAATAAAAATATTAGTGAATTAGATAATTTATCTATGCAAAATGATTTTTTATTAAAAGAATTTGCTATTTTTAACAAAGCACTTTTTTTAACAAATGAAGGAAAATTTAATGAAGCAAAAACAACTCTAGCATTGATTCCACAAACTTCAAAAGCTTTTGAATTAGCCAAATTATTAAACCACTATCTACTTACAAAATAAGGAAAACCATGAGATATTTTTTAATTTCATTATCAGCAATATTTTTATTTACAGCTTGTTCAGGGAAAAAGTATTTCGAACCTGAAGATGTAAGCAGTAATATAGAATTAAATAAAGAATCTATGTCTTCATCAATAACATCGATGAATAAAATTGGTGCAACACTAGATAATAAAAAAGTTATAACTACACAAGGAATTTCATCTTTTAAATTACCAGAAAATTTTGACTTTTTAAACGTAAGTGCTGATGGAAAAATTATTGCAACAAATTATATCAATAAAATATTAATTGGTAGTGAAGAGAGAATTGTAAAAGATGTTGTTGTTGCAGCATCTTTAAAAGATAACAAATTAGCTTTGGTTTATTCAAATAATACAATTGAATTAATTGATATTAAAACAAATAAAACATTATATAAAGAGTATTTACCTATATCATTAGCAAATGATACAAGAATAACAAATCCATATTTTATGGGGAATTTGATACTTTTCCCAACATTAAATGGAAAAGTTATTATTGTTTCATCACAAACAAATGAGTCTATTAGAAATATTTCAGTTGATCCAGATAGTGAATTTAATAATATTATTTCATTAAATGTAATTGATGGTTCTCAAACACTAATAGTTGCTAGTCCAAATAAAGTCGTATCTATTTCTTCAAAAGAAATTATCACTAAAAATTATGAAGTAAGAGATATTATTGTAAATAAAGAAGATGTTTACATAGCTACAATTGATGGTCAAATTATAAGATTAACTCCAAATTTAGTAGAAGTTGCAAAGAAAAAATATAAATATGCAAAAATCCATGCTTTAGGATTTTCTGATTCATTATATGCTGTTGAATCACAAGGTTATTTGATAAATATAAATCATGATTTTACTGATGATAGAATTTATAAATTTAGCTTTGACAATAAAGAAAGAATGATAGCAATTGGGAATAAAATATATTTCGATTCAAAATATATCACTTTACCATAAGAAAAAACTATAAAATAAAAAAGGGATATTTGGAAAACCAAATATCCCTTTTTTTATGCTCGAAAAATTTAAAAATTTAAGAAAAATTTCTATTAGCTAAATATTCAACCAAAACTGTAGCATAAGAACCTTTTGGTAGAACAAAATCTAAACTACATATCTTTTTATTAGCATCATATTTACATGTTATATCTCTTGGAAAAATAATTGCTTCTCTTCTATAGCCTTTTTCTTGAATATATAAATCATCATACTTCTGCTCAATTAATAATGCCTCACCTACTGCTTTAAAAACTTTTCTTCCTGGAAGTAATCCAGTTGGTGTAATTTTAAAATTATTAAAATCATTTATTATATTTGCTGTTATAACTTTTGGAGTAAATAATTTATCTTTTTGCAAATCTAAAAAAATATCTCCATCTAAAAGTTTAAATTCTTCATTTGATAATTGTAATCGCTCAACTAACCAAGCATTAAAAAAACTACTTTGGTAAGCAGCAATAAGCATTTTTGACAACTTCTTATCTTTTACTATTTCTTCACCATAAACTACATCTTTTGCTTTAGCAAGATTATCAACAACTTCTTTCCCAAACCTTTGATAACCGAAATAGTTGGGCATCCCTTCTTTAACAATAAGTTTTATGATTTTTTGAATATGATTTATATCAGTTATTTCAACATTGTGAAGGTTGATTTTAAATCTATTTCCTTCTAAATCACCGATATTTAACTTTTCATTATGTAAAAAAGTATCTAGAATTTCTATTTTTTTATTTCTAAAAAGTTTGATTTCTTTTGAATATTTTTTTGGAATAGTAATATATTGAATTGTTGTTGCTCTTTTATCTTTAAGACCAGCATAACCAATTTCATTGGAAAAAACATTCAAGAATTTTGCTAATCTATCTATTAATTCCCAAGTATCACAGTTATTTTTTACTATCTTTAAAACTAAAAAACTTCCTGCACCAGAAAATTTTATAGGTTGTTCTTCAACTATAAAATCTTCATCATTTTGAACAAATTTGAAATTTAAAGTTTTATCATTCTTCGGATAAACTCTTTTTATCAATTTTTAGCTCTTTTCATTGTTTCATTTTCATAAACTGTTCTACACTCTGTACAAAATTTTGCAAATGGTTTTGCTTTTAATCTTCCTATTGGAATAACTACTCCACACATGTCACAAATTCCATAAGTTCCTAGCTCAATTTTTTTAAGAGACTCTTCAATTTGTCTTAATTCATCAATTTGATGATTAGCAATCATTCCTTCTGTAAAAGAATCACTAATTAATTCAGCATAATCTAATTCATCATTAATTTCTTGCTCTTTTAATTGATCAATATTCGCTCTACTATTATTAATATTTGATAAAATATTTTCTTTTCTTTCAAGTAAAATTACTTTTAACTCATCAATTTGCTGTTTATTTGGCATAGTTTCTCCTTAAATATTCGCGCAATTATATACTTTTTTATATATATTATTACTTAGATAAGACTTAAACAGCTATTTTACGGGCTTTCTGGCAATAGAAATTATTATTAATAATATCATTAAATTACTTTTTTATATAATTTGTTTAACTATAAATTAACTAAATAAAGATAAAATACCTTAGTTCGAAGAGGAGTTTTCAATCACAACATTAACAAAAAGATTTACCTTTTTTATAACTTTTTTTATTTTATCTTTTGTTTTTTTTATTTTTTTTCACTCTAAATTAAATAATAAAATTGACTACACTACAAAAATAAGTACGATTTCAAAACTTTCAAATTTCAGTTATTCAAATAATATCTACGAATCAAGAATAAAAGAACAAGATGATTTTTCTAATACGATTCATTTTATAAACTTACAAATAAACTACTTGGATTTTATCTATGAAAAATAGTGTTTTTTTTAATTTCTTATTTCTTTTACTACTCAAACATAAATCAAAACATATTGCCATTTTTATTATCTCAATTTTAATTGTTTTTTTGATTTCTAGTGTTTTATTTATTTCTAATAGTTTAAAAAAAGAAGCTTTTTCTACTTTAGAGAACCAAAATGATTTTGTAATTCAAAAAATAAATAGTGGGAAAATTTTGGATACACCAATCTCATGGATTGAAGATTTTTCTTCTATAAATGGAATAAAGAATACACAACAAAGAGTTTATGGACAATATTATTTTATGCCTGAAAATGTTTATTTTACAATTGTTGGGCTTGATTTATTTGAAGAAAATACCAATAAAAATCTAAAAGAACTTTTAAAAATCTTAAATATCTCTGATTTTCTACAAAATGACTCAATGATTATTGGAAATGGAATAAAAAAAATATTTAATAAATATCACTATTTTGATTCTTATGATTTTAAACTTTCTAATAATGAATTAACAACCGTAAAAATATTCAAAGACTTACCACAAGAAGCAAATTTAGTTGCAAATGATTTAATAATTATGGATATAAATCTTGCAAAAAGGATTTTAAATATTAATGAAGAAAATTCAACTGATATTGTTTTAAATGTCCCAAATAATTTAGAAAGACAAAATATAAAAGAACAACTGATTTTAAAACACTCAAATATTAGAATTTTACAAAAAGAAAGCCTAAAAAAAGAGTACGAAAATATGTTCAACTATAAAGGCGGGATTTTCTTAGTTTTATTTATAGTTGTAATCTTTACTTTTATTTTAATTTTATACCAAAGATATTCGATGATTAGTTCAAGTGATAAAAAAGAGATTGGTATTTTAAAAGCAGTTGGTTGGAGCATAAAAGATATTATTAAATTAAAAATTATTGAAAATTTTATAGTTGGATTCATGGCTTTTATTATTGGAATTATTATTTCATATATTTTTGTATTTATATTAAATGCGCCTATTTTAAAAAATATTTTTATTGGTTTTTCAAATGTTCAAAATGATTTTATTTTAAATCCAAATATTGATTTCACAATAATTGTGACTCTTTTCTTATTTTTTATAATTCCCTTTTTGAGTGCTATTTTAATTCCAGTTTGGAAAATATCAGTAATCGATGCAAATGAGAGTATGAAATGATAAAAATCACAAACCTAAATAAAATATTTAATGAAAATACAAAAAGAGAATTTCAAGCTTTAAAAAATATCAATTTAGAAATCAAAAATTCGTCATGTGTTATTTTAAAAGGAATAAGCGGAAGTGGAAAATCTACACTTTTATCGATTATTGGAACTTTATTAAAACCAACAAGTGGAAGTATAGTTGTAGAAAATGAAAATATCGCAAAACTTCCTGATTTGCACGCCTCAAATTTTAGAGCAAAACGCCTTGGATTTATTTTTCAATCATACAATTTATTTGATACTTTAAGTGTAAAAGACAATGTTTCTATCGCTTTAATCCCACTTGGATTTAATCAAAAACAAATAGATGAAATGGTTTCAAAAGCTTTGGAATTGGCAAATATAAATCATAAAAAAGATGAGTTAGTTTATAATCTTTCAGGTGGAGAGAAACAAAGATGTGCCATTGCTAGAGCAATTGTTAATAATCCAGAGATTATCCTTTGTGATGAACCTACTGCAAATTTAGATTATGATAACTCTATTATTTTTATCGAAACTTTAAAAATATTAAAAGATTTAAATAAAACAATAATTGTGGCAACTCACGACCCAATATTTGATAATCTTAATTTCGTTGACGATATAATAAATATCAAAAATGGAATAATTTGTGAGTGAAATACTTTTATCTAATGAGATTATTATATATTTATTTACTCAAATTATTTTATTTATTCTTCTTTTTATAGCTTTTTATTTTTCTACTTTTATAATTAAAAATTGGGATTATGAAAAAACAACATCTAAACAATACAAGCTTGAAAAAACCTCATATTTAGTAATACTTATTATATTTTTTACTCTTATTGTAAAAATATTTTTATTTCCATATTTTGCTTATAGTTTAGATAATTTATCACATATAATTCCAGGAGCCATGTGTGCAGCTGGAGTTATAAAAGCGAATAATTATGGTGAAATATTATTAGCTTTAAAGCTGATCATTTTATTTTGTATTGGTGTTTGGTTAATAATTAATAGTTTGGATTTAAAAGAAAAAATCTATCCATATACAAAAAGAAAATTTGCTTTTTTTATTTCTATTTTTATATTAATTTTAATTGAAACAACCCTTGATATATTGTATCTTTCAAGTATTTCAACAAAAGAGCCTGTAATGTGTTGTTCTGTAATTTTTGGAGCTAATTCAACAGGAAATAACATTCCTTTTAATCTATCAACTTCTATGCTTGTGGGTCTGTTCTATTTAATTTATATTTTAACTATTTTTACAAATATTCAAAAGCAAAAAATGCTAAATTTTATAATTAATCTATTTTTCTTATATATTGCATATTATGCAATTACTTATTTCTTTTCAACATATATTTATCAACTTCCCACTCATCAATGTCCGTTTTGTATGCTTCAAAAAGAGTATTATTTTGTAGGATATTTTATTTGGTTCACATTATTTTTAGGAACTTTTTTTGCGATTGCAAGTTTTGTTGTACCTAAATTTACAAATAAAGATTTAAATTACAGCTTTAAATACTCAATTTTATTTAATTCGATTTTTATATTTTTGTGTTCTTTTTATTTACTTAGATATTATTTTATAAATGGAGTTTTTTTATAAAAGTTCCGTGTCAATTTTATAGATTAACACGGAATAATAGAATTATTTAGTTTCTTCTTTTTTTTCTTCAGTTGCTTCATCTTCTTTTTTAACATCTTCAACAACTTGAGTTGCTGCTGCTTCAGCTTCTTTTTTCACTTCTTCAACCACTTTAGTTGCGGATTCTACTTCTTTTTTTACTTCAGCCACAGGAGCAACTTCAGTTTTTTGTGCGGGAGTTTCTTTTTTTTCTTCTGTACAACCTGTTAATAATGCTAATACTACTGCTGTTCCTAATAAAATTCTTTTCATGGATTGCGTCCTTTTAAATATAATTAATTTTTGTTTCCCAAAAAACAATATGGAATAGTACCAAAACAATTGTATATAAATTGTGTTGAAATCATATATTCAGTTTACAACTGCTAAGATTCGGGCTCATTTAACAAATTTAGGATAAATTTATGGTCGAACAAATTAAACAAAAATCAACATTAAGTTATTTTAATACTTTCTTTTTATTTTTTGCTGTATCAGTAGTAATTGAACTATTTTATATGGGAATATTGGGTATAGTTCAAGGTACAACTCTTACAATTTTAGAATTAAGTTTATCATTTGATAATGCAGTTATAAATGCATTAATTTTAGTAAATATGCCTCCTATTTGGAGAAGAAGATTCCTTACATGGGGTATGTTAATTGCAGTATTTGGGGTAAGGTTAGTTTTTCCAATTTTAATAGTTTTTACAACAACAGAATTAAGTTTTATTGAATCATTTACTTTGGCAATAAATAATCCAGCTGAATATGAAAAAATTATTACAGCTTCACATCATATAGTTATGGCTTTTGGTGGAGTATTCTTATTAATGATATTCTTATCATTTCTATTTAATGAAAACAAAGATGTTCATTGGATTGCAGTAATTGAAAAATATGCGTCAAGATGGTCAAGCATTGGAAATTTAAAAATACTAATTTCAATATTAACAGTTGCAATAATCGGGTTTTATGCGCCTTCTGAAATAATGATATCTGATGTTGTAAAGAAAATTGATAAAAGTGAAATAATCTTACCTATGATTTATGGTATTTTATTATATCTTTGTATTGAATTTTTAAGAGGTATTTTAGAAGATGATGGAACAAAACATGAAACAAATAGCATGGAAACTGAAAGAGAAAAAATAGAACATGTTGCTAATTCTAAACTTACAAAAGGAGGATTTGCATCATTTGTTTATTTAGAGCTTATTGATATGTCTTTCTCTTTTGATGGTGTTTTAGGAGCTTTTGCAGTTAGTCAAAACATCATTATTATTATGTTAGGTTTAGGAGCTGGTGCATTTGCCGTAAGAAATCTCACAATATTAATGGTTGACAGAGGTATGGTTGCTGAATATAAATATCTAGAACATGGAGCAATGTGGTCTGTTGGATTTTTAGCAATAAGTATGATTGTTCAGATATTTATGCATTTACCTCATGGTCTAATAATCGCTTTTGCTATTATTCCAATTGCCATTGCATTTATTCACTCTGTTAGAGAAAATAAATTAGATAATAAAATTTAACTACTTTAATCTTAAATAATAGCAAGAAATCATATTCTTTTTCTTGCTTATTTAAAGCTTTACAAAAAACTTTCCCACAAATAAATATGACTTAATTAGGTAGTCTCATTCGGAAATATCTACACAAGTACTATAATATAGTATTAAATTAAATACTATTATATTTATAACAACCCAATTTACAACCCATTTATATTTTTCATATTACTCAAACACCTAATTAAAAATAAATTACCGAAAGATTTTGAAGTTTATCTTAGATAATATTATAGCAAGATTATTAAGATAGGATTTAATTTTCAATGGAAAAAGATAAAGCACCAGCTACTAAAGATTATAATATCTATTCTACAAAAAAGATACCTAATAGAAATAAATGGAAATATCGTAGAATTGAGAAATATGAAGATTATGAATTCACTCATTGTATAGCTTACGAAATGGCAATTAGAAATGAAGAAGTTATAATATTAACAAAACTATTAGAAAATTTAAATATTTTAAATAAAGAACTGTTTTTAAATCAAAACTTTTTAGACTCAAATATAGAAGAAATTAATTCCTATGCTATGTCAGAATTAATATATTTAAAAATTATATTTGATAATTTTAGTCTTTTATTAAATCAATACGAAAATGATTATTTACTTAATATTATACAAACATATAATAATGCTACATTTCAAATGTTTAAATCCCATTATAATGAAAAAAAGAGTCTAAAAAACTTATTTAATAAAGCAACTAATGCAGATAAAATTCTTATTATCATGGTTTTATGTGTTAGCGTAGATTGGAAATTAGAAAGAGAATATTATGTTGTAAACGAAATGAAATCTATAACTAAAAAACATATAGATAAATTATTTCCAAAAAACAATAACTATGAACCAAGTGAAGAGATAAGTAGTCATATTGATACAGTATTTACTGACCCTAATTATAAAGAAAACTATATCCATGAAGAAAGAGCGGGATATATAGTTTATCAAGGTGCTTATGAAAATGATAATAGCTTTACTATAAATAAAGTTATACCAAATTTTGCACAACCGCTCAGAATGTTTAATACTATGTCTATTTCTATAAATCCATCTTTACCTTTAAATGATATTTTATCTTTTGTAAAAAAAATAAAAGAAGATTATGATAAAAGATGTGATTTTAAAAATTTTTTTGAACTTTCTTTGGAAGATTTAATTGTAGATTCTGATACAAAAACCACAATTGGTGATATATCAAGTCATGATAAAAAGAAGTGGGCAGATATGTTTTACATTTACGA
This sequence comes from Aliarcobacter sp., assembly GCA_028690445.1. GTDB lineage: Bacteria > Campylobacterota > Campylobacteria > Campylobacterales > Arcobacteraceae > Aliarcobacter. The sequence continues at coordinate 154,690 of JAQVBE010000001.1, read as the reverse complement.
TTATTTCAAATTTTATTTTTCAGAAGGGAATAAAATTAATAAAGGCAAAACCGAAAATAACAAAAAAAGCAAACAAGAAGATTTGACTACTGTGGCAAAAGAAGTAAGTTTACAACTATCATTCTACCATATTCTGAAATATAAAAAACCATTAGATTTTTCTGAGTTTGCTGATATTGGTAATTATAAATCTGCCTACAATAAATATGAAATGGATCTTTTTTATGAAATTAAAGAAAAGATTGAAGAAAATAAAGAAAAGATTGAAGAAAATAAAGAAAAGATTGAAGAAAATAAAGAATATGAAAAATATATAAAACTAAAAAAAAGTAAACAAGGAGGAAAAGAAGAAATAGTAAAATTTTACATAACTGCTGATTACATAAAAGATACACTTTATGATAAAATTAAGAAATTTATTGAAGGTAAAAATCCTGAATATATAAAATTAGTAGATGGTAGGAATCATACAAAAAATAGTTTTATTGACGACAAAAATGATGCATCTTCTAAATTATAGATATTTCTTGACTTTCTTTGTAAATTTAACTTTTAGTTATTGTAATGTTAATTTCTTAATAAAAACTATAAAAACGTATTTTATTAAATACAACAATGCTATATCTAATAAATCTTTTTAATTATCTCTATGGTATGGTCTAATTTACCACTCTTTTATTCCCATATATATTTATCTCTTAAAGATAAGAGATTATAATCACTGAATTTAACAATATTGTCGTGCATTAATCTTCCAACAATAATAGAAGATTTTATTTCAAGTTTTTTAGCAAAATTCACTACACTATCTTTTGAAAAATCTTTTTTTGATATAAATTTATTATATTCTTTTTCATTTATCAAAGTTTCACTAGCAAATTTATCTGCTTCATCTTCTTGTTTTTTTAGTTTCTCATCTACACAACTATTTTCCAAAAATACTTCTCTTTTTGGGTGTAATAAAATATGTCCTATTTCATGGAAGAAACTAAACCAAAATATATCACTATAAGAACCTCTTAGAGTCATAGCTATTACAGCTTTTTTTTCATTATCTAACCAAAAAGTTGCACCATGAACTTTAGTATTTTTAAAATGTGGTAACATCACAAGCGCTATCCCACAACTATTTAGGATTTTTTGTATCTCTTTCAAGGCTTCTTTTATACCTAAATTCATCAATGATTTAATTTGAGGTAAATTATCTTTTAACTTTTTTTTATCAAATTTATCTGTTTGTATATCTTTTGCTTTTAGTCTTACAGCTTGTATCCAAGTAGCAATTGCTTCATTTGAAATATTATCTACATTAGCTACTCTAAAAGCTGCTTGATATGCTTTTACTTGTGGTATTTGAGCTAATTTTGCTACACCAAAAAAACTTTTTAGCTCATCAACTTTTTCAACTGCTATATTTGTAGCCTTTACAAATCCAAGCTTTACTAAATCAATATACGGGAAAATTTTTACAAATTTACTCTCTTCTTCCATTTGTTTTAACTCTTCTTGTCTTGCAATTACAATTTGATATTCAGTTTCTAATCCAATCCAAATATGAGAAGGAATACCTAAAACATCTTCAAGTTCAAGTGAAGTAGTTGAAGTTATACTTTTTTTACCTTTTATTATTTCATTTATAGCTTGAATAGGTCTTCCCAATCTATTTGCTAATTCTGCTTGAGTCATCCCTATTTCTTCTAAAGTTTCTTCTAAAAACTCTCCTGCATGTATGGCTAAATCTGAAATATATGTATTAGTCATCATAATGTTTACTCACTTCCTCGATTTTTGCAATATCGAATGTATCACCATCATTTGTGATAATTAGTCTGTAAAATCCTGTTAAGGATATTGCAAACTCTCCTTTTCTATTTCCTGTAAGTGGATGAAATTTTAATTGTGGAATTTTTGATAAATCATCAAAAGATTTAGCACTTTTTAATAAAGTAACTCTATTAATATATTTTTTTGCTACATCTACACCATATTCTTTTATAGCTTCTTTTGAATTTTCATATTGTTTTTGTAATTTATTTGTTTTAAATCTTACTTCCAAATTATTCCTATTATTTCACCCTAAAGGTGAATATTATATCAAGTTTAAACTTAATAAAATATATTATTTTAAGTTCTTAATATTTCCTTGAAACTGTTCCAAATTTGCGAATAGTTCAATATTTTTAGCTGAATACCACTATGTACTTAATCTTTATGAGTAGTCTCTAGTGGATTAACTATTTGTATAACGCAAATGTATATTTTTTCAGAACTAAATTTTAAACAAAAAATTTACACTTATTTTGTGGATTAATTTCACAAATTTTTTTTGGTTGCCAGTAAGGACAATTTGTATTTAAAGGTTTTCCATTGCAATAAGTCATTGCTAAATATTGATAAGGAAAACCTTTTTTTTCCATTTCATTCGTATAATCCATACATTGGACTTTATTTGTGTTATAACTATCTGGAACTTGTTTTTTACCAATTTTAAATGATAAATAAGCGATTATTCCAATCATGATAATTACAAAAGTTCCTGTTATACCAAATAGGCTAATAAAATTATCAAGAAAAAATTTATCAATTGTATCTGTTGTCATTATTTACCACTTACCACTTTCTTTGTTGCTGAAATCTTACTATCTGCATATAAAACTACATCTTTTATTACAAGTTTTTTTATAGCAGATATTAAAGTTTCCATAGCTTTATAATCAGGCTGATTGTCTTTTATAAGAAGTCCTATATATTTATTTTTTACAATATTCCAACCACCTAATTTATTTTTGTAAGAGTAAATAGATAAATCGGTAACTTTATTTATACATGGCACTGTAAACAAATACTGATTAGATGATAGCTCATCATCCGCATAAATCCACTCAATTGCATAAGCATCAGATAAAACTGTAAATTCTCTTGATTGAAAATAGGCTCTATAAACATCACTATTTGAAGGAATAGAAATTACATTTTTCAAAATAGTTGCATTATCTTTAGGTGCAAAATAGTTTAATCCCTGATTTTGAAAACTTGAAGTAAGACAAGGAAGAATATATTTATCTGTTGGCTCTTTTTGTAGCTCATCTGCTTTAAAAGGTAACTTATTTGTCTTTATTCTTTCAAATAAATCTCCAAGTCTAAACTCTCCCCACTTCATACTATCAAATTCATATAAAACTTTTTGCTCTTCATCTGTAAGATTATAATCTTTTAAACCACTAGCATTTAGGTATGTGTGAAGTTCATTTATTTGTTCCATTTCAAGCTCTGCAATGAAATATTCCATAAAGTCAAAATCAATTTGGCTATTTTTAATTGGTAATTTAACTATAGTTTTATTAAATTCGTTTTCAAAATCTCTAACTAAAACATTTTGAAACCGTTGTTGATTTTTATTTAATAAACTAATGAAATAAGTTGCTATTCCTTGTGTCAATGAAAAAGATTTAGGAATTGCTCTTTTTGTAAATTGTCCTGCATAAAAATCTTTTTTCATGTAAAAAAATTGCATTGCAATCATTCCTACAGCCAAACAGTTCCCTTCTATTTTGTGCTCGTCATCGAAATACTCTACATAACCTAAAATACCATTATTAAAAGCTGTTCTTGTAAAATAAGGGAATTCTGCATTTTCATGGAATTTAAAACTATCTTTATTTAATTGTGGGTTTCCTCTGATTTCAAATAAGTCCCCTAATTTATATTCTCCCCACTCAACACTTTCTAGTTTTTTGTTGAGTGAGATATCTACTTTCCCTCTTGTTTCTTTCCTTGATACTTCAATAATTGGCTTATCTCCCAAGATAAATAATCATTAATAGTTTTTTTAAAATCTTCTAAAGTTGGTTTTGTATCAATTATTGGATTATAGTTCCAATCTGCACCATCATTAGGATTTATAGTAGATTCATAATATTCTTTTTCACTAAATATTTTAAGTTTACTTTTACCAAATCTTACTAAATTTACCAGTTCTTGATATCTTTCTTTTGCTCTATCTGTATCTTTTAGATTACTACTTGCTTTTTTACGATTTGATCTTGAGTATCCATCTTTTGAAAAGTCAATAAATTTTACGATTTCATCTTTGTGGTGTTTCTCACCGACTTTAAAAACATAAATATTTGTTTGTACACTAGCTTTACCTACAAATATATCTATAGGCATTTTAATACTTGCAATTAATGTATTTTGTTTTAAAATATTTATATTATAGTCTTTTGCTTTTCCTGAACCAGCTGAATTTTGAATAATAATAGCTGCATAACCTTTATTCATCATTTGAAGAGCTTTTTCAACAAAAATCATACCATTCCCACTAGCAGAATATGGAGGATTTAATATAAATGCATCTGCAGGGAATATCTCATCAGTTCTTCCAAATCCATATTTTCCATCAAATTTCAAAGAGTCTTTATTTAGTATATTAGAACTTCCATCACCCATCATTATCATGTTTAAAACTGCTAACATATAAACATTTGACAGTACTTCTAAACCTAATAGTTGCTCTGCTTTTATTTTTATCTCTTTTTGTACTAGTTCTTCTGGTGAAGTTATTGTATCTTTTGCGTCATTTAACATTTCATTCATAGCTGATACTAATAACCCAGCTGAACCAGTTGCAAAATCCCATACATAAGAATCTTTATTAACTCTGGCTAACTTAACTAATAATGTTGAAATATAAGAAGGTGTTAGTACTACATCATTAAGTTTATCTTGAGTAAACCCAAGCCAACTATACATTTCATTGAAAAGTTTTCCAGTAAAATCTGTAGATAATCCAATTTTATAGTAAATTCCTAAATCATCTACAATTTTAGTAAATACTCTCTTTAATTGGGTTTCTCCATCTTCAACTTTGTTTATGTTGTCTGTTAAAAGAGTATTCGAAAGAGTTCTTATAATAATATCTTGTTTATCTTGAGGTATTTTTTTTTCTTTTAGAAAAGCTTTTATTTTTCTAAGTACTATTTCTCCATCTGTATTACCTTCTTCAATTGAAGATTTTAAATCTTCTTTCTCAAGTGGAGCAACTTTACCAGGAATTCCTATCGTTGCCATAATTGAAGCAGCTACAAGATAAACTCTATCATTTTCACCTAAACCTTTTTCATTTTGATAAATGTCATTATTTAGGTCTCTTAAACTTTTGTCAATCTCTTTTTCTTTTTGCTCTCTTAGTTTGTCCAGTTCCTCTTGTGTTAAATGTAATGTCTTTACTTTAGCAACAAAATCATCAAAATTTTCAGAAGATAAAAAGGAAAAATCAGAATATTCACCTACCTTTTGACCAGCTCCAAGGTTTGATTTTGAAACATAATATACACCTATTGAATGTTTAATATTATAGTCACTTTCATTTTTATAACCAGTCATACCTATAGCTATAATATCTGTATAGCTAGTATAATGAAGTAATGCATTAGCATAGTGTACAGCACCATTAACAGCATAAGAGTTTATATTTGTTAAATGAGGTTCATTTTTAGCAGTTTTATTTTCAATTTGACCATTGATATCAAGTTTAATTAACTTATCTTTGTAACCTTTATATTCAATTAGTATTGGGAAAAAATTTAGATTTTTATCTTGTAATAAAAGTTTTGCATCAGGACGATTTCCACCTATACCACCATTTTTAGAATGGTAATCATTAAGTGCTTTGTCTATTTCTGTATTTAAAGATTCCTGTTCAAGTTTATAATCTAATTTAAATGATTTTAGCCAACTATTTGCTAAATCTGCAATATTGGGTTCTATTGATTGTACAGTTTTCTTTTTTGCCATTTATTTTATAGTCCTCTAAATTAATAATGAGCTGGATTTTATCTAAAGTTTAATTTGATAATTATTTTAGCAATTTAAATTATTATAGTTTTTGTATTATTTAGTTTAGAAAGACTCAAATCTTTTAAGATAGAATTATTTTCTCATAGAATGTCTAGTAGGTTTTATTTAAAAATTATTGTTTTGTATAGGCAATTAATATATCATTTAACTTTATTTGCAAGTATTGTGGTGAAACAATTTTGATATTAGGTAACCAAGCTTTCACAACTCTTAATATCTCATCATCATAAGAAACTATCGTAGAAATTGTAAAATACTTGTCATTTTGTTCAAGTAGTTTTTTATTTGGTAAAATCTCTTTTCTTAAGAAATACTCTTTAGCACTATTATCAATTTTTAGTGTTACTTCAATACTTTCATTTGAAAACCAATTAGTATCATTTCTTTCAATTTGTTCTAAAAACTCTTTTTTAGGAGTAAATTTTTTTGTTTCATCTTCCCATTTAAACTTTTCTATTTTTGAAAATGTAAAGTTTTTTAGTTGATTATTTTCATCAGCCAATACATACCAAATACTATTATTGTTGATTAGTTTATATGGATTTACAACTCTAGGTTTATTTGAATATATAAAATTTACTGGACTATTTTTTATAATAGCAGCACTTAGTTGTTCAAAGCAATCTTTTTTAGAAGTAATATTTTCAAAGCTTTGATTTTTGATAAGATAGGCTTTATTTAGTTTTACATTTAAAATATCTGAAATAAAATCATTGCTAAGTTCTGGATAAAGCTCTTTTATACCACTTAATGTTGCAAAGTTTTTAATATCTTGAAAGCTAAGTTTACCTAGTGCATAGCTTTCCATACTATAGTAATCACCTTTTTTATCAATAGGGATATAAAAAAGTCTTTCTTTTATATCCCTTTGAATTGTTCTAATATTTACATTGAACTCTTCGGCTAATTCTTTAGCTGTAAAACTTTCACCGCTATTTAACTTTGTTAAAATAAGTGAAAGTCTAAGAGCTAGTGTATCGTGTGATTTTTTCATTTATAAAAAAACTTTCTTAATTTTATTCATTCCCTAATAATAGCAGTTTTTATTCACTAAACTCAATTTCACATTTATTACATTTATAAAATACACCACATACAAACCCATTTGTATTATATTCAGTGTTCTCTACTTTTTTATCAAAATTATCCATAAATATTTTAGCTACACCAAGTACAGAGCTAGAACCTACATATGATGACATAATATCTGATTTATATTTAGACTCATTCTTCCCAGTTTTTATACTTTGAATTGAAATAACGTGTTTTGATGAACCACAATTTTTACATATTGGTTTAGTTTCATCTTTATTTTCTTCATCCAATTCTTCTAAAACAATACCTAATTCTTGTATTAACTTTTCATTTGAAGGAAGAGTTATTTTTTTTCTACTTTTTACTATTTCTACAATATTTGCTTCAAAAAGATTTTTAGCAAATAAATTTCTATCATTAGAAGCAAACATATCTCTTAATACATCAGGAATATCTTTTTCTTTAAATATATCTATTACTTTTTTTGCTTCTTCTTCATTAAGTAAATAGTCAAAAGCTAATTGAGAAAATTCAACTTCAATAATTCTTAACATCTCTTTTGCATCATCTTCTATAAAATGGTCTAAAACTGTTTCAGTAACTTTATGAGCAGCTGTTCCACCTGCCATACTTCCAATTATTCCACCAACAATAGCTCCCGCAACATTTCCAACAATAGGAATAGCACTTCCTAATGCTCCTCCTGCCATTGCACCACCCATCCATCCACCAATACCACCAGCAACACTTGCACCAGTTTTTGTAACATTTTTGAATACTTGAGAACCTGAAACTCGTCCATTAAATAATCTGTAAAAATCAGCTGTTGATAATACCAATGTAGTAGCTATACCTGTAACAACATTACCTCTTAATAATTTACTTGCATGATTCATTGCTGCTGCACCATAAATCATCTTATCACTACTTCTTAAAGCATTTGCTAATAAATGATAAGCTTTTGAACCCATATTTTTAACTAAATAATCAGTAGCTCCTCTTAAAGTTTGCTCCATTCCAGTTCTTCCCAATTGAGCTGCAACAATACTTCCTGCCCAAGCAACACCACCAACTTTTAATCCTGAATATACAGAATCTTTTAAAGCTTCTTCCCAATCTTTACCATTCCAAATAGCAACTCCAAAAGATATTGCAGAAGAAATACCCATACTTATACCAGCTAACTTAATTCCATTTATTGCATCATAGGTTAAACTCTCAATTGTTCCGAATTTAGCAACATTTACAGCTTGTTGATAAGTAAAATTTCCTTTCCTAACAATATCTTTTGCTTTTTCTGGATCTGTAATACCTGGTACATGACCTTTTCTAATTTTATCTTCCATAGAACGAATAGCATCTTCATATTTGTCAGATGGTACTTCTATTTGCATCGGACTTCCATCAGAATTTAAATACTTCATTAACTTAGTAGTATCATCAAAACACTCATTAACACATCTTGATCCAGTAGCACAATATTTAGTTTGAATATTTACACCATCTACTAATCTATCAGCACCATTCTTTGCATTATCACCACCAATTATTTGTGCATCTTTTCCAGTTAATTTGTCATATAAATTATTTACTTTTTCTCCTGCAAATCCATGTCCTTGTTTTCCAGCCATAACAACATTATCTGCATAATTAGACGCACTCTCAAATAATCCAGTATATAACCCTCCATCTCTTAAAAGTTTTATACTATCTTCATAACATTCAACTAATTCACCAGTTTCATCATTTCTTAATCCTTGTTCTGAAAGAAGATAAACTTTGTTATTTTTATCTATATATTTTTGTCCAACTTGAATGTTCATTTTAGTTCCTATAATTAATATCTATTATTATACATTGTATCAAAATAGATTGATGCAAAATTCTACACAAGATACACTTAGATAATTATTTTATCACTAATAGTAGGTTGTATCTATATGCATGACATTACCCCTGAACAGCTTTACCAAGTAATTGGCAAAAATGTTGCAAAACACAGAAAAGCTAAAGGCTTATCTCAACTTGATTTATCATTACAAATGGGATATAAATCTGTTTCTGTTGTTTCAGGTGCTGAGATTTGCTATAGTAACAAACATTTCAATTTAGAACAACTTTTAAGAATATCCCAGATTCTGGATATAGAATTATGTAATTTCTTTAAACAAGAAGCCTAAGCAATAATTCCTTCTAACTTTCCAAAAGCTCTTTTTACTTCTCTTGAAATAGTTATTCCATCAGAAGTTATCTCATGATTATTAATATTATCTACTATTTTATGTATATATATTAACTCTTGAATTAATTCTTTATCTTCTCTTGTATATTTTGTAAAATCATTAGAACTTATAATTATCGTATCTAATGTATCAAGATATTTTAAAATATATTTTTCAACATTTACTAATATTTCAGTGTATTTGTTAAGATTTTGTACTGTTTCATCATTTACACAAGTAAAATTGTAGTTCTTTTGTGATAATTCAAAATCTACACAAAACTCATCTTTAGATAAATTATCTATTTCACTAACAGCTGTTCTAAGCTCTTTCAAAACTTCACCATATAAATTATTCAAACTTTTTTCAAATCTTTCAATCGGCTGTTTTAATTCTGATAAAATTTCACCTTGTGAATCATCATAATATTCTCTCTTTTTTTCATATTCAGAAAATGTATCAAAAATATTAATATTACTTTCTAAATATCTTTTAACTCCATAACCAGTTGCAGCAAGTGCTACACCTCCAAAAATATATCTTAACATCCCTTACTCCTAATGTTTTATTTATAGAAGTATGATATATAAGATTGACAGGTGGTGTCGTTTTAGATTAAGAATTTTAATCTTTTCTAGGTCTACCTCTTGTACTCTTTTCTCTTGGTAATGTTCCTCTAGTAAATGCTCTGTTTATTTTATCTTCATTTTCAGACTCTATAGATTGTTCATTTTTACATAAATAGCTTGTTACATTCTCTAATAATATTTTTCTTTTTTCAGTATCTTTATAATCTATCATACCCGTTCCATCGAATTTGTAAGTATTCATATTACAATTGTGAAAACTTCCTTTACCTTTAGTAATCTCATTATTCCAGTATTCACCGATTTTTTGGATCTTGTGTTCATCTTTTAAAATTTTATTTCCGTCAAAGAAAAATACACAATGCAGATGGACTCCTTTAGCTTCTGTATATTCCCTTTTTATAATATAACCTTTTTTATGCTCGAAGATTGATGGTTTACTTCTCATGTTATTTAACATTTTGTTAATGTCTTTATTTGCATCTTCAAGTGTTATTTCATTACTAAAAGGTTTTTTATATCCTAAATCAAATCTTGCTACATTTAACTTTGAATTTTCAAGGAACAATCTATTTATATAACCCTCTGTACTTATTAGCTGTTTTCTATTTCTTTTTTTATTTTCCATGATTATTTCCTTATTTATTATTTTTATTCATATATATAATTTTTGTATACATTTATTGTTACTACTATTTTGAGTATTAGCTTAATCGTAGACTATAGTTATTTTTCTCTATCTTCCTTGATTCTTTCTTATCATTACTATCTAGTATTTATGTATTAATATAATAAATATAAATATTATTAATAATATTAATAACCTAAATTAACTAATTTAAAATAGTTAAGCATAGCTAGACAAACTTTTGTATACAAATCTTGAATATATAGGATTTCTTAACATTTCTGATTTTAGTGCCATATACAAAGTTAGGACAAAATCATAATGATATTTAAACAAAAAAATAATCATTTTTTAATAGCCTAAACCATGTGGCTTAGACTATATTTTTTCATTTTTTATGTGCTTTTCAAACTGTTTTTTTATTTTATATCTAAGTCTATTATTCTTGCTTGTCAATGATAATAAAAATTCCAATCCCTCTTTAGTCCACCCTTTGAAACCTTTTTTTGCTTCATTTTGAATATAGATATTTTTTAACATTATCAGGAAGCCCTTTTAATTACCGATAATCTAGTGGGTTTAAATTCTAAATCTCTTTCAACCCTTATTCTAAGAGTTCCTTTAATATTTCCAATTTCACTAAGACTAAAATAACCTAATTCTCCACTACAAAATGGTGATATTACATATCCAAAGCAAATGTTTTTATCTATTGATATTTCAGTTATAAACCAAGTCCAGCCATCAATGAAAAGCTTAACATAGGCAATCGGGTCTACTTGTTCTTCTGTTTCATAGAGTTTTGGAATATTTTTTAATAATTCTTTTGGTATTAATTCACTCATGCTGCTTGCCTTTTTGGTAAAAACCATTGCTTATTTTGAGCATTCCACCTAAAACCCGCATTTTTTATGATATTTTTTTTCTCGAAAATCCCCTCTCCTGAAATAAATAATGAATCACCATTATCTATTATTTGTAAACCAGCATTTAGTAAGGTTGAGAAGTCTTTTTGATGTTGATATTGGTTTTGAGCTTGTCTTTGAGGTTGGTAACTTTGTTGATTTGTAGTGTTTTGATTAATTTGCTTTTGTTGAAAAATTGCATTTTCAACTTCATTGGCACTTGCATATTCGCTACCACCTAAAGATAAACAAGCTAAAGCTCTACCAATTGAACTTGTTTCTGCATTTTCTAAGGCTGATGTTGTATTTATGATATTTTTACCTCTAAACTCTTCAGCTAATCCAGTTGCTATTATAACTCCTGATGGTGTTGTAATTTTTGTTTGAACTACGACTTTAATATCATCGTCATTTAGAATATTTGTAACTATTGAATAATCAGAAAAATATCTTCTAAAAATAGATATTCTATTTGCAACTGTTGTATATGATTTTCCATCAATATCAATAGTAGGCATTGTTTTTAATTCTTCAAGTGCCAATTGTAAAGGGTGTTGGTTTTGTGAATTCATAATTTACTCCTTATGCTGCAAGACTTAGTTCATCACTAGATAAACCATTTTTTCTTTTATTTATTCTAATAGTTGCACCTTTTACAACTTTTTCAATTTTCATATCTGCATAATCTTGCACTTCTTCTCTTTTATCTGCAGATAATAAAGCTTCTTCTATTGCTTGTAAGTCTAGTTCAACTTTAAAATATCCAGCTTTTAAAAGTTCATCCTCATTTAGAATTTGAAGCTTTGCAACACTTTTAACAGTTTCTTTAGATGCTGTTATACTAGATACTTTCATTCCCTCAAGCTTAGTAACACCAAATGATAATAAAGCTTTTGAGACTTCTTCTTTTGCTAACTCTTTAGCTATCTCAATTTGTTTCTTTAGACTAGCTAATAATCGTTGTTGCTCTATTATGTAATCAAGCTTTGAATCTAAAGAGATAAAAGCATCAGCTATTTGGTCTGCTTTTGTAAAAGCTGTTAGATTTTGATTTTCTAAGATATTTATAACACTTTGGTAAAACCATTGTTTGGCTTGATTATTACCTGTGTGTAGTGCTATTAAATCAACTTCGAGTTGTGGTATGTATTGTGATATTGGATGATTCATTGTTTTCTCCTTATGCTACTAATTTGTAGTTTGATTTTAAATATGCAACTTTTTCAACAACTTCGAATAGTTCTTTATTGAATTTAATAGTTGCATCAATACCATTGATGGCTTTTGAGGTAAAAGTTTTATTTGTAACTAGATTTTTCATTTTAACTCCACCTCTAATCATCGCTTCTTGAATTCTGTTATAAACATTCCAAAGACTTGGGATTTCATCTTCTTGATGATTCACTTTTAAAAGCTCCTCTGATTTTATGTAATGAGTGTTTGTATCAAATCGTATATCTATTGCAGCATTTGCTAACATTTGTTCTTCTGCCTTTGAGAGATGTATAGATTTAAAGAAAGCAACTTGTTCTTTTATCTTTGGCATATATGAAGTTACTTCTGTTATTGCATTTATAACCTTATCTTCTGTAAAGCCCACATGGACAATAGAAGTATGAACGAAACTTTTACTAGGAATTACAAGCATATTGGCACACACTAGCCTAAATATGGCTAGGTCTAAAATGAAGCTAGAGGATTTATTATGAGAATTTGTAAGAACAATATCTTCATATTCAGTTTTTGCATTAGGTCTAAGTAGGTTTTCTAGGCTTCTAAATTGGATTATATGTTTTTGATAACCTTGATTATTTTCATCTCTAACCTTATTTTCACTAGCCATAATTGGGTAGTAACCTGAATCTCTAAATGTATCTAGCAACTTATGAGTTGCTACAAATGCGTATTTATCTGAAACTGTTTCAATTGGATTTTCAGAAAAGATTGATGGAGCAATTTTTAAAAGCTCATCATTTGAAAGGGGTCTTATATTTTTTGACATGGGTTTTTCCTTTATTTTTTTGTTTTTTATATTTTTTGTTAAAAGCTGTTATCTAATTTTCTTTTTTGTCTAATGTATCCTTAAGGATTTGAAAACAAGCTATAAAAATAGCAATCAATGCAGATGGGGGAATATTCATGTTAAGCTCCCTCTATAAAAAGTTTATAATCTGACCTATTTACATAACATCTAGTTATGGTACTAATGGGAAAAACATCCTCAAAATTTTTGGATTTTTCCTTTTTTTCTTTTTGCTTATCTTCATCATTTACTTTATCACCAAGATTTTTGATTAATTTCTTCCACTTGGTATAGTGCTGTTTTTGCCTCAAGTTATTTATATCAAAGCATTTATTTTCTTTTTTCATATACGACTCCTTCTATCATTTTTGGGATATAAAACATAAAGCAACTCTAAAAAAAGAGTTACTCTAGATTTGATTAGTTTTATGATATATCGCCAAAAAATTTTGATATTAAAAAAAAGAAAATATTTACTACTTATAGTATATATTTAAATAGAAAAAATACTATCAAATAACCTAGTTATAGGCTTCTTCAATAGTATTGGGATGTTATACATAATGCTATTCATAATGCTACACATAATTCTATATTAAGATTTTGTACTGATTAGAAAAAATTGACTTTTTTTTCATCTATCAAAGTCCAATTACTATAGAAATCTTCTAATAGTTCATTGTTTGTTTTAAAGATAAAAAAATTGTTATAGTGTTCAATTCTATTTAGTTTTTGAAGTCTTTTAATAACTGAAGTTTTAACACTCTCTTCTTCACAAACGACTACAACTTTATATGGTTTTTGATAATTATATTTAGAAGATATTGCTTTTGCTGATATAGCATGAATATGTATAAATAATTGTTCAAATAGTCTTTTAGCATCCTTCCCATTATGTTGTTCAAACAAAAAAAGATATTCTTTTTCATCAATTGTAAATTTTGCATTAATATCTGGAATAAATGAAGTTCTTTCATCTAGTTGGATTTTATTTAAAGCAGTTACATAGTCATTTCTATTTCCATTTCTATTATTACCTGCTTTATCAAAATAATAATTTAGGAAATTAACTTGTCCATTTTTAGACTCAATCCATAATCTAAAAGCAATATGAAAATCAATAGTATATTTACGATGATAATAATCGTGGAGATAAACCATATCCAATCCTCTTGGCATTTTAATATTTGATTCATCATATGAAAATTCATTAATTAACAACTTTTTACCATTCTTTGTTAAAAAATATAAACTTTCAACTTTTCCGTTAATTGGATTAAAATCATATTTAGAAATTAATGGATTTTTTGAGTCTTTTAAAATTTTTAACGAGTTAGTTAAATAAGACCTTTTTTTAAATACCCCCATCTTCACAAAATCTGAAGATGAGAGATATTTATAGATTGCTAATAATATAATAGCTCTTAGTTGATTTTCTGTTAAGTTAGCCATATTACAATCCTAATTTTCATCAAATTTTGGTATTGGTAAAGATGGAGTCTTATCAGGAATAGAAACAATAGAAATATCTTCAATTGTTTCATCTATTTTTTTATAATAACGTTTTCTTTGATATTTTTTAACTTTTTTCCATTCTATTTCGGACATAGAATATTTATCATCAATATATTTATTCGTAGTTAATATTTTAATAGCATTATTAGAACCTACTTTGATATAAAATTCACCTCTTTTTAAATTTTTGAGTAAAGAAACATCAACTTCTATTTGTTTTGCCATTGCATTTAACTCTTTATCAGAGTTTTTACCAACAACAAAAATATTTGCACCACTTAAGACACCATCTCTACTTGTTGTGTCAAGTTGAGTTAAATATTGATGTGCCATAGTAATAAATAGATTATTTTTACCACTTTCACTTAATATCTCATCAGATATTTGACTAAAAAAGTTTTGAAACTCATCACAAATTAAATAAGTTTTTGGTCTTAAATCTTTTGGTGAATCTGCTTTTTGAAAAACTATGCCTTGAATTAATGCCATAATAAGCTTTATTGCTGGTGCTAATACTTTTCTCATTTTTCCTTTTGGAAATCTGAAAATTAAGTTTTTACCACTATTCAAAGCTTTTCTAAGATTAATTGTAGATTCTCCAGTAACAAAACGACTAAATACAGGATTACACAAAAATATTCTTAATTTTGTAGAGAGAGCTTCTTTTGTTTTTGTGAATTTTGGTTTATTAAACTCATTTTTAATAAAATCTCTATGATACTTACTTTGTATGGTCAAAGCAAATGCAAGCAGTTCTTCATAATTCTCATTATCTAAGTATTTTATTAACTCATCAATTCCAGAATCTCCTTTCATAAGCAATATATAGATTAAAGGAGTGAGAAATACTTCCATATTATCAGTAAAATCGGTAGAAATAATACTTTCAAATGCACTCATTAATTCTTGTGCAACTATTGAAACAGTTTCTTCCTTAACTTTTCCAATTCTAAATGGATTTATTGTTGGGGTATAACCCTTTTTTAGAAATAAATCTACAAAAATAAAATCTTCTACATCTAAACTTAATCTGTTCATCATTTTTATGCACTGCAAAGATAAATCACCATGTACATCAAATAGTACGACACTACCTTCTTTTTTAGAAACACGATGCATAAACATTATTTTTAAAAATTCACTTTTCCCTTTTCTAGTAGATGCAGTTACGTGCATATGACTATCTATTTCATCAGGAGGTATTATTTGATTAAATTGTTCCGTTTCTTGTGGATCAATTTTATATGATACATTAAGATGACAACCAGGATAAATTCCTTTGGGTGGATAATTAGGTTTTCGGAAACTATTATCATTCATTCTTTTTCCTTAATATAATAAGCTAAACTAAATAGCTTTATTGTTCGGTAAATATTTACCACCTATTTCTCTATCAATATTTTGTAATAAAACTACATTCTAAATTTAAAAATGTCTAAGCAATTTTCTTATATAATTACAGACTATTTTCAAATACTATTTATCTTCAAAACTCTTTTTTACAAAATATACAGTCGAATTATACGCTCGCAAATTTTTTTATTCTCAGGAAAAATGAAATCAAAATTCCTGAGCAGTAAAGGTTTAAATTTAAGTAGGATTCCATCAGATTTAAATCAGTTTATGTAGTTGCAACTATAAATTTAGCATTAGGCATTAATTTATGGAAAATAGAAAAAAAACAAAATATAGAGCTAAAGAGTTAGCAGAGTATTTAGGGATAGGTTTATCAACTGTTTGGAAATGGGTTAAAGATGGGAAAATTAAAGCTCATAAGATTTCAACAGGAGTAACAGTTTTTGATATAGAAGAAGTTTTATTAAATTTAGGTATGAAAGAAAATTAACAAGATAAGAGAATTAACTCTTATCTTATTTGATATTTTTTAATTTTTGGTTTTAAGAGTAATAATAAAATCACTCCAGTAATCCATTAATAAAGAAAGTTGTTTTATATAATCAGCTTTGTGAGCATATGCTCTAACAACTTTTGATGATTCTTGATGGTCTAATGCTCTTTCTTTAATTTCAAAACTGAATTGATTATTTACATCTAATGTTTCAATCATACTTCTAAAAGTACCTCGAAAACCATGAAGTGTAATTTTCTTACCATTGCTTTCATCATCAAAACCCATTATTTTCAAAGCTTTGTTTGGACTTTCAACATTAATCGGTGTACTATGATTTGTGCCTAAAAAAACCCAACTTTGATAACCTGTTAAATCTTTTTGTTCTTTAAAAATTTTAATTAATTCTTCACTTAGAGGCATTTTAAAATCATCGAAATTTTTATCTTTTACCTTCATTAGTTTTCTAGGAATAGTTAAAACCTTATTATCAAAATCAATATATTCCCATTTTAAACTACATAAATTAGTAGCTCTTAAAGGCAAATGTAGAACCGTTTTTAAAGCATTTTTTACAGAGTAATGACCTTTATAGTTATAAATATTATTCACTAAGTCTTTTAAATTTTCTATATCTGTAATTTTTGGGAAATGTTTAACTTTTTGTGTTACTAAAAAATGATTTTTATTCACTTCTAATAGTATATTTTTATCTATATAGCCTTGCAAAATTGCAAAACTATATATACTTTTTAAATAAGAGAATAATCTATTTGCTGTTTCTGGTGAAGTTTTTGATTTATTAATAAGTGTTTCAACTATATCTTGAATTTTAATATCTTTAATCTTTTTATTACCGATATGAGGAAGTACATCATTTTCAAACCTAACCTTCTTCCATTCATGTTGAGCTTTAGCACTTCTATTTTCTTCTTTTTCCCACCAATTATAAAAAATATTTTTGAAATCACTTTTATCTTCAATAGCTAATTTTTCTTTTTGTTCTTTAATGTAATCAATAGGGTCAATATTACTAAATATTAAATCATTATATTCATCTCTTTTTTTTCTAGCTTGAATTAATGATATTTTAGGATAAGTTTGGAAAGTTGTTATTCTTCTCTTCCCATTTAATGTATATCTGAATTCCCAAATTTTTTTATTGTCTACAGTTACATTTAATCGAAGACCCGAACCATCATTAAGAAAATAAGCTTTTTCTTTTGGTTTAGCTTGTTTAACTTGAATATCTTTTAGTAAATTAATATTAGACATAATACAATCCTCTTAGACAATTGATTTATAGGTACTTATAAGCATATTTTGGGTGGTTAAATTTAATCTTTTTAATAAGTTAAAGTATAACCACCCAATTTACAACCCAATAATTATTAGATGATGATAGATTAATATAGATTAGAAAACGCTTTAATCGTAAAGGAACTTCGATTTTATGGTAAATTGTTAGATTGATATAGATTGATTGAAATTATGAAGTGGAGGAGGTAGTCGGACTCGAACCAACGCATGTCGGATTTGCAATCCGAGGCATTACCAGCTTTGCTATACCTCCAACAGAAATGTATAGTCTATTTTTTAAATCATTTAAAATTAAAAAAGTTAGATGATTTAGTTATGAATAATGGCAGAGGGCAAGGGATTCGAACCCTCGGAGGCTTTCACCTCGCCGGTTTTCAAAACCGGTACGATAGACCAACTCTGTCAACCCTCTACATTATAATGGTGCGAATGATCGGAATCGAACCGATACTCCGAAACCGGAATTGGATTTTAAGTCCAACGCGTCTACCTGTTCCGCCACACTCGCACACTTTGAAGTCAATTTAAAGTATCTTATACTTAAATTGGACTGGAATTATAATAGCTTTTTATTTATTTGTCAAGATATTTTTTACGAAATTCTAAAATTTTAATAAAATGACTTATTTAATTAAAATTGAACTGCAATAAATGTATAATCTAGCCATATAATTTATGCATATTTAAAGGATGAAAATTGAGAAGTGATGAAGTAAAAAAAGGGTTTGATAGAACTCCTCACCGGTCATTATTAAGAGCAACAGGACTTAAAGATGAAGATTTTGATAAACCATTTATTGGAGTTGCAAACTCTTTTATTGAGTTAATTCCTGGACACTTTTTCTTAGATAAAGTAAGTGCCATAATAAAAGAAGAAATAAGAGCAAATGGTTGTGTACCATTTGAGTTCAATACTATTGGTGTTGATGATGGAATTGCTATGGGTCATGATGGTATGTTATTTTCATTACCTTCAAGAGAGTTAATCGCAAACTCTATTGAAACTGTAATGAATGCACATAAACTTGATGCAATGATTGCTATTCCTAACTGTGATAAAATCGTTCCAGGTATGATTATGGGAGCTTTAAGAGTAAATGTTCCTACTATTTTTGTAAGTGGTGGACCAATGGAAAAAGGTTACACACAAGATGGAACTCCAATTGACTTAGCAACTGCATTTGAAGCTGTTGGAAAACATGAAGCTGGAGAGATGAGTGATGAAGAGTTAAAAGATATTGAGTGTAATGCATGTCCAAGTGGTGGTTCATGTTCAGGAATGTTTACAGCTAACTCTATGAATACGCTTATGGAAGCAATGGGAATTGCACTTCCTGGAAATGGAACAATTTTAGCACTAACACCTGAGCGAGAAGTTTTATACAGACAAGCGGCTAGAAGAATTTGTGAAATTGCACTTGATGCAAAATCTAGTGAAAAATATAAATTAACAAATATTTTAAATGAAAATGCAGTAAGAAATGCATTTGCTGTTGACATGGCAATGGGTGGAAGTTCAAACACTGTTTTACATATGTTAGCAATTGCGAAAGAAGCAAAAGTTAATTTTAATCTTGAAGATATTAATAAAATCTCTAAAAGAGTTTCTCATATTGCAAAGATTTCTCCATCTTTAACTACTGTTCACATGGAAGATATTAATAAAGCTGGTGGTGTGAACGCTGTTATGAAAGAAATGAGTAAAAGAGGTGATGATATTTTATTAGATAACCTTACAATTAGTGGCGAAACAGTATTAGAAAAAATCAAAGATGCTTATATCAAAGATACAAATATTATTCACACTATTGATAATCCATATTCACAAGTTGGTGGATTAGCAATTCTTTATGGAAACCTTGCAGAACAAGGGGCTGTTATTAAAACAGCTGGGATTACAGGTTCAAGAGTAATGACAGGAAAAGCTGTTTGTTTTGATGGTCAAGCAGAAGCTATCAAAGGAATTGTAAGCGGTAAAGTAAAAGCTGGAGATGTTGTTGTTATTAGATACGAAGGTCCAAAAGGTGGTCCTGGAATGCAAGAAATGCTAGCACCTACAAGTCTTATTATGGGAATGGGTCTTGGTGATGATGTTGCTCTTATTACTGATGGAAGATTCTCAGGAGCAACAAGAGGAGCTTCAATTGGTCATGTTTCACCAGAAGCAGCAGAGGGTGGAATGATTGGATTATTAAAAGATGGGGATGAAATTCATATTGATGTTGACCAATATATTTTAAGTGTAAACCTTACATTTGAAGAAATTGCTCAAAGAAGAGATAATTTTGTTCCACTTAAAAAACCTCTTAACTCTTCATGGTTGGGACAATACAGAGCATTAGTTACAAATGCAAGTAGCGGTGCTGTATTAAAAACTGATTTATAATAAATCTAACTAAGGATTTTATTCCTTAGTTAGTATTAACCAAACATTAACCTTTGATTGGAAAATAGTTTACACTTATACTTCATAATGTCACTATAAAAATTAAAAAGAGGATAACAAAGTGAAGAAAAAACTTCTACTAATTTCTACATTAATAGCCACTCAACTGTTTTCAAAAACAATTGATTTTGAAGTAGTAGATTCAAATCCTACTAGAGTTTCTCCAAACTCTGCAAATGAAATCTTATCTTTTAACAATAGTGTTAAAAATTCTGTTCAATCTATTGTAAATATTTCTGCAAAAAAACATGTAAATGAAGGAATAGAAAATCTTCCTTTACAAATGTTTAATGATCCCTTTTTCAAAAGATTTTTTGGAGACCAATTTGGAAATCAATTCAAACAAAATAGAATTCAAAGATCACTTGGTTCTGGTGTTATTATTTCAAAAGATGGTTATATAGTTACAAATAATCATGTTATTGAGAATGCAGAAGAAATCACTGTTACAATTGGTGATGAAACAACAGAATATAATGCAAAACTTGTAGGTCGTGATGCTGATAGTGATATTGCTGTTATTAAAATTGAAGCAAATATTGCATTAAGACCTATAAAACTAGCTGATTCTAACTCATTATTAGTTGGAGATGTTATATTTGCTATTGGAAATCCTTTTGGAATAGGAAGTACTGTAACTCAAGGAATTATTTCAGCTTTAAATAAAAATAAAGTTGGAATAAATAGATATGAAAATTATATTCAAACAGATGCTTCTATAAATCCTGGAAACTCAGGTGGTGCATTAGTTGATTCAAGAGGTGCTTTAATTGGAATAAATACTGCAATTATTTCAAAAGGTGGTGGAAACAATGGAATTGGTTTTGCAATCCCAGTTGCAATGGTTAAAGATGTAGTTGGGAAATTAGTTGCCGATGGAAAAGTAACAAGAGGATATTTAGGCGTTGCTATTGCTGATTTAGACAATGAATCTTCAAAAGTTTATAAAAGAAAAGAAGGTTCTTTAGTTTTAGATATTTCAGCTGACACACCAGCTGCTAAAGGTGGTCTAAAAAGAGGTGACTTAATTTATGCAATAAATGGTAAATTAGCTAAAGATAAATCTTCTTTACAAAATACAATTGCATCTTTTAAACCTGATGAAAAAGTAAAAATTCAAGTTGAAAGAGATGAAAAAGATATTGAATTAACTATTATTTTAGCTGACCGAACTACAGTATTAGAAACACCTGCAACGGCTTCTCCTGTAAATAATAATATTTTTCTTGGTGGATTAAAATTGAGTGTTATAGATGGTGAAACTCAAAAACAATTTAGATTACCAACTGATGTTATAGGAATATTAATTTCAGATGTTGAACTAAAATCAAAAGCTGAAAAAGCTGGTTTTCAAGCAGGGGACATTATTGTTCAAATTGAAGATTTAGAGGTAAAGAATTTTGCAAATGTTGAAACAGTATTAAAAAAATATGCTAATAAATATAAAAGAGTGTATGTAAATAGATACGGACAAACTATTTTATTTATCATTCAATAAAGGATAACCCATTATAAAAGTACTTATGATAGAAGATGATCTAGAATTAGCTCAAATCATCACTGATTATTTAAAATCGTTTGACATAGAAGTAGTAAACACAGATAGTCCATATAATGGATTATCAATGCTTGATGTTCATAAAGATTATCAACTTATTATTTTAGATTTAACTCTTCCTGAAATAGATGGTTTAGAATTGATTCCAAAAATAAGAGAAAAATCTAATATTCCAATTATTATTAGTTCAGCAAGAGATGATATTTTAGACAAAGTTATGGGACTTGAACGAGGTGCTGATGATTATCTTCCAAAACCTTACAATCCAAGAGAACTTCAAGCTAGAATCAAAACTATTTTAAAAAGAGTTGATTCAAATAATGAACATAAAAAACCAGAACAAAACTCACTTTTTGAGGTAAGAGAAGATGATATGCAAATCCTATTTCAAGGAACTGCACTTACTTTGACACTTGCTGAATATGATATTTTAAAACTTTTAATTCAAAGAAATCATGGAGTTGTAGCAAGGGAAGATTTTATTTATGCAAGTGATAATATTGAAGATGATTCATCTTTAAAAAATATTGATGTAATAATTTCAAGAATTAGAACAAAATTAGCAAAAATAGATGAAACTACTATGCCTATAAAATCGGTAAGAGGTATTGGGTATCAGTTAATATGATAAAAAATATTTCTATTTCTACTTTTGTAAATATAATATTTTCATTAGCTTTTATCTCTATTTTTATAACATTTGCCATGTTTATAAACTATGACCAACAAAAACATGAAATATCTTTACAAAATAGATATGAATTAATAGCAGAAATTTTTTTAAGCTCTTTTCAAAATCAACCAACGGCAGAATCATTATTAACTATTTTTAAAAAATTTAAAGTTAAGCCTATTGAAGAAAGAGAAAAGAGATTAGAAATTATAAAAAATGCTCAAGAATTAACAATAACTCAAAACTATTTAGGAACATATCGTGTTTATAAATATGATGGCAATTATTATATTTATGTGCAACAATATGGCTATAACATTATGTTAAAAGATTCAGATGGTCACAATTATAGTATTGCTTTTATAATTGCTGGGTTCATTGTTTCTATTTTGACTTTTTTAATTTTATATGAGATTTTAAAAAGAAAACTAAAACCTCTTAAACTTTTAAATAAACAACTAATTGAATTTTCAAATGGAAATAAAGATATAAAATTAAACTACACAAGTCAAGATGAAGTAGGAACAATAGCAAAAAGTTTTAATGAAGCTATAAATATCATAAATAATCAATCAAAATCAAAAGATTTATTTATGAGAAACATGATGCATGAACTTAAAACTCCAATCACAAAAGCAATGTTTATTGCTGAAACTTTAGAAGATGAAAAGACCAGATTAAACCTTCAAAGAGCTTTCAAAAGAATGGATGATATTATAAAAGAGTTGGCAACAGTTGAAAAACTAACTTCTAAAAATACAATGATTTACAAAGAAGAAAATAGTTTTTTAAATATTTATAATAGAACTCTAGAAATTATGATGATAAATCCTATTAACTTAACAACGCAAATTGAAGATTTTGATTTCAAAGTTGATAACTCAATGATGCCAATTGCTCTAAAAAATTTAATTGATAATGCAATAAAATTTTCACCAAATAAAAAAGCAATAATCAAAGCAAATAAAGAAAAAATAGAAATTATTTCTATGGGAGAACAACTAAAACATGAACTTTCATATTATACAGAGGCATTTTCACAAGAAGAAAAAAGAAGTGATGGTTTTGGGTTAGGACTTTATATTGTAAAAACAATTGTAAATTTACATGGTTATAAACTAGAATATAAATACGAAGAGGGGAAAAACTACTTCATCATAAATATGATGAAATAGTTTTTATTTATCGAACATCTTTCATAACTTCAAACCAATTTGTATTGAAGTGTTTTTTGATATATTTAGCCCTGTGAGGCACTATACAGCCTGAACAATTTTGGTGAATATAATCTTCACCTATATATTGGCTTCCATCACGAGATTTGATATTACAAACTGAAAAAAGTGTTTTTCCATCTTCTGTTTTTTCAAATCCTTCCATTTTAAATCTAAAATTTGGACATGCACATAAATAACAATTCAAATCTTCCATATCATGGCATTTTTTATTATCTTTATATAATGGGCAAAAATCTGGTTCATTTTTTACCATATTCTCAAATCTAAAATACTCTATTACTTCATCAATTGATTTATCTGTTAATTTCTTCATTACATTTGCGTGAAGATTACCTTGCTTTATAAACCACTCTTCGTAGGTCATAGTAAAACTCCTAAAATTAATACAATTATTATAAATATATCAAGTCTTGTTTTAAACTCTAAAGCCTTTAAAACATCGCTATTTTCAATATTTTCTTTTCCATCTCCAAAGAAAGGTTTATTTTTTATTTTTCCAAAATATGAAGTAGGACCGCCAAGTTTAACATTTAAAGCTAGAGCATATGCTGATATTGGAAGTCCCGCATTAAAACTTTCATGTTTTTTCCCATATTTGTAAAACTCTAAAAAAGCTTTTTTAGAAAAAAATAAAAATGATATTATCAAAGCAGTTATTCTTGAAGGTATATAGTTTGCCACATCATCAAGTCTTGCAGAAAACTTTCCAAACTTTTCATATTTTTCATTTCTATATCCAACCATAGAATCAAGTGTATTTATAGCTTTATAAACAAAAGCTCCAACTATTCCAAAACATAAAAGATAAAAAAGTGGCGCAATAACTCCATCACTTAGATTTTCAGCGTAAGTTTCAATAGCTGCTTTATTTATATCACTATTTGAAAGAGTTGTTGTATCACGACTAACTAACATAGAGATTTTATATCTTTTAGTCTCTATTTCATCACTTGAAACCACATCTTTTACAGCATCAAAAAGCATTTTAGATGAAAGTGTAAAAGAAGCTAATAAACCTTGAATAAACATATTATCTATAAATGAAATCAAATAAACAATACAAAAAACTATAAAAACTAAAGAAATAGTTAAAAGGAATCCTCTAAAAATAGAATCCTTATAAAACTTCTTTTGAAACCAAGAGATATAATCTCCCATAAAAATAATAGGATGTTTAAAAAACTTCACTTTTTCAAACTCTCCAAAAAATCTATCTATAATATATGCGATTAAAGCCACTTCATAAAACATCGAATTAACATATTCCTTATTTATAATTTTTTTATTAGTGATATAATTAAATTATCGAAATACTAGCATTACTTTATTAAAAGGAGTCCCAAAATGAAAATACTACTTACTGGTTCAACGGGATATATTGGAAGAAGATTAAAACAAATACTATTAAATGATGAAAATATAGAGTTAAAGCTTCTTGTTAGAAATAAAAAAAGCGTTTCATCAATAGATAAAAATGTAGAGATTATTGAAGGTGATACTTTTGATAAAGAGTCTTTAAGACAAGCCCTAAAAGATGTCGAAATTGCTTATTATCTAATTCACTCTTTGAGTAATGAAAACTACAAAGACCTAGATAAAACATCGGCTCAAAACTTTTTGGATGTTGCAAATGAATGTGGCGTTAAAAGAATCATTTATTTAGGTGGTTTGGGTGTAAAAGATGAAAATACAAGTGAACATTTACTCAGCCGTATTGAAACAGGAGAAATTTTAAGTTCAAATAAAAATGTCCAAACTATTTGGGTTAGAGCAGGAGTTATAATTGGTTCTGGAAGTGCAAGTTTTGAAATCATTAGAAACTTAACAGAAAAACTTCCCGTTATGACGACTCCAAAATGGGTAGATACAAAAGCTCAACCAATAGCTGTAAATGATGTTTTATCATATCTTCATGATGCCTTGTATTTAGATATGAAAGAAAATTTAATCGTTGATATTGGAAGTGAGCAACTAAGTTATAAAAATATGATGTTAAAAACTGCAAAGGCTTTAGGACTAAAAAGATATTTAATAACCTTACCTTTTATGAGTATAAATCTCTCTTCATATTGGTTAAATCTTTTTACACCTGTTCCTTATGCGGTTGCAAAAGCTTTGATTGAAGGACTTAAATCAGAGGTTATAATTCAAAATGACAATGCAAAAAAGTATTTTCCAAATATTATTCCAATCTCTTATGAAGAATCTGTAAAAAATGCCATAAAAGAGATAGAAGCAAATCAAGTTATTAGTAGATGGAATGACAAAGGAGATGGAGTTTGGGAGAAAAATGTTCAAAATGAAATCTCAAAAGCTATTTTTATAGATAGAAAAGAGATGGATATTTCAGACCTAGATGCTTCAAAAGTTTATCAAGTATTTATAGGAATCGGTGGAGATAATGGCTGGTTTGACTTTGATTTTTTATGGGAATTAAGAGGAATTATTGATAAATTAATTGGTGGAGTGGGACTTAAAAGAGGAAGAAGAAGCCAATGTGATTTAAGAATTAGTGATTGTTTGGATTTTTGGAAAGTTGTAGATTTACAAAAAGATGAAAGACTTTTACTTTACGCACAAATGAAACTTCCTGGAACGGCTTGGCTTGAGTTTAAAATCAAAGATAATAAACTAATCCAATCAGCCTACTTCTATCCAAAAGGTGTTTTAGGAAGATTGTATTGGTATGCATTAGTTCCATTACACTATTTTGTATTTAACAATATGATAAAAAGTATAATCAAAAAAGCAAAAGCTCTTTAGCTTATGCTTTTTATTATATGTTCTACATCGAGTTTTGATTTTAAAGTAGAGATAAAATTATCAACCGTTTGTTTTTTGTACTCTTGAAAATCAAAACCTATATAATCAGCTTTTATTGATTTTAAATATTTTGTTCTAAATTCATTGTTATCAAAAATTTGATGTACAAAAGTTCCTTTGAAATTTTCTTTTTCAAATGATATTGGATATTTTTGGCACATTCCATGATGTATTTCAAATCCAGATATTTTTTCACCAAATAAATCATAAGACTTTTTTTCTAAGATTTTTTCTTTTTCAAAAATGATATTATCAGGAATAAAAGCAAAACCCTCTTCTTTTAAAGACTCTTCATTTTCAAGGGCATAAATGTCATTTAGTGATTCAAACATCATTTCATAACCGCCACAAATAGCACAAATATTTTTATTATAATTTTGTATTTGAGAAAAAAGTCCCATTTGTTTTAACCATTTTAAATCTTTGATTACAAGTTTACTTCCTGGCAAAATTACTAAATCAAACTTTTCAAGTGAAATATTGGAACTCACAAACTCCACAAAAACTTCATCATCAGCAATCAAAGGTTCAAAATCATTGTAATTACTCATATATGGATATGCAATCACTGCAATATCTAGTTTTTTATTTCGTGGTTGTTGAACAAAATTTTTCAAACTTGCACTATCTTCAAAACCAAGATTAAAAGGTAAATATGGCAGAACTCCTAAAACCGGAATTTTAAAATCTTCTTGAATAATTCTAATTCCCTCATCAAAAAGTGTTAAATCACCTCTGAATTTATTTACAATCACACCTATTACATTTTTTCGTAACTTTTCTGGCAATAGATTATAAACTCCCCAAATAGAAGCAAAAACTCCACCTTTTTCTATGTCTGCTACTAAAATGATTTTTGTGTTATATTCTGTAGCTATAAAAATATTTGATAAATCTTTATCCATAAGATTTAACTCTACGGGACTTCCTGCACCCTCACAAACAACACAATCATACTTCGCATCCAAATAATCAAAACATCGCTTCACAGCTGGTTTAAGTAAGTCTAAATCCCTATAATATTCTCGTACATCTTTAGAAGTTACAACTTTCCCCTCAACAATAAGTGAAGCCGAACTTCCTCGACCTGATTTGAGTAATACTGGATTTAAATGATAAGAAGTTTGTACACCCAAAACCTCAGCTTGAAAATACTGAGCAATAGCAATTTCACTTCCATCATCACAAACGTGAGAGTTATTTGATACATTTTGAGCTTTAAAGGGAGCAACACTGTAGCCCAAATCTTGAAGTATTTTTGCTATTACAAAAGTTATTGTTGATTTTCCTGCGTCACTTGATGT
Organism: Aliarcobacter sp.; assembly: GCA_028690445.1. Classification (GTDB taxonomy): domain Bacteria; phylum Campylobacterota; class Campylobacteria; order Campylobacterales; family Arcobacteraceae; genus Aliarcobacter. The sequence continues at coordinate 126,705 of JAQVBE010000001.1, read as the reverse complement.
TCCGAAGATTGAGATGTTATTCATTTATTAGGATTCCTATTTCTATGAAGTTGTTGATTTGATTTATCCATTATAAGTTCCTAAACATAAATCATTTTTTTAGTCATTCCACCATCTATTACAAAATCACTTCCCGTTATAAAACCTTTATTTTTTAGTAAAAATTTAACAACATCAACAACATCATCAGGAGTTCCAACTCTTCCGCTTGGATGTTGTAAATTATCATTTTTTGTTGGAAGATAATCTTCATTTGTATTTATCCAACCAGGAGTTATTGAATTTACTTTTATTTCAGGGCTAAGTGAAATTGCAAGTGCATGAGTTAAAGAGCTTATTCCACCTTTTGAAGCACTATAAGCTTCAGTTCCTTCTTCACTCATTAAAGCTCTTGTTGAAGAAATATTTATAATATGTCCTTGTGATTCTTTTAGAAAATTTGCAAACTCTTTTGAAAGAATATATGGAGCAGTTAGATTTGTATTTATTATATTTTCCCACTCTTCAAAGGTCTGTTTCTCTAAAATCTTTTTTGAAAACATTGCAGCATTATTTATAAGTGCATAAAGTGAATCTATGTTTGATTTTATTTTTTCAATAGTTTTTAAAAGTTGCCCTTTATCAGATAAATCACATTTATAAAAATCCACTCCATCCATTTTATTTTCAACAATATCTATATTTATTACATGATATTTTTTTCGCAAGTTTTTTGCTATTGTTCTTCCTATTCCATTTGAAGCACCAGTGATTATTATGTTTTTCATTATAACTCCTTACTTATATTCTAATTTCTCAATAACTAATTTTTTATTTACAAATGGGTCAACTATTGCTTCTATTTGCTCTAATTTATATTTCAAAGGAAAACCTATTTTAGAGTTTGTGGCTGTACTTTCTAAAATATAAAATCTTTTATCATTTACATAAAGTGCTTTCTTATTTGGCAACTTTTCTAAATCTACAATAACAAAAATATGTTCAGGAACAAGCACAAAATAGGCTTCATATCCACGAACTTTCAATATAGAAATCAGTAAATTTGATTTGTCATCACAATCCCCAAAGTTTTGTTCAACCACTTGTTTTGCACTTCTTGCAATACTTTCATTTATTTTATATGGAATTGCTGTTACAAAATCAAGCATCATTTGAACTTCACAAACTTTATTTTTGTTGCAATCTTTTGTTAAAAAATTTGCCAATTTTATAGTGTAATCATCCGTTCTAACTTGATTTACATAAGTTGCATCGCCAATATCTATAAACTGATTTTTAACTATAAAAAAAGAGGTGATGATTATATAAATCACATAAGTTACAAAAATAAAAGAGATTAAAAAAGATATATATTTTAAAAATCTATTTTCTATTAACATATCTCTTTTAAAGCCCTTTGTAAAATCTCATTTGCACTTGAACTTTTCACTGCAATTCTTACAAATTTTTCGTTTAAATAATCAAAATTTGAACAATCTCTAACCATTATTTTATAAGGTTTTAGTTTTTCTTGGAACTCTTTTGCACTTAGATTTTTTAGTTTTATAAGCAGATAATTTGCGCTACTTTCAAAAATCTCTTCTACTAAAGCTGAGCTTTTTAAGATATTTTCTAACTCTATTTTATTTTTTAGATTTATCTCTTTTGAGAAGCTCTTAAAAAGTTTATCATCAAGTGCTGCTTGTAAATAGTTTGAATCAAATTGTGAAAGTTTCCACATAGGTTCAAATCTTTTTAGTTTTTCAATATTCTCTTTTGTAGAAACTATTGTTCCAACTCTTATTCCTGCACTTGAATAAAACTTTGTCATTGATTTTAGAATATATAATTTATCGTAAGTTTCTAAATATTTTATAGCACTTGGTTTATCACAAAAATCTAAAAAACTCTCATCTATTAAAATAGTACAAGATTTTTTTATCCACGATTTCATCAACTCTTCTAAGTCATAATATTTTCCATCTGGAGTTGAAGGATTTACAAAAATTACTAAAGAATTCTCTTTTACATCTTCTTTTATATCTTCAAATCTGTTTATAGTTTGTAACTTATATCCAAAATTTAAAGCCGCTTTTTTATACTCCAAATATGCAGGTGAATAAATAGTACAAGTTTCTAAGGCTAAATGACGAAACAGAGTAAAAATAGCACTACTTCCACCGTTGAAAAGCTCGATTTGAGAAGTTTGAACTCCATAATTTGAAGCTATTTTTTCATATAACTTATCATAAGTTGGATACGATGAAATCTCCAAAGAGTTAAAATCAATGTTGATTTGAGGTTTTACAAAATTTATATTTGAAGATAAATCTATTATTTCATTTACACTACAACCCAAATCAAATGCAAATTTTTCTATTTGTCCGCCATGTTCAAATGTTTTCATAATATTATCGCTAGTCCTATATTTAAAAGTATTAATTCTGTGTGTTCAAGAGTAAATCCCAAACAATCGCCATTTACAAAAGCAAATTTATTGTTTAAGATTTTTAAAATAACATAAAAACTTGCCAAACTTAAAACAAATAAAACCAAAACATTTACTCCAATAAAAAATGCAATAATCACATAAATCAAAGCAAAAATTTTTAGCTGTAAAACTCCGCCATTTGCAAAAGCCAAAGATAAAAAACTATCTTTACTAAATTTAAAATATCCAAGAAGATAAATCAAATTCAATCTTGAAAAAATACAAACTAGTAAAAACAAAATATATTGTTTTTCATATAAAACATAAGTGAGTATTCCAACTTTCAATAAAACAAAAGCAACTCCATATAAAGCACCAATTGCTCCAATAGTTGACTCTTTCATGATTTTATAAGCATCTTTTCCACTATATGAGGCAAACCAAGCATCAACCACATCAATTATTGCTTCTGTGTGAATAAATCCATAAAGTGCTAGATATACAACTGCGCAAACAAAGGCAGAATATAAAGGATTAAAAAACTCATTTAAACCTAGATTTAAAACTATTACAAGTGAAGCTAAAATAGCGCCAACAAGTGGAAGTAAAACCAAAGTATATTTATAAGTTTCATTTGTTATTTCCATATTTTTTACAAATACGGGAATTATAGAAAAATAAGAAAGTGCAAAGAAAAAAGCGTTTAATATTTGTTTCATTTTAATCTTCTTTCAATTCCATATTTTACCTCATAAACCTCATCACAAAGTTTTGCTAACTCTTGTCCAATAAGCCCTGAGAAATCGACAAATTTTCGTGATTCTTTATCAAGAGGAATTATTCCACAAGAAACATCATTTAAAATAAAAATTATATTTGCGTTTATCTTGCAAATCTCTTGAAGCTGTGTTTTTAGAGTTTCTTCTTTATTTTCAAGATTATTAAAAAGCCACATAGATACACAATCTATTAAATAAGTCTTATCTTTTTCAACTATTTTTGTCAAATCTTTTGATTCTTCAATAGTAATAAAATCTTCTTCTCTTTCAATAATATGTTTATCTATTCTATTTTGCATAGAATCATCACCAAATGAGTTATCGTAAGTTGCCACATAATATGGTTTTTCATTTGTTGATAGTTCTAAAGCCTTTTTGATTCCAGCTTTTGTTTTACCAGATTTTTGTCCACCAAAATAAAATATTTTCATCATAATCCTAAAAAGTTTTTAATACCAGTAAATACTATTTGAGCAGAAAGTGCCGCTAAAATCAAACCTGTAATTTTTGAAACAACACTTAAGGCTTCTTTACCCACAAACTCTTCAATAAAACTTGCAGTGTATAACATCAATCCAATAATCAAAACAGCAGTTAAAAGCGCTATTGTTCCAATTATAAAACTCGAAGTATCATCTAAAGTTGCTCCCATAACAAGTAAAATACCAGTAGTTCCCGGTCCAATTATCATTGGCATAGATAAAGGAACAACTGCTAATTGGGAAATTTCTTTATCATCAATATTTGATTCATGATGTTCTTTTCCTCGTACTAAATCAATTGCCGTTAAAAATAATAAAGCCCCAGCTCCAATTCTAAAAGCATCTAAAGTTATTCCAAAAACTGAAAAAATATGTTTTCCAAAAAAAAGTAATGTAAAACTTACCACTATTACGGAAATAGTAACCTTAATAGCCAAAGCTTTTCTTTGTTTAACTGTTGCATCTTGCGTCATAGTTAAAAACATAGTTAAAACAAAAAAAGGTGTCATTAAAAAAAATATTTTTAAAAATGTTGAAATGAAAATTTCCATAAATTATCCTATACTAGAAATATTTTTTAATCTCTTTAGCCCAAAGTTTATAGGCTGTTCCATTTAAATGTAAATCATCAAATGTAAACTCTTTTTTTAAGACTTTGTGAGGTGCTAAAATATGATTTAGATTTATAAAAACAAGTTTATTTTCTTTTGCATATTTTTCTAATCTCTTATTTAGCTCTTCAATTTTAGGATTAAAGTTTGCTTTTCTTGTTTCCCCAATATAAAGTGTTGATTGAATATATACTTTTATATTTTTATCTCTAAAAGTTTGAATTATTTTTAGATAATTTGCATAAATCTCATCAACTTCTTTTCCTCTCATAATATCATTTACACCTATCATTATGAAAACTTGTTGAATATTTTTATTTACACTATCTAATCTATCTAAAACTCCACTTGTAGTATCTCCACTAATTCCTCTATTTTGAATAGTATCTTTATTTAGTAGCTCATCCCATGAACCTTCATCAGTAATAGAATCCCCAAGCATAATAGTTTCATATCTATCATTTTGTGATAAAACATCAAATTGACTTTTTTTATGTTTGTAATATGGGTCATTTTGAATTTTCCAATCTTCCATTTTTGTCTCTTCTTTTAAGCTACATCCACTAAAAATCACAAATACTAAAAGAGTTAGGAAAATATTTCTTTTCATTTTAAGCTCCTAAAAAACTCTCAATTTTTTTTGTAACTTCTTTTTTTGTTAACCCATTAATTGCTGCATAACACAAAGCACCACCACAACCAACGCCTTCTTTTGCTTCACCTTTGTCATAAAGTTTAAGAGCAGGATGTGAAGATTCACTAAAATCAAAATCACTTGCATAAGCATTTATTGGAAAATCAAGTTGTTCTAAAAGTGCTTTAATATTTGAGTTTTCATCTTTATTTATCCATTTTGTTGTGCAAAGAGCAAGATTTAAAGAATCAATACTTCCCTCCATACTTCTTAAAACTGAATTTACCACAAGTAAAACAGCCGCCATTTGAGTTCCACCAGCAAGAACAATTTTCAGATTATTTGCCCTACTTCCAAGTATAAATCCAGCATTAAAAATAATCATATTATCACTTACACTTGAAAGAATTTCAAATAAATCACCATTTAGATTTACTCTTTTTAGAGCTTTTTCTATTGTTTGATTTTTTATATCACTTGGATTATTTTTGTATGAACTTGAAAAATAACCTTCACATTCATAAGCTAATGCTAAACCTGTTGCATTTGCTGTCGTAGTTCCTGCTGGAATTGACTCTGCAAGAATAATATAATCGTCAGAAGTTTGAAAATTCTGACCAAATTCTATTCCTTTTTGGAAAACTTCCAACGCAGGTATTTTTGCTCCATCATCAATTCTAGCACTTGCTTTAATATTAAAATTATGGATTTTAAAATAACCAATTTGAGGAACTACATCTAAACCTAAATCTAATATTTCAATATTTGAAAAAGCTTTTAATTCATGTATTGCTCTTGTAATTAGGGCAGGTGTTGGTACACCTTTTGGAGTTTGGGCAATATTTGGCATTGACCTTACTTGCTTTGTACACAAAAATTCTGCATCCAAAGCTGGTGTTAAATATAGTTTTCCAGGAATTCCAGCCTGAGAGATTTGTGGAATTTCACAAGTTTTTGTAACACTTGCACTTAATAAAAATGTAGCTTTTTTACCTCTTAAAAATTCTAAAAAATCAACACTTCCTAAAATCGTTTCAAAGTTCATCTGTACCCTTTATTTGTAATTTTTAGGAAGTATATCAAATCTTAGATAAATGCTAATTTTATATTAAAAAATTAAATAAATAATTAATGAATAATTATTCAATTTACCTATATTTCAGTTATCTTAAAAAATTTATAATCTTATTTGTATTCAAATAATAATATAATATAAAAAATTCATTAGGAGGATTTTATGTCTAGTAAAGCAATAAAAATGATTATTCCAATCGCGTTAATAATCATTCTTTGGTTTATTCCAGCACCAACTGGATTAACACAAAATGGTTGGCATTTCTTAGCAATCTTTTTTGCAGTTGTAGTAGGTCTTATTCTTGAGCCAGTTCCAGCAGCACTTGTAGGATTTACAGGTATTTCAGTTATTGCACTTTTAGGATTAATGGGAAGTCCAAAAGATGGTATTACTTGGGCGTTATCTGGATTTTCAAATAGTGTTATTTGGTTAATCTTTGCAGCATTTATGTTTGCACTTGGTTACAAAAAAACAGGTCTTGGACGAAGAGTATCCTTAATTATGATTAAATACATGGGTAAAAGCTCATTAGGTCTTGGATATGCTGTTGCATTTTCAGATTTAGTATTAGCTCCATTTATGCCATCAAACACTGCAAGAAGCGGTGGGTCGGTTTATCCTGTAGCTATTAATATTCCACATATTTTTGATTCATATCCAGATAAGGATCCAAGAAAATTAGGTGCTTATATTTCATGGGTTGCAATTGCAACTACTTGTGTTACAAGTTCTATGTTTTTAACAGCTCTTGCCCCAAACTTACTTGCAGTTGATTTAATTACTAAAAGCACAGGACACGCAATTAGTTGGGTTGAATGGTCATCTGTTATGTTACCACTTATGATTCCATTATTTTTACTTACTCCTTGGCTTACTTATGTAGTTTATCCACCAACTCAAAAAAAATCTCCTGAAGCTCCAGCTTGGGCAGCAGAAGAATTAAAAACATTAGGTGCAATTACATTTAAAGAGTATTTAATGGCAGGACTTGCAACAGTTGCATTGGTTCTATGGATATTTGGAACAGAATTAGGTGTAGATTCAACAACAGTGGCAATTTCAATAGTTGCAGTTATGGTTTTAACAAATGTTATCACTTGGGATGATTTGATTTCTAATAAAGCTGCATTTGACGTTTTAATTTGGTTTTCATCTTTAGTTGCAATGGCATCTGGACTTCAAAAAGTTGGTGTTTTAGCATGGATTGGAACAAATACACAAGCAATGTTATCAGGGATGGCTCCAACAACTCTTATTATTTCATTACTTGTTCTATTTTTCTTGTTACACTACTTTTTTGCAAGTGTTACAGCTCATGTTACTGCACTTATTCCAATCTTTATGGCTATCGCAGTTAGTCTTTTAACTCCAGAACAAGTTGTTCCTTTTACTATTATTTTAGCGGGAAGCCTTGGTGTTATGGGAATTATAACTCCTTATGGGACTGGACCATCTCCTATTTGGTATGGAGCAGGATATATTTCTCAAGCTAGATGGTGGGCTTTAGGAGCAATATTTGGAGCTTTATATCTAGGTGTTATGATTTTAGGTGCATTTATATTTATCTAAAAATTTAAAAGAGAGAAAGAAATCTCTCTTTTAAATAATTGTTTGAAAAACTAAAACACAAGCTATTAAAAATAGTACTATTTTTACAACTTTTCTATAACTCTCTTGGGGTATCTTATCTTTTACTTTAAGTCCTATAAACATTGCTACTGCAACAACAACTAAGCTACTAAATGAAATAGTTAATAACTCTTGATTAAATGAACCATGAAGTGTGAATAAAACTATCTGAATTACTTTTCCAAATAAAAAACATAAATTTGTTGATTGGATTATCTCTTTTTTTGTATGTTTTGATTCAAGTGAATAAATTATCAGAATAGAAGCCATTACATTGGTTAAACCACCGATTATTCCTGCAAACAAACCAAATACAACCATTGATATTATTTTCTTTTCTCTAATCCAATGCATTTGAATTTTAAATTTTTGAATAAATAAATATAAAAATATTGAAAAAGCCAATAACAATTTAAAAAGTTCAGAACTACTATATATTAATATTTGAGTACCAATTGCACTTCCAATCATACCAATAAGAGCCAAAGGATAAAACTTTTTTATGGCTTGTAAAAAATTCCCTTCACTATATATACTAATAAGATTAATCAAAAGAGTAGGAATTGCAATATATAAAATAGCAGTTTTCATATCTGTAGCCATAGCCAAAAGTGGCGTAGCAATCATTGGAAAACCAAATCCAATACTCCCATGAACTAAAGAAGAAAAAAATATTATTATTGAAAAAACAATCAAGAATTCAATTAAAAGTTCCACTATTAAAAGTTTTTATTTAATATTTCTAAAAATTCTTTTGGATTTTTATATCCAACTATTTTAGAAGAATTTACTTCCTTTTTATCTTTATCCCAAAAAATAAGTGCAGGAGGACCTACAACTCCAAACATTTTTTGTAAAGCCTTATCTTCATCATTATTTTTTGTAATATCAGCTGTTAAAAGTGTAAAGTTTTGAAGTTTTTTCATAACCTCTTCATCCTTAAAAGTTATCTCTTCCATCTCCTTACAAGACACGCACCATGAAGCCCAAAAATCTAACATTACAGGTTTATTTGAATTTTTAATTGCAAATTCTAGTTCACTTATATTTTTAATTTTATGAAAGACTAATTTATCCTCTTTTATTATATTTGCAGAACCTGTCAACTTTTCAAGTGGTTTTAATGGATTTGTAGAACCACTTATAAGTCCAACCAACAAAACTACTCCTAAAATAAATAAAATGGAACTAGCTAATTCAGCAAACATATTTGATTGAGTTTTTAAATATATTGCCGTTGCTAGGAATAATAATGCCCATAAAGACATAATAATTGAAGGACTCAAAACTCTGTCAAGTAGCCAAATAGCAACTCCTAACATTATAATTCCAAAAATTTTAGTAATGTTTTCCATCCAACCACCAGGTTTTGGCATAAATCTTCCAGCACCTAAACCAATAAGTAAAAGTGGAACGCCCATTCCTAAACTCATAACAAATAAAGCCATTCCACCAAGAACAGCATTACCCGTTTGACCTATATAAACCAAAGCACCTGCAAGTGGTGGAGCAACACAAGGACCAACTATTAAAGCTGATAAAAATCCCATTATTGCAACTCCAATTATTCCTTGTTTTTCTTTTCCATCTGTTGTTTTATTAAGTTTTGTTTGGATGGATTGAGGAAGTTTTATCTCAAAATATCCAAACATAGAAAAAGCTAATGCCACAAAAATTAGAGCAAACGCAACTAAGACATAAGGATTTTGAAGGGCAACTTGCAAGTTTGCTCCAAAAATTCCTGCAATAATTCCTGCAATTGTATAAGCAACACTCATAGAAAGTACATAAATCAAAGATAAAAAGAAACCTTTTTTTGCGCTCATAACTTCACTTTTTGAAGCACCAACAATAATAGATGACAAAATTGGAATCATCGGAAAAACACAAGGAGTTAAAGAAAGTAATAATCCAAAACCAAAAAATGTTGCTAAAACTAGAAGTAAATTTCCATTTTTTAAACTATTTGCAATTGAATCTGTTTCATTTAAAGCTGTAATTTCAACTTTTTGTTCTTCCTTTTTAGTCTGTATTTTTGAAATATTATTATCAAATGTAAGCAAATATTTTTCACTCATAGGAGCATAACAAAGTCCAAGTTTTGAACAACCTTGAAATTTAACTTCTATTTCATACTCATTTAAATCAACTTTTGATTTTAATAAACTAAAAGGAATAGTTAAATCTAAATTATTGAATTGAACTATAAACTCTTCATAGGCTACTGCTTTTGGAATATTTATCTCTTTTGTAATCTCGATTTTCTCGGGTTTTACAATAAAAACTTTTAATTTATCATCATACAAATAAATATCTCGACCTAAATCTAATTTAAAATTTATGCTAGTTTCATTTTTTGTGAAAGTTGGTTTAAAAGCCTCATTAGGTTCTAAAAATTCTTGGTTTAATCCAGCTGAAAATGAGTATATAAAAGTACATATTAATAATAAAAGTTTTTTCATTTAATTTATCTTTATTTAAAATTTTCTTTAGATGCTTGAAGTAACTCATCAGAATTTAAAACACCAACATAATCTTTTACAACTTTACCATTTTTAAAATAAATCAAAGTTGGAAGTGCAGAAACTCCGTATTTTTTAGCAAGATTTAGTTCATCATCAACATTTACTTTATAGATATGAACGTTTTTAGGTTTTGAAATATTAAAATTTTCTAAATTATTTGCCACAATTTTACAAGGAGGACACCATGGAGCATAAAAATCCACAATTACATTTTTATCTTTTATTTTTTCTTCAAAATTATCTATATTTAACTCTTCATAGGCATAAACACCCATTACGCTAATTAAAAATATTAAGAATATTTTTTTCATTTTTTACTACCTTTTTATTTTTTTCATTATATTTAATCTTTGTAAAGAGTTTGTTTATATATTTAATATTATAAGATTTTATTATATATTTTATGTTAATATCAAACTTATTAAAAGATAATAATGATTTTAAAAGTTGGATGAAAGAGTTTGAAAAAATTGTCACTTCAAAAGAGCGAACTTTTATTTTAATTTGTGTCCTTGTAAATAGAACAAGAGCTAAGAGAAACTTTGACTTATAATTAAACTATTTTCTAGGAGCAAAAATTATGCTCCTATATTATCTTTTTTGATTCTTCTTTTTTGAGGATTAATTGGACAGCTTGGTTTTACACTTTTTTCTATAAAGTCCATAACTTTTTTTGCAATATTTATGTTTGTAGATTTTTCAATTCCTTCTAAACCTGGACTTGAATTCACTTCCATTACAAGAGGTCCTCTTTTTGATGGAATCATATCAACTCCACAAACTCCAAGCCCCATTGCCTTTGCTGCTGCAATTGCTGTTGCTTTTTCTTTTCTGTTAAGTTTATATGCAACTGCACTTCCACCTTGATGTAAGTTTGATCTAAAATCTCCCTCTGCACCTTGTCTTTTCATGGCACCAACAACTTCATTATTTACAACAAATGCTCTAATATCAGCACCACCTGCTTCTTCGATATACTCTTGCACAAGCAAATTTACATCCATTCCATAAAAAGCATCAAGTACAGATTTAGCAGCTTTTTCACTATCTACTAAAACAACTCCCACACCTTGCGTTCCTTCTAAAATCTTTAAAACTAAAGGTGCTCCACCACTTAATGCAATTACATCTTTAGCATTTGATTTATTTGAAGCAAAAACTGTTCTTGGCATATCAACACCATTTTTTGATAAAACTTGTAAACTTCTTAATTTATCTCTACTTCTTGTAAGTGCTAAATTTCCTGTTGTACTAAATACATCTATCATTTCAAAGTGTCTTACCATTGCTGCACCATAGAATGTTCTACTAGCTCCAATTCGAGGAATTATTGCATCAGGAGTTGGTAATACTTTTCCTTCGTAATTTACAACTAACTCGTTTTTCATAATTTCAATAGTACATTTTAAATAATCTATTACTCTTACTTCCCAACCTTTTGCAGTTGCTTCTTCAACTAATCTTCTTGTTGAATATAGATCTTTATTTCTTGATAATATATAAATTCTCATATTAATCTCTTTTAATTTACTTTTGTAAGATATTCTTTTGAAACATCAACTAAAAAACGCTCAGTTAAAAATTTTCTTCCTATTAACATAGGATATTTCATGTCAGAACGATCGGTCAAAGAAATTACTGTTTTATATTTTTTACCAAAAAACAATATATCAACTTTTATAGATGCTCTTAATTGTACAGTCCCATTTGAACTTTTAACTCTTTTATATTTGTAAAGTGGCATTTTCATTTTTTTACCATGATAAGCTGGATGAATTTCATCTAATAATGTAAAATTTACAAATTTCTCATCATCAATAAAAATGTCATCGCAATGCAGGGAATTAGAATCAGCTCCTGTGTCAATTTTTACATCTAAATCAAACAGTTCTAAATCTAAAATAGATACTATTTCTCTTCTTCCAATAATTTTCTTTTGTGACATAATATACCTCTTTAAAAGAATATTATATCACAAAATTATTTCATAAAATTATGAATTTTGTTTTTTAGTATCTAATGCTTTTTGAAGTATTGCTATCACATCTTCTAAATTTTCATAAGGAAGGTGTGATTTCCATTGAATATCTTGTCCATTTAAAGAAATACCAATACTAACTATATCTTCTGTATCTTTTCCATAAGGTTCAGTTACATTTGAAATAGAAATTTTTCCTTTTTTAGTACCAGATAAATCTAATATTCCTAATTCCGTAATAGTTGACATTTTAATCCTTTTTATTTTAGTTTAATTCTACAACAATAAACTTGTTTTTAATTAAAACTAAAGAAAATCTGGTGCTGGCTCAGCTAAATAAAAACCTTGTAATTCATCAACACCTAATTCAACCAATGAATCAAATACTTCTTGAGAATGAACAAACTCAGCAATTACTCTTATGTTTAAAGCTTTACTAAAATCAATAATTGATTTGACCATTTCATATGAGTTTTTATCTGAATAAATATTTTTAATTAATGAGCCATCTATTTTTATATAATTTGGTCTAATTTTTAGAATATGTGCAAAATTTGAATATCCTGTTCCAAAATCATCAATTGCAATTTTAATACCTTGTTTTCTATACTTACCAATAAACTCTTCCAGTAAAGTATAATCAGATATATAGTCACTCTCTAAAATCTCAAAAACTACTCTTGATTTATCTTCGTTAGTAATTTTTTTAAGACTTTCATCTAAAAAAACAATAAATTCACTATCTAAGATATCTTTAAAGCTTAAATTTACAGATATTTGTTTATCAGTTTTTTTTAAATCTTTTAAGGCTTTTGATATTATTTGATTTGATAATTGGAGATATTGTTTTGTTTTAACAGAAATATCAAGGAAAAAATAAGGACTTAAATAAATAATCTCACCTTTTTCATTAATATCTTCTATTCTCATCAAGGTTTCATATTTAACTATATTTTTATCTACATCAAAAATAGCTTGATAGAATGGTATTACTTTATCATGTTTAAGTGCTTTTTTTATTTTTTCTCGCCAATACATAGATTTTTCAATCATCTCTTTAGTATCTATATCATTATTATAAACGAAATAGGGAAGATTATTCTTTTTGGCTTTTTTTAGTGCAATTCCAGCTGTTTTTATAGATTCTTCTTGCGCAATTGAAATCCCTAGCGTTATATTTACAAAAATATCAATATCTAGTTGTTCAATATAAAGAGGTTTATTTTTGAAAAGTACTGCTAATTCTTCTATTAATTCATTAAATTTAAAAAATCCCATCATTTTTTTATCAGCCAAACAATATACATTCCCATATATTCTATAAACTGAAACATCATATTTTAATGAAAATTCATTTAGTATTTTTCCAACTTCAATTAAAACTAAATTTCCAGTTGAGAATCCATAAAGTTCATTTATATCGTCAAAAGAATCTATATCAATTAAAGTTATTGATACAAAATCATTTTCTTTTATTTCTTCTTCTAAAGCATATCTATTTTTTAGATTAGTCAATTCATCATAATATAATTTATTTTCAATCTCTTTTGTTTTTACACAAACCTGTTCTTCAAAAGTTTTTCGATTTATTTCGACTTGATTAAGTAATGTATTAAATTGATTTGTTAAAAAGCCTATTTTATTTTTGGATTTCATTTCATTTTGAGAATTATCTATATTAATATTTGCCTTTTGAATTTCAGTAATCATTTTATTAATAGGAGCAATAATTTTTATAATAACAAATGCCGTAATTACTAAAAATATAAAAAATGCAAAAATTAAAATATTTAATATTAAATAGTTTATTTCTTCAACAAATGAAGAAAAATCTTCTTCATAAACAGAAGAAATTATGTACCAATCTAAGTTTTTATTATATTCAATCCAAGATATTTTTTTATATTCATAATTATTTGGATCATAAATTCTGTTCCAGTTATACTCTAAAGTCTCTTTTTTTGCATAGCTATTTTTTAATTCATCAAATAATTTTACACCATTTTGTGGTAAAACGACTTTTAATTCTTCTTGGTTTTTAAATTCACCACTTGGATCAAAAACAACTTTTCCTAAGCCATCAACAACATAAATATAACCGGTTTTACCCAAAGTAAAACTTGAAAGTAATAGCTCAAGTTCACTATTTGTACTATTTTTTAGTTTATTATTTATAATTGAAATTACTTGATTAAACTGAATTTTTGAGTTTTGTATCTGGATTTGTGTTAAATAACTATTTATTTTAGGAGATACTAAAAATATTACAAAAGATACATATAGCAAAAAAATTATAATAAATAACCAAGCTATTTTTAAAGATATTTTATTATTCAACCCATCTCACTTTTGTTTTATTTTATAAAAAACTTGCTATCTTTTGTCCAAATCTTACATTTTTATCAAGTAAATCTTCAAGTTCTACCATTTCTTTTTCCCAAAGCATAACAACGGTTGAACCCATTTTGAAATATCCTAAACATTCACCTTTACTTATTTCAATATTTTCATAAGTATATACTTTCATCTCTTTTGCATTTGTATTTGTTTCAACTCTATCTTCAAATTCAAATACCATTTGTCCAACATTTAAAGCTCCTACAAAAACCATATAAAAGATTTTTCCATTTGTTTCACACTCTAAAATCACCCTTTCATTTTGAATAAAAAGTTCAAACTCTTTATTTAGGTATTTTAGATTTACAGGATAAAGTTTTCCAGGAACATGGATTAATTTTAATAATTTAAAATCACAAGGTGCATGGTATCTATGGTAATCTTTTGGCGATAAATAAAAATTCATAAAAGAGCCATCTTTTACTTTTTCAAAGTTTGAAGAACAATAATAAGTTAATAACTCTTCAACACTATACTGCATTCCTTTTATTTGTAAAGCAATATCATTTTGAATTTGTCCACATTGTGTAATTAAACTATCAGTAGGAGAAATAATTGTATTTTTATTTTCATCTATAAGCCTTTTTATAATTAATTCTCTTGTAAATAAATCATTTAAAGATTTATAATATCTTGGATGTTTAAATTCGCTCATATTTAAACCCATTAATCTCACATAACTAGAATTAATTAGTTTTTGAACAGGAGAAAGAAACTCTTTTTTAGCAAACTTTCCAAAGTATAAAGAGATAAGATTTGTAATATGCATTATTTTCCTTTATTAAAATCAATTAGTGCTATATTTTATCTATTTTTTCTTCTTAAATTGCTTTAATAAATATTTAGCTACTCTTGCAAGATTAATTTATCGAATTTTTAAGGATTTTTATGTACAAAATAGTAGTAGCAAATCAATGCGCATGTTTTAAAAAAAGCAATTTAGAAAATAATTTAACTTTTGAATCAAAAGACATTGCTTTAAGTAAAGCAATAGAAATGAAAAATATTATGAATAATGAATTTTGTAAAACACATAAGTTTGAACTTCAAGAAATGTTCAATAATTTAGTAATTTCATTTTATAAAGAAGATATTAGACCTGATTGTTGTGGAAATGGTTGTTGCATGTAAGCAACAACTATTTTTTTGGCATTAAAACGTACATTTTTCCTTTTTCTTTCATTCTTCCCGCATAAGCAAAAGCATCTTCTCCATATCCCCAAAAGAAATCAGCTCGAATATCACCTTTTATAGCTCCACCAACATCAGCAGCAACCATTAATTGATTTATAGGTTTTTTATCAATGGGATTTTTGGTACTAAGAAAAACTGGCATTCCAAGAGGAATAACACTTCTATCAACTGCTAAATTTCTTTTTGCAGTAAGTTGTGTTCCTAAACTTCCTATTGCTCCTTGCTCTGATTTATGAAAAAATACATAACTTTCATTTTGATTTAATACTTCATCTGCTTTTGAAGGGTTTTTATCTAAATATTTTTTCATACCCTGAGCTGATAATTCATCCTTACTTATATAACCCTTATTAAGCATATAAGTTCCTATTCCTTTGAATTTTCTTCCATTTTGTTCAGCATAACCAACATTAATTAATTCGCCATTATCTAATAAGATTTTCCCTGAACCTTGAACATGAAGTAAAAATAAATCTACTTTATTATCAACATAAGCTATAACTTCAAGATTTTTACTTGGATTACTCTCTATTTGAGCCCTTGAATCATAAGGAATGACTTTGTTTCCAACTAATTTTCCCCTAAATTTATAACTTTTTAATTCAGGATAAGCAGATACAAGATCAATAACCATCATATCTTTTGGTGTTTTATAAACTGGATATTTATATCTTTTATTTTTTTTCAAACTTCCATAAAGAAGTGGCTCATAATATCCTGTAATAATTCCCTCATCTAAAGAATTATCATCTAAAAGTTTATATGGTTGAAAATTTATTGTAAAAAACTTTCTTCCATCAGTTTCATATTCAGCTTTTTGGCAAACATCTTTAAATAACTCATTTCTTTTAGATTTTTTACAATCTTTTCTAAAAACATCAAGTGCATGTGCTAAATCATCGTTATAGAAACCTTCAATTTCATTAAAACCAACCGCTTGCATATTTTTTAAATTCTCTTTTGGAATATCTTTAAATGGCTCTTGTATTTTTTGTTCTTGTGGGACTACTTTTTCCTTCGTTGCACATCCTGAAAAAAGAAAGATTGTTGTTAGCGATATAATAAATATTAAAGATTTCATAAATCACAACCTGATGGTAATAAATTTGTAGAATGTACTTCTTTTAATCCACATGATTCACAAGAAAACTCAACATCTTTTACACCCGAACATCCATGACTTTGAAGCACTCTTGATTTTATAATTTCAGATTTAAATGTTGTTTTTGTTTTTTCATCAAAAAAAACTTTTGCTTTTTGCCTACAAGATGGGCACTCGCCACTAAGTAATTTTTCTACCCTCAAAGTTTTACTTTTTAAGTATAAAAGGACAGAAAAAATAGTTATTAAGAATAATATTAGTAAAAAAAACAAATTTTGCATGAAGCAGAGATTTACTCTACTTCAGCATCGATAACATCATCGTCATCTTTTTTTGCTTTTTGGTTTGGTTGAGCGTTAGCATCTCCACCCTCTTTTTTGTACATAGCTTCTGCTAATTTGTGAGATTTTTCAGTTAAAGTTTTTAATTTTTCTTCAATTTGCTCTTTTGTTGCATTATCATCTTTTAAAGTCTCTTCTAAATCAGCTGCTGCATCAATAATAGCTTTTTTCTCTTCTTCACTAACTGCATTTTCATTTTCTTCTAAAGTTTTTCTTGTTGAATGTAATAATCCATCAGCTTGGTTTCTTACTTCAATTAATGCTTTTTTCTTAGCATCAACATCTTTATTTGCTTCTGCTTCTTGAACCATTTTTTCAATTTCAGCATCACTTAATCCTGAACTTCCAGAAATAGTAATTTTATTTTCTTTTCCAGTTCCTTTGTCTTTTGCAGATACATTTAAAACACCATTTGCATCAATATCAAATGTTACTTCAATTTGAGGAACACCTCTTCTTGCTGCTGGAATATCTGAAAGTTCAAACATACCTAAAGATTTATTATCTTTTGCAAATTCTCTTTCACCTTGTGAAACGTGAATAGAAACTGCTGGTTGATTATCTTCAGCAGTTGAGAATACTTGAGATTTTTTAACAGGAATTGTTGTACCTTTTTCAATTAATTTAGTCATAACTCCACCTAAAGTTTCAATTCCAAGTGATAAAGGAGTAACATCTAATAATAATACATCTTTAACATCACCTTTTAAAACTCCAGCTTGAACAGCAGCACCAGCAGCAACTACTTCATCAGGATTTACACCTTTATTTAAATCTTTTCCGAAGAAATCTCTTACAACTTTATTTGCTTTTGGTAATCTTGTAGATCCACCAACCATGATAATTTCTTGAATTTCATCTTTACTTAATCCAGCATCTTTTAATGCAATTTTGATATGGTCTAAAGTTTCGTTAATTAAATCTTCAGTCATAGACTCAAATTTTGCTCTTGTTAGAGATTTAACTAAGTGAACAG
Organism: Aliarcobacter sp.; assembly: GCA_028690445.1. GTDB lineage: Bacteria > Campylobacterota > Campylobacteria > Campylobacterales > Arcobacteraceae > Aliarcobacter. Next base: position 108,572 of record JAQVBE010000001.1, on the reverse strand, counting down.
GACCTGCATTTCCCATAGAGATAAATGGTAAATTGATTTCTGTTGATTCAGCTGATGATAACTCTTTTTTAGCATTTTCAGCAGCATCTTTTAATCTTTGTAATGCCATTTTGTCATTTTTAACATCAAACCCATTTTCGTCTTTAAACTCTTTTGCTAACCAGTCAATAATTCTATTATCGAAGTCATCTCCACCTAGGAATGCATTTCCATCAGTTGAAAGTACTTCAAAAGTTCCATCACCAATTTCTAAAACAGTAACGTCAAATGTTCCTCCACCTAAATCGTAAACAAGAACTTTTTCTTCACCTTTTTTATCTAAACCATAAGCTAATGAAGCAGCTGTTGGCTCATTGATAATTCTTAATACGTTAAGACCTGCAATTGTTCCAGCTTCTTGAGTTGCTTTTCTTTGTGCATCATTGAAGTATGCAGGAACTGTAATAACAGCATCAGTAACAGCAGCTCCTAAATACTCTTCAGCATCTGCTTTTAATTTTGATAAAATTTTTGCAGAAATTTCTTGTGGCGTATAAACTTTTCCACCGATTTCTACAGCTGCAGCACCATTTCTATCAACAATTTTATATCCAACTTTTGATTGAGCAGCTTTTGCATTTGGCTCATCCATCATTAGACCCATAATTCTTTTGATTGAATAAATAGTTTTTTCTGGATTTGTAATCGCTTGTCTTTTTGCTGGATCTCCAACTAAAACTTCACCTTTATCTGTAAATGCTACGATTGAAGGAGTTGTATTTTTTCCCTCTTTATTTGGGATGATTTTCGCTTCACCATTTTCATAAACTGCAACACAAGAGTTTGTTGTTCCTAAATCTATTCCAATTACTTTACTCATTTTTTGTCCTTATTAATTTTTTATTTTTTATTTAATTTATATCTTTTCAAATCTATCTAGTTTAATGACATTACGGTCAAAATATTAGTTAGCGATACTAACCATAGAAGGTCTTAATAACCTATCTTTTAACATATAACCTTTTTGTAATTCACTTACAATTTGTCCCGTTTTGTGATTTTCACTATCAACTTGCATTACAGCATTATGTACATTTGGGTCAAACTCACCATCTGTTTCAATTTTTGAAATATTGTGTTTTTCAAAAGTTGTATTAAAACTCTTAATAGTCAAAGCAATTCCCTCTTTTACCTTTTCAAGTAATTCTTGAGCATCTACTTGTGTATTTGAAGATGCTAAGGCTAACTCTAAAGTGTCAATTGGAGCTAATAAATCTTTTGCAAACTTCTCACTTGCATAATCAATAGCTTGATATTTTTCCCTTTCAAGTCTTTTTTTGATGTTTTCAAAATCAGCATGAACTCTTAAATATTTATCTTCACTATCTTTTAATTGTTGCTCTAAAGAAGCGATTTTATCTTCTAAACTCTCTTCTTTAGTATCTTCTTCAACTACTACTTCTGATTGAACTTCTTGTTCCGTTGTCTCTTGTATTAATTCTTCTTTTTTTTCATTCATATTTATCTCCTAAAAAGTTGTAATTTTTTCATAAAAATATTCATAATCTTTTGGTAATTCACCAATCACTAGCATTTTCACATCTTCATTATTGATTTTACAATAATTACAGATTCCAATATAATTTGCTGGCAGAAGCTTATCAAAATATAAACCTTCCGTTAACTCATCTAAAATTTGACCTTTTAAAAAACTATTTATTGTATATTCATCAAAATCATAATTTAAAGCTAAATTTAGAAATTCTTTATAATTGAAAATCTGAAAATCTGAATTTTGTAATGTTTGATTTATAGATTCATAAACCTCGTAAGCTCCAACATCTTTTGAAACTTTCGTAATATCTTTTAAATCTAAACCTATCATATCATTTAAAAATCTATAAAGTGCATCTGAATATTTAACACTTATTGCAAATGAAGAAAATTCTAATATCATATATTTATTTTCAACATTTAAAATATCTTTCAGTACATCAGATTTCTCTTTTTTTATAAAAACTGACAGCCCTATTTCAGAAGCAAAATACTCCAATGCTCGTAAATTTAAGCCTTTTAACTTAAAATTAAGTTTCGATCCCCAATATTGTTTTAAAGCTTCAATAGTAGGAGTTCGTCCACTACTTATATGTTCTTGTGCAAGATAACCTTCTTCTCCCAACTTTTTAAAGTAACCTCTAATGGTTGCTGGTGAATAGGTAATATCATACATAGATTTTAATTGAGTCGAACCAATTGGTTCTAAATGCTCAATATAAGCTTTAATAATATATTGTAATAAAAACTCTTTTTTATCTATCACTAATTACGACCATTTTTATAATTTAGCACTCGGTAACTTAAACTGCTAAAGAATTATAACCTATTGAGTCTTTATTTGTCAAGTATTTTATTTCTATTTTTTTAAAATTTAAGTCAGTCTCAAATAATTATATGTTAAATTATTACTAAATAATGATTTTATGGGAAATGAATGAGAAATATTTATAAACTAGCACTAATTAGCATATTAAGCACTCCCGTTTTTCCATCTCAATTTATAACTATTGGAACAGGTGGAGTAACAGGAACTTATTATCCTACTGGTGGCGCAATTTGCAGATTTGTAAATCAATATAAAAAAGAATCAAAAATAAGATGTTCAGTTGAATCAACGGATGGCTCTTTATATAATTTAAATACTTTAAAAAATGGTGAACTTGATTTTGGGATTGTTCAATCTGATATTGTTTATCAAGCTTCAAAAGGAGAAGGTGCATTTAAAAATGCAAAGTATCCTAAATTAAGATCAGTTATGGCTATATATCCTGAATTATTAACTTTGGTTGCAAAAAAAGATGCAAACATAAATAAACTTTTAGATATTAAAGGCAAAAGAATTAATTTAGGGAACAGTGGAAGTGGTAATGAAACTACAACTTTAACTTTATTTAGCGCAAGTGGGATTGATAAAAATGATTTAAAACAAGCTGCAACATTTGGTTCTTCTGAAATGCCTGATGCTTTAAAAAATAATCAAATTGATGGATATTTTTATATGGTTGGACATCCAACTGCAAATATAAAAGATGCAGCAAATTCTACCGATATAAAAATTATTCCTTTTGAGAATGATATTTTAGATTCTTTGGTTGAAAAATATCCGTATTTTACAAAAGGTTTTATCCAAGCAGGAACATATAAAAACCAATCAAATGATATAGCAACTTTTGGTGTTAAAGCCGTACTTGTAACAAATGAAAATGTCAATGAAAATGTAGTTTACCTTTTAGTTAAAGCTATTTTAGAAAATTTTGATGAATTTAAGAAATTACATCCAGCTTATGAAAATCTAACGAAAGAATCATTGTTAAACGGTTTATCTGCACCCTTACATGATGGAGCAAAAAAATATTTTATGGAAGTTGGGTTAATAAAATAGTTAATATTTTATTTTTGCTAAATAAAGTCCATTTGCAATTGCAGGTTTTTTAAAGATATGTTTTTTTAGATTTAGCTGTTCTTTTAGATTTTCAATAGTTTGCTTATTATCATTAATTGCAAGTAAAAACCCAACCATCAATCTAATTTGAGATCTCAAATATGAATTTGCTTCAAATTTAAAAATATAAATATCTTTATGTTTATAAAATTTCGCATCAAAAATTTCTCTTTTTGTTAACTCTTTGTCACTTCCAGTTTTATGAAAATATTTAAAATCATAAATACCAATAAACTCTTTTATTGCTTTTTGTAAAAGCTCTTCATCAACATTTTTAATATATGTAATAAATTTATTGTTAAAAGGTGTTGTTGGTTTTGTAGTAATTAAATATCTATAAACTCTCTTTTTTGCATAGAATCTTGAATGAAAATCATCTTTAACTTTTTGAATTCTTAGAATTTTTATAGAGGAAGGAAGATTTTTATTTAAAATATCCTTTAGTTTATAAAAATCTTGCCAAAAATCTGGAACAACACAATTAAAAACTTGTCCTGTTGCATGAACTTCTTTATCTGTTCGCCCACTTAAAATAATATTTGTTTCAATATTTATTTTTTTAAATGCTTTTAAAAGTTTATCTTCAACAGTCATTCCATTTGGTTGTTTTTGACTTCCTTGGAATAAACTTCCATCATATGCAAGGGTAAATTTTAAATTCATAAATTATATTAATACTCTTTTTTTACTGTTTTGTAATACAAAATATATGTTCCAATAAGCCAAAAAATAGGAATTATATATAAAGAATGTAATAAGATTTTACTACCAATTAATTTTATTACAACATAATATAAAACAATTGAAATCAAAGAATAGAATATTGCTCTATTTTTTTCATATCTTGGATTAAAATATCCAAAAGTAATCACTAGGAAAAGTGATAAAATAGGAAACAATGGAGTTAAAATAAAAAATGTCAAATCATCAATATCAATATTTTTCTGAATATTATTTTTCCAATATTCATAAGAATTAGTAAAAATATCCATTTTAGTATCAGAAATAGAATCATTTATATACATAGATTTAAAATCAATTTGATTAAATTCTTTATCATCAATAATAAAAGCTTTACCATCATTTAATTTAAAACTTAAAGAACCTTTATCATTATCTAAAACTGCTGTTTGACTAACAATAAATTGATCTTTTTTATCTTCTGTTTTAAAAAGTTTTATTTCATCATAAACTTTATCATCTTTTGCATTTATATAAATTAACCAATCACCAAACTTTTGTCCAAATTCACTAGGCTTTATATTAAAATTTGCTTCTAGTTTCTTTTTATCTAAAAACTGTTTTGTTAAAAATTTTGTTTTTGGAATTAATCCAACTGAAATAACCAACAACATCACTGATAAAAGAAGAGTAACGGGTATAAAGATTTTTAAAATCTTTATGGGATTTAGCCCAAAAGATGTAATTACTGTTAATTCATATTCACTTGCTAATTTTGCTAGTGTAATAACCAATGATAAAAAAAATGTAATTGGCATAGTATAAAATATAATTTGAGGTAGAACATAGGTAAATAACTTAAATAATTCAAAAAAATTAAGAGTAATAATAGAAGTTAAAGCTGCAATTTTTACCAAAAATACAACTGAAGTTATAAAAAATAATGCTAAAAATATTGGGAAAAATGTAATAGCTAATTGAGAATGTAAATATTGTTTTAATTTCAATAAAAGACCTTTATAATTGTTTCTAAATCAAAAAAATATTCTGTAAGAAATCCTAAAACTAAATAGGGGATAAATGGAGTTTGAATGTCTTTTTTTACAAAATTTAAATAGATTGCTGGAATTATAGCAAAAATTGCAGCTAAAAATATAGCAATTAATCCACTATTTATTCCAAGTATAATTCCAAACATGGCAACTATTGGAATATCTCCCTCTCCTAAGGCTTCTTGAGTTTTTAAACTCTCATTTTTTAGAATTCTTGATTTTATATTTTGTATATAAAAAGTGATTATAAAATTTAATAAAACAAAAGCTCCCGCAAATAAAAATGCATTTTTAAAAGCCTCAATTAAAGAAATATTTGTGGTAATTAATGAGATTATTAAAACTATTAAAAGTAAATAATCAGGCACTGCTTTATATTTTAAATCTATAAATGAAAGAGTTATTAAAATATAAGATAACAAAGACATAAAGATAAATTCTTGGCTTATGCCTAATTTTAAAAATAAAGATAAAGTTATGATTCCACTTAGAAATTCAACAAAAAAATATACAAAGGATATTTTTTCTTTACAAAAAGAGCATTTTGCCCTAAGAAATAAATATGAAAAAAGTGGAATATTATGATACCAATAAATTAGGTGATTACATTTTGGGCAGTGGCTTCGAGCTGTCATTAAAGATTCATTTAATGGTAGTCTTAAAATTAGTACATTTAAAAAAGAACCTATAGAAGCTCCAAAAATAAAACTAAATAGCTCCAAAGCGTCTCTCTCTTTTTGAGAAATCACTTAAAATATCATCTAATTCAGCTTTTGAAAAATCTGGCCAATAAGTTTGAATAAAGAACATCTCAGCATAGGCATTTTGCCATAATAAATAATTTGAAAGTCTTATTTCTCCACTTGTTCGAATTAAAATATCTACATCACCCATTCCAGCTGTATCAAGGCATGATTCTAAATTTTCTTCTGTTACTTCAAGATTCAAATTATTTAGCTTTTTAATAGCTCTTATAATTTCATTCTTCGAACCATAATTTAATGCTAAAACTTGAGTCAAACCTTTACAATGTGAAGTCTTTTTTTCTGTGTTTGTTATTGTTTTTTGTAAAGATTTTGAAAATCTTGTTAAATCTCCAATTGCTTTAAATTTAACATTATGTTTTAAATATATTTCTAACTCTTTTTTCAAATGTCTTTCAAGAAGTTTCATTAAAAACTCAACTTCCAACTTTGGTCTTTCCCAATTTTCGGTGGAAAAAGCATATAAAGTCAAATATTTAATCCCTAAATCAGAACAATATGTTGTAATTTCTCGAACAACTTTTGCACCTTCTTCATGTCCTACTGTTCGATTAAATCCTCTATCTTTTGCCCATCTTCCATTTCCATCCATAATAATTGCGATATGAGAAGGTATTTTAATTTCATTCATATAAACTGAACTCATTTTGTAATTTTTCTAAGATTTCTAAAGATATATCTAGTTTTGCACCTTTAAATTCATACGAGTTATTTTTTAAAATTAACTCTATATTATTATTTTCACTGCCAAAACTATTTTCTTCATTTAAAATATTTAAACAAACTCCATCAAGATTTTTGTTTTCTAACATTCTTGTTGCACTATTTAATGCTGTTGTTTCATCCATTTCAGCTTTAAAACCAATAGTTACTATTCCCTCTTTATCAAGAGATTTTAAAATATCCATATTTTGTTTTAACTCCAAATTCCATAGTGTTCCAATTAACTCTTTTTTTAATTTTCCATCTTGTGGAAAGGCTGGAACATAGTCACTAACAGCTGCTACCATAAATAAAAATGGTTGTTTTAATATCAATGTTGGAGTTGAACTATCCATTAAAGTAGGTTTTGTTAGAACTCCTTTTTTAGCAACCCTAAGCGAATCAACTAAATATTCATACATTTCATTTGAGCTTTCTACTTTTATAATATGAATATCTTTTGGTAAATTTTCATAACCTCTTGAACTAACCAAACAAACATCAGCACCTTTATAGTATAAAGCCTTTGCCAAACTTGAAGCCATTTTCCCAGATGAAAAGTTTGAAAGATACCTAACATCATCAATTCTTTCGATTGTTCCACCACCACTTAAAACCACTTTTCTATTTATCCAATAATCTTGTTTTAAGAGCTCTTTACAAGTAACATCAAAAATTTCAGATGGTTCAGCCATAGCTCCATCACCCACATCTTTACAAACTAATTCTTTTGTTTGCGATGAAACAATCTCATAATTACAAAGTTTCAACATTTTTAGACTTGATTGTGTGATTGGATTTTTTAGCATATTTGTATTTGCAGCTGGTGCAATCAATTTCATTCTTGGATATGCTAAAGCTGTTTGTAAAAGCAAATTATTGGCTAAACCATTGGCTATTGCATTTATGGTATTTGCACTAGCAGGTGCAATTACAAAAATATCTGACCATTTTCCAATATCAATATGATTATAGTCTTGAGACTTATCCCAATTCTCAGTATCTTCACTTAATACTTTATTTTGAGAAATTGCTTCAAAAGTAATTGGATTTATAAATTTTTTTGCAGAATCTGTCATTATAACTCGTACAATTGCACCTGCTTTTATATAAAGTCTGATTAAATCTAAAGTTTTATAAATAGCAATTGAACCAGTAACCCCAACTAATATTTTTTTATTTTTTAATAGCATTTATTTTCTACTTCTCTTTACTTGAAAAATGTTTATAAAAATAACCATCAATAGTTTTTGCTTTTGCTCGTGTTAAATAAAGCTCACCCTTTTTAACATCCCCTGTTACACAAGAACCAGCCCCAATTAATACATCATCTGCTATAGTTACAGGTGCTACAAACTGAGTATCTGAACCTACAAAAACATTTTTACCAATTATTGTTTGGTGTTTATTCACCCCATCATAATTACAAGTAATTGTTCCACAACCAATATTTGTTCCCTCATCAATTGAACAATCACCAAGATATGATAAATGCCCAGCTTTTACACCATTTAAAATAGCTTTTTTCGTCTCTACAAAGTTTCCAATATGTGTTTTGTTTAATTCACTTAAAGGTCGTATTCTTGCCATTGGTCCAACATCACTATCTTTTACGATTGAATCTTCAACAATAGAATTTGTCTTAATATGAGAGTTTATTATTTTTGAATTCCCAAGTAAACTAACACCATTTTCAATGATACTTTCACCTTCTATTTCAACGCCTTCTTCTATATAAATAGTATCAGGTAATCTCATGATAACGCCCGATTTCATAAACTCTTTTTTAATTCTATTTTGATGAATTACCTCAGCATCAGCAAGTTCTACTTTTGAGTTTACACCTTTAAAATTCTCAACATTTACTGCAAGTGGTTTTAAAACTTTTCCTTGCTTTATTGCCATTTCTACTAAATCAGTTATGTAATACTCTTTTTGAGCATTGTTGTTATTTAATTTTGGTAAATTTTCAACTAAAAAATTTGTCTCAAATTGATAAATTCCAGCATTTGCAGTTGTAACTTTTAATTCATCTTTATTTGCATCTTTTTGTTCAACTATTTTTTTAACATTACCACTTTCAATAATTACTCTTCCGTAACCATCCGCACTATCAAGTTCTAAAACAGACATTACAATAGTTGCATTTATGTCAAATTTTTCCAACTCACTTGCTTGAATTAAAGGCATATCACCATTTAAAACTAAAACTTTAGGATATTTTGGTGTTATTCCCATAACAGCTCCACCAGTTCCAGGAAAATTTAAGTGATCTTGAATTACAAAATTTATATTAGAAAAATATTTTTCCATTTCAGCTTGAACTCTTTGTGCTTGATGAAATAAAACCACTGTAATATCATCACTTAATTTTAAAGCTTCTTTTATTGAATAATATAACATTGGTTTTCCAGAAATCTTATGTAATACCTTTGGAGTATCAGATTTCATTCGTGTCCCTGCACCTGCTGCTAAAACTATAACTGATTTATTAAACATCTTTTTCCTTGTTAAACTAAAGCTTCATCTATCTCTTTTTTAAGATTTTCAACAACTTCTTTAAATGCTAGTTGCATTTTATCATCTGTAATATTACTTGAAAGCAATTTTTCTATTTTTTTTTCTCTATTTTTAAAAAATAAGGCAACTTTTTTATTTTTTGGATTTCGATTATACATTAAAACTCCTGAGGCAATAAGTGCAACAATAAGTCTAGCATGTCCAAAAATAGCAGCATAATTCAATAATGTAAAACCTGAATTATCAGGTAAATTCATATCAGCACCAGCAGCAATTAACCATCTTGCAATTTTATAATTTCCATGCCATTGAGTGTGATGAAGTGCAGTTCTTCCATGAATATCTCTTATGCTTAAATCTGCTTTTTTTGTTAAAAGTTTTTCTAAAACCACTAAATCATTTGCAATTACAGCTTTATGAATTACTGTTCTACCATCATTATCTTGGGCATCTATATTTACTCTATATTTTAAAAAATAAATTAATCTCTCAATAAAAGCATCTTTCTCTTTTTTATCACTTATTTTCAAGCCTTCTTCAACCATATACATAAGTGGTGTATAACCTCTTTTATCTTTAATATTTAAATTTATTCCATAATTTATAATAGTCTTTAGAGTCTCAAAATCATTATACATAACCATATCAAATAAAATATTTGTTCCATCTAATCTTTGTCGTTCAATATTTGGTCTATATGTGAGAACTTTTTTTAATAAGATATCGTATTTTTCATCATATTTTATCTCATTTGAAAAAAAAGCATGTGGTTTCTTAAATCCTTTTATAATTGCAATTATTTCAACAATATCATCAACGACACCTTTTTCATCTAAATCTCTTGCATCAATATTTGCTCCATGAGATACTAAAAAATCTATCATTTTATAATTTGAATAACCTTTTAATATTTCTTTATGAACTATATTTTTCTCAAATTCATCACAAATATTTACATCTGCCCCACAATTTAATAAAAATTCCGCACTTGCAAAATTCTTATTTTCAACTGCTTTTTGTAAAATTGTTTTTCCACTCTCATCTATTTTATCAATTTCAAGTCCATGTTCTAAAAATAAAAAACCTAGAGGTAAATACTCTTTTTCTTCAGTTACAATTTTATATTTTCCATCAAGTTCTTTTGGTGGATTTTTTTGCAAATCAAAAACATATAAAATTTCATCAATTAAATTTTTATGATAATTATCAACTATATTCAAATTTATATCTTTTTTGATTAGAAGTTCAATCAAAGGAAGATTCTTCGCTCCTTGTAAAATTGCATTAAAAAGTACATTTTGTCCATCTTTATCTAAAAAATTTACATTTATTCCATTTAAAATCAACTCTGTAGCCAAAGAAGTATCTTCTTTTAAAACTGCACTAAAAAGTGCATTTTGATGATTTTCATCTAAAATATTTAAGTTATTTGTATTATTTATTACATCTTTTAAAATATCAAGATTCCCACCTTCAACAGCATCAAATAAAACAGTTCTTCCAGTGCTATCTTTTATATTAAAATCTGCATTATATTTCATAAAAATCTGGAAAATTTTATTATTTCCCATATGAGCAACATTTTGAAAAATCGTTCTTCCTGAATTATTTTTGTGATTTATATTAAATCCATTATCAAGTAAAAAACGAATCATTATTCCATCATTTCTATCGACAGCTTCATCTAAAACAGTTTTTCTATGGAGGTCTTCAAGAGTTAAGTTTGCGCCATTTTTTATTAAAATTTTTAAAGCTTCTAGTTTTCTTTTTGCAGCAAGAGAAAAAAGAATCGTTTGACCTTTTTCATCTTTTTTATTTATATTTACGCCCTTATTTATATATTTTTCGATTTTATCTATATCCATGTCATCTTTTAATAATTCTTCAAAAAATAAATCTTCATTAACTTTAAAAAATCCAAACACGATATTAAATCCTTCTACATTTTAGAGCTTGTTAAATATATAATTTTAGCTAATTTTATATTAAATTGTTTTTCGTCTTCTTGGTCTATAATCTTTTTTGTGATTTGTTGATTCTTTAGAATCATTTTCCCGTCTTGGAAATGGTCTTGTAAATGGCTTTTTTGAGCTATCTTCTTCTATTAAATTTCCTTTTAAAGATTTTTCAATAAATGAATTAAAAGAGTTTCTTAAAATATAAGCCTTATCATGGTCAGGAAAAAGTTCAGGAAGTTTATATGAAAGCCATAAATATAAAGATATTTTTTTAACCTCATCTTCCACTAAAAGTAAATCCCTTTGGGTTATTGCTTTTTTAGGAAGAGTAATAGATGGTTTGTAATGGCAAACTTTTTTCTTAATAACACTTGCAATATAAGCTTCATAAGCTTGTAAAATAATAGTTGATTTAGTTGTTATTGGAGCTTGAGCTAAAAGATATTTATCTTCAAGTTTTAGATTAAATCTTGTATCAACAATTTTTGCAGCTTCAAGCATAGATGAAATATTTGCAGCTATAAACGGTCCTGAAAAATACATATTATCAGCAAAAAACTTTAATACTTTTGTTAAAGAGTTTGTTTTTATGTGAGCTGCTAGGGCTTCAAGTTGATTATTATTTATTTTTACTTTAAATGGTGGTTTTATAGTTTTTATTGAACTTTCAACTTCAAGTCTTACATGGTCTAAAACATCTCTTCTTGTTGCACCCAAATATCCAGCTTCAAAATGTCCATATCGCCCTGCACGACCTGCAATTTGAACTATTTCATTAACTGTGATTTTTCTTTTGCTAACACCATCAAATTTTGTATCAGTTGTAAATAAAATTGTTTTAATAGGAAGATTTAATCCCATTGCAATGGCATCTGTTGCTATTAAAATCTGACTTTTTTTCTCTCTAAATCTTTGGGCTTCATCACGTCTTACTTCAGGAGATAAATTTCCATAAATCACTGAAACCGTGTATTTTTTTTGAAGTTTTTGTTTTAGTTGTAAAACATCTCTTCTTGAAAAAGCAATTAATGCTGTTCCATCTTCAAGTTTTTCTAAAGGTGTCCATTTTGGAAGAACTTTTAACTCATTTTTTCTTTGATGTTTTACAATCTCTAAATCTTCTTCAAGATAAGCTGCAATTCTTTTAACAGCATCAAGTGCATTTACACTTCCCGTCATAATAATCTTCTTAGCAGGACAACCAATAATCGCATTTACCCAAGCCCAACCTCGATCAGAATCATCTAACATTTGAACTTCATCGATAACTGCCACATCAACATCTAAATCAAAATCTATCATTTCAATGGTTGAGCAAACATGAGCTGCATCTTCATTTAACATTTGCTCTTCACCAGTTATTAATGAAGCTTGAATATTTGAAGCCTTTAAATCTTCATAACCTTCAAGTGCTAAAAGCCGTAAAGGTGCTAAATAAAGTCCAGAATTTGCTTCTTTTAGTTTTTGCATTGCATTATATGTTTTACCTGAATTTGTAGGTCCCACATAAAATTCTAATTTTCTATTCAGACTTCTTGCCAATGGATATAAGGTTTTTAAATCACAGTTTAATAGCGTTTGTAGTTGTTGTTGCCAATTTTCTTTCATATTTTAATAACTTTCTTTTCTGTGTAAAACTCTACCAATTATTACAAGCTCATTTTCAATATCGAAAAGAACTCTATAATCTCCAATTCTTAGTCTATAAGCTGGTTCAAAATTTGTGAGTTTTTTTATATTTTGTAAATTTGGGAATTTTTTTAGTTCTAATATTTTATTATGTATTTTTGTTTTATAAGGTTCTGAAATTTGTTTTAAATCTTTTATTGCACTCTTTCTAATTTCAATTTGCATTTATTAAATAATCTTCAAAATTTATTTTTTCTTCACTTCTTGTCTCTTTTAAGAATTTTAAATCTTCCATATCTTCTTTTGAGATTATTTCCAATCCATCATTTTTGAAATGTTCTAACATCCATAAAACTTTATCGACAATAGTGTCATCTTTTATATTTATTACTAATGATTTCATAAACATTCTCCTATTTTCTAAACATCTACGGATTATACCCTAAAGCTTAATTTTTTATCTTTAAAGAGACAAATACCTATAATCTTATATAATACAAGTTTAAATAACTAAGGATTTTAATGAATTGTGAATATTTTGGCAAATGTGCTTCTTGTGTTTTATACGATAAATCTTATGATGAACAACTAAATTTTAAATTACAAAGAGAAAAAGATAGATTTTCAGACTTTACAACTATGGATTTTGACATTATAAAAAGTGAAGAAAAAGCTTTTAGAAATAGAGCTGAGTTTAGAATTTGGTGGGAAAAAGATGAAAATGGTAAAGAGATTTTATCTTATGCTATGAATGATTTTAATAAAAATATTTTAGAGATAAACTCATGCCAAATTGTAAGTTCACATATTCAAGAAATCATGCCAAAACTTTTAAATCTACTTATGGAAGATTTAATCCTTTCTTACAAACTTTTTGCCGTTGAATTTTTAGATAGTTCTACAAACGATATGCTTGTAACTTTGATATATCATAAAAAACTTGATGAAAAGTGGAATGAATTAGCAAAACAGCTTGAAAAAAAGCTCAATATTAAAATCATGGGAAGAAGTAGAAAGCAAAAAATTATACTTAATAGTGATTCAATAAATGAAAACCTAAAAATAAATACCCAAGAATTTAAGTTTGCATATCAAGAAGGTGGATTTACTCAGCCAAATACAAATGTAAATATTCAAATGATTGAATGGGTTTTGAATAATATAGAAAATTCTTCAAAAGATTTATGTGAACTTTATTGTGGTGGTGGGAATTTTACAATTCCCTTATCAACTAAATTTAATAAAGTTCTAGCAACAGAAATTTCAAAAACATCTATAAAGTCAGCTTTAAAAAACTGTGAATTAAACAATGTAAATAAAATTCAGTTTATTAGAATGAGTGCAGAAGAGTTTGTGCAAGGACTTAAAGAAGTGCGAACTTTCAATAGATTAAAAGACGTAAATTTAAAAGATTATAACTTTGATACTATATTTATGGATCCACCAAGATCTGGACTTGATGATACAACAAGAGCATTAGCTAAAGATTTTGAACAAATTATATATATATCATGTAATCCAGAAACTTTACACAGAGACTTAAATGAGCTTGTAAAGACCCATGAAATCCTTAAATTTGCACTATTTGATCAATTTGCATATACAAATCATATTGAAAGTGGAGTAATCCTAAAAAAGATTAAATAATTTAATCTAATTTTAAGAAATGGTGTGTAATACTTTCAATATAAAGATTAGGGATCGATGGATTCCGAAGAGAGAAGAGAAATTTCCTCTCTATGCTTGGGACTTTTTAAAGGAACAAGAAGGTAAGAGGTAGTGAGTCAAATCACAATGTGTCATATATAAAAAGGATTTATTATGAGAATTAATACTAACGTTTCATCATTAACAGCGCAAGATGCTGCACAAAATACTTCTAAAAGTATTACTGGTTCATTAGAAAAGTTATCAACAGGTTTAAGAATTAATAAAGCTTCTGATGATGCTTCTGGTTTAGCAATTGCTGATAAACTTAGAACTCAAGCAACTTCTATCAATCAAGGTATTACAAATGGTAATTCAGCTGTTTCATTACTTCAAATTGCAGATAAATCAATGGCTGAACAATCAAATATTCTTGATACGATCAAAGCTAAATTAATTCAAGCTAACACAGATACTACATCTGCTGATGGTAGAGAGTCTATCAGAAAAGATATTGTAAAACTTTTGGAGCAACTAGATAATATTGCTGAACAAACTAACTACAATGGTAATGTTTTACTACAAACTTCAGCTAGCGATACAAATGCTTCTTCTGCATTAGCTTTCCAAATTGGTGAATCAAAAAATGATGTTATTAAAAATAATGCCATTCAATCAAATACAAATGGTTTAGGTGGTGGGGCAATTGCCATTACATCAGGTGGTGTAGCTGCTGCAACTGGTTCTAATGTTATCGCTCAAGGCGCTAGTATGGAATTAAAAGAAGCTGCAGGTGGGGATATGGTATTTAAAACTGCTGTTGGTACTGCTACAGGATCTACTGCGCAAAGTGAAAAACTTCAAGTTTCAGGAGTTATTCAGTCAGTTACAATTGCCACAGGAGATATGACTATCACAGATGTAGATACTGAAACTGCAAAAGTTTTAGATGCAATCGTTGCTGCAAGTGGTGCTTCTGGAAAACTTACGGGTAGTGCTTCAGCTGGATATACTCTTGCTAGTGGTACTAAGCTTGATTTAGGTTCACTAAATGTAAGTAAAATGACTCTAACTACTGATGCAACAGGTCTTGGTGGTATAACTCTTAACTCTACTGCTACAGACACAGTTAAAGTTAAAAATCTTGACAAAACAACAGATGGAAATGTATATATTACAGGTGGTGATATTAAAGGTGGTGATTTATTATCTTCATTAGCTGCATTAACGGAAAATCAGTTAACGAAAACAACTGCTGATAAATTCCAAAATATAATAGATAATGCACTAACAGATTTAAATGGATATAGAGGAGATATAGGTTCGACTCAAAACCAAGTAGAATCTGCTGTTAGAAACTTAATGACTCAAGCTACAAATGTAAAAGCAGCTGAATCTATTATTAGAGATGTTGATTATGCAGCTGAGTCTGCAAACTTCAACAAACAAAACATCATTTCTCAAGCTGGTGCTTATGCAATCAGTCAAGCAAATGCTGTTCAACAAAATGTTCTTAAATTACTTCAATAATCTAAAAACAAGTATTAAAGTAGTGATTTTATATCACTACTTTATACACTTTTAGTTAATTCCAAACTTTCTATATATGCATCTACTATCTTTAATAATTGTTTACAAAGTAATCCTTGTAAATTTTTAATATGTTCTTTTTTATTTGAAAGCTTTTCTAAATTAAAAAGATAAAAAATATAGTGTATTACAAAGCTAAAATAATTATTAAGAATTTTTTGTAAATCATAACAAACATATCCTTCACAAAAATTTTCTTGAATTTCATGAAGTTTTAATTTAAATTGATCTTCATCTAAATTTTTTATCTTTCCAAATTTTTTTATTACATTTTTAATTTTTTTAGCATCTTCAATTTTATTATTTATAATTTCTATATCATTTTTATTAAATTCTTTTGTAGATAATAAATTCAAATAATTTTTAATACTTTTATATAAACTCTTTTTACTATTTATATTCTCTAAATTTTTATATTCTTCAGTTTTATAAGGTAGTGTACCTTGAAAAAAAGCTCCATTTGAAAAATTATATATATCAAGACTAACTTTATTTCTTAAATCTTTTATATGACTTTCCAACTGTCTTATTGAAGTCATATACAGAGGTAAAGTTTTAACTTCTTCTAGAAAATTACCTTTTATAGGAATAATATTTTTTCTAAAACTAAATACTTCATTTGATAACTCTTCTTTCTCTTTTGTTGCCTCATTACTAATATACCCATCATAATGTGATTTTCCAGTTTCTGGATCAAGAGACATATCAATTCCTAGCATAAATATTTTTCTAAATCCTAATATAACAGATAATACGAATGCCATTTCTCCTACTGACGGTGAAGTTAAACTTCCTAATCTCTCTTTTGCTTTAAACATAGCTTGAAAAACATAAATATTTTCTTTATTAAAACTATTATATATTTTTTCATCTAGATGAGATGAAAAAAGAAAAAAAGTATCTTTAAAAAAAGATATATCTTTAAGTTCTAAAATCGTATCATAAACCCCAACATCTCCTTCGTCATACTGAACTATTACATCTGGTTTGATATTGTGTTTTTCTAAAAACGGCATGGTTCCATAAACTGCGATTATAAAAAAATTATTCTTTTGTTTTTTTATAAATTTTATTTTATTTTGAAGAGAAGGACCTGCTCCTAAAATTAATACTGGTAAAGATGACAAAAGTTCAACTTCTCTTATTTTTGATATATCAATATACTTATACTCTTGTATTGCATTAATAAATGTTCTTTTCAAACTCATAAGTTTTCTATCATAAGAATATAAATAATGTCCCTGTGAAGTAAGCATCATTTGAATAGAATTTATATATAAATTACAATTTTTACTAAACATAAAAAATTTTATATAATGATTATAAAAAAAAGTTTGCATATAATTTAATGAAAATTTCTCATAAAATTCATTTTCATCATTTGCAATATAAAATATAAGCTCACTTTTATTAGCAATTTCTGCATAATCTGTAACAAATAAAGATAATCTAAAAAGTTCTAAGGAAGGTTCTATGATGTTATATATTTTTGCGTTTATTTCTTTATGAATCATTGGAATATGTATTCCAAGTCCAACTCCAAAAACTATATAATTGTAAATTTTACTAAACATTTCTTTTTTAGGTAGATTATTATTTACGTAATGTAGAATATTAGAAATTCCTAAAACCGCTGAGGACTCAATATTTGAATTTTTAACACGTTCTATAACTTCATCATCATATTGATAGTCATAAAAAGTTTTGAATGTATTTATCTTTGTATCAAAATTTAAATCTTTTATCATTAAACGTGAATAATTAATTGAATTTTCATTATATAACCAACTATTTTTTTCACTATCGAATACATCAAAATAATTATCATTATATTCTAAAATATATTTCTGAGAAATATGATTTAAATTTAACGCTTCTTCAAAAAGTTTAATTTTTTTATATAGATTATTATCTACTTTTTCTAAATAAGATATATTTTTTTGATATAAATTTATCGTATTTTCATGTATTTTATTCACTTTTACCTCTTTTATTTTATCATATCTATAAAACCCCAATTCAGTTTCATACCACCTGCTAATTGAATCTTTTCATTCTCAGTATTTATAGTATAAGTATTAATACCTTTACCATCATAAATAAAATCCTTTTCTGTTATGAATTTATAATATTTTAAGTTGCTAATTTTAGAGGAAATCCATTCATCAAAGGTAGTTTTCGAAAATGTATTATATATTAAATATAAATTATCTTTTGAACTGTCTCTTGTCTTATCTAAAACTTTTGTTAATAAATCAACGTCATGATCAAAATTAATTAATGCAGAAATAATTATTCTTCCATTTTTTTTAGTTACTCTTATCAATTCATCAATAGCTTTTTGTGCATTTTCAATAAATGATACTACTACTAAACAAACTGTCAAATCAAAACTATCTTCTTTATAAGGTAAGTTATAGATATTTCCAACCTCAAAACTGAAATTTTTATCTTTATTAATATTTTTTGCAATCTCTATTGCTTTTTCATTATAGTCAAGTAAATTGTAGTTTGCTTTATTATAAAGCTGATTCAAATGGAAGCTTGCCTTACCACCTCCACAACCAATATCAGCAATCTCGATATTTCTATTCTTAAAACCTGATTTTTTTAATAATTCCTCTAAAAATTTTTGTTGCTCACTCTTTTCTATATTATTAAAATATTTATCTACTAGTTTTTCATCTTTATTAAATGCTTTTTTATAATTATCCACATCTAACTCCTTATAGGGTAAACCCATCATCTACTACAATGTTTTGACCATTTACCCATAAACTTAAATCACTTAATAAAAAGACAAGAGCCCCTGATAAATCAGATTTATCAAGCATACCTTTGTTTAGACACTGTTCTTTATACTGTTCTAAAAATATCTCATTTTGATTATCAAAAATTCCGCCAGGACTTAGTGTATTTACTTTAATATTTTGACCTTTAAAATATTTAGCCATATATTTTGTGAGATGAATAAGTGCTGATTTTATAGCAGCATATTCAACAGGCATAGTCATTGATGTATTGTCATAAACTTCAAACTTAGGGGCAATAATCCCATAAATAGAAGATATATTTATTATATTTCCATATCCTTGTTTTTTAAAAAAAAGAGCCATTTGTTGAGAGGTTAAAAAATATCCTCCAAGATTTAAAGATAAATTTTCATTAAAATCTTTATATTCAACTTCAAAAAAACTTCTTCCATAGTTTTTATTTCTTGGGTATGCATTGTTAACTAAGGCATCTATTCTTCCATATTTTAAAGAGATTTTATCAATCATTTTATTTATAGATTTTTTAGAACTAATATCAAGTTTAATAAAGTCAATATTTTTGCTATTCAACTCTTTTTGTAGAAGTTTTTCAGTATCTTTTCCAATCTGTTTATTTATATCTGCAATAATGGCAATACCTTTTTGCTCAACTATTGCCTTAATAAACTCTTTTCCAAGAAGCCCTGCTCCACCTGTTACTATTACTACTTTATCTTTTAACATTAATTATACTTTCGAAATACTGGTTTAATTGCATTACCATTAAGATATTTTTCATATCCCTCATCAACTGCTTTTTTTAATACTTCAAAACTCTTTTTTAAAGCATCTTTCGTAAACTCTAATTCCTCTTCTCTATGAGAGTAACTTAGTGCAATCCAAGGAATTAAAACACCATTTTTTATCATTTCTTGGGCAAAAAGAGTCCTAAGTCCTAAACAATTTTCTCCATTTTTATTGAAAGTTAAAAAGTATGGGCTACACTCTATTCCTGATGCAATAAAGTTTTTCTCTATACCATACTCTTTTGCTAAATCATTCATAAGTTTTATTAGTTTAGCTCCATACCCCCAAAGATGAGATACTACATCATTTTTTTTCATAAATTTCATAGTTTCAATAAAAGCACCTAGTCCACACATCTCGGCTCCATGAGTTGTAGAGAGTAAAAAAAGTCTTTCACTCCCTTCATTTTCAATAGATCCTAAACTCATAATCTCTCTTTTTCCTGCTACTGCTGCAACTGAAAAACCATTTGCCATAGCTTTTCCATAAGTTACTAAATCAGCTTCAATTTCATAATATTTTTGAGCACCTTGTAAATGCCATCGAAAACCTGTAATCATCTCATCTAAAATAAATACAGCCCCATATTTAGTACAAAGCTTTTTTACTTTATGTAAGAAGTTATCCTTTGGATGCTCTATACTTGAAGGCTCTAGAATAACACAAGCTATCTCATTTGGATAATGTTTAAATAGTTTTTCTAAACTCTCAATATTATTGTAGTGAAAAAGTTTAGTACTTTCAATATCTTTTTGTGAGATTCCTTTTGTAATTACTGTTGAACCAATAAACCAATCATCATAAGAAAAAAATGGATGTTCTATGCATCTTGCTACTAAATTTCTATTTGTATAAGCACGTGCTAGTTTTACTGCAGCAGTAGTTGCTGTTGAACCATTTTTGGTAAACTTAACCATATCAACATTAGGAATTAAATCTACTAAAAGTTCTGCAGCTTCAAGCTCAATCATAGATGCTCTTGTTAAGTTATTTCCATTTAATATTTGTTCTATAGCTGCATTGTTTACTTGTTCATTTGCATATCCTAAGTTAACCGCACGAAGAGCCATTCCATAGTCTAAAAATTTATTTCCCTTATCATCATAGACGTAAGCACCTTTTCCTTTATGCAAAATTTGAGGAGCATTTGAAGGGTATTGATCAAAACCTCTTGAATAAGTATGTGCTCCGCCAGGAATAACTTTTAAAAGTCTATCTTGATAAGTCATTATTATCTCCTGCTAAATCTTCCAACTCATATAATATATTTAAAATTTTATAATCTTTCTCTAATGTGTTAGGAAAGTGTTTTCTATTTTTTTTATTAATAGCTTCTATAAAAGTTTTAATTTCATTTATATATGGTTCTTCTGGATTTATATATTCTTTTTCAATTGTCCCTTTTTCAAAAGATATTATTTCCCAATTCTTCATTTCTGTATTAATATATTTAATACTATTTGAATCAGAACTATAAACAATTTCACCTTTTTCACCTAAAATTCTTATATCTCTTACTGCTTTGGGTTGAGAAATAACTTCAACTGTTAAATTTCCTATCATCCCCTTTGGATACTCTAAAATACAGTGATAAATATCATCAATATTAGCATTCATATTGGTTAGTTTTCTTTTTATACAAGCTAGGGGTTTAGAATCCCCAAAGATATCATTTAACCAAGTTAATTCAAAAGGAACTATTTCTCTACAACCTCCTGTATCTCTGTTTGATACATAGAAGTTCTCAATCTTTTCCCAAGGGTGCCAATCAGGTAAATATTGTCCACTTTGATAATTAAAATTTAAGGGTTTTCCAATAACCTCTTTTTGAATTAATTCTTTTATTTTTTTAGGAGCAGGGTAAAAACTCATAGTACATGATGGTACAATTACAAGAGAATTATCTATCTCTTTACTTAATTGTAGAATTTTTTCACTATCTACAACACTTGCTTCAATAAAGCAATTAATATTTTTATCTTTTGCTAAATTTGCATATTTCATATGTAAATTTGGTGGAGTTGATATAATAAATACATCTGGATTAAAAGAGTGTATTGCTTCATCAAAATCTGTAAAAGTTTCAATTGCATATTTTGTGTTTACCTCTTTTGCTCTTTCTATTTTAGGATCGAAACCTGCTATCTCTTTTTCATTTAAGGCTTGGAGATTTCTTACTCTTCTTTTTCCCATAGAACCTAGACCAATAACTAAAAACTTCATTTTAAATATCCTCTTTAAATTTTACTTTTGCTGCGCCACCTATATGATTTTCATATTTTATTTGTGCTTGCTTATTTATTTCACAAATACTAGGCTCTTCTTCTAAAAGTTTCATAACATCTAAACTTGAAAAGTTTTTATTTTGTGTATAAAGCTTTTCAAATATAATTTTAAAAAATTCAAAATCTTCTTCATAATCTAAAGTCATTCTAATATTTGGCTTATTAAAAATATTTTCTGCTTCTAAATACTTAACATTAAAGTGATTTGTTGAAGTAAAATATCCTCCCCAAACTTCTGTATCTTCTTCATTTTTTAGTTCAAGTACTTTTTCTAAAGCTTTTGTTTTAAGTCCAGATGAAGCAGCACCTAAGGGAAGATTTTTTGTAAAGATAACATCAACTAGTGTCTCTTTTTTTAACTCTTTAATCGTTATATCAATAAATTCAGGGAAACATAGAAGATCATCCCCATCTACTATAACTACAGCACCTAACTTGAAAGCTTTTGCTGTATCATAGTATCTTTGTAATTTATCATTTTCACTACCTCTAAAAATTTTTATATTTAAGTTTGCAGCAATTTTTTCAAAAACATCATCCCTTTTATCAATTGATGTTGAAATAATTATTTCATCAGCTAGTTTTGACATTTTTAACCTTGATACTAAATGTTCAGTAACATTTTTATCAAAAATTGGTTTTATGACTTTTTCTGGAAATCGCGAGGCTTTTTCTCTAACTGATAATAATATCCCAACTTTCATTCTTTTCTCTTTTATATGAATTTTTCTATCATTAAAGCTTCATCTTTAACAATAGTTTGTTTTGTAACTCTTCCAATAATTAGTTCTTGATTATCAGGGGTAAGTCCTACATCACATCTTTTAGCAATAATCATATCTTTTGTAATTACTTCTCCTTCTTTAATATCACAAGAAGCAACTAATCTTTTTCTTACAACCTGTCTATATCTTAAGGTTGCATCATTTAAATCTTTAAAATATGGTGTTCCTAAAGCAATTTCTGTTGCTCTAATATTTTCTACAAACTCTTTAAAATCATCTGGGTTTAAAGCTGACTCAAAATCTTCACTTTTGTCTTCTCTATTTAAAGTAATATGTTTTTCAATATATGTTGCACCAAAACCAAGTGATAACATAGGAATTATTTTTGCTAATCTATCTCCCCCGTCAATATGGTCTGCAAGTCCTACTTCTACATTAAAAGTCTCTTTTAATGTTTTTAATAAAGAGATATCTGTCTCTTCAAGTTTTGTAGGATAGTTTTGGAATCCATGAAGAAGGATGATATTGTTATTATTATTTTTTCTAAAAATATTAATAACTTTTTCAATTTCAGCTAAGTAAGCTCCACCAATTCTAAATAAAGTTTTTTTACCAGTTTTCGCAATTGCTTCAAGCATATCAATTTCTGCAAAACAAGCAGGTGATACAATATAGAATTCTGGATTTAATCTATCCTGGCTAAATTCTAATGATTGAATATCATTTGGCATAATGCATAATTGAATATCAATCTCTTTAGCAACTTTAGCTAACTCTTCCCATTGTTCATTTGTAGGGTTTATATCTTCAAGATATTTATATACATTTAAATCTTCTCTTCCTGCTGATACTTTTCCTTCACCATTTCCATAATAAGTTACCATATAGTTTGGTAAATCTGTTAAGTGAATACTAAAAGAGTCTGCTCCTGACTCTTTTGCTCTTTTCATTAATTCAATTGCTTGAGATATTTTTCCATCATGTCCCCAAGCTAGTTCTGCAATAATATGTGTTTTATTCATTATTTCCCTTTTTATTCTGATACAGGTAAATAACATTTACTACACATGTTAATATCCATATATTTACCTTCTAAATGTTTTTTTCTAATATTTGTATATGCTTTTGAATTCCAAATATCTTTTAGTTTTTCATTTTTCCAATTTCCAACAATATATTCATCTTGGTCATCAACACAGCATACCGTTACATTTCCATTATATTTTAAGAACATTCTTTGGAATAGTTGTTCACAGTAGAATCCTTTAACTACTTCATATTTTTCAACATTGTTATAATCTCTTTCAACATAGAATCCATACCCCACTGCATCAACAAGATTCTTCCACATGGCTTTTAATCCTTCAAATTGGGCAATCCACTCATCTGTCTTATACATAACCATGGATACTCTAACATGTGTATTAGGGTATTTCTCATTTCTGATTTTAAGAAATTCATGTAAATTGTTTACAACTGTTCCCAAAGAAGTACCTTTTCTCTGTATTTCATATACATCAGGTGATATGGAATCAAAAGAGATAAAAAGCTTATCAAGACCAGCTTCTAGTAAATCTTCTCCTATTTTTTTATTTAACATTGATCCATTACTATTCATCATTACATCAATAATTCCAGCTTCTTTTGCATATTTTACTTGCCAAACAACATCTTTATGAAGTAAAGGTTCTCCTAAATAGTTGAGTTTTATACTATACACTCCATTCTCTACGGCTTGATCAATCATTTTTTTATAATCATCATTACTCATATAACCTTGAGCCGAGAATTGATGCTTTTCTAAAAGTATTGTCCTTGGGCACATAGGGCATTTTAAATTACAAACATTTGTAGTCTCAATGTCTAAATGTAAAGGAAATTCTGAAAGAAATTTGTTTTTTGGGTAATCTACCCATTTTTGTCTATATTCAAAGTACTCTTTTGGTTTATTTTTTTCCCAATCTGTTGAGTATATTATTTCATGATATGATTTATTTGCATCATACTCTTCTTCTTTTAAATTCATTTAATTCCTTATAAGTTGTTAAATTCTATTTGTGCTTGTTCAAAATCACTTATTCTTCCAATATCTAACCAATATTCATGAATAGGAAAAGATAAAACTTTTTTTTGTTGGCCTATTAAAATATTAAATAATATTGGCATATCAAAAAACTCATTTTTCGGAATATATTCAAAAATATTTGGAGATAATACATAAATCCCAGCATTTACAAAAAATTTCTTAATTGGTTTTTCAACTATAGAAGCGATACTACTATTCTCTATTTCAATAACTCCATAAGGCACTTGATATTCATATTCTCTGACACACATTGTTGCATTTGCATTGCCTAAACAGTGAAAATCTAATAAATTTGAGAAATTTACATCTGTTAATAAATCGGCATTCATAACGAAAAACGGATCATTTGGTTGTTCTTCTAAAAGACTTAAAGCTCCTGCTGTTCCAAGTCTAGTACTCTCTTCAACATAATCAATATTTACTCCAAAATCACTACCATCTTTAAAATATTCTCTTATAATCTCAGCTTTATAGTTTAAACTTATTGTAATATTTACAAAACCATGTAATGCAAAATTTTTGATGATAGTTTCCAAAATTGGTTTATTTCCAACTTTTAACATAGGTTTTGGTATATCTTCAGTAAGAGGCCTAAGTCTTGTTCCTAATCCTCCCGCCATCAAGATAACTCTATTTCTCTTTTTGGTTATATTCAATAAAGTTGTCAAATTTACAATATCTACTAAATAATTATTTTCATCAACAATAGGAATTTGATAAACTTGATTCTTTATTGCTTTTTGAATAATTTTTTCTTTTGACTCATCAATTAAAGCAACTGTTGGATTCTTAAAATATAAATCTTTTATTGAGTCATCTAGTGTATAATTTTTTAAAAGCCCTCTTCTGATATCTCCATCATTTAATGTTCCTAAAAGTTTATTATTTTCATCAACGACTAAAGCTATTCTAATAGCTCCTTTGTCAATTACTTTTAAAGCTTTTTTTATTGTTATATTTTCTGTAATTAGTAAATGTTCAATATTCTTCATATTAGACCTTTAAATTATAAAATGATTTTTTCAATATATTTTCTAAATCTTTTGATTTTATTATTTCAAGAATTTTCTTACTTGCAATCCCATCACCATAAGGATTTTTTGACCCTTTTAATAAATCTTGGAAATCTTTAGAGTATAGTTTACTAAAAAATTTTAAAATAGAACTTTTATTTGCTTCACAATCTATAACACTTTCAGCTTTTATTCTTCCTTTTTGCCTATCTCCAATATTTATAGTTCCTATTTTAAAGCTTGGTGCTTCTAATAATCCACTTGAACTATTTCCTACCACAGCATCTACATATTGTAAAGCACTTAAATATCTTAATTGTCCTAAAGAGGTAAATCCTATTGCTTTATGAGAATTCTTTATTACATATTCATCAATCATTTGATTTATAACTCTTCCATCTGTATCGCTATTTGCTTTTGTAAAAATTATATTTGTATCTTCTAATTCATCAATCGCATCCAATAATTCTTGAAATTGTTCTTTTGCTGTTGCATTTTCTAAAGTTACAGGATGAAAAGTCACTAATATATTTTTCTTGTTTAATTTAAACTTAATTGATTTTTCAAATTCATCTCTTGACAAAAGTTTCAATCTTTTTATATTCTCTATTCCCATTCCACCTACATTAAAAACTCTATTTGGTTCTTCTCCAAGTTGAATTACCCTATTTTTATATTCATCTGTAGCAGTAAAATGTAGATGACTCATTTTTGTGATACTATGACGAATTGATTCATCAAAAGCACCTTGCGTTATTTCTCCACCATGTAAATGTGCTATTGGAATATTACAAATCATAGCAACACTTACAGCACTAAATATCTCATATCTATCGCCAAGAACTACTAAAATATCAGGCTTTAATTCTTCAAAAGCTTCTGCAAAACTTATTTGTGCCAATCCCATAGATTTTGAAATACCAATAGCTGTATCAGAGGATAAAAGCATTTCTATTTTTTTATCTATTTTAAAATCTTTTTCTATATCTTTGTATGTCAAGCCAAATTCACTACTTAAGTGCATACCTGTAACTATAAGTTGAAGTTCCAAATCCTTATCAGATTCAATCTCTTTCATTAACCAATAAAGCAATCCATATTCTGCCCTTGTTCCAGTAACTACACAAATTTTTCGTTTCATATCAATTCATCTTCTTTATAATCTTTAGTGGCTATTGTTCCAACTATTTCATCCCATCTCATAGGATTTATTCCATTACCTGGTCTCTTTATAATAATTTTTTCTTCTGTTAGGATTTCACCTTTTTTAATATCAACTTTTGCAACTATACTTTTTCTTGCAATACTAATATTTTTTGATTCACTCTTTGAAGGTTTTTTAATCCCATTTCCTAAAGCTAACTCTATATTTCGAATAGCTTTTACCATAGCTTTTAGTTCATCTGGTTCTAAACTTGCCTTATGATCTGGTCCTTCCATATTCTTATCTAAAGTAAAATGCTTTTCGATACAACAAGCCCCCATAGCAACTGCTGCAATATCTACTTCTATTCCTAATGTATGGTCACTATATCCAAAATCCACATCAAAAGTATTTCCAATAGTCACCATTGCTTTTAAATTTACATCTTCCATTGGAGTTGGATACTCTGTATTTGCGTGTAATATTATGATATTTTCTTTTTTAGTTCCAGCACTTATCAAAATATCCATTGCATCTTCAATTTCCCCAATATCTGTCATACCAGTTGAAAGAATCACCTTTTTATTTAGCTTTCCAATGTGTCTTAGATACGGTAAATTTGTGATTTCTCCACTTGGTATTTTAAATATTTGAAGTCCTAAATCACTTAAAAGTTCAATACTATCATGATCAAATGGAGTCGATAAAAACATAATATTTTTTTCTTTACAATAATCCATAAGAATTTTATGAGTCTCTACATCTAGTTCAAGTTTTTTTATCATATCAAACTGTGACTCTTGACTATTTGTAGTTTGCTTTTGATACTCAGCTTTTTGTGCGTTTTTTGATACAAGATTTTCAGCTTTAAAAGTTTGAAATTTTACAGCATCCGCTCCTGCAAGAACAGCAACATCAATAAGCTTTTTTGCAAGTTCTAAAGAACCATTATGATTCACTCCAGCTTCTGCAATAATAAATACTTTTTTCATTTATAATCCTAAATCTTTATAAATAGCAGATATGATTTTGTGTTGTCTCTTTTTAATATAATCTTCATCTATACTTGATAAAGAACTTAATTCTTTTGTAATATGTAAAATTGTTTTTTCATATTCTTTTTGTTTTCGAGTAAAATCATAATTTTTTGCTGATGAATTCATATTATGAGTTAAAAGAGTAAAATTCCCAAGTTTATATGTCCACTCTTCTCTGAATGATTCTGAAAAATCATTTAACCAATTTGTCCCTTTATCTGGATTTTGAGGTAGAATATGTTCTAATGTAGATTTTTTAAAGTTTAGTTCATGTTCAACTACATCATCTTTACTACAATATTCTGAAAACAAAAATTTACTAACTAAAAGTTTCGCATTATAATTATCATAAATAGAACTATCAATTAATTGCTTTAACTCTAAGTTATCAGTTGCATTCTGAATCTCTTGAATTGCTACTATAGTATCATTTTCATTAAGCTTTCTAATAGATTTATATATTGGAGAACTTGTAAATCTTTTAGAAGGAGATAATAAAATATAAAGTCTAAACTTCTCATATGCCGTAAGAAATTCTAAAACTTGAAAATTGCTTGTTCCATCAAATTTAAAAAACCTAAATACTGTCAATAAGAAATTAATGCTATATCGTTCATGTTCTAATAACTTTATAAACTGGACTTTATTCCTAATACATTTATCTTCAATATTTTGTTCATTTACAATCATTGTATAATAATTCAAATTTGTATCAATAAGCTTATAAAAATCATAGATTTTATTATTTCCTATTACTGTCATATTATTATAATAATCTTGTATTTCATTGAAAGCAGATTTTTGTACTTGACTACCATTATAACTTTCGACAAATCGTCCAAGAAATTCGCTTGTTACTTCATAGCTTTCCTCTAAAGCATTCCATTTTTTATCAGGTTCATTTTCTTTTGCTCTATCAAATTCACTAATAATAAAATTACGAAATAAATCTTTTGCACTCAAGGGAAGTCCTCTATTATTGAGTACTTCAAAAATATTGTATGCTGTTTCAAAATTAATTGTATTAATCACTACAACAGATATTTTAGTTCTTAAAAACTCTCCAAAAGCATCAAATTCATCAGCTTTTTGGAAAGTAAATAAACCATCCTCAATAAATGTTTCTTCTAATTTTTTAAAAAAATACTCCCTATTATCAAAATATCTCTCTGCAATTTCTTTATATTTTTCATTTATATTTTGTAAAACATTATTTTTTGTTTCACATTGGATAACTTTATTAAGGATTTCATCAAAATTAAATCCACTAGCCCTCTCTATCTTAACTTTCAAAACTCTTCTTAAACTTACACCTTTTTCATTAAAAATCAATTTATTTAGAGTATTTAGAGCATCTGAAATATACTTTTCAAACCCACTATTTTGATCAGCACTTTTTTGCTCTAGCTTATCCTTGTATTTCTCCAAAAAACATTTCATTGCAGAAAAAAGTAATAGTAAAGAAGTTAAACGCTGTTGTCCATCTACAACCTGTGAAATTCCATCATCTTTATAAACAACAATAGAGCCAAAGAAATATTCTTTATTTTTACTATTTGTATCAGAATAAAATTTAAAAAAATCATCCCACATATTGTTAATCTGATTATTTCTATCACTTTTACCAAGGCTTTCCCAAGAATAAGGTCTTTGATATGAGGGAATAACATAGTTCATATTTTCTGAAAATAAATTATTTAATGATAAATGTTCTGGATGAAACAATTCATTTGCCATTTAATACTCCTTTTATTATATTTCTAAATTCATTTGACTTCAAATCTATCTCCTACTTTTATTTTACCATTATATTCAAAATCTATAACTTTTAAAAAACTATCTTGAGTCTTAACTAAGAAAGTTCCATCTTTTTCTTTACTTAATATTGCACCTATAATACATTTATAATTTGGTGCATTTTCTATAATCTCAACTTTATTAATCTTCATTTCTATACCATTTAGAAAAGTTCTTGCTATAGGTGCGGGATTACAAATTGCTCTAACAAAATTAAAAATTTCTCTACTTGTTTGATTCCAATTTAAAATCTCATCCCCCACTTTTCTTTGTGAACAATAAAATCCTATAGGATGAATTTCTATCTGTTTTTTAGCTTTTACATAACCTTCTTTAAACATAATAATCGCATCATAAAGAGTATCAGCACAACCTTTGTATGCTCTTTCAAGTAATGTTTTATAATTATCTTTATCTAAAATTTGATAACTTCTTTGCAAAATAATATCTCCAGTATCTATCCCTTCATCAACATAATGAACCGTAATACCAAACTCTTTTTCATCATTAATCAAAACCCAATTTAATATATTTCTTCCTCTATAAAATGGCAATTTTCCTGCATGACAATTTATAATTCTTAGTGGCGTTAAATTAATAATTTCATCTCTAAAAATCTGATTAAATGACATAGACACAAATAAATCACAAGAATAAGTTTTAATTTTTTCAATAAAATTCTTTGAGTTTATATTCTCATATTTTAAATAGTCAATATTGTATTTCTTTGCTAAATTCAACAATACTTCATCCTTGGTATCAAACCTTACACATATAAATTGTATGGATATTTCATAATCATTAATAAGTTTTTTAAAAGCTTCATGACTCCAAATTCCATCAGCAAAATATCCAATTTTTAATGGCTTTTCACTATTGAATTGTTTGCTATATTTGAAAGTACTTTCATACCCCCCCCTATAATCACATCTGAACCAATTTTTATATTTTCTTTTGCCATTGAATTACTCCCGAAAAATGTATTATCTTTCACTATTACTCCACCATTTAAAACACTTGCTGTTGAAATATGACAATTATTCCCAATAATGCAATCATGTTCAATAAGTACTTTTGAATTAATTATACAGTTTTTACCAATTTTTACATTTGCATTAACTAAAGCATGGTGCATAATAACTGTTCCTTCCTCAATAAAAGAATGCTTAGAAACATAAGCTAATGAAGAAACGATAACAGGTAAATAAAACCCTGTTTTTTTTAATCTTTCAAACAATTTTACTCTTAAATCATTTGTTTTTATCTGCCCTACTGTTATTATTGCGTTTTTGCAAGAAAGAAAAATAGTTTCCAAATCATCATCACAACCAATGATTTCATAATCTAAAATTTTTTTGCCAATATTCTCTTTTAAATCAACTATTCCAATTATTTCATACTTATTTTCTTGTTCAATCACATCTATAACACTATGGCAATGCCCACCACCACCAATTAAAACTATTTTTTCTTTCATTATACTCTCACTGAACTTGGAATATTTACAACTCTTTCTTCAAGATATTTTGCATTTCTTAAATCTGTTTTTTGGCAATCTTTGAACATTTCAAGTTCATTCATAAGTCTCCAAATTGGTCGTGACATTACACCATTTTTATTTGTAAAATCTAAAAATTCATTTCTTTGATTTACATCATCTAACAAAACAGCTTGAAGCCAATAGTTTGATTTTGAATCTGTTGGTTCAGTTATAAAATTTATATTATTTGTTGTAAAAAATTCTTTATATTTTATTGCTAAATTTCTTTTGGAAGCTAAAAATTTCTCTAATTGTTCAAGTTGAGCAACTAAAAGTGCAGCATTTATATTTGGAAGTCGATAGTTGTATCCTACTTCATCATGCACATACTCGTATGGATGTGGAATTTTTGCTGTTGTAGTGATATGTTTCGCTCTTTTAGCTAATGCTTCGTCATCTGTAACAATAACTCCACCACCACCTGAAGTTATAATTTTATTACCATTAAAAGAAAATGCTCCAACTTTTCCAAAAGTTCCAGTATGTCTATTTTTGTAATAACTTCCTAAACTTTCAGCTGCATCTTCTACCAAAGTAATATTCCAAATATCACAAATCTCTTTTATTTCATCTATTCTGCAAGGATGTCCAAAAGTATGCATAGGAACACATGCTTTTATAGTTTTACCAGTTGTTTTATTTATGCACTTATTTTCAATGATTTCACAATTCTGCTCTAAAAAATCTTTCAAAATTTTAGGACTTAAACCCATAGTATCTAGATCAACATCAACAAATATAGGTTTTGCTCCAATATAACTAATAGCATTACAAGTTGCAATAAAAGTAAGTGGTTGAGTAATAACCTCATCATCTTTTTTCACATCTGCTAATAATAAAGAAATATGAAGCGCTGCTGTTCCATTTACAGTTGCTATTGCAAATTTACTTCCTACAGTTTTTGCAAACTCTTTTTCAAAAGTATCTACATATTTACCAACACTTGATACAAATGTAGAATCAATACAATCATTTAAATATTTTTTTTCATTACCAATAAATCTTGGTTCATGTAAAGGTATAAAATTATCTGTTTTAAATGTTTGTTTTATAAAATCAACTATTTTTTGCATATTACATTTTCCCATCAAGATATTTACCAGTCTCTTTATGCCCAAAATCTGGTATCATCGTAAAAAATTCTTTAACAATATCTTCTTTTGTCCATGATAAATTTGATTTAAAATTTTTAATAGTTTTTTCAAAATGATTTAATTTATTTTCATCAAATAAAGCTTCATTTTTAATAATCCCAAGATTTTCAAATTTAGCCATATCTAAAACTTCTTTGTCCGTAAAAAACTCTTCAAAATCTTTTTCACCTGTTGTATCACTTGATGTAAACAAACAAGGCCATTTTCCAAGTGCAGGTAAAGTTTTTGCTAACTCTCTTGCTTCATCTTCATCTTTGCATAAATATGGCTCAAAACCTAAATTTCTCAAATATTTTACTGCAATATCAGCAAAAGTAATAAGGTGTAAATTTTCACTTAGTTTTGGAAAAAATATATCTCTATTTTCACCAAAAATACAAGACATAAGACAAAGTTCACCACTTTCTTGAGGAGTTACAAAATATCTTTTTATATCATTTGGAGCAACTATTGGTTGATTTTTTTCAATTCGTTGATTAAATCCATGAAGTAAAGATCCATCACTAAAAGCAACATTTGCAAATCTTGCCATTGAAACATTTATCTGTTTTGATTTTCTCATCACAAACATTTCCATAATTCTTTTACTCGCACCCATCATATTTACAGGATTTGCAGCTTTATCTGTACTTACACAAAAATATTTTTTTGTTCCATTTTTTATAGATTGTTGCAGTGTCTTATCGGTATTAAATATATTTGTATCAATCATTCTCATAAGAGTAAAAGAATCTTTTTCACTTCTAACATGTTTTAAAGCTGATAGATTTAAAACATAATCATATTTACCATCTGCTTTTATAAATGCATCATATTCAACACTTCCGATATCAAGGGCGAATGTAGCAAAATCACCATCTATATATCCAAATGAGCTTCTAATATCTCGAACTAGTTCAACCATATTATTTTCTGATATATCAACAACGTGAAGTTTTTTAGGATTTCTTTTAAATATTTCTTTTGTTACTGATTGTCCAATACTTCCAGCTCCACCAATTACCAGAAAAGACGAGCTAGATACTGCCTTTTTTAATTCTCTATCATATTTATTTATATCTTCTGAAAAAAGCTCTACTGTTCTACCTATTAAATTTAATATTTTGTTCATTTTAATACCATAAATAAATTTCTTCACTATAATACCAAAGATAACGTTTAAATAATATCATCTTAATTATTTTTTGTTAGAATTTTACTCATATATAATTACCTAGGATATAAAATGCAAAACAATTCAATCCCACAAGATATTATAAAAATTCAAAAAAAATTAGTATCTTTTGAAAAGGATTCAAGAAATTATAAAAAATATACAAAAATACTTGCAAAACATATTAAATCTTATACAATGAGAAAAAGAGTGAATTCTCACATAAAAACAATAGAAAGTATTGAAAGAATTGAGCAAGAAACAAAAAAAGAGTTTTAAATTGGAAAAATATTACAATTTGCAATAAAAATCTTTACTTCTAAAAAAACCTGCTAAAATTCCCACATAAAATAAGAAGAAACTAACATAGGAAATAACATGGATGACAATCAAAGAAAATCATTAGACTTAGCAATAAAACAAATAGACAAAACTTTTGGTAAAGGTACACTAATCAGATTAGGAGACAAAGTTGTAGCTCCAACTGAAACTATTAGTACAGGTTCTTTAGGACTAGATTTAGCACTTGGTGTTGGAGGACTTCCAAAAGGAAGAGTTATTGAGATTTATGGACCTGAATCTTCAGGTAAAACAACGCTTACTCTTCATGCAATTGCAGAAGCTCAAAAAGCTGGTGGAGTTTGTGCATTTATTGATGCGGAACATGCTTTAGATGTTGGTTATGCAAAAAATCTAGGTGTTGATACCGATAACTTACTTGTTTCTCAACCAGATTTTGGTGAGCAAGCTTTAGAAATTTTAGAAACTGTAATTAGAAGTGGTGCAGTTGATTTAGTTGTAATTGATTCAGTTGCAGCTTTAACTCCAAAAGTTGAAATTGATGGAGATATGGATGACCAACAAGTTGGTGTTCAAGCAAGACTTATGTCTAAAGCTCTTAGAAAAATCACTGGTTTATTAAATAAAATGAACTGTACAGTAATTTTCATTAACCAAATAAGAATGAAAATTGGAATGACAGGTTACGGAAGTCCTGAAACTACAACTGGTGGAAATGCACTTAAATTCTATTCATCAGTAAGACTTGATATTAGAAGAATAGCAACTCTTAAACAAGGTGAAAATTCAATCGGAAATAGAGTAAAAGTAAAAGTTGTAAAAAATAAAGTTGCCGCTCCATTTAAATTAGCAGAGTTTGATATTATGTTTGGAGAGGGTATCTCTAAAACTGGTGAATTAGTTGATTATGGTGTTAAACTTGACATCGTTGATAAAGCTGGAGCTTGGTTCTCATATGGTGATTCGAAAATTGGACAAGGAAGAGAAAATTCTAAAGTATTCCTAAGAGAAAATCCAGAAATTGCAAAAGAAATAGAGAAAAAAATTCTTGATTCAATGGGAATTAATGATGCTTTAATCACGGGAAGTTCTGATGATCTTGATGATACATCTGAAATAGACGAATAAAAAATACTTTAAACAAAGGAGAATCTTTTTCTTTGTTTAAAATCCCTGCAATTTAACTACTCAAACAAAACTACAAAAGCAAACAACAAATTTATTTTAGCTATAATCAATACAAATTATGAAAATAGGAGACCTAAGTGGTATTTATTGACAATGTATACGCTGATGAAGTATTAGATTCAAGAGGAAATCCAACTGTAAGAGCAACAGTTATATTAAGTGATGGTACAAAAGGTAGCGCAATAGTACCAAGTGGTGCTAGTACAGGGAAAAGAGAAGCTTTAGAACTAAGAGATGGTGATAATAGATTCTTAGGAAAAGGCGTTTTAAAAGCTGTTGAAAATGTAAATACAACAATTGCAAATGAATTAATAGGTTTAAGTCCATTTAATCAAGCAGAAATTGATGCTACAATGAAAGATATTGATGGCACACATAATTATGCAAATCTTGGTGCAAATGCTGTTTTAGGTGTATCAATGGCTACTGCACGAGCTGCTGCTGAGTCTTTAAAAATTCCATTATATAGATATTTAGGTGGTGCAAATGCAATGACTATGCCTGTTCCTATGTTTAATATTATAAATGGGGGAGAACATGCAAATAACTCTGTTGATTTTCAAGAATATATGATTATGCCGATTGGCTTTGAAAACTTCAACGAAGGTTTAAGAGCTGTTTCTGAGATTTATCAACACTTAAAAAAAGTTATTGATTCTATGGGTGAAAGTACAGCTGTTGGTGATGAGGGTGGATTTGCTCCAAACTTAAAATCAAATGAAGAACCAATCACTGTAATTATGACTGCAATTGAAAAAGCTGGTTATAAAGCTGGTGAACAAATCGCAATCGCACTTGATGTTGCTGCATCTGAACTTATCAATGAAAAAGGTCTTTATGTATTAAAATCAGAAAATAGAGAACTAACTTCTGCTGAATTAGTTGCTTATTATGCTGATTTATGTGCTAAATATCCAATTGTTTCTATTGAAGATGGGTTAAGTGAAGATGACTGGGATGGATGGAAAATTCTAACTGATGCTTTAGGAAATAAAGTTCAATTAGTTGGGGATGATTTATTTGTTACTAATGCTTCAATTTTAGCTGAAGGAATTAAAAAAGGGATTGCAAACTCAATTTTAATTAAACCAAATCAAATTGGAACAGTTAGTGAAACTATGCAAACAATTAGACTTGCTCAAAGAAACAATTATAATTGTGTAATGTCTCACAGGTCAGGTGAAAGTGAAGATGCGTTTATCGCTGATTTTGCTGTTGCTCTAAATTGTGGACAAATAAAAACTGGTTCAACTGCAAGAAGTGATAGAATTGCTAAATACAATAGACTTCTTGAAATTGGTGCAGAAATCGGTTATAGTGAATATTTAGGGAAAGAACCTTTTAAAAAATAGTAATGATTGATGAAGCAAAAAATGCGTGTATATAATAAATTTATAGTATTTGTTCTATTTTCTTTAGCACTTACTATTTATCTTTCATATCACGCAACAAATGTTCTTTTTGGAGATAACTCTTTACAAGTTTATAATTCTTTAAAAAATAAAAAAGAGTATCTCGAAGAAGAGATTTTAAGATTGCAAAAAGAAAATGCTTACTTACAAAAAGAGTATTTTGAATTAAAAAACTTGGAGCCAGAAGAATGAAAACTTTATTTTTATTTACACTAACTGTTATTTTAGCCTTAAACCTAAATGCAAGAGAAAATCCGTTTGAGCCAACCGATGTTTTCGAAGATGAAGTTGGAAAAATTGTACAAATGGATGAAAATTCAGTAAAAAAATCTATGGAAGAAACTCCATATATTAAAGAAATGCAAGAGAAGATGTCAAATGTGACAGGTCAAAATAAAAATAAAGTTGAAGAAAATATAAATAAAGCTATGCCAGTAACTGAGCAAAAAGCTTATTCGAAAAAAGAAGTTGATAGTTTAATTCAAAAAACTCAAAAACAAACCGAACAAAAAGCAAAAGAAATAGCTAAAAAAGAAGTTCAAAAAACAACTGAACCAACTCAAGTGGTTTATGTAAAACCAAGAAGTGATGTAGCTGATGATGAAGCTTTATTAACTAAAACTATCTTGCCATACCTAAAAGTTGAATATAACGATAATAAATTTATTATTCATTCTGAGCATAAAGTTTCAAAAAAGTTTTCTGTTGATAAGGAAAATAAGATTATTATTGATTATAAAGGTTTAGTTGAATTTAATACAAAAAATGACTCTTTAGAATCTCAAAGTTTTAAAAAGATTGCTGTTGGAAATCACAGAAAAGAGGGATATTATAGAATCGCTATTGAATTAATTGATAAACCTTCAAAATTTGGAGTAGACTATAAAGACGATATAATTACTATTACCAAAAAGAATTAAAAAAGAGCTAGATAAAAATCTAGCTCTTTTTTTAATTTAATAATTCTTTCTTTTCATCAGGCATTACATGAAAATTCTTAGCTATTTTATAACCAAAAGACTCAAGTGCTTCAACATCATCTTTTGGAGTTTTTCCACTAGTTGTTAAATAATCACCTATAACAAAAGCATTTGCACCTCTTTTAAAGATTTCATATTGCTCATCCCCAAACATTAACTCTCTTCCACCTGCAACCATTATTTTATGTGCATTTGGAATCATTTTTCGTGCAAGTGTAATTAAATCAAAAGCTTCTTCTCTAGTAATTGTATTTTCAACAATTGGTAAGGCTTCATTTGGATGGAAAAAGTTTAAAGGTACATTCATAGGATCCAATGAATTAATAGCTTCAATCATAGAGATTCTATCTTCTTGCGTTTCGCCCATTCCAAAAATACCACCACATACAAGTTTTAAACCTGCTTCTTTTACATTTAGACATGTTTGGTATCTTTCATCCCAAGAGTGTGTAGTACAAATAGTTGGATAAAAATCCCTTGAAGTTTCTAGGTTATGATTATAATTATCTACACCTGCAGCTTTTAACTCTTT
This sequence comes from Aliarcobacter sp., assembly GCA_028690445.1. Classification (GTDB taxonomy): domain Bacteria; phylum Campylobacterota; class Campylobacteria; order Campylobacterales; family Arcobacteraceae; genus Aliarcobacter. The sequence continues at coordinate 70,645 of JAQVBE010000001.1, read as the reverse complement.
TAATTGCTCAACTGATGCCGTTCCATTACATGCAATTAATCTAAGACCTAAATTTGCTGCTTTTATAGCCCTTGCAGCTTGGGCAATAAACTTAGTTTTCTTTTCAGTTAATCCAAGTCCTGCTGTTACCAAACAAAATCCAACAGCACCATTTGCTCTTGCAATTGTGGCTTCCTTTATTATTTGTTCTATACTTTTTAATGTATATCTTTGAATATCAGCTTTGTATCTTACACTTTGTGTACAGAATTTACAATCTTCATTACATGTACCACTTTCAACATTGCAAATAGCGCATAAAAATATTTCTTCATTATTATCGTTCATAAATATATTCTTCTTTCGTAAAATTTTTTTCATTTATATTTTTAAAAAAACGCGTGATTATATACTCATTTTCTTTAATCTCTAGTTGCATACACTCTATTAGAGGTTTTTCCCTAGCACACACTTCCCCAGGATTTATAAAAAGAGTTTTGTTTTTATAATCAGATTCAAAAATATGTGTGTGACCAAAAATAATCACATCACTATCAGGTGTTAGATGATAAGGTAAATGCATAAGTTTGAAAGTCATCTCTTTGATTTTAAAATAATAAGGTTCTTGCTTTATATTATATTTTGAAGATAAGTGGAGTAAATGTCTATCATTATTTCCAAAAACTGCTATATATTTTAAGCCTGATTCTTCTAAATATTCAAGATTTTTTTCAAGGCATAAATCACCCGCATGAACCAAATAATCACTATCTATTTCTTTTAAAAAATCAATAACTTCTTTTGTATAGTCACTTTTTAGGTGACTATCCGATAAAATGCCAATTTTCATAATTATTTATCAGCACTCTTTTTTATAGTAGTTTTTTTAGCCGTTGTTTTCTTAACTGTTGATGCTTTTTTTGCAGTCGTTTTTCTTGCTGTTGTTCTTGATGATTTAGGAGATTTTGCATCTTTTTCAATAATTTCTAAACATTGTTCCAAAGTTAAATCATTTGCTTCTGTTCCTTTTGGAATCTTAAAGTTTTTTCTTCCTTGTTTAATATATGGTCCATATTGACCTATTAGAACTTGAATTTTTTCTTTATCAAATGATTTTATTGTAGATTTTTCTTTTGCTTCATCTAACTCTTTTATTATTTCTAATGCTCTATTTAATTCAATAGTGTATGGATCATCAGTTTTTAAAGAATAAAATTTTGTTTTAATTTGTAAATATGGACCAAATCTTCCAATATTTGCTTTTATTTCATCACCATTTTTATCAATTCCTACAACTCTTGGAAGTGTAAATAAAAACATCGCTTCTTCAAATGTGATTGAATCCATATTCAAATGATCAGGAATTGCTACAAATTTTGGTTTTTCTTCATCATCTTTTGTTCCAATTTGAATAAATGGACCAAATCTTCCAACTCTAGCACTCACAGGTTTTCCAGATTTTGGGTCTGTCCCTATTTCTCTCACTTGTAAATAATCTTCTTTATTTACACTTGTCTCTTTTTCATCAATAATTTTTTTGAAATTACCATAAAAGTCTCTCATTACTTGCTCCCAAGTAATTTTACCCTCCGCAATTTCATCAAACTCTTCTTCAATTTTTGCAGTAAATCCTAAATCAATAATATAAGAAAAATGGTCAACTAAAAAACTATTTACTACTTCACCTGTTGGTGTTGGAATTAATTTTTTATCTTCCGTTTTTGTTACATATTCCCTTGCTTGAATAGTTGAAATTGTTGGAGCATAAGTTGAAGGACGTCCTATTCCTTCACTTTCAAGTTTTTTAACCAAAGAAGCTTCTGTATATCTTGCAGGTGGTTTTGTAAAGTTTTGTTCACATTCAAGATTTTCTAACTCTAAAATAGTTCCAACGTCTACGTTCGGTAAGATTTTTTCAGTGCTATCAAGTGCAGCTTCAGGATTATCACTTCCTTCTGTATAAGCTTTCATAAATCCTGCAAAAATAATTCTTTGACCTTTTACTTGAAATTCATATTCTTTATTTTTCCCTGCTTCAATTTTATATGTTGTATTTGCAATTTTTGCTTGTGCCATTTGAGTAGCAAGTGTTCTTTTCCAAATTAAACTATAAAGTTTGTATTGAATATTTTCCACATAAGACTTAATCATACTTGGTCTTAAAGCTAAATTTACAGGTCTTATAGCTTCATGGGCTTCTTGTGCACCTTTTGCTTTTGATTTGTAAACTCTAGGTTTACTTAACGAATATTCTTTTCCATACTCTTCTTCAATTACAGCTTTAGCAGCAGTTGTAGCAACTGTTGAAAGATTTAATGAGTCAGTTCTCATATAAGTGATTAAACCACCTGTATGTCCTGGAATATTTCCTACATTTCCCTCATAAAGTTGTTGTGCAATAATCATTGTTTGTTTTACTGAAAGTCCTAGTTTTCTACTTGCTTCTTGTTGTAAAGTAGATGTCGTAAATGGAGCTGCTGGATTTCTAGTACTTTCTTTTTCTTCAATATCAGTTAATTTATAAATACCTTGATTTAAAGAACTTTCAATTGATAAAGCTTCTTGTTCATTATTTACTTTTGAAGTTTTCCCATTTATTTTTACTAACTCAGCTTTTAATTCTGGATTTATAAAATCAGCTTTTACTCTCCAATACTCTTCTGGAATAAAGGCTCTTATTTCATTTTCCCTATCTACTATAATTCTAACTGCAACAGATTGAACACGACCTGCGCTTAAACCATATCTAACTTTTTTCCATAAAAGTGGTGAAAGTTCGTATCCAACGGCTCTATCTAAAATTCTTCTTGCTTGTTGAGCATCTACTAAATTTTGATCAACATCCCTTGGATGTGCAAGTGCAGCTAAAATTGCATCTTTTGTAATTTCGTGGAATACAATTCTTTTAATAGGATTTTTTTCAATTTTTAGTGCGGGAATTAAATGCCAAGCAATAGCTTCCCCTTCCCTATCCTCATCGGCCGCTAGGTAGATGGTTGTATCTTTGTCTATATGTTTTCTTAAATCACTTATTACTTTTTTCTTATCTGTTGATACTAAATATTTTGGTTTAAAGTTATCATCTGGATCGAACCCTAATTGAGATTTTGGTAAGTCTCTTACATGACCCATTGAGGCCATTACTGTATAATCACTACCTAAAAATTTCGATATTGTTTTCGCTTTTGCTGGGGACTCCACTATTACTAAATTCTTCACTAAAAAACCTTCATTATTTTTAAAGTTTGCATTCTAACATAAATAAATTAATTTTACTTGTAAATTATAATCTCTTCTTCTATATCTATACTAAACTCTTCTTTTATTTTTTTCTTCGCCAAATCAATCAAATATATCGCATCTTCGAAAGTTCCAGCACCATTATTTACTAAAAAATTTGCATGTTGTTCTGAGAAACTCATATCCCCTTGCCTCAGACCTTTTAATTCGACTGATTCTATCAATCTTCCTGCAAAATCATCTTTTGGATTTTTAAAACAAGAACCTGCACTTGGAACATGGGGTTGATTATCTCTCATTTTATTGAATTCTTTTAGTTTTTCTTTACAAAAACCCGATTCAATATTAAAAACAACTTCATAAATAATCGTATCTATTTTTGTTTGTCTATATGAAAAATTCACATCTTCTTTTTTTATATAACCATCTTTTGTTTTTATACTATTTATATAATTAAACATTTCCCAAGATTTAAGTCCGGCATTCATTTTAACTAAACCACCCAAATTTCCAGGTAGTTTTGCTAAAAATTCTAAATTTGCAATATCATTATTTCTAGTATATGTAAGAAGTTTGCCTGAAGTTGTTGCACATCCAACAAAAAGAAGATTTTCTTCTTGTTTTATATAATCAAACTTTTCTCCTAAAATCGCAAATTTTTTATTTGTATTTGGAGATATTAAAAGGTTATTAGCACGACCTATAATTTGATACTCACTATAATCGCCTATTTCATTTATTTCTAAAACATCTAAAACAGGTCCAATTTTTATTGAAGAATATTTTTTAAAATCTATTTTTTTTATACTATTTTGCATTAATTATCTTGCTCTTAATTCTTCATATTCACTTGGAATTAAAAAATCTTGTGATTTTATAAGATTCTCATAAAAACCATTTTTATACCCTAGTTCATATAATTTATCTAAAGCTTTATATTGAATTTCACTCATTTTTACTGAATCATCATTTGCGTATAAATCTAAATATTTATCTAAAGTTTCGGCATTTACTCTAATTAAACCTTTTTCTATTAACATCGGAGCTAAAACTTTTCTATTTTTATTTGCAACTTCAACTGCTTTAATTAAAGTATTTTCATAATTTATAGCATCACTTAAAGGAAGAGATCGTCTTAAACACATTCCACCAAGGGGAAGTGGTAAATCTCCACCACTTAATTCAACCCAAATATCCCACATTTCACGTTCTACTTCTAACTCTTGATTATATGTCAAAATTGATTCATGAATTAAAACACCCGCATCGACTGTTCCATTTAAAACTGCTTCTTCAATTTCTAGGAAATTTAGATAAGTTATTCTTGCGTTTGGATATGCAATTTTGAATAAAAGAGCATTAGTTGTAAATTCCCCACTAAGAGCTACTTTAAAGTTTTTCTTTAAAGTAGCTCCTTTTTTCTTTATAAGTTTTGGACCATATCCTTCACCAAAAGATACAGCTGTCTTTAATAAGGCATAATCATCTTTTACAAAAGGATATAAAGCAAATGAAATAGCACAAATGTCATATTCACCTTTTAATGTTGCTTGATTTAAGCTCTCTATATCATCTGCAATATTTTCAAATTTTGCATTTGTTGGAGTAACCCAACCAAACTTAATAGCATAATACATAAATATATCATCAGCATCTGGTGAATGAGCAACACTTATAGTTTTCAATTTTTTATCCTTGACTTTTTTCTTGGGGATTGTAACAAGTTATGGTTTATTTTTTGGTTATAGTAGATTTTATTACAATGAATTCTAACCATTTTTGATTAATGATTAGAACTCTTATTAATTAAAATCCCGAGTTTGAAACTAATGTAGAAATTATATTTAAAAGTGGGTCTATTAATAAAACTGCAATTATTGTTAAAAAAACAGCAAATCCAACAATTGATTTTGTAGGAGTTGTTGCATTTTGCATAAATTCAGTATTTGCACCTTGCTCAACATCTCTTAAAAACATATAAGAAATTGGTCTTAAATAATAATATGCAGCAATTACAGAATTTAATACCATTATAATCGCTAAAGCAATATGTCCTGAATTAACTGCACTTGATATTAAATACATTTTTCCCCAAAATAACGCAAAAGGGGGAAGCCCTGATAATGCAAATAAAAATAAAGCTAAAATTGAAGCAGTAAATGGTGATATTTGAGCAAGTCCTGAGAATTTAACAAAAGTATATGGAGATTCATAATCTTTAAACTCTTTTCCTCTATTAAGCCATAACATACCAAAAGCACCAAAATTTGTAATTGTAAATAAAATCCAATATAAAAACAAAGCATTTGTTGCTTGTTGCGTCCCAATTACAATTGCAGCCATTGCCATACCTGTATTTGAAATTGAAGAGTAAGCAAGCATTCTTTTAATATCTTTTTGTTGTAATGCAATTAAATTTGGAATAGTCATTGTTAAAATTACAGTTACATAAAGTATAGTTTGAATAATAATATCATTTGCATGAATAAATATTTCAAAAAATCTTAAAGCCACTACAAATCCAGCAATCTTTGGTACAACTGATATAAATCCAGCTAATGCAGAAGTTGATCCTTGATAAACATCAGGGACCCAAACATGATATGGAAATAAAGATAATTTAAATCCAATAGCCGCAAACATAAACGCAAAACCAACTAATACTAAAATATAATTAGAGTAATTTTCCATTGATAAAAAGCCATCTTGAGTTAATACTTGAGCCATTTGAGCTAATTCAACTGTTCCTGTAATTGCATAAAATATCATTGACCCAAATACAAAAAATGCAGCAGCTAAGGCACCCATTGTAAAATATTTAACAGCAGCTTCTATTGATACCATTCTATTGTGCATTGCGATTAATGTATATAAAGCAAGAGAAGATGTTTCAAGCCCTACAAAAATCAAAATCAATGAATCTGAACTAACCATAAATTGAAACCCAGCAACTGCAAATAAATATAATGCAAAATATTCAGCATATCTGAATTCTTGAAGTCTTAATTTTGATAATCCTAATAAAATAAATAATATTGAACCTCCAATGATTATACATTGAGATAAAATAGCTATTCCATCAACTAACATCAAATCAAATAAACCTCTTGGTTCTCCACTAAAAGATAAAAGAGTAAACAAGTCAAAAATCAAAAATAAAACAACTAAAATTACATAAAGTGATTTATGTTTATTTTTATTAAATATATCTGTTAATAAAATTCCTAAAGCCCCAATTATTGCAATTGATATTGGTGCTATTGTTCCTAAATTTAAACTATCTAAACTTATATTTATAGGCTCAAGCATTATTTAACCTCCCCAATAGAGTTTAAAGCTCTTATTTTTTCTTTTGAATTATTATTAACTGCTTTTATTTCCATTACTTTTGTTAGTTGTGTAACTGTTGTATTTAAAGGATCCAATACTACTTTTGGATAAACACCTAAAGCTATAATTAAAATTACTAATGCCCCAAGTGCGATTAATTCTCTTCCTAAAATATCTTTCATACTTTTATTTTCTTCTTTTACAAGATTTCCAAAAAAAGTTCTTTTGTACATTGCTAACATATAAACTGCACTTAAAACAATCGTTAAAGATCCAATAAATGCAAGGATTGGTGAGAATTTAAAGAATCCTAACAATGATAAAAATTCACCAATAAATCCAATAGTTAAAGGTAATCCAATCGAAGCCATTAAAACTATTCCATAAACAAGGGCAAACATTGGCATATTATGGGCTAATCCACCAAACTCTTTTATCATTTTGGTTTTTCTTCTATCATATAACACACCAACACACATAAAAAGCGCTCCTGAAACAATTCCATGACCTATCATTAAATAAACAGCACCTGAAATTCCTTCAACATTTAAAGCAAATACCCCAAGAGTAATAACTCCCATGTGAGAAATTGAAGAATATGCAATCATTTGTTTCATATCTTCTTGTGCATAGGCGATCATTGCCGTATAAATAATTGCAATTAATCCTAAAGTTGCCATAAATCCAGCAAAATATACACTGGCATCAGGGAATAAAGGAAGAGAAAAACGAATAAATCCATAAGTTTCCATTTTTAGTAAAACAGCAGCTAAAATAATAGAACCAATTGTTGGTGCTTGACCATGAGCTAATGGTAACCATGTATGAAATGGAAACATTGGAACTTTTACAGCAAATGCCATAAAAAATGCAATAAATAACCAAAGCTGTAAATCAAAAGGAAGAATTAAACTATTCCAATCAAGGAAACTAAAACTCCAAACTCCAGTTGCTTCATGAAAAATATATCCAAAATACAAAATCCCAACAAGCATTATTAATGAACCTGTAAATGTATATAAGAAGTATTTAATTGCTGCATAAAATCTTTTTTCTGCACCCCAAAATCCAATAATATAAAACATTGGAATAAGAGTAAATTCCCAAAATACATAAAATAAGATTAAATCTAAAGATACAAAAACCCCTACCATTGTCATTTCTAAAAACAACATTGTAATAATCAAGTTTTTTACACCTTTTTTTTCGGTTAAACCTATAACTGCAATCATTGTCATAAAAGCAATCATAACTATTAAAAATAGACTTATTCCATCTACTCCTACTAAATAATTAATTCCATAAGTACTAATAAGTGGAAGACTTTGAACAAACTGCATTCCTGCAACACTTGGGTCAAAATAGTACCAAAGTAATAATGATAAAATAAATTCAACAACAGTTACAACAACTCCGTATTGTCTCATAGAATCTTTATCTATTAAAAAACCAACAGTCGCTGCTGCTGCTGGAAAAAATATCAACATTGATAAAATGTGTTCCATTTACATAACCCCTTAAAGTACTGATAAAACTAAGGCAAAAACTAATCCTAAGATTAATCCAACTGCCATAAGTCTTAACGATGATGATAAATTTCCAGTTTGAATTGGTCTTGCTTTTACGCCTAATTTATTAATAAGGTGAGCTAAACTATCAACTGTTGTATCAATTAATTTTATTTCAATTGTTTTCCATGCCCAAACACAAATTGCATAATATGGTTTTGAAATAACATTTTCATAAATTTTCGGAATAAAATATTGGTTAATTAGTAATTTATAGATTGCCGTATTTTCCCAAGATTTACTAAATCCATCTTTCTTATATTTAAACACTGCAAGTAAAATTCCACCAATTGCCATAGCACTCGTAGCTAAAATCAATATCCAAGTTGTTGAATGTTTAATATTATTAGCTTCCCAAGTTGGAAGAGCTTTAGTAACAAACTCTATAAATGAGTGTTCAAACCAACCAGCAATTACAGCTAAAACTGCAAGTGGAATCATTGCAGCGATTACAAAGTTTTTAGCTTCATGTGGATGAAACTCTTCGTTAGAATAATTTTGTGTTCCAAAGAAAATTTTCATTACAAGTCTAAATGAATAAAATGCAGTTAAACCAGCTGCTATCCATAATATTGTCCATAAAATAATAGCATCTGCATTAAATGCTACTTCAAGTATTTTATCTTTTGAGAAAAATCCAGCAAGAGGGAAAATTCCTGCAAGTGCTAAAGAAGCAATAGTCATAATAATCGAAGTTCCTTTCATTTTATTATGAAGACCGCCCATTTTTCTAATATCTAATTCATCATCCATTGCATGCATAACATTTCCAGCACCCAAAAATAATACTGATTTAAAAAATGCATGAGCCGCTAAATGAAATAAAGCAACCCAATAAGCTCCAAGACCCGCTGCTACAAACATATATCCCAATTGTGATAGTGTTGAATAAGCAATGATTCTTTTCATATCATTATTAACTAATGCCATTGAAGCTGCAAAAATTGCCACAAAAGCACCTAAGATTGCAATCGCATATCCAACTTCAGGAACAAGAGTATAAAGTTCATTTGCTCTTACAACTAAATAAACTCCTGCTGTTACCATTGTTGCTGCGTGAATTAAAGCAGAAACAGGAGTTGGTCCCTCCATTGCATCTGCTAACCATGTATGAAGTGGAAATTGTGCTGATTTTCCCATTGCTCCTAAAAATAATAAACCTGCAATCCAAATTAGAGTACTATTTTCTAAAGTAGAGATTTGTGCAAATACAATATCATATTGTAAACTTCCAATATTCCAATAGATTAGGAACATCCCAAGAAGTAAACCTAAATCCCCAACCCTATTCATAATAAAAGCTTCATTTGCAGCCCATGATGCCGATTCTTTGTGATACCAAAAACCAATCAATAACCATGAACAAACTCCAACGCCTTCCCATCCTATAAATAAAACTGCGAAGTTATCACTCATTACAAGAACTAACATTGAAAATACAAAAGCTGAAAGATATGAAAAATATCTATTAAAACCCTTATCATGTTCCATATAACCAATAGAATGGATATGAACCATTGTAGATACAACTGTTACTACACTCATCATTACAACACTTACTTGATCAACTACAAATCCAAAAGGAATATCTAAATTCCCGATTACAATCCAATCAAATAAATTTACATGAAAAGTAGTATCCGTTGTGTAAACAAAATACAAAAGATTCAAAGATGCATACATTGAAACAGCTAACATAAAAGATGTAAATAACCCAGTAAACAGCGTCTTCTTTTGCATTGAAAACAATGCTGCAATAAGAGAGCCTACTAATGGGGCAAAAAGTGCAATATATATATATTTTTCCATGCTTACCCTTTCATTCTTGCAATATCATCTAAATTCATAGAACCTGTTCTTTTGTACCATAAGATAAGTAATCCAAGCCCGATTGCTACTTCACTTGCAGCAACTGCAATAATAAAAAATGCAAACATTTGTCCTGTTAAATCCCCATGAAATTTTGATATAGCTGCAAATCCAACATTTACGGCATTAAGCATAATTTCTGTCGAGAAAAATAACATTAATACATTTTTTCTTCTAATTACTCCTATTAAACCAATACAAAATAGAATTGTTGAAAGTATTAAATAAGCATTAAGAGTCATTTAATCTCCTTTTGAGATGCTTTCTCAAGTCTGATTTTTTCATCTATTTCTTCTTCTCTCATTTCTGAATATGATTCATTCATTTTTTTACCTGCAAGTACGATTCCACCAATCATTGCAACAAGAAGCATAATAGCTGCTAATTCAAAAGCTACTAAATATTTTGTAAATAATACAATTCCAACATCAGCAGAATTCCCATATTCAGGATGTATTGGATAATCAACTTTAAGATTTTGTCCAATAACTGGAGCAATTAATACAACAACTACAATTAATGCAATAATTCCTGAAAGTAAAAATACTAATCTTGGATTTCTTATTTTCTCTTTTACTTCTGATAATGAATCAAAAAACATCATCCCAAAGGCATATAAAGCCATAACAGCCCCCGTATAAACAACTATTTGAACGGCACCTAAAAAGTCTGCATTTAATAAAAAGAAAAATGCAGATATAAAAATCATTCCAGCAGCTAGGGAACTTAATGCATATAAAGCATTATTTGTTAAAACTGTAATACTAAACATACTAATAGTTAACACGGAAAATATTATAAAAGCTATAATTTCAAACATTCAAACTCCTCTTAGTATGATAATGGTGTTTTTTTAATTTTTTTATCTGCATCGCTTGACACCGAACCATATCCTTCAAATTCAAGTTGTGCACCTAAACCATTTGCAGATGTTAAAATATCTTCTTTAAGTGAAAAATGTGCTCTTTGTTCACTTGAATTTTCGTATCTTCCACCATGAACAATTGCAAGTTCAGGACAAACCTCAGCACAATATCCACAGAAAATACATCTTCCCATGTTTATCGTATATTGCATAACTTCTTTTCTTGAATTTTCGTCAATTCTTGTTTCCATTCTAATACAATTTGCAATACAAATCTTTTCACAAAGTCCACAACCAATACATCTTTCTTCACCTGATTCTAAAAGTCTAAGAAGTTTATGTACAGCTCTGTATCTTGGACCTATTGGTAATTTTTCTTTTGGATATTGAACTGTTGCCATTTCATCTTTGAATAATGCCCGATACATTATTCCAAAAGTGATTCTCATACCAACAAAAAGTTCACCTTTTATAGAACGCACTAATACTTGCTTTAACATATCCCATGAAGTTTTAGGATAATCATCTTCTTGAACTATTACATATCCATCGGATACATCTCTATTTTTTAAATCTTTTAGTTCCATCATTAACTCCTAAAACATCATCACAAAACCAGTAACTAAAATATTTAGTACTGCAAGTGGCATTAATATTTTCCAACATAACCACATTAATTGATCAGGTCTAATATGAGGCCAAGAAGCTCTTGTCCATAAAAAGATAAAAATCAAAGCCATAACTTTTAATACAATTGCTAATCCACCAGGAATAAACCATAAATCATTAAAACCACCTAAGAAAATAAGTGTAATTAAAAATGAAATTGTAAAAAGGTTCGCATATTCTCCAATAAAGAACATCCCCCATCTCATACCTGAATACTCCGTTGCGTAACCTGCAACTAATTCAGCTTCGTGCTCAAGTAAGTCAAATGGTGTTCTATTTGTCTCTGCAAATCCAGCAATTGTAAATAAAATAAAAGCTAATGGTTGAGACCAAATAATCCAATCACTAACTCCTCCTGATTGATAGTTGTTAATATCAATTAAAGATAAACTTCCTACCATCATAAGTGGTGCTAAAAGAGAAAGTCCTGATACAACTTCATAAGATAAAAGTTGAATTGCAGTTCTTGCACCTCCTAGTAATGCCCATTTATTCGCACTACTCATACCACCTAAAAGTGGTCCATAAAGTCCAACAGCCCCCACAGACATTACAAATAAAACACCCACATTAATATCAGAGATAATTGGTCTTACTGTATATCCAAACATTTCAAACTCTGGAAAGAATGGAACCGCACTCATTGCAATAAATGCAGTTGCAGCAGTTATCAAAGGCGCAACCATAAAAATTGGTTTATTTGCGTTTGCAGGAATAAAATCTTCTTTACAAAATAGTTTAATTCCATCTGCTGCAATTTGTAATAATCCATAAGGACCAACATTTGTTGGTCCTAGTCTTCGTTGCATAAATGCTAAAACTTTTCTTTCAATATAAGTTGTAAACCCTGCAAGTGCAGAAAAAACTGCAAGAACAACTACTACTTTTACAATTGTTTCTATAATGATACTTGTTTCCATTTTATGCCTTTACTACTTTTGCTTTACTAAATCTATAAGTATTAAATAAAGCATTTGATGGGCTATTTTTCATAAATGTTGATACATAAGGAATATCTCCATCTATTTGAATATCAACAAAAGCAAATAATTCTAACTCTTGATTATTTGCAGTTACTTTTACTTTATCATCCTCTGATAATTCAAGTTTTTCAAACATAGCTTTTGAGAAAAAAATTCCATCTTGTAAATTTTCTTTAAATTCATGGCTAATTGCTGTAAATTCATTAAATTGATTAATTGGATTTGCTTTGTAAATTAGAATTTCATCATTAGCTAAAATAAATTTTTCTACATCTATTTGTTTTGTTGTATCTTGAGTTAATGTTTCACTTGAAGTTAATTCATAACCTCTATATTCAACTTGGTCATTTCCAAATTTATTTGGTAAATCATCAAATGCAACAGCTTTATAACCTTTTTCAAGAGGAAGTTTTGCTGTATATTCTATTGTATATTCAACATCTTCATTTAAAAGTTCATTTGCAATTTCATTTAATGTATAACCATTAAATCCTAAAGCTGCATTTGTAGGAATTACTCTTTTATCAATATTTGTATAAGTTCCCTCTTGTTGATTAAGAGCTGGAATATCTAAATCTCCATCACCTAAAGCTGAAAGTTCAAAATCTGCTTTTACATTATAACCAACACTAAATCCTGACTCTTCACATGAAAGTGTACAAATTTGTGCAACACCTAAAGTATTTGTTTGAGATGGGATAATTACAACATTAAACTGCGTAAATTTATCAACTAAACCACAAAGTTTTGCAAGATTCTCAGCATTTGGATGAGTTATTAAATCTTCTCCAACCATTAAAGAAAAGCTATCTTTTTTAACTAACATTTCATCTACTAAATCAAGGAATTTTTCATCTTTTCCAAAAGCTTCGACAAGTTTTGTATATTCATACTTCACTTCTTTTGAAACTTTATTTGTTACAATTTTTTTAACTTCTTTTTCTTCACCTGTTGCTTCATCAACAACCATTTCAACAACTGTTTCTTTAACTTCTTCAACAACAGTTTTTGTTTTCATTTCTTTAAATGAATCAATATATTCTTGAACTTCGGCTGGTAAATTTTTTGCAAATTTATATAAAACAAAATATAAAATTGATTCTTCAACCATCGCATCATGGTAGATAAACTCTGTTGTTTTACCTTTTTTACCAATTTTTTCCATAATTGGATCAGCTATTGGATGAAAATATAATCCACTTCCTTTATTCATAGTAACAGAGTTATTAAACGCATATCTTGCATTTGGTAAATCTGATTTTAAATATGAACCTACAGAAATTACAAAGTTTGAGTTATGTACATCTGATAATTTTGATGAGTAAAGTGATTTTCCAGATGTTTTAGAGTAATTTTTCAAAAACTCTTGGTATCTTCTTGCATCTTCATTTACAAGATTTGCTCCCATTTTAGAAGCGATTTTTTGTAAAATAAATGCTTCTTCATTTGTAATATAAGAGTTAAATTTAATATTTTTAGCTTTTTTGAAAGCTTCTAATGCTTTTGAAAAAGCAACTTTATCTTTTAAAGCTACTTTATTTTCAAAATCATAAGCAAATCTTCCAGCTCCATTTACAGTTGAATAATGAGGTTCACTATTTACTCTATAAATTTTTTTAGTTGCATGATTGTCTATTGATTCATGTTTTACATCATAATATAAAAATGCACAATCAGATGAATGAGGATTTGCTGCTGGTATTTTTTTAAGTTCCCAAGCATTTGAAGTATATTGAAAATCATGTGAAACTAATGCTCCAACTGGACATGCTGAAATACACTCCCCACAATTTGTACAGGCATCAGCATCATAACCAATAAGTGATTTATTAAGTTTATTCCACATAGCATAAGCATCTTTTGGCATCTCATCTTTAAATACTTTATCAATATTATCAGAATCTCTTTTTACCGTACTAAGAGCTTTTGAACCAACCATATCTTCACATACAGTTACACATCTTTCACAAACAATACATAAAGCTGGGTCATAATTCATAACTCCCCAATGAGCAGTTGGTCTGTGAATATCTTTGATGCTATAAGATTGAGAATCAACTTTCATATATAAAGAATAGTTTTGTAATTCACACTCACCACTTTGGTCACAAACACCACATTGTAATGGATGGTTTACATCATAAACTTCCATAATTGCTCGTCGTTCTTTTTCAATGTTTTGCGTAACTGTTGAGATATTCATATCAGCTTTAACTTTTGTATTACAGCCATACACTTGTTTTCCATCAGCTTCAACTAAACACAATCTACAGGCAAGTGTTGGAGAACATCTTGTTAAATAACAAACAGCAGGAACAAATACATTATTTGCTCTTGCTACATTTAAAATAGATTCACCATCTTTGGCTTGAACTTCTTTACCATCAATTGTTAGTGTAATCATATCGCTCATTATGCTTCAACCTTTTCAATCTTTACTTGTCTATATTTATATCCATCAAAAATATTTTCATTATTTTTTGTTTTTAATATTGCAATTGTTCCATGTAAATTTTCATCAATCTTTAATACTCTTTTAATTTTCTCATTCTTTGATATTACAAAAACTTCATTACCGTTTGATACTTTAGAAATATTTGCAAAAGTTTGACTAGCTATTAATTCATCATTTTTTTCATCTATTAATTTATAAACCAAAGTTCCATTAAATGACTTTAATTCTTCTAATTCTTTTAAATCAAAATTCTTGCAAGAATCTATTTTTTTTGCTAAGTCTTCATTTAAAACAACTAAATTAAAATCTGAATATTTTTTAAATATTGCTAATAATTTAACAATATTTTCTACTCTTCCGTGGTTCATTAAGTCATTTCCAATAATTAATGTTTTAACTTTAGATTTTTGTGAGTTTTCAAAAGCCTCGTCAAACTCTTCTTCTCCCGCACTACTTTCAGCACTAATATATCCTAAGTCTAAATCATCTAAAAAAGTTTTAGTTTTTTCATCACAATTTGAAGCAAAAGCATTTAATAATAAAGCACAAATTCCTTCTTCACTTCCCACTTCATATTTAATAAGTTGAGAATAAAAAGGCTTTAATTTAGTATTATCAATAGGATGCATATAAACAAACTTTGCTCCATTATTTTTAACAACCCCTAAAATAGAATTGTTTAATTTTTCATCTTCAATAAAAGTTCCAAAAGAGATAATGAAATCACTATTTAAAATTTGTTCCATATTATTCATCTTTTTCGCTCTCTTCAACTATAATTTTTTCTTCAGGTTTTGTTTTTTTTACTACAATTGTCCAATCTACTTCATTAAATTTTAATGAATTCATTAATGTATAACCAGCTTCATAAATTACATCTGCTGATTTTTGGATATGACTAAAATCTCCAATTTCAAACATAATAATTGCTGCCTCATCTTGTATAATTTGTTTATCGAGGAGTTCCAACATTCTCGTGTAGAAGTCATCTTTTAAATATCTTAAATCAAATCTTTTCATAATATTTCCTCTACCTATCTATTTCACCAAAAACGATATTTAAGTTACCAATAATTGTAACAACATCTGCTAATTGACATCCAACTAAAAGTTCTTCTAAAAGTGCAGTGTGCTGGAAACTAGGAGTTCGTAGTTTCATTCTATATGCATAAGGACTTCCATCACTTACAACAAAATATCCCAACTCTCCTTTTGGAGATTCAGTTGCCACATAAACTTCACCAATAGGTGGTCTCATACCTTGAGTTACGAGAACAAAGTGTTGCATTAAAGAATAATTTTGAGTCATAATTTGCTCTTTTGGAGCTGAAATATAATTTGGTGCATGAGCCATTAATTGCGTCTCTGATTCTTCATACATAGGAACTAATTGTTTTAGGATTTTTCCAGATTCTCTTATTTCTGCAATACAAATTTTATATCTTCCATAAGAGTCACAAGTATCAGAAATGGGAATATCAAAATCAAGTTCAGGATAAATACCATAAGGCATCTCTTTTCTTAAATCCCATTTGATTCCACTTCCTCTTAAAACAACACCTGAACATCCCCAACTTTTTGCCATTTCAGGTGTAATAACTCCAACATTTTCAAGTCTCATTTTCCAGATTCTATTTTCTGTTAAAAGTCCTTCATAAGTTTTTAACTCTGTTTCTAATATATCTAAAAATGATAGACAGTCTGTTATCCAATTTTTAGGTAAATCCAAAGGAACTCCACCTATTCTAACAGCACTGTGAGTAAGTCTTGCTCCACAATAGTCCTCAATTAAGTCCATTGCATATTCTCTTTCTCTAAAACAATAAAGAAACATAGACATAGCACCAACATCAAGAGCATGAGTTGCTAACCAAAAAAGATGTGAAGTAATTCTGTTTAATTCTAAAAGCATTGTTCTAATAATTTCAGCTCGTCTTGGAGCTTCTATTCCTAGAAGTTTTTCAATTGCAAGTGCGTATCCATAGTTATTTGAAGTTGCTGCTATATAATCCATTCTATCAGTTGTTGGTAAAAATTCGTTATACATCATATTTTCAGCCATTTTTTCCATACCTCGATGAAGGTATCCAATCATTGGTCTTGATTTTACAACTTCTTCACCTTGAAGTTCTAAGATAAGTCTTAATTGACCATGAGCGGATGGATGTTGTGGTCCAAAATTTACCATCATGGTATTATCTTCTCGTTCAAAGTGAATATTTTCAAAGAAAGGTTTTAGTCTATTTGGTTGTTGCATATTTCTTACCTTCTTCTTTTTAAAACAACTGATTCTTCAGGTTTTAGTTTTTTCATAATTTTTGAAGTATTCTCTTCTTGATAAGAGATATTTGTTTCTGGTTCAAATTCTGAAATATCAGTATCAAATGGAACTTCATGTCCAAGTCTTGCAAATCTTGTTGTATCATATCTATCAATCGCTGCTGGATCTCGTTGTTCTGGTCCAATAATACTTCTAGCTTCTTTTCCAAAAATTTTATCAACTTCATACCACGAAGCAGTCTCATCACCTTGAAGTGGATAAGTTTTTTTCAACGGATAGTCATACCAATCATCAGGCATAATTAATCTTTTTAAATTTGGATGATTTACTACTTTTACACCTAGCATATCATACATTTCTCTCTCTGACCAATTGGCAGATTTAAAAAGAAATGTTACTGATTCTAGTGATTCATCTTTTTGTAAAAAACATTTAATTCTTATTCTTTTGTGTTTACTCAAAGATAAAAATTCATAAAAAATTTCGTAACCATCCCTTGTAGCTAAATAATCAATTGCTGATAATTCCATTAACATGTCATATTCTAATTTTTCTTTTAAAAGCTTAATACATGAAATTAAAAAACTTTTATCAATAATGATTACTAAATGAGTATGTTCAATAAAGGCCTCTTGAACATTAATACTATAATCAATTTCTTCAAAATCTTTTGCAAAAATTTCATCACTATTTGGATTAAATCTTGGAACAGGAGGTGATACAAAAAATCTATCTGTAAAATAAGCTTGTTTTTGTACACTATCTTTGGGAGTATATTTTCTCATTATACTAACCTCTTTTTCTTTATACTTCTAAAAATCGATTCTTTTCTTATTTTTTGTTGAAGTGCCATAAGAGCATATTGTAAAGTTTCAGGTCTTGGTGCGCATCCAGGAAGATAAATATCAACAGGAATAATTCTATCAGCACCTTGAACAGTTGCGTAAGTATTAAACATCCCACCAGTATTTGCACAGCTTCCCATTGATATTACCCATTTTGGATCTGGCATTTGGTCATACAATCTTCTCATAAATTCAGCATGTTTTTTTGTTAAAGTTCCAGCAATTATCAAAACATCTGATTGTCTAGGACTTGCTCTAAAAATTGTACCAAACCTATCAAAGTCATATCTTGAAGCTCCTGTTGCCATCATTTCAATAGCACAACAAGCTAATCCATAAGTCATCGGCCATAAAGAGTTAGAACGTCCGAAATTTACTAACTTATCAATAGTTGTTAATTTAACAGCAGCTCCATTATCTTGTAAATAATTTATTTTATGCTGTGCCATTCAAGCGCTCCTTTTCTCCATGCGTATAAAAATCCAATTGCTAAAAGTGTAATAAATAATATCATTTCAACAAACCCAAACCATCCTAAGATTTTAAAGTTAATTGCCCAAGGAAACATAAATATAATTTCAACATCAAATAAAATAAATAATAATGCCGTTAAATAAAACTGTGCAGAAATACTGTTAGGTTGTTTTGTAACTTCAGGTCCACACTCATATAAAGTTGTTTTTAGTTTTTCAGTATCAAGTCTAGCAATCTTTCTACTTATATATCGTGAAAGCCATACTGTTGCACCAAATGCACTAAATGTTACAATAAACATTACAAATGCACCAAAATAGGGATGTGCAAATTCCATATGTGTCATTTAATCTATCCTTTTAAAGCTAAAAAGTTCTTTTATTCTACAAATATAATATCTCATTTGTAATAAATAGCCACTTATTAATAATGTATGCAATGATATTCTAACCTAATAAAAATTAGCTTATTGTTTAATGTTTTTCTAAGGATTAGAAACAAACTGGTACAAAAAGAAACAAAAAATCTTTACTAAAGATTTCAAAATATAATCTATTATTTTTTATATTCTTAAAATAGAATAAAATATTACAACTAATAATACTTTTTAAAGATGAAATATTTATGATATTTCTTTTATGTTATAAAATCTAAAATAGGTTTAGAAAAAACCTACTTTAGTTTCACTGTCAAATTGACCTTTTTGCTCTTTTGTAATTTGCTCTTTAAAGTCCTCAACTTTGAATAGTGGTTCATCACTAACAGCAATCTTATAAGCTGTATTTTTAATAACTAATTCTATTTGTCCGCCTGTTAATTCATATTTTGCTAATTCTTCAATGTCAAAATTTTCTTCAAGTGGTAAATTTACTGGTATTAGTTTTTTCCAAAGGTCTATTCTTTGAGCTTTATTTGGTTTTACAAATTCAATTTTGTAATTAAATCTTCTTGAAAATGCTTTATCTAAGTTTTCAAGTAAGTTTGTAGTTGCAATTAAGATTCCATCAAATCTTTCTATTTGCTCTAAAAAAATATTTTGCATCTGATTATGCATTTTATCACTACTACTAACTCCTCCTGAAGCTCTTGAACTTAAAAATTGATCTGCTTCATTTAAAAGTAAAACTGGTTCTGATTTTGTTTGAGTTCTTAGTTCATAATATTTATCAAAAATACTTCTAACATTTTTTTCACTCTCACCAATATACATAGATAAAATTTTTGAACAGTCAAAGCTTAATACATCTTTTTTAAGGGATTTTGCTAAAGCAAGTGCTGTTAAAGTTTTTCCAGTTCCAGCAACTCCATAAAAAATTATTTTTGCTTCAATTCCTCTTTTTTTATCTTTAATTCCCCATTGTTTTAGACGATTTATTACATTCTTATCAACTTGTTTTAAAAGTGCATCTAACGTTTCTTTTGTTTTTTCATTTAGAACCACATCATCTAAAGTTTTTGTTGTTGAAATAAGCTCAAACATATCTTGTTCTTTTATAACTGTATCTAGTTTTATTTTCCCAACATTTGCACTTTTTTTAGTTGGATGAGAAATCTTATATAAAACCTCATCCGGAATATAGAAGTTTCTATTAATTCCACCAAATGGAGTTAAAACCTCATCATAATCAATCAAAGCTTTTGAAACTAATGTTGAAGTCTCTTCAAGTAAACTTCTATATTTTATTTTTTCGTAATCATCACTTGAAATTAATTCAATTAAAGAATTCATATCTCGTAAACTTCCATCTCCACCTGAATACTCTTCTTTTAAAAGAGCTAAAAATAAAGTTTGTTCTTGTTCATTTAAATCATTATTTTTGAAAAAATCTTCAAGCATTATTGAGTTACTAGTAACTTTTATTCTTTCTTTAATTCTATTTTCAAGAAGAATTAATTTTGATTTCAATCTATTTGAACTTGGACTATTAACATCAAAGTTTTTTCTAACTACATTTAACTGTTGTGCCAAATCTATTCTAAAAAATTGATCTTGAAGATATTCTAAATGGTCTGAATAGTTTTTAATCTCAGGAAGAACAAAATCATTACTTCCATTTTCAAGCATTTTTAAATATGCACTTGATAATGAAACACTTGAATTAATAAGTTCAAGTTTTGAAACTTCACTTAATTTTACTTGATCAAAAGATACTTGAACCACCCACCCAAATTCTAAAAGTGATTTTATTAAATCAAGTTTTTCCAAATGTTTGTAAGTTTTTAAATCATAAAATTCACCCAAAATATCTATTACACCTAATGTATCTCTACCATTTACATACTCTTTTGACATAAATTGTAAAATTTTAGCTTCCTCTTGCGAACATTTTAATTGTCCAAAAAAATTCGTTGACTCAACATTTTGTGCTTTTATAAAATTAATTACTTCTTTCATTCTTATTTCGTTATCCTACTTATTTATTTTTTCTGATATTTTTTTATAATATTTATTTAACTCTTCTTTTTCTTTAAAAGTTATTTTATAAGTATTATTTATTATTAGATTAAGTTGATTTATCTCTAAATTATTTATATCTTTATATTTAAAAATATTTGAGTTTTCATCAAGATTTACGATAAAACTATTTTTTATTTCAATAAAATAATCATCACAAAAAGCTTTATATGAACCTTTTGAATAAGCATATTCTTGACAGTTATTTTTTTTCAAATATTCTTCAATATAATCCAAGTTTGTGTGGTTGTAAATATTTAATGAAATAACCACAAACGCTATAAATAAAAAAAGTCCTATTAAAATCATTTAATCTCCCCTTAAGAACTATATGATACAGCAACATGTCTTAACTACTTATGAATATAAAACTTGCTAGAATTAAGAAATTATACAAGAATTAAAAAAAGGAATATTATGATTAAGACTATCTCCTCTTCATTTGCTTTAACAACCCTTTGCTTTTTTGCGTTAACTAGCTGCTCTAGCAATAACGAATTTTTAAAAGCTTCCTCAAATGAACTTCAAATTGCTGATGATTGTAGAAATACAAATAAGCATTTAGAGATGGATTGTTATGACTTAATTTCTTATAAAAACTCTTTTGCTCAATTAAGATTGGGTTTAAATGCTCAATTAAGAGGTGATTTTGAAGAAGCAATTCAAAGATTGAATATCGCTAAACAAAAAGGCAATTTTTATGCAAATGCAGCTTTAGCAGATATTTATAAAAATGGATTTGGTGTCGCTGTTAATAATGATTTAGCTATTAAACTTTTAGAAGATACAAAAGAAATTGATCCAATAGCTGCGTACAGATTATCTTTTTATTACCTTGATAGAAATAAAGTTGAAGATGCGTTAGAACTTCTAAATTATGCAGCAATAAACGATGTTAAAGCTGCTCAATTAGAACTATCTAATATATATTTAAATGGTGAATTTATTGAAAGAAATACAGATAAAGCTAGTTATTGGCAAGAACAATATGAAGATACATCAGCAAATTTTGCAAATAAAATTTATGGAATATAAATGTTAAAAAAAATACTACTACCAAGCTTGTCAATATTCTTATTTACAGCTTGTTCTTTAAAAATGCCTGAGTTTTCAATGCCCTCAATGCCTTCTTTCTTGTCGTTTTCAAATAATAAAGATGCCATTGCGCTTGAAAAAGCTAATGTTTGTCAAAAAATAGAAGATATTGATAATAAACTTTTTTGTTACAGAAAAATCGTAAATGAAAACTCTTATGCTCAACTTAGAATGGGAACATATAGTGTTGAGAAAAAAGATTATAAAAAAGCAATTGATTATTTAAACCAATCAATTAATAACAAAAATGCTTACGCAAATTTAGCTTTAGCATTTTTATATTACAAAGGTGAAGGAGTTGAAAAAAACATAGATAAAGCTTTTCAACTTCTAAAAGATTCAAGTGATGTTGACCCAAATTCAGCTTATCAATTATCAAGATTTTATTTGCAAGGGATAAATACAAAAGTTGATGTGAATAAAGGAATTGATTTATTAGAATTTGCGGCTTCAAAAAATATGTTAGCCGCTCAAAAAATGCTTGTTAATATCTATAAAGAAGGATTATTCTCTCAAGATAAAAATGCTAAAAAAGTTAAACTATGGGAAGATACAATCAAAAAAGATATTAAAGATACAAATTTCGAGATTTATAAACTCTAAAAACTAAATAATATTACTTTTTTTCTAAACCATAGAAAAAAAGTTTTATTGTATTTTCTACAATATCTTTTGTATCATACTTTTCTAATAAATAACTCTCTATAAATCCATCTGATAGCTTTTTGAAAAGTATTACTATATGTTTGTAATCCATCTTAGAATCTGGATATAAACTTTTAAATTGTCTTATTAAAAACTCATAAATTTCATTAACTATTGCATGATTTGAAATATCTAATTTATGGAAGAAATATGGGTCATTGGTTAGGGTTTCATCTCTATTATTATCTATTTGAATAAATATTTCATATTTACAAGATAAATATAATTCAAGATTTTGCATAGGATTAGTAGTTTCTTTTTCATTTAATTTATCTAAAAAGCTTTGTAACTTTAAAATCAAATATTCCAAATATAAATCTTCTTTTGAAGTAAAAAGATTATAAATAGTTCCAATTGAAGTCTCTAACTCAATTGCTAGTTGTGAAATCTTAAAATTTTTATAGCCACATTTATCAAAATATCCAGCAGCAGCTTTTAGATACAACTCTTTTTTTACCTTATTTAACTCATCGTTTATTTTGCTTTTCATTCTAATCCATATTTTTTCTTGAATTATAATTTAATTCATATTAAAACATTAAATGAACATATAAAAATAAATTGAACTTAATTCATTATTAAGTATTATTGATTTAAAATCTTTTCATCTTAATATTTAGGATTTACATGAGTGCCAATACTCCCGCTCAAATTTGCATAAAACTTCTAAGAGATATAAAAACAGATGCATTACTTATATATATAAAAACTGTAATTGAGGAAGTTCTTGAAAATATAAAAAATGAGACATATAAAATTGACTTAGGTTATGAAAATTTCAACAAAGAAATAGAAGAAAATATTATTGAGTTAAATATAAAATTAGACAAAACAATAATTAATGCTTATGAATTAAAATCTTTTATGGCATATCAACAAATAAAACAAACAAATCATAAACTTCTTCCAAATGATGAAGCCTTGGTTTTTTATTATAATACAATTGTAAAGCAAATCGAAACCCAATTAAAAGAAGGCGAACTTTGGATTCCTGAACAAATTGTTCTAGCACTTTTAAGTGAATGGGTATTAGAAGAAGAGAAATCAACTATTTTTTATACTTTTTTAAATGATTTTGATTATTTAAGACTTTTAAGTTATTATGAGACTGCAAGAAATAATGAAAAAAATATTAATCTTAGAGAGAATATAATAAGGATGTATCAAATTTCATCTTCAATGATAAAAAAGTTAAAAAATTCAAAATATAAAATAAACTCATCGAGAAAATCTAAAATGAGAAAAAAATGAAAAACAATATTTTATCTGGTTTAACAGTCGGAATAATTGCCCTTCCTTTATCTATGGCACTTGCAATTGCAACAGGGGTCCCCCCTCAACTTGGACTTTATACAGCAATTGTTGCAGGATTTTTTGCAGCAATTTTTGGAAGTAGTAAGGTAAATATTTCAGGTCCTACTGCTGCGTTTATTGTGATTCTTATTCCAATTGTTCATGACTTTGGAGTCTCAGGATTACTTATTTGTGGTTTATTATCTGGTTTTATTTTGGTAATTGCTGGATTTTTAAAACTAGGAACTTTAATAGAAATAGTTCCCTATCCAGTAACTGTTGGATTTACTTCAGGAATTGCAGTAGTAATTGCTACTTATCAAATAAAAGACTTTTTTGGATTAACAATTGAGCATTTTGATGGTCACTATTTAGATAAAATTTTTCTTATTTTTAATAATTTTAACACTTTCAAACCAGCTGAATTAATAGTTGGAGCAACAACTCTTTTTATTCTTATTTTTTGGCAAAAAACAAAAAGCAAAATACCTTCTGCACTTATTGCACTTGGATTTATAACGGTTGTTGTTTATATTATAAATATCTATTTCCCCCAATTAAATATTTCAACCATATATTCAACTTTTGATTATAAAATTGGTAATTTAGAAGGACAAGGAATTCCACCTATTCCTTTACATTTTGAACTTCCTTGGAGTTATTTAAATGTTGATCAAATAAATTTTGATTTATTTTACAAACTTCTTCCTCATAGTATTGCAATAGCGATTTTAGGAGCATTAGAATCTTTATTATGTGCTGTAATTTCAGATGGAATGACGGGGTATAAAACAGACCCAAATAAAGAATTAATTGGTCAAGGAATTACAAATATAATTGTTCCTTTTTTTGGAGGAATTCCAGCAACTGCTGCAATTGCTAGAACTGTTGTAAATGTAAAAGCAGGAGCTACATCAAAAATATCTTCTGTTATTCACTCTTTATTTATTTTAGCTTCAATTTCTTTTTTAGCAACTTATTTATCATTTTTACCAATGGCAGCTCTTTCGGCACTTTTATTAATGGTAGCTTGGAATATGTCTGAAATTAAACATTTTATCAATATTGTAAAAGTAGCACCAGGAAATGATATTTTAATTCTTTTAACATGTTTTTTCTTAACTGTTTTAATAGATATGCAAGTTGCTGTTGCTATTGGAATGGGGCTTGCTTCAATATTATTTATCAAAAAAACCATAGATTTACATTCTATTGAATTAACAAATAATAGAACAAATATTATCCATCCTGATATTCCAGATAATATTTCCATTTATGATATTAATGGTCCTATGTTTTTTGGAGCTGCTCAAAGTGCACTAAAAACACTTTTAAATGTAAACGAAAATACAAGTGTAGTAATTTTAAATATGAAAAATGTACCAATAATTGATATGACAGGAATTATAACCCTTGAATCTATTGTTGAGAATTTTGAAAGTAAAAATAAAAAATTAATTTTTTGTGGATTAAGTGAAAGAATTCTAAAAAAATTAGAGAAAGCACACTTTCATTTTGATGGTGTGACTTTAAAAACTTTTGATAATTTACATGATTCTATTAACTACTCAAAATCTGTAACATAATTTAGTTGAGAAGTTATTTCTCAACTAAATCATAAAGTGCTTGAATTTCTTGCGCCCAAATCTCTTCATTTATAGTTTCTAGTACAAGTGGAATATCATCCATTCGATCATCATTCATTATAAATCTAAATGCATCCCAACCAATTTTCCCAATACCTAAAGAGTCATGTCTATCAACACGACTACCAAGGTCTGGTTTTGAGTCATTTATATGCATTCCCATTAGATATTTTCTTCCAACAATAGAGTCAAATTCATTCCAAGTTTTATCATAAGCTTCTCTTGTTCTTATATCATAACCAGCTGTGAACATATGACAAGTATCAATACAAACGCCAACCCTACTTTTATCTTCAATTTTATCAATAATATAAGCTAAATGTTCAAATTTATATCCAAGGTTACTTCCTTGACCAGCTGTATTTTCAATAACGAGTTTTACATCTTTTGTGATTTCAATTGCCCTATTCATAGAAACAGCAATATTATTTAAACACTCTTCTTCAGGTATTTTTCTTAGGTGGCTACCAGGATGGAAATTTAACTTATCAAGTTTTAAAATTTCACATCTTTGTATTTCATGTACAAAACCGTCAAAAGATTTTGCCCTTGCATCAGCTTCTGGATGACCTAAATTTATCAAATAACTATCATGTGGCAAAATATGTTTTGTTTGTATTTTTGATTTTTCAAGTTCTTTAAACCATCTATCTATATCTTTTGTTTCTAAAGGTTTTGCAGTCCATTGTCTTTGATTTTTTATAAAAAGTGCAAAAGCTTTTGCTCCAATTGCCATAGCATTTATTGGTGCATTATAAACTCCTCCACTAGCACTTACATGTGCGCCTACATATTTCATTATATATTCCTAATTATTTTATTTATTTTTATTTTACTTAAATATTCTGTGGGTAATTTTAAAAGTGACAATAAAGTGTCATTTGTAAACATTATTGATTTATATCAAGGAATATTTCTGAATTTTTGTTTTATAACCAAAAGCATATTATACAATGGCTTTTTAAATTTAAAAGTTGCTATAAATGGGCTATAAAAAATTTGTATTATTTCTAAAAAATAAAGGATTAAATTATATGGAAAAAGTTGTAATTATTGGTGGTGGATATTCGGGAATTTATGCATTACAAGAGTTAGTTAAAAATAAAAATATAAAAATCACCCTAATTGATAAACATACTTTTCACAATTTACAACCAGAAGTTTATGATTTAATCGCTAATAAATCAAATATTGCTGATGTTACAATAGATTTAACAACATTATGTATGGGACTTAATCATGATTATTTAGAATATAAAAATCTAAAAGTTAGACAAATTGATCATGAGAAAAAAAAGATTTACACAGAAGAACAAGAAATAGTAGAGTTTGACTATTTAATTATGGCAGCGGGTACACGAACTTTTTTCCCTCCACAAATTCCAGGGCTTAATAATGCCCACGATATTAAAAAACTTCATTGGGCAATGTTTTTTAAACAAAGTTTTGAGAATCAATTATTTAAAAAAATAAGTGATGAAGCAAAAAAATGTGATGACACACACATCGTTGTTGTAGGAGCTGGTCTTTCAGGTGTTGAAATAGCAGCTGAAATGGCATATAACTCTAAAATGTTTTTCAAAAGAGGAAATTTCTCTTGTGATAATCTTAAAATTTCACTTGTAAGTAGCTCAGATACCATACTTCCTGGACTTTCTGCAAAATTAGTAAGTATGTCTCATCAAAGACTAAAATATCTAGGGATTAATGTAATTACCAATACAAAATTATTAAAATGTAATGAAGACCACTTAGAACTATCAAATGGCACAAAAATCTATCATTCTTTTATTATTTTTACAGGTGGGATTGAAGCTTCTACGATTACATCGCAATTAGATGTTGAAAAAAATGCGAGAGGACAAATTATTGTAAATGAATATCTTCAATCAGATAAATATGAAAATATTTTTGCAATTGGAGATATGGCTCAAATAAAAAATAAAAAAGGAGAGATAATGCCTCCAAATGTTACAATAGCCCGAATTAGTGGTACAACTGCTGGTAAAAATGTTTTAAGTATGATTACTGGAAAATCAATGATTAAATCTAATCCTAAATTAGATGGAATATTAATTGCGTTAGGTGGTAAATATGCAGCTGGTGATATTTTCGGAATTCTAACGGTAAAAGGAAGAATTGCATATGAAATTAAAAAATATGTATTTAGTTCATATAGAAAACCTTTATTAAAATTAATCAAAATCGGTTATAACAAATTAAAAAGATTGTAAAAATAATAGTTGAAAAATTAGGTGATAAAATTGTTTTTGAGCTTATAGAGTAATAAGAGATTAGTTTTTAACTAATCTCTTATTATTTTAATCAAAATATCATGTTCTTTATCTCTGTGAATAACCTCTCTTTGATTTCTTTCAAATAACTCTTTTATAAAATTATCAGGATAAGTTGAAGATAAATTCTCTTTATTAAATGTTTTTAAATCTTGACATTTAAATGTTGCTTTACAAACTTTATCTTCATAAATTTTCATATCTAAAATCGCTGTTCCCGCACTAAAAATCTGAACTTGTGTATATTCTTTAAATTTGTAAATAAACCCTTTATCATAAAACTTCATTTGTGGTGTTTTGATTAATATTGTGGCACTATTTGAGCTAATTTGTGGTTCATTTGTACTAAAACATCCTGTAAAAATGAATATAGAAAAAATGATAATGAGTAAATTTTTTATGGCTAATCCTTTGTTTTAAAAACTTTTACTATAATTATATCAAATTATATAATTAAAGGTTTTTTATTGTTAGTTCATATTTGTTGCGCAGTTGATAGTCACTATTTTTTAGAAAGAATACAAGAAGAATTTCCAAACGAAGAGTTAGTAGGTTATTTTTATGACCCAAACATTCATCCATATAGTGAATATAGACTTAGATATTTAGATGTAGAGTATTCATGCCAAAAATTAGGCATAAAATTAATTGAAGGTGCTTATAACCTAGAAGAGTGGTTAAAAAAAGTAAAAGGTATGGAGCATTTACCTGAAAAAGGTGATAGATGTACAGTTTGTTATGATGATAGACTTGATACAACTGTTCAAAAAGCAATTGAGTTAGGTCATAATAAATTTACAACAACTCTTCTAATTTCTCCAAAAAAGTCTCAAGAAAAACTTGAAATTATAGGAAATAATCTTTCATCATTAACAGGTTTAGAGTTTATTTATAGAGATTATAAAGCTGGAAATGGAGCTGAAATTCAAGGGCAAAAAGTAAAAGAGAATTCACTCTATAGACAAAATTATTGTGGTTGTTTATATGGTTTATCAGCCCAAAGGGAAGCTCAAAAAAAGATTATGGATGAGATGTTTAATCCAATTTCAAATCAAATATTACCAGAGTCAATAGAAGAGAGACTAGAACTTTATAAAAAAAGAAACAAACTTGAAAAAGAAGGTGCAAATTATAAAATCATAAAACAAAGATTTTTAAATTATAGACTTTTAGGTGCTAGTGTAAAAGTTGCTAAAAATATAGTTCCCTCATATATTTTTTGTTATTCAACAATAAATAGAAATAATACAAATGGAAGAATTGAATATGAAAAAGATGGGATAAACTACTTAAACAGAGACGAAGTTAAAATCATTGATATTACAACTTTTAATCTATTTGCAGACTCTTCATACAAAAATGTAAAAGAGCTTATGTACAATCCTCTAAGTTTTGAAAAAGAATTAGAAACAAGAAATAAAATACTAAAAAATCCCTATGATTTAAGTGCATTAATAGTTCTTGATGAAATCAAAAATGAGAAATATGAGATAGAAATAAATGCAACAACTTACGAAGATATAAAAGAAGAGTTAGTATGAAACTGTTAGTTTGTGCAATGGAAGCCTCATCAAATATCCATTTAAAAGAGTTAAAAAAGTATCTATCCGATGATATAGAACTTGTTGGAGTTTTTGATAAAGAACTTGGAAATCCTTTGTATGATTTAACAGCATTGGCAATTATGGGAATTGTTGATGCTTTAAAAAAATTGCGATTTTTCTTTAAATTAAGGGATGAATTGGTAGTTTTAGCAAAAGATTGTGACAAAATTTTACTTATGGATAGCTCAGGGTTTAATCTACCACTTGCAAAGAAATTACGAGAAACTTATCCAGACAAAAAGATTATTTATTATATTTTACCACAAGCTTGGGCTTGGAAAAAAGGAAGAGTTGCTAAGTTAGAAAAATACTGTACAAAACTTTGCTCAATCATTCCTTTTGAGAGCGAAATGTATAGCGATAAAAATAAAATCACTTATGTTGGTCATCCACTTTTAGATGAAATAAAAGATTTTAAAGAAGAATTATCTAACACAAATAAAATAGCTTTTATGCCAGGAAGTAGAAAAACTGAAATTACAAATCTTATGCCAATTTTTAGAGAATTAATTAAGAGAATCTCAAATAAAGAGTATATTTTAATAATTCCTGAAAAATTTGATAATGAATATATAAAAAAAATATATGGAGATATTTCAAATTTTACTATTTCAAAAAACACCCATAAAACTCTCAAAGAAGCAGAATATGCTTTTATTTGTTCAGGAACAGCTACACTTGAAGCTGGGCTTATTGGAACTCCCTTTACACTTTCATACATTGCAAAAAAGTTTGATTATTTTATAGGTTCTTTATTTGTAAAACTAAATTTTGTAGGTCTTGCAAATATTTTTTTTGAAAAAATGGGAAAAGCACCTTTACACAGTGAATTTTTGCAAGAAAATGTGACAGTTGAAAATCTATTTAATGATTATCAAAATATGGATAAGAATTTATTTTTTGAGAATTCTAAAATTCTAAGGGAGTATCTAAAGAATGGAAGTTCACAAAATGTTGCGAAGATAATTCAAAACTAATTATTTTTTGGATATAATATTTGTCATTCAATAAAAAAATCAGGATATTATATGTTAGATATTATGCAAATTCAAGAAATTCTTCCTCATAGATACCCAATGTTACTGGTGGATAGAATCACAGAAATGGAACTTAGACAATCAATTAAAGGTTTTAAAAATGTTTCTATTTCAGAACCAGCTTTTCAAGGACATTTCCCAGGTCATCCAATTTATCCAGGTGTACTAATTTTAGAAGGTATGGCTCAATGTGGTGGTGTTTTAGCTCTTAAAAGCTCTGATTTAACAGATGAGGAGATGAAAAATAAAGTAATCTATTTTATGAGTATTGACAAAGCAAAATTTAGAATTCCAGTACGTCCAGGTGATAGGTTAGATTATGAATTAGAAGTTGTTAGAATGAAAAGTTCTTTAATGACACTAATAGGAAAAGCTTATGTTGATGGTAAATTAGCAGCAGAAGCAGAATTAAAAGCTATGATAGTCGATAAATAATAGGCAAATAAATGAACAATATTCATAAAACTGCAATAATTGAAGAAGGTGCCATTTTAGGTGATAATATCACTATTGGTGCTTTTACAATTATTGGGAAAAATGTAAAAATTGGTGATGGAACAATTATAGATTCTCATACACTAATTGATGGAAAAACTACTATTGGCAAAAATAATCATATCTTTTCTCATGCCAGCATTGGAAGTATTCCTCAAGATTTAAAATTCAACGGGGAAGATGTTGAATTGATAATTGGAAATAATAATAAAATAAGAGAATACACTTTATTTAATCCAGGAACAATTGGTGGCGGTTCAATTACAAAAATTGGTGATGATAACCTATTTATGGGTTATGTGCATGTTGCTCACGATTGTATTATAGGAAATAATTGTATTTTTGCCAATGGTGCAACACTAGCAGGACACGTGGAATGTGACGATTTTGTAGTAATTGGGGGATTAACTCCTATTCATCAATTTTGTAAAATTGGAACTCAAGTTATGGTAGGTGGGGCTTCAGCTGTTGCTCAAGATATTCCTCCATTTTGCCTAGCAGAGGGAAATAAAGCTGTTTTAAGAGGACTAAATCTAACTGGTTTACGAAGAAGATTCGATAATAGAGAAGATATAGATGCTATAAAATCTGCATATAAAGAACTTTTTGAATCAGGGAAACCTCTTCAAGAAGTTGCACGAGAATTATTTGAAACAAACGAAAATAAACATGTAAAAGAATTAGCAAGTTTTGTATTAAATACAAAACGAGGCATTCCTTTTAACAGAAAGTAATAGGTATAAAATGAGTAAGATTATATGTGATTTTTGTGGAACAACTGACACTAAAGATAACCCCGTAATTGCAGGAGATAATGCTTGTATTTGTAAAGCTTGTGTAACAGCTGCAAATGAAATAATGAGTGGAAATCTTCCAATAGAAGAGTTGGATAATAAAATTACTCCAGCTGAAGCTAAAGAGATTAAAATCAAAACTCCAGCTGAACTAAAAAAAATATTAGATGAGTATGTAATAGGACAAGATAGAGCTAAAAAGGTTCTAAGTGTTGCTGTTTATAATCACTACAAAAGAATTTTTAGACACCATGAAATTGATGATGATACAGAATTAAGCAAATCAAATGTTTTATTAATTGGACCAACAGGTTCAGGAAAAACACTTTTAGCTCAAACTATTTCTAAATATCTTGATGTTCCTTTAGCAATTGCTGATGCTACATCTTTAACAGAAGCTGGTTATGTTGGCGATGATGTTGAAAATGTTGTAACAAGACTTGTTCAAGCAGCTGATGGCGATATTAAAAAAGCAGAACGAGGAATTATCTTTATTGATGAAGTTGATAAAGTTGCAAGAATGAGTGAAAATAGAAGTATTACAAGAGATGTTTCAGGAGAAGGAGTTCAACAAGCTTTGTTAAAAATTGTTGAAGGTGCTGTTGTAAATGTTCCTCCAAAAGGTGGAAGAAAACATCCTGGTCAAGATGCACTTCAAGTTGATACTACAAATATTTTATTTATTTGTGGTGGTGCATTTGATGGGCTTGAAGATATTATCAAGAAAAAACAAGGTGCAAATGTACTTGGATTTAATCAAGATAAAAAAGGTAAAAATGACCACGATAAAGTTTTATCAAAAGTAGAAGCGGATGATTTAGTAAAATATGGTTTAATTCCTGAGTTAATAGGAAGACTTCATATGGTTGCTACATTAAATGAAATTACTGAAGATGACATGGTTCATATTTTAACTGAACCAAAAAATGCGCTAATTAAACAATATATCAAACTTTTCCAAATGGACGATGTTAAATTAGAATTTGAAAAAGATGCATTAAAAGAGTTAGCAAGACTTGCGATTGTTAGAAAAACAGGAGCTAGAGGATTACGTTCTATACTAGAAGATATAATGTTAGATATAATGTTTGACCTTCCAAAATATAAAAATAAAACAATAACAATAACAAAAGAGGTTGTTCTTAAAACAAAAGAACCTAAAGTAGCATAGAAAGGATATAAAAGTGTTTTTAGATAAATTAATAGGTCTTTTTTCAAGTGATATGGCAATTGACTTGGGAACAGCAAATACGATTGTTTCAGTAAGGGGTAAAGGTATAATTATAAATGAGCCTTCAGTTGTTGCTGTTCAAAAAGACAAAAATGGTAGAGATAGAATTTTAGCAGTTGGTCAAGAAGCTAAACAAATGATTGGGAAAACTCCTTTAAATATTCAAGCTGTTCGTCCTATGCAAGATGGTGTAATTGCCGATTTCGAAATGACTGAAAGAATGATTAGATATTTTATTGAAAAAGCTCATTCGCGAAAATCATTTATTCGTCCAAGAATTATTATTTGTATTCCTTACGGTATTACTCAAGTTGAAAAAAAAGCTGTTGAAGAATCAGCAATGAGTGCAGGTGCAAGAGAAGTATTTTTAGTTGAAGAACCAATGGCAGCAGCAATTGGTGCTGGAATTCCTGTATCTGACCCAGCTGGTTATATTGTTGTTGATATTGGTGGAGGAACAACTGAAATTGGTGTTACTTCACTTGGTGGATTAGTTTTATGTAAATCTATAAAAGTTGCTGGTGATAAATTTGACAGATCAATTATTGAACATGTTAGACAAAATTACAATTTATTTATTGGTGAAAGAACTGCAGAAAATATCAAAATAGAGATAGGAACAGCAATTAAACTTGATACTGAATTAAAAATGAAGGTAAAAGGAAGAGATAATTCTGGTTTACTTTCTACAATTGAATTAGGAAGTGAAGGGGTAAGAATTGCTATTAAAGAACCATTAAAAGAGATTGTTTCATCAATCAAAAGTGTTCTTGAAAATATGCCTCCTGATTTAGCAAGTGATATTGTTGATAATGGTGTAATTATAACAGGTGGTGGAGCATTAATCAGAGGATTAGATGTATATTTAAGTGATATTATTAGGCTTCCAGTTAAAATTGCTGATGAACCTTTATTATCAGTTGCATATGGAACAAGCCAAGTTCTTAATGAACCAGAGTTACTTAAACTAATTACTAATGCGTAAATTCGTTTTTGCATTACTTTTTATAATTGCAGGGGCATCTTATCTTTTTCGGATAGATGAACTGCTAATTAAAAAATTCACATTTTTAAATGATTTTAAAAGTTTATACAGTAATAAAGTTATTAATTTTACTACATCTCTTGAAAAACATTTTAATCAAGCAGAAACAATTGAAAAATTGAAAATTGAAAATGGCGAACTAAAAGAATACAAAATATTATATACAAATGCTCAAAATCAATTACATACACTAAAAGAATTTTTGGTTAATATTGATATTCCAGAAAATAAATCAAAAATTGAAATTGTTAAAGCTCTTTCTTATATAAATTATAATGATTTTACAAAAGTTTGGTTAGATAAAAAAATAGAAAATGATACAATTTTAGGTCTTATTACCGATAATTATTCAGCAGGAATTGTTGTAAATAAAAATGGTAATGCAGTTGGATTATTAAATGGAAATAAAGAGTGTTCTTATGCCGTTTTTATAGGTGAAGGAAAAGCTCCTGGAATTATTACCTCATCAAAAAATCAAGATGAATTAGAAATAAAATTCATTCCTGTTTGGGCTGAAATTAAAAAAGGCGATGAAGTTATAACTTCAGGTATGGATAATATCTTTTTTGAGGGATTAAAAGTTGGAAGAGTTATTCAAGTTACAGACCTTACAGATATGAAAATTGCCACTGTAAAGCCATATGTAAATGTATTAAAGAAGAAATATTTTTATACTTATAAAAGTGATAATGAAGTTATAAATAATACTTTAGAAAAAAGTGAAACTAAAAAATAAACTACTTTAATATCTAGCCATAACTTTATCTACATCATCCCAAGATAAAGTTTTTTCACTTTTTTTGAACATATTGTAAATATATCGTGCAAACATATCTGTCTCTAAATTTACTTTTGTTCCAACCTTGTAGTTTTTAAATAGTGTATTTTTAACCGTATGTGGAATTATTGTAAGCCTAAAAGAATCTTCTATAACTTCATTTACTGTAAGCGAAACTCCATCGATAGTTACACTTCCTTTTGGGATTATATATTTTGCATATTCACTCGATATTGAGACCATAAAATCGGTTGAATTTCCATTTGATTTAATAGATTTGATTGTTCCCAAACAATCCACATGACCTTGAACAATATGCCCCTCAAATCTATCGCCCATCATCATTGCAGGTTCAATATGAACCTCATCTTTATAGTTTTCCATTGCAAGAATTTTTTGAGATTCTGGTGAAAGTTCAACAGTAAATGTTTCACTTGTAACTTTTACGACTGTTAAACAAGCTCCATTTATAGCTATTGAATCTCCAATTTTTGGATTGTAGTGTGCATGTAGTGTCAAAAAATTATTTTTAAAACTAACAACTTTTGCCATCTCTCGTATAAGTCCAGTAAACAC
Organism: Aliarcobacter sp.; assembly: GCA_028690445.1. GTDB lineage: Bacteria > Campylobacterota > Campylobacteria > Campylobacterales > Arcobacteraceae > Aliarcobacter. The sequence continues at coordinate 35,039 of JAQVBE010000001.1, read as the reverse complement.
TTAAAAAACCTTTTGATATATTTTAGGTATAATATCGAAAAATTGTTAAGAAGCTAATTTTAACTACTTTAATTAAAAAACTTAAAAAAGATACAGTTGATTTATAAAAAATTCAAAATATAATTTTCTCTTAATCAAAAGGAATAATATGGATTATGACGTAATCGTTGTTGGTGGTGGACATGCTGGAATTGAAGCATCACTAGCAAGTGCAAGAATGGGTAAAAAAACACTATTAATAACTATGTTAGTAGAACAAATAGGAGCAGCTAGTTGTAATCCTGCTATTGGAGGTCTTGCTAAAGGTCATTTAGTTAGAGAACTAGATGCAATTGGTGGAGAGATGGGACTTTGTACTGATACAGCAGGTATTCAATTTAGAATATTAAATGCCTCAAAAGGTGCAGCTGTTCAAGGAAGTCGAGCTCAAATTGATATGGATAAATATAGAGAATATATGAGAAAAGTTTGTCATAACACTCCTAATTTAGAAGTTTATCAAGATGAAGTATCTTCATTATTAGTAAATGATAATAATGAAGTTTATGGAGTTAAAACAAAACTAACGGAACAATTTACTTCTAAAAAAGTTATCATTACAACTGGTACTTTTATGAGAGGACTTATTCACATTGGTGAAAATAGATATGACGCTGGACGTGCTTGGGAATTGCCATCTAGTACACTTTCAATTCAACTAAAAGAGTTAGGTTTAAATGTTGGAAGACTAAAAACTGGAACTCCATCAAGAATTGATGCAAACTCTATTGATTTTTCAGTTATGGATATGCACGGAGGTGATGTAAATCCATCTCCATTTTCATTTAGAACAGATAAATCAAAATTTGCTCCAACACAATATCCATGTTATATCACATACACAAATCTAAATACACATGAAAAAATCTCTTCAAACTTCTATCGAGCGCCACTTTTTACAGGGCAAATTGAAGGATTAGGACCAAGATATTGTCCAAGTATTGAAGATAAAGTAAATAGATTTTCTGAGCGAGATAGACATCAACTATTTTTAGAACCACAAACTGCTATGTGTACAGAGTATTATATAAATGGTTTATCAACATCTCTTCCTATTGATGTTCAAAAAGATATGATCCATTCAATCGCTGGACTTGAAAATGCAAAAATCATAAGATATGGTTACGCTATTGAATATGATTATGTTGATCCAACTGAATTAAAACATACACTTGAAACTAAAAAAATCAAAAACCTTTATAATGCTGGACAAATAAATGCAACAACAGGTTATGAAGAAGCAGCTGCTCAAGGATTAATGGCTGGAATTAATGCAGCTCTTGCATGCGATGGAAAAGAACCATTTATTTTAAGACGAGATGAAGCTTATATTGGAGTTTTAATTGATGATTTAGTTACAAAAGGGACTAACGAACCATATAGAATGTTTACTTCACGTGCTGAATATAGACTTTTATTAAGAGAAGAAAATGCTGATTTAAGACTTTCTCAATATGGACATAAATTTGGTTTAATTGATGATGAGACACTTGCTAAAGTTGAAAATAAAAGAAAAGTTTTAGAAGATGCTATTGAATTTATGGCAAATGAATGGATGACTTCTAAAAAAGAGACTTTAGAACTTCTTGAATCAATTGGTGAAGAAAAAATCAATGATAAAGTTTTACTTGTGGATTTAATAGGAAGAAATACTATTGATGCAGTAAAATTTGATAGATTAGTTCCAAGTTTAGCACATATTGATGAATATTTAAAAGAGCAAATAATCATTGAAGCAAAATATTACAGATATATTCAAAAACAACAAAAACAAATTGAAAAAATGAAGAAAATGCTAAAAGCTACTATTCCTGAAAGCTTTTCGTTTAAAGGACTTGCTGGGTTATCAAATGAAGTTATTGAAAAGTTAGAAAAACACAGACCGCCAACACTTTTTAATGCAAGTTTAATTTCTGGAATTACACCGGCAGCACTTGATATTATTCATCTAAACATTAATGTAAAACAAAAAGAAGTATAAAATGCAAGTCTATTTATATGCAAAAAGTGGGCATACAGTTGGACTTGATGCTACAAGAAGATGTGCTGCAATTGCGAATGCCTTAAAAGAATTTGAACCCATTTTATGTACAAGTGATTTTAGAGCAGGAGCATTTGCAAAAGATTATTTAGGTGTTAAAAAATATGTAAATATTGATGTTGTAAGAAATTTACATAATATAATGCAACGAAGAGATATTTTAATTTATGAAACACCTGAAGTAAATAATGATATGAGAAGAGATATGAGTGAATTTTGTACTTTGCTTTATGGAATAGGTGAAGAATTAAATGAAATTATTGTTGATGAATCTATTTATATAAAAACCAAAAATCCTACTATTGAAAAAACTATCTTTTTTGGGGATGACGATTATCATAATCTCTTTTTAGGAATAATAGAAGAATCTAAGAAATATGATATTAATCTTTTAATGGGTCATTATTTCTTTTTAGGAAATGAAAAAATATTTATTAATCATTTTTCAAATATTATTGACGAAGAAGAGTATGTTCAAACTATACAAAACTCTCAATATCTATTAACTGCATCTTTACAAACAGCCCTTGAATCTCTTTCTTGTGGTAATAAACCAGTATTATTTAGAAGGATTGATAAAAGCTATGATGAAGAATTAATCAAGAAAATAAATCTTCCAGTTATTGAATCAGATAATTTAAAAGAATTAATTAATCAATTTGAAGTAATCATAAAAGATTATCCTACAATCGCAAATTTTAAGTGTACAGACCTTACGACTATTATTTCAGAAATAAAAGAAAAAATTGAATTATTTAATAAACTAGTAATTAATAATACTTATATATAAGTAAAGCTTATAATTTATTATGCAAATAATAAGCTTACTTTATATAAAATAATATAAAATTATAAAAGGTTTTATAATGAATAAAGAGAATGAATTTTTAAAAAAAACTCCATACAGATATAAAAGATATATTGGTTACTTAATAACCAGTATTGTTGCGTTAAGTCTACCCTTTATTAAAATTAATGGAAATCACATTTTTCTATTATCTTTTGATAAAAAGCAATTGCATTTATTAGGAACTGCCTTTGATATGCAAGAACTTTACTTAATGCCATTTTTATTAATGCTTTTATTTTTAGGAATTTTTGCTGCTACTTCACTTGGAGGAAGAGCATGGTGTGGTTGGACTTGTCCCCAAACAATTTTTAGGGTAATTTACAGAGATTTAATTGAATCAACACTTTTAGGCTTAAGAAGAATCAAAAATAAACAAAAAGATCCTGATTTATCAAAAGCAGAAAATAAAACAAAAAAAGTTATTGGATTAATTCTTTGGACATGTTTATCAATTCTTGCTGCGTCTAACTTTTTATGGTTTTTTGTTCCTCCTGAAGATTTTTTTGCTTATTTGCAAGATCCAGCAGAACATTTATTTTTAATTGGATTTGTTTTAGCAATTGCAGCATTTTTGGTTTATGATATAGTATTTTTAAAAGAAGATTTTTGTATTTATATCTGTCCTTATTCAAGGGTTCAATCTGTTTTATATGATAATGACACATATCAAGCAATTTACTCTACAAATAGAGGTGGAACAATTTATAATGATCAACATGAAAAAATTATTTTTAAAGTAAAAGATTTACCAGAACCTACAAATGAATGTACAACCTGTGAATCTTGTGTAACAGTTTGTCCTACTCATATTGATATAAGAAAAGGTTTACAACTTGAATGCATAAACTGCCTAGAGTGTGTAGATGCCTGTACAACAGTAATGGGGAAATTAGGGAAACCATCTTTAGTTCAATGGTCAAGTACAAATCAAATTAAAAATAATATCCCTACAAAAATAATTAGAAAATCATCTATTATGTATTTTGTTGCTTTAGTTGTTGTAATTGGATTATTATTTGTAATGGGTGGAGAAAAAGAGTATATGCTTTTAAATATTAATAAAACTACACAGCTTTATAAAGTAAAAGAGGATAATCTTGTTACTAATAATTATGTTTTATTATTTCAAAATACAGAATCAAAAGTTATGACTTATGAGTTAGAAATTGTTGATAATCCAGATATTAAAATTACAAGATTTGAATCATTTACTTTAAGTCCTGGAAAACTTGCAAAAAAAGTAATAATTTTAGAAACTGACAAAATTTTAGTTAATGATAACACTAAAGATACACCTATAACGGTTACCTTAAAAGCCTTTGCAAAAGAGGACCCAACAAAAGTTGTAGTATTCAGAAAAGCCGTATTTATCTATCCTCGATTAGATAAATTACAACAATAAAACCTAGATAAGAGAAATCTCTTATCTAGCCTAACTTAACTTACTTATCAACAAAACTTAGATATAATCGCGATTATATATTTAACAACTATTTTTATGGAGTATTTTTAATGACAAAATTCATTTTTGTAACAGGTGGAGTTCTTAGTTCACTAGGAAAAGGTATAACTTCTGCTTCTATTGCAACAATATTAAAACAATCAGGCTTTAAAGTGAGTATGCTGAAAATCGACCCTTACTTAAATGTAGATCCAGGAACTATGAGTCCATTGGAACATGGGGAAGTTTTTGTTACAGCAGACGGGGCTGAAACAGACTTAGATTTGGGAAATTATGAAAGATTTATTGATAAAACTCTAACTGCAAAAAATAGTTTTACAACTGGACAAGTTTATCAAAGTGTAATAAAAAGAGAGAGAGAAGGTGGTTACTTAGGTAAAACTATTCAAGTGATTCCTCATGTAGTTGATGAAATAAAAGAAAGAATTTATGCAGCAACTGAAGATAATGATTTTTTAATTATTGAGCTTGGTGGAACGGTAGGAGATATTGAAGGTTTACCATTTATGGAAGCTATTAGATCAATTAGACATGAACTTCCAAAAACAAATACAATGAATATTCACTTAAGTTTAGTGCCTTATATTAAAGCTGCAGGTGAACTTAAAACTAAACCAACGCAACACTCTGTTCAAGAGTTAAGAAGAATTGGTATTACACCTCATATGTTAGTTTGTAGAACTGAAAGAGAACTTCCGAAAGCTTTAAAGGATAAATTAGCATTAGCTTGTGATATTGACAGAAATGCAGTTATTGAAGCTGGAGATGCACAATCTATTTACCAAGTTCCCTTACAGTTTATTAAAGAAGGGATTTTAACTCCTTTATCTGAACATTTTAATATTAAGATTAAACCAAATATGGAAAAATGGGATACTTTAGTTAAAAATATTTTACTTCCTCAAGGTGAAGTTACAATTGCATTTGTTGGAAAATATTTAGATTTAAAAGAGTCATATAAATCACTAATTGAAGCACTTATTCATGCAGGTGCACATTTAAGTACTAAAGTAAATATTCATTGGTGCGATAGTGAAAGAATAGAAGATGTTGGAGCTTATGATATTATTGGAAATTCTGATGCTATTTTAGTTGCTGGTGGATTTGGACAAAGAGGTGTTAATGGAAAATTAGCGGCCATAAAATATGCAAGAGAAAATAAAATTCCATATTTAGGTATTTGTTTAGGAATGCAATTAGCAATTATTGAATTTGCAAAAAATATACTTGGTCTTGAAGATGCAAACTCTATTGAATTTGATCCAAATACAAAAAATCCTTTGATTTATTTAATTGATGAATTTATTGACCAAAGTGGAAATAAACAAATTAGAACACATGAATCACCAATGGGTGGAACAATGAGATTAGGTGAATATCCATTTGAACCATTAAAAGGAACTCATTTACAAAAAGCTTATGGAAACAATGAAATCTATTATGAAAGACATAGACATAGATATGAAGCAAATCCAAAATATAAACAAGTATTAGAAGATGCTGGAATGATTATTTCTGGGCAGTCTGATGGATTAATTGAAGCTATTGAATTAAAAGATCATCCTTGGTTTGTTGGAGTTCAATTCCATCCAGAATTTACATCACATTTAGAAACACCAAATCCTATTATTTTAGAGTTTGTAAGACAAGCAACTAAAAATAAATAATGTCTAAAATAACAAAAAATAGACTTTTTGAACTTTTATCAGCAAGGCATTTGAATAATCCTTATTCAAAGCTTGCTGACCTTCCTTCACCTGACAATTTCAAAGATATCCACATAGCTACAAAAAGAATCAAAAAAGCTATTTTAGAAAAAGAGACTATCACAATAGTTGGAGATTATGATGTTGATGGTGTAATCTCAACAACAATTATGTTGGATTTTTTTAATACAATAAATATAAAAGTAAATCATATTATTCCAAATAGATTTGAGCATGGATATGGTTTATCTACAAAAATCGTCGATTTAATACATGATGGTTTAGTAATAACCGTTGATAATGGAATTTCTGCTTATGAAGCTTCTGTTAAATTAAAAGAAAAAAATATTGATCTAATAATTACAGACCATCATACAGTAGGAGCAAAAATTCCAATAGCACTTGCAATAATAAACCCAAAACAAGCTGATTGTAACTTTGAATTCAAAGATATTTGTGGTGCTCAAGTTGCTTGGTATTTATGTGCTGCAATTAAAAAAGAAATGCATTTAGATGTAAATATGTCAAACTTTCTTGATTTACTTTGTGTGGCAATTATTGCTGATATTATGCCAATGACAGCACTTAATTATACTATTGTAAAACAAGGTCTTAAAAAAATAAAAACCTCATCAAGGGAGGCTTTTAAAAAACTAAATGAAATCATGTCAAAGGAAATTTTTGTTTCTGATGATGTTGGGTTTTTTATCGCTCCAAAACTAAATAGTGCTGGAAGAATGGATGATGCAAGCGTTGCTTTATCATTTTTACTTTCTAAAAATTCTTTTCAAGCAAATGAAAATCTGGGATTATTAGATGAATTGAATAATTACAGAAAAACTCTTCAAGAAGAAATTTCAAAAAAAGCAGAATCAAAAACCAATAAAAATGACAATGCTGTTATTGTTTGGGGAGAAGATTGGCATGAGGGTGTAATTGGAATTGTTGCTTCAAAACTCTCTAATTCTCACAAAAAACCTGCCTTTATATTTTCAATTCATAATGGAATTGCAAAAGGAAGTGCAAGGGCAAATGCTAATATAAATTTATATGACATCATCACAAAAGCCGCTCATTTATTACTTGGATATGGTGGGCATAAAAATGCTGCTGGATTATCTTTAAAAGAAGAAAACATAGAAGAGTTCAAAACTATAATCAATAAAGAGTTAGAAAACTCAAAAGAAGATTTACATATAGAACCCATTACTTTAGGTGAACTTGATGTTTCAAGTGTTGATTTGGAGTTTTTATCAATTATAGAAAATTTTGAACCTTATGGTTTAGAAAACCATAGACCAATTTTTAAAATCTCAAATACAACTTTAGTAAAATATGACTTAATAGGAAAAGATAAAAACCATTTAAAATTAACTTTAAATAGTAATGGATTAGTATTTGAAGCATTAAAATTTAATGATTCTAATGTTAATTTAGCTTCAAATTTAAATTTAATTGTATCAATTAGTAAAAATGAGTTTAGAGGAGAAATAACTCCTCAATTTTTAATTCAAGATTTTTTATAAAACAATGCGTGGACGAGGAGTAGAAGTTTGTCTTTTATTACCGTCTTGTAATCTTTCAACTTCTAAACCTAAAATTTCATCATCAATTTCTGTTTTTTCATAAGATGAAGATAAAATATTTCCATTTCTAATATCAATCAATTTTATAAATACATTTAAACTTTTACTAGTTAGTGAGTATGTTCCAACCACAGCATATTTTTCTTTTGTAATTTTAGAAGAAACGATATTGTCTTTATTTCGTGTTAATAAGTTAAAACCATTTAGTCCAAATTCAAACTCTTTTCCCAACTCAATTTCTCTTACAATAATATTTTCAGAAACTAAACTATCTTTTAGCATACTAGAAAGTAAAAATCCTAATTGAGATTTATTTTTTAATTTATCTAAATTAACAAAATCAGACACTAAAACAGCTTCTTGCAATGAAATATTTTTTTTGATTTTACTTACAGAGTCAGCAACAAGTTTTGAAACTAAATAATGAAAGTTATTTGACCCTGTAATAGGGTTTTTATAAACACACGAGCTAAAAGAAAGAACTAAGAAAATTGGAATTATAAAAAATTTCAATTTTCCTAAAAATTTAAATATCATTTTGACGATCGTTCTTTTATTATATTTATAGTTCTTGCTGGGGCGCAATCTTTAAAGATTATACAATCATTTACAATACCGTGTTCATATGTTGCTCTAGCACTTGTAATTATTTTACCTGTAATATTATCTATTACTCTTGCATTTAACATGATTTTACCTGATAATCTTGAGTAAGTTCCTACAACAACATAAGTATTAGGTATTTTATTTTTTAGCTCATGGGGTTTTCTTGAGATAAAATATTCACCTTCATCATTTATAGAAATAGCCATTTGACCTCTAAATTCAGTAATATCAAACCCTCTATTTGAAAGTTCATTAATCAAACTTTCACTAACAACTCTTCCGAATTCAGTAGTTTTTTTAAATTCATCTAGTCTAACAAAAGAAGTAATTAATACCGGTTTGTTTGTATCCATCTTTTTATTTTGTAACATTTGAGCAGCTAGTGATGCAATTGTTGATTCTAGCGTATTTTGGGTAGTAACATTTTTTTGCATATCTGCTGCAACTTCTAAATGTTGCTTAGTAGTTTGTACTTTATCATATTCTTTTACTATTGGATCATTGCTTCTACTTACCGTGCACCCTGTTACAAAAAATAAAAATACACCTGCTAATATACTTGACTTAAGAATACTTTTAAACATTAAAAACCCCTTTTCATAATTATTTAAATTTTATTTAAAGTTTGCTTAGATATTCTTGAATAATTGTTTATTACTTTAAAGGGACTATTATACCTTAGATTAGAAACTTTGTGATTTAAATCATAATAATATATAATCAATAAAATTTATAAGGAAAAAATTATGGCAAATATTTTAATACCTATCTCAAATGGATTTGAAGAAATTGAAGCTATTTCAATAATTGATATTTGCAGACGTGCAAATATCAAAGTTACTATTGCAGGCGTTAAGGATTTAGAGACAATAGGAGCACATGGTATAAAAATTATTTCTGATACAAAAATAGAAAATATTTCTAGTGATGATTTTGATATGATAGTTTTACCAGGTGGACTTCCTAATGCTTTTACTCTTGCAGAAAATTCAAGAGTTCAATTATTATTAAAAGAGTTCAAAGATAAAAATAAAAAGATTGGTGCAATTTGCGCAGCACCTTATGCTTTATATAAAGCAGGAGTATTAAATAAAAATTATACTTGTTATCCTAGTTTTGAAAAGAAAATAAAAGAAGATGGTTATTTTTCAAATAAAGACATTGTTATTGATGACAAGGTAATCACTTCAAGAGGACCTGCCACTGCTATGATTTTTGCACTTGAAATTGTGAAAATACTTTGTGATGAAAAAATTTATATTGAGGTAAAAAATGGTTTATTAGTAAACTAAAATGAAAATACCTACAAATAATTTAGCTCTTGTCCTTGGTGGAGGAGTAGCGCGTGGTGCTTTTCACTTAGGAGTTCTGGATTTTTGTGAAACCCATAATATAAAAATTCAAGCTTATAGTGGTTCATCTATTGGAGCGATTATTAGTGCTTCCCATGCTAGTGGAGTAAGTGCAAAAGAACAACTAAAAATATTTTCATCTAAAGAGTTAAAACAAGCTATAAAATTTAATTTTTTCAAGAATGGTTTACTAAAAATCGACCACACAAATAAGATAATTAAAGAGCTTTTACCAATTGAAAATATTGAAGATATTCCAAAACCTCTTTGGATTAGTGCTTATGATTTAAAAAAAAAGGAACTTCACTATTTTAACAGTGGAGATACCTTAACTTTATGTATGGCTTCAAGTGCTTTAGTTCCAGTTTTTAAACCTATTTCTTATAAAGAAATGCTGTTAATTGATGGTGGATTATTTGATAATATTCCTATAAAACCCCTTCAAAATAGAGGTTATGATATTTATGCCATAGATTTATTTGCAAAAAGTAATGAACATAAAACTAAAAAATTTAATCTCTTAAAATCTATAAAAAAATCTCTATTTAAACAACTTCATTCAAACCACAAATATTCCCTTGAAAATACCAACTATTATTTAGGAAGTCCTCACATAAAAAACTTCTCTTTATTTACTTTTCAAGAACTTGAAGAGTGTTTTAAATTAGGTATTAAAGAAGCTAAAAATCATTTTTTAGATACACTATAAATAAAAACTAAAAAGATTTATATTATGTCTGATACACCAAAATTTACCCATCTTCACTTACATACGGAATATTCACTACTTGATGGTGCAAATAAAATAAAACCCCTTGCTAAAAAAGTAAAAAAAATGGGAATGACAAGCGTTGCTATGACTGACCATGGAAATATGTTTGGAGCAATTGACTTTTACAATGCAATGAGAGCTGAAGGTATAAAACCTATTATTGGAATGGAAGCTTATATTCATAATAGCGAAGATATTGGAGATAAAACAAATAGACAAAGATTTCACCTTTGTTTATATGCAAAAGATGAAATAGGATACAAAAATTTAATGTTTCTAAGCTCTCAAGCATATATGCATGGTTTTTATTATTATCCAAGAATCAATAAGCAACTTTTAAAAGATAATGCAGAAGGTTTAGTTTGTACAGCTGCTTGTTTACAAGGTGAAGTAAATTGGCATTTAAATACAAATAATGAAAGAAATGTAAAAAATGGCGCAAAAGGTTATGAAGAAGCAAAAAAAATAGCTTTAGAATATAAAGAAATTTTTGGCGATGATTTTTATTTAGAGATTATGAGACATGGAATTGGTGACCAACATTTTGTGGATGACCAAATTTTACGAATTTCAAAAGAGACTGGAATAAAAGTTGTTGCTACAAATGATACTCACTACTTAGAGCAAAAAGATGCCGATGCACACGAAGCTTTTATGTGTATTGCAATGAATAAACTTTATGATGATCCAAAAAGATTAAGACATAGTGTTCATGAGTTTTATCTAAAATCACCAGAACAAATCGCAAAACTATATGCAGATATTCCAGAAGCTTTGGAAGCCACACAAGAGATAGCTGATAAATGTAATTTAACTATAAAATTAGGGAATCCAACTCCTCCAAATTTTAAATTTACAAGACAAAAATCTGCTGAAGCGAATCTAACTCTTCCAGAACCAGAGGTTGAATATTCATTAGAAAATGATAAAGTTTTATTTATCCATGAATGTAGAATTGGTTTAGAGGATAGATTAAAAATTGTTCCACCTGAACATCATCAAGAATACAGAGATAGACTTGAAGTTGAAATTGAGATTATAAATAATATGCGATTTCCAGGATATATGTTAATTGTTTGGGATTTCGTAATAGTTGCAAAAAAAATGGGAATTCCAGTGGGTCCTGGACGGGGGTCAGCAGCTGGAAGTTTAGTTGCCTTTTCTTTAAAAATTACGGATATTGACCCTATTCCATATGGTTTACTTTTTGAGAGATTTCTAAATCCAGAGAGAATATCAATGCCCGATATTGATATGGACTTTTGTCAAGCTAGACGAGGTGAAATTATTGATTATGTTGTTCAACAATACGGTCGAGCGAACGTTGCTCAAATTATTACCTTTGGTAAACTTCTAGCAAAAGGAGTTATCCGAGATGTTGCAAGAGTTCTTGATATGCCATATGCAAGAGCTGATGCAATGGCAAAACTAATTCCCGATGAATTAGGAATAAATCTTACAAGTTCATATGAAAAAGAACCAAAAATAAAAGAACTTTGTGATGCAGATCCACAAGCAGCAAGAGTTTGGGAATATGCCCTTGCATTAGAAGGATTAAATAGAAATGCAGGAACTCACGCAGCTGGTGTTGTTATTTCAAATGAACCTTTATGGAAAAAAACGCCTTTATTTAAACCAAGTGGATTAGATACTCTTGCAACCCAATATAATGGTAAATATGTTGAAGATGTGGATTTAATCAAATTCGACTTCTTGGGTTTAAAAACCCTAACAGTTATTGAAGAAGCAAATAAATTAATTGAACAAAGACACGGTAAAAGAGTAGATTTTATCACAGCTGATGTAAATGATAAAGGCGTTTATGACCTAATTCAAACTGGAAATACGATGGGACTATTTCAAATCGAGTCTGATGGTATGCAAGATTTATGTAAAAGATTGAAGCCATCAAATTTTGAGGATATTATCGCCGTTCTTGCGCTTTATAGACCAGGTCCAATGGAATCAGGAATGCTTGATGACTTTATTGATAGAAAACATGGTCGTGCTGAAATCAACTACTTCTATGATGAATTTGATGCACCTCTTCGACCTATTCTTGAAACAACTTATGGAGTTATTGTTTATCAAGAGCAAGTTATGCAAATTGTTCAAACTATCGGAGGCTTTTCACTAGGAGGCGCAGACTTAGTAAGACGAGCTATGGGTAAAAAAATCAAAGAAGAGATGGATAAACTTAAAGATGAATTTGCTATTGGTGGAGTAAAAAAAGGTTACCAAAAAGCTCACTGTGAAGAACTATTTGATTTGATTGTAAAATTCGCGGGGTATGGATTTAATAAATCTCACTCAGCAGCCTATGCTCTAGTTACTTTTTATACTTCATATTTAAAAAAATATTATGCATCAGAATTTATGGCAGCACTTTTAACCCTTGAAAAAGACAATACAGATAAAGTTGTAAAATATGTGGATGAAGTAAAAAGATTAGGACTGGATTTATTTCCACCTGATATTAATAAATCAGATTTAGTATTTTCAGCTAAAAAGATAGAAGGAGAAGAAGTAGTAATGTTTGGAATGGGTGCTATTAAAGGTGCGGGGGATGTGGCTATTAATTCTATTTTAAAAGCCCGAAACGAAGGTGGATTATTCAAAGATTTAGGTGATTTTATTTCAAGAATTGATGGAAGTAAAGTAAATAAAAGAGTAATTGAATCTTTGACAAAAGCTGGAGCTTTTGATGGTTTTGGTTATTCAAGACAATCACTTCTTAATCAAATTGAAAAAATTGTTGAAACTGTTGGAAAAGCAGCAACTGCGAAAAAAATGGCAACAGGTTCACTTTTTGGAGATAGTGATGAACTTACAAAAATTGATATTGAACTTGAACATCTTCCAGAGTTTGAAGCAAAAGAGATTTTAGAACTTGAAAAAGCCTCTTTAGGATTTTATGTTTCAGGGCATCCACTTGATGAATATAGGGAACAACTTGATAAAATCAATTATACTTTATCCTCTCAAATTGATGAACTTGAAGATGGAAGTCAAGCTTTATTTGTAGGAAAGATTGAAAATATCGCAGAAAGAATGTCAAAAAAAGGTAATAAATTTGGAATTGCAACTATCATGGATTTTCATGGAACAATCGAACTTATGCTTTTTGAAGATAGATTAAAAGAGTTAAAAGAAGATTATGATTTAAATGAACCAATAGCTTTTAAAGTAAGAATTTCAAAAGATGAAAATTTTACAAGAATGAATATTCTAAAAATAGAAAGCATAAAAGAAGCTAAAAACGAAAAAATCAAAACAAAACAAAAAGAAGTTGTTGAACCGCCATTAACAATAGCAATTCCCTTTTCAAATGACGAAAATTTGATGTACAAACTATTTGATATTGTGGCAAACAATCAAGGCAAAAGAGAATTAAAGCTTTTAATAAAATCAAAACTTGCTGATTTAGAACTTGAAACAGGATTTAAAGTAACCTCACAAGTAGAAAATTTAATCCAACAACTAGAAGGAGTTTATATAGTAGCATGAAACATATCCTACTAACAAATGATGATGGATTTGATGCAATTGGATTAAAAGCACTTATTGAAGCATTAACACCAATTGCGAAAATTTCAGTTGTGGCACCTGCAAAAAACAAATCAGCTTGTGGTCACTCTTTAACTTTAGAAAGACCATTAAGAATGGTTTGTGTTGAAGATGATTTTTACAAAATTGATGATGGAAGCCCAACTGATTGCATTTTTATTTCAGTTAGCAATTTATTTAAAGATGGATTTAAACCTGATTTAGTAATTAGTGGAATAAATATTGGTGCAAATATGGGAGAAGATATTACATATAGTGGAACAGCAGCAGGTGCCATGGAAGCTGTGATTCATGGAATCCCAGCAATTGCCATTTCGCAAGTATGTAATGATTTGTGTCAAGATATAAAAACCGATTGGGATTTTGCCCTTGCAAAGATGGTTATAGTGGAACTTGCGTCTAAAATATTAAGTAATAATTTCCCATTAGACGAAAGAAAGTTTTTAAATGTTAATATTCCACCAATAAAGACTATTGAGTGTAAAGGTTTAAAAGTTACAAAAGCTGGTTTTAGAGAGTATGGAAATGACACTCACAGACATCTAAATCCAAGAGGTGAAGAGTATTATTGGATTGGATTACATCCATTAATTTGGAAACCCTCTTTAAACAAAGATTGCGACTTTGAAGCAATAAAAGCAGATTATGTATCAATTACACCAATTATGCTTGATATGACTTCTTACAATGATATAAAAGCCATCGAATCTTGGCTAAAGAATTAAAAGGAAAAAAATGAATTTTACAAAATCATTATTAAAACATATTGATAAACTTGTTGGAACATTAAGATCAGATGAACAAATACAAGAAATCTTAAAAAGAAAATTTACAAAAAAAGAGTATAAGATTTTTGTTGCCATTGAAGAAGGAAAAGATATTGAAGAGATTAAAACTCTTGTAAAAGAAGATGAAGAAGCTATACAAAAACACTATAAAGTTGCTTGTAAAAAATTAAATCAAGAAAAATTTAAACAAGAATTAGTATCTTACGAATAAGATACTAATAAATACCTTTTAATCCCTATTTATAGGTATTCTAATTATCTCTATTTTCTAACTTGACCATAAACTTGTCCATTTGGGCTATTTTTTTAATTCTTACTTCATCATCTTCTTTAATAAATTTTGTATAAACTTTTAATGTGATAGTTATATCTTTATGCCCTAGCATTTTAGATACCCAAGTAATATCTGCACCTTTTGATATCAATTGTGAAGCAAAAGTATGTCGTAGATTGTATAATGGTCTTTCTTTTATTTCACTTTTTTTCAAAATCTTACGAAAATTCAATCCTATAATATCATGGCTATAAAAAGGTCTTTTCGATTGATTGATAAATACATATTCATATTCAGAAGTTAATTCTTTTTGTTTTAATAATGCTTCTTCTGCTAGAATAAGCATGTCTGCTCCTCTTTCACTAGAAACTGTTTTTACTTCACCATTTTCTATTTCTCCTTTTTTTATCAAACGTATTCTTGTTCTTTCTATATCAATTTTTTTTCTTTCAAAATCTATATCACTCCATTTCAATGCTACTATTTCTCCAGGACGCATTCCACTGGCTACCATGAATTGAATAAAATTTTTCATGTAGCCATTTGCATTTAAAATTATTTTATTTAATTCTTTTTCTGTAAATGGATTTACTTCTAAAGTATTCTTATTTTTAGGAGCTTGTACTTTTTCAAAAATATTTCTATCTATTAAATCGTTATCTTTTGCTTTTTTTAAAATTTCTGAAAAGATAGTTCTTAATTTAATAATAGTTGAACTCTTATATTTCTTTTCTAATTCATTCTGCCACCTTTCAATTTCTAAAGCTGTTAAATTGTTTAATTCTCTTTTTCCAAAATATGGCGAAATGTGCTTATTGAAATGCATAATATTTCTGTCAAGGGTATGTTTTCTAATTTTATTTTTTTTCAGTTCAAAAAATTCTATCGCAAAATCTTCTAACACCCAATTTTTAATTTCTTTTTCTACAGGAATAGGCTCTTTTCCTATTCCTAAATAAATATCAGGTATTACTTGTCGTTTAATGATTTTTAAGTTTTCAACTGTCGCTTTTAATTTTGTACTACCTCTTTGTCTTTTTCCTGAAGTTGAATAAAAATCTAAATACCAATGTCCAAATTGTTCTTTAATCGTGAATTTTAAATCTCCATATATATATTTAATGTTTTCCATTTTAAGCCACTTTATTCAAGAATTTTGATGCTATTGGGTTTATTTGCTTTTCAACTTTTTTAATCTCTATTTTTTTATTTTTCATTTTTTCTTCAAATTCAATTATTCCATTTGGGATATATTCTTTTTTTCCATTTTTATCAATTATAAAATGAATTCCTTCTTCAAATGTTCCGTCTTTCGTCCAGTTATAAACAGTCTTTTGGTCTACTCGTAGATATTTTGCAACTTGACTTCTTGTTCTTAAATTATCGAAAATCAATTCAAATAATTTTCTGTAAAGTTTTAATTCTTTGTTAATTTCCATTAGGGTATTTTCTAAACTCTCAAACATTTTTTAAATTTCCTTTCATAATTAATTCAATAATTTTTTCTTTACGTTCGTACATAAAATTCCATATTTTCATGGCTCTTTCTTTTTCAAAATCTTTGCCAATTGATAAATTATGTAAATATCCACTAGCTGTTATTGTAATTTGTGTATTTGCTTTTAAATTATCTACTGATACAGGTATATTGAATTTTACTTTTTCATAATTTTTTATGCAAAATTCTCTAAAATATTTGAAATTTGAAAAATTTTCTCTCTCTTCTTCCTTGAGAGAGATTATCTGATGATTAAGAGATGATGGTTCGTAGGTCATAGCTGTGACACCACCCCTAGTATCACTAGTGCTACCACCTTGTATCATAGCTGTGACACCACCCGTTGTGTCATTTTGACCTAAGGTCATATTGATACTACCTATCGTAAGCGTATATATATTGCTTGTTTGTTCCTTCTTTCCCTTTTTGAATCTGTTTATTTTTTTCAACGCTTTTATTTTTTCCAGTTTCTCTACAGTTCTTTTAGCTGTTGATACACTCACACTTGCTTTTTTAGCAATATGTGCATAACTTGGGAAACATTGCATATTATCATCTGCACAATCTGCAAGAGCTAGTAATACTAGCTTTAGATTTCCATTTAATTTTGTTTCAAATGCTTGATTTAAGGCTTTAACGCTCATTTTAAGCCACCTTATTTTCAAGATTTCTTAGAATTTTTTCAATTTTACGCGCTTTAACTAATCCATAATTTGTATTCTTTTTTTCAAAAAATTCTTTTAAATTTTCTAATTCTTTTTTTTCAATCAGGTTTTTTTCAAAATATTTTATTCTTTTTAATCTAGTTTCTGTTATTCCTAATTTTTTAGCTATTTCTCTTAAAAAAAACATAATTAACTTCTTTTTTTAATTTCTAATAGATTTATGAAATTTTCTTGAAATTTTGTGAATTCTTGATATGTACTTCTGCAAGTATTTATCCCGATATATTCAGCTTTGTATTCTTTGTGAAAGTCAATTTCCATTATGTTTTGAATGATTATAATTTCGATGTAGATTACTTCTTCGTTATAAGTTGCAGCTACTTTTTGAGCTGTGTTGAATATTTCTATTGATGTATTTTCGATGTTATCGAATTTGAAGTGTTTTGAGTTCATTTTATTTCCTTTTTAATTTTCAAAAAGGTATAATCCATATACCTAACAGGGTTTTTAACCAGTTTTACTTGGCGGTTTTACTGGTTGACTAATTGCACAATATGCACTTTATGTTATTTATTATAACATTCAAATAATTACATTATGTTAATTAAAATTAACTTAAATTCAACTCTTTTTTGTTTTTTTATAAAAATATGATAACATTATGTTATTTTTAATTAAAGGTATTATTCATGAAAGCTGAGATTATTTCACAACTTATCGGTAACACTCCGAAAACAATTTTTGTCTGGAAAAAAGAAAATAGACCAATAATTAATTTTTTTATAAAATATTTTTCAGATGATGAGATTTCTGAATTTTTAAATACTGGTGGTATTAAAAGATTAGATAATGTTGATAATATTGCTAATTTTGTTAAATCTCAAATTGATGATAAAATTGAGTTACCTAATACTTTGCAATTATTTTTTATAGATTTTTATTCAATTTTAAAAGAAATATATATTACTTTAGAACGAAATGAATTATCTGATTTTTATTTGCTTCTTCCAATCCCTAAAGAAAAAAGAGATGTCGAATGTAATAAGATTTTAAATTCAAACATTAAATATAAGTATTTATTTTCATTAATTGACAATTCTTCTTTTATAAATTCAATTTCTTCCGATTTGCATAAAAGTAAATATGATTTTACTTTTTATCAATCTGTTATAAGCACAATAAATTTATCATTTTCTCAAAAAAAAGACTATTTATCTCATTTTGAGAATTTTTGTAAATTTCGTTAAGTGTGGGTAACTTTTTAATAAAAATTTGAAGTAAAAATTTTAATTTTTACTTTACTTACTTAAATTCTAAAGTCTGATTTTTTGGGCTATTGATATTATCTATTTTAACCTTTTTCCCCTTTTTTAATTATATTTTATACAAGTGTGTTTTTATCAGGAGAATTAATCTTTTGTATTCAATTTTAAATACAACTTTGTATTTAATCTTCATTATTTAAATTTGAATACAAATTTGTATTTAAATTTAAATATCTTTTTTCTAATTCTTTTTAAGTTAAAAATAAGTTAAATTTAAGTCATTTATATAGTTACTTACCACTATCTATTTTTCTATAATTCTTCATATTAAAAAAATTGGAGATTAAAAAAAATGGAAAATAAATCTGACATAACACAACTTTCTAAATTAAGAGGTACAGAATTCTTTAGCTCACAAAAAGTAATTAAAGATGCTACACATTCAATTCATGGTTTTTATCTTTTTGGAAAAATTGAAGGCGTTGATTTTACTGTTGAAGGTAAATTACAAGATGGAACAAAATATGGGAACAGTTTAAAATTAAAATTTAGTCAAGCCGTTCCGACTTTAAAAGATTTAAATGGTGTTTCAGTTCAGATTCTTGTTTATAAAACTCAAACTATCGTTATTAATTGTGAATCAAAAGATGAGCTTTCAAAATTAGTTACTGATTACAGTTCAAAAGTTGGTGAAAATGTTGTTATTGAACTTAATGTTCCTGACAATCAAAAATTTAAAGCTCTAAGTATCAATAATTATTGATTGTTGGGGCATTCGAGTTTGATGTAAGTCCTCTAAATTAAAAAAAAGTAGGAGAATTACTATGGGAACAACTGGTATGGATTTATCGCATGTTGCATTTAATACAGCTGACGTAATGTCTGTCGGTGTTTTAGTTTTAACAGCAGTTGCTGTTATTTGGGGAATTAAAAAAGCTATTCGTATGGCTTCTTAATTTTTAAGGGGATTTCGATTCCCCCTTAAAATTTTTATTTTTTAGTTTTTCTGAAAAGGTTAAAAAATGGTAAATTTGACGAATCTTCAAATTAATATTTCTGATATTTCAATTGTTGCTACTGCTCTTATTGGTTTTGTTTTTGTTTATGCAGGAATTGAAGCTGCTATCAAAATTGCAAAAGGTTAATTAAATGTATAACTCTTCTATTAATGCTCAATTTCTTGGGTTATATTTTCAAGATTATAATTTTTTAATGGGTTTATCTGGTATTTTAATTGGTTTTATTTTCTTATTTTTTTCATTATTTATCGTTTCAAAATAAGGATTATAAATGGACTTAATTTTAATTCAAGTAACTAATGATTTAGTTTTTGATTATTTTTTCTCACTTTTTTTTACTTTTGCTGTTATATTAGTTCCGATTTTTTCGGCTATTAGTTTAGTTCGTAAGGTTTCATAAATGAAAAAAATATTGATTTTATTTTTAATTTTATTTAATCTGAGTTTCGCATCAAGATATTACTGTACTTCGTATGATAATGAATATACTTATTCTGGCACAACTGGTACAACTTCTTATATAGATTTTGGTGGTACTGATGTTTTTAATCATACATCTTATTATAAAACTCAACGTTCATATTACGAATCAATGACGGGTTGTATTGATGAAATAAAATTTAAATCTATGCAGGTTAAATCTGTTTCTTATTCTCGTGAACAAGAATTAATTTGCTCACAACAACATAATTTTGATGGTAGTGAAGCTATGTATGCATGTATTGATAATGTTCAAAATTTACTTTCTGCATATTCAGATTTAATGCTTAATTACTCTGATGCTTCACCTGTTGCTTATTCTGATATGAAGTGCAATGAGCTATATTTTGAATTAGAAACAAACAATGTTTATTCTTGTAATCCAAATACTGGCGAAAAGAAATTAATTGAAAATGGTTCAATTACTCCAGATGGCAATCTTTCTTGTGGTTCTTCTAATTATGCATCTAATATACCTAATATGGTTATTGGTGGTTCGGGTTATAATTGGAACAGTCAAGATTGTGTATCTAAAATTCATAATGAAGAAATTGATGGTGGAACTATTACAACTAACTATGACGATAATGGGAATATTGAATCTTCTAACTATAAATCTTCTACTAATGGTAATACTTATTCTGTCGAAAATACTGAAAATGGTTTAATAGGTACAATCAAAGATTCCACTGGTAAGATAATTGACACAGGTTCTGTCACTAAAGATGACAATGGTGATTATCATTATACTTCAAATTCTTCAAATTCTGGTTCTTCTACATCGTTAAACGATTTTTATAAATATACTCCTTCTAATTATACTAATAGTGGTGGAACAAATTCAGGTGGTTCGTCTGGAAATACGAATAATACTAATATTGATGGTTTAAATAATAATTATGTTACTCCTACAACTGGAGCAAATGGTAATTCTCAAACCGATGTTATGAATAGTTTAAAAACTTCTTTAGATGCTAATACTAATGCACTAAATAATAATGCTAATTCTAATACAGGTTTAAATACCTTGTTAAATGGTAATGGTATTGATTCAAATGCACAAGCGGTTGGTGATTCTGCTTATTTTGGTATGAGTGGTTTAGTTAGTGATATTCAAAGTTCTTATTCTTCTTTTAATAAATCTATAAATGATACTAAATCAGTTTTTGAAAATGGTTTGAATTACACTCCATTACAACTTAATTCAAATGTTTCTAGATGTTTGAATGTTCATGTTGGAAATACTTTTGTTAAATTTGATTTTATTTCTGTTTTATCAACTATAAAACCATATTTTCAAATGTTTTTCCAAATTTTCTTTTTATTTTTAACTATAAAAATTACAATTAAATCTATTTCAGTAATGAGAGGTGCATAATATGCCAATTTTAACTACACTAATTACTTACTTAGTTGGTAAGTTTGGCAAAAGAGCTGTTGTTTCTGGTCTTTATATTACTTTTAAAACAGGTTATTTTGCTTTTGTTATATTTTTTTATACTACAGTTTTATCTTTGGTTTCTAATTTATATACAATGATTAAATCTATGATGAATCAAGTTCAATCATTATCAACTGGTCAAGCGAGCAGTGATTGTGTATCTGTTTTATTTAGTGCAACAGTTGATGCAATTGGTTTACTTGATGCTTATAATGTTGTTGCTCCAATGTTTTTTAGTGCGATTATTATGTATTTAAGTACTTTACTTTATGTAATCAGTTTTAAAGTATATAAACAAGTAAATTCGACTGTAGTTGATTTTGCTAAATTAATGACTTAATTGTGATTTATTATGATTGAGTTTGTTACTGGTACACCTGGTTCAGGTAAGAGTTATTATGGACTTTTTAATATTGCTATAAATTTTAATAAAACTTTATCTGAAAATAAAAAGTTTAAATCATTTCAATTATCTGAAACTAAATATAAGTATGCATTAACAAATATTAATGAAATAAAATTTGATTCTTTTGATAACGTAAAATCTTTAATTTGGGCTGATTTTTTTAAGATTTTAAAAAATTTATTTGACCAAAAAAAGCTTGAAAAGACTGATACTGAACTTTTAGATTTGGTAAAAGATGAAATATTTAGTAATACTTTAATTATTTTGGACGAATGTCATAATTATCTAAATAAAGATAATGAAGTAATAGTTTGGTGGTTGTCTTATCATCGCCACTTTTTTCAAGATATTTTATTGATAACTCAAGATTTAAAATTAGTTAATCAAAAGTACAAATCTTTTTCTGAATTATATTATAAAGCTATTCCGTCATCACGTAAATTATTTAATTCTAAAATGGTTTATCAGCAATATACAGGTCATCAATTATATAAAAAACAAGAATCTATTGTTAAAAAATTGCCTATTTTAAAAGAAGTATTTTCCTTATATGGAAGTGGTGATAACAACAAACAAAAGTCTTTAGTCTTGCATTATGTGGGTGTTTCTTTCGTTTTATTTTTATTGGTTATGTTGGTTTTTTATTTTACTACAAAAAATATGAAAGGTGATTCTGATTTAAAAAGTCCTGCGACCAATAATAATTCAATTGCTTCTAAAACAGTTCAACAAATTAATCATAATTTTAATAATAGTTCTAATGTTGATGGTGTTTATTACGAAATGTATTGCAATTTCAGTTATTGCTTTATTAATGGAAATATCTATCAAAAACAATTTATTTTAGAGATTCTAAAAACTTCTTATAAAGCAAATATTATTGCTAAATCTAAATATAAATATTATTTTATAACTAATGATAAATTTAATTTATTTCAGAAAAAATCTAAAAATAAGGATATTCCAGATGAAAAAAGTTCTTTTTTACCTACTATTACTATGCCTAAGTAGTAATATTTTTGCTAATTCTACAATTTCTTTACATAATTATAAAGAACTTGTAGAAATGAGTTTACGTGATTTGATAGTTGATATTTTGACTAATTCAAATAAATCATTTATTATTGATAAAGATATTAATGTTGATTTATTGGTTTTTTATAAGCCAGAAGAACCTAGAAATATTAATTTTTTAAAGAAGATATTAATTTCAAATGGCTATGAATTAACTATTTCTAATGATGTTTATTTTATTAAGAAGATAGAAGTTATTACTGATATTCCAAAAGAAGAAAAATTATATTTAAAGAGTATTGATTTAAAGTATTTAAATTTTAGTGATATTGAAAATATTTTGAAATTGCAAAAAATAGATTATTCTTATTTGAAAAATGTTAATCGAATTTTTTTAAATTGTTCAAATGAAAAATTTAATGAAATAAAACAATTTATTAATAATATTGATGTTCTTCCGAGACAACAAAAAATTAAGATTTCTATTATTGAAACAAATTTGGGAAAATTAAAAGATTATCAAACGTTAATTAATGCTAATTTTAATAAATCTCAATTGTTTTTGTTTGATGTTTTACTTGGGTCACCTATGAATGTTAATAATAAAGCTAATAATGATAATTTTAGTTCTGTTTTAAAGTTTTTAGATTCAAATAATATAAGTAAATCAATAATTAATACTGTTGTAAATCTTGAAAACAATGAAGAATTTAAATTGATTTCTTCTCAAAATATACCATTTTTAACTACTTCTAATACGTTAAGTGAGCTTACAATAAATGAAATGAATAAATATGAATATAAAGATGTTGGTTTAAATCTGAATATTTATCCAATTATTACAGATGATTTATTAAATGTAAAATTAAACTTTTCATATTCTCAATTATTAGATTCTAATGCAGATAAACCAATCACAACTAAAAAAGAATTGAATGAAAAGTTTTCTATTAATAAAGAAAATAAGAGATTTATAATTAGTGGTATTAATAACTTTTCTAAAACTGAAAAAAATGAATCTGTACCATATTTAAGTGATGTTCCTTTGATTGGTTTGTTATTTAAAAATGATTTAGTTAATGAATCTTTTACAACAACAACTATAGTAATTGAATTTATTGATAACGATGTTTGAAAATGAAAAAGGATTTTTTGAGCGAGAGGCAGCTTGTCTGCCTCTGCGAAGAAAAGCCCTTGATTATTTTTAAAAAAGTTGCGTTAGTCAAATTTTTTATTATTGAAAAGGGATTAAATATGTAAAAAAAATATATATAAATGTAAAAAAAAGAATTTAATTAATAAAAAAAAGGAGTTTAAATGTTTGCGTTATTTGGTCTGTTTTTAGTTGCTTTGTTTTGGTTGTATTTTATTTTTTCATTTGCTTATGAACGAAAATTTATTTTAGTTTTAAAAGAAAATATTTTCATGGATTTTTTTCTTTATTTTTTATTGGTATATTATTTTACTGATGGTTTAAATCATTTTGAATTGATTGATTACCTTCCTGCTGTTTTTTTCTTTTGGTGGTTTATTAAAATGATTTTTTTCCCTATAGATTTAATTAATATAAAAGGGGTTTAAATGATTGCGTTTTTTGGTTTGTTTTTGGTTTGTTTGTTTTTTGTTTATTTTATGTTTTCTATTATTTATAATATTAAATTTATTTTAATTTTAGAAGAAAATTTTTTTGTTGATTGTTCATATTTTCTTGCATTGGTTGTTTATTTTACTGATGCTTT
Organism: Aliarcobacter sp.; assembly: GCA_028690445.1. Classification (GTDB taxonomy): domain Bacteria; phylum Campylobacterota; class Campylobacteria; order Campylobacterales; family Arcobacteraceae; genus Aliarcobacter. Next base: position 10,469 of record JAQVBE010000001.1, on the reverse strand, counting down.
AACTCATTTTGAATTATTAGAATATCTTCTGCCTGTTTTTTTCTTTTGGTGGTTTATCGGTGCGATTTTTAATCCTATCGATTTTGTAATTGATTTTTCTTTAAATGCATTCAAGGATTAATATATGTATGGAGTAGATTTTGAAGATAAATGTTTTATTGATAAAAAACTTGAAAAACAAAAGAATTTTTTAGAAAATTTTATTATTGATTTAGGCATTAAAGAATTTAATTTACTTGATAATACATATTCTGCAAATCTTAATCCAAAAAAATATTTTAGTGAAATCAACAATAGAGTTAATTCGATTAATAAATATGCTAAAGATATGGGTTTAATGCCTGTATTTATTACATTGACTGCACCATCTTATTTTCATCCAATTAAAACAATAAATAGAAAAAAGAATGTTTATGAAAATAATCCAAACTATAAATACGATAATAATCATAAGAAGGCAGTCAAAGATGCTTCTGTTTTATTGAGTGAACTTTGGCATAAATTTACGTCATTGCAAGTGATTAGAAAAATGAAAAAAGTTACAGGTAATGGTTTAATATATTTTAGAGTGTTTGAACCACATAAATCGGGTGTCCCACATATTCACGCTTTAGTATATATTCCAAAAGATTGGATTTTATTAATTAAAAAAAAGTTTTTTGAGTATTTTAGAAAATTTGGTATAAAACAACTTCAATTTAAATACACTTGGTATAAATCAAAAGGTGGTGCTATTGGTTATATGATGAAATATATTACCAAAACTTTTCGAAATGCTGAATCTGATATTATTGATGATAGTGTTTATTGGTATATCAAGCATAGAATTATTAGATTTTGCTCTTCTAGAACGTTATGCACATTGAGTTTATATCGTAAGGTAAGATATTATTTTAAAGATAAGCAAGATGATTATCTATATGTTAATAATTTATTTATAAATGGTGAAATTTCTACGTATTTTAATAAAACTATTATTAGTTATAAATATTTAAATGATGAATATGAATTTGATGAACTTAATTTGTATTCTAAACGTTTTATTCCAAATTTATCAATTAAGAAATATATAGTTGCATATATTGATGAAAAAGGCGAAAAAAAGTACAGAGAAACAATTTTAAATAATAATAGAATAAAATTAAAATATGGAAAAAAAGAAGTAAAAATTAATAAAGATATACCTTTAATTATAAATAATGAATTATTTACTTTGTTTGAAAATGGAACTTATAAAAAGAATTTAGTACCTGTATCTAAAATGAAAGATTTTGAATTAATTAAACATTTTAATTTTATTGATAGAAATATAGATGCTGTAAATCTTCATCACTATGGATTAGTTAAGAATGAAATGATTAAAAGAAGATATTTAATCGGTACTATTGAATCATTAAATATTTATAACAAAGAATTTTAATATGCAAGAGAATATTTTTATTTTTAGTGATGCTTCTTATTTACATAAACGTAAAATAGCAAGTTGTTCTGTTTATTTTTCACACAATCGTAGATATTATAATAAAATTATCAAGGGATTAAATAATTCGAATTTAGCTGAATTGTCGTCTGTTTTGTTTGCTCTTTTGTTGGCAAAAAAATTTAAATTACAAAATATAATTATTTTATATGATAACAATCAAATACCTGTAGATAAAATAAAAACCAAATTTAAAAGTGATTTTGAATGTATTCAATTTGTTTGGGTAAAAAGAAAATTTTTAGATAATATAGATTTTCATGCTAAATCATTTTTAGAAAATTTTTTTGATAATCAATTATTAGAAAATCAAACTGTATCTATTTTTATTAAATATCCTTTGAAAATAAAATTATATTTTTTTAAATTTATTTTAACAGATAGGGAAAAGAATTTAATCGATTGTTATTTAAATAATACTAATATTGATACTTTAAAAGAGCATAAATTTAAAAGTATAAATTCAATAAAATATATTTATGCTTGTTTATCTGCTGATGAAAAATTATTGTTTTTTGATTTTTTAATTAAAGTTAGTCCAAAAATTAAAAATTTAAAAAATTTTGATGTTGTAAATGTTTCGAAACTTGAAATATTACTTTTGGTAGGATTTAATAAAATTAAAAAAATAAACAATTTAAAATCATTTATCAAGTAAATTTAAAGGAAAAGATATGATTAATGATGAAAATGAAAATAAACTAAATGAATTAGAAATATTTAAAAATAAAGTCATTTTTGAATTTCATGATGGATGGACAAATTTAATTTATGATTTAGGGAAAGATATTACAGAACTTTGTGAACTAACAAATTGTGAATTGCCAATGATTCAACAAATTAAAACAAAATTTGGAACTTTGAGATTTTATTGCAATATGAGTAATTCTTTTTATCCAGATGTGGTTAAAAAAAGTATTTCCTCTTTAGTTAGAGATGCCGAAAGAAAATCTGCAAATATTTGTGAATATTGTGGTAAAAGAGGAGAAACAAGAACTAATGGATTTGTTTTTACATCTTGTGAAGAACATAAAATAAATTAATTTCGAAAGAAAAGTGTTTTATTATCTTAATTTTTAAAAAAAATAATATAATTTTAAAAAAATATAGAGGTGAATATGGCTGGTTTAATATCTTGTAAAAGTTGTGGAAATCAAGTTAGTCCTTCTGCTCCACACTGTCCTAAATGTGGAGCTGTAGTAAGAGAGCCTAATACACTTGAATATCACGAAAAACAAAAAGGTTATCTTGTTGGTTTAATAGTTATTATAACTTCTGTGTATCTTTTGGTACATTGGTTAGAAAGTATTTTTGGTAAGTTCCCTAAATTATTTTAACTCATTCCCTCATGAGGGAATGGTTTAAAGTTTCGAAATAGTTTGACTATAAACTTGTCTATTATTTCATTTAATGTATATATTTTTAAGAACTACATTTAATTCTAAGCCTCTATACAAGGGTTTTATCCCTATATTATAGGCAATTATGTATCTTACGAATAAGATACTAATTAATTATAAAACCATTTTAATATTAGAATGGTCACCTAACATTTTATAAATTTCTGTTCTATCATCGTCATTATGAACTAAAAGTTCAAGAGTATAACTTTTATATTTACCTTTAGTACTAACTTTTGATTCTTTTACCTTATGTTCTCTACTTGAAACGACTTCTTTTACTGTTACATGAATATCTATATGTTCTAAAACAACTAGTTTATATTCCCAAGAACATGGATAATTTAGTTCTAATTTTTCTTTGCTTAAATCAATCATTATTTAAATCCTCTCTAATAAAATCACCACTTTTACCACCTGACTTTTTTTCTAATTGAATATTAGAAATAATCATAGATTTATCTATTGCTTTAACCATATCATAAATAGTTAATAAACCAATAGAAACACCTGTTAAAGCTTCCATTTCAACACCCGTTTGTCCATTTAGTTTAGCTGTTACAATCAGTTTAAATCCTGGTAATTCAGGCTTTTCTTCCACATCACAATTTATTCCACTTAACAATAAAGGATGGCACATAGGAATTAACTCACTTGTTTTTTTAACTCCCATGATTGCCGCGATTACAGCTGTTTGAAGAACTGGACCTTTTTTAGTATTATTTGAAATAATAGCATCAAATGCTTCTTGAGACATTGTAATCTCACCAGATGCAATTGCAACTCTTTTTGTTTCATATTTATCTGAAACATCAACCATTTTAGGTCTATTATTATCATCTAAGTGTGTTAAATTCAAAATATTCCTTTTTGTTAAAAATTAATTATATTCTAATATTTGTTAAAGTTAAATAAGGATTAAGTAAACTTTAAATATAATCCAAACCTAAAATTTATAAAAGAAAGTAGGTGATTTTAGTGCCAGGCATAAAAGTTAAAGATAGCGAATCTTTCGACGAAGCTTATAGAAGGTTTAAAAAACAATGTGATAGAAATCTTATTGTTACAGAAACTAGAGCTAGAAGATATTTTGAACCAATGACAGAAATTAGAAAAAAACAAAAAATATCTGCTAGAAAGAAAATGTTAAAAAGATTATACATGTTAAGAAGATACGAATCAAGATTATAATATTTTGATTTGTAAAAACAAAACTCTATTTATAGGGTTTTGCTTCTTACATAAGCCAAAAAACAAAATTCAAATTGAAGATTTACTTCAACTCAAACTGAGAGCTATATTCTTTTCCTCTATAAATTATTTTAAAATCCCATTTCCCATTTTCTCTACCGTCAATATATCGGTAATCATAGGCAGAACTATCACCTGCTGGAATTAGCATTTCTCTTGTTCTTGAAATTTCACCAGTTGGACTAACCCAATTAATAATAATTTGTTGTTCATTTTCATCTCTAATTATTTCAAACTTACATATAATCGAATTCTCATCTTCTAAAATCAAACAATCTACATTAGGATTGTAAGGTATATTTTCATTTACTTCTTGTTTATTTAATAAATTTTCTTCTGCAAATAGTACATTAATAAGTAATAAAAAAGAAACTACATACTTAATCATTTTTCTCTCTTTCTTCTGTATTTATATATTTCGTTGAAATATATTTTATAGGTAAATAAAATATTGTCATGGATACTATTAACTGTTCTTTTTAGCCATTGTGAAAAGTACTATAATAAATAATAGCTAATAAACGTTGAGATTATAGCACAAATTATTATACTTACCATAACTACAGTATTATAATTCTTTTTTCTCCCAAATTGATGATTCACTAAGATTGGGTCTATTTTTTAATATCTCAAATGGAGAATATGCTTCTTTATATCCCATAGAAAAGTGATCTTTTATCCAATAACCTAAATATATATAAGGAATATCTAATTCTTTTGCAATTTTAATTTGAGCTAATATTGAGAATTTTCCTATTGATAAGTCCGAATATGCATGATCATAATAACAATAAATCGCAGAAATTGACTTAGGTAAAATATCAACTAATGCAACTCCAATTAATTTATCATCTTTAATATATAAAAATTCCTTTGCATATTCTTCTTTTGTTTCAACATAAGATTTTATATATTCATCAGGAGAAATAGCGGTATAAGGCCAATCTTTTTTATCATTCATAAATCTATGATATTTATCATAAAGATTAAGATGCTCCATCGTAACAGAAGGTGGTCTTATGTAAAGTTTTGTATCTTTATTTTTTGATATTACTCTTTTTTCTGACTTAGAAAATTTATAATTTGCTACATCAATTCTCATTGAAACACATTTATTACAAAATTTACACTCTGGTACAAAATGCATTCTGCCAAATCTTCGCCAGCCTCGCTCTAACATATTTTGATAACTCGAAGGTGAACAAGAATAAATATATTTATATCTAATATCTGATATTTTATTTTCAAAATAAGAGCAACTTCTATCCTCTTCTAAAAATTCAATATCTTGGTTCAGTATTTGCATAATTATTCGTTTATTTTTTCTTTTATATCTTTTGCAATGCTCGAGATTCTTTTAATTTTTTCATCATTTGATAAACTATCATCAATTATATATTTTACAAATGCACTTCCAACAATTACACCATCAACACCTATGATTTTTTCTTTGCAAGTTTTTTCATCAACTCCAAAACCAATATATAAAGGCGTAGTAGAATATTTTCTTACATTTTCTATTATTTTAGATAAATCTTCTTTTTGACCGCTTCCTGTAATTCCAGCATAAGCAACCATGTAAACAAATTTTTTAGAATCTTTAACAATTGTTCTTATTCTTTCTTCGCTATCCGTTGGCGCAACAAAAGAGATATTTGCTTTATTATATTTATTAAATAAATCTTCATAATCTTTTGCCATTTCATATGGAAGATCAGGGATTATAGTTCCTTGAATATTATATTCATCAGCCTTTTGTAATATTTTTTCCATTCCATAATGATAAAAAGGATTCATATATCCCATCCATAAAGTATCAATATCTTTAGCAATTTTTGAAGAAACTTCAAATAAATCTTTCAATTTAAAGCCATTATTTAATGCAATTAAATTTGCCTTTTCAATTACAGGTCCATCAGCAACTGGATCAGAAAAAGGAATTCCTAATTCTAAAGTGTCTACTCCAGCGTCTTTCATACTATATGCTAAATCTATTGTAAAATTATTATTTGGAAGAGATGATGTAATATAACCTACTAATTTTTTCAAAATTTTTATCCTATATTTAAAATTTTTTTATTCTATCTAAAATTTTCTTTTAAACTATTATTTAATATCTTCTTCATTGTTAGGATAAGTAATTCTATATTTTCTAATTCTTCACCTGACTTTATACTTGTAAATATTAAAGTTTTTATTAAAAAAGTTAGTTTTGGATATAATCGTTATAAATTATTATATAGTTATTAGGAAAAAATATGAGCATTATAAAAAATGATTTTGAAAAAATGAATATCATAAAAATTAAGAATTCAAAAAATAATAAAAAACTTGCAGTAATTACAGCTTACGATGCACTTTTTGCAAAACTGTTTGAAGATATAGCCGATATGATACTTGTAGGAGATAGTTTAAATATGAGTTTTGCAGGTCGGGAAGATACTCTTTCAGCAACTTTAGAGCAAATGATTTATCATACAAATGCAGTTTGTACAGGCGCACCAAAAGCCTTTATAATTATGGATATGCCTTTTGGAACTTATATTAATAAAGATGAAGCTTTAAGAAACTGCATTGAAGTTTATAAACTTACAAAAGCTGCTGCTGTCAAAATTGAAGGTGGAGCAGATAAAGCTGACATTATCAAACATCTAACATCAAATTCAATTGCTGTTATGGGACATATTGGACTAATGCCTCAATATGTAAGAAGTGAAGGTGGATACAAAGTTAGAGGTAAAACTTTAGAAGATGAAAAGCAATTAATCGAAGATGCAATTGCAGTTGAAAAAGCAGGAGCTTTTGCTATTGTTGTTGAAGGTGTAATGAGCAATGTTGCAAAAAAAATCACTGAAGCGGTAAAGATTCCAATAATTGGAATTGGAGCGGGAAATGTAACAGATGGACAAGTTTTAGTTTGGTCTGATATGTTAGGCTTATTTAGTGAATTTAAACCAAAATTTGTAAGACATTATATGCAAGGAGCATCTTTGGTAAGAGATGCTGTTAATCAATATAGAAATGATGTTCAAGATAGTTCATTCCCATCACGTGAAGAAGAGTATTAATATAAATGGAAAGATTAGTAGAAGTTGAGCAAATATCTTTTGAAGAAGAAAATACAGAAGTAAGTTTACGCCCCTCAAATTGGGATGATTATATTGGACAAGAAAAAATTAAAAAAAATCTAAAAGTATTTATAGAAGCTAGTAAAAAAAGAAAAGAAGCCCTTGACCATATTTTATTTTATGGACCTCCCGGACTTGGGAAAACTACACTTTCTTATCTAATCTCAAATGAAATGAATACAAATATTAAAGTAACTGCTGGACCTATGATTGAAAAAAGTGGTGATTTAGCTGCAATTTTAACAAATCTTGAAGAGGGAGATATTTTATTTATTGATGAAATACACCGTCTTTCTCCAACTGTTGAAGAGATTTTATATCCTGCAATGGAAGATTATAGACTTGATATAATAATAGGTTCAGGACCAGCTGCACAAACTGTAAAAATTGATTTACCAAGATTTACACTAATTGGTGCAACTACAAGAGCTGGAATGCTTTCAAATCCTCTAAGAGAAAGATTTGGGATGCATTTTAGAATGCAATTTTATAATCAAGAAGAATTATCAAAAATTATTCAAAAAGCAGCTGTCAAACTATCAAAATCTTGTGAAGATGATGCAGCATTTGAAATATCAAGAAGAAGTAGAGGAACACCAAGAGTTGCATTAAGACTTTTAAAAAGAGTAAGAGATTTTGCAGAGGTTGAAAATGAGAATTCAATTAAACTTAAAAGATGCAAATATGCTTTAGATGAATTAGGTGTAAATGAAACAGGTTTTGATGAGATGGATATAAATTTACTTGAACTATTAGTTTCAAACAGAGGAAAACCAATGGGACTTTCTACGATAGCAGCAGCTCTTAGTGAAGATGAGGGAACAATTGAAGATGCAATTGAACCATATCTACTTGCAAATGGATATATTGAAAGAACAGCTAGAGGTAGAATAGCTTCATTAAAAACTTATGAAATGTTTAAGCTTTCATATCCAGGAAGTGAAAAACTAGAAGACGATTTAACTCAAGGAAAATTATTTTGAAAGCAGCCTATTTTTTAATTGCCATTGCAATTGTAATGATTTTTTTTATGATAGAACTTTTTGATCCATTTCTAAAATCAATTTTTGTATCACTTTTATTAGCAGTTGCAACAAGTACTTTAACTTTGTACTTGGAAAAAAATTTAAAAAGTAGATTTTTTGCTACAACTATTATGACAATAACATTAACATCTCTATTTTTTATACCTATTTTATATTGTATATTCTCATTTGCTGATTTCTTTACTAAAGTAGATCAGGCATCTTTAATCAAAAATATTACTGATATGAAGATTATTATTCAAGACTCATTAAAAGATTTTATTTTTTTAAATGATTTACTAACACAAATCATATCAAAATTTGATGTAGCTAAAACCGTTCAGGATATGTTAACATTTGGCGCTTACTTAGGTAAAAATTCAGTTAAGTTCATGATGGATATGATTATGATTTTAATATTCTTCTTTTTCTTTACCCTTTATTCAACATCCATTTCTACTTTTATAAAAGAGTTATTACCAATAAAAAAAGAAGATTCAAATATTTTATTTTATGAATCATCAAATGTAATGACAGTAGTTTTATATTCTATATTAGTTACTGCAATTTTTGAGGGCTTTTTATTTGGAATTTTCTTGACATATTTTGGTTATGATGGATTATTATTTGGAGTTTTATATGGTTTTGCATCTTTAATTCCTGTAATTGGTGGAATTATTATGTGGCTTCCAATTGTAATATTTGAAGCAACAACAAATTTAACAAATGCTTTCATTATTGCAATTTATTCTATTGTAGTTATTTCAATTGTTGCAGACACTTTTATAAAACCAATGATTATAAAATACATAAATAAGAAAATTGTTAAAACACCTACAAGTATAAATGAACTTCTAATTTTCTTTTCTATTGTTGCTGGACTTTCAACTTTTGGTTTTTGGGGAATGATTATAGGTCCTGCAATGGTGACATTTTTTATATCAATTATGAATTTATTAAAAAAATATTCAGACGATTTCAAAGATACTGTATCCTAAAAAGGATACAGACAGTAAAATTAAATTTCTCCTCTTTCTTTTTCTCCACTGTAAGATGATATTCCATAATCTAAATTAGCAACTGAACTAAAACCTAAATCTTTCATTATTCGTTGACAATAAGCACTTCTACTACCACTTAAACAATAAACAACTACTGGTATATCTTTTTTACTCATTATTTGCTCTAAAGCATCATAAAATGATGTTGTCGGAATTAAATAATCAGTTCCTTTAATTCTATTCGAAACCCATTCCATCCATTCTCTTGTATCAACTAATGTGAAATCAATAAAACCTAAATCTCTAGCTTCCAATAAAGATTCTAATTCAATTGAATTAAGTTCACTTTTTGCTAGTAATTTTTTTCCCTCTTCCTTAGTTAATCCTCTAGAGTGAGTAGCAATTACATCATGTAAATTATTTTCTTTTTTAATTTCTAAAGCTTTTTCATTAGTACAAAAAATTCCACAGTGACATGAACCACTTGTAGGTATTTCATTTGCTAAGGCAGGAGTACATGGACATAATCTATTTTCACTTTTTTCTTGCTCTTCCTTATTTTGTCCTATAACCATAAAACAAGGGCAAAATTTCTTACCATAAATCAATTGGTTTCGAGTAAGTCCCATTTGAATTGATTTATTAACCTCTTCATCTGGATTATAAACTAAACTATATTTAGATATTACTCCATCTGTAAACTGTTTTGTCAACTCAAATTCATTTAAAAATTCATCACTATTTGTATCTATTTTTCTTATCATTTTAAATCCTATGTTATTATAAAAAAGAATAATAGTCAAATAAACTTTATATATGGATATAGCGAATTTTATTTCATTAAAGCCAAATATAAATTCTCAACTTTTTTTCTAGCCCAAGGAGTTTTTCTAAGAAAAGTTAAACTTGATTTTATAGATGGATTATTATAAAAACATCGTATTTCGATACGATCGGCTAATTCATCCCATCCATATTGTTCTACTAATGATTCAAGTATCATTTCTAATTTAATTCCATGAAGTGGATTGTTTGGTTGTTCTATCAATTTTATTCCTATCTTAATATAAGAGATGATTGTATCAAAAGAAAAGTAATAGCAAAGTAAAGATGAAATGAAAATAATTACAAAGAGCTAAGGGGGGGGTGGTGCTTGCAATCGGAGTTGAACCGATAACCTCTTC
>JAQVBE010000007.1 GCA_028690445.1 Aliarcobacter sp. | reverse complement strand
TACCTGTAAGATTTTTACCATTTCTAAATTGTTCTAAAACTTCATTGAAGTCAAAATTTATTCTCTCTTCCATTGTCAATCCTTGATATTATTTTATCAGATTGACACGGAATTTCTAACAGTCCCAGTTTAGCTTTTATTTTGTGTTGTTTTATACTCATTTGTTCTAATTCGTCTTTGAATTTCTCGTTTTACTGCATTTATGGCATAAGTATTATTCCCACCATGAATACTTGTTATAATTTGTGATTTACAATTTTCACAAATAAAATCTGTTTTTACAACATCTGTGTATCTTGTACTACAAGAACTATCATCATATACTAATGTAGAATCACAAGTAGGACAGAAACATTGAATATTTGATATTTCATCTTTTGTCCATTTCCATCTCCATTTTGCTTCATATATAAAATCTTCTTTATATGAAAGATATTCAGGTTTATCATTGTTTTGGAAGTTTATAAGAAACCTTATTATAGTAATAAGTCCTAAAATTGAAATAACTAATAATGTCCATAATGGAATATTATATGAAGTTAATAAAGCTTCGTAAGTCCAAATTGCGCCAAATAATATTTGAAAAAATGAACTAACAATATAATCATGAGTTTGTGGAATAAAGAATAAAATAATAATTCCTATAATTAGTAATACAATCACTAAAATACTTATTTTTACTTTTGAGTTTTCTATTTGAATACCTTTTTTTTAGATTAATTTTTTTCGGATTATATAGTATGCAGACTAAAATTAAAATTTTTATCGAAGGCTTTTGAAATTAAATGAATAATTAACTCTTATTTTTATTTAAAGATAACGAGTTGATATAAATTAAAAAATATAAACCTTAAATCTCAATATCCTCAGTTAAAACCATCCCTGCCTCTGCAATTTTAAAAATCATTTGTTCATAATCCATATTTTCATTTATTTTGAATGCTTTATAGAAATAACTCTCATCAAAACTAGGCATAAAATTAGCTTCTAGAAAATGTAAAATCCCATTGTAACTCATTTTTATATTGACTGTTCCTATTGTTTTTCCACCCAAAGCTACAAAAGAATTAAAAGCTAAAAGAGAGAGTTCTTTACGAATTTTTTTATCACTTACTTCAATAACTTCTTCCAAATTATCTTTTCTTGCATCATAATCAAGAATACGATGTCCATTTTTATTTTTAACTGCAATAATTTCAACAGGTAAAATCATCAAAATATTTTTTGATTTATTTTCTACAATAGAAACACTATATTCTTTTCCTGATAAGTAGTTTTCTACTAAAGTACGAGATTTTTTTGTGTTATAAATATCTAAAACTTTTGCTTGATATTTTTTGAAATCAAAAACTACAGATTGTGCATTTATATCCTCAGGATTGTTTTTATTCACAGGTTTTAAGAATAATGGAAAAGTCACAGGAAGTGAATTTTCTGTTTCATGTTCATCGGGTTGAGTTGTAAAAAATTTTGCTGTATTTATATTTGCTTCTTTTATTATAAGTTTGGCATGATTTTTGTCATATTCGTTATCTAGGGCTTCTTTATTTGAAGTTATATAATCAATTTTATGTTTTTTTAGATAATCACTAAGCCAAATTTCTTGGTTTTCAAAATTGAAGTATTTAATCCCTGAAAATACTAAATCAGGTTTTCTTTTTATTAAAGATTTTAAATCATCTTCATTTTCAATAACAGTAATAACAACCTTTGCATAGCTTTTTGATAAGATTTCTAAGATTAGATTTTCGTCTAATTTAATACCTACATTTTTTCTGTTCAAAGTAGTGCTTTTTGTTGCTGGAATAGTAACAATTTCTATTGATTTATTTGTAAGAGAGATGGGAAATCCTTTTTTGTAGTTTTAGTAAGATTAAATAGTTTATTTTTACTTGAAAAAACTACTTAAAGTTATTTTAGGGTAGCGTAAATAGTATTAATTAGATATTTTTATAATTTATTTGTGATTATTGGTTTTAATAAAGGCAAATAATCATAAAATACCCAATCAAACAACCAATTAAAGGATTTTTATGCCATTTTCAAACTTAGGTCTTAGACAAAAAATAAATAAAGCACTTGATGAGAATGCTTATAAAAATCCAACTGTAATTCAAGAAAGGGTAATTCCACTTGTTTTAGAAAACAAGGATATTATGGCAAAAGCTCAAACTGGTAGTGGAAAAACTGCTAGTTTTGTTTTACCAATTTTACAACTATTATTAAATAAAGAAGAAGATAAAGAGTATAAAGGAAAAGCAAAAATATCGACTTTAGTTTTAACTCCTACAAGAGAATTGGCTCTTCAAGTATCAAAGGCTTTTATTGATTTTTCTAAATATTTTGGAAATAAACCTAAGATTGTAAGTGTTATAGGTGGAGAAAGTCTTACACAACAGCTTTTAGATATACAAAAAGGTTGTGATATTGTTGTTGCAACTACGGGAAGATTACTTGATATTTTAGATAAAAAACAGATAAATTTATCAAATGTAAAATTTTTTATTTTAGATGAAGCAGATAAAATGCTTGATTTAGGATTTGAAGTTGAACTTGAAGAACTTCTAAAATCTCTTCCACAAAATAGACAAAATTTACTATTTTCAGCAACTTATCCACAAAAGATGTTAAACATTGCTTCAAAAATTACAACAACAGCAATAGAGGTTTTTATAGAAGATGAAACTCAAACGGTTCAAACTATAAATCAAAGGGCAATAGCAGTCAATAAAGAGAACAGAAGCGCACTTTTAAGAAATCTAATACAAAGCCACTCTTGGGAGCAAATACTTGTTTTTATGGCAAATAAACGCTCTTGTGACAACATAGCCGCTAAGTTTAGAAAATATGGATTAAATGCAGAGTCTTTTCATGGTGATTTACTTCAAGAAGAAAGAAATAATACTTTAGAAAATTTTAAAAACAAAAAAATCAAGATTTTATTTGCAACTGATATTGCAGCTAGGGGTTTGCATATAGATGATATTTCATGTGTAATAAATTTTGATTTACCAAGAGCAGCTGCTGATTATGTCCATAGAATCGGAAGAACGGGCAGGGCAGGTAAACGTGGAGACGCAATATCTTTTATAGGACTTGAAGATTTTGAACATTTTTCATTAATAGAAAAAAGATGTGATATAAAACTTGAAAAAGAGCAAATAATTGGTTTCGAACTAGTTGGAACACTAGAAAAAAAAGAAAAAGGAAATGAACCTATAAAAGGTGCAAGAAAAAGTAAAAAAGATAAGTTAAGAGAACAAGCTTTAAAAGACTAAAAAGTCTTATAAAGCATTGCTATTAAAACTAGAATATATAGAGTTAATACATATTTTTTATAAGATGTTGCTTTTACAATATCTTTTAATTTAGTCCCAAAATATACTCCAATAAGTGAACCAATACCAACTGTTGCACCCTCAACAAAAAGCATTTGACCATGATATGAAGAAGATATAAATCCTCCAACAGAAGAAAATATTACAAAAAATAGTCCAAGAGCAGTTGCTGCTTTTAAATCATATTTTAGAAAACCAACTAAAATTGGAGTTAATAAAATTGAACCACCAACTCCAATACTCATAGCTAATATTCCTATACAAAACCCTATAAATAGTAAGATAAAACTGTTTTTATTTTGTTTTTCTTCATTTTGAATAGCAGGTGAATAAAAAATCCTCAGTATAGAAAATATAAGAATAGATATAAAAAGATATTGTAAAGATTCATTTGATATGCTAGAGAGCATATATCCACTTACAATTCCTCCAAGAGAACCACCAATTCCTAAGATAGTTCCATCTTTTATTACATTTTTTGCTTTTTTTGCATTTAAAAAAGAGCCGTAAATTGAAGAAAAAACCATTTGCATAATGGATATTGCAACAGCTTCTTTCATTACAAAACCATATACTAAAAGAATTGGTACTAAAACCATTCCTCCACCAACACCAAAAAATCCGGAAGTTAAACCTGTAATTATTCCAAATATTGCAAGTTCAAAATTCAAGAATCTTTCCTTTTTATAGAGTTCATAGCTTCAATGAAATTATTATAATCATCTTCTAATTTTTTATCTTTTTGAGTTAAATCTATTCCATCTTCTTCTTTTAGAGCAGTTTCAACTAAATGAATTCTATCAAGAAGATATTTGAACATTTCTTTATTAATATCTGGTAAATCACCATGTTCCATTTTGCAGTTTTTATTATCTCTTTTGATAATTTTTGCAGGAACTCCAACAGCAGTTGAATTATCAGGAACATCACAAACAACAACAGAATTTGCTCCAATTTTAGAGTTTTTACCAATAGTAATATTTCCTAAAACTTTTGCTCCACTTCCTATTACTGTATTTGATTTAACAGTTGGATGTCGTTTACCTTTATTTAAACTAACTCCACCAAGGGTTACCCCTTGATAAATTAAAACATCATCTTCAACGATTGCAGTTGCCCCAATTACAACACCAATAGCATGGTCAATAAAAACTCTTCTACCAATGGTACAAGCTGGATGAATATCTGTTTTTGTTAAAAAACTAGATATTCCACTAATTACTCTTGATAGTTTTTTCCAACCTTTATAATAAAGTTTATTTGCAATTCTATAGTTAATAATTGCCCAAACACCTGGATAATTAAAAACTAGCTCTAAATTATTATCAAGAGCAGGGTCATTATTTCTTGGAACATAAAAGTCTTCTTTTAATTGCTTCCAAAATGATATTTTTTCTTCTGCTATTTCTTCACTATTCATGATAACTCCAAATAGTTTTTAAATAACTATTTTCATTTAGATATTTTTCTATATCCTTGTAGTTATGGTCATTTAGATTTTTTCTTAATCTGGCTCTTATATCGTTCGTATCGTAATCGATATCTTCTAAAATATCTATAATTTTTTGTGATTCTAAAATTTTTTCTAATACAACTTCACCATTTTTAAATACGATATTAACTTCTGTTGGATGCGAAAATAAATTATGTTTCATACCTAAAGTATCTTGATAAGCACCAACATTAAAGAAAGCTATAAAATAATCTTCTTTATTTAAATTTACATCATGTAAATAAAGTGGTTTTTTCAAATCAAATGGTAATTCTCCATCACTATCACAAGTAATATCCCATAATGAAGCACTCCTTGTTGGTTTTTTATCAAGATGAGTTATTGGCATAATTGGAAACTCTTGATCAATCCCCCAATAATCAGGAAGTGATTGGAATAAAGAGAAATTTAATAAATATTTTTCTTGAATATTTTCATCAAGTTTTTTTAATTCTTCATAATGGTCAATTTCAAGTAAAGAGATAGCTTTTTTAATAACTTGGTGAGTTAAAATTTCAGCATTTGATCTATCTTGTAAATCAATATAACCTAAATCAAATAGAGTTAATAAAGATTCCATATGGTCAATACTATCATGCATATATTCATAAGCTGTTTTTTTAGACATATCTTTATATAAATCATGTAATTCTTGAATTAAAGGAGGATTTACATCTTTTAGTTTTAAATGATCAAAATCATATTCAGCAGAGAATAACTCAAGAACTGGTGCTACTAAAACAGTTGAAGCAGCACTTATAAATCTTCCTGATTCTGTAAAGATATTTGGTTCATCAACACCTTTTTGTTTTGCTATATCTTTTAGTGTAAAGATAACATCATTCGCAAATTCTGTTAAAGAGTAAAATCTTGTTCTTTCATAGGCATTATATTCAACTGCTAATCCACCACCAATATTTATAGAGTTTAAATTTGTAGCACCTAAGTTTTTAAGTTCAGCATAAATATGTCCAGATTCTCTTAAAGCTTTTTTCAAAGGTTTGATAGAATTCATAGCAGAACCAATATGGAAATGAATCATTGTTAAATGCTTAACAAGGTTATTGTCTTCCATTAATTCATAGGCTTCAAGAATCTCTGTTGATGTTAAACCAAATTTAGAATTAATACCACCACTTTTTGCCCATAAGCCACTTCCACCACTATGTAGCCTAACTCTTAATCCTATATTAGGACACTCCATTTTGGTTTCATTTAAAACCTCTATAATTATTTCCAGTTCGTTTAAACCCTCTATAATAATAGTAATATTATGACCCATACTTTTAGCAATAAAACCTAAATGAATCATCTCTTTATCTTTGAATCCATTTACTGTTATTGGAGAACCCACATTGTTGTATGTCATAGCAATAACAAGTTCTGCTTTACTTCCAGCTTCAAGACCATAATTGAACTTCTTACCCTCATTAATTAGGGGATGAATAAAGTTAGGAAGTTGATTAACTTTTAAAGGGAAAACAGCATTAAAAGTACCTTTATAGTCATATTCTTTAATACTTGAATTAAATGTATTGTATAAAGTATTAACTTGTTTTTCCGTAATATGAGGAAATCTTAAAAGTAAAGGACCCTTAAAATCTTGTTTCCTTATATCTTTTACAATGGAAATTAAGGAAGGCTTACAATCATAATTAATCTTAGCTAATCCATCCTCAATCATAAAATTATCATCACTCCAAATATCAATACCATAGTTATTCACTTTTAAAAATCCTCTAATTTTAAATTTGTTTCTTCTTTTGTTTTTATATTTTTAATATAAATAGTTCCATTTTTTAGTTCATTTTCACCAATTAATGCAACAATATTTGCGCCTAGTTTTTCAGCAATACTAAAATGTTTACCGAAACTTCTTGGCGTGTATTCTACTAAAGTTTTTGTTGTTTTTCTCTTTTGATTTGCAACTTTTATCATTGTATTTAATGAATTTTCATCTAATGCTCCCATATATATAACATTTTGATTATATTGAGGCATTTTTATAAGTTCTAATAATCTTTCGATTCCTATTGCAAATCCAATACCACTAGTTGGTTTTCCACCTAAAAACTCAACAAGTCTATCATATCTTCCACCACCTGCAATTGCACTTTGCGCTCCAATTTCATTGCTTACAAATTCAAATGCAGTTTTATTGTAATAATCTAAACCTCTAACTAGATTTGAATCAATTTCATATTTAATATTATTAAAGTCTAATATTTTTTTTAGTTTTTCAAAATCTGTGTTACAAGAACTACATAAACTAGTAGTAATTTTAGGAGCATCTGTTAATAATAATTGGCATTTATCATTTTTACAATCTAAAACTCTAATTGGATTTGTTAAAATTCTTTTATTACAGTCTTCACATAGATTTTCTTTAAAGTTTGTTAAATGCTTAATTAGGTTTTCTTTATACGGAGGCATACAAATATTACAACCAAGAGAATTTAGTTTTAAGGTAAATCCAATTCCAAAAAAATCAAGTATTTCTTTTATCATAATAATTATATTTGCATCTTCATAAATGGAATCTATTCCAAATACTTCACAACCAAATTGGTGAAATTCTCTAAGTCTTCCTTTTTGAGGTCTTTCATATCTGAACATTGGACCATAATAATACCATTTATAGTTTCCACCAGCACGGTCTAGTTTCTTTTCAACAAAGTATCTTACAACTCCGGCAGTTCCCTCCGGTCGTAAACAAACATCATTCTCACCTTTATCAATAAATTGATACATTTCTTTATTTACAATATCAGAACTCTCTCCCACTGATCTTTTAAATAAAGCTGTTTCTTCTAATAGGGGTGTTTCAATGTACGAAAATCCATAATTTTTAACAATTTTTGATGCATTTTCTACGAAATAAGTAAATAAAGAACTCTCTTCATTTACTATGTCTTTCATCCCTCTTAAACTTTGTATTGTCTTAACATTTTTAGTTTTATTATTCACCATTTATAAAATCCTCAATTTTCTTTTCTATTTCTTCAATTTTTAAACTTGCATCAATAATAATATGATTTATATTTAATCTTTTAATTGTTTCTTTCATTCTATTCTGAATATTTATTAGATAATCAATTCCTCTTAATTCTATTGAATCATTTTCTTTTTGAGATAGTCTAAATTTTAATTCATGTGGAGTTAATTCGAGTAAAATTACGTGAGTTGGTAAAGTATTATTTGTAGCAATTAGATTTAAATTAATTAGTTCATCAATACTTAAAGCAGAAGCATACGCAATCCCTGAAATCATAGACCTATCAGAGATAATTGTATCATTCTTATTCTTCTTTATAACCTCTTCAATATGTTCAGCTCTATCAGCCATAAAAAGAAACATTTCTGCTATTTTTGATTTAGCTTCACCATTAAGTGCCATATTTCTTAATTTTATGCCAAGTGGTGTTCCACCTGGTTCTTTTGTAAAAATTGCATAGGGTAATTTCTCTTTTAAAAGTTCTAATTGAGTTGATTTACCAGCTGTATCAATTCCTTCAATTACTGCATACATTTTAAAACTTTTTCAGGAATTAAATGTTGGAATTTCCCATTAAATCTTATGATTTCTCGTACTATTGTAGAACTAACAAAAGCATTTTCTAAAGTTGGCATTAGATATAAAGTTTCAATTTTTTTATTTATTGAAGAGTTCGCATATCCCATTTGTAGTTCAAATTCAAAATCAGATACAGCTCTAAGCCCTCTAATAATCGTATTTATTTCTAAATCTATCGCTAAATCAACAAGTAATGTATCAAATCCTAAAACTGTAACACCTTCGATATCTTCGGTTGCAGCTTTTGCAAATAAAACCCTTTGTTCATGATCGAACATTGGCTTTTTTAATTCACTTTTTGCAACAGCAATTACAACTTCATCAAAAATATTAGCCGCTCGTTTTATGATGTCTAAATGACCATTTGTAATTGGATCAAAAGTCCCACTATAAATGGCCTTTCTATATGAATTAATATTAGTATTTGGCATATTTATTCCCATCTTTTATATAAATTATTATCTATTTTTAGTAAATCTAACCATTTACCTATTAAAAAGTTTTCCATATCTTCTAAACTTTGCTGAGTACTATAATACCCCAATATTGGAGGTGCGATTACAACTCCTAAGTTTGATAATTTAAGCATATTTTCTAAAGTAATACTATTTAAAGGCATTTCTCTAGGAGCTAAAATAATCTCTCTTTTTTCTTTTAACATCACAGTAAAAGCTCTTGTTATTAAAGAATCTGAAATTCCTACTGCACATTTAGCTAAAGTATTCATTGAGCAAGGAAGAATAATCATTTTATCGACTTTAAATGAACCAGATGCGATACTAGCACCTATATTTGAGTCTTTAAAAATAGTTACATTTGGATAATCATTGAATATTTCTTTTGTCAAGAGTTGATTTTCAAGTTTTAAAGCAGTTTTTGCACTTTTAGAAAATATAACAAAAACTTCAATCTCTTTTGGTAATTTTTTTACAAAATTAACACCAAGATTTGAGCCACTCGCACCTGAAATTGCAACAGTTATCTTCAAGAAAAACCTTTAGTTTTAGTATATGTAAAATGATAATAGCAAAAAAAGACTTTTAATTCAATTACCTTGAAAATAGGGCTTTTTATTAGGATTTATAAGTTTGGATTAATCTTTAAACTGATAACATATTGTATAAATATTATATATATTAAATTAAACATTGTGTTAATTTAATTACTATTTAATATACCTAATGTAAAAGGATTTTAAATATGTCAAAAATTTTTACTTATATCAGAAACAATGAAAATAATCAGAAATATACACTTGAACAAAGAGCTTCTGTTGAAAATTATTTATTCAAAAATAATATTACAGATTTTAAAAATATTGAAATAAATATAAGTACTCCAATTGAAGAAAGAAATATTTTAGAACTTCTAAAAAATTGTGAAATGAATTCAACTATTATTGTTTCAAATTTGAATGTTTTTGGAAGAACAATAGAGACTATTTTAGAAATAGTAAGATTTTTATTAACAAATAAAATTAGAATTATTATTGTTGAACAGAATTTGGATTTAATAGATGATCAAGATATGTTAACTCAAATGATTCTAGGTATTGTTTCTATGACTATTGGTTTAGAAAAAGAGTTAATGAGTTTAAGAACAAAAGAGGCACTAAGCGCAAAAAAATTAAATGGTATCTCTTTAGGAAAACCAAAAGGTACTATTCAAAAATCTAAGTTTGATTTACAAAGAGGAAAGATTGAAGAACTTTTGGCTGTTGGTTTAAGTGTACGAAAGATTTCAAAATTATTAGGTTATAACAATCATATAGGACTTAATAATTATGTGAAAAAAAGAAATATAAAAATAAATCTAAAGAGTAGCCAAACTATTTGATAAAAAAATCTTTATAATGGTTTAAAAAAAAAATAGTAAAATAAAATTAATTAAAATTGAATGGAGTTATTGTGAAAGTATTATTAATCAAAGATGTAAAAACTTTAGGGAAAGCTGGAGAATTAAAAGAAGTAGCTGATGGATATGGGAAAAACTTTTTAATTGGAAAAGGTTTAGCATTACATGCAACTACTGAAGTATTAAATAGATGGAAAGCTGAACAAAAAAGAGCTGCTGAAAATGAAGCAAAAGAAATAGCAGTTGCAAAAGAATTGGCAGAAAAATTAAATGCAACTAAACTTACAATAAAACATAAAGTTGGTGCAAATGGACAATTAATTGGTTCTGTTACAAATAAGGAAGTATCAGAAACATTAGAAGACCAATTTTCTATCATGATTGATAAAAAAAATATATCATTAGATAAAAAAATAAAATCTGTTGGAATTTACGAGTTAGATTGTAAATTAGGACATTCAATTCATGCAACTTTAAAAGTTGATATAATCGGAGAATAATTAAATGTTTGATGCTACAACCATACTTGCATACAGAGGTGCTAATAAAGCAGTAATTGGAGGTGACGGTCAGGTTACTTTTGGAAATACTATTTTAAAAGGAAATGCAACAAAGATAAGAACACTTTATAAAGACCAAATACTCGCAGGATTTGCAGGAAGTACAGCTGATGCTTTTAACCTTTTTGATATGTTTGAAGAACATTTAAATGCTTGCAAAGGTGATTTACTAAAATCAGTAATTGCCTTTTCTAAAGAGTGGAGAAAAGATAAAGTTTTACGTAGATTAGAAGCTATGATGATAGTTTTAAATAAAGAAAAGATTTTTATATTAAGTGGAACGGGAGATGTTGTTGAACCTGAAGATGGTGCAATTGCATCTATTGGAAGTGGTGGAAATTTTGCCATTTCTGCTGCACGAGCATTAGCAAAACATTCAACTTTAGATGAAGAAGAATTAGTTAGAGAATCTCTTATGATTGCAGGTGAACTTTGCATTTATACAAATCAAAATATTAAAATATTAAAAATAGAGGATTAACCAACTATGGATATGACACCAAAACAGATAGTTGCATATTTAGATGATTATATTATTGGGCAAAATAATGCAAAAAAAACTATTGCACTAGCTCTTAGAAATAGATATAGAAGAATGAAAGTTGAACCAAAACTTCAAGAAGAAATAATGCCTAAAAATATTTTGATGATAGGAAATACAGGTGTAGGTAAAACTGAAATTGCTAGAAGAATGGCGAAGATGATGGGATTACCTTTTGTAAAAGTTGAAGCAAGTAAATATACAGAAGTAGGATTTGTAGGTCGAGATGTTGAATCTATGATTAGAGATTTAGTTTATGAAGGTATAAATTTAGTAACTCGTGAATTTGAAGAAAAAATTAAAGATAAAATTGATGATGAAGTAAATAGAAGAATAATTGAAAAATTAGTTCCTCCACTTCCAGAAATGGCAAGTGAAAGTGCAAAAGAATCTTTTATTAAAACTTATAACACAATGGAGAAAAAACTTCTGAACGGTTCTTTAGATGATAAAAAAATTGATATAGAAATTCCAAAAAAAGCACATATTGAAATTTTAGATTCTTCAATGCCTTTTGATATGAGTTCTATGCAAGAGAGTCTTAATAAAATGTTAGGTGGACTTAACAAAGAGACAATCAAAAAAGAAGTATTCATCAAAGATGCCAAAATTTTATTAAGAGGAATAGCAAGTGAAGGATTACTTGATCTTGAAGCTATAAAAATAGAAGCACTTAAAAGATGTGAAAATGGTGGAATTATATTTTTAGATGAAATAGACAAAATTGCATCAGGAAAGAAAAATCAAGGGCAAGATCCATCAAAAGAGGGTGTTCAAAGAGATTTACTTCCAATTGTTGAGGGAAGTAGCGTTCAAACAAAATTTGGACAGATAAAAACTGATCATATTTTATTTATTGCAGCTGGTGCTTTTCATGTTTCTAAACCAAGTGATTTAATACCTGAACTTCAAGGAAGATTTCCTTTAAGAGTTGAATTAGAATCACTTGATGAAGAGGCTTTATATAAAATTTTAACAAATACTAAAAATTCACTTCTAAGACAATACAAAGCACTTTTAGAAGTTGAGGGTGTAGAGTTAGAATTTGATGATGAGGCTATACAAGCATTTGCAAAATATGCAGTTACGGCAAATGAAAAAACAGAAGATATAGGTGCAAGAAGACTGCATACAGTTATTGAAAAGGTAATTGAAGATATATCTTTTGATGCTGATGAGAAAAAAGGTGAAAAAGTAATTGTAACAAAAGAATTAGTTGCTAGTAAGTTAGATGATATTGTTGATAATGTTGATACAGCAAGATATATTTTATAAGTTATATAAATTAATAACTTTTTAGCTAGAATGACTTTTATTAAAAAACACGGAGTAATAGTATGAATATTGTAACATTTTGTCAAGTAGATGAGTCTTTATTTAATCCAGAGTTTAAAGTTGAGTATTTTCATACAACTGGTGAAGCTACAGATGCAGATATTGTAATTATTGATATAGATTCAATTTTTGAGTTTGAAGAAAATAAAACAAAAGTTTGTAAAGAAAAATTTGTTTCAATTGCTATTATTGATGATGAGAGTGATTATGAAGCTTTTAAAAATTTTGGAATAGATGCGTGGATTAGACATTCGGATATTTCTCAAATAAACAATATTATAAATTTAGTAAATAAAAGGTTATTATCATAATTATTGATACTCATTGTCACTTAGACAACAAACAATATTATGAAGATATTGATAAAGTTATTCAAAATGCTTTAAAACATAATGTAAAAGGTTTTTTGATTCCTGGTGCTGATTTTGATGATTTACCACAAGCTGTAAAATTAGCTGAAAAATATAGTGAAGTTTATTTTGCAGTTGGAATTCATCCTTATGATATAGATAAATTTAATGAAGCAACTATGGAAAAATACGTAAATCATCCAAAATGCATTGCAATTGGTGAGTGTGGTTTGGATTATTTTAGACTTCCAGAAGATGAATTTGAGAAACAAGAAAATATAAAAAAACAAAAAGAGGTTTTTATAGCTCAAATAAACTTTGCAAAAAAAGTTAAAAAACCTTTGATTGTTCATATTCGAGAAGCTTCAAATGATTCTCGACAGATTTTGATTGATTGTAATGCCAAAGAAGTTGGTGGAGTTTTACACTGTTTTAATGCAAGTGAACATTTACTACCACTAGCCGAACATAATTTTTATTTTGGAATAGGTGGAGTTCTTACTTTTAAAAATGCTAAGAAATTGGTAGAAATCCTTCCTCAAATTCCAAAAGATAAATTATTAATTGAAACAGATGCTCCATATCTTACTCCACATCCTCATAGAGGTGAAAGAAATGAACCTTATTATACTGTGTTTGTAGCCCAAAAAATGGCAGAACTTCTTAATATTATAGAAGAAGAAATACAAGAATTAACAACAAATAATACTAAAAAATTGTTTAAAGAGTTTTCTAGTCTTTCTTAGATATAATCTAGGATATATCAAGAAGATGGAGATTGTTTGTACAAATTTTTTATATTATTACTTTTTTTAGTAAATACTCTTTTCGCAAATGTTTTAGAAGATGATTTAAAAATCTTAAAAGGTTTAGGTCTAGAGAGTTCTTTTTTATCTGAAAAAAGTTTATTAGCTACTTTTGATGAATACTCTTCTTCTTATAATATAAACTATTACAATAACCTCTTGAGAAAATCTTCTTTAAATGTCCAAATAGTTAAAAGTGAAATCCAAAATGAAAATCTTCCTGATACAGTATTTTTTATTCCTTTATTAGAAGCCAGTTTTGTAAATCAAGAAAGAGGAAAAAATAGCCCAGCTGGATTATGGCAAATAATGCCACTAACTGCAAAAAATTTAAGATTGAGAAATGATGAAAGTATTGATGAACGACTTGATTTAATTAAATCTACGGATGCTGCAAGTTCTTATTTAAAAAAATATTATAAAAAATTAGATAAATGGTATTTGGCAATTTTAGCTTATAATTCAGGGGAAGGAAATGTTGCTGAAGGAGTTGCTAGAGCTTCACTTGATAGATATTTAGAACTTAATCCTAATATGAATAACACTCCAAGTATTAATAATTATAAAAAGATGCTTAGTGATTATAGAGTTACGAAAACAGGATTTAGTAGTTTATATGATGTTTATAATAGGTTTGAATCATTTTATAGTTTTGAGTATTTAGTTAAAAATAATAAAGAAAATAAATATTTAGCAGAATCGAGTATTACATATATAAAAAAATTAATAGCTTTTTCTATGATTGCAAATAGAGATTTATTTAAAAGCATAGATAAAAAAGCTAAATATACATTAGAAAAAGTAAAAGCACCAAAAGGTATACAACTTAGATCTTTAGCTAATGCTATAAACATGGATTATAATGAGTTTAGAAATCTTAATAAGCATATTAAAAAAGAAACTTTGCCAAGTGATTCAAAATCTTATAATATTTATATTCCTCAAAATAAATTAGAACTTTATAATCAAAGAATATTTGCTATCAAACCTATTAAAGAAAATGTAATTGATACAAAAGTAGTAGAGACTAAAAAAACAAACATAACAAATAAACCAATTATTTATATTATTAAGAAAGGTGATTCTTTTGAATCAATATCAAAAAAATATAAAGTTGATTTAAAAAAATTAAGAAGTGATAATAATAAAAAGTCAAATTTAATAAAAATAGGAGATAAAATTGAAATTTATAAATAGTTATTTAAAATGTAGTTTATTCTTAGGTTTATTAAGTGTTTTTCTTTTTACAGGTTGTTCTCAAAAATCTTATGACGTAGATTATGATAAATTTTATAAAGATACAAAAAATTCTAAAATAAATAACTCAAAAGAAATGCATAAATATACTATGCGACCTTATAGTGTATTTGGTATAAAATATTATCCATTTGTTGCAAATATGGGAGACCAATTTGAAGGAATAGCTTCTTGGTATGGACCTGACTTTCATGAAAAAAAGACTTCAAATGGAGAAGTTTATAATATGTATGATATGACAGCAGCACATAAAACTTTACCAATGAATACAGTTGTAAAAGTAGACAATTTAGATAATGGTAAATCAATAATAGTAAGAATAAATGATAGAGGACCATTTGTTAGAGGAAGAATTATTGATTTATCAAACAAAGCTGCGCATGAAATCGATATGTA
The DNA here is from genome assembly GCA_028690445.1 of Aliarcobacter sp. Taxonomy (GTDB): domain Bacteria; phylum Campylobacterota; class Campylobacteria; order Campylobacterales; family Arcobacteraceae; genus Aliarcobacter. The sequence goes on along the minus strand of JAQVBE010000007.1, from coordinate 134,481 downwards.
TAGAAAAGGTACAGCACAAGTAAAAATTACTGTTTTAGGATATAATGGTGAGATTGAAAATAAAAATGCACTTTATATTGGAAATACGACAGCTATTGTAAAAAATGAAAAAATTGATGTTATTGATCCTTTAGAAATTAAAGAAGATCGTATTGTATCTACAAAAGTGCCTATAGTGCCAGTGGTTAATACTAATAAAAGTAATAATACAACAAAAATAGTAAAACCAGTTATTACGCCTATTGGTACTCCAACAATAAGTAAAAACAATAATAAAGTTTTATCAAGTGGAAGATTTAGTATTCAAATTGGTGCATTTGGTCAAGAATCAGGAGCTATGAAAACTAAAAATGAGTATCAAAAAAAGTTTAATAATAATCAAATAGATATAAAAAAGGTTCTTTCAAATGGAAAAACTTTGTTTAAAGTTTTTATTAATGGTTTTGATACTTATGAAAAAGCTCAAAGTTTTAAAAATGCAAATGGTTTAGGTAATTCTCTTATTAGTGGTAATTAGGAAAAAAAATGGTAGAAATTAATAGAAAAACAAAAGAAACAAATATTAAATGTAAAATTGATATAAATGGTTGTGGAAAATCAAACATAAAAACAGGTGTTGGATTTTTTGATCATATGTTAGAAGCTTTATCAAAACATAGTGGAATTGATATAGATTTAACTTGTAATGGAGATTTACATATTGATGCTCACCATACTGTTGAAGATTGTGGGATTGTTTTAGGACAAGCTTTAAAAAAAGCAATTTTTCCTATCCAAGCAGTTGAGCGATATGGAAATGCGACAGTTGTTATGGATGAAGCAGCAACTACATGTGCTTTAGATTTATCAAATAGACCTTATTTGGTTTATGAAGTAAATGTGAGTGGAAAAGTTGGAGATTTTGATGTTGAGTTAGTTGAAGAATTTTTCCATGCAGTTGTAGGAAATGCTGGATTAACTGTGCATATTATTTCTGATAGAGGAAGAAATAAACACCATATTTTAGAAGCATCTTTTAAAGCCTTTGCCGTGGCGCTTAGACGAGCTTTAGTAAAAAATGAGAGATTAGGAATCCCTAGTACAAAAGGTATTTTATGATTGAGCTTATTGTTTTAGATGTTGATGGAACTTTAACAGATGGAAAAATTACTTATTCAAATAGTGGTGAAGAGACAAAATCTTTTGATGTAGCTGATGGTTTGGCAATTGCTATTTGGACAAAAAAATTTGGTAAAAAAGCTGCAATTATTACAGGACGAAGTTCTTTCGTTGTTGAAAAAAGAGCAAAAGAGTTAAATATTACTCATCTTCATCAGGGAATTAAAAATAAACAAGAAGTTTTAGAACAAATATTAAAAGAGGAAAATTTATCATGGAGCCAAGTTGCTGCCATTGGTGATGATTTAAATGATTATAATATGTTAAAAAAAGTTGGACTTTCTTTTACACCTGCCAATGGTTCACACTATTTAAAAGATTTTGTAAATGTTGTATGTCAAAATAAAGGTGGTGATGGAGCTGTACGAGAAATGTTAGAGTATATTTTTAAAGAAGATGGACTTGAAGAGGAATTTTTAAACGCATGGCTATAAAAATATTTACTTTTTTGCTTTTAGTTTTATCCGTGGGATATTATTTTGTTCCAGTTGAAAATATCAAAAAAAATGAACTTGATAAAGATATTCCGTTAGTTATATTTGAATCATCTTTTATGTACACAATTAATGAAGAAAGTATAAATAGAATTGTTTATTCAACTCATGCGATAAGATATAAAGATAGAGATGAAATGTATAATGCAAATATTATTTTAAAAAATACAGATGAAACTAAAGATTTCAAAAATGAAAAATTAAAAGCAAATCTAATAGTAAAAAATGGTAATGATTATGCTTTGACTGATAATGTAAAGTATTCTAGAGATGATCTTATGAAGTTAAATACAAATGAACTTTTTTATAATGATATTACAAAAATTGCAAAAAACACTAAACCGTTTGATGCCGTATATAATAAACATTTTTTAAAGGGTGATAATATTTATTTAGATATAAATAATGATTTTATAAAAGCAAATAATACACATTTTGAAATAGATGTTATTAAAAAAATTAAAAAAGGAAAAAAATGAAATATTTAATAGGTTCGATACTTTGCTCTATATATTTATTTGCTCAGAGTGAAACTTTAACAATAGATGCACAAAATTTTGAAGCAGATGATAAAAAAGGAATTTCTATTTTTACTGGAAATGTAAAAATGAAAATGAGTGAAGATAGATTAAACGCACAAAGAGTAGATGTTTATTTTATGACAGATAAAAACAATGCTAAAATTCCTTTAAAATATGAAGCTACTGGAAAAGCTGATTTTGAAATTATTACAAAAGAAAAACATTATATTGGAAATGGAGATAAAGTAATTTATTCACCACAAAAAGAAGAATATACTATTTTAGGTAATGGTTATTTAGAAGAAAAAAATGATGATAGAAAAGTTTATGGAGATACGATTTTTGTTAATAAATTAACTGGAGAAGCAAGAGTAAAAGGAAGTGAACAAAAACCTGTTCGATTTATTATAAATGTTGAGCGTAGTGAAGATAAAGGAAAAAATCAATGAGAATAACTGAAGCAAAATTTTTACAATCTGCACAAGGAATTGTTGATTCTCCAAGTCCTGATAGGGCTGAAGTCGCATTTTTAGGAAGATCAAATGTAGGGAAGTCATCATTACTTAATACTTTGACAAATAGAAAAGGTTTAGCAAAATCTTCTTCAACTCCTGGGAAAACTCAACTCATAAATTATTTTGAAATTAATTTCAAAACTGATAATGAAGAATTGCCATATTTATATGCAAGATTTGTGGATTTACCTGGATTTGGTTATGCAAAAGTTTCTAAAAGTATTAAAGCTGAATGGAATAGAAATCTTACAGCTTATTTGGAACAAAGACAGTGTTTACAGATATTTGTACATTTAATTGATTCAAGACATCCTTTGCTTGATATTGATAAAAATGTGGATGAATTTTTAAGAACTATAAAAAGAGGCGATCAAATTATCATTCAAGCTTTTACAAAAATAGATAAACTAAAAATGAATGATTTAGCTAAATTAAAAAGAGAGTACCCCGATGGAATTTTTATATCAAACTTGAAAAAAAAAGGTATGATTGACTTACAAAATAAAATTACAGGATACTTATTTGGACATTAAATTTTATAAGCCAACCGTGGCTGATATTACAAAAATGCAAGATATAGTAAAAGAAGAAGTACAAAGTGGAAAAATTCTTTTACGAACAGAAGATGAAATGGCAACAACAATTCGCTCTTATACTGTTGTAGAAGTAGATGGAAAAATGGCTGGATTTACTGCAACTCATATTCACTCTCCAAGACTTGCAGAAGTGCGAAGTTTAGTTGTTGCAAAAGAGTTTAGAGGTTTAAAATTAGGAAAAAAACTAGTAGATGCTTGTATAAAAGAAGCAAAAGAGTATGGAATAAAACAACTTTTATCTTTGACTTATGAGCAAGGATTTTTTGAAAGCTGTGGATTTAGAGTAATTTCAAAAGAAGAAATTCCTGAACATAAAATTTGGGCTGATTGTATTAGATGTAAACATTTTCCTATTTGTGATGAAATTGCAATGGTTATTGATCTGTAAGCTTTAATAAATTTTATTAAAATTTAATTTTAGGATAAAATATACAATGTTATAAAATTATCCACAGAACATACTACAATTATTCAAGTAGCGTCACTTTAGGCGCACATAATTTTTAATTTTAAGACCAAAAGGGAAAGTCATGAGCTTAGAATGCAGAGATATTTTGGCATAGAGATGTGGAAGATAATTCTGTTGCAATTGCAACTCTTGATTTTATAGTATCTGATTAGGTGAAAAGATTCAAATATATACTCTCTTACAAAAATTAATAACTTATATATTTAAAAATTTTACATATAAAGTAAGAGAAGAAGCAGGAAAACGGCAGGCTCTAGTTTATGTAGAGATTTTGCTTTTTTATTTATGGAAGTAGTTAAATGCTTAGGTTTAGCGACAAGATTTGTAAGTGGTTATTTATATTTGATGTCCAACCAAGTTGGTTCAACCAATGCTTGGCAGAGGTTTATCTTCCTGGTGGTGGTTGGATTGGTTTTGACCCAACTACTGGAAATATTACAGGAACTGACCATATTTCAGTTGCAGTTTCAAGATTACCGGATAATGTTCTTCCCACAGCAGGTTCATTTCTAGGAGTTTCTGATTCAACCATTAGTGTTGGTGTTTGGATTACGAAAGTATAAATCTTTATTTTTGCTAATTAAGAAGATTTAGCTTCAAACCAAACTTTGCTAAAAACTTTTATTGCATTTTTTATTTCAAAATCTTCAAAACCACCAAATCCCAAAGCAATAACCTTTTCTAAATTAAAAAACTCTTTAAAATAAATTTTTATCTTTTTTTGTTTACATAATTCATCTAGTTTGTCTAAATTTATATTTACAAGAGGTTTTATTAAAAAATTTAATCCACTTCCTTCCCTTAAAATTTTTATTTCATCTTTTAAAAATTCTTTTAAATATTCTTTCATTAAATCATGTTTTTTTTTATTTATATTTCTTATTTTTCTTAAGTGTTTTTCCCAATATCCTTCTTTTAGAAATAGAGTTAATGTTTTTTGAATATCTATTGAAACACCTGAAAATCTAAAATCAAAAATTTGATGATAAAGATTTAGTAATGAAGTTGGTAAAACTATGTAAGAAATTCTTAAAGCAGGAGATAAAGCCTTAGATAAAGTTCCAAGATAGATAATTCTTTGATTATTACTTTCTAATCCTTGCATCGATGGAATAGGACGATTGTAGTAACTTAATTCACTATCATAATCATCTTCGATTATAAAAGAATCATTTTTTTTTGCCCAATTTATAAGTTTTAATCTATTTGAAATTGGCATTGTTACACCTGTTGGAAATTGATGAGATGGAGTTACATATAAAGCATTACAATTGGTTTTTTCTAATAAATTTAAATCTAATTCATCAGAATTTATAGGAATGTCTTTTATTTCAAAAGAGAAAATTTCAAAAACTTTTTTTGCTACTTTATAACAAGGTGATTCGATAGCTATTTTATTTGAAAAACTTTTTAAAATAGCAGATACTAAAAATAAACTATCACTAAATCCACTTGTAATGATGATTTGTTCACTTTTACATAAAACAGCTCTTGAAGAGAAAAGATATTTTGCTAGTTCTTCTCTTAAATCTAATTCACCTTGTTTATTGTGATAAATGCCATAATTTATATCATTTTTCACAGCTTTATTATAAAGCTTCAACCAAGTTTGTTTGGGGAAAGAGCTTTTTGCTAAATGTGCAGGAAAAAAATCTATTTTGTAATCAAATTCTTGTTTATTTTCATCTTTTTTTTCATCTAAATTTGTTTGAAAATTTTGAAAAATATCTTCACATACAAAATAGCCACTATTTTTTCTACTTTCAATGTATCCTTCCGCATATAGTTGATTATATGCAGTTTGTATAGTTGTTTTACTAAGATTATACTCATCTGATAGTTTTCTAATTGAAGTTAGTTTTGTTCCAGCTTTTAGTTTAGTTTTAATCTCATCTTTTATTTGTTCATACAGTTGAATATAAAGTGGTGTGGAGTTTTGTTCAAATTTATACAAAAGTGTCCTTATGAAAAAAAATAAAAATGTATCTTTTATAAAGTACAGATATTAGATATTATACGTTTGAATTACTTAAAATATAGGAAAAATAATGAATGAAAAAATAGAAAGCATATTAAAGTATGAAGGTATTTTTAGTGTAGTGGCAAAAGGTGAAGATTTTCCCCATATTGTAAATACTTGGAATTCTTATGTGATTTTTAAAAATGGTGAATTTTTTGTTCCAGTTGCTGGAATGAATAAAATGGAAGAGTTGCTTAACAAAGATAATAGAGTTATTGTTGTTATTGGAACAAAAGAACTTATGGGACTTTATGGAATGGGAATGGGAGTTAAAATTATAGGTCATGCTTCTATTTTAACTGATACAAAAGAGCATGAAGATTTAAAAGCTAAGTTTGAATGGGCAAGAGCTGTTATGAAAATAGAGATTTTAGAATCATATCAAACTACATAAGGAAGGTAAAAGTGAGAAGAATTGAATTTGATGTAAAAGATGAAAATAGTGTAAATGAAGTATTGCAATCTTGTGAATATGGAAGTTTGAGTCTAATAAGTGAAGGAAAACCTTATGTTGTTGCATTAAATTTTGTATTTTTCGAGAACTCAATTTTTTTTCATGGTGCAAAAGAAGGAAGAAAAATTGAAGCTATAAAATCAAACCCTAATGCTTCTTTTTTAGTGGTAAAACCTTATTCTTTTATTCCTTCATTTTTCAGTGATACAATGGCTGCTTGTCCTGCAACTCAATTTTTTGCTTCAGTATTATTTGAAGGAACAATTAGTTTTATTGAAGATGGAAATATTAAAGCAAAAGTTTTAAATGCTTTGATGAAAAAATTTCAAAGTGAGGATAGCTTTGAAGAAATTGCTTATGAAAAAGCTATGTACACAAAAATCTTAGATAAAACAGCTATTCTTGAATTAAAGCCTGAAAATATCAGTTGCAAAATAAAAGTAGGGCAAAATTTAAATGAAGAAAAACGAAATAGATTGATGGAAAAACTAAAATCTAGAGATTTAGAAATTGATGAAGAGACTATAAAACAAATGAAACTATACAATTAAAAAAGATTATAAAATCTTTTTTAATTGGTTTTTGATGATAACTGGCACAAAAAACATAGAAACTATATAAGAGATTAAAGTCCCACCAATTAGTGCAACTCCTAGACCTCCAAACACTGCGTCATTTGCAATTAATGCACTTGCGAACACCATAGTTAGAACCGTAAGAATTATTGGCTTAGAACGAGTTGCTGTAGCTTTTGAAATGGCTTCATTAATACTCAGATTTTTCTCCTGTACTAGTTGTCTTGAAAAATCTATAATCAAAGTAGAATTTCTTGAGTTTATTCCAATAAGTCCAATAAATCCTATAAGTGAAGTTGCTGTTAAATAAAAAGTATCAGCTGTAATTAGATCCATAATTACATGGGCAAATATAACTCCAATAATTGAGATAAAACTTGAAAGAACTATTCCTCCTGATATTGCAAAATTTTTATAATATATAACCATTAAAAAGAAGATTAAAACAAGTGCAATTATAAAAGCTCCACCTAAATCTATAAAGGTATCAATAGTTACTTTTAATTCTCCATCAAATATTAAATCAAATTTTTCTTTTGTTTTTTTATCTACAAAAGATAGATTTAGCATATTTGTTTTTGTTATTTCAAAGTTATTATTTAATGTATTTAACATTTCATTTCTTGCATTTAAAAGAGGATAAATCTGACTATCTTTAGAAGTTTCTGCTATCACATTTATTAATAGATTTAAATTTTTTGAAGTAATTGTTGGTTCTTTTATTATTTCTTTTATTTTTACAAATTCAGAAATATTTATCATATTTCCTTGGTTATTTACTATTTTTAGATTTTGAAGTTTTATTTTTAACTCTTCTTTTGAAGAATTTCTAAGAATTCTCGAATCATTTAGTCTTAAAAATATTGGTATTTGACTTTGGGCATTTTTATCATTTACAACAGCAATATTCATACCTTCAAAGGCTAAAAATAGAGTGTTTTTTAATTGTTCTAAATCTACTAAACTAATAATTGCTTTACTATTATCTAGTTCTAACTCGTACATAATAAAATCTTTATCTGCTAAAATATCAATATCTACTAAGGTTGTTTGATTTTTAAGAATAGTTGCAATCTTTAGTGCAAAATTTCTTCTATTTTCAAAATTATTTCCACCATAAATCTCAGTTACAATAGATGCAAGAACAGGAGGACCCGCTGGAAGTTCAATAAACTTGATATTTGCTTCATATAAAGAACAGTTTGCTTGTACTTTAGTTCTTAATTGACTAACTAAATTGTAACTTGTAATAGTTCTTTCTTTTTGTTTTTTTATATTTACTATGATTTCGGCTTGAGATTCTTTGTCTTTTAAAGCACTTTGTTTTACTAATGCAGCAAAATCAAGAGGTTGACCTTCTTTTATAAAAGTAGAAATATTAATAATATTCTGTTCTTTTTGAAGATTTTTAACTATACATTGGGTTACTTCTTTTGTTTGATAAGTACTTGAACCATCTTTCAAATCTACATAAATAGAAAAAGTATCAGAGTTTTTACTTGGAAGCATTTTTGCTTTAATAATTTGTGTTGGAAAAGCCATAATACTTAAAACAAATAAAATAAAAGTAATAAAATAAACCAAAAAAGATTTTTTTGGACTTTCTAAAATGTCAAATATAAATTTTTCTAATTTCATCAAAAATCCTATAAAATTTTTTTAACTAAATACGGAGTAAACGCATATGCTACGAATAATGACATTGCCAAAGAAATAGGTACAAAAACAGGAAGAGGGTGCATAAATTGCCCCATCATTCCTCCAACAAAAAACATAGGGATAAAAGTCATAATAATTGCAATTGTTGCAATATTTGTTGCATTTCCTATTTCATTTGTTGCATTTATTGCTAGGGGTACTATATCCATATTGGGGGATTCTTTTTTATGTCTATGAATATTTTCAATTACAATAATAGCAGCATCAACTAACATTCCTAAAGAAACGATGAGTGCAAATAAAGTAATTCTATTGATTGTTTCTCCTAGAATAAATCCTATAAATAATGTAAGAGATAAAATCATAGGAACCATTAAAGATACAATCATTGCTTCTTTTAATCCTAAAGTAAAAATAAGTAAAATTGCAATAATTATAATAGATATTAAAAGGTCTAAAACTAATTTATTTACAGCATTATTTGCCATATAACCATCATCTCTTGTAATAGTATATTTTATATTTTTTGCTAATAGTTCTTCTTTTATAGAGTTCATATATGCAAAAATTTTTTCATTAATTGTCACAGAATTTGCGCCTTTTAATTTTGATGCACTAAGGGTTATTTGACTAGATTCTTCAAAATCATTTGTATCATCTCTTAAATAAATAAAAGCCTCTTTTTTATTTTGAATATCATAAGATTTCTCAACAAGTGCAATATCTTTTAAATAAATAGGAGTTTGAAAATTATAAGAGATTATGAGATTTTCTAAATCTTTTTCATTTTCTATTGCTTCTTTTATTCCAAAAATAACAATTTCAGAACTTTGTGTATTTGTTGTAATATTTGGAGTTTTATATGAAAGTGCTTGAATTTGTTTCATAACTTGACCTAAAGATAAGTTATAAGATGAAAGCTTATTTGCATCAACTAATATATTGAACTGTTCTTTTTTCTCACCTTTTAAATCAACCAAAGCAACATCTTTTATTTTATTAATTTCTTTTGTGATTTTACTTACTTCATTAAAAAGTTGACTTTGCGAAACTAAATCTTTTTTTTGTTCTTTTTGTGAATAAAAGGCAATTGTAGCTATTGGAATATCTGTATCAATATCCATAGTTTTTATCATTGGTTGCAATGCACCATGAGGCATTAAATCCATATTCCTCATAACTTGGTCATAAAGTTTTAAATTAGATTTTTCTTTATCTTCACCTATAAAATATTGAACTTGAACAATAGCAACTGAATCTTTAGCAAATGAATAAATATTTTCAACCCCTTTTATCTCTCTTATTTTTTTTTCTAAAGGCTCAATAATTACTTTTTGTATTTCACTTGGAAGTGCACCTGGAAGTGCTACTATTACAACACCTCCACTTACTTTTATTTGTGGATTTTCTTCTCTTGGCATTAGAAGAAGTGAGATGTATCCTAAAATTAGAATAAATATACCAAAGATAAAAGTTAGTGGATGATTTATAAATAATAGTGATAATTTTCCTGCAATATTTAATTCTCTATTCATTTTGTTTATCCCTAGTTTTTAATATCTAAATCAAGAAAAACTTTTGAGTACATTCCAGGATAGATATTAAAATCTTTTTTATCAAAAGAGATTTTTAATACAAAAGAGTGAGTTAAATCGTTTGTATTTGGAATGATTGCTTCTATTTTTCCTTCAGTTTTGAAGTTTTGTGAAGTTATTTCAATAGTTACTTTTTGTCCTATTTTTATATCATTTAAGTTGGATTCTGAAATATCAGTTTTGATTAAAAGAGTTGATAAATCGGTTAAAATCAAAGCTGGAATGCTAGGCATCGCCATTTCTCCAACTTTTATTGATTTTTTTATAATTAATCCATTATTTGGAGCTTTTATTTTTAAATAATCATATTGTAAATTTATCTCTTTTAATTTAGTATTTGCAATATTTACCATGTTTTTACTATTTAATAAATTTAATTCTAGTTGTTCAACTTCATATTTTGAAACCAAATCTTGGGCTTCTAATCTTTTATATCTTCCTAAATTTAATTCTATATTTTTTGTCTGATTTTGTAAAATTTCAAGATTTAAAAGAATTTCTTTTTTATTTGAATCTATATTTGAAGCATCGATTTCATATAAAATATCACCTTTTTTTACGCTAGAACCCTCACTTACATAAACTTCTTTTATGTATCCCATATTTCTGCTTGTAATTATTTTTTCATTATCTGAAATTACAGTTCCTGATAGTTCTATTTGGTTTGCAAGTAGATTTAAACAAAAAAATGTAGTTGTTAAAAGTATTTTTATCATTAGTTTTTTTCCTCTTTTATATTTTTTCCCAAAGCAAGATTTATTTTTGCAAAGGCTAAAGATTTCTCATATCTAGCTTGAATAAGTAAAGCTTCATTTTTTCTAAAATTTGCTTCTTGCTGAAGTAGGGTTGTCATTGAAATCAAGTGATTTTGATATAAAAGTTTTGATTGTTCAAGTACATCAGCAGCTAAATTTTTAGCTTCTATCTTTTCAATTAAGATTTTTTCTTTAGTTTCTAAATTTAAAATAGTTTTTTGAAGTTCTAATTTTATAGCATCTTTTAATTTTTCATTATTTAATGAAGCTTTTGCATATTCTATTTTACTTTTTTGTTTTTCAATATCTCTTGTATTATCAAATAAAGTAAGATTAATTCCAACAAGTGCCATATAATAGTCTTTTTCATCATCTAAAGTTAATTTATTATCATTAAAACCATATTCTAAATGGGAATAAACAGATGGATAATATGCTGAATTTGCTATTTCAATATTTTTTTTAGTAGCACTTACTTGGATATTTTGCATTTTAACTTCATCTCTATTTTCTAAAGCTTGATTATAAAGTAGGTTTTCTTGTGGTATTTCAAAAGTTATATTTTCCAAAGTTTGAACATCACTGATCGAATCATCAGATGATAAAAATCTTAAATATGCTAATGCTAATTCAAAATTATTAGAAGCTTCGATTAGTTGAGAATTTATATTTAATTCATAAACTTTGGCTTCATTTACATCAATTTTTGTAATTAAACCTTCTTTATGAAATGCATCTGCTGATTTTGAGATTTGTGTTATTGCAACTTTTGCTTTTTCTAAAGCTTGTGTAAAATCTTTTGCTACAACAGCACTATTGTATGCCTTCAAAATTTCAAAACTTAATTCTTTTTTATCAAGGTTATATTTAATCTCATTCGCTTTTTCTTGAAGTTTTAAAATATCTTTTTGATTTGAAAGTTTAAATCCTGTAAATAAAGGAACTTCATAAATAAGTTTTGTATTGTAATTATTTCTAGCATCTGGATAGTTTAAATCTTTTGGTTGAACATCAATTCCTTCATTTTGTTGTACAAATCCAAAATCTCTAAAGGTAGCTCCTCTTGAGGATAATTTTGAATTAAAAACATATCCGGAATGGTTTGTTCTACTTAATTCTTCAGTAATAGAAAGTTTCCCATAATTTATAGAATCAATAGTTTTTATCTCTAGATTTGATAATTGAGTATTTAATTTTTGTTGTTGTAAATCTTTGTTGTTTTGCAGACTTAAGCTTAGAACTTCTTCAAAACTCACGCTTTGTGCATAAGTTAAAGAAGTTAATAGTAATGATAAATAAATCTTATGCATATAAAAATCCCATTTTAATTTAATAGTTTTAATTATACACTAAAAAATGGGTATTTTTCATAAAATATTATAAAAAAAAATTATATAGCTTAGTTTTATTTTAATTATAATTATAACTTATTTAAAGGACTGAGCGAGGTTTCCAATAATTAACTGCCAACCATCTATTATGATAAAAAAGATAATCTTTATAGGTAACGAAATCATTACTGGTGGTAACATCATCATTCCTAAACTCATCAAAATGGATGCAACAATAATATCAATTACTAAAAATGGTAAAAATATTAAAAATCCTATTTCAAAAGCAGTTCTAAGTTCACTAACAATAAATGATGGCATTAAAAGTGTTATAGGAACATCATCTATGTTTTTAGGATTAGGTTCTTTTTTTATTCTATAAAATAGAGCTAAATCAGATTCTCTGGTATTTTTTATCATAAACTCTTTAAAAGGTTTTAATCCTTTTTCAATAGCAATTTCATAACCAATTTTTTCATCCATATAAGGTTTTATACCTTCTTCCCATGATTTCTTGCCATAAGGTTCCATAATAAATATTGTTAAAATAAGGGATAATGACACTACAATTTGAGTTGGAGGAGTTTGTTGTAAACCCATTGCTTGTCTTAAAAGAGAAAATACAATAATAATCCTAGTAAAAGAAGTAACCATTAATAACAAAGTAGGCGCTAAAGCCATTAAAGTTAAAATAACTGCTATATTAATTGTTTTTACAAATTGTGCAGGTTCAGTAACTCCTGAAACAGAAAGGTTAATCATAGGAGCAGAATCTGCTGCAAAAGCAAAAATAGAAAATAATAAGAGTGTAAGTATAAATTTCAAAAAAAATCCTATTAAAATAAAATATAATATCTAAAAAATGATTAAAACGGTATAACCAAAAAATTACTTATTCTTTTTATTTGATATATCCAAGTTCTAATAATTTATCATAGATTTTACTAGTAATATCTCCTGCAGCTTCTCCACCATGTCCCCCATGCTCTTCTATAACAGTTACAGCATATTGAGGGTTTTCAAATGGTCCATAAGTTGTAATCCAAGCGTGAGATCTTTCATAATATTGTAATTCACTCTCTTTCATTCTTACTTTTTCAGATTGAGGAATTGAAACAACTTGAGCTGTACCTGTTTTTGAGGCTATTGTTATTTTAGAATTTATATGTTTACTGGCTGTTCCTTTTTGTGCATAAGAAACATCATACATTCCTTTTCTAATAACATCTAAATATTTTGTAGGAATACCAATATCTTTTGGTTCTTCATAACTTGCTTTATAAAAATGTGGTTTTGGTAATTTCCCTGTTGCTATGTAACTTGTATATCTTACAATTTGAAGTGGAGTTACTAACATATTTCCTTGTCCAATTGAAGTAATTACAGTTTCTCCGACATACCAAGGTTCTTTATATTTTTTTTCTTTCCATTCTTTGTTCGGATTTACTCCAGAAAATTCATTAATTTGATCAATTCCTGTTTGTTCTCCAAACCCTAATTTATCTAAGGTGTGAGAAATTTTATTTATTCCTATTTTTAAACTTCCTTTGTAAAAAAAGTCGTCACAACTTTCAGCTATTGCTTTTCTAAAATTTACACTTCCATGACCAGTTGATTTCCAACATCTAAAATTTCTATTTCCAATAGTTAAAGAACCAGAACAATTAACATTAAAATTATCACCTATTCCATTATCTAAAAATGATAAAGCAACCCCCATTTTAATTACAGAACCAGGAGGATATAAACCATTTATAATTTTATTTGTAAATGGATGGTTAAAATCATTTCTCATTTCATTCCATTCTTTTACAGAAATACCTCTTGCAAAAATATTATTATCAAATTCTGGGAAAGATGCAGAGGCTAATAATTCTCCATTATTTACGTTCATAACAACAACCGCTCCACTTTTTCCTGTAAAAATATCTTGAATATATTTTTGTAGATTTACATCTAAAGATATTTGAATATTATTGTCTATCGAAGCTGCTTTTTCATTTAATACTTCTATTTCTTTATTTAAAGCATTTACTTTTACATCTTTATAACCCATTTCCCCTTGAAGTTTTGTATTATAAAATTTTTCTAAACCATTTTTACCAATAATTCCATTATATGAAGATACGGCATTATTTAAAATATCAAGTTTTGAAGCTTTTCCCACATAACCTATAATATGAGAAGCTATTTCTTTTTGAGGATAAGCTCTTTTTGTTGTTGATTCAACTTTAACATCTTCTTTAGAAGATAAAATTGTATATTTTGGGAAAAATTCTTGATAAGAAATATAATCAATAACTTTTATAAATTCATGATTGTATGAAGAATCAGCTCTTTTATACTCTCTTATTAATTTATCTCTTTCATATTGGGGAAAATGTTTTATTATTGAATCAATTATTTGTTCTAATTTTTCTTTATTTTTATAAGAACTTAAATGAGGTCTTACTAAAACTGCAAATCCCATTTCATTAATTGCTAATTTTTCACCATTTCTATCTTCAATCATTCCACGAATAGGTATTTTATCAACTCTTTTTATATAATTATTTTTTGATAACTCTTCATAATATGTATTTGATTTGATAGTTAAAAAATAGACTCTTGATAGTAAAGTTATAAAAATACCTAATATTATTAAAAAAATAAGTGTTAATCTTATGTTCAAAGAAATACTCCAAAAAATATTAAATCAATAAGTATATTTGCAAATATTGTAATTATCATGGTTTCATTTAGTCCAAAAATTACAGACCAAATAATTAATAAACCAATATAAAAAATTAGTATATAAATATAACTACTAGATAAGTTGTCATAAGAATAATTTTCGTCTTTTGGTAAAATAAATATATATAAAAAAAGTGATAATAAACTTAATGTGAAAGGTTTTAAGCCCGTATTTATTTCAATAAATAAAAATGCAATTACAACAAAAGCTAATGAGTATAAATATCTTTCTTTAAGACATCTATAAAAAATTGTAAATAAAATACCTGCAAACATAACTAACAAAAAATGTATTGAAGAAATTGTATTAACCATAACGGCTAGAGTTAGTACGATAAATAAAAAAAATGGATTATCTAAATTGCTTTTTGTCATATAAATTTGATGCTTTACTTTTGATTATTTCAAGATTATAGTATAAAAAATCTTATAGCAATATCAAAGCTAATTTAAGGTTTTCCTTTTAATCTTTCATCTAGTTTATTTTTATTATTTGATAAATCATAAATAAAAGAAAATATCTCTGCAACAGCTTTATACATGGAATCTGGAATTTCTCTATCTATATCAATTTGAGATAAAAGCTCAATTAAATCTTCATCCTTTTTAATTGGAATATTATTCTCTTTCGCAATTTTAATAATATTTGATGCAGTTTCACCTTTTCCTTTTGCTGTTATTTTGGGAGCATTATCTTTATCAATATCATATTTTAGTGCTACTGCTTTTTGAATAATATTTTTATTTATATTTTCTTGCATTTTATGCCCTTATATCTATACCAGAATTAAGATTAGAATTTTGATTGTAACCATTATTTATATAAGCCTGAACTGGTTTGTCTTTTGATTCATTTTCATCTTTTAAATCTAAAAGTTTTATATTTACAGGAATTAAATGAACATTATTTAATGCAATTTTTAGTTCTTTCATATTATCTCTTAACGCTATTTTGAAATGCTCTCTTTGGGCATAAACTGTTAAATCAAGTTTATTTTTGTCATATAAAGCCAACATTAAATCAACTTTTCCAAAATCTTTTAAAGTAAGATTAATTTGACAATAAAACTTATCTTCATCAGCTTTTTTCATTGAGATATTTCCATCTTCAAGCATATCCCAAAGAAAAGGAAGATAAACACAATTTGAGTTAGAACTGAGTGTTAGAAGTTGTTGATAATCAATTTGAGTTAATAATTTATCAACTTGTTTTGCTAATTCTTGTGATTTTGGGTCAGTTTTTGAGCTTAATTCTTCTTGCATTTTAAGTAAAACAGTTTTTATATCTTCTGTAAATTTAGGCTCACCTTTTGGATTATTAACCATATCTTGAATTAAATGTTCAACTTT
This sequence comes from Aliarcobacter sp., assembly GCA_028690445.1. Classification (GTDB taxonomy): domain Bacteria; phylum Campylobacterota; class Campylobacteria; order Campylobacterales; family Arcobacteraceae; genus Aliarcobacter. The sequence goes on along the minus strand of JAQVBE010000007.1, from coordinate 118,256 downwards.
ATCTACTAATTTTGTTAAATTATTTTGCAGATTTGAATTAGTTGGATTTAGTGTTTCTAAATTTTCTTTCAATGTATTTAAAAGTGGAGTTAAATTTGATGTGAAATTATTTGAAAAAGTACTTAAATTATTTGTTGATATTAAATTTTGTAAATTTTCACCTTTTGAAAATAAATCAGGCATTTTTAAAAGATTATCAATCATTGGTAAAATATTTTTATTTTGCAAAGTAGGATTTTGTAAAATGTCATTTCTTATTTGAACTAATAAATCTTTAGTTTGCACATTTATTCCATCTTTTAGCTGAATGTTTTGTATGGGAGTTTGAATATTTTTATCCATAGGAAGACTATTTTCTATTTTTGATTCAACTAAAGTTCCATTATTTACAATAGTTTTTAACTCATTTGTAAGATTTGATAAATTTTGTGTTTGAATGGGAGTCAAAGAAGAATTTAAATTTTGTAAAGCTGTTGTTAATGATTTCAAATTAGTTGTAAATTCTGTATTAGTATTTATTGTTTGATTTTGTGGGGTTTGTAAAAGTTTATTAACTAATTCATTCACCTGTTTTGCTTGTGGTGTATTAATATCTTTTATTAAGTTTTGTATTTGAGTTAGTATATTTTCTAATTTAGCATTTGCAGGAGTTGCCAGTTTCGATTCCAAAAAAACACCAGAATTTTTCACTTGTTCTTTTAATGTATTCGCATCCATATCTTTTATATTTTTTAAAAAGTTTTCAATTAAAGGTTTGAATTTTTGCAAACTTTCGTCTTGTGAAATATTTTCAAGAAGTGAAGATAAATTGTTTGAAACAGAACCTAAATTTTTAAAAATACTTGAGTTTTTAAGCATATTTTCTATTGTATTATTTGATTTTGTACCATTTTTTAAACCATCAAATAATTCTTTTAAAACATCATTTACAGAACCTGTATTATTTTTAACTAATTGTTCTAATGTTTTTGAATCTGCTTCTTTTAAGACTTCTTTTAAAACCTTATTATCATTTGGTAAAAGTATATTTAATAGTGGATTATTTGATACTAACATACAAAAGTATAACATATCTAAATATTTTCTACACACTTTTTTGGTTATACTTTTTTTATGAAAAGAAGAAACTTTATAAAATTTACAACAATTAGTGCTATTTTATTTTCTACAAATATCTCAATAGCTAAAAATATACCTTCTCAAATTTTGTTAGTTTTGGATGAAGTTTTAAATATAATATTTCCAAAGACTTCCACGATGCCTAGTGCAAAAGAGTTTAAGGCTTTAGAATATCTAATAAAAAATATTTCCCATAAGACATTTGATAATGAAGATAAAACTCTAATTTTAGATGGAACAAAAGATTTTCTAGGTAGTTTTTCAGAGTTTTTAACTCTAAAAGAAAACGAAAAAAAAGAGTTAATTTTTGAAATCATCACAAATAGTGATTATGCAAAATCTTGGGTTTCAAAAATCACTTATTATGGAATTGAAGCTATGTTTAGTGACCCAATTTATGGTGGAAATTTTAATCAAATAGCATGGAATAGTGTAAATCATGCTGTTGGAATTCCAAGACCTTTAAAAACCTATGGACAAAAAATATGATATACGATATTTGTGTAGTTGGAAGTGGAGCAGGGGCTGGTCCTATTATTTATGAATTAAGCCGTGTTGGATTAAAAGTTTGCGTTTTAGAAAAAGGCGATATTTACAATGAAAAGGATTTTTCAAAGGATGAATTAGTTGTAAGAAAAGCTATTTATACTCCAAACCTAAAAGATGAATATCATACAATTGAAGAAAAAAGAGATAATGAGTGGATAAAATTTCCAACTTATGAAAGTGGTTGGAGTTTTTGGAATGGTTCACTTCTTGGTGGTTCTTCAAACTTTATGAGTGGATTTTTCCATAGACTTAAACCAAATGATTTTAAATTAGCTTCAATTTATGGAGTTCCTAAAAATTCAAACATTGTGGATTGGGCGATAAGTTATGATGAATTAGAACCATATTATACAAAAGTTGAAGAACTTGTTGGAGTTTCTGGAGTTGTTCAAAAGTACGAGTTTTTAGAACCAAGAAGTACAAAAGAGTTTCCATATCCAGCCTTAGCTGAAAATAAAATAGTAGATTTAATAGATAAATCTTGCAAAGAATTAGGTTTTAATTCAATAAAAACTCCAAGAGCAATAATTTCAAAAGAGAAAAATCATAGAAATCCTTGTTATTACTCAAATTATTGTGGTTCATACGCGTGTTCAAGCGGAGCAAAAGGAAGTTCAAGAGCTAGTTTAATAAAAGATGCACTTTTAACAAACAATGTAACAATAATTCCAAATGCAAATGTTATAAAACTAAATACAGATAAAAATAAAAATATAAAAAGCGCCACATATTTGACAAAAGAGGGAACAAAAAAAGAAATAAATGCAAAACTTTTTGTAGTTGCTGCTCAAGCTGTTGAAACTTCAAGGCTTTTATTAAACTCAAAAGATGAAAATTTCCCAAATGGTGTTGCAAATAATAGTGGAAATGTGGGGAAAAACTTTCTTTCAAGTAGTGGTGGAATTGTAAGTGCAACTTTTGATAAAACAAATATGAATTTAAAAGATTTATTAGAAGCAGGAGTTTTTGTAAATAGGTCGCTGATGGATTGGTATTTTACTAAAGAGTTTAAAGGTGGAACTATTGATATTCTTTTTGAACATGCAAATTCTATAAGAAGGGCTTCATTTTTACGATGGAATGGAAGAGACTTAATAATAGGTGAAGAGTTACAAAATAAAATTTTTGAAACTTTTACAAAAACAAGGACTTTAAATATAGAAATTTTTACAGATTGGACACCAAATGATAATTCATTCATAAGTGTTGATGAAAAATATAAAGATAAATATGGAATTCCAGTTGCAAATATTAGAATTGGAACGCATCCTCAAGATATGGTAGCTTCAAAGTTTTTGGAAGAAAAAGCAATAAAACTATTTGAAAAAATGGGAGGGGAAAATATAGTTTCAGATATATCTGCACTTCCATCTTCAAATTTACAAGCAGGTGGTTGCAGATTTGGAGAAAATCCTAAAACCTCTGTTTTAAATAAATATTGTCAAGCCCATGAAGTAAAAAATCTTTTTGTAACAGATGGTAGTTTTATGCCAACAGGTGGAAGTGTTCCTTTTACTTGGACAATTTATGCGAATTCTTTTAGAGTTGCCGATTATATTGAAAATAATTGGGAAAATCTAATAATTTGAAATAAATATGACATTTTGTAAGATTCTTTTTTTAAGGTAAATTAAGAAGTGCTGTAAAATCGATAGTTATACAATGTATAAATATTTCTTTTTCCTTATATCCTTGATTTAAAAACGAAACTTCTTTCTATTAAAAAGTTTATATATTAAAAAATATATAAATATAAAAATTTCTTTCAAATAGTTTGTTTAAAAACGAATTGAATAAAAACTCTAACTTAAAATCATTTTTATCTTAAACGAAAAAAGGATAAAAAATGGATTTACTAAATACTATAAAAGTTGAATATGCTCAACATAAAAAGTTTCTATATAAAAAACTTACTACCTATGTGATGATAAGTATAAAAAACAAAATTAAAGAAAATAAAATCATCAAAGATAATTTTGTAGAAAAAATAAATGAATTAGTTGAAATTGAAAATAAAACTCCTCAACAAAAACAAACTATTAAAAATTATGCCTATATGTATAAAAATACAAAAGTGAATTGGTTAGGTTTAGAATTAGCCTTATCAAATAAAATGGCATTACAACTAAACAATGAAATATATTTGATCTGTCAACCCTGTATCATACAAAGAACAATAAACTTCTAAGCAACTTTTTCCTTTTGTAACATTTTTTCTTCAAACTCTACAGGTGATAAATTATTATTTGAACTATGAGATCTTTGTTTATTTTAAAATCACATTTGGAAAAAGCAAAATTAGATAATGAAGCTTTAAATCAACATTTACAAAAGTTAGATTTAGTAAATTTAAGAATCAAAGATTTAATTGATAAAAAAGATAGTTTAGAAGAAGAAAACTACTCTTTAAAATCATATCTAAGGGACAAAAATCTTGAAGAAGATTATCAAATTTATGTAAGAAGTTTGGATTTACAAAATACTTATGAGATTGAAAGATAGTAAACCTAATCAAGTTATTTTTAATATGGTTGGTATGTCAAACTCTGGGTTTTTAGAGTACAACCCTAAAACTACAACTTGATTTATTAAGTTAGCCATTTATGGAGAAGTGGATCCAAGACGATCCACCTAAAAAGAAAAATAATGACTTAATGGTTTGTTTGAAATAAGGATTAAATTAATTATAAAGGATATAACTTAAAATTACAACTTTATCAAAAAACTTAGTTTATATTTCTATTTTGCTTGAATTGTAAAAAATATAGTATAATTAAAATTTAGAAATAATTTTTTATAAAATCTAAAACTTTCACTATTGTTTTTTATTAGCTACTTCCTTTTCAATATTTTTATTTTTAGATTTATATACTACATTTTACAAAATATCCAATAAAGAATTATTGATTTAATTTTTCATTTAAAACTTTTATTACATTGTTTGCACCTAACCTACTCAAATGACCTCCATCTGAATAACTATTATCATTCTCACTAATATAATCATAAGTATTAGTTGTGAAATCAATAACAATATCATCATTATTTAATAATTTGTCAATTTTTAATCGATATTCATTATAATGTAATTTAAAATTTGGATGTTCAAATATTTTTTTTGGAGTAGGATAGTAATATGCAACAATTTTTATATTATTTTTTCTAACTCTTTCAATAACTTCTTTTAGTTCATTATATGCAACTTTATCTATTTTTAAACTACTATAATCATAATTATTATTATCTAATGAAGATAAATTTTTATTAATATTTAATGTAGAATCTTCATCTTTTTTAGCATATTCATTATCCGTATATCCCCAATAACTATCATAATATATGCTATTAGTTCCCATTTTTTTATACTCTAAATATTTTTTTACATAATATTTTATAATAAACAATGAACCTAATGATCCATAATATTCTTTTTTATTAATTTGAGATGATTTTGTACCACTATTTTTAGTTATGTAGGGGTCTAAACAAATTATAAAAGTTTTTATATTCCCAAATTTTAATACATTGTCAATTGCAAATTTAAGTTCAGAAATATTTCCACCATCCATTGATAAATTATAAATTTTATGATTTTCAATTTTTTGAGTATTCATCATTTGATCTGATAATGATGGTCCAACTAAAATTCCATCAAAATTTGAAGGTATATAATTAAAGGAATATAAATATTTTGTGGTTTTTTCATCTACATAGACTCTATATTGTTTATTTTTTACATTACCAAATAAACCAAATTCATTTATATATATATTTGTAGATATTACAAATATTATAATTCCAATAATTATTAATAAAGTCTTTTTAACAAATTTTTTAGAAGTCAAAATATAAAAACTCCGTTTCTTTTATTGAGTTTATAAATAATAATGACGTTAAAAAACAAAATACAATGAATAAAATATAATAATTATTCATTCTAAATTTATTTGTTAATTCTATACTATTTTTAATAAATAAAATAAATATGGATAAAAATACAATTAAAATATAAAGTATCATATCTATTTTACTAACATTTCCCACTATACTAATAAGTTTTAATGTTTCTGGATCCAATTTAATTAAATTTGTTAAAGTAATATTTTCTATGATAAATCCACTTAAACCAACCATTCCTTTTAAAACCTTAATAGCATCATCCCACTCTTTTGCTCTAAAAAATATCCATGCCACATTCACAAAGTTAAATGTTATTAACCAAGCCAACCAAGTCCACATTTTAAATCCTAACTTTGTCCAAACTCTATGAATGCAAAGTGCTAATCCATGAAGAAATCCCCAAAACAAAAATGTCCATCCTGCTCCATGCCAGAATCCCCCTATTACGAAGGTTGCCATTAGGTTTACATATGTTCTAAAATTTCCATTCTTATTTCCACCCAATGGGATATATATATAATCTCGCAAAAATCTTGAAAGTGTCATATGCCATCTTCTCCAGAAGTCTTGAATAGACAGTGCTTTATATGGAGAGTTAAAGTTGATTGGAAGTTTTATATTAAACATTAATGATATACCTATTGCCATATCAGTATAACCTGAAAAGTCAAAGTACAATTGGAAAGTATAAGACAAAGATGTTGCCCATGCTTCAAAGAAATTCAAAGTTGTTGCTGTATCAAATCCTGCATTTGCCCAAACGGCAAAAGTATCAGCAATAATTACTTTTTTAAACAATCCAATAGAAAATATAAACAAACCAACAGCTATATTTCTATAATTTATCACGCTATTTCTTGGATTTGCAAATTGTGGCATCATTTCTTTATGATGAAGAATTGGTCCTGCTAACAAATGTGGAAAGTATGTTACAAAAAGCATATATCTTACTAAATCATACTCTTTTACTTCTTTTCTATATGCATCTACTAGGAATGCTATTTGCGTAAATGTAAAAAAACTTATTCCTAAAGGAAGGATAATATGTTGTAATGGAATATTTGAACCAAATATTCCATTAAAGTTTTCTAGGAAAAAATTTGTATATTTAAAATATCCTAACAAAGCTACATTACAAACTATACCAAAAGTTAAAATAGATTTTTTACTAAAAGTTTTATTCAATCCTATTTTATTATCTTCATTACTTTTACTTAATGTTGTTCCTATTAGATAGTTAAACAAAATCGAAGACAATATTAAAGGTAAATATACAATACTCCACCAAGAGTAAAAAAACAAACTTGCAAAAACCAAAAAACCTTTTGCAGCTATTGTTAATCTTTTACTATTTAGATAAAAGTATATAAAAAAGGTTATTGGTAGGAATACGAAGATAAATTCGTATGAGTTAAACAGCAATTACTTTTCCTTATGTTTTTAATTATTTTGTCTATTATACTAAATAAAACTACTACAACTAATTAAATTATTTATTCAACTTAAAATAGGTTATATATAAAAACTAATTTTTATATACAAATATTTAAATACCCAAATGATTTTATTAATAATAGATTTATTACAAAAGTTTGATTATAGAATTGATGAAACTAATATCAAACAATTTTTAAAAGCTTTACAAAAAATAGAAGAACATCGTTATATGGGCTTCTTTTACTTGCTACTTTATCTCTTATTGTAAGATTAAATAAAACTTTTTTTGTAATCTTTGGTATGTAATGAGCAACATCACTACAATGATTTAAAAATGCAATAATATTCTTCAAAGAAGTGTTTAAACTTCCAATTGTTCCTTTAGATTTAATTTTTTGTAAATGTTCTCTATAATTGATTATATGCTTATTTTGTAATTCTTGAATATATACCATTTTATTTGTATTACAAAATTTTATAAAATGTTTTACATCTCTTTCACTTGCGTCCTTCACTTATACCATCTCTTGTTTTTAAATATTCCTCAAAAGCATCTTCAATAGTTACAAAAGTATCAGGCATGATTGAAACTTCTTTGATAGTTGTAACATCAACTTTATTTTTAATATTTTTTTTAACTTCATTTAGTGCATTGATTTTTATTTGAATAATATATTTTTTAAATTTTTGTGCAACATCAACATCTAATCCAAACTCTAATTCTTTTGTATCATCTAAATTAATTAATTCTAATAGGCTATAAAATTCTTTTTCTATTATTTCATCATAGATATCAACTTCTTTGTTTAAATCAACAATAAGACTATTTATTTCATCAATAGATAAGTGTGAATTACGATTTATAATATTATCAAAGTTTGTTTTTTTAAACTCATCAATGTATTGTTTGATTTCTTTTGCACTAAACATATTAAAACTTCTCTTTATGTAGTTAAATTTGGATATTAAATATTTTGCAATAAGACTAGCATCATTTATATTATTAGTATTTAAACTTTTAACATATTCTATTTTATTACCAAAATATATTTTTAAATTATCATTTAAAGATATTCGTATATAGTAAGTTTTGTTTCTTTTGAATAGATTTGTCATAGTATTGTTTTTTTAAATACCATAGAAAGTGTAACAAGTGTAATATTCTTTATTTTAAAAAGATATCATTTTAATTCTAATTATCGAATTTCCTAGAAAAAAAGAATATTGCATTTTGTAATGTTTTATTTCCTATAAAAAAGTTTTAGATATAATAAACAATAATATATTATTTAAGGTTTATTTATGCAAGATATAGAAATTTGGCACAATCCAGAATGTTCAAAATCAAGAAATGCTATGGAATTACTAGAAGCAAAAGGTTTAAACACAAGTGTTATTAAATATTTGGAAAATGTTCCTACAAAAGAGCAGATAAAAGCTGTTTTAAAAAAACTAAATATGAAAGCATCACAGATTTTAAGAACAGGTGAAGATATATATAAAGAGTTAAATTTAAAAGAGATAGATGATGAAGATAAATTAATAGAAATTATGGCTGAAAATCCTATTTTAATTGAGCGACCAATTATTATAAAAGGTGAAATAGCTGTAATTGCAAGACCTATTGAAAATCTAGAAGAATTACTTAAATGATTTATGAAGTAAATGAAAAACAACAAAGAATCAAATATATAAGAGTTTTAGAAAAATTTTTTACGCGAACTATTTCATTATTAAAACTTGATAATTTTGATAATGAATTATTCAAGCAAAGAACTAAAAAAAACTATGAAGAAATGATAAAAACAAAAGAGATAGAGTTATATTCTGAATATTATGAGGGAATAAAAGCTTTTATAAACAAAACAATGTTTTATTTAGAAGAGCATTCTAAATCTTTTGAAGATGAAAGAGCAATTTTATTAAAAGATGCAAATCTTATTCAAAAAGAAAAAAATAGTAGTAATTATAAAAAAGATAAACATAAAAATCAAAAATTTACTGATGGATATTAATGAGCCAAGAAGAGTATAAAAGCTTTAAATTATCAGGAGTTATAAAAAAAGTTTTATACAAAAATGATGAAACAAAATACATAATTGCAGTTTTAGAAAATAATCAAAAAATTTGTGGTTCATATTTTGATACTGATATTGAAAAAATAGTTGGTGAAGAAGTAATTTTAAAAGGAAATTGGATAACACATAAAAAATATGGTGTTCAATTTGAATTTGATACTTTACAACTAAAAGAGGCTGAAATTTTCTTTTTCCTTACAAAAATAGTAAAAGGTGTTGGTAAAAAATTTGCCCATGATTTACTGGAAAAATATGATGAAGAAGAGTTGATTGATATTTTAAATAATAGACCAAATGAACTTTTAGATTTTAAAGGAATTAAAAAGAAAAAACTAGAAATGATAGTTAGTTCTTGGCAAAAATTTCAACATTTAAGAGAATTAGGTTCATTTCTAGCAAAATTTGGAGTTACTTCAAACCTTATTACAAAAATATATTCAAGTTTAGGTGAAGTTGAAAACCTTATTGAGAAAATAAAAGAAAATCCATATATTTTAATAAACATAAAAGGAATAGGCTTTAAAAGAGCCGATGAAATTGCAAAGTCACTTGGGATTGATCCAAAATCTGAGTTTAGAATAATGGCTTGTTTGAATTATACTTTAAGAGAATATTGTGACAATAATGGAAACTCATCAATAGAAAAATTTCATTTATATAAACTTTTAGATGATAGTTTACGATTTTTTAATGAAGAAGGTTTATATGAATCAGCTATTTCAAAAATGTTAGTTGAAGAAGATCTTTTTGTAACAAGTGAAAATAGATATGCTTTATCTATGCTTTATTATGCAGAAAAGCGGATTTTAGAGTTTTTCACAAGAAGAAAAGATGAAAAAAACCGAAAAATCATTGCAACTTTTGATGAATATTTGATAAAAAAACAAGAAACACTAGGGTTTGAATTAAGTACAGAGCAAAAAAAAGCAGTTGAACTTATAAATAATGGAGATAAAACTCTATTTTTAATAGGTTACGCAGGAACTGGAAAATCAACTTCAAGTAGGGCAATTTTAGAGCTTCTTGAAGAAACTATGTCTTATGATGATATTATCACTATTGCACTTTCTGGGATTGCAAGTCAAAGAATTTCAGATACAACAGGTTATAACTCTTCAACAATTCAATCACTTTTAATGAAACACAAAGAGAAAGATTTTTTTCCATATAAAGCGATTTTGCTTGATGAAGCTTCAATGGTTAATTCTGTAACTTTTTATCAAATTATTTCAAAAATAGCAGATGATACTATTTTTATAATTGTTGGAGATGATGGACAATTACCAGCTATTGGAGCTGGAAATGTTTTAGCAGATGCCATAAAATATGAACTTGCACCCATTTGTAAATTAACAAAAATTTATAGACAAAATGAAAATCAAGCAATTGCAATTATTGCAAATGATATTAGACGTGGTGAAGTTCCAGCTTATAAAGAAGAGTATGATGATTTTAAATTTATTGATGTTTCTATTTCAAACTATTATGCTTTAAAAAATTCTGCTTCATCAAATGAATTTGCTGATTTAAGAGGTGAAAATTCTGAATATATTTTAAATAATATTCTAAATATTTCAGCAGGTTATATAGAACAATATTATGACTTTATAAAGAAAAAAAAGATTTCAAAAGCTTTGACACTTTTTCAAGTAATTACTCCTATGAAAGCTGGAATTTTAGGAGTTGATAATCTAAATATTCAATTGCAAAAACTTTTTAATCATACAAAAGGAAAAGCTTTTGTTTCTAAGGTTTATGAATATAAATTAACTGATAAAGTAATTCATATTAAAAATGAAAATATGAAAGCTCAAACTATGAGTATGTATAAAAGTGGCTCATCAGATTTTTTAGAAAGAAGAGTTTATAATGGTCAATTAGGGCTTATAATTAAACTTGATTTTGAAGAAGAAAAATGTATTGTTTTATATCCGAATGATGATATGGTAGTATTTTATGATTTTGAAAATGTATATACATTACTTAGTTTAGCATATTGTTTAACTATTCACAAAACTCAAGGAATGGAGTATGAAAACGCTTTGATACCCATGAGTTTTTCACATTATATTATGCATAATACAAAACTTTTATATACAGCAATCACAAGGGCAAAAAGTATGTGTTTTATTGTTGGAGAAGAAGAAGCTTTTAAAAGTGCTTGCAAAAAATTAGAAATTACAATTCGAGAATCTGTAATAAATGATTTACTTAGTAAAAAAATAGTTCAAAATAGAGAAATAATCATAGTTTAACGAACATAAAAGCAACTATTTTGTATTATATAGAAAATTTTTAAGAGGATAATATTTTATGATAACATGGATGCAAAGACATAAAAGATGGCTAGTGATTACTATTTGGATTAGTACGATTGCATTTGTCGGCGCTGGCTTTGTTGGTTGGGGTTCTTATGAATATGGAAAACAAGGTGGAGTTGTAGCTGTAGTAGGTGATAGAGAAGTATCAGTTGAAGAATACAACTTAGAGTATTCAAATCTTTATGAACAATATTCTAAAATGTTTGGGGCTATGTTTAGTAAAGAATTAGCTGAACAATTAAAATTAAAAGATGTTGCTTATAGACAAGTTCTACAAAAAAATCTAATTTTATCATATGCTGATTCTTTAGGACTTGATATTACAAATGAAGATATTGCAAAAGAGTTAGTAAAATATAATGCTTTCTTAAAAGATGGAAAATTTGATAAAGAAACATATGTAAAAATTTTAGCTCAAAATAGAATGACTCCAAAAATTTTTGAAGAGTCTTTAAAAAGAAACTTATTATTACAAAAAGTTCAAATGTTTTTTGATTTAAACCCAAGTGGTGTAGAAATCGAAAACTTAAGTAAATTACTTTTCATTGAAGACGATATTTCAATTAAAATTCTAAATTCAAATGATGTTAAAGTTGATATTAAAGAAGATGAATTAAAGAAATATTGGGAAGAGAATAAAAATAATTATATGTCAGAAGTTTCTTATGATTTAGAAGTAAAAGAGATTCCTTTACTAACAGCAAATTCAACTGCTGAAGATATTAAGGCTCATTATGAAAAATTTAAAATTGATTATAAGCATGAAGATGGAAAAATAAAATCTATTGATGAAGCAAAAAATCAAATAATAAAAGATTTAGATGAGAAATTCACTAAAACAGAAGCTTTAAAAATATATTTAAAAATTAAAAAAGATGAAGATAAATTTGAAAATAAAGTTAGCTATAAAGAATCAACATTACCTTTTGTTGATGAAAATAATGCAAAAATATTAGAATCAAAAGAGGGTGAAATTATAAAACCATTTTTTGAAAAAGATAAATATTTTATTGTAAAACTAAATAAAAAGAATATATCACAAGCTTTAAGTTTTGAACTTGCATCTTCTTTAGTTACAAGAGATTATGAAAAAGTTATGAAAAGTAAAAAACTTAATGAACTTGCAACTTCACAATTAAAAGATTTTAAAGGCGTTGATATTTCAAATGTTACAAGAGAATCAGCAAATAAAATTGTAGGTTTAGAACAAAAAGAAGCTGGTAAATTTTTAAGTGAGTTATTTGCAGCAACTTCAAAAGAAGGAATAGTTAAATTAGAAGATAAAATTGTATTATTTAGAATAAAAGATTCAAAATTTAGTGATTATAATAAAGCAAAAGATGAATTAGTAAAAGGAACTTTGGTACAACTTCAAGAGGAAGAGTTAATGACAAATTTAATGAAAAAATTAGAAAATAGTTTTGAAATACAATCTTCAACTAAAGAAAAGGAGTAATAATTGAATAATACTTTTTTAGCAATTGATATTGGTTCATCTAATATTACAGCAGTTATTGCAAAACATGATTTAGAAAATAATATAAATATATTAGGTACTGGTATTCAAAAAAGTGGCGGAATTAACAAAGGTCTTATAATAAATATTGAAGAAGCGTCAAAAGCTATAAAAGATGCAGTTTCAGTGGCAAAAAGAACAACAACAGAGCTTATCGATACAACGGTTGTATCTATTTCTGGAAGTTATTCTAAAAGCATCAGAAGTTCAGGTTCTGTAAATGTTCCAAATGGACTTATTACAGAAACAGAAATAAACCAAGTTATGCAAATGGCTTTATATAATGCGACTATTGTTCCAGAATATGAAGTTGTACATGTGGTTCCAATATTTTTTAAAGTTGATGATTCTGTTGAAGTTGATAATCCTTTAAATATGAATGGTTCAAGACTTGAAGTTTCTGTTTATATTGTAACTGCAAAAAGAACAGCTTTAACAAATATAAAATCAGCTTTAAAAACATCAGGAATAGAAGTTGTTAAATTTGTTTTAGACTCTTATGCATCTGCTTTAGCTGTACTAGATGATCAACAAAAGAAATTTGGTGCAGTTGTTATAAATTTAGGTTCAACAACAACTGAATTTGTTTATTTTAAAGGAAATTCTATTATCTTTAATGGTTTTATTCCTGTTGGTTCTAACCATATAACAAATGATTTATCTGTTATGCTACACACTCCACCAACTGCTGCTGAAAAAATAAAATTAGAATATGGTTCACTTTTAAGAAATTATTCTCCAAATAATGAATTAGGTGTTACAAAAGTTAAAATTCCAAGAATTGGTGATGAAGAAAGTATTTCAGAAGTTGCTCTTGATTATATTCAAACTATAATTCACGCGCGTGTTGAAGAAGTTTTAGTTTTAGTTAAAAATAAACTTAAAAAAAGTGGCCATTTAGATAACACAGGTTCTGGGATTGTAATTACAGGAGGAATGAGTTCTCTTGATGGTATTAAAAAACTTGCAGAAAAAATTTATGAGGGAATTCCAATTAGTGTTTCAAATCCTAAAAACATTAAAAATGGTTTTATGAGTTTCGATGAAGCTAATATGGCTACAATTGTTGGATTATTATTATATTCTTTGGGCTCAAATAAAAGTTATCAATTAGATTCAAGTAAAAAACTTCTTAAACCATTAAAAAAAGATAGAATAATGGAACCAAAAATTTCAGTTGTTGAAAATGTTTCTGAGAAACCAGCAGCACAACAACAATATGTAAAAGAAGAGATTCAAATAAAAAGCAATTCTGCAATTTTAACACCTTTAATTAGAGATAAGAAAAAAGGTGTGTCTAAATTCTGGAATAAAGTATCGGAGTGGTTTTAATGGAAAATTTATTTAGAGTTGATGATATAAAAGTGGATATGCCAAGCAAAGTTCTGTCTGATAATGTAGCAAAAATTGCTGTTATTGGAGTAGGTGGTGGTGGTTGTAATATGATTAACCACATGATAAATGAAGGCTCTCATAAAATTGATTTAATCGCTGCTAATACAGATTTACAAGTTTTACATATCTCAAAAGCTCCGAAAAAAATACAATTAGGACTTAAACTAACAAAAGGTTTAGGTGCTGGTATGAAACCAGAAGTAGGACGTGATTCTGCTGTTGAGAGTTATGAAGAGATTAAAGCTACTTTAAAAGGTGCTGATATTATTTTTATTGCTGCTGGTCTTGGTGGTGGAACTGGAACAGGAGCTGCTGCAATAATTGCAAAAGCTGCAAAAGAAATAGGTGCATTAACTGTTTCTGTTGTTACAAAACCATTTACTTGGGAAGGTAAAAAAAGAGCAGGGTTGGCAAATCTTGGACTTGAAGAACTTAAAAAAGTAAGTGATTCAATTATTATTGTACCAAATGATAGATTATTGGAAATCATTGATGAAAATGTTGGAATGAAAGATGCCTTCAAAATCATTGATAATATTTTATACCAAGCTGTTAATGGAATGTCTGAAGTGATTTTAAATCCAGGTAATTCTGATATTAATACAGATTTTGCAGATGTTAAAACAATTATGCAACATAAAGGTATGGCATTAATGGGAATTGGTCGAGCAAAGGGTGAAAACGCTGCTCAAAGAGCTTTAGAAGATGCAATTGATTCTCCATTACTTGATAAAGTTTCATTAAATGGAGCAAAAGGTATTTTAATTCACTTTAATATTCATCCACAAGTTTCATTATTTGCTATTAATGATGTAATGGGAACTATAAATGATAGAATGGATTCTAATGCTGAGATTATCTTTGGTACAACATCAGACAGTACACTAGAAAAAGATGAAGTTAAAATTACTATTGTCGCAACTGGATTTGAATCAAAAAATGATGAAGTTGAAGAAATTTCAGAAGGAAATGAAGAAAATAGTAATCAAAATAATAATATTGTAGCTGATAGTGAAAATTATTTTGATACTCCACCTTTAATGAGAGATTATATAGTTCAGTATCAACTGAACTAAAAAATCTTTCAATAATCTAATTCTAGTAGGTCTTTAAATTTTCCATTTAAAGACTTATTATATATTCTTATATATCATCCTCATCATCTATCATATCTTCTAGATCTTGAAGTATTTTAACAGCATCTTCTTCTTTTAATATCTTTTTTTCAATATGAGTTATTACTTCATCGTAATACTTTTTTACATCAAGTATGTAATTTAATTCAATTTTTAAATCTTCATTATTTTTTTGTTTTTCAATTAATTTTTTAATTGTTTTTATTTCTTCATTTACTTGAACTAAAACTTCTGTTTTTAATAATTTTTCTAACTGTTCTATACTATTCATATTTATTTCCTTTTATTTTATGTGATTGTTTACGGTGTTTGGAATTATTGTTCCACTTGCCTGATATTTTAGTGCATTAGGATTGTTTTTATAGTGATTTCTTACAACTTGAGCTAATTTTACTTTTGTTTGAGTATTTATTACTCCATTATCATCTATACTAGAAATAATATTTTCTAATAATGTTTTTTGAATTTGTTCCATATTTGGAATCCAAGAAATTAGTAATTTTTTATTTACAAATTTGGGAAGAGAACCCATGATTCCCACATCATTTTCATTATGGATTAAAAGTCCAGATGTCGTTCCTCTATCTAGTGTTAAAACTTGAAAAAGATATAAAGTATGATAATCTAATTGCTTTTTTATATCTGAAATACTAAATGTTTGTCTAGTTTTAAAAGCATTTGAAATAATATTTATATAGGTATCAATAACTGTTTCTCCAAAATTTTGAGCAAATATAAAATCTTGATTTTTATTTTTACTATTATAGTTTTCTAAGTAAAAGTGAAAAATTCCTCGGTGTTTATTTAAAGTAGGAATAAAAAAGTATTTATTTCCTTGCTTTATTCCTTCTTCAAAACTTTCTTTTGAAACTTCTTTTATTCCTTTTTCAAAAATATTTTTATCTTCAATATTTTCGATACTTGGATTTAAATCAGCCATTATTCGCCAATATGAATTTCCATCTTTAAGGTTTGTAAGACTGATATGTATGTGAATTGATGGGATATTTGGATTTTTTGGATGAATTATTGTTGAAATTGCAGTTGCACTTTGCAATTTTTTTGTTAAATTTTCATCATAATGAACTTGAGATACATTTACACTTGCTGTATTAAATAAAAATTCATCTTTAGTCTCAAATCTACTTCCCCCGCCAAAAAGTCCGTTATTTCTCAACCATATAGCTTCTTCAAATTTTTTATTATCACCAAATTCTAAACTTAGATTATTAAGTTTATCAACAAATCTTTTTTGTAAATTTGTTACTATTTTATAAGCTTCTATGGCTTCTTTTGATTTTGACATAGTCATTTATAAAACCTTTTTAATTTTTAATTTTGAAATTATAATTAAATTAACTTATGAATAAGAAAGATAATCATAGAATAAGAAAAAACAGGAGTTAAAAATGAATAAGATTTTAAATCATATAAAAATAAATGAGTTAATTTCAACTTCTGGACAATTAAAAATTGAAGAATTTGAACTTATTGCAAATGAAGGTTTTGAAGTTGTTATAAATTTAGCTGTTCCTACAACTTCAAATTCTCTAGAAAATGAAGATAAAATAGTTTCTAATTTAAATATGAGTTACATTCATATTCCTGTAAGTTTTGAAAATCCAAAAATATCAGATTTGAAATTATTTATAAATATTTTGCAATCACTTGGAGCAAATAAAGTTTGGATTCACTGTGCAAAAAATTATAGAGTTAGTGCTTTTATATATGTTTATCATAAATATATTTTGCATACACCTTTTGAAGAAATAGATTTATCAATTTTTGATATTTGGCAACCTAGTTTAGTTTGGCAAGAACTTATGAAAGTATCTATTGAGGATTTATCTAAGGCGTAAATTAATTCTAATAAATCCTATTCTTATGATTGTTTAGATATTATATAAGCCTTAATTTAATAATAAAAGATTGGAAATAGTTTGAGAATAGAGACAAAAGTAGAAAAATTCAATGAACACTTATACTTAGAAAGTGGACGACTTTTAGAGTCTTTTGAAATTATTTATGAAACTTATGGCGAACTAAACGAAGATAAATCAAATGTTATTATAATTTGTCATGCACTTTCTGGAAGTCATCATGCAGCTGGACGATATGCAAATGAAGCAAAAGCTGGTTGGTGGGATAAATTCATAGGTGATGGTAAAGCTATTGATACTACAAAATATTTTGTAATTTGTTCAAATAATATAGGAAGTTCTTATGGCTCAACAAATCCTATGAGTATAGATCCTTCAACTAAAAAAGAGTATAGATTAAAATTTCCAGTATTAACTATTTCTGATATTGTAAACGCACAGATGAAATTATATAAAAGGTTAAAAATCACAAAAGCAAAGGCTGTAATTGGTGGAAGTATGGGTGGAATGCAGGCCCTTTGTTATGCAATAGAACATCCAACTTTTGCAGATGATGTTATTGCTCTTGCAACAACTGCATATACAAGACCTTGGGCGATTGCTTTTAATAAAATTGGAATGGAAGCAATTAGACACGACCCAATTTTCAATAATGGAAATTATAAAAAAGGTGATGAAAAAGTTTGGGAACTTACGGGTCTAGCAGTGGGAAGAATGGCAGGCTTAATCTGTTATTTAAGTCCTAACTTTTTTAATAAAAGATTTGGAAGAGAATATTCATCAACTGATGGATTATATGAATTATTTGGAAAATTTGAAGTTGAAAAATATTTAGAATATAATTCTTATTCTTTCCCATATATTTTTGATCCACTTTCATATCTTTATACTTGTAAAACAATGAATATTTTTGATGCAGGACGAAATAAAGATAAACTCGAAGACTCTTTTGAAAAAGTTCAAGCAAATTTGCATCTAATTGCATTTAGTGATGATATGCTATTTTTTCCTCAAGAAATGGAAGAAATCAGAGATATTATGATTAAAATAGGTAAAAAAGAGAAAGTTACTTATAAATTAGTACAGAGCCAATCAGGACATGATTCTTTTTTGGTTGAAGTTGAAAAGTTTGAAGAACATATAAGAGAAATTTTAAAGGATAAATAAATGCAAGATACAAAAGAATTAGAACAAATAAATTTTGAAGAAAAAATAATAAAAGCAAAAGAGTTTTTAGAAAAATTATCAAATCCACAAATTACTCTAAGTGATTCTATTAAGGTTTATAAAACAGGAGTGAAAGAACTTGAAGATGCTCAAAAACTTCTTGATGAAGCAAAATTAATTTTTTCAACTGTAAACAAAGAGTAAAATACAACAAATAACCTTTGTTATCTGATTATTTTAAAGAATAATCAGACAATTTAACAAAGGTAAAACCTTCTTCCTTTAGTTTTTTAATAACTCTTATAATTCCGTCTCTTGTTTGTGATTCTGGATGATTAAACTGTATTATGGCAATTTCTCCACCTTTCACATTTGCAAATGCTTCTTCGATTTTTTTAGCACTTAAAGTAGCTCCCTCATCACCTAAAATTGAAAAACCTATAACCTCATTTTTTAAACTATTTGCAATTTTTACAGCAACTTCATCATAATATCCAGTCGCTGAACGGAAATACTTAGTTTTTTTATTTGTAATTAACTCAATTTTCTTAGCATTTAATTCAATTTCATCAAAAAGTTCAGAAATATTAGCAGTTCCTATTATTCCTTGAGCAGATTTACCATCAACAGAAGCAGGTTTATGTAAATATCCATGATTTCCTATTTCAAAAAGTGGATTAGAAGCTAAATGTTTCATATTTTCAGGATTTCTATCAATCCATGTTCCATTTACAAATAGAGTTGCTGGAATTTTTTCTTTTTCTAAATATCCAATTAGATGATTATCATATCCCATCCCACCATCTATTCCACAAGCATTCATTGTAAGTGCTATTACTTTTTTATTTGTATTTAATTTGGTTTTTACACCATTTACTTTTTCTCCCCATTGTTTAGGAATTTGTTTTTCATATTTTTTTTCAATAGACTGTTTTAATTTCTCATAATTATCTTGAGGATTAGTTGAAGCCGAATTAGCACTTAAAGCTAAAAGAGAAAGTGATAGAAAAATTGAAATTTTTTTCATTTGTTGCCTTATATTATTTTCTTTTTTCGTATTATACAATACATAGATTATTAATACTTGAGTTTAGTCATAGTATTTTAATTTTAATTTGCTATTATTACAAAATAGTATAAAAATAATAATCTTATGTAATATAGTAAGGAATAAATAATGAAAAATGAATACAATGAATATTTTAATAGACAAATAAAACTTTGGGGACAAGAAACACAAGATTCTCTTCAAAATAAAAAAGTAGCAATCATTGGAAGTGGTGGGCTTGGATGTACACTTGGAATTGCTTTGGGAGCTTCTGGAATAGGGGAGTTTACTTTTGTGGATTTTGATACGGTTGGAGTTCATAATATTCATAGACAAATAGGTTTCAAAGTTGGCGATGATGGAAAATACAAAGCAGAAGTTTTAAAAGAACTTATGGAATCAAGATGTCCTTATGTGAAGGTAAATGCCTTTACTGAAAGTTTTGATGAGTTTGCAAAAAGAGATTTAACTTTTGATTTAATCATAGATGCAACTGATAATCTTCCAACACGAGCTGCAATAAATGAATATTGTATGAAACACAATCAGCCTTGGATTTATGGTTCAGTTGAGGAATTTCATGGGCAAGTTTGTTTTTTTGAAAAAGCATCTTATGAAGCAGTTTTTCAAATAAATGACAGAAAACCAAATGGAATTGCTTGTCCGATTGTTATGCATATTGGTTCTCTTCAAGCAAATTTAGCACTTAGATATTTGGCTGGTCTTAGTGTAAAAAAAGATATTTTATACTATTTATCTTTTGATAATGAAGGTGTTTTAGAAACTAAAAAGTTCAATCTTCCTACAAAATAAGCCCCTATATAACATGAATAGATAAAAATTATTTATTCATGTTCTCTCAAATGAATCATCCACATAACCGAATTTTAAGCACCTTTTAGATACACTATCCAAATTTTATAAAATAAATATGGGGAATTTTTATGCCAAAAAGAGAAGATATAAAATCTATTTTACTTATCGGTTCTGGACCAATTGTAATTGGTCAAGCATGTGAGTTTGATTACTCTGGTACTCAAGCTACAAAAACGCTAAAAGAACTAGGGTATAGAGTTGTTTTAATAAATTCAAATCCAGCGACGATTATGACTGATCCTGAATTTGCTGATAAAACTTATATCGAACCAATCACAGAAGCAGTGGTTGCTAAGATTATTGAAAAAGAAAAAATTGATGCTATTTTACCTACTATGGGTGGACAAACTGCACTAAATGTTGCAACTTCTATGTACGACAAAGGTATGCTAGAAGGAGTTCATTTTTTAGGAGCTCATCCAGATGCTATTAAAAAAGGTGAAGATAGACATCTTTTTAATGAAGCTATGATAAAAATTGGTATGGATTTACCAAAAAGTGCAAATGCATATAGCGTTGAAGAAGCTATGAAAGTGGCAAAAGAGATAGGTTTCCCTGTAATTTCAAGAGCTTCATTTACCCTTGCAGGTGGAGGTTCTGGTGTTGCTTATAATATGGAAGAGTTTAAAAAACTTGCAGAAGCAGGAATTGATGCAAGTCCAATTAATGAGATTGAAATTATGGAATCTATGCTTGGTTGGAAAGAATATGAAATGGAAGTTATCAGAGATAATAAAGATAACTGTATCATCGTATGTTCTATAGAAAACTTAGACCCAATGGGAGTTCATACTGGAGACTCTATTACAATTGCACCTGCACTTACTCTTACAGATAAAGAATATCAAGATATGAGAAATGCATCTTTTGCAATTCTTAGAGAAATTGGTGTTGATACAGGTGGTTCAAATGTTCAATTCTCAATTTGTCCAGACACTGGAAGAATGATTGTAATTGAAATGAATCCAAGGGTTTCAAGATCTTCAGCACTTGCTTCAAAAGCAACTGGTTACCCAATTGCAAAAGTTGCAACTTTATTGGCTGTTGGATTTACACTTGATGAAATTCAAAATGATATTACTGGAACAACTGCTTCATTTGAACCAGTTATTGATTATATCGTTACAAAAATCCCAAGATTTACTTTTGAAAAATTCCCAAAAGCAAACTCCACTTTAACAACTTCAATGAAATCAGTTGGTGAAGTAATGGCTATTGGAAGAACATTTAATGAATCAATTCAAAAAGCTCTTTGTTCACTTGAAACTGGACTTGTAGGATTTGATAGAATAGATGGTGATTTAGAATTTATTAAAAAAGAGATTAGAAGACCAAATGATAAAAGACTTTTATACCTAATGGAAGGTATGAGACAAGGTTTGTCAAATGAAGATATTTTTGAATTATCAAAAATTGACCCTTGGTATTTAACTAAATTTAGAGAAATTTATAACTTAGAAACTTCAATAAATGAATCAGTTTTAAGTGATGAAATATTTATGAGAAAACTAAAATCAAATGGATTTAGCGATAAAATGGTTGCAAATCTAATTGGTAAAACAGAAGAAGATGTATATCAAGCAAGAAAAGCTTTAGATGTTGATTTTGAATACAACGAAGTTGATACTTGTGCAGCAGAATTTAAAGCTTTAACACCATATTTATACTCTACAACAAATATTACAAAATTACCAAAAGTTGCTAAAGCTGAATCATCAGAGAAAAAAGTAATGATTATTGGTGGTGGACCAAACAGAATTGGACAAGGTATTGAGTTTGACTATTGTTGTGTACACGCATCATTTGCTTTAAATGAAATGGGTGTAAAAACAATTATGTATAACTGCAACCCTGAAACTGTATCAACAGATTATGATACTTCAGATGTTTTATATTTTGAACCAATTGATTTTGAACACGTAAGAAGTGTAGTTGAAAAAGAGAATCCAGATGGTGTTATCGTACATTTTGGTGGACAAACTCCACTTAAGCTTGCAAATGCTTTAACAAAAGCGGGAGCAAAAATTATTGGAACAACTGCTGAAGTTATCGACTTAGCTGAAGATAGAAAAAAATTCTCAGCATTTGTTGAAAATATTGGATTATTACAACCAGAAAATGGAACAGCTGTTGAAGTAACAGAAGCTATCACAATAGCTGAAAAAATCGGGTATCCAGTACTTGTAAGACCTTCTTTCGTACTTGGTGGAAGAGGAATGAAAATTGTTTATTCAACGGATGAATTAAAACAATATATGGATGAAGCAGTTTCAGTTTCAAATGATGCACCGGTTTTAATTGATAAATTCCTTGATAGAGCAATTGAGCTTGATGTTGATTGTATTTGTGATGGAAAAGAAGTTTACATTGGTGGAATTATGCAACATATCGAAGAAGCAGGGATTCACTCAGGAGATTCTGCTTGTTCATTACCTCCAATTTCAATTAGTGAAGATTTAATTAAACAATTAGAAACAAAAACTAAAGAGATGGCTTTAGGTTTAGGTGTTGTAGGACTTATGAATACTCAATACGCAATTCACAAAGGTGAGATTTATTTAATTGAAGTAAATCCAAGAGCTAGTAGAACAGTTCCCTTTGTATCAAAAGCAACTGGTATGCCACTTGCAAAAGTTGCAACTAGAGTTATGTGGGGTGAAACTTTAAGAGCTGCATTAGCTGTTTATGATAAAGATATTGTAACTGAAGGTAATGGAGTTTTAAAACCAAAATTAAAAGGTCACGTAGCTGTTAAAGAAGCTGTTTTCCCATTTAATAAATTAACTGGTGCAGATTTACTTTTAAGTCCAGAAATGAAATCAACTGGTGAAGTTATGGGAATTTCTGATAATTTTGGTATGGCATTTGCTAAATCACAAAGTGCAGCAAAAAATGACCTTCCAAAAGGTGGAAAAGTATTTATTTCATTATGTGATTTAGATAAAGAATTTGCTCCAAGTATTGCTGCAAGTTTAACTGAAAATGGCTTTACAATTGTAGCAACAGGTGGAACTTATAACATTATAAATGAAGCTGGTGTTGAGTGTGAAAAAGTATTAAAAGTTAGTGAAGGAAGACCAAATATCATAGATTTACTTACAAATGGTGATATTTCAATGGCTATTAATACAAGTGAAGCAAAAGAGTCATCAAAAGATGATGGAAAAGAAATTAGAAGAGCTGTTTTAAGAATGAATGTTCCATATTTTACAACAGTTGCTGCTGCAAATGCTGCTGTTGAAGCAATCAGAGTTTTAAAAACAAATGATGTTTCAACACCTAAATCAATCCAAGAATTTTTAAACGATTAAGAGTTTATGGATTCTTCTTTAGTTTATCTGGTTCAAACAGATACAACAGTTGGTTTCTCATCTTTAAATGATGAGAAACTCTCTTTTATCAAACAACGACCAACTTCTAAAAAAATACTTCATACCGTAGATTCTTTTAAAACATTAAATGAGTATACAAGAGTTCCAAAAAACTTTAGAAAAAGAGTTAGAAATAGTAAAAGAACAACTTTTATCTATCCAAATTCAAAATCTTTTAGAGTTATAGATAAAAATTCTAGTTTTTATGATTTTATAAATAAATTTAAGATTTTATATTCAACTTCAGCAAATAAAACAGCTGAAAGTTTTAATCAAGATTTTGCAACAGTTGGTGCTGACATAATTGTAGAGGATAAAAGAAGTTTTTATGAAACAAAAGCTTCAAGTATAGTAAAACTCTCTAAAAAAACGTTAAAGATAGTTCGATAATAATCAGTTTTAAGCAAAAACAAACTCAAACTAAAATATAATCTCATTCCTAAAAAAAATGACCCTGTCGTCTAGTGGCCAAGGACGTCTGGATTTCCTCCAGAACACGCAAGTTCGAATCTTGCTGGGGTCGCCATTAATAAGTACTATTTTTAGGGATTTATATTGTTTTTTATATCTAAGATAGATTTATTTCTTTAATAGGTGTCTCCTAAGGTGTCCTTTAAGTAAAATTTATTTTATAAAAGTAGTATATAAAAAATATATCTAGTATAAAAATCTTATACCACTTAAAATAATTAAAAAAACTACCCTGGTATAAAATTTTTATACTACCTTATCTTTTTAGCTGTGATAGAATCGCTCTCCCAAAAATTATATTTTCTACAAATACATAGTATCAATACTTTAGTACAATAAAATAGTAACACAACAGTTGTAGTAATTCTTTTTATAAAAAAATATATATTGATAAAGAATTATATATTTTATATTATTGACAAATTGTCAATAAATTGATAAACTTCAACTATGAGAATTATTTCTAAAAAAACAATAAAAGATTTTTATGAACAAACTTTATATCAAGATAGTAAAGAATCTTTAGAAGCTTGGCATAAAGAGCTTATAAAAGCAGATTGGCAAACTCCAAATGATATAAAAGAACAATATCGTCATGCAAGTATGGTTGGAAATAATAGAGTTGTATTTAATATATATGGAAATAAGTATAGACTAATAGTAAAAATAAATTATTTTGCAAAAGTTGTATATATAAGATTTATTGGAACGCATAAAGAGTATGACAAAATAAATGCAGTAGAAATATAAGGATATAAAGATGATAATTAAGCCAATAAGAACAGAAGATGATTATGAAACTACTTTACAAAGAATTGATATTTTAATGGATGTAGAACCTGATACAGAAGAATTTGATGAACTAGAAATTTTAGTAACTTTAGTTGAGAGCTATGAAGAAAAACATTACTTTATAGATGCACCAGATCCAATATCTGCAATAAAATTTAGAATGGAACAAGAAGATCTAAAACAAAAAGATTTAATACCAATTATTGGTGATAGTGCAGTTGTTTCAAAAATTTTAAATGGACAAAGAAAATTAACTGTTGAAATGATAAAAAACTTACATGATCAATTAAAAATTCCATTTGAAAGTTTATTTGGTAAAATAGCAATTAATTAGAAATATATTTAAATTTAGAATATTTAAAAGGAAAAATAAAGATGGGAATTTTTTCATCAAAAGAATATGTAGGAGCTTTAATTTGGGAAGAGTTAGATAATAGAGGAGATGGAAGACCTCAATATGTTGCAAGAGCCAAAGTATTTGGTGGATGGTTAATATCTTCTATTGCAAATGCTTCAATAGGTGGTTCTGGTATAACATTTATTCCTGACCCTAATTATGAATGGATTCCAAGTAAAGGGACAGAGGAAGAAGAAAAAAGAATGAAATTAGAGGAAGAATGGAATAAAAGACACAAAAAGAGTTAATAAATGGGAGTGTTCAGTAATCTGTGTCAGCATCTGGTAATTCCTAAGATTTTATCATAAATTTAATGTTTTATCTAGTCTTCCCTCAAAGTATATTGAGAGTTGAGAAATTGTTAAACTCCAATTTATAACTGGCATTGTCCACTTTTTTGAAGCATTTTGAATTCCCATAAAAAGTAGTTTTAGTAAAGAACTATCATTTGGAAATGCACCCTTCGTCTTAGTTAAAGTTCTAAATTGTCTATGTACTGATTCAATTATATTTGTTGTATAAATTACTTTTCTTATATCTTCTGGATATTTTAAATTTTCCCATTTATTTCTCCATGAAGTAAAAACTATAGGATATTTTTTACCCCATCTTTCTTCAAGTTTATCCAGTTCAATTTGAGCTTCTTCTTTTGTAAAAGCTTGATAAACTAATTTTAATTCTTTCGCAAATTGTTTTTGATTAGCTGATCCTATAAATCTTAAACTATTTCTTATTTGATGAACTATACAAAGTTGCACTTCAGTATTCGGAAATACTGAGTTTATAGCTTCTGGAAAGCCTTTTAGTCCATCAACTGAAGCTATTAGAATATCTTGAACACCACGATTCTGTAAATCTGTTAGAACTTGTAGCCAAAATTTCGCTCCTTCACTTTCATTCAAGTAAAGACCTAGTATTTCTTTTTTATCATCAACTCTTACACCTAAGACAGTATAAAAAGCTTTAGATATATATTTCCCATCTTCTTTGACTTTGTAATGAATGGCATCTAAAAATACGAAAGGATATACTTCTTCTAAAGGTTTTATTTTCCATTCTTGAAGCATTGGTATTATTTTATCAGTAACTGCACTTATAGTGGCTTTAGAGAAACCTACACCATAGAAATCTTCTATTGCTTGTGATATTTGGGAATAAGAATTTCCAAGAGCATACAATGAAAGTATTTTATCTTCTATTTCACCTGTCATACTTGTTTGATTCTTCTTAACAATTTCTGGTTCAAACGAACCATTTCTATCTCTTGGAACATCAAGTTCAAATGAACCATGTTCACTTTTCATAGTTTTTGTAGAATAACCATTTTTACGATTTTTATCTAAGTCTTGTGTTAAGTGAGAATCTATTTCAGCTGCAAGTGCAGCTTCTGTTAATTGTTTAATTAAAAAGCTTAATGCTCCATCTTTTCCACCGATACTTTTACCAGCTTTTATATTTTTAGCAAACTGTTCAACATCTATCTCTATATTCATCTGTGTGTCCTTTGGTATTTCTTATTTTACCAGGTTGACACAGATTTTTGAACAGTCCCAAAAAGAAAAACTCTCTTTTTCCTTATTTTTTCCCAAAACTTCTATTATCATCTCTTTTAGTAGTTTTTTTCTTTTTGGCAGGTTTTTTTTCAGGAGCATTTGTTTTTGCATAACCTGTTTTTTTAGCTATTTTTCCAGCTTCAGCTTTTTTTACACTTAGTTGTTTTGGTCTTGCTTTGAATAGTCTTGGTTTTTTTTCTGTTGCTTCAAAACCTTCAACTTCTGTTCTTGGAATATTGATAATTAACTCTTTTTCAATATCAATCATCATTTTATAATCTTTAACACTTAATAATGTCAAAGCAATTCCTGGATTTCCAGCTCGTCCAGTCCTTCCAATTCTATGTGTATAATCAGTTACAGTTTCAGGAAGAGAATAATTTACAACTATTGGTAAAAGTTCTATATCAATTCCACGCGCTGCAATATCAGTTGCAACTAAAACTCTAATATCACCTGATTTGAATTTTCTCATAACTTTAGCCCGTGCTGTTTGTCTAATATCACCATGAATACAACCAGCTGGAAGACCGTCTAATTCTAAATGTTCTACTAAAGTATCAGCTTCAATTTTCATATTTACAAAAACTAAAACTTGAGAATAGTTTCTTGAACCAATAATATAAGATAATGCAGCTGCTTTATTTGCTTCATCAACTAAAACAATTTGTTGGTCGATGATTTTTACAGCTGATCTTTGTTGTGCAACTTCAATTACAATTGGATCTGTTAAAAACTCTTTTGCAAGTTTTTTAACATTTTGATTCATAGTTGCAGAGAACATCATTATTTGTCTTTTGGGACCAACACTTGGAAGTATTTTTTCAATATCTTCTAAAAATCCCATATCAAGCATAGTATCAACTTCGTCAATTACAACAGTTGTAACGCTTGATAAATCAACAGTTCCATTTTTTAAATGTTCCATTAATCTTCCAGATGTTGCAACTAGAATACCAAGACCTTTTGCTATTTTTTTCTCTTGGTCTTTTGTTGAAACTCCACCAACCATCGCTAGTGATTCTACTTCCATATATTTTGAGAAGTCATTAACTGCTTTTGATATTTGAGTTGCTAATTCTCTTGTTGGAACTAAAATCAAAGCTCTAAGAATTGGTTTGTTTGCTTGTTTATTCGCTAATAGTTCTGTTAATATTGGTAATAAAAAAGCAGCAGTTTTACCTGTTCCACTTTGTGCAGCTGCTAGAATATCTCTTTTTTTCAAAGCAATTGGAATAGCTTTTTTTTGTATTTCCGTAGCTTCTTCGTAATTTAAATCTTTTAAAGCATTGATGATTTTTTCATCTAAGTTCATTGATGTAAAAGTTTTAATAATGTTTCCTTTTAATCTTAATTTTACTTATTATATCCAAAAGTAGATTAGTTTAAGTTTTACTTAAACTAATTTAACAGAATTAAGTTAAAAGGCTTTTTAACCTTCTTTTAGTTTTTTTTGGCTAATATAAAATCCTTATTAAATAAATATTTGGATAGATAAAATGACTGTTAAAATTACTTTACCCCATGATAACTCTTATGAAATTTTTATAGATGAATTAAACGAACTATATTTTGATAGAAAAGTTGTGATTATTACAAATCCAACTGTTAGTGGATTTCATTTGGAGTATTTAAAAACAAAAATAAAAGCACGAGAGCTTAGTGTTTGTACAATTCCTGATGGTGAAGAGTATAAACATATGCAAACAATTGAAGATATGTTAGCTCACTGTTTTACTCAAAGACTTGATAGAAAATCTCTACTTATTGCTTTTGGTGGTGGTGTTATTGGAGATATGACTGGATTTGCAGCTTCTATTTATCAAAGAGGTATTGATTTTGTTCAAATTCCTACAACTTTACTTTCTCAAGTTGATGCAAGTGTTGGTGGAAAAACAGGAATAAACAATAAATTTGGAAAAAATTTAGTTGGTGCCTTTCATCAACCAATTGCAGTTTATATAGACCCAAATTTCTTAAAAACTCTTCCAAAAAGAGAGTTTGGAGCAGGAGTTGCTGAAATTGTAAAAATGGCTGTGACTTTTAACAAAGATTTTTTTGAGTGGTTAGAACAAAACGATTTAACAACAGATGAAAATATTAGAATTGCAATTGCTAAATCTGTTCAAACAAAAGCAGATGTAGTTTCGCAAGATGAAAAAGAGTTGGGAATTAGGGCTGCTTTAAATTATGGTCATACTTTTGGTCATGTTATTGAAAATGAAACAAATTATGATACATATTTACATGGTGAAGCTGTGGGAATTGGTATGTGTATGGCAAATGCATTGGCTGTAAAATTAGGACTTATGAGTAAAGATGAAGAGTTAAGAGTAAAAAATTTATTAGAAAAATATGATATTCCAACAACTTATAAAATCAAAGATGTGGAAGACTTTTATGAACATTTTTTCTTAGATAAAAAGTCATTGGATAATAAAATTAAATTTATTCTTCCAGTTGGTATTGGTGATTGCAAAATCACTAATGAAGTTACAAAAGATGATGTTATAAAAATATTAAAAGGTTTTTAAATTGATTAAAAAATTAGCATTATTACTATTTATTAATTGTTTTTTATGGGCTGCTGTAAGTAATAATATTTCAACGCTTGATAAAAACGATAAAGCAGAAGTTAAACAAATTGAGCAAAAAATCATAAATGATAAATATGAAGAAGCTCAAAAAGAACTAGAAATTAAAAAAAATCAAGAACTTGAAGGTTTAAAAAGTAAAGAGCAAGATTTAGAAAATATAGCTCAAATCAATACTTTAATTGATGCTATTTCAAAAATTGATCTTGAATTAAAAGATAATATTTTATTAAAAAGATATTCTAACTATCTTGCATATAGTAAAATTTCAACAGAACTTGCGGTTTTGAGAGATAATTTAAAAAGAAAAACAAATATTACAGATGAACAAACTTATCAATTACATAATAAAATCAGAGTTAAAGAAAATGAATTAGAGTTAATAGATGAGTACAAAGGTTCACCTATAGGTGGGCTTATAAATCCCCCTGAGATTGAAAAATATGAAAATATTACAAATCCTTTTGGAATAATTAATGCATTATCTCAGATAAAAAAATTAGAGAATAACAAAAAAACATTTAAAACTTTAGAATCAGATATTGATTATTTGACCATAAAATTGGATGAAGAGTTACTTTTATATTTAGAATTATTTAATTTAGACTTAAAACCCGAATATAAAGAAAAAATTACTTTTTTGGATAAAGAAAAAAAAGATTTTGTAATGATTCTAGAAATTGTATCTACAACTGAAGAGGTATATACAAGAAAAATTGAACAAGTTATTTTGGAGATTAAAAGCCAAATATCTCAACAAGTTCAAAAAATGGTTGTTATTTTTATAATAATTATGATTTTATCAGTAATTGCATTTTTAGTAAAATTAGCTTTAAAAAGATATTTTTCTCAAAACGAGAATTATTATATGATAAATAAAATAATTAATTTTACTTTAGTATTTTTAATTGTAATGCTTATTTTATTTTCATATATAGATAATGTTTCATATCTTGTAACAATCTTAGGATTTGCATCAGCAGGTATTGCAATTGCTTTAAAAGATTGGTTTATGTCTATTTTTGGTTGGATGGTTATTGTAACATCTGGCTCAATTCAAGTTGGAGATAGAATAAAAGTAAATAAAGGTAATGTTGAAACTGTTGGAGATGTTTTAGATATTTCTTTATTTAAAATAACTATTAGAGAAGATATTACTTTGACTTCTTATATGGTAAATAGAAGAAGTGGAAGAATTTTTTTTATTCCAAATAACTATATTTTTTCAGAGCTTATAGCTAACTATACACACTCTGGTTTAAGAACAGTTTGGGATGGAATTGATATTACTATTACTTTTGATTCAAATCATAAAAAAGCTCAAAAAATTGCAAGAGATATTTTAAAGCATTATTCAAAAGGTTATACTGATATTACTAGAAAACAGTTATCTAAAATGAGAAATAAATATCAGTTACGTGCAACAGGAGTAGAACCTAGAGTATTTACTTTTGTTGAACCTCAAGGTATTGTAATATCTTCTTGGTATCTAACAAATTCTTATGCGGCATTAGTTTTAAGAAGTACAATTAGTACAGAGATTTTAGATGCATTTATGAGAGAAAATGATATTCATATTGCTTATCCTACTCAACAAATTAATATTAATAGAACAGATAATGCTTATGGACCTGCTATGAAAAGAAAAAATCTTCCAAAAGATTTGGAAGATGAAATTATACAAAGATAAATTAGGAAATAAATATTAATGAATTTTTCACATAATAAACCAAAAGTATATTTTAAAACTTTTGGATGTAGAACAAATGTTTTTGATACTCAAGTTATGATGAGTAATCTAAAAGATTTTGAAGTAACACAAGAAGAAGCTGAAGCGGATGTAGTCATTATAAACTCATGTACAGTAACAAATAGTGCTGATAGTACAGCAAGAGGATATATAAGTGGTTTAAAAAAACTTCCGAAAGATCCAAGAGTTGTATTTACAGGTTGTGGAGTTTGGACAAAAGGTGAAGCTCTTTTTAAAGAAGCTAAAGTTGATTCTTTGTTTGGTCATTCTGAAAAAGAGAATATTAATGAACTTTTGCTAAAAGAAGAAAGATTTTTTCAAGCTGGAGATTTAACTCATATTGATGAAACTATTGTAGAAGAGTTTGTTGGAAAAAGTAGGGCATTTATTAAAATTCAAGAGGGCTGTGATTTTAGATGTTCATATTGTATTATTCCTTATGTAAGAGGAGATGCAAGAAGTTATACAGAAGATAAAATTTTAGAACAAGTTACAACTTTAGCTGCAAATGGTTTTGGAGAGTTTATTTTAACAGGAACAAATGTAGGAAGTTACGGAAAAAAACAACACACTTCTTTGGCAAAACTTCTTAAAAAAATGTCTTTAATAAAAGGTGTGAGAAGAATTAGAATGGGAAGTATTGAGCCTATTCAAATTGATGATGAATTTAAAGAGCTTATAAATGAACCATTTATGGCAAAACATCTTCATATTGCATTACAACATACTTCAAAAGAGATGTTACAAATAATGAATAGAAGAAATAAAGTCTTATCAGATTTAGAACTTTTTGAGTTTTTAAGTTCAAATGGTTATGCTTTAGGTACTGATTTTATTGTGGGGCATCCCGGTGAAACAGATGAGTTATGGCGTGAAGCAATGCAAAATCTTCATAGATTTCCACTTACACATATTCATGCTTTTACATACTCAAAAAGAGATGGAACACCAAGTGCAACTATGAAACCTCAGATAAAAGGTGATATTGCAAAAATTAGATACAATGAATTAGTAAGTATAATTGATGAAAAGAATTTTAATTTTAGAAAAAATAATACTCAAAAATTAGAAGTTTTAGTTGAATCGATAAAAAATGGAAAATATATAGGTTTAGATCAATTTTTCAATCAAATAGAAATAGACTCACCGGTTGATTTAGTTGGAGATTGGGTTTTTATAGATGATTATGAAGTAAAGGCTAATAAAAATGTCGCAAGATTCAAATAATAAAAATTTAGATAAAAATTTTAAATTAATGGCGCTATCAGCAGTTGTATTGCTGGTATTATTTATTTATACTATTTATAAAAGTAGCTCACACATACAAGGAAGTTCTTATTATATAGGAATCATTTTTTTGTTTATTTTACTTTTTTTAGCTTTATTATTAAGAGCAAAACAAGAAAAAGTCAAAGACTTTTTTAATAAAAATAAAAAACAAACAACAGCTTTTGATGATGAGATTGTGAAAAATAGAGCAAAAATATCAAATGAAGATTTAAACTCAAATATTCAAGCAGTTACTTCAAATATAACATTTAAAGATGTG
Source organism: Aliarcobacter sp. (assembly GCA_028690445.1). GTDB lineage: Bacteria > Campylobacterota > Campylobacteria > Campylobacterales > Arcobacteraceae > Aliarcobacter. The sequence continues at coordinate 85,357 of JAQVBE010000007.1, read as the reverse complement.
GCTGGAATAAATGAAATTAAAGAAGAACTTGAAGAAGTTGTTGATTTTTTAAATAATCCTAAAAAATATTTAGAATATGGAGTTAAACTTCCTAAAGGTGTTTTATTAGTTGGACCTCCAGGTGTTGGGAAAACGTTGATTGCAAGAGCAGTTGCAGGTGAAGCTGATGTTCCATTTTTTTATCAAAGTGGAGCTAGTTTTGTTCAAATTTATGTTGGAATGGGTGCAAAAAAAGTTCGAGAACTTTTTGCAAAAGCGAAACAAAGCGCACCTGCAATTATTTTTATAGATGAAATTGATGCAGTTGGAAAAGCAAGAAGTGGAAAATCAAATGATGAAAGAGAATCAACATTAAATGAACTTCTAACTCAAATGGATGGATTTGATGGAGATAGTGGAGTTATTGTAATTGCTGCAACAAATAAAATAGAAGTTTTAGATGATGCTCTTTTAAGAGCTGGAAGATTTGATAGACGAGTTCATGTTGGACTTCCAAATATAAATGATAGAAAAAAGATTTTAGAGTTATATTTAAATAATAAAAATCATGAGATAAATATTGAAAAATTGGTAAATGAAACAGCTGGATTTAGCTCAGCTGCTTTGGCTACATTAATAAATGAAGCTTTATTAAATATGATTAAAGATAACAAAAAAATATTAAATAATTCAGATATTCAAGTTGCAAAAAATAAACTTGAATTTGGTAAAAAACAAATAAAAATTCTAGATGACAAACAAAAAGAAATTTTGGCTATTTATCAAGCTTCTAAATCCTTTATATCAAAAACAAAAGTTGCTTTATTTGATGAAAGTGTTGAAAAACTAAATTCAACTTATCCTTCTTTTCAAGAATTACGTGAAAATATTAGAAGAGATTTAGCCGGATTTATTGGGGTTGAAGTTATAAAAAAAGAAAAATATGCAATAAATCATGAAGATTTAGAAAAAGCTTTTAAAACAGCTAATGATGTTGTAAATAAGTATAAAATGCTAAATTCTGTTGATGAATTACTTTTAGATATAAAAAATGATTTAAGAAACGAATTATCGCAAAATGTGGAAGAGATAAATAGATTAAAAGATATTATGCTTAAAAATGAGGTAATTACTTTTGATGACATCTAAAAACTATTTTTCTGGTTTTTGTTTTTTTGAAGAATCAGAATTATTTGAAGAGTATTTAATAAAAAATGATTTTACTTTCTATGGTTTTTCTTATGGAGCTATAAAAGCTTTTGAAGAAGCTTTGAATTCACAAAAAAGGGTTGATACACTTCAACTTTTTTCTCCTGCATTTTTTCAAAATTATGATGATAAATTTAAAAGAACACAACTTATGTATTTTAAAAAAGATGCAAATACTTATTGTCAATCATTTTTAGAAAATGTAATTTTTCCAAAAGAAATAGATATTTCAAAATATTTCAAACTAGGAACTATCGAAGAATTAGAAGAACTTCTTTATTATGAATGGAATGAAGGAAAACTTCAAAAACTTTTAGATAAAGGCACAAAAATAGAAGTTTATTTAGGTGGAGTTGATAAGATAATTGAAGCTTCAAAAGTAAAAGAATTTTTTAAGAATTTTGCAACAGTATATTATATAAAAGAAAAAGGACACTTATTATGAGTGAAAAAATAGCAAAAATAGGAATCGTAACAGCTTCAGATAGAGCAAGTGCGGGAATATATGAGGATTTATCAGGCAAAGCAATTATTGATACAATTAGCAGTTATTTGACAACTCCTTGGGAACCTGTTTATAGATGTATTGAAGATAATCAAAAAACAATTGAAGATACATTAAAAGATTTAGTAGATAATGAAAAATGTTGTTTAGTTGTAACAACAGGTGGAACAGGACCTGCATTAAGAGATGTAACACCCGAAGCCACAGAAGCTGTATGCGATAGAATGATGCCAGGTTTTGGAGAGTTAATGAGAGCTGAGTCATTAAAATTTGTACCAACAGCAATTCTATCTCGTCAAACAGCAGGTTTAAGAGGAAGTTCATTAATCGTAAATCTTCCAGGTAAACCAAAATCAATAAAAGAGTGTTTAGATGCTGTTTTTCCAGCAATTCCATATTGTATTGATTTGATGGAAGGGCCATTTTTGGTTTGTAATGAAGAAGTTATAAAAGCATTTAGACCTAAAAAATAATTGCTAATTAATATAAATAAAACAAATTCTAGCTTTTAAAGCTAGAATTTTTCCATCTATTTTAAAATATCTAAAATCTCTTTTGTATCTCTAGAAATTCTAAAAATTTTATCTTCAACTTGATAAACCTCAGTATTTCTAATATTTGGATAAAGATTTGTATTTAAGATTCTTCCACTATGTAACATTTGTTTATTAGCTATTTGACCTTTCTCTAATTTTTTTTCCCAACCAATAGGTAATCTTTCACCATTTTCTAGTTTTTTTTGTAAACCAGCTGGTATTTCTTTTTGTTTGTCATGTTTTATTTTTTTTTCATGATAATTTCCATCATCCTGATAATTATCATGTTCTTTTGCATTTAATGCAACTCCAATTAAAGTAGTACATAATGCTATTGAAATAATTTTTTTGTTTAACATAACTCCATCCTTTTTATTAAATTGAGTAATTCTACTATTTTAATGTGGAATAATAATTTAGATATAAAAATATTAAGAGCTTTTGGCTATAATCCCGCCATGCAAAATATACTAAAAAAACTAGACTTAATTGATTATATAGATAGTTTTTCAAAGCTTTTAGCTAGAGAAAAATCTATTATTTTAGAAGGTGATATAAACCTTCATTTTAAACTTATAAATGAGTTGTCAAAATTTGACATAAAAGCACCAAACAAAATTGAAAATCTTGATACACCTTTGATGCATATTCAAAAGCAAGGTATCTTAAAAATTGATGATATCTTTGAATTTATTAAAATGATAAATTATTTTAGATACTTAAAAAGATTTAATTTTGATGGAAAACTTGCCGAATGGCTTGATAAGATTATTATTCCAAATGATATTATAAAAATCTCAGATTATTTTGATGATAAAGCAAATCTAAAAGATGGAATAAACGAAGACTTTGACAACATAAAATATGCTATTTCAAAAAATAAAGAAGCAATAAAACAAAGTCTTTATAAAACTATAAACTCTTCAAAAATAAGAACATATTTAGTTGATTCTCAAGTTCATTATATAAATGGTGAAGAGTCTTTATTGGTTCGTGGTGGATTTAATCATGTGTTAAATGGTTCTGTAATTGACCGTTCTAACTCTGGATTTTTTTATGTGATTCCTCATAGTATTGGTGAATTAAAACAAAAACAAAGTGATTTAAAAAATAAACAAGAAGAGATTTTATATAAAATTTGTAAAGAAATTTCGTCTTTATTTGAAAAAAATCTTTTATTTCTAAAATTTATAAACAAAGAGTTTGATAAATTTGATCACTATCAAGCAAGGCTATTTTTTGCAAAAGCAGGGGATAAAAACTTTATTCTTCCATCAAAAAGTGGTACAAATAAACTTGTGGATTTTTGTCATCCAGCACTAAGTAATCCAAAACCTATATCTATTGATTTTACAAAATCTGTTGTAATGATTACAGGAGTAAATGCAGGGGGGAAAACAATGATGTTAAAATCAATTTTAGCAGCTGTTTTTCTTTCAAAATATTTACTTCCATATAAAGCCCACCATGATACGGTTGTTAGTAACTTTAAATCAATAAATGCAGTTTTAGATGATCCTCAAAGTGTAAAAAATGATATTTCAACATTTGCAGGTCGTATGGTTGAGTTTTCAAAACTTTTTTCTTCAAAAAATGCAATAGTAGGAGTTGATGAGATAGAACTAGGAACTGACTCAGATGAAGCAGCTAGTTTATTTAAAGTAATAATTGAAGATTTAATTCAAAGAGATATAAAAGTAATTATCACAACTCATCATAAAAGATTAGCTGCACTTATGGCTTCAAATGAAAATGTGGAGTTAATAGCTGCTCTTTATGATGAAGAAAATCAAAGACCAACTTATGAGTTCTTACAAGGAACAATAGGACGTTCTTATGCCTTTGAAACAGCCACAAGATATGGAATTCCTATTAGTGTTGTAAAACGAGCTAGGGAAGTTTATGGAGATGATAAAGATAAGTTAAATGAATTAATTGAACGAAGTAGTTCTTTAGAGAGAGAATACAAACAAAAAATTGCAAAACTTGATGCTGAAATTGCAGATATGCAAAGAATTTCTGGAAATCTAAAAGATCAGAAAGAAAAACTCGATGAACATATTTATTCTGAAAAATCAAAACTTCATAAAGAGTATAATGATGCTAGAGATGAAGCAAAAAAAGCTATAAAGGCAAAACTTGTTGGTGAATCTCATCAGCATTTAAATATTGCTCATAAAATGGCAGTTGAAATCAAAACTGAAAAAGTCCAAGAACCAGTTGAATTAGTTGTTGGAGATAGAGTGAAATATCGAAATACAAAAGGAACAATAGTTTCAATAAAAGGTGCAAAAGCATTTATTGAAAATGACATGGGAATGAAAGTTCAAGTTTTTCTTGAAGATATAAGCAGAAGTGGAAATCCACCTCCAAAAATCCCAGCAAAAAAAGCAACTGTAACTATTGAAAAACCAGAAACTGGAAATATAAAACTAGATTTACATGGACAAAGAGCTGATGAAGCTCTTGAAAATCTTGATAAATTTTTATCAGATGCACTACTTGCAGGTTTTGAAGAGGTTTTAGTTTACCATGGAATTGGAACTGGGAAATTAGCCTTTGCTGTAAAAGAGTATTTGAAAAAACATCCAAAAGTTAGAGGTTTTGAAGACGCACATCCTAGTAGTGGTGGGTTTGGTGCTAAAGTAGTTAAACTTTAAAAGCTTAACTACTTATTTTTTTGAGATATTTAGATTTATTGCAGAACTATTATTCTCAATTTTATCTGTCATAACTATTTGTTTTGGATTAATACCTTTTTCTTTTACAAGATAGTTAGAAATATTTATTATTCTATTTTTTGCAATTTTTTCTAAGTTTGGTATTTTTATTTTTTCTTTTAAAATTAAAGCTTCAATTTCTTCTGGTTTTAGATTTCTATCATCATCTTTTTTTGCTAAATAGTTTTGTTTTTGTTGAGCATAACCTTCTGTATTTTCTTCATAAGAAGGTAGTAATTTAATAGCAATTTCATTTTTTGATTTTAAGATTTGTGCAATTTTATCTAAAGTTTCTTTTTGAATAGGACCAACTTCATCTTCAAGTGGATTAAATTTTACACTACTGATTTCGTCTTCTGTAAAGTTAAACATACTTGAAAGAAGAGAAAATGGTGCAGTTACAGCTTTTGTCATTAGGTTTATAAAGGCTTTCCAGATAATAGAACCAATTGCAAATTGTGGGTCATCTACATTTCCTGAAATAGGAAGATTAATATTAATAATACCATTTGAATCTTTTAGTAAAGATACAGCAATATCTAAAGGTAAAGATACGGCATCTGGACTTTCTATTTTTTCTCCAAGTTCTAGTTTCGAAATAACTATATTATTTTTAGCTTCAAGATTTGATTTTTCTATATTATATTTTAAATCTAAATCTAATTTCCCACTTTTAATTTGTCTTCCTATAAATTTACCTGAGTATGGAGTGAAATTATTTATGGCAATATTGTTAAATATCATATTAATATCTGTTAATAATTTAATATTATTTGGATGAACAACGCCTCTTATTTTAGCAACTCCATACTCATCAACAACACCTTTTACTTCAAGATTTGTAGTACTTGATTTTGTGTTTTTGAACTCTGAAATTTTTCCATTTAATTTTGTAACTGTTGTTTTAAAAGGAATTGGTAAATTTTTATCTTCAAAACTAAAAATTCCATTTGTAATATTAACAGGACCAATATTCAGATTAGTTTTTGATGTATTGTCTTCTTCTTTTTCTAGATTTTTTAATTCTTTTGAATCAGAGTTTATAATATTTTTATCTTTTATTTGAATATTTTTTTTAGCTAAAATAATACAAATATCAGGTTTATTTATATTTGTTTTATTTATTTTAAATCCATTTTTGTTATTTGAAAGTTTTTGAATTTCTAAATCAAGATTCTTAGCTATGATTTTTGTTTTATCACTTGTATTTAGAAAATCAAGTTTTAGTTCAAATAATTTTATAAAATTTATAGATAAATCGTCTTTTTTATTTATAAGATTATTAATATGTAGTTGGATATCTTTTGCTGATAATTCTATATTATTTGTTTTATCTTCAAAGTTTAGATTTGGATTATTTAGAACTAAAGTATCTAACTCAATATCAGAATTTATAATTTTTAAGTTATTGAAATTTATATTAAAATCTTTACTTTGAGTTATACTATTATTTATCTTATCTGTAAAAATAAAATCACTATTATTTAATCTTACCTTTGATAAATTTATATTCCAAGGCTTTGATGTTATTTCTTCTTTTATTCTTAAATCTTTATCTTCTGATTCATTTTTTATAGTTCTTTGATGAATTAAATTTGCAAAATTTATACCATCTCTATTTAAAATTAAATTCGCCTTTAAACTATTAAAATCAATATTATCAAGATTAATATTTTGTTTTTGCAAATCAAAATCAAAAGTTTTTATATTTATTTTTTCAAGATTTAATAGAGCTGTTTCATCTTGAGTTAGATTCAAATTATTTAATTCAAATTTGTCAGTATTTAATTGTAAATCCAAATTATTTGTAGTATCAAGATTATAGTTTAATTCTAAATTTAAGTTTGCTTTTTCATTTAAATCAAAATTTAATAAATCTTTTTTATAGCTAATTAAATCTTTTAATCTCAAATCTTCAATTAAAACTTTCCCATAAGCTTTGAATGGTTCTAGTTTAAAAGCTCCACCAATTGTAATATTTGTATTTTCATTTAATGTAAATTTTAAATCATTTGAAGATAAAATATTTTTATAAGTTCCTACATCGTGTAAAATATAATTTATGTTTTTTAAATCTAATGAATAAGGAATTTTATCTTGATTTGAGTATTTTATATTTGCATTTTCAAGTACGATTTTTGAAACTAAAAACTTAATGTCAAAAGAAGAATTTTTTTCTTCTTTTTTCTCTTGATTTAAAGAAGGTTTTATAAGTTTTACTAGATTTAAACTTCCATATTTTTTTTCAAGTATATTTATAGAAGCATCTTTTAGAGTAATATATTTTATACTAATATGTTGTTTTTCTATTGATTTTAGTAGTGCAAAATCAATTGAAAATTCTTTAAATGAAATAGTTGATTGTTCATTTGTATCAGAAATTTTAAAATCATGAATTATTGCACTAATATTAAATGGATTAAATTGAATTTCACCAATAGTTGCCTTTTGTGTTAGATTTTCATCTAAATTTTTTATAATTTGGTCTTTTAAAATTATTGGGATAAGTTTGAATCCAATAATTGCATAAATACCTACTACAAAACAAAGCCAAAAAAATGATTTTTCTAATTTACCCACCAAAACCCTTTTATAATTAAATAATAAAATTAAATTTTTTTAACTGTTTTATTATAACAAAATAAAGTTAAGTTAGCTAAAATCTGCCATAACTAAAAGGATATATAAATGACTATTATAGAATTATTTCAAAAATTATTAAGATTCAAATCACTAACTCCACATGATGATGGAGCATTTGATTTTATAGAAGAGTATTTAGGGCTAGACTGGACTTGTATAAAAGTAGATATGGAAGGCGTAAAAAATAGATTTTATTATAAAAAATTCAACGAAAAAGCTCAACATCTTTGTTTTGCAGGTCATATAGATGTAGTTCCAACAGGCGAAGGATGGACAGTTGATCCATTTGCTGCTGATGTGGTTGATGGAGTAATAACAGCACGTGGTGCGCAAGACATGAAAAGTGGAGATGCTGCTTTTTTATATGCTTGTAAAAATGCTAAAAATTTTGATGGAACATTATCAATTCTTTTGACATCAGATGAAGAGGGAGAAGGAACTTACGGAACTATCAAAATGCTTGAACATTTAAAAGAGATAGACATGATTCCCAATTATGCAGTTGTAGCAGAACCAACTTGTGAAGAGGTATTTGGAGATGCTATAAAAGTAGGGCGTCGTGGAAGTATCAATGGATATTTAACAATTCAAGGAAAACAAGGACATGCAGCATATCCAGAAAAAGGTATAAATCCAATTCATCAAATTGCTCCTATTTTAGAAAAAATTGCAGGATATGATTTGGATAATGGAGATGAGTATTTCGCCCCAAGTAAACTGGTAATCACAGACATAAGAGCAGGAATGCAAGTGACAAATGTAACACCAAATAAACTTGATTTGATGTTCAATGTACGAAATTCAACAAATACGAAAAGAGAAGATGTTGAAGCTTATATAGAAAAAATCTTTGGTCATCTAAATTACGCTTTACGAACAACACAAGGCTCATATCCTTTTGTAACAAATAAAGAATCAAAAGTTGTGAAAACAATGGAAAACTCTATCCAAGAAGTTCTTGGAATTATTACAAAACATAGCACAGCTGGTGGAACAAGTGATGCCAGATATTTCGGTGTATTTGGAATCGAAGCTATCGAATTTGGAGTTATAAATGATACTATTCACAGTATTGGAGAGAGAACTACTGTTAAAGAGGTTGAGGGATTAACGAAAGTGTTTGAGGATTTGATTGCAAAGTTTTAATCTCTACTAAAAAAGCTTTGGAATTTTTCAAAGCTTTGAACTTTAGATAAGTTTACTTTCTATTACTTCACCATTTAAATTAATAGAAATATTTAGTTCTTTTGTTTTTAAATTTGACTCATTATTTTTAAAAGTAACAATCCACTGTGTATTAGAAGTATTTTTTACAACTGAAATAATAGAGGCATTAATCCAACTTGTTTCTATTTGATGTTGTGCAATTTTTCTTAGAATTTCTTGTGAAGCTATGTGTTTTACTTGTAATTGTTCTATTTTTATATCATTATTTTTTTTACTAAAATCTTCTTTTCCAAAGCTTACTAAAGAAGAATACAAGAATATAATTGAGATTAATGGAATAATTTTATATAGTTTATTTTTCATTTTGGAATTGTATCTAAATTAGTAAAAAAATATGTAACTCTAATTATTTTTTTCAATAATAATCATATCAAAAGATGTTTGTTGCACAACTAAAGCTTTCGTATCAGGGACAATGGATAAATTATTTATATTTTTAATTTTTGTTTTATAAATATGAATATCATTTTCTAAAATTTCAATTTTCTGATTTAATTGTAAAATAAGGACAACACCTGCTAAATTAACTCCTAATTCTCTTGTAAGCGTTAAAACATATTTTATATGGTCTATATCTTTTTGAGAGTAAAGTCTAATCTTTCCATTTGTTCTTGAGGGCTTAATTAAGCCCTCTCTTTCATATTGCCTTAATGTTTGTGGATGAATACTCAAAATTTCAGCAACAGCAGAAATTAGATAAACAGGTTCTATATAGCTATTTGTTTCCATAATAAAACCTTTTTAGTTTGAAGGAAGTTTTTCTTCTAAGATTTTTACTAGGTCTTCATCTAAATCTTCAATTTTAGGTAAAACAATATTTGCTTTTAAATATAAATCTCCCTTGATACCAGTTTTTCTATTTAAAACTCCAAGTTCTTTTACTCTAAATCTTTGATTTTGTTTTGTATTTTGAGGAACTTTTAAAGTTATGTCTTTATGAATTGTTTTTACTTCTATTTTTCCACCAAATAAAGCCGTTTTTAATGGTAAATCAAAAGATTTGATTAATGTGTCACTATTTCTTTCATAATCAGGACTTGTTGAAATATTTATTTTTAATATTAAATCGCCTTTTTGTCCTTGATATGATTTTCCTTTTCCTTTTGCTCTTATTTTTTGCCCATCTTCAATTCCTTCTGGAATTTTTACATCAAAAGAATCATTGTTTAAATTTATAGACTGTTTTCCACCAATAACTGCTATATCAAAAGGAATAGTAATTTGTGCATTTGTATCTAAGTCAGGTTCACTAAACCCTCCAAATCCACCTTGTGAGAAGCCAGATCTTCCAAATCCAGCACCTCCACCACCAAACATTTGTCTCAAAATTTCATCTAAATCAACATTTGAGCCTTGACCTCTTGCAAAATCATGGAAATTTTGTCCACCAAACATTGAGTCACCATGTTGGTCATATTGTTGTTTTTTTTCTGGATTACTTAAAACTTCGTATGCCGCGTTAATCTCTTTGAATTTATCTTCAGCTTGAGGGTCTTTATTAACATCAGGATGATATTTTCTTGCTAGTTTTCTATAAGCCTTTTTTATCTCATCTGCTGATGCTTTTTCGTTAATTTCTAGTGTTTCATATAAACTTTTTGCCATTTTCAATCCTATAAATTTGAATAATATATTTAATATTTAAAAGCTTATTATATCAAAAGGTTGAGTGAATGTCAATCAAGTATTATTTTTTAGAGTTATTTTAAAATGGGCACCTTTATACTCTTTATCTTCAAAAATAAATTTGTCATTTTTAACAGATATTTTACCTTTCATACTTGATTGTATTATTTTGTGAGTCATATATAATCCCAATCCAGTACCTTGATATTGATGTTTAGTTGTAAAATATGGTTCAAAAATTTTATTTATAATATGTTTATCTATACCACCCGCATTATCTAAAATCTCAATAATTACACAATCATCTATTTTTTTAGTTGTGATTTTTATAAGTTTTAACTCATTTTCATTTACTTTTAAAGCAAGAGCATCACTTGCGTTATGTAAAATATTTATAAAAGCTTGACTAAACTCATTTGAAAAATTGTAAAGATAAATATCATTATCTAAATCTAAATCTACTCTTATTTGATTTTCATTCAATATCGTTTCTATTAATGAAATATTATTATTCATATTTTGAGATAAATTAAATAAAGATTTTTCTTTATCTTCTTTTAAAAAGTCTTTAAAAACATCAATTGTATTTGATAGATGTTCTGTCGTTTCAGAAATTAGTTTTAAAGCATCAGTTAACATCTTATCTGTTAATAAATCAATCTCTTTTTTCAATTTTGTACTAGATGCTGTAATTGATATTATATTTAAAGGTTGTCTCCATTGATGAGCAATATTTCCGAGCATTTCACCCATAGCTGCTAGTTTTGTTTGTTCAGATAAAAGGTTTTCTTTTCTTTTTATATCTGTAATATCAATTATTGTGAGTATTTTTAAACTTTGAGATTTTATTGTTGCATTTTTAATATTAACAAGGGCTTTAAAAGAACTTTTGTCTTCCCTTGTAATAGTTATTTCGATTGGCTTTTTATGATTTCTTTCTAAAATATTTATATTTAAATCATTAATATCTTTTTTTAGAAGAGATTCTTTTGATTTATAATTTAATAAATCTAATGCAATTTGATTACAATCTTTAATTTTATCATCTTTAAAAACAATAATAGCTTCCATTGTTGTATCAAATAGAAGTTTTAATTCTTCATTTCTTTCTTCTATTTCTTCTTTTACTTCTTTTAACTTATAATTAATTTCAGATAAAATAGTTGTATCATAGATATAAACAATAGCTAATTCATTTTCAATGTCATAAGGTGTGATTGTAATACTTTGTTGCATTTCATCAAAAACTTTATCTGCAACTTTTGATAATTCAATATTTAATAAAAATTTGCTAATTTGTGGAGTATAAAAAGTAGAAGAATTTAATTTTAAAGCAGTAGTTATTTTTCTAATTAATTTTTTATCATCTATTTGTGGATAAAAATCTTTTAAATTTTTATTTATAATCTCTTTTGAATTAATTCCTGTTCTAATTTCAAGCCAACGATTCCAAAACTTTACTTCTAGATTTTTATTAATAAGAATTATTCCATTATCAACAGTATTACAAATTACATCAAATTTATTTGTTTTCACGATTAAAACTCATCTAATATTTTTTTTAGTTTTTCTTTTATATATAAAATAGAATTATCAGTTGTAAAAATAAATAATTCTGCATTTATATCTAAATCCTCAAATTTTAACTGAGTAGATATAATAATAACTTTTTCATATTTTGAAATAAATAGGTTTTTTAGTTGATCTATTGAATTTAAAATTTTTATTGTTGGTGCTGAAAAAGATACATTGGTATCAATATCTTCAGCTAATTTACTAATAGTCGAAGATGATAGAATATTTGTTATTTCTAAAACAACATCTGCAATTTCTTCATCATTTACTTCATCTTCTTCAAGACCAAATTTATAAGCTATATTTTTTGCAGATTGTTTGTCAATAACAAACATATTTTCACCACAAAGAGTTCCATTTATTTGTTGTAAAGATACTAAATGTTCAACTTCCAAATTTAATTCATTTGATAAATAAGTTTTTAATTCACTTGCATTTATAATTTGAATTTTTGGAATAGATAGTTTTGCAAAAGCATCAAGAATTTCTGTAATTGCAGCTGTTGCACTTCCGTAAGCCACATTCATAAGTTCTTGTAAACAATCTTTTTCATCTTCCGTTAAAGTTATATTAGATTTCATTATTTATCCAATTCATTAATTTTACTAAGAATTTGTTGCATTTTTTCTAAATCAATAGGTTTTTTAATAAAATTAAATGCTCCTAATTGTAGAGCTTTATCCATGGATAATTTTTGAATATCTGCTGAAATAATTACAACTTTTGCATTTTTATCAAACTCTTTAATTTTGGCTAGAGCTTCAAATCCATCCATTATAGGCATAGTTAGATCAAGAAAAACTATTTTTGGTGAATGTTCTTTGTATAAATCAAAAGCTTCTTGCCCATTTTGACCTTCAAAGATTTCAACATTATCGTTTAATACATCATTTAATATCTTTATAACCATTTTTCTTGCCATTTTAGAATCATCAGTAACTAAAATCTTCATAAATCATCCCTAATATTCAATTGAGAAGTCATTTTATCTAAAATCTTATAAAAATTACTTTTTTTTAATAGGGAATATACTAATATTCTGCTTTAAAGCAAAGGGAATAATTATTTATGTTTTCTAAAGATGAATGGACTCAACAAGAATTTTTAAAAAACAAGAGAGATCTTGAATCAAAAAATATCAAAATAATCTTAATAGATACAATTTTAAAGCCTATTGCAAATATGCAAACTATGCTTTATAATCCACCTTTAATGCAACAATTTCCAGAAAATTCAGTATTTGTTTTTTATTGTGATACTGGAAAAACAACAAAAGAGAGACTTGAATATTATAAAAAAAAGTTTCCAAAATATAAATGTATTAGTTTAAAAGGTGGAAGAGGTTATTTTAGACCAAATCTTCAACTTTTTGAGAAAGAAGTGGATAAAAATGAATAAAAAAGAGTTCGATTATATAGTTATTGGAGCAGGGATTGCCGGATGTTCAATAGGGCATTTTTTATCTAAATATTCAAACTCAATATTATTAATAGACAGAAATAGCCAAGTTGCTTTTGGAGCAAGTGGTGCAGCTGGTGCATTTTTATCTCCACTTTTGGGTAAGCCAAATGATTTTAAAGATTTGATCAGAAAGTCTTTGATTTTTTCTACAAATTTTTATAAAAATTTAGGACAAGAATTAATAAATAATTGTGGAGTATGCCGAATCCCAAAAAATCGAGAAGATGCAGATAAGTTTGACTCTTATAAACCATATATGGATTTTGAATATAGCCAAATGAATGATGGATATTTCTTTGAAATAGGATCTCAAGTAATTCCTTCTTTAATTTGCGAAAAACTAACAGAAAATATTGAAAAAAAGCTCTCATACAATGTTATAAAGTTAGAGCAAAATGAGAATTTTACTTGGATAATAAATGATGAAATTTATGCTAAAAATATTATTTTAACAACTGGCGCTGATGTTAAGCACATAAAAGAAGAGTATTTTGATATAAGAGGTGTTTGGGGGCAAAAAATCGATGTTAGCACTACAACTGAAACTAAAATAAATTATCATAAAGAGTGTTCGGTTTCAAAAGCTTCTAAAATAGAAAATACAAAGCTTTTTAAAGTATCAATAGGTGCAACTCATCATAAGTTTAATTGTGATAAAAATATATGTAATTATTGCATAGAAACAGCAAATATAAATAGTTGTAGTAGATGTTATAATGATTCAATTATTAATAGTGATTCTTTAAAATTAATAGCTTTAGCAAATGATATTATAAAGCTTGAAAATGTGGAAGTAATTGATGTGAAAATAGGGGCAAGAGCTTCTAGTAATGATTATTTTCCAATGCTTGGAGCTTTAGTTGATTCTAAAAAAAGTATTGAAAAATATCCTCATTTATTAAATGGAACTCATATTAAAAACTCTATGTTAGAAACTATAAATAATTTATATGTAATAAATGGGGTAGGTGGGCGAGGATTTGTTTTATCACCTTATTTGGCAAATGAATTAGTTGAGCATATAATTAATAATAAAGAAATAGAAGATAATTTAACAACTTATCGGTTATTTAAAAGATGGGCAAAAAAACAAAAAAATAAAGTAATAGGAAAAAAATGAAAAATATAATAAAAATAGTATTTTTAGGAATAATAGGATTTGGTCTTTTGACTTATTTAACAGCGCCAAAAGATCCAAATAAAAATGAAGTAAATTCAAATAAAAAGGTTCTAAATATAGATTTTATTCCAGGACATTTTGACCTTGTATCAAATAATCCTTATACGAAAGCTCAAACACTTTTTCAAAAAGGTGTTGAAAAATATATAATAGTTTTAAATCATGATAGTTTAGTTTTATTTAAAGATTTATATAGATATACGGATAAAAATATAGTTTTAATAGCAAATATTTCAAATACTCCTTGGTTAATAAAACAATTAGCAGTAAATGGAAAACTTGAAGAGCTGTATAAAGATTCAAAAATTCCTTTGATAAATGATTCAAATGGTTTTTTTATTAATAGTTTAGATTTAAAAGATAATACACAAAATAGATACTTTATTTATAAACTAAATAGTGATGGAACTATTGTGAAAATGAATGAAGGGCTAGTTGAATTAAATAGTTTAGAAAAAGGAATTTCTCAAGAAAATTCTAAAAATATCTTAGAACAAATAGTTAAATCATTATAAGTAATAGATGAAAAGAGTTGTTTTTTTTATACTATTTCTTCAATCAGTACTTAATTGTGCAAATATAAAAACATATACAATCGCTGTTTGCACAACTTTAGATTTTGATGGAGCAATGAATTGTAAAAGAAAGATTCTAAAAGATAATAATTTAGAAGTTTTTATTGTAAAAGATAAAGATAAAAAATTTAAAACTTATTATGGTTCATTTAAAACTATTGATGAAGCTAATAATACAATTAAAAAAGTTTCTAATTTTATTAAAACAGAAAAATCTTTTGTAAAAGAAATATCTTATGATTTAGAACAAATTAATGATAGTAATCCTCTTTTTATAGATTTAAATTCAAAAGATAAAAAATCAAATATCTTAAATGAGAACTTTTTAGGAATGAATTATTTTGATGAAATAAAAAAATATAAATTTGAAAAAAATAGTGAAATAAAAAATAAAGCTATAAATAATAGTATTTTAAAAAGTGATCCAACGCTTAATATAACTTTATATGAGCAATTAATAATAGAAGTTGATTCATCAAAAAATCTTATGGTTTTAAAAGGAAAAATTAATAATAAAATTAGAAATATTCAAACTTATGTTGTTTCAACAGGAAAAGATGAAATAAAAAAGCCAACAGGAGAGGGAAGTGTAACTTCTATTACTTTAAGACCTTTTTGGTATCCAACCCAAGATACTATTGATACTTTTAAAAAAAGAGGAATAGATTTACCAAAAGTTGTGCCTCCTGGAAATAAATATAATTATATGGGTGCAGCTAAAATTAATCTTACTCATATTGTCGATGGAAAAAATACTTTTAGAATACATGGAACTCTCAGTGAAAATACAATTGGAACAAATGAATCAAGTGGTTGTATTAGAATGAAAAATAATGAAGTAATTCAATTAGCTTCATTATTAGATAAATTTGCTGACACAAAAAACATTGATAATATTAAAGTATTTCTTAAATAATTTCGTTTTTTATTTATAAATAGTTATAATTATGCTATATGTTTATTGTAACTTGTAAAAATTCAAGTTTTCAAAAAACTATCAAAAAAACTTGGGAGCATATATGCCAATCACTCTTACCGATGATATTTACAGTACAAATCTTATTGTTATAGCTGTTTTAATTGCAGTTCTTCTTTTTACTTTTAAAAGATCAAAACATACAGATTTATTTCCTATTTCAGTTACTCAAGAGTTAAAAGGGTTAGGGATTTTAACAGTTGTTTTTGCACATTTTGCTTACATGCTAGTTACAAATGCCGATTTTCTTTTTCCTCTTTCTATTATTGCTGGAGTTGGAGTTGATTTATTTCTTTTTATGTCTGGATATGGCTTAACTGTTGGAATGTTAAAAAAACCACTTCCAATTTTTGAATTTTACAAAAGAAGAGTAATAAAAATATTTATTCCATTTTGGGTAGCACTTATTCTTATATTTGCTGCAAATGCAATATTTTTAGATATTCATTATACTTTTCCTTATATGATTCAATCTTTACTTGGTTGGTTTCCAACTGCAGAAGGATTTGATGATGTTAACTCACCATTTTGGTATATAACTTGGATGATGATGTTTTATGTACTTTTTCCTTTAGTTTTTAGTACAAAAAGACCATGGTTAAGTGCAATAATATTAGCTGTAATTGCCACATTAATTGGAGTTTATAATCCTTTAAATATGGGAGATAACTGGCTTCATAGATTACATACAGTAGCTTTTTCATTGGGTATTGTATTTGCATGGCTTTTATTTGAAACAAAAGATAAAGAGAATAAATTTGTTGCACATTTAAAAGAGTTTAGAAATAAAGCTAAAATTATGCCTTATGTTATTATTGCATTAATGCTTGGAGTTGTAGTTTATATGTCTTTACATACAACTGCTAATCATTGGCCTACATTAACAGCAATTTTAGGAAAAGGGTATTTTGTTGATCAACTTACTTCTATTATTCTAATGTTTGCATTTATTGTTATTTTTTCACTTAAAAAGTTTGATAATAAGTTTTTATCAATATATGGACTTTATTCATTTGAAGTGTATTTAATTCACTGGCCGTTAATTGGTCGTTATGATATATTCTTTGATTATTTACCCTCATGGGCTGCTGTAATTGCTTGGTTAGTTACATTTATCGTAGTTAGTTGGTTATTACAAAAAATAACTACACTAATTGGTGCATGGATTGATAGTCGTTTAGTAAAACATTAAATGAGTTAAATTTAAGAGTGAGAGTTAATTCTCACTCTTAGCTATTAAACTTTCCAATAGCACAAGAAACAAAACTTTTTGCAGTTGTTGTCGCTTTTTCAAAACCACTTAGTTCATCAGTTGTTAAAGGGTAACCTAAACTTCTTAATTTTAGTTTTAAAACTTCTTTTTTATTTTCATCAACATCAAGTGTAATTTGTCTTGGCATTACTTCAAGATTTACTTCAACTTCCCCAAATTCATCTTTTAATGATTTTATTAAAGTACTAGCGCAACCACCACATTTTACATTTAAAACTTCTAATGTTTGTTTCATATTTTTCCTTTTATTTTGTATTAAATATTTTTTCTTCTAAAGTAATTATTAAATTCTTAACAGATGAAACAGATTTTGAAAACTGCAGTTTTTGTTCTTCTTTTAAGTTTAATTCAACAACCTTTTCAACTCCATTACTTCCCAACATTATAGGAACTCCTGAAACTATATCTTTAAATCCAAATTCGCCTTCTAACATAATAGAACAAGGATAAATTTTCTTTTTATTACTTAAAATAGATTCTATCATCAAAATAGTAGAATAAGCAGGTGCATAATATGCGGAACCTGTTTCTAATAATTTTACAATTTGAGCACCACCATTTTTTGTTTTATTAATAATATCTTCAATATCATTTTCTGATAAAACTTCATTTAAACTAACTCCAGCTACAGTTGAAAAATCAGCAAGAGGAACCATATCATCACCATGTCCACCCATAACAGAAGCTTCAATTTGTCCTTGACCATATCCTAATTTTTCAAATATAAAATGAGCCATTCTTGCACTATCCAAAATTCCGGCCATTCCAATGATTCTATTTCTTGACCAATTAGATGCTTTTAATGCTGTATAAACCATAGCATCAAGAGGATTTGAAACTATTATTATTATGGCATGGGGATTATGTGGAATAATACTTTTTATAACAGAAATCATAATTTTTGCATTTGTAAGAAGTAAATCATCTCTACTCATTCCAGGTTTTCTTGGCAATCCAGCAGTTATTACAATAACATCACAATCTTTAAATTCTTCATCATTTAAACAAGCATGAATAACTGTTTTAGAATTAGCGGCATTTGTTGCTTGAGAAATATCAAGAGCCATAGCTTGAGTAATATTTTCTCTTTGATCTTTTAAAAGAATCGAAGAACATATATCTTTTGTTGCAAGAGTAAAGGCTAATGTTGCTCCAACATTTCCAACTCCTACAATTCCTACTCTTTTTTTATTCAAAATAGAACCTTTAAATTTTTTATTAGAAATTATAACAGTTTAGCTCTTAGCTTTTATTTTTTATTGAAAGAAAGTTTTAAATATTAGAAAAGAAAGTTAGTTAAAAAAAGTAAAAGAGAAGAAAAAATCTTCTCTTTTATAGTTTGGAAATATTATCCGATAATTGCGTTTAATGTTGCAGATGGTCTCATCGCAGCAGATGTTTTTGCATCATCTGGTAAGTAGTATCCACCCATATCAACAGCTTTACCTTGACATTGTGTTAATTCTTTAACAATTTGTGCTTCGTTTTCTGTCATTGCTTTTGCAATTGGTGTAAATTCAGCTTTTAAGTCTGCATCATTATTTTGAGCAGCTAATTCTTGAGCCCAATACATAGCTAAGAAGAAGTGAGAACCTCTATTATCAATTTCTCCTATTTTTCTAGCTGGAGATTTGTCATTTAAAAGGAAAGTTCCTGTTGCTTTATCTAAAGTATCAGCCAAAACTTTTGCTTTTGGATTATTTTGAGTATTTGCTAAGTGATCAAAAGAAGCAGCTAATGCCATAAATTCACCTAATGAATCCCATCTTAAATAAGACTCTTGTGCAAATTGTTCAACGTGTTTAGGAGCAGATCCCCCAGCACCTGTTTCAAATAATCCTCCACCTTGCATTAATGGAACGATTGATAACATTTTTGCAGATGTTCCAAGCTCTAAAATTGGGAATAGGTCAGTGTTATAATCTCTTAAAATATTTCCAGTTACAGAAATAGTATCAAGTCCTTTTCTCATTCTTTCTAAAGATTTTAGAGTTGCATCAACAGGAGACATAATTGTAATATCTAAACCAGTTGTATCATGTGTTGGTAAATATTTTTCAACTTTTTTAATCATTTGAGCATCATGAGCTCTATTTTTATCTAACCAGAAAATTGCAGGAGTATTAGATAATCTAGCTCTTGAAACTGCTAATTTAATCCAGTCTTGGATAGGAGCATCTTTAGCCTGACACATTCTGAAAATATCACCATTTTCTACATCAAAAGTAAATACTGCATTTCCATCTTTATCAATAACTTTGATTTGTCCATCTTCTTTAGCTTGGAAAGTTTTATCATGAGAACCATATTCTTCAGCTTTTTGAGCCATTAATCCAACATTTGGAACAGTTCCAATAGTTGTAACATCTAATGCTCCATGTTCTTTACAATCATCAATAACTGCTTTGAAACTTCCAGCATATGCTCTATCTGGAATCATTGCAATTGTATCTTCTTCTTTATCATCAGCATTCCACATTTTCCCACCACCTTTAATCATAGCAGGCATAGAAGCATCAATAATAACGTCAGATGGTACGTGTAAGTTTGTGATTCCTTTTGCAGAATTTACCATTGCAAGTCTTGGTTGTTTTGCATAAACTGCTGCAATATCAGCTTCGATTTCAGCTTTTTTAGCTGCATCTAAAGTTTCTAATTTTGCGTATAAATCACCTAAACCATTGTTAAAGTTAACACCCATTTCATCAAATAATGCCGAATGTTTAGCAATTAAATCTTTGAAATAAACTTTTACAGCAAATCCAAACATAATTGGATCAGAGTTTTTCATCATTGTAGCTTTTAAGTGTAAAGATAATAATACGTCTTCTTTTTTAGCTCTTTCGATAGCTTCTGCATAGAATTCTTGTAAAGCTTTTGCACTTAATGTAGTTGCATCAATAATTTCACCTGCAAGAACTTTTGTAGATGCTTTTAATACAGTTTCAGTACCATTTTTGTCAAAGAAAGAGATTTTTAAATCATTTGCTTCATCAAAAGTTTTAGATACTTCAGAACCATAGAAATCTCCTGAAGTCATACAAGCAACATCAGTTTTAGAATCTTTTGACCATTTACCCATTCTATGAGGATTTGCTTTTGCATAGTTTTTAACAGCACTTGGAGCACGTCTGTCAGAGTTTCCTTCTCTTAATACAGGGTTAACTGCTGATCCAGTGATTTTTGAATATCTAGCTGTAATTTCTTCACTAGCATCAAAATTTGGGATATTGTAACCTTTTGATTGTAATTCTGCAATTGCAGCTTTTAATTGAGGAACAGATGCCGAAACATTTGGTAATTTAATAATGTTAGCTGATGGATCTTGAGTTAATGCTCCAAGTTCAGCTAAATCATCAGAGATTTTTTGATCTTCTTTTAAGTTTTCAGGGAAGTTAGCTAAAATTCTTCCAGCTAATGAAATATCTTTTGTAACCATTTCAATACCAGAACTTTTTGTAAATGCTTTAATGATTGGTAAAAAAGAGTATGTTGCTAAAGCTGGTGCTTCATCAACTTTTGTGTAAATGATTTTTGACATATTGTTTCCTAAATTTGAATTTTAATGTTAGGGACATGATAGCTAGATTTGAATTTAAGGAAATTGAAAGTTCGATATATTTGGAATGTGAAAATTTGATTGTTTCAAATTTTCACAAGTTTGCTAATTTACATTATTAAATAAATCTTTTATAGATACAGGTTTCTGTTTTGAAACATCTGTTTTCATTATAGTTTCGGCTTCAGCGTCAATTAAAGTCTCATCGGCTTTAACTTTTGTATAAGTTTTTGCAACACCTACATTTGCATTTATATTAGCTTGATGTGCCTCAAAAGTTACTGCAAATTTGTGAAGACCTGTTTTATTTTCTCTTACAAAATATAAATAATCACTCTTTACAGGGAAAATTGCTGCTTTAATGGCTTCTAAACTTACTGCACAAACGGGATCCTTGGGAAGACCTGTAAATTTATAAGTATTATAAGTAGTGTTATCATCTCTTATTCTATCAGCAGTAACTATCGTATTTGAGAACTCTCCATAATTCAAAGTTCCATCCATTTGAAGTTTCATACCTTTTTTAAGTCTATTATAAATAACACTTGAAACGATAGGCATTTCATTTGTTATTGCTGCTTCTTTTTGTATTACAGAAGCTAAACTTAAGTAATTAAACCATTTTCTTTTATCATAGTATCCAAAGATTTTTTTAGAGAACTC
The DNA here is from genome assembly GCA_028690445.1 of Aliarcobacter sp. GTDB lineage: Bacteria > Campylobacterota > Campylobacteria > Campylobacterales > Arcobacteraceae > Aliarcobacter. Next base: position 63,650 of record JAQVBE010000007.1, on the reverse strand, counting down.
TTCATATTTTTTATTTGTTTGAGAAAATAGATAAAAAATCATATAATCTTCTCTCATTCCAAGAGGTAAGGAATAAGTCTCTGCTAAAATATTTCCATCTGCTTTATATGCATATTGATTATATAATTCGATTAATTTTTCTTCTGATAAATTAAATTCTAATGCTAATTTTTTTAAAAAGATATAATAAGTTTCACCTGGAATTAAAGTGATATTTTTAAGTGCAGCTTTTGAAGTAATCAATTTATAAATAAAATCCATTCTTGTTAGTTTATTTTGATTAATATCTATCCACCCACTTTGAACATAACCTAATGATTTTATAACTAATTCATCAACAATACCCATCTCAAAACCATTTTTATTTAAGTATGATATAATATGACTAGTACTGCCTTTAGGGATGAATAATATTTTAGTAGAAGTAATAGGCATCGTTACGTAAAATAATACTGCAATCAAACATACAAGGACAAAATCAATAATGTTGAAGATGATTAAACCTATTTTTCTCTTTCTTTTTTTAATAATAATTTCATTTTTTTCATTTTTGTATACAGGCATAAAAATAGACTCTTTTTCTTTTTCAAATATTTTAGTTTCGCAATTCTATATTAAAATGGATAAAAAACTTATTTTAACTATTGATAACATCGAATATAAATCGGAGAAAACGACAACAAGTAGTTCTTTCGAAGAGCTAAAGAATAGCATAGAAATACTTCCAAAAGTTTTAAATTTCTTCCAAAAAATAAAGATAAATAAGCTAAAAATTAATGATAATGAGTTTGAAATAATTTTAGATGATGAGATTTTATATCTTGATAATAAATATATAAATATTGCTTCAAAAATCGACACAATATCGAATCAAGTGGTATTTGAGTTATACTCTTTGTACTTAAAAGATTTAAATTTATTATTTGATGGTAAGGTTAAAATAGATTATTTTAACGAAAGAATAGATTATTATGGGAATTTTTATTATGAAAATTTACAAAGTAATATACATGTAGAAATGACTAAAAAAATAGCTAAATTTTATTTAGTAAGCGAACCTTTTAAAAGTTTAAAATTTCTAAAAAATTTTCTACATTTACCTGATATTGCAGAGTCATGGATGTATGATAATGTAAAAGGAGATATAAAAATTGAAGGATTGTATGCAGAATATGATTTAATAAATAATCATATAATTGAAAATTCAATCCAAGGTAAAGCACAAATTAAAGATGCAAAAATTAGGTTTCATAAGGACGTAGATGTTGTAAATACAAAAAGCTTAGATATATTTTTTAAAGATAATAAACTACATTTTAATTTAATAGAACCGATATTTAAAGACAAAAAACTTGATGGAAGTTTTGTCCTAATTAATAATTTAACAAGTGAAAAAAATGGACAAGTTGATGTGTTTTTAAAAACTAATAGTAAATTAGATAAAGATATTTTAGATATATTAAAAGCCTATAATATTACTCTTCCTGTTCTTCAAAAAAGTGGAAATACACAAGCCTCTTTCCTCATGAAATTCCCCTATGATACAACAAAAAATATGTCAACCTATGGAGAATTTTTTCTAAATGATGCCAAAGTTGCTATAAATAATTTTGAATTTGAAAGTAAAAATGCTGAAGTTATTTTAGATGATTCTTTGATAAAAATTAAGAATGGTGATTTTAAATATAAAGATATGATTAATGCAACTGTTAATCTTAATCTTGATTTACAAACTTTAAAATCGTGCGGTGATGCTAACATAAAATCTTTTCTAATAAAAGAAGAAAATAAAGAAAACATTGTTGAAATAAAAGATAAAAATACAGCTATTGATTTAAATTTTAATAATGAAGTGAATATTTTATTAAAAGATTTAGGAACAAATATAAAAATTTCTGATTTAATATATGTAAATATTGACGATTTATCAAAGATTTATCCATATTCTAAACTTTTAAAAGATAATTCAATTAAAGAAGGAAATATAGCTTTACAAATAAAAGATGAAAAAAATATTAATTTTGAAGCTTTTATAAAAGGTTTGAATTTACCACTTCAAAAAAATGATACAAATATTGATTCTTTAGAGATTAACGGAAAAATAGAAGATGGAAAAACAAAAATATCTTCAAAAGATGAAGATATAAAAATAGAAATAGATGACAAATTAAATATTTATTTACAAAATTTAGATGTGATTTTTGAAAATAATAAAATAGAAACAACTAATTTAAAACAAGAAGTAATTATAAGTCTATTTAATTCTAAATTAAAAATGGATACTGACATTTATTATTTAGAAAATGCAAAAATTTTAATAAAAAATTCTGGCATTGATTTTGAAGCAGATGTTAAAGATCTTAATTTACCAATTAAAAAGAATAATAATAAAATTGAAAAATTAAGTTTAGTTGGAAGTTTAAAAAATGATACAACTTTTATTGAAACAAAAAATAAAGATTTAATTTTACAGTTAACAAAAGATTCGGTTTCTTTGTATGCAGAAGATTATGCTTTACATTATTCAAGTACTGATAGTGAAAAAATCAAAAATATTAAATATAAAAAAATTGATATAAAAGGTAAAAACCTAATCATATTTTATGATGAAGTAAATAAACTTTTAGCAGATGAGTTTGTTCTTAGAATTAGAGAAGATAGTAAATTCGTTAGTTTAGATTATAAACAAACTAGTGTCACTTTTAGAGAATCGAAAAATAAAAAGATAGATATTTTTTCAAATAATGTAAGTGATGAATTTATAAATGCACTTATTGGAAAACATATTTTTAGTGGTGGAAATTTGATGTTTTATGCAAGTGGTTATATGAATGATTTAAATGGAAAATTTATAATTAAAAATAGTAATGTTGAGGGAGTAACTATCTTAAATAACCTTTTATTATTTATTCAAACTTCACCTGCACTTATAAATCCTTTATTAGCTATTCCAGCTGTTGTGGGATTAGCTACAAATTCAGGATTTAATCTTTTGGCATATAATATCGTAGATGGAACAATAGAGTTTAACTATAATAAAGATAAAGAGCTATTAGATGTTACAAAATTAATTACGATTGGAAATGGTATTGATTTTGATGGAAGTGGAACAGTTGATTTAAAGAATGATACAATAGATTCAAATATTAAGCTTATATTTTTCAAAGACTATTCAAAACTAATTGGAATGATTCCTGTAATAAATTATGTGTTATTAGGTGATAATAATAGAGTTGAAACAGAAGTTAATTTAAGTGGTAATTCAGATAATCCAAAAATATCAACAAATCTCACTAAAGATACAATTAGTGCACCTATGAATATAGGTAAAAGAATATTAAGTTTTCCATCAATATTTTTTGATTTTATAAGAGGAAAAGATACCATTGAGCAAGAAGAAATTAAAAAGAATCAAATAAATAAGCCTTTAAAATAAAGGCTTATTTTATTCATTTCTTAAAACATCAATTACATCAATATTAGTAGCTTTTGAAGCAGGATAATAAGAAGAAACAAGTACGATAACAACTGCACCAATAATAATAGAAATAAAATCATTCATTGCTAAATCAAGTGGTAATTTTGCACTTCCATAAACATCAGCAGGAAGTGTAACAATATCAAAATTATCTAATAACCAATAACCAATAAAACCTAAAGCAATTCCGGTTAAGATTCCTGAAAAGCCTATGATTGTTCCAACTCTTAAAAAGATAGATTTTATCTCTTTACTTGTTGCTCCCATTGATAAAAGTAGGGCAATTTCTTTTCTTCTACTCATTACAGTCATTAATAAAGAAGAAATAATATTTAGTGAAGCTACAAGGATAATAAGCATTAATACAATAAATAAAGCTGTTTTCTCCATTTTCATAGCAGCAAAAAAATTACCATTTTGTTGCCACCATCCAACAATAGATGCTTTATTTCCTAGATAAGCTTTTAATTTCTCTATATCAGCAAAGGCATCATCTGAATGAACATGTATGCCATCAAATGTACCTTCGTCTTTTTTTAATAAAGTTTGAAGTGCTTCAATAGAAGTATACATATAAGCTTTATCATAAGCATTAAGTCCAGATGTAAAAGAATTTGCAAAGGTAAATCTTTTCATTTTTGGCATCATTGAAAAACCAGTTGGGTTTAATTCTGTAAAATATAAAGTTGTTTTAGCTCCAGGATTTAAAAATAGTTTATCAGATATTCCAGAACCTGTAATAATATCAAATTTATCAAGATTTAAATCCCCTAAAGCTTTTTTATAAACAGGATTTATTAATGCTTCTTTTTCTGGAATTACTCCAAAAATCATACCTCCACTCATAGTTTCACCACTTTGAATAATAGCTTGAGATGAGATAAATGGAGAAAACTTTAAGTGAGGAAATTCTTTTTGAAGATTATTTAATAATTCTTGATCTAAAGAAATCGTACTAAATTTTGGATGAATAGTTAAAGGATAATTCATCGTAAAAAGTTTTTTTTCAAATTCTTTAGCTGTTCCATTCATAATAGCCATAGAAAGTATTAAAACCATAACACCAATAGAAACTCCTACAAATGCTAAAATAGCACTTATAGAAATAAAAGGATTTTTTTTGTCAAATCTTAAATATTTTTTTACAATAAAATTTACTAATTTCTTATTCAAATTAGTTTCCTGCGGCTAAACCAATTTTGGGACCACTTTTCCCACAACATTGTTTAAACTTTAAACCACTTCCACAAGGACAAGTTTCATTTCTTGCAATTTTTTTATCACTATTTCTTACGGCTTCTTGTGCAACATTTGTAGTGATATGTTCAGTTGCTTCTTCCATTTGTTCTTTCATTCTAGCAATTGTTTCTTGTTCTTTTTGTTTATCTTCATGAGTTTGAAGTTGAATTGTAAATAATATTTTAATAATTTCATTTTTAATATTTGCAATTAACTCAATAAACATATTATAAGATTCTTTTTTATATTCAACTAATGGATCTTTTTGATTATATCCTCTTAGACCAATTCCAGTTTTTAATGTATCCATAGCATATAAATGTTCTCTCCATGCATTATCTAAAATTTGTAAATAAAGGATTCTTTCAATTTCATTTTTTTGTTCAGTTGCTGCCATTAACATTTTTTTATTATAAACTTCTTTTAAAAATGAAGTTAAATTTGCTTCTAAATCTTCATATGAGCTACTTACCATATCTTCAATATCTACAAGTAATCTTAATTCTTCTTCAAATTTTATTTTTATAAATTCATAATCAAAATCTTCACTTGGCATTCCTTTTATAATATTTGCTATTGATAATAGGTTTTGTACATATTCAAGCATATTTTCATCAAGTTTTGATTCAATATCAAAATCATGTTTTAATAAATCATTTCTAAATGAATAAATTACTTTTCTTTGTTCATTTGCAACATCATCATATTCAAGTAGATGTTTTCTTGATTCAAAGTGCATTTGTTCCACTTTTTTCTGAGCATTTTCAACTGCACGTGTAACCATTCTAGATTCGATATGTTCACCTTCTTCAATACCTAATCTTTCCATAATTCCTTTGATTTTATCACTTCCAAAAATTCTTAAAAGATTATCTTCTAAAGATAAATAAAATTGAGATTCACCAACATCTCCTTGACGTCCTGCTCTTCCTCTTAATTGATTATCAATTCTTCTAGATTCATGTCTTTCTGTTCCAATAATTGCTAATCCACCAAGATCAAGTATTTCTTGAGTTAATTTAATATCAACTCCTCGTCCTGCCATATTTGTAGCAATTGTAACCGCACCTTTTTGCCCAGCATCAGCAATAATTTTTCCCTCTTTTTCATGTTGTTTTGCATTTAAAACAGTATGAGGAATTTTTTTATGAACTAAAATTGCATGTAATTTTTCTGATTTTTCAATCGAAGCAGTTCCCACAAGAACAGGTTGCCCTTTTTCATGTAATTGTTTGATTCTATTACAAACAGCTTCAAATTTCTCTTTTTCACTTTTATAAATTAAGTCATTTTTATCCATTCTTTGAACAGGAACATTTGTTGGAATTGATACAACATCTAATCTATAAATTTCTGCAAACTCCGTAGCTTCTGTTTGTGCAGTTCCCGTCATACCAGCTAATTTATTGTACATTCTAAAATAATTTTGGAAAGTAATATCAGCTAAAGTTTGTGATTCATCTTGAATTGCAACACCTTCTTTTGCTTCTAAAGCTTGGTGTAATCCCTCACTAAATCTTCTTCCCTCACTTAATCTTCCTGTAAATTCATCAACAATAATTACTGTGTTATCTTTTATAACATAATCAACATCTTTTTCAAAAATGAAGTTTGCTTTTAAAGCTTGATCTAAACTATGAGAAAGCATTGCATTTTCAATAGAATAAAGATTACCTACACCAAATAAATTTTCGGCATTTTCATGACCTTGTTCTGTTAAAAGTACAGCTTTATTTTTTTCATCAACTATAAAGTCACCAGTTGTAGTTGGCTTATCTGAAGCACTCTTAGGTTCAATTAATTGACCTCTTTCTAATTTTAAAGCAATTTCATTTGCTCTTACATAGTTTGAGTTTTTATGATTTGTTGGTCCTGAAATAATCAAAGGAGTTCTTGCTTCATCAATCAAAATAGAGTCAACTTCATCAACGATTACAAAGTTATGTCCTCTTTGAACTTTTTCACTAATATCATAGTTCATATTATCTCTTAGATAATCAAATCCAAACTCATTATTAGTTCCATAAGTAATATCACTAGCATATTGATCTCGTCTTTCTTGGTCATTTTTCAATCCGCCAACAACAGCACCTACACTAAATCCTAAAAAGTTATATAAGGGTTTTAATTCATTTGCATCTCTAGAAGCTAAATAATCATTTACAGTAACAACATGAACACCATTACCGCTAAGTGCGTTTAACGCCACAGCTAAAGAACCAACAAGTGTTTTTCCTTCACCTGTTTTCATCTCAGCAATTCTTCCCTCATGTAAAACCATTGCACCAATTAGTTGCACATCATAAGGTCTCATATTTAAAACTCTTTTACTAGCTTCTCTAGTAATTGCAAAAGATTGCATTAATACATCATTTAATGATTTTTCTTCTTTTTGTACAAGCTCTTTTAACTTATTAAATTCACTTTGTAACTCTTCATCACTTAAATTTTCATACTGACTTTCAAGAGCGGTTATCTCTTGAACTTTTTTTCTATATTGTTTAACTTCTCTATCGTTTCTTGTACCAAAAATTTTTGAAAACACATTTAACATAAAATTAGTTCCTTTTCGTTATAATCGCTAAGATTATATAAAAAAAAAGGTTAAAATATGTTTTATAAATTGATAATTGTTACAATACTATTTTGTATAGCTAGTATTGCATCAAATGATATTAAAGATTTAGATAGTTTTAAGGCAAGTTTTACACAAGTAATAACTTCAAATTCAGAAAATAAGATTGAATATAAAGGTGAAGTTTTTATTAAAAAAAGTGGCAAAATTTTATGGAAATATAAAACTCCTGTTGAGAAAAATGTATATATAAATGACAATTTCGCCATTGTAGATGAACCAGAACTTGAACAAGCGATTTTTACTCAATTAGAAAGTGAGATAAATATTATTAAACTTCTAAATAACTCAAAAAAAATTAATGAGAATAGTTATATTACAAATATTGAAGATATCGATTATTTGATTAAAACTTCAAAAGATGATGATAAAATAAATTTCATAAAATATAAAGATAAACTTGAAAATGATGTTGAAATTAAATTTTCAAATGTAGTTCAAAATGGTGAAATTGCAGATGGTATTTTTAAATTTACAGTACCTAGTAATTATGACGTTATAAGAAAATAGATTTTAAGAATATATAGCTATAATGCACATCAGGTAAACCAGACAATAGCTTGAGTAAAATCAAGAGGAAAGTCCGGGCTGCTGTGAAGTATGGTTCCATTTAAATAATGGCTGGGGTAACCTAAGGGATAGTGCAACAGAGAATAGACAGCCGATTTTTTCGGTGATGGTGAAACGGTGGGGTAAGAGCCTACCAGACTTTTGAGTAATCTTAAGTGCTTTGTAAACCCAACCTGCAGCAAGAAGACTAGGTATTTACTTCACATTTTTGGTCTTCGCAAGACTACTAAAGTAATTTAGTAGCTAGATAAATTATTGTCTTAAAAACAAAACGCGGCTTATTGGTTTACCTACTAATAATACACTACATTACAAACACCTACAAAAATAAGCTTTTGTTAAAACTTAACACACTACAATTTACGTTAAATTACATATATTTACAACTAGAAGCGTGTTAAAAGTCGTGTTAAAGTTCTAACACGGTTCATTTTTTACACGGTAAATAAAAGGTTTACTGTGGTACTTGAAAAAACAAAACATGATGGATTATATTATAGACTAGATAAAAATGGCAAAAAAGTATATGTTACTAGGATTTATAAAGATGGTAAAGATACTACTAAAACTTTAGGTAATGAACCTCAATTAAATTTAAAAGATATGGCAAATTATTTTTAATACTTGTGTATGCAGAAACTAATTTTTTGTGAGTGAAAGAATATTTTCCACTATCAGGATGAAAAGTAATTTCATTTAGGAAATCTTTATATTTTATATACAAAATATCTAGTGCTTTTGTAAATCTTGTTTTATCTTGTATATGTTTCCAAATTAATATCTCATGAGTAATACTATCCATAAAAACTAAAGTACTAAGTTTATCTTTTCTTTTACCATAAAAGGTTGCATCACAAATTAAGTTTACTGCTCTTGGATTATGAATTTTTATTTGTGGTTCAAACTCTTTAATTTTATAATGAACCCATTGTTTAAAGATAATAAATAATACAAATTAGTACTTCTTGAATCTTGGACGGTTGATCTAAACTGTAAGCTTAAAATTAATTTTTCTAAGTCTTTATTTATGCTTCCTTTCGATTTGTTTGACAGTTAAAAACCGTGTTATAACTTTATTTTATATTCTATAATTCTTATATTATAGGATTTTTAAATTGCTAGGTAAGGCTTATTAGTTTACCTACTAACAACGCAAATACTTACAAATAAACCATCCTAACAAATATTTTGTTACCAAAACTACCTATTAAAATATAGACGATTTTAATTTAAATTAGCTATAATCTACTTCATGAGAATAGATAAATTTTTAAATGCCGTTAATATTACAAAACGAAGAGCTGTGGCTGAGGATATGCTTGAACACAAGGTTGTTTTTATAAATGATCAAGCTGTGAAAAAAGCAAAAGAGGTTAAGGTTGGAGATATAATCGAAATTAGGTATTTAGAAAAAACTGAAAAATTTAAAGTACTACAAATACCAAATACTAAATCAACTCCAAAATCAAAAATCGAAGAATATGTGCAAAGGATAGACTAAATGTTTAATGCAGCTAAATTAAAATTTGATGATATTTTTGAGAATAGATTATCACAATTAGAAATACGAGAATATTTATTAGAACTTTATGAAAGAGGTGAAACTGCTGCTGAAATTGCAGGTGCTGCAAGTGCTATGAGAGATCATCTTATACCACTTCCTATTCATGAAGATTTAAGAGCAAAAGCCATTGATGTAGTAGGAACAGGTGGAGATAAAAGTTATAGTTTTAATATCTCAAGTACGGTTTCTATTTTACTTGCAGCTTGTGGGTGTTATGTTGCAAAACATGGAAATAGAAGTGTTACGAGTAAATCAGGAAGCGCTGATATGCTTGAAGTTTTAGGGATAAATTTAAATTTAGATTTGGAAAGTACTGCAAAAATGCTTGAAGAAACAGGTTTTGCTTTTATGTTTGCAAATAATCATCATCCAGCAATGCAATATATCACTCCTGTAAGAAAAACAATTCCACACAGAACTATTATGAATATTTTAGGACCTTTATGTAATCCAGCTGGTGTTACAAAACAAGTAATTGGAGTATTTGATAAAAGTTATATAAATAAAATTGCAGCAGCCTTAGATATGTTAGATACAAAAAGAGCCATGATTTTATCATCAAATGATGGAATGGATGAAATTTCAGTTTCTGATATAACTTACGCAACACTTTTAATAAATGGAAAAATTACAGATATTGAAATAAATCCTGAACATTATGGTATTCCTCTTGCTTCTAAAGATGATATTATGGGTGAGGGTCCTGAATTTAATGCCAAACTTACATCGGATATTTTATCTAAAAAAATAGTTGGTGCAAAACTTGATATTGTTCTAATAAATACAGCAGCGGCTTTGATTATAGATGAAAAAGCTAGAGATTTTAAAGATGGTATTGATATGGCAAAAGCAGCAATTATAAGTGGTGCAGCAAAAGATAAATTAGAACAAATTATTCAAGTATCTAATCGATTAAGTTAAGGTTTAGTTTGCAAAAGAAGTTTGAATTAGAATTAAATCAATTAGATGTTTTAATAAAATATTTAAAAGAAATTATTAATGAAGATTGTATTGTAATTTTAAGAGGTGATTTAGCAAGTGGTAAAACTACACTTGTAAAAAATTATGTAAAAACCTTAGGTTTAGCTGATTTAGTTACTTCTCCCACTTTTTCAGTACAAGCTATTTACTCAAATGATATTTTTCATTATGATGTTTATAATAAAACTTTAAGTGAATTTATTAGTCTAGGAATGCTTGAAGAGTTTGAAAAACAAGGTGTTCATTTTGTAGAGTGGGGTGATGAAAAACTTGAAGAGATTCTGAATGATTATGGATATAAAGTGATTTTAATTGAAATAGAAAAAAAAGATAATAAAAGGCTATATAAAATAAATGCATAAATTACATATACAAGATATAACAAAAACTATCAAAAAAACGCAAATTCTTCATGGTATTTCAATAGAAGTAAAATCAGGTGAGATTGTTGGATTATTAGGTCCAAATGGAGCTGGGAAAACTACAACATTTTATACCGTTTGTGGTTTAGTAAAACCGACAAGTGGAAAAGTTTTTTTTGATGATGAAGATATAACATCATTTCCATTACATAAAAGAGCTTTAAAAGGAATAGGGTATTTACCTCAAGAGTCATCTATATTTAAAGATTTATCAGTTGAAGATAATCTAATGTTAGCTGCTCAAATTGTTACAAATGATAAAGAGGAACAAAATAAAAGAGTGGAAGAGTTACTAGAACTTTTTAATATTGAACCAATTCGTCAAAGAATGGGTGTTTCTCTTTCAGGAGGAGAAAGACGAAGAACAGAAATAGCTCGAGCATTAGTTTCACAACCAAAATTTTTACTTCTTGATGAGCCTTTTGCTGGGGTTGATCCAATTGCTGTAAAAGATATTCAAGAAATAATCCATCAATTAACAAAAATAAATATTGGGGTTTTAATAACAGACCACAATGTAAGAGAAACTTTACAAATTTGTGATAGGGCTTATGTTATGAAATCTGGAAGTTTATTAGCAAGTGGGACAAGTGACGAGATTAAAAATGATGTAAAAGTTCGAGAACACTATTTGGGTGATGATTTTAATTTTTAGTTAAAAATGAAGTAATATTTATGATATTACTTTATCTTTTCCTGTTTTTTTTGCTTCATATAAAAGAATATCACTTCTTGAAATAAATGTAGTTTCACTATCTTCACTTAAAAGTTGGCTAACACCAAAACTTGCAGTAATTTTTAGAATTTCAGTAGTAAAAAGATGCTCTTTTATAGCTATTCTTATTTTTGATGCAACAGTAACTGCTCCTATTAAATTTGTTTGGGGAAGAAGTATTAAAAATTCTTCACCACCCCATCTTACATTTACATCTTGCTCTCTCACATTTTTTAGGATAATTTTTGCAATCTCTTTTAAAACATCATCTCCAATTTGATGACCATAATTATCATTTACCATTTTAAAATTATCAATATCAAAAATAATCATTGACAATTCATTATTATATCTTTTTGATCGTTTTAGCTCTTTTGAGTAAACTTCATCAAATTTATTTCTATTAAATAATCCTGTTAATTTATCATGACTTGCTTGATATTCAAAAAGGTTAGATTTCTCTTTTAGTTTTGTAATATCTGTTAATGAAAATACATAATAATCTTCTTTATTTTCATAATAATCTACATTTATTGCAAAGATTTTTTCTTCATCTAAAGAATCTTTTATCTTAACAATTCTATCAATTTCATGTAATTCTTTTATATATTTAATCCAAGATTCTTGTTTATTTATTTGTTCTTTTGATATAAATCCAAATTCTTCTTTGAAAAAATCAAAAATATCTTTTTTACTTTTTATAAATTCATTAAAATCATTTATCCCAAAAAAATCTAAGAATTTTTTATTCACATTCGTTATTTCTTTTTTATTTGTAACAATTATAATGTTATCTTGTGCATCTAAAATAGATTTTATTTTATTTATTTCTTGTTCAATTTTACTTTCAAGGGATAGATTTAATTCCATTAATTTTTTCTTTAATATTATTGGTTCCATTGCTTTTATGATACTTTCTACTAGTTGATATAAATCAATAGGCTTCATAGCATAAGTAGTAACTCCAATTTCAATAGATCTTCTTAAAAAATTTGTGTCATTATGAGCGCTTGTGATTACAAGAGGAATTTCATTATTTATTTTTCTGATAGCTTCGCACATTGATAAACCATCCATTTTAGGCATATTTATATCAGAAATTATTAAATCAATATCATTTTTATTTTCTTCAAATATTTTCAACCCCTCAAGTCCATCTTGTGCAACATAAACTTTTTTTAGTAATGAATCAAGTAATTTTGCTGTAAATTTTCTAACATCATTTTCATCTTCAACATACAAAACACAGATGTCTTTTAGAATTTCTTTATTCATGACTTTTATCTCCATTTTCATTGTATTCTTTTATATTTGGAGCTGATATTGGAGCTGAGAAAAAGTAACCTTGTGAATAATCTGCACCTAAGTTTCTAACAATATTAAATATTTCTTCATTTTCAACAAATTCTGCAATTGTTTTTAGATTCAGGTTTTTTGCAAATTCAATTATAGTTTTAGTGATTTTATAAGAATTTTCATTTGTTGCAATATTTTTAATTAAAGAAGCATCAATTTTTAAATAATCAATGTTCATTTTTAAAAGATGTTCAAAGTTTGAATATCCACTTCCAAAATCATCAATCGCAACTTTACATCCCAAAGCTTTTACTTCATCTACAAATGTGATTAATAGATTGTAGTTTTTTATACTTTCATCTTCTAAAATCTCAAATACAACTTTAGGTGCAATATCATATTTTTTTAATAAACCTTTTATAAAATCCAAGAAATCAGGACTTTCTATATCTTCATAAGAAATATTTACTGAAAATTCAAAGGGTAAATGTTCGAATTTTTGAAAAGATTTTTCTAAAACTATTTTGGTTAGTTTTGTATATTGATTTGATTTTTTTGAAATATCCAAGAAAAAGTAAGGTGCTACAACTTTTCCATCTTCTTCTATTAATCTTACTAAACATTCATATTTATCAACTTTTAAAGTTCTATTATTTACAAGTGGTTGAAAATAGACTTCAATATTGTCATTTATAAATGCTGATTTTAATTTTTTTGTCCATAACATATTATTTTCATATTCTCTAAATTTATCCAATTCATCATAAAACACAATATAATCTTTATGGTCTTTTTTTGCTGATTGTAATGCAATATCTGCTGTAATTAATTTATTATTTTTATTTGAAAAAGATATTCCAGCAGTTATTCTAATATCAATTTCATACAATTCATAAATAAATACTTTTTTATAAACTGATTCAACAATATTTTTTATTAAACTTACAAAACTTTCTTGACAATCTTTTGTATTTGTAATGCAATAATTATCAGAAGGAAATTTATATAATTTAAAATGTTCGCCTTCATTTTTGATTTTTTCTTGAATTAATTTTGCAACATCAATTAGTATAGCATCACCCACTTTATGACCAAAAAAATCATTTACTTCTTTAAAAGAGTTGATATTTAAAAGACAAACAGCTTCTAAAACTAAATTATTATTTTGCAACTCTTCTATTAATTTTGCTCTATTTGGAAATGCAGTTAAATTATCATTATATAAAAGTTTGTATAATTCGTATTTATGTTCGATTTCATGGCTAATATCATGTAATATGATAATTGAAGTGTTATTATGCGTTAAAGCAATTTTTTGTAATGAAAAATATTTTTTAATATTATTACTATTAATACAAACTTTAATATTTTTATTTTCACATTTTTCAAATATTTTATTATCAAAGTTTGTAATACAACCTCTTTCTTTTTCAAAAATATCAGCAATATTTTTATATTTGCTATTGATTTCTTCTAAAGATGAACAGTTCAAAAGTTTGAAAAAGTGATCATTTGAAAAAATCACTTTTTCACTATCAATAGAAAAAATAGGATAGTCAATATTATTTATTATTGAATTTGAAAACTCTTCTTCTTTTTTTAGAACAATATTTGAATGAACTAAATTTGTATAATATTTTATTTTTAAGATTAATTTATCTAAATCCAAAGGATAATATAAAATATCATCTTTGTTAATAATAGAGTATTTTTCTAAATGTAAATTCTCTTCAACCAAAAATATTGTATGAATTTTTCTTTCAAGATAATCTTCTAAAGGGTTAAAATAGTTATGTACATTTATGTCAATTATTAGTATATCAGTATACTCAATAGCTTCATAAATATTATCACACTCAAAAGAGAGAGAGATGTTTATATTCTTCATTATTTTGGAAGCATATCTTTTAAAATCTATAAATTGTTTTTGCTCATCACTTACTATTAGTACATCATAACGCATTAACTACCTTAATTTATATTTTAATTTTTTAAGTTTTACATAAAATTACTTTAACATTACTTTATTATATAATTCACGATAATAAAGTTACTAGAAAAATTATTTAATATTTTCGAATAAGCCTTTTGATATTTAGAATTTTTTAACAAAATTATTTTCTCTTGAAGAGTATCTATGCCCAAACTAAACACTCTATATCTACAATAAATGATGTTAAAAAAGACTAGTTATTGAAAAAATTCTCAATAGAAAATTTGTCTAAAAGATTGTCTAATTCTATGAATTACAAAATTAGGCTAGATTTAGTTTTAAGTGATTAATATGTGCTTTAGGTGGCATTCCAAACATTCTTGAATGTTCTCTACTAATAGCCAACTCAAAAGCAACTTGTGAAGCATTAATATTAGATGTTGATTTATTCTTAAGAAAAGATTCTAATTGCATTATCTAAATCTGCTTGAGTATCAATTCCAAAAGATTTAGAAACAACTTTTACCATAGCAATTTTATGTCCGTTATCAATAGCTCTTAATTGTTCTAGTTTTTCTATGTTTTCAAGTTTAGATGATGGTAGTTTACAAAACTCATTTAATGATTTTTTTGTAAATCCATAAATCCCTAAATGTCCACTATAGATTGCATTTTCATGATGGTCTCTATGATATGGAACTTTTGCACGTGAGAAATAAATAGCATTTGAGTATTCATCAAGTACTACTTTTACATGATTTGGATCATCAGCTAAACTTGAACTGATCTCTTTATAACAAGAAGTTATCATAATATTTTCATTGTTTTCTTTTATTTGTTTTACTCTATTTATTACAGCTTCTACAACTTCAACTTCAATAAAAGGTTCGTCTCCTTGAACATTTACGATAATTTCATCTTCACTTAGATTTAAAATATTTATAGCTTCATTTATCCTATCTGTTCCACTATTGTGAGAACTTGATGTCATAACCGCATCAAAACCATATTGTGAAGCTAAATCTATAACTTCTTGGCTATCTGTGGCGATTACTACTTTATCTAAACTGCTTACTTGTCGAGCAGTTCTAATTACCATAGGTAATCCTAAAATATCAACCATTATTTTATTTGCAAATCTACTTGAATTTAACCTTGCAGGTATTATTATCATTTATATTCCTTTTATCACTTTATAATTTCAAAATCTTATTTTTAGTGACATTATTATAATATAAAATCTTTAAACAAGCAAAGAAAAGAGATTTTATGAAAAAAACAATCACAGTAATTGATACATTTGGATTTTTATTTAGAAGTTATTTTGCCCTTCCTCCACTTAGATCAAAAGATGGTTTTCCAACAGGTTTATTAACAGGATTTATAAATTTTATAGCAAATATTGGAAAAGATTTTCAAACAGATTATATAGTTTTTGCACTGGATGCAAAAGGTAATACTTTTAGAAATGATTTATATGATGGATATAAAGCTCACAGACCAGATGTTCCAGAAGATTTATTAAAACAACTTCCAATTGCAATTTCATGGATTGATTTAATGGGATTTAAAACAGCAATTAGAACAGGTTTTGAAGCCGATGATATTGTGGCATCAATTGCTCACGATGCAAAATTAAAAGGTTTAGAAGTTCGAATTGTTTCTCACGATAAAGATTTATATCAATTAATAGATGACGATACTATTTATTTATTTGACCCAACAAAAAGAGTTGTTATAAATGAAGCAAAATGTATAGAAAAATATGGAGTTCATCCATCACAATTTACAGATTACCAATCACTTTTAGGTGATAGTGCTGATAATATTCCTGGAGTGAAAGGAATTGGAGCAAAAACAGCAGAAGCTTTAATTCAACAATTTGGAACTTTAGAAAATATTTATGCTAATCTTGAAAATATCGAGAAAAAAAGATGGAAAACTCTTTTAGAAGAGAGTAGGGAAATGGCATTTATTTCAAAACAACTTGTTACTTTATCAAGAGATTGTCATGTTATTGATAATCTTGAAGAGTTTGTATTGCCAGTTGAAAATCCAATTTTAAAAATTAGTGATATTTTACATAAATACGATATGGCAAAAATTCTTGATAGAATAAATAAAAATGGGATGTCATTTAAAACAGAAATTCCAGTAGAAAAAGAAAAAAATGACAAAATAGAGTTTGTTTTATTAAATGATGAAAGTAAATTATCATTTATAATAAACACAATTCCAAGGGATGCAATAGTTTCATTTGATACAGAAACAACAGATATTGATGCTCAAAAAGCTCAAATAGTAGGATTCTCTTTTGCTTATGAAGAAAATATTGCTTATTATGTTCCACTTTCTCATTCTTATTTAGGTGTTCCTGAACAAATATCAAAAGATGCAGCGCGTCAGGCGATTATTCAATTAAATAGATATAAATTAGTGTTACAAAATTTTAAATATGATTATGAAATTATTAGAAATAATTTTGATATAGAACTAAAACTTTATGCAGATACAATGATTTTATCGTGGCTTTTAGATACAAATGAAAAAGTAGGGCTTGATTATCAAATAGAGAAATATTTTGATCATAAAATGATAGCTTTTAAAGATGTAGTAAAAAAAGGTGAAAATTTTTCAAATGTAGATGTTTACAAAGCTTGTGAATATGCAGCTGAAGATGCTTTAATGACTCTAAAACTTTTTAATAAACAATTAGAAGTTTTCAAAGAAAAAGAGTGCGAAGAGTTATTAAAACTTGCTTTTGATTTAGAGTTTGATTTTATTTATGTTTTAGCTGATATGGAAAATAATGGAATAAAAGTTGATGTGAATTTATTAAAAGAGTTAAAAGAAACAAATAATAAATATATTCAAGAACTCACAGCTCAAATCTATAAAATTTCAGGTGTAGAGTTTAATATTAATTCGCCAAAACAATTAGGTGTTGTTTTATTTGAAACTTTAGGACTTGCAACTGCTAAAAAAACAAAAACAGGTTATAGTACTGATGAAGCTGTTTTAAGTGGTTTAATAGATGAACATGAAGTTATTTCATGGCTTTTAAAATATAGAGAAGCTTATAAACTACAATCAACTTATATCGAGCCACTTTTAGAACTTGGTTTAAAAAATCCTGATAACAGAATTCATACTTCATTTTTACATACAGGAACAGCAACAGGAAGATTAAGTTCAAAAAATCCAAATTTACAAAATATTCCAGTACGAAGTGGAGCTGGAGCAAAAATTAGAGAAGCATTTATTCCAAAAGAGGGTTACAAACTTGTGGGAATTGATTATTCTCAAATAGAGTTAAGATTATTGGCTCATTTTAGTAAAGATGAAGCTTTAGTTGATGCATTTAAAAATGACTTAGACATTCACTATCAAACTGCTGTCAAAATTTTTGGAGAAGATTTAGCTAAAGAAAAAAGAAATATTGCAAAATCAATAAATTTTGGATTATTATATGGAATGGGAAGTAAAAAACTTGGAGATACTTTAGGAATTCCTTCAAAAGAAGCTAAAACTTATATTGATTCGTATTTTGAAGCATTTAAAAGTGTAAAAGATTATCTAAAATCAATTGAAGATTTTGCATATACGAATGGCTACATTAAAACATTATTAAATAGAAAGAGATTATTTGATTTTGGCTCAGCAAATGCAATGATTAAAGCTGCATATTTAAGAGAAGCAGTTAATACTTTGTTTCAAGGAACTGCTGCTGATTTAATTAAATTATCTATGGTTGAGATATATAAGAAATATAAAAATAATAATAATATGAGGATGCTATTACAAATTCATGACGAACTTATCTTTGAAATCAGGGATGATGTTATAGAAAAAATAACTATTGATTTAAAAGAAATAATGGAAAATGTGTATAAATTAAATATACCTTTAAAAGTATCTGTATCTATAGGTAGTTCTTGGCAAGAATTAAAGTAACTTTAAATTTAATAAAATATTTAATATTTATTAATAATATTTTGACAAATTATTAAAATTTAGTTATTATAATAATTAAAACCAATATATAAAGAGAATTATTATGTTAAAAACAGTGAAAAATATTAGAAAGTTATATAACGCAAAACTACTTTTTTTAAGTAGTGATGAAAGAATAAATGAAGAAATAGGAAAAGAATTTGATGACTATTTTAAAGAACTAAAAGTAGCTTCAACCTTAAAAGATGCCTTAGCTTTAGCATGTTCAAATACTTATGATATGGTTATTTTAGATACAGATATTAAAGGTGTTTCTTTTTCTGAATTATGTTCTGAATTATCAAGTTTAGCTCCAACTTTACCAAAAATTATTATCTCAGAAACAGATGATAATCAAAATATTGTTACAGCAGTTAATTCAGGTGCATATACATTTTTATCAAAACCTTTAAGAGCAAAAGATTTAAAATTAGCAGTTATTATGTGTTTAAATCAAACAAAAAGAGGTGATAAAATTGAGTTTGAAAATGGTGTGTATTTTGATGAATATAGAGATCAATTTTTTAAACCAGGTGGAATTTTAATAGATTTTACAAGATTAGAAAAATCTTTTTTAAAATTATTAATTACAAGACGAAATGACATAACAGATTATGATACAATAAAAGATATTGTTTGGAAAGGTAAAGATATGTCTATTTATACTATGCGAAATATAGTGAATAAAATCAGACAAAAAACTTATTATGAAATTATCAAAAACCACTCAAACAAAGGCTATACAATAGATATTCTTAAGTCAAATTAAGAATGGCTATTTGCAAAATCTTAATAAAAAAGTTATAATATGAAAGAACAGGTTGTTTCTAAAGAAGAATTAATCCAATTGTTTGAAAACCGAATCATAGAAGATACAGGACGAGGTTGGTTAAAAGATGGTAAAGCTATTGATATAATAGCTTTACATGATATAGAACCGAAATTTCTTCAAGATGTTACTAATGCAAAGTTCTACAAACTAATAATCAAAGGTAATAAATAATGTCGCATTGCCCATTCTGCAAAAAAAAGATTGCTATGAGTAAGGCTTTTTGCTCAAGAAGCTGTAAAGAAAATTATTTTCAATTAATAGCTATACAAGTACCAAAACCTTTTTTAAAGAGAATTTTTGTATTTTGTACTCCTGAAGAAAGAGAAGCTGAAATAGAAAATTTTGCAAGTAGGCATGGCTGGAGATTAGATTTACTAAAAAATAAAATAGCTGAATTAGCTATTCAATCTGGATATACAAAAGAGATTAAAATAAATAGTTAAAATTAACTATTTATTTTTCTTATTTTCACATATAAAACTACACAAATTACTAAAACAACAAAAGATTGTAAAATTCCCATTGTAAGCCAATTACTATATATAAATCCTAATTGTGTATCTGGTTGTCTAAAAAATTCAGCAATTATTCTTGCTATTGAATATGAAATTCCATATATTAATGCTAATTGTCCATTAAAAGTTTTTCTTTTTCTAAGATAAACTAAAATTGCAAAAACTACTAGTCCCTCAAGAATTGCTTCATAAATCTGTGAGGGATGTCTTAATACTTGTCCTACATAAATTCCCCAAGGAACATCTGTCGCTCGTCCAACTAATTCTTGATTGAAAAAATTTCCAATTCGTCCAAATACATATGCCGCACTAATTCCAATTACCGCAATATCTGTTATAAACCAGAAAGATATTTTATTTTTTCTACAAAATAAGTATGAAGCCAGTATAAAACCAAAAAATGCTCCGTGATAACTCATCCCAGAGATTCCAGCATAAACACCATCTATATAAGGATTAAATATTTGCCATGGATGAGTAAGATAATACATTGTATGTGTATCATAAAATAAAATATATCCAATTCTAGCACCTAAAATCACACCAATTTCAGCCCACCAAACATAAGAGTCAAATAGTTCATTTGTAATTGGTAATTTATCTCGTTTTATAAACCATTTTGCTACATATATTGCACTAATTAATGCAAGTGCATACATAATTCCATACCAATGAACAGCAATTGGTCCTAAATTAAAAGCAATAGGGTTAAAGTGCGAATATATATTTTGCCAAAATTCCATTTTTTACTCCAATGCTTCAGCGATTAATTCAATCGGATTTTTAAATTGAACATCTACATCTGCTAAAAATAAAGAGTTTGTAATTTGCATTCTACATGCACTACATTCAGCACTTACAATTTGTGCTTTAGTCTCTTTTATCATGGCAGCTTTTGGAGTTCCAGCTGCTTTTGCGAAACTATATTTTTCTGTTTGCATAGTAACTCCACCAAATCCACAACATCTATTGGGATCGCTCATTTCTTTTAATACATAGTTTTGAGATAATAAACTTCGTGGTTCTTTCCAAACACCTTGCATTTTTTTAGCATGGCATGGGTCATGATAAGTTACAAGTTGGTCAAATTTTTTACCACTGTTTGCTAATATATTTTTTAAATCAGTATTATTTTCTAGCCATTTTGTAGCCATAAATATTTTTGCTGATAATTTTTCAGCTCTTTTTTTCCAATCTGGTTGATTATGAAAATAGTGTGCCCAGTCTTGATTTATCATGGCACTACAAGTTGCTTCTGGAATAATAACAGCATCAACTTCATCAATCCAAGTTTCAAAATATTCGATATTTTTTTTAGCAAGAAAATCAACTGTATCAAAATCTCCTGTAAAATATGCAGGTGCTCCGCAGCAAAGTTGTTTTTTGGGAATCATAATATCAAGTTCAAGTTTTTTTAGAATCTTAACTAAAGAATCCCCTGTATTTGTGTATGTATAATTACTCATACAACCTATAAAAATAGCAACTTTATTTTTTTTAGTTTCTTCTATTTTTTTATTGGTAGCTGGAATATTTGCTGGGTATTTATTTAGAAAACTTCTTGAATCAGCATATGGTAAAACTCTTCCCTTTTTAACTATTGGTAAAGAAAATCTAGGAAGTGCAGACTGTTTCTTTTCATCAATTTTTAAAGCACATGTTTGAAATACCCAGCCTAATTTCGATAATAAATCCATAGTTTTTCTATGTCTTAATAAAAAGAAGAATAATCTTTTATACCAAGCAATTCCAAATTTTTTTGCAATATCGCTTCTTACTTGTTCAATTATCATATCCGTTGGTAAATCATTTGGACAAACTTCTACGCAGTTTGTACATAAAAAACATGATTCAAATATATCTTTTGTTGTTTTGTCAAGCTCTAATTCATCTCTTTCATAAGCTCCTAATAAATCAATAAATCCTCTAGGACTTGTAGCTTCATCTTGATTTATATTAAAGATTGTACAAACAGGTTTACATTTTCCACATTTTACACAGTCATCAGAAATAGCTGTATAATTAAATTTATTCATTGACACCTTATCTAACCTTTTAAGTTTAAAAATTTTAATATTTATAATAAAAATTTAATATACAAAAATAATGGTTAAAAGTTGGTAAATGGCTATTTTATAAGCTATGGTAATTGTGATTTTGCTTTTATTTTTTGTTCTAAATTTCTATTTGTTCTACTTATTCCAAAATTGGCTAAATCTAAATATTTTACATTTAAAGTTAGCATTTTTGCTTCATTGTAAAGCTCATTTGCTATTTGAAGATTATTATATGCTTCATGGATTAATGCTAAATTATAGATAACTTCAAAACTTTTTTGATTAAATTCTTTATCTAAAAGTTCTAGTTCATTTTTTGCTAAATCAAGATTTTTTGTTACAATTAATTCAACAACTTTTTCAAATCTTTTCTCTTGTTCTTTTGAAAAAACTAAAGTATCTTTATTTAGTTCGTCAATTATTTCAATGTCATAATACACATAATGTGGCGAAATATCATCTAAAATATCACTTGAAATATCATTTGCAATTTGAGCATTTACTCTAAATTTATCCCTTGAATCTGGGTAGAAAGGATAATAGGGATGTCTATCATAACACATATCATCAAAACTTGATTTATCGTATGTTTTTGAAAATATCAAAGTATTTGTTATTGGTTTTATAAGTTTTATACTTGTTGTTACGTTATATTCTCTTTTTTCACAAGGAATATTTCTGATTTGATATTCTATACATTCTCTTGTTTTATTTCTTTCATCATATCTATAAAATCTACATCTTGAATAATCTACTTCAGTTCTATAATAAACATAAGTATCTAAAGATGAATTTAAAACTTCCCCAGCTAATACGGCATCTGTTCCAAAATCGTTATATCTTAATTCAAATACTCTTTGATTATCAACTATTTTATTTGCTATTTTACCTGTAATACTTTCTGTTTGATTTACATCATCTCTATAAAATCTATCAACTCTTATTGTATGAATTTTTTCATTTTCTATTTTTGATGGTTGAAGGGATCTTATTGTTAATTTTTTTGAACTACAACCACTAATAAATAAAATAAAAATCAGTAAAAATGTATTTAAAATAAGTTTCATTTGAATCCTTTAAAAAATTGTATTGTAGCTAATTTGTGAGAATAATAAGAATAATTTAATACTAAAATGAGATAATAATGTATTCTAATGAATTTAAATAAAAGGAAATATATTATGGGATTTTTTACAGCGGATTTATGTGATAACTTTAGCCATAAAACAGAAGTTTTAGGACCTAATTTTCAATCTTATGGTGGAAATAAAAAATTTAAAGGTGAAGTGATAACTATAAAACTTGATAAAAACAATAAAGATTTAGCAGCGTTCTTAAAAAACAATGATGGAACAGGAAAAGTTGTAATTGTTGATGTAAATATGAGATATTTTGCTGTTGTTGGTGATAATTTAATGAAATTTGCAAGTGATAATAAATATGAAGGAATTATTGTAAACGGTTATGTAAGAGATACTGTTACAACTAAAGATTTTGAAATTGGATTAATTGCAAAAGGAACTTGCCCTAGAAAATATATTCCTGTTCAAGATGGACAAATTGGAGTTCCTTTAGTTATTGATGATGTTGAAATTAATTCAGGTGATTATGTATATGTTGATCCTGATGGAATAGTAATTTGTAAAGAGAAATTGGTTTAAAATGTATTTATTTGGTTTTGGTTCTTTAATAAACTTAGCATCTGCTCAAAAATCTTTTAAAAGAGTTTTAACTCAAAATGATTTAAAACCTGTGAAAATAAAAGGTTATGAAAGAGTTTGGAATGCCATTGAATCTATTGCTTTTGAAGAAGAAAAAGTAAATGGAGTTTTTTTAAATATTCAAAAAAATAAAGACTCTATTTTAGATGGTATTGTAATAGAAATTTCAAATGAAGAATTAGAAGTTTTAAAATTAAGAGAAAAAAACTATAGTTGTATAGTTATAAAATCAGCTGATGTTTTAGATGAAGCTATAAATAGTGATTTAATAGCTTTTATGACAACAAATAAGGAAAAAATAGCTTATTTGGGTCAAAAAAATTGTTTTATACCAAATAAATATATAGAAGTGGTAAAAGAAGCCTTAAAAAATTATGATGATGACTTTAAAAAAGGTTTTGAAAAAACTTTTGAAAATTATCCATTTCCTTTAAAAGAAGGCTTTTATACATTTACAGATTCTATTCAAAATAAAGTAGCAAGAGAAGGAATAAAAAACTAAAATGAATCAAGCTAATTGTTTTATCCATGTTTCAAAACTTTGTAATTCAAAGAGAAAAACCCTAGATGAGAGTTGTGTTATTCAAAAAAATGATGATTTGCATATAACATATTGCGAGAATGATAGTTTAGATAAATTTGAACAGGATGTAAATTTATTAGCTGGAAGTTCATCTTTTTTTTATTTTTTTAAAAAAAGATTTTCATCAACTTTTATTTCTGTAATTTCTGTTTTTGTAATTTTAATAGCATTTTTATCGGTTTCTGTATATGAAGATTTTTTGAAAAAAGTTATTTTTGAAATGCCTTTTTCTTGGGAATTAAATGATTATATAGCTTTGGGTTTTGTTATAGTTTTTTTCTTTGGTGTATTAATGATGCCATCAATTTTAGATGGTGAAGGAAATGAGTTTAAAAATCTAATATCTTCTTGGTTTAATAAAGATATTAGAAAATTGAAAAAATTAGAATTAACACTTTTTAATTTTGATGAAAAAATGAATATTCATCTTTATAATTTTGATTTAGAAGATTCAAATCATTGGCTTTGGAAGATATTTACAAGTACTATTTTAAATAGGTTTTTAAGTGTAAATTTTTATGTTAGAAACGATAAATTGCAAAATATTACTAAAAGATTAAAAAAACTTGGCATTTTAGATATAGAAATAATTAGAGATGAAAATAGCTCTAAAAAGTGTGATATTGAGATTTTATTATCAGCAAAGGAGCAAAAACTATACTCTTTAATGCAACTTTGTTCTACTGTTATTTTAAAACAAAGGGATAAAAAAACTTTTATATCTTTAGAACTTTTTGAATATTGTGGTAAAAACTTCACTAAAGATGAACAAGATTCTAAAAATCAATTGATTTTTGGTTTTCAAAACTTTATAAATAGAAGTTTTGATGATTTTAAATTTTTAGCTCAAGAAAAATCATTACAAGTGTTTTTTACTTCTAATGTTACTTTTAAAGATTTAAGTGATGAAGAAAAAAGATTGGCTTATTATTTGAGAAATCACATAGAAGAGTGTGTTGCAACTTTTGAAAATCCAATATCATTTTTAATTTTATATTATTATGTAAAAGATATTGTTTTAGACCAAAAAAGAACTATAAAAATTTTAGAAAAATTTATTAGTTCAATTAAACAAAAACAGCAATATGAATTAATTAATTTTTATTGGTTTGAAATAGCTGGATTGATGTTTGATTTTAATGATGTAAATACTTTTGAAAGTTCAAATAACTCTTATTATAGAAAGGTTTCGATTGAAGCTTTAAATAATTTGGCATTTTTATTTGAAAGAAATGGGCATTTTGAACAAGCGATACTTTTAAATCAATATTTATATGAAATAAATCCAAATAAATATGCTTTAAATATTTGTTCATTATACGAAAGAATGGGTTTATTTGACCAAGCATATAATAGTTTACCAAAAGAATTAAACTTAGGAAAAAATCCTAAACCTTCTGATATTGAAGTTAGATATTATCAAAGAAAAGCTGCTTGGATTATAATTTCTCAAAGAAATGAGAGTTTAAAACAAGAAGGAATAGATTCATTAAATAAATTAGAAAATCTATTGTTTTCACATGGAGAAGATAATAATCCTTTATGGTTATGGCATTTTTACAATATAAAAGCAAATTTACAAGAGTGGAATGAAAACTTTGATGAAGCTATAAAATATTATAAAAAATGTTTATCAATACCAACTTTAGGTGCATTTGAATATGGAGCAACTTTCGTAAATATGGCTATTTCTTATAGATGTAAATATATTTTGCAAACTTCAAAAGATGAAAAAACTATTGATAAATCCATAAAACTTGGACGACTAGGAATGATTTTAAAACAATCAGTTGGTGATAGGGATGAAATGCCAGTTGTTTTACATAATTTTGCGTTAAATGTTTTATATAAAATCTCAAATGTTATGGATTTATCTTTATGTAATGAAGTTTTAGAAACTACAAATGAAGCTTTATTGATACTTGACAAAACAAAATCTATAAAAAGATTAGGAATGGTTTTAATTGAAAATTATATAGTAAAAAATTTATTAAAAATTGATACAAAAGATATAGTTATGAAACTTGAAAATCATTTGACAAATTTGACTCAAAGTGAGTTGAACCAACTATTAAATATATACAAAGAGTTTGAAAGAAATAATAAAATAAAAAAATTAGAATTTTTAAATAAGGAATTAGATGAATTATATAAAAAATAGTGTAAACCTAACAACAGGGACAATAGAAGAAAAAAGATTAGAGATTAAAAAACAGTTTTTACAGACCTATGAATTGGATGAAAAACTTTTTGATTTATTAGAAGATAAAGAGTTTTTATATCAACAACCAAATAGATTAAGACATCCTTTGATTTTTTATTTTGGGCATACAGCAACATTTTTTATAAATAAATTAGCTCTTGCAAATATAATAAAAAAAAGAGTTAATCCTAGATTTGAATCAATTTTTGCAATAGGTGTTGATGAAATGTCTTGGGATGATTTAAATTCACGACATTATACTTGGCCAACTTATGAAGAAACAAAAGCTTATAGAAATGAAGTAAAACAAATAGTTTTAGATTTGATTGATACTTTAGCTTTTACAATGCCAATAAATTGGGATAGTTCTATGTGGATTATTTTGATGGGAATTGAGCATGAAAATATACATATTGAAACCTCTTCTGTTTTACTAAGAGAGTTGGATATTAAATTTTTAAAATCTGAAGAGATTTTTACTTATAAAAATGAAGCTTTAACTACTTATCCCAAAAATGAGTTATTAGAAGTAAAAGGTTCAACTATAACTTTACAAAAGAATAGAGAAAATCCTATTTTTTATGGTTGGGATAATGAATTTTCTTTTCATAAAGCTATTATAAAAGATTTTCAAGCATCAAAATATCTTGTTTCAAATGGTGAATTTTTAGAATTTGTAAAAGAGGGCGGTTATAATAAACCTGAATTTTTCTCAACAGAAGGAAAAGAGTGGCTAGATTTTACTCAAGCTAAACATCCACATTTTTGGATAAAAAAAGAAGATAGTTACTTTTTAAGAGAAATAAATAGAGTTATTCCACTTGCTTTGAATTATCCAGTTGATATAAATATTTATGAAGCGGAAGCCTTCTGTAAATATAAATCTTTAAAGTTAGGTTTTGAAATAAGGCTTCCTAGTGAAGATGAATATTATGCTTTATATAATTATACAAATGCTCAAGAAAAAGAGGCGAATATTGGACTTATTCAATTTAATCAAAGTAGTGTGGATAAGTATAAATTTGATGATTTTTATGATGTAATAGGAAATGTTTGGCAATGGAGTTTAACTCCTATTTATCCTTTTGATGATTTTATTACACATCCTATTTATGATGATTTTACGACTCCTACATTTGATGATAGACACGCTTTAATGAAAGGTGGCTCATTTATCTCTTTAGGAAATGAAATACTAAAAGAGGCTCGATATGCCTTTAGAAAACACTTTTTCCAACATGCTGGATTTAGATATGTAAAATCCTCAAATGAATATAGAACAAAATTAAATGACAATGTTTATGAAACAGATGAATTAATTGCTCAATATTGTGATTTCCATTATGGAAGTGAAAATTTTGGAGTTAAAAATTTCTGTTTAAATTCAGTTGAACTTTTAAAACCTTATTTAAAAGATACAAATAAGAAAAAAGCTTTGGATTTAGGTTGTTCAGTTGGAAGATCTACTTTTGAAATAGCTAAAATATTTGATGAAGTTACGGGAATTGATTTTTCTACAAACTTTATAAATGTTGGAGTAAAACTTAAAATCTATGATTCTTTAATTTATAAAGTCAAAAAAGAGGGTGAAATTTTCGAAGAAAAAACTGTTTCTTTAAAGGAATTAGGACTAGAAAAAGTCAAAGATAAAGTAACATTTATGCAAGGTGATGCTTGTAATTTAAAAGATATTTATACAGGTTTTGATTTAATATTTTGTTCAAATTTAATTGATAGATTATATTATCCTCAAAAATTCTTAGATGATATTCCATCTCGAGTAAATAAAGATGGATTATTAGTTCTTTTAAGTCCATATACATGGCTAGAAGATTACACACCAAAAGAAAATTGGCTTGGTGGATATATTAAAGATAATAAAGAAGTAAAAACTTTGGATACTTTAAAAGAGAATCTTCTAGTAGATTTTGAACTTTTAGAAACAATTGATATTCCATTTGTTATAAAAGAGACTTCGAGAAAATACCAACATACAATTTCTCAAATGAGTATTTGGAAGAAAAAATAGGGTTTAAAACTCTATTTTTTCGTTTGTTTTAATTGTTCTAATAATCTTAATTGCTCACTAGCACTTGCAACTATTAGTTGATTTTCTTTTAATACTGAACCATCTTTTATATTATTTAAACTCTCTTTTAAATCCAAATTTTTTATAGGTTCTTGGTGTAATGAAAAAGTATTATTTAAAACAGTATCAGTATCTAAATTTCTAGCTGATCTTCCTGTAGCTTTTTCTTGGGCTTCTTTTAAATGAGCTTGAAGTTGTTTAATTCTATTTTCAATATCTGTTAATGAATCAGATTTTCCTGAAGATTTGTCCTTATTTAATGCTTCTAATTTTCTTAAAGTCTCTTCAATATCTTTTAATTCTTGCTCAGTAAATCCAGTTTTTAATAATGACATTAAGTCTTTTACTAAACTTTCTGTTGTTTCTTTATAAGTTATTGTTGATGAATCTTCTTTTTTTTCTATCAAAGAATCAAAAGAACTTTCTTCTGTTTCATTTGTTTTTTTTGATAAAAGATTTTCACTTAAAGTATTAAATAATGATGTTGATGATATTTGCATATTTTATCCTTTTTACGAAATGACTTGTTATTGTACTAATTTTTTGTATAATAATTGGTATGATTATTAAAATAAAAAATTATAGTAAACAAATTGTATCAATTATTCTTTTAATTTTAATCTTTTTGATTAACCTTTCTATAGAATATAATAAATATTTGGATTTTATAGATGAAGAAATTTATGAAACAAAAGTTGAAGTTTTAAATATATATAAAAAGCCAACATATAATATTTTGAGATTAAAAGCACAAAATTTTGATTTTTTTGCAAATATTAATAAATCAGAAGATATTAAAAAATTTGATGTCTTAAATATGACAATTGCCTCTTTAAATATTAGTTTTTGGGATTATTTAAAAGGTTTTTATACCAAAGCTATTTATTTTGATAAAATAGAAAAAACTCCAAAATTTATAGATAAAATCATAGAAAAAATCAACTCAAACCATGAAGATGAAATGATAAAAGAGTTGTTCCAAACTCTATTTTTAGGAACATCTATTTCAAAAGAGTTAAGAGATATTTGTACAAACTATGGAATTAGCCATGTTGTAGCACTTTCAGGATTTCATTTAGCTGTTTTATCATTTACTATTTATTGGGTTTTATATTTCCCATATTCATTTTTCCACCAACGCTATTTTTCATATAGAAATAAAAAATATGATTTGATTTTGATTTCTTTAGTTTTTCTTTTTTATTATTTGATTTTAACAGATATTATTCCATCGCTTTTAAGAGCTTTTGTAATGCTTGTTTTAACTATTTATTTTCTTCGTTCAAACATAAAAGTCGTTTCATATACAAATTTGTTTTTTACTTTTTTGATTGTTATTGCACTTTTTCCAAAATTTTTGTTTTCTTTGGGTTTTTGGTTTTCTATAATTGCAGTCTTTTATATATTTTTATTTATGCAATATTTCAAAAATTTAAATAAATATTTCCAAATTATATTTTTTGATTTTTGGATGTTTTTAGTTTTTAATCCAATAGTACATTTTT
Source organism: Aliarcobacter sp. (assembly GCA_028690445.1). Taxonomy (GTDB): domain Bacteria; phylum Campylobacterota; class Campylobacteria; order Campylobacterales; family Arcobacteraceae; genus Aliarcobacter. The sequence goes on along the minus strand of JAQVBE010000007.1, from coordinate 33,319 downwards.
ATTTTCCACAAACAACTAATGAGCAATTTTTATCAATAATAATTAATATACTTTTTGCAATTTTTTATGTATTTGAAATAGTTGCTCATATTTTTGGATTTGCCATATATTTTGATGGTTTTATAAAAGATTTTTTATCTTATAAAATGAATGTTTTTAGTGTAGAAACACCTTTTTATTTTTTGTTGATTTATATGATTTTTTCACTTATTTCAGTTTTTAATAAAAAGGCTTTTGGGATTTTGAATATTTTACTTATAGCTTTTAATTTATATTTGTATGTTCAATAAATTAGGCTTTTAAAACCTTATCTAAAGTATATTTTAAATCTTCATCTAGTTCCATATTACTTCTCATCCAGTTTAAGTATCCTGCATCTTCTCGTGCCACTTGCTCAACATCTTTTCCTTTATATTTTCCAAATTTAAAAGTTTGAATAAATACAGGAGTTTTTGTTAGTTCTGCTAGTTTTTCAATTGGATTATAATCAGGATAAATTTCTCTACATTTTCCTACAAGTTTTGATAAAAATAGTTTCATTACAAGTACATCACCAATTGCATCGTGCGCTTTTATAATAATATTATGTTTTGCTGCTTCTATTTCTTCAACTTTATAAAGTTCAAGGGCATATCTTATATATTGAAGTCTGTGATATGGTAATTCTGGAAATAGGTGTTTTGCACATCTTAAAGTATCAATTAATTGGTATTGATTTACAAATCCCTCTTTTTTTATCATTCCCATATCAAAAGAGATATTATGAGCTATTAGGTAATTTTCGTTTGAATTTAACTCTTCAAGTTTTTTATAAAAGTTTGTTTCAACTGCTTTTTGTTTTCCAACTAATAATTCAGGAGTGATATTGTGAACTTCCATAGCTTCAAGTTTTATAGCAACATCAGTTGAACATAACTCATCAAAAGCTTCAACTTTTCCTTTTTGGTCAACAATCATTGCTCCAAATTGAATTATTTTATCATCATCTTGGTTTCCTGTTGTTTCTGTATCAAATAAAACGTAATACGCCATTTATTCCCTTTTTATATAATTAACATACCATCACCATAAGAGTAAAATCTATAATTCTCTTTTATGGCTTCATGGTAAATTTCTAGTGTTTTTTCAAGTCCTACAAATGATGCAACAAGCATAATAAGTGTAGATTTTGGTAAGTGAAAGTTTGTAAGCAAATAATCAACTTTTATTGGTTTATTTGCTGGATTTAAAAACAAATCACATTCACCTTGGATTTTATTTGTTCTTGCATAATATTCAACTGTTCTAGTTACCGTTGTTCCAACAGCTAAAACTTTTTGGGCATTATCTAAAGCTTTTTTTGCTTCAATTCCTATTTCAAAATATTCACTGTGCATTGGATGATTTAAAATATCATCCACATCAACTGGTTTAAAAGTTCCAGCTCCAACATGAAGTGTTAAATAATTTACATCATATTTAGCGTTTATTTTTTCTAAAAGTTCAGGTGTAAAATGTAGTGATGCTGTAGGCGCTGCAACTGCTCCATAATTTTTGGCAAATAAAGTTTGATAATCTTTTTCATCTTCTTTCTCATCGCTTCTATTCATATAAGGAGGAAGTGGAAGATGACCTATTTTATTTAAAATATCAACAAGTGCTAAAAAATCAAGTTTTTTGTCATTTTGAAAAAATTGTACAATACGACTTCCATCTTCATTTACTTCTAAAACTTCAGCATTTAGGTTTTCATTAAAAAATAGTTTTGTTCCAACTCTTACTTTTCCACCTATCATTACTAGATATCTATCCATAAATAAGGGTTTATTAAGTAATAATTCTATTTTTCCACCTGTTTCTTTTGTTCCAAAAATTCTAGCTTTTATAACTTTTGTATCATTTAGAAAAACTGATAATTTATTTGGTAAAAAATCCATAAGATTTTTAAAAGTTGTATGTATTATTGAGTTTGTAGCTCTATTATAAACCAAAAGCCTAGCGTTATCAGCTGGGCTTACTGGATGGGTTGCTATGTGTTCTTTGGGTAAATTATAATCATAGCTTGAAGTCTTTAATGGGTCAAGAATTTTATTCTTCCTCATCTTCATCTTCTTCTTTAGCAGCTGGATTAAATACTTTTGCTATATAAATTGATACTCCATAAAGTAAAAGTAAAGGTGCCGCCATTAAAAGTTGGCTTAAAACATCAGGTGGAGTTAATATAGCAGCAACGATAAAAATAATAACAATTGCATATCTAAAAAAATCTTTTAACATTTTATCATCAACTAGACCAACTTTTGCAAGTAAAAAAGTAATAACAGGTAACTCAAAAGCTATACCAAATCCAAGTAATAATTTAGTGAAAAAGTCCACATATTTTCCGATACTTGGTAGTACTGTAACCACAGTAGAACCAAAAGCAATTAAGAAATCAAAACCTAAAGGAACAACAATATAATATGCAAATGCAGACCCTACTAAAAACATAAAAGTTCCAGAAATTACAAAAGGAACTACTAGTTTTTTTTCATGTTCATAAAGTCCTGGTGCAAAAAATAACCATAATTGCCAAAATATAACAGGTAAAGACAATATAAAAGCTGAAAAAAATGCAACTTGTAAAGCTGTAAAAAATGTTTCTTGAATTTCAACAGCAACCATTTGTGAATTTTTTGGCAGAGCTGCTTCAACAGGAACCATCATCCAATTTAAAATTGGTTCATAAAAAGAAAAACATACAAAAAACATAACTATAACAGTAAGTACTGATATAACTAATCTTTTTCTCAAGTCTGCAATATGTGGTTTTAAGTCTTCAAACATTAAGCATTATCCTCTTTTTTTTCATCTAATTTAATTTTAAATTTATCTTCTTTTTTGAAAGAAACTTTTTCTTGTTTTGGTTCTTCTTCAACTTTTTTAGTTTCAGTAGAAGAATTTGTAGCTAAATTATCTTTCATAATGTCATTTAAACCTAAATCTATTTTTGAATCAACTGCTAATGAAGTTTTTGTTTCTTCAATTTGAGTTTTGAATTTAGTAGCTTCTGCTTTTAATTCAGAAATATTAAGTTCATTATCTAAAGTTGTTTTGGCATCTGCAATACCTGTTTTTATTTTATTAATAAACTTTGCAATTTGCACCATTGTAGTAGGAAGTTTTTCAGGCCCCAACGCAATAATTGCAACCATTGCAATTAGTAAAATTTCTGTAAAACCCATTCCAAACATTTAGAACTCCATTGTATAATTAAAGGAGGTGATTTTAACTAATAAGTTTAAAAATATTACTTAAACACATCAATTTACATTGCTGAAGATTTTATTAAATATCCTAAATCTTTTACTGTTACTATTATTTTAGAATCAAGTTTTTTTCTTAGTCTATAAACCATATTTCTAATAGTATTTTCATCAACTGGTCCTTCAAAAACATTATTTTCAATAAGTTCTTTAGAAACTAAAAGATTTGCTTTATTTAAAAGTAATTCTAAAAAAAGTATTTCATTTTTTGTTAAAACTATTTCTTCATTCATTTTTATGATTTTTTTTGTAATAAATGAATAAAATATGTCTTCATCCAATTTTATTTGAAGTAGATTATTTTCTTCCAAAGATGAAATAACACTATTAAAAACATTTATTAAATCCTCATGTAAAATAGGCTTTTCCAAATATTTTATAAGATTTAATTCAATTGCATTTAAAAGTTTATCTTTATCTGTATATGCACTAACAAGTATTATTGGAATTTTTTTATTGATTTCTCTAATTATTTTTGTTGTTTGATAGCCATCTAAATTTGGCATCACATAATCTAACATAAGTACATTAATTTTATTATTTTGATAAATTTCTAAAGCTTCATTTCCATCATTTGCAACAAAAACTTCTTTAAAAAATATTTTTAAAATTCTTGAGATACTCTCTTGTATTACTAAATCATCTTCTGCATACAAAATTGATAAAGTTTTTAGGATATTATAATTGTTCAATTTTAACCTTTAAGAAATAATCTAATCATTATAGTTTCTGAATATCATTTCTATATCACAAAATAGAATTTTTATTAAATATAATAAATTTTGCACCATCATTAAAATTTTCTATGTTCATTGACCAATTAGATTTTTTTAGTATTTTAAAAGACATTTTTAATCCTAAACCTTGTTGTTTAAACTCTTGTACATTTTTTAATATGTCATTTTTAAAACCTTTGCAATTATCTGTAAATATAACACTGTTTTCATTTATAGTTATATTGATTTGTGGTTTTTTTATATTTTCTATTTTTGCAGATTTTATAGAATTTGTAATAAGATTCAACCAAATATGCATCCATTCATTTTTATTTGCAGTAACATATAAAGAAAAATCATTTATTATTTCTATACTTGTTTTAGAACTTTTTATTTCAATATCAATAAGTTTTAGAACTTGTTTGATATTTTCTTTTATTTCAAATGTTGAATAATCAGTATCTATTTTATAATAACCTAAAAACGTATTCATAGTTTCTACCATAAACTTTATAGAATTTTCTGTTTCTTTAAGTCTTTGATAGAACTCTTTATTATCACTTAAATTTTGTTTTAATTCATACATAAACATCATTTCTAGATTTAATGATGAAATTTGAGATAAACCATTTTTCCATTGATGGGAAATATTTCCTAAAAGTTCTCCTATTTCAGCTTTTCTTTTTTGTTCTATTAAAATTAATTGTTGTTCTTCATTCTTTTTAATTTCATTTTTTACTTTTTTATTTAACATATAATTCCATAAAAGAATGACAAAAATAACTATTACTAAAACACCAAAAATCCACAATGCTATGGTAAAGGTATTTGTTTTTTCTATTACGATAGTTACATATTTATTTACTATACTATCAACATCTTTTTGTGTAATAGTAACTATAGCTTTATTTAAAATATCTCTTAAAATAGGTTCATCATTTCTTACACCAATTCTAAGATTATTTTCATAACCTTTAGGTTCTCCCACTATCTTTAGATTAAACAATCCATTTTTTTTAATAGTATAAGCTGTAATAATCATAGAACGCAAGGTCAAATCAGCTTTTTGTTCTTCTACTAATTTAAAAGCTTCATCTTCTGTATTTGTTGGAATAATTGTAAGATTTGGAAAATCTTTTGCAAATTTCTCACTCATGGCTGTTTCTCTTGGAAGTGCAATAGATAGATTTTCCTTTGAAATATCTTCAATATATTTTTTTTCACTTCGCCCAACAAGTACATTCGGGTCTGTAAAAATAGGATCTGTAAAAGTAAGCCACTCTTTTCTTTTTGGTGTTTCATTTAAAAAACTTAAAATATCACATTTCTTTTCTTTTGAAAAACTAATACTTTCTTCCCAAGTTTTAGTATTTATTAGTTCTATTTTTATATTTAATTTTTCTTGTAGGATTTTTATTAAATCAGCAGAAATTCCTTCATGAATACCATTTTTATTTATTTTTTCAAAGGGTTCCCAGTCTGGGTCTACACACATAGTGATAATTTGTTTTTCTTTTAAGTAGTTTTGTTGTTTTTCATTTAATTCTATATTTTCACAAAAAAGTGAGGAGAAAGAGATAAATAATAAGAGTAATATTTTTTTCATTTTTGTTCTTGTATTAAATTTTATTTTTTATTTTACATAAATATTGTTCTAAGTACCAAATACTTTAATAAATATATTAGCAAAGAAAATTGATTTAAATATTTATTCCTATTAAAAATAAAAAAATACTTTAAAAATTTTTATAAATATGATTTTGAAATGATATTGGTTGTTTATAATTTGTGAGTAAAAACACAAATAATAAAGGATGGGAACCAATGGTACGATTTAATCATGACTTTAGCTCAAGATTTAGAATCCTAAAAGGTGGGAAAGTTAGCCTTGTAGTATCAGCACTTCTTGGAAGTGCAATAATCGCAAGTGCAGCTCCAACAGGAGGAGTTGTAACAACTGGAAATGCTACAATTTCTCAAAGTGGAACTACAACCAATATAAATCAAAGCTCTAATAAAGCTTCAATTAACTGGCAAGATTTTTCTATAAAATCAAACGAAACTGTAAATTTTAAACAGCCAAATGTAAACTCAATAACTTTAAATAGAGTTGTAGGAAATGAAAAATCTGTAATAGATGGAGCATTAAACGCAAATGGACAAGTTTGGATTCTAAATTCAAATGGAGTTTTATTTAGTAAAGATGCAAAAATAAATACAGCAGGTATAGTAGCAACAACAGCACAACTTAGTGATAAAGATTTTCAAGATGGAAATTATAATTTTAAAAATGCGACAGGTAACTCTGTAGTAAATCTAGGAACAATAGAAGTAGCTGAGGGTGGATATGTAGTATTAGCTTCAAATGAAGTAAGAAACACTGGAACTATAAAAGCCGTAAAAGGTAAAGTTCATCTAACAGGAGCAAGTGAATATACTGTAAACCTAAATGAAAATTCTATTGTAAACTTAGTAGTAACAAAAGGTGTATTAGATGCAATGGTAGAAAACTCAGGAAGTATCATTGCAAATGGTGGAGAAATATATCTTACAACAAATGCAGTAAATGAACTTTTAAAAGGTGTAGTAAATAATACAGGAGTTCTTGAAGCAAACTCGCTTGATGATGTAACTGGAAAAGTAGAAGTATATGCCCATGGTGGAACTGCAAATGTATCAGGGACTATTGAAGCAAAAGGTGGATTTGTTGAGACTTCAGGGAAAAACCTAGGTGTAGCTGATGGTACAGTTATCAAAGCGAAGAAATGGCTTATTGACCCTGAAAATGTGGTAATTGAATCAAATGGTGGAGCTATCGGTACAGAAAGCGTAAGTGCTTCTGCAATTGAGACAGCTTTGATTGAAGCAGATGTTGAGATTCAAGCAACAAACGATATTACAGTAAATCAAGCTATTAATATTCATACAGAAGATACAGACACAGGTGAAAGTTATGCATTTAGTTCAGGTGACTTAATGCTTACGGCTGGAAATGATATTAATATCAATAAAGTGATTACAGTTGGACCTAATGCTACATTGTCATTAAATCACGGTTGGAATGGAAATACTGAGACACCAACTTATGGAAACGGTGGGAAAATCACGTTTGGTATGAATGAAACTAAAACTGATTTTGATGGAAAAGTAGTCTTTGCAATGCATCCAGTACCAGAAAGCACAACAAATGGTATTTGGATAAATGATGTAGAACAAACAATTATTCGAACGAAAGAACAACTTCAAGAACTAAGCAATGATGCTAGAGGCTATAATGTAAATGGTTCTGAAGAAGTTGCTACTGCCCTAAACGGTAATTTTGTTTTAGCTTCTGATTTGGATATGACTGGTATTTCATTTGTTCCAATTGGTCGAAGTCATGGAACACTTCAAGACTACAGCCTTGATTTTAAGGGTACATTTAACGGTCTTGGTCACACTATTTCAAATCTTACTCTAACAACAGCTGCTGGTGATAATCAATTTAAATCTGAAAGTGGTACAACCAAACAAGCTGCGGGTCTTTTTGGAAATATTGCTGGAGATGCATTAATCAGTAGTATCCGTCTAGATAGGGTAACTAGTATTAATGATAGTATGACAAATTCAGCTCCAACTGCTGCTTTGGTTGGTAGTGCACGATCCCTAACAAAAATGGTAGGACAAAACTTAGTGACAGATACTCCAACAATTCATAATAATATTGTTACAAATAGTACTATTAGTGCAACAGGTACAGGTGGAAATGTTGGAGCTATAGTTGGATATGCAGAAAGTGCTACTATTAGTGGTAATGCAGTAACATCAACGACAGTGAGTTCAGCTAATGATTATGCTGTTGGAGGGATTGCTGGATCTGTTTATAGAGGTTTTTATGCTCCTGCAAGTATCATTGATAACTATGTAGGAAGTTCGACTATTAAATCAGCTTATGGTAAAGTAGGTGGAATTGTAGGATTTACCTCAAGATCTAATCCTGCTACAGATGGAGTTATTGTAGATAATTCTACGGTAAAAGACTCATCTATTTATACTACAGGGACTATCCAAGGAAGTTATGGAGCAGGTGGTATCATTGGTACTGCATATGGTGAGACTGAAATCAAAAATAGTTCAGTTGAAAATAGTACTATAGCTGCGATGCAAGATGCAGGTGGAATTGTTGGTTACATGGATATGGATGAAGATGGAGCAGTAAAGATTACTAACAGTTTTTATGATTTAAGCAACACTAAAATTGGTGATAAAACTGGTGCTAATGTTGGCGATAATGTTGCGGGTGTTATTACATTTGGGGGTGTTGATAATGCTGAATATGTATCATGGTTAGCTAATAAAACCATGACAGTTTCGGGTTTGACACTTACAGATGATTATTATCAAATCAATAGTGTTGCTGATTTTAGAAAAATGCTTGCATATGGCTATGATTCAGCAAATAAATTCAAACTTACATCAAATCTAGCTCTTACAGATGGTTTATATTTAGCTGTTTTAAGAGGTGAATTAGATGGTAATAATAAAACTATCTCAGGATTAAATGTATCTCAAAGTTACAATAGTAACATAGGTCTAATAGGAAGATTAGAGGGTGGTACAGTTAAAAATCTAACTCTTACTTCACCAACTCTAAACGGTTATAGCTATGTAGGTGGTATAGTTGGGTCTGCTAAACAAAATTATGCTGGTACTTTATCACCTAATATCTCAAATGTGACAGTTAATAACTTTACTTTCTCACATACAAGAGAGTTTGATGTCCCAACTCAACATATCGATACCTCAGTATATAATATCGGAGCTATAGCGGGAGAAGTTTCAAATGGTAGACTTTCAAATCTAACTGGTTCAGGAACTATTGCAGTAAATCTTACATCAAACAATGAAAGGTTTAATTGGGTATCAGCAGATTATATAGGTGGATTACTAGGAGGTATGTATAATTCTAGTCTTGATACAGCAACATCATCAGTGATTATAGATATTGATGTTTTAGCAAAAGCTCATACAAATCTTTCAAAAAATGGTAATCAAGCAGGAATTTCAAATATTGGAGGTGTTATAGGTGATGGAAGTGATAATAGCCTTATAAAAAATGTCTCATCAACTGGAGATATTACACTTTCAGCAAATATTGAAACGACTGTAACTCCAGAGGATAAAGAAGGATACGTTTCAATAGAGGGAGTAGGTGGTTTATTTGGTAATATAGGACAAAGTTATATTAAAAATAGTACTGCTACAAATGCTATCACACTAAACACAAATGGCGATATGTATGGTCTTGGAGGAGTTGCTGGATACACTTCTGATTCACTTTATGACACAATTACTACAAGTGGAAATATTTCAGTAAACTTTCAACCAAAAGATAATTGGTTCAATAGTGTTGGTGGTGCATTTGGTGAAACAAGAGGAGATATTTTAAAAGATGTTGATTCTACAAGAAATATTACTATTACAGGTTCTACAATGTGGGGTGGTCAAAGTATTGCTGGTCTTGTTGGTGATGCAGATACTACAAATATTACAAGTTCATCATATACAGGAACAATAGATTTAAGTGGTGTAGTTAAGACAGAGGATAATTGGTTTGGTTATGTTGGTGGATTAGTTGGTAATAACTATGGGGATATAGAAGATAAAGAATATGCTAATTTTTCTAAAACGATCGATGCAAATTTTACAACTGAGCAAAAATTAGCTCAAAAAACAGCATTATTGGCAGAGTATGACCTAAGAACAGATGTAATTGCTCTAAAAGCTCTTGGATATACACTAGAAGATAATTCATGGGGTAATGAAGGAGATCAATACAGAGTTAATTTTTCTCTTGTAACTCCTGAGATGGAATGGGGAGTAATCAAAGATTCAACAGCATCTGTAAACATCAAAGCTGGTAGTTTTCAAAATGTTGGTGGTCTAGTAGGTAATATGGATACTGAAGATGGTGGGCAAATTATCAACTCATCAGTAGCGGCTTTAAATGATACAAGTAAAGTTGAAGGATATAGCCGTGTTGGTGGACTTGTAGGAAATAATTCTTATGGAAATATAACAGATTCAGATGCAGCTATCAATGTAAAAGCAAATTCAGAAGATGAAGCAAATGCTGGTGGTCTTGTGGGGTATAACGAGGGTGGAAGTAGAGATTTGTATAATTATACCTATATTCAAGACTCATATTCTATCGGTGACTTAACTTTTGCACTCACAGATGAAGGTCGTGCAGCAGCAGATGCAAAACTGGCAGAAATAAAAGATGCTTATATTTTGGCTAAGGAAGCGGTAAATCCTGGATATGAGATGACATATGACGGTCTTTATGTCGGAAACAACGGTTCAAATTATGTAATTGGTGGTAGCTTGGAGTTTTATAAAGAACAACCTACAGGTGCCATCACTAATAGCTCAGCAACAGGTAGTGTCACAAGTGCTGGAGATAATGCAGGTGGACTAGTTGGATATGCAAGTGAGACAAATATTGCTGACTCTAATGCAGAAGGTACAGTAACTGGTACAGTATATGTTGGTGGTTTAGTTGGTTATACCGATACAGCTATGATAGATACATCATACTCTACAGGTACGGTAGATGGTCGAGATGCCGTTGGTGGTCTTGTTGGTTACGCTACTGGAAGTGAAATCATCGATAGCTACCATACGACAGGAAAAGTCACAAGTACTGAGAATTCTGGAGGAGAATTTACCGGTACTGGTGGTTTAGTTGGTCAAGCAGTGGAATCATCTATCAGTGGTTCGTATGCAACAAGTGAAGTAGTGGGTGAAGCACTTGTTGGTGGACTTGTGGGAATCTCAATGGGTAGTACGATTGAAAATTCTCATGCTACAGGTAAAGTAACTGCTTCAGGTTTAGAAGTAGATGAAGAAATATTTGCAGGTGCTGGTGGATTAGTTGGTGGTGCTATGGGTGGTATGATTAAAAATAGCTATGCAACTGGGGAAGTAGATGCAGATGGAGTTTATGCAGGTGGATTGCTTGCTTATGCTATGGGTATAGGTGCAGAAAGTGATTTTGGTATTTATCAAAGTTATGCCACAGGACAAGTGACGGGAACTTCACAAGTAGGTGGTTTGATTGGTATGAGTATGATGAATAAAGTTGAAGAGAGTTATTCGACAGGAAAAGTGACAGGTATAACAGGAGTGGGAGGATTTATCGGTCAAGATGGTGGAAGTGAGATTCAAAATGTTTATTCAAGTGGTGAAGTGACAGCAAGTGGCGATAATGTAGGCTCTTTAATGGGTCAAGCAGCAGATACAACATTAACAAACAGTTATTCATCAGGAAAAATCACTTTGACAGGTGAAATTCAAACTAATGTTAATGGATTAATTGGAAATGATACTGCAACAGTTACAAACAGTTTTTATGATAAAACTGTTAATACAGGTATGAGTGATGAAACAAGTTATGGAAAATCAACAACTGAACTTAAAACATTGGCAACATATACAACAGCTTTAGCAGATGCGGCTTGGGATATGGGTGGTGAAGATGGAAATTATGCAACTCTTAATTTTACAGAAGATAGAGAAAATATTTGGGTAATGGCAGAAGCTGATCCAGTAGATCCAGTAGATCCAGTAGATCCAGTAGATCCAGTAGATCCAGTAGATCCAGTAGATCCAGTAGATCCAGTAGATCCAGTAGACCCAACACCAGTTGATCCAATACCAGAAAAAGAGATAGAAAAAGTTATTACAGCAATAGTAAATAACCAACAAATAAATTTTGTATTACCTGTTATTACTCCACCTGTTATGAGTTTTGCACCTCCTCAACCAATAGTGTTGAATAGTGGTTTATCTTCAAGATTAGGAATTCCAGAAGGTGCAAGTGTAAGTTTAGTTTCTGCTCCACAATCAGGTCAAGAATCACAAAGAGTGAGCTTAAATGAAATATCAACAGGAGAAACAAGAATTGCTCTTGGTGGAGGTTCAATAATAGAACTAGTAAATTCAGGTGTTAGTTTACCTGAGGGTGTTGATCAAGAATTCTATATAGTAAAAAATGATGCAACAGATACAAGTAATAATAAAAACAATAAAAACAATAAAAATAAAGGAGCAAATTAATGAAAAAAATATTAACTTTGTCAATCCTAGCAGCTAGTTCACTACTAGCTGCTACTCCAAATGTTGATGCAATTCAAAACTCTATCTCTACTCCAAAAGCAGTTGAAGATAAAAAAGAAGAAAATAAAAAAGATTTGATTGAAGTTGCTGGTCAAAAATCTTATGCTCCTATGATGATAGATGATAAAAGTGGTAAAAAGATATTAGTAAAAGATTTTGTATTTGAAGGAAATGACCATATCAAATCATCTGATTTACAAAATTTAACAAAAGAGTTTACAGATAAAGAACTAAGTTTTGCAGATATCCAAAATGTTGCTTCAATTATTACAAAAGAGTATAGAAATAAAGGATATTTTGTTGCAAGAGCGTATCTTCCAAAACAAAATCTTCAAGAAAGTAATGGTGTTTTAAAATTTGCAGTTATTGAAGGTAATTATGGTGAATTCAAACTTGAGAATAAATCAAATGTAAAAGATTTTATTGTTCAAGGAATGCTTAATGATGCAAAAGCTAGAGATAATATAGTGAGTACTGATACACTTGAAAGAAGTATGTTAATTATCAATGATACTCCAGGTTCTGTTGTAACTCAAGCAGATGTAAAACCAGGAACAGATGTAGGGACTAGTGATTTTTTAATTAAAACTGAAAAAACACCTTTTTATGATGGATATGTATTAGCTGATAATCAAGGAAGTAAATATACAGGTAAAAATAGAGCAATGGCAGGAATTAATCTTAATTCTCCTTTGCAAATAGGTGACAAATTATCTCTTAGTGGATTAGTAACTAATGGCGAAGATATAAAAAATTATAGAGTTGGATATGAATTTCCTTTGATGGCAAATGGTTTAAGAGGACAAACAAGTTATTCTAAAACAGATTATGATTTAGTTGATTTGGGACAAAATACTCCTGATGGTATTTATGATGGAAATACGACAACTATTGAAGCTGGAGTTACTTATCCAATAATTAGAACAAGAAATGAGAATTTAAACTTCTCAACACTTTATGCAAATAAAGAGTTAAAAGATTATTATGATAATGCAGTTTCAAAAGATAGAGAAACTAATAGCGTAAAAGTAGGATTAGCTTATAGTAAAAGTCAAACTATATTTGGTTTAGATTCTCTAACAAAAGCAGAGACTTTTTATACTTTAGGAAAACTTGATATAAAAGATGAACAATCAAATAGAGATGATAAAAATGGTGTAAATACTCAAGGAACTTATTCAAAAATAAATGTAAATCTTGGAGCTGAAGTACTATTTAATCCAACTTATTCTTTAAATACAAATGTAAAAACACAATACGCATTTAAAAATAAAAATTTAGATGGAAGTGAAGATTTTACACTTGGTGGAAGTGAAGGTGTAAAAGTATTTAATGATAGTGAACAAAGTGTAGAAAATGCATTGGTATTTAATACAGAGTTTTTTGCGAAACTTCCAAATGTTTCAAACTTAACTCATAAAGTAGGAATGTTTTATGACTTAGGAACAGGAACAATGAGTGATAGTTCAACAGATGCAGAATTTCAAAAAAGAACACTTCAAGATGTGGGAATTGGATACTACGCAAACTATAAAAATGCTTTTGCAAAAATTCAAGCAGCTAGAGTTGTTGGAGGTGAAGATATAGAATCAGAAAATGTAGGTGATAATTCAAGAATTCTTGTTCAAGCAGGGTTTGTGTTTTAGAAATTAATTCTAAAACTTCTAATTTCGAAATCAAATTATTAAATCAAACAAGAAGATTCTCCTCTTCTTGTTTGTATTTTAAACTATTTTAATAAAGAAAATAGTTTAAAATACAAACATATAAATCAAAATTTTGATAAAATCCCACCAAATCAAAAAATAGTGATAAAAAGGGTAAATATGGAGATAGTTGTTTTATTAGTTGTAATTGCAATTTTATTTTTTATAGGAAAAAATTATAAAACAGAAGAGTTTAAAAATATAAATTTAAAAACAAAAGATAGATTTGATGGTGATTTATTACACCATGAAGCTGGGCTTTTAGTAGCACTTATGGCAAAAGTTTCAAAAGCAGATGGAAAAGTTTGTGAGCTTGAAGCGGAAGTTTTAAAACACACTTTTTTTGATATTTCAAGTCATTTCCAAAATGCAGAAGAAATAAGAGCAAAACTAAAAATTGTATATGAAAATGAAAAAAATAGTTTTGATAATTTAATTGATATTTGTGATAAATTATACAATTTAACAAAAAATGAATATCATAAGCGTGTTAAAATTATGGAGTATTTATTAAATTTAGCATTTATTGATAAAGAGTTTTCTCAAACTGAAAAAATGATTACAGAAGATATTTCAAATGCCTTAAAAATAAAAATTGAAGACTTTAACAATTTAATTAATACTTTTGAGACTTTTTATGCTCAACAAGCTTCAAATAAAGCGATAACTTTAGAAAAAGCTTATGAAATCTTAGAATCAAAATCAAGTGATGATGCAGCGACTTTAAAGAAAAATTATAGAACTTTAGTTAAAAAACATCATCCTGATATTATTTCAGGGCAGGGTGCTTCTCAAAATATTATAGATGAAGCAACAAAAAAACTCCAAGAGATAAATGAAGCTTATGAGATTATAAAAAAAGCTAAAGGAGAAAAATAATGTCTAGAAAATTTCCCCACTCTTTTGAAGTTTGCACTTGCAAACATGTAACTTTGGGTGAAATAGTTTATGCTATTAAAGAAAAAAATGCGAAAACATTGGAAGATATAGGCAATTTTACAGATGCTGGAACTTGTTGTAAATCTTGTAAAAATCCCCAAAGTGACATAGGTGTAGAAAAATTAGAGCTATATCTTGAAGAAATACTAAATAAATTTAATAAAGAATAAAAATGAAACAAGAAATAATCGAAAATATAAAAAGACTTATAAAAATAAATCCAGAAGAAACAATAGAAATAAACCCAAATTATTTAGAATATTTCGACGTTGAAGAACTTTTAGATATTCAAAAACAATTAGAGTTTAAAAAAGAGAATATTTCTAAAATAAGCAATACTTATTTAGATGAAATTTATCAAAAAACAAAAAAAGATGAGATATAATTACTTAATAAAGGATTAAAAGTGATAGAGTGGAAAAAAATTAAGGAAGATTTAATTTCTTTTTTAAAAATTGAAGTTGAGAAAACTGGTCTAAAAAAAGTAACAGTTGGCCTTTCGGGTGGTTTGGATTCAGCTGTTGTTGCAATTTTATGTAAAGAGGCTTTTGCCGATAACTTAAATTGTGTTTTGATGCCATCACAGTTTTCTTCAAAAAGCTCAATAGAACATGCTCTTGAAGTTTGCAAAAAATTTGATATTAAATATGAAATTATTTCAATAGAACCAATGGTTAGTGGTTTTATAAAAAATATGGATGAAGATAAACTTAGAATTGGTAATTTTTCTGCAAGAATGAGAATGTCAGTACTTTATGATGTATCTTCAAGGGAAAAATCTTTAGTTATTGGAACTTCAAATAAAAGTGAAATACTTTTAGGTTATGGAACAATTTTTGGTGATATTGCATGTGCAATAAATCCAATAGGTGAAATTTATAAAAGTGATGAGTTTGAATTTGCAAGACTTTTAGGTGTTCCTGATTCTATTTTAAATAAAGCTCCAAGTGCAGATTTATGGGAAGGTCAAAGTGATGAAGAAGAACTTGGACACTCTTATAAAGAGATGGATGATTTATTAAAAGTTATGGTTGATGAAAATAAATCTAAAGAAGAGTTATTAAAACTTGGTTTTGAAGAAGAGTTTATAAATAAAATAGAATATAGAATAAAAGCAAATGCTTTTAAAGGTAAATTACCAACAATAGCAAAAATAAGGTGGAATTAATTAATGGCTAATAAAAATATTGCAATATACAAAGCATCTATAGATAACGAAGAATTAAATCAAATTCGGTCAGTTTTAGAATCAAAAAATGATTTATCAAAAGTAATAGAATTTGAAGAAAGTATGAAAAAATTTATTGGTGCAAAATATGCAATAGCAACTGCTACTTCAACGGCAGCTATTCATTTAGCATTAAGTGCGATTAAACTTAAAAGAGGTGACAAAATACTTATGTCTGTTAACTCTTTTGTAAATTTACCTGAAGTTGTAAGGCATTTTGATGCTGAGCCTATTTTTATTGATATAAATATGGAAGATATGAATATTGATATAAATAAATTTGAAGAAGCACTAGCTGTTAATGATTCAAAAAAATTAAGAGGTGCTATTATTACTTTTGTAGCTGGTCAATCTCCTGATTTAGACAGAATTTATGATATTGCTAAAAAGTACGGAATTATTTTAATTGAAGATTGCCGTTCATCTTTGGGAGCAACTTATAATGGTAAAAAAGTAGGAAATTTAAGAGCAGACATGACGATTTTTTCTACAAATCCATCAAATTCAAAATATGCAATTAGTCGTTCAGGAATAATTGTAACAAACAATGAAGATATAGCAACACGAGCAAAACTTTTACGAACTCATGCACTTACAACAACTTATGATAGTTATGGAAATTTAGATTATGTTTATGATGTTGTTGATATTGGGCATAAATATGATTTATCTGAACTTGATGCTGCTTATGCATTAGCTCAATTAAATAAAACAGAAAAATTCATCAAAAGAAGAAAAGAAATAGCAAAACTTTATGAAAAAAGATTATCAGATGTAAAACATATCACAGTTTTACCACATAATAATGAACATATTTTTACACAATTTATAATTAAAATCTCAAGAAATAGGGATGCATTTGCAAGAGCATTAAAAGAAAGAGGTGTTTCAACAGGACTTAACTATATTCCTTTGCATCTTTTATCTTATTATAAAACAAAATATTCTATTAAAATTACTGCATTTTCAAATGCTTTAAATAATTACCAACAAATACTTTCACTTCCTATGTATGCAGGTCTTACAGATGAAGAGGTAAATTATGTTTGTGACCAAGTAATTAGCGTTGCATCAGAGTGGATATAAAATAGCTTGAAACAAAAATTATATTTATGGATTGAAGATTATCTCTTCTTTCCAAATACTTTTCAAAAAATAATCTCTTTTTTGCTTCTTCCTTTGACTTTTATTTATATGTTAATTATTTTGACTAAAAGAGCGATGGCAAAACCAATAGAGTTTGGAATACCTATTATTTCAGTTGGAAATATAATTGTTGGTGGAAGTGGAAAAACTCCAATTACAATAAAACTAGCTTCAAAATATGAAAATGCTTGTGTAATTCTTCGAGGTTATGGCAGAGTTTCAAAAGGTTTATATGTTGTTTCTTTAAATGGTAAGATTTTAGTAGATGTAAAAACAAGTGGAGACGAAGCTATGCTTTTAGCTAACTCTTTAAGCAATGCTACGATAATTGTGAGCGAAAATAGAATAAAAGCTATTTTAAAGGCAAAAGAACTAGGATGTAAAATCATATTTTTGGATGATGGATTTTCTAAATATCAAATTGCTAAATTTAATATTTTATTACGACCAAAAGATGAACCTACGAATATTTTTTGTTTACCAAGTGGAGGTTATAGAGAACCAAAAGGATTTTATTCTCAAGCTAATATTGAACTTTTGGAAGGAACAGATTTTGAAAGAGTTATTAGTATAAAAAAAGATGGAAAAGTTTGTGAACTTCCAGTTAAAACTATTTTGATAACAGCTATTTCAAAACCAAAAAGATTATTGGAATTTTTGCCAAAAGATATAAAAATGATTTCATTTCCTGATCATTATACTTTTACAAAAGATGATATTTTTAAAATCCAAAATGAGTATAAAGATTATTCTTTCGTTACAACAGGAAAAGATTTTGTGAAATTAAAAGAGTTTAATATTACAAATTTATATTTAATGGATTTAGATATAAAAATTAATGAAAAAGTAGATTTTTTCTTGATGAATGAATATATAAATAGTTTTAAGAAAGTTTAGTATGTCAGCAATTCTATTATCATCATTTTTAATGACCTTTGTTGTTTTTACTTTTGTTTTATATATTTATATTTTAATAGATATTTTAAAACATGAATTTACAGGTTATAATAAAATTATTTGGATTTTAGTTCTTATTTTTTTTCCAGTTTTGGGTGCAATTTTGTATTTAGTTTTTGGAAAGTCACAAAGAATAAAGTAGCAAAAAAGCTACTTTATTTTAGATAGTTTTAGAGAATCTTCTTTTATCTTCAGGGATTTTATTTAAATATGCATCAAAAGGCATACAAATATTTCTAATAAGCATAGTTCCTGTTTGAGAGACTTTTATTCTTTCATTGCTAATTTCTATTAGTTGAGCCTCTTCAAACTCTTTAAGAGCTTCTAGGGCATCTGCAAAGTACTCTTTAAAATTTATTTTAAATTCTTTTTCAACTCTTGCAATATTTAAAGCGAAATTACTCATTAATTCCATAATTACAAATTGTCTTAATTGGTCATCATCTGAAAGTCTATAACCTTTAAATATTGGTAAATCACCATTATCTAAAGCATTTTCCCAAGGTTCTAACTCTTTAAAATTTTGTGCATAATAATCAACACCATTTCCAATAGAAGTAAGTCCTATTCCTATTAAATCAGCTCCACCTTTTGTAGTATAACCTTGAAAATTTCTATGTAATTCACCTTTTTCAATAGCTTTAAATAACTCATCTTCAGGTTTTGCAAAGTGATCCATTCCAACCATTTTATAACCATTTGATGTGAAAAAATCAATAGTATCTTTTAACATTTCAAGTTTTGTTTCTGGTTTTGGAAAAGTTGATTCATCAAACTTTCTCATAGTTTTCATAAGCCAAGGAACATGAGCATAATTAAATACAGCAAATCTATCTGTATTTAAAGTAAGCATTTTTTCCAAAGTTCTTTTGAAACTCTCTCTTGTTTGTAAAGGTAAACCATAAATTAAATCTGTATTAACTGAGTGAATTCCAGCATCTCTTGCTATTTTAATTACATTTTGCGTTAATTCAAAAGGTTGAATTCTATGAATTGTTTTTTGAACTTCTTCATCTAAATCTTGAACCCCAAAACTAAGACGATTACAGCCACCTTTTTTAAGTACTTGCATATGTTCAACTGTAAAATATCTGGGATCAACTTCACATGAAACTTCAGCATCAGAAGCAAAATTTGGGAAAACTTCTTTTACAGAATTTATAACTTCTTCTAATTGTTCTGGAGAAAAAAATGTTGGAGTTCCACCACCAAAGTGCATTTGAGTTACAGTTCTATTTGTATTTAAATGATTTTTTAGAATATTTAATTCTTTTTTTAAATACTCAATATATCTTACTTTTTTATCTTCTTTTGAAGTAAAAATAGTATTACATCCACAAAAATAACAAGCACTTCTACAAAAAGGCATATGAATATATAAAGATATTGCTCTATCATCATTTTGATTTTTGTAATACTGTTTTAAATCATCTTGTGTAAACTCTTCACTAAATTCAGGAGCTGTTGGATATGAAGTATATCTAGGTCCTGGTCTTGAATATTTTTCGAATTTTTTAAAATCTATCATTATTTTTCATCTCTTTTTTTATCTAACCAAACCATTACACCTTTTTGTGCATGTAGTCTATTTTCTGCTTCTTCAAAAATTAAGCTTTGTTTACTTTCCATTACTTCATCACTAACTTCATAACCTCTATATGCAGGTAAACAGTGTAGGAAAATTGCTTTTTCTTGTGCTAATTTCATCATATTTGAATCAACCATATATCCAGCAAAATCCTTTACTCTTTTTTCTTTTTCAGACTCTTGTCCCATAGAAACCCAAGTATCAGTTGTTACTACAGTTGCATCTTTAATTGCCTCTTTAGGGTTATTTGTAATAGTGATTTTTGCACCACTTAATTTTGCCATTTCAAGAGATTTTGCCAAAATAGAAGCATCAACTTCATAACCTTTTGGAGTTGCAATTCGAAGTTCAAAACCAAGTTTTGCAGCTAAATTTAGCCATGAATGAGCCATATTATTACCATCACCTACATAAGCAGCAACTAAATCTTTATCAAGTCCTGCTTCTTGAATAGTCATATAATCAGCCATAAGTTGTACTGGATGGTACTCTGTTGTTAAACCATTTATTACAGGAACTTTTGAATATTTTGCAAATTCTTCTATTTTACTCTGCTCAAAAGTTCTAATCATTACCATATCAACCATTCTAGATATCACTCTTGCAGTGTCGCTCATTGGCTCACCTCGACCTAGTTGAATGTCATTTGATGAAAGAAATAAACCGATACCACCTAACTGATAAATACCTGTTTCAAAAGATACCCTTGTTCGTGTAGAGCTTTTTTCAAAAATCATTCCTAATGTTTTTTTAGGCATGTAATCTTTAAAGTCTCTTCTTTTAGTTTCATCTTTGATTTGTCTAGCTAATGTTAATATTTCTAAAATCTCTTCTTTAGTATAATCAGCTAATGTTAAGAAATGTCTCATTTTATTCCCTCTGTAATTAATAAAAACGGACATTCTATTTAATTTAACTTTAGAACTACTTAAAACTTAAATTTTTAATATTTTTAATATTTCTAATTTTTAATATTTTTAGTCCTTGATTTTGTTTAAAATGCCCATTTTATGACACTTTAGTGACAAAATAACTCATTGTTTATTAAGAAAATCTCGTCTACAATTACGAAATCTTTAAAAAGGAAATATAAATGATTGAGAGTATATTAAAAAGAGATGGTAGTAAACAAATTTTTGAATCATTTAAAATAGAGGATGCAATAAAAAAAGCATTTAAAAGTGTAAATATCCAATATGATATTTCTATATTTTTTAATGTTTTATTTGAAATAAAACAAAAAAGATTAGTAGCTGTTGAAGATATACAAGATATTATAGAAAAAGAGTTATTTAAAGCTAGATATTTTGATGTTATGAAATCTTTTATTTTATATAGACATTTACATAAAATCCAAAGAGAACAAATACTTCAAATTGAATCTGATACTACATATATAAATTCAACTCAAACTATTCAAGAGTATATAAATGGAAATGATTGGAGAATAAAAGCAAATTCAAATACTGGATATTCTCATGCTGGGCTTATAAATAATAGTGCTGGAAAAGTAATTGCAAATTATTGGCTTGATAAAGTTTATTCAAAAGAAGAGGGTTATGCTCATAGAAACGCTGATTATCATATTCATGATTTAGATTGTTTAAGTGGATATTGTGCTGGTTGGAGTTTAAGAGTTTTACTTGATGAGGGATTTAATGGGGTTAGAGGAAGAGTTGAAAGTACAGCTCCTAGTCATTTTAGAGAAGCATTAGGACAAATGGCAAACTTTTTGGGAATTTTACAAAGTGAATGGGCTGGTGCTCAAGCTTTTAGTAGTTTTGATACATATTTAGCACCTTATGTGTTTAAAGATAATTTGTCTTATAGTGAAATCAAAAAAGCTGTTAGATCTTTCATTTATAACTTAAATGTTCCTGCTCGTTGGGGACAAAGCCCATTTACAAATATTACTATTGATTGGACGGTTCCTTCTGATTTAAAAGATCAAATTCCAACGAAAAATCAAAAACATCTTTTTAAAGATTTTCAAAATGAAGAATTATTAGAAAGAATAAAAGAAAAAGGTTATAAATCATTTGAAGAGTTAACTTATAAAGATTTTCAAAAAGAGATGAATCAAATAAATAAGGCTTATTATGAAGTTATGACACAAGGTGATAAAACAGGACAACCTTTTACTTTTCCAATTCCAACAGTAAATATTACTGAAGATTTTGATTGGTATGGAGAAAATACTGATGTTTTATTTGAAAATACTGCAAAAATAGGAAGTTCATATTTCCAAAACTTCATAGGTAGTCAATATGAAAAAGATGAAAATGGGAATCTAGTTCCAAATGAAAAAGCATACAAACCAGGTCATGTAAGAAGTATGTGTTGTAGATTACAGCTTGATTTAAGAGAGCTTCTAAAACGAGGTGGTGGGCTTTTTGGCTCAGCTGAGATGACAGGAAGTATTGGAGTTGTAACTATTAATATGGCAAGACTTGGATACTTATACAAAAATGATTCAAAAGGCTTCTTTTCAAGACTAGAAGAGTTAATGGAGCTTGCAAAATCGACACTTGAAAAGAAAAGAGTTTTTGTACAAGATATGTATGAAAGGGGTCTTTATCCTTATACAAAAAGATATTTACCAAACTTTAACAACCATTTTTCTACTATTGGAGTAAATGGTATGAATGAAATGGTGAAGAATTATTTTAAAGAAGATATTGATGTTTCTTCTAAAATAGGAAATGATTTTTGTATTGAAATTTTAGATTTTATGAGAGAAAAAATGATTAAATTTCAAGAAGAAACAGGAAATTTATACAATCTTGAAGCAACACCAGCGGAGGGAACTACATATAGATTTGCAAAAGAAGATAAGAAAAGATATAAAGAAATAATTCAAGCGGGAAATGGTAAGAATATTTATTATACAAATTCTTCACAACTTCCTGTTGATTATACAGAGGATCCATTTGAAGCCTTATCTTTACAAGATGAATTACAATGTAAATATACAGGTGGAACAGTATTACACTTATACATGAATGAGAGAATATCTTCAACAGATGCTTGTAGAAAATTTGTAAAAAACACAATAACAAACTTTAAATTGCCTTATATTACTGTAACACCACTATTTTCAGTTTGTGATATTCATGGGTACTTACCAGGTGAACATGAATATTGTCCAAAATGTGATGATGAAATCTTAAAAAAGGAGTTAAAAAATGATGAAAAGTCAAGAATTGCTTGAAAAGCATAGTGAAAAAAGAACAAAGTGTATGGTTTATACAAGGGTTATGGGTTACCATAGACCAGTTGAGAGCTTTAATTTAGGTAAAAAAGGTGAACACAATCAAAGAATTAAATTTATTGAATCAAAAGATTGTATATAACATTACAAAATTTACAACAACTGACTATGTAGGGCATTTGTCTTGCATAGTTTGGTTTGTATCTTGTAATTTTAGATGTTTGTATTGCTATAATGATATTATAGTTTATACAAAAAAAGGTAATTATACGCAAAATGATGTTCTTGAATTTTTAAAAGCAAGAATAGGACTTCTTGATGCTGTTGTATTATCAGGTGGAGAAGCTACTATTCATAACTTAATTCCACTATGTATAGAAATAAAAAAAATGGGTTTTAAAATAAAACTCGATACAAATGCAACAAATTTACCACAAATAAAAAAACTCATAGATTTAAATTTATTAGATTATATTGCCATTGATTTTAAAGCACCTAGCAATAAATTCAAAAAAATTGTAGGGGTTGATATGTATGATAATACTATTAAGACTATACAATACTTGATAAAAATAGATTTTAATTTTGAATTACGAACCACTATTAATAAATCTTTACTTGATGAAAATGATATTAATGAGATGATAAAAACTATTAGTAACTTAGGTTATAAAAAAACATATTATTTACAAAATTTTTTAGAAACCTCATCAAATATTGGAAATATTTCTAAATCTTCAGATATTGATAAAAATAAAATAGATTGCCAAAATTTAACTATCCAATATAGAAATTAAATACCCTTGCCCTGATATATTTTCTATAATATCTTTTGATGTTTTTATTCTTAATCTTTTTATAAAAGTTCTTAATCTTTCATCATTTACTTCTTCATTCCAAAGGTTTTCTTTTATATATTCAGAATCGACCACTTTATTATTAACTTTTATTAATAGATGAATAAACTCTTTTTCTCTTTTTGTTAAATTTATTAATACTGTATTTTTATATAAAGACATTGAATTATTATCAAACATAAAATCTTCTTTTAGTTTTACCTGTCTTTTTTTATTTAAAAAAGGTGCTATTTTATTTATATGCTCTATTACTTCTTCTGGATCAAATGGTTTTATAAAATATTTGTTTATGCCTATATCAATAGCTTTTAAAAGTTGTTCTTTATCAGAATGAGCGCTTAAAACTATAATTGGTATATTTCCATCTAATTTTTTTATTTTGATTGTCATATCTAATCCATCACATACAGGCATCATAATATCTGTTATTATAATATCTGGTTTAAAGCTTTTGAATTTTTTTAACCCTTCATTTCCGTCTTTTGCAATTACAACAGAAAAAAATGAATCAGAAATAGCATCTTTTAAAAGTTGTGCTAATCTTTTTTCATCTTCTACAATTAAAATTTTTAGTGTTTTTAGTAATTCATAATTCATTTATTTTCCTATTTTTTATAAAACTAATTTTATGGTAAATAAAGAACCATTTTTTATATTTTCATGGATTAACTCTCCATCTAAACTTTTTTCAATAATCATTTTAGACATAAAAAGTCCAAGTCCTGTTCCTTGAGATTTATGTTTAGTCGTAAAATATGGTTCAAATATCTTATCAGCATTTTCTTTACTTATTCCACCTGCATTATCACTTATTTCAAGTAACGAATATTTTTTATCTAAAATATGCTCTTCTTTAAGAGTTATTGTAATTTTTTTATTTTTAATATCATTTATTTTAAAAGCATCTTTTGAGTTTTGAATTAGATTAATAATTACTTGAGATAATTCGTTAGATACTCCTAAAACCTTATATTTTATTGGAACATCTATTTTTATGTTTATATTTTCCATCTCTATTACTTTTCTCAAAATAACCAAAGCTTCATTTACAGCTTCTTTTATTTCAAAACTTTTTTTCTCTTTTTGTGGATTAAAGAAGTTTGAAAAATCTTCTATGGTTGAAGACATATTTAAAATAAGAAGTTTGCTTTCTTTATATAGTTCATCTACTTTTTTTTCATCATTTTTAGTACAGGCTCTTTTCATATTAAATAAAGTTAGATTAAGCTCAGTTAATGGTTGTCTCCATTGATGAGCTATATTTCCAAGCATTTGACCTAAACTTGCCATTCGTGATTGCCAAAAAAGCATTTTTTGTTTTTCTTCATTTTTTTTAATCTCAAGGGCAACTTTTTGTTCTAAAGTCTTATTTAAGTCTTTTAATTGTTTAGTTTGTTCTACTACTTTTTGTTCTAATGTTAGATTTAACTGCTCAAGTTCTTTGTCTTTTAGTTCTAAATGTTTTTTTAATTCAACTTCAGCAGTTACATCATATCTTATTGCAATAAATTCTATAATATTTGATTTATCATCTAAAATAGGTGTAATTGTAGTATTTAAATATACAGTTTTTCCATCTTTTGTGAGGTTTTTAACTGTTGCCTTATATGGTTTTTTATTTAATATAGTTTTCCAAAGAGTTTCAAAATTTGAAGTAGGAACATCTGGATGTCTTACGATGTTATGGTTTTGACCAACCAATTCATCATAAGAATATCCTGATATTTTGCAAAACTCATCATTTACAAAAGTAATAATTCCATTTATATCAGTTTTTGATACTATATTTGAATTTTCAATTGCTTCTAGATAAGTATTATTCATGTTTAGTTTTGTTTTCTTAAAATTTCACAAACTTCTTTTGAGTGATATGAAATGATTATATTTGCTCCTGCTCTTTTAAAAGCAATCATAGTTTCCATCATAACTCTTTCATAATCAATCAATCCAGCAATTCCTGCGTGTTTAAGCATTGCATATTCACCACTTACATTGTAAACACATAAAGGAAGATTTGAAGCATTTCTAATATCTCTAATTACATCTAAAAATGCAAGTGCTGGTTTTACCATTAAAATATCTGCACCTTCTTTTTCATCTTCAAGTGATTCTTCAATAGCTTCAAGTCTATTTGCAGGATTCATTTGATATGTTCTTCTATCACCAAAAGATGGAGTTGATTCAGCAACATCTCTAAATGGTCCGTAATATCCACTTGCAAATTTTGTTGAATAAGCCATAATTGGAAGATTTTTAAATCCATTTTCATCTAAAGCATTTCTAAGTGTTGTGATAATCCCATCCATCATTCCAGATGGTGCAATCATATCAGCTCCAGCTCTTGCGTGAACTAATGCTTGTTGTGCTGAAATTTCTAATGTTTTATCATTATCAACGGTTTGTGTTTTTGGGTCTAAAATACCACAATGTCCATGGTCTGTATATTCGCAAAAACATAAATCAGTTACGATAAACATTTGTGGAAATTTTGCTTTTATAGCTTTGATTGTTCGTGCAATTATACTTTCACCACATAAACACTCACTTCCTACTGAATCTTTTACATCAGGAATTGCAAAAAGAATGATTGCTTTTAAATTAATACTTATTAGATATTCACACTCTTTTAATATTTCATCAAGGCTCATTTGAAAAACACCAGGCATTGAAGAAACTTCTGTTTTTATTCCTTTTCCTTCTTTTACAAATAACGGATATATGAAATCATCTGGTGTTAATGTAGTTTCTTGAACTAAATTTCTTAAAGTCTCATTTATTCTTAGTCTTCTAAATCGTTTAAACATTCTATTTACCTCTTTTGGTTATAATCCTATGATTTTAACAGTTTAAGGTTTAAATACAAATGAATATTATTCAATCAAATATAGCAAACTTACCTACAAAATACGGAAAATTTAAAATAAAAGCTTACAAAGATGGCAATCAAGAACATTTAGCAATTATGAGTCAAGATTTTGAAACTCTTGATGCCCCTTATGTAAGAATTCACTCAGAGTGCTTAACAGGCGATACACTTGGAAGTTTAAAGTGTGATTGTCAAAATCAATTAGATTTATCATTAAAGTTTATAGCACAGCAGGGTGGTTTAGTAATTTACCATAGACAAGAAGGTAGAAACATAGGTTTAGTAAATAAAGTAAATGCTTATGCACTTCAAGACCAAGGAAGAAACACAATTCAAGCAAATTTAGAATTAGGTTTTGGTGAAGATGATAGGGATTACTCAATAGTTGGACATATTTTTAAAGATTTAGGAGTTAAAAAGTTGAAATTAATAACTAACAATCCTAAAAAAATACAATATGTTGAATCATTAGGAATTGAAATAATAGAAAGAATTCCAGCAATTACAAAATCAAATAAATATAACGAAGCATATTTATCTACAAAAAAAGAAAAAATGGGACATATGCTTTAATGCTTTTAAAACAATTATTAGAAGAAAATAACCTTTTTTTTGATGATAAATTTTATGAAGATTGTGAAATTTTCATAAAATTACTTCAACAATGGGGGAAAGTTCATAATCTTAGTGGAAGACTTTTACGAAGTGATATTGAAGAAAATATTTTGGATTCTATATTTCCTTTAAATTTTATAAATAAATATAATAGTTTTGCAGATATTGGGACAGGTGCTGGTTATCCTGGTCTTATTTTAGCAATGGCACAAAAAGAAGTGAAATCTTACTTAATAGAGCCTCGAATCAAAAGAGTTTCATTTTTAAATTTTGTAAAAGCTAGTTTAAAATTAGAAAATTTAACAGTTATTTGTAGTAGAGTCGAAGAAGTTAAAGATTTACAAGTTGACTTAATTACTTCAAGAGCAGTTACAAATACTTCTTTGCTTTTAGATATTACAAAAAATATTAAAAAAGAAAATAGTTCATATCTGTTTTATAAAGGTTCTATGCTTGAATCTGAGATTGAAATAGCAAAAATTAATGATTATAAAATAGTAAATAGAAAAGATAGAAATTATCTTTATATAAAAGGTGAATAATGTTTTTTAAAATAATTGCAGTAGTAATTATAGCTTTTTTAATTTATATTCTTTTTTTCAAAAAGAACAGAGAAAAAGGTATTATTAGTAAAAAAAATGAGAAAATTGAAGATGAAATGGTAGAGTGCCCAACTTGCAAAATATATGTTTCTCAAAAAGAAGCGATTGTAAGTAATGGAAAATTTTATTGTTCAAAAGAATGTTTGTTAAATAAATAGGAATTAAAATGATAATTATTGGTGATAAACTTGTCCCTTTTGAAGATATAATATATATAAAAAACATTGAAAATATAAAAAATACTAAAGCTAATTCAACAATTATATTTCATTATGATGAAAAAGCTTTAGAATATTCTTATAAAAATAATCTTTCATCAGCTGTTATTGTAAGCTCAATAAAAGAATCAATTTATTGTAATAGTTTAAATGTCAAATATATAATTTCAGAAAAAAATCTTTCTTGCGAAATACAAAAAATAGCTGATAATTATATGTTTGATTCGAAAAATCTTGTAATTATTGATTCAAATGAAGAGTTTGAACAAATAGCTATCTCTCAAATAGATGGGGTGATTTATAGAGAGTTGATAAATTAAAAATGAAAATAGTTTTATTATTTATTTTTTTGACTCTCTATTCTTTTGCTTGTAGTGGTGATTGTATGTCTTGTCATCCGGTGTTAAAAGAATCAATAAAAGAAAAACATCATCAAGTTTTGACAACTTGTATTGCATGTCATACTAAAACTCCTACAACTATGGTTGAGTGTGGAGGAGATTGTTTTGCTTGTCATTCTCAAAATAAATTAATAGAATCAAATAGAATAGAACATCAAAATCTTGCATCTTGCAAAGAGTGTCATATAAATAAAGAAGATTTGTTTAAAAACTCTTCAATAAACAATGGTTCAAGTTTGATGGATTTACTAAAAAATAAGTGATTGTTGGCTAGAATATTAGCCTTTTAATAGATAAAACTTAGGATAAATGTGAAAGATATATTAGACACAGTAATACTTATTATGTTCGTTATTATGGTTGCAATGTTCATTATCAACTTTAATAGACAACAGATAAAAAAACATACAGACAAAATCGAAGAAAATGAAAATAAGAACTCTAACAAGGATAAAATAGATGAATAAACCATTATTAATTGAGATTGGTGTAGAAGAATTACCAGCGATTCCATTTTTAAATGAATTACCAAATATTGAAAAAAAATGGAGTGATATATTAGAAAAAAATAGATTGCTTTGTGAATTTGATTTCTTTTATACACCAAGAAGGTTAGTATTGTGGCATAGAGAGTTTCAAGTGGCTCAAGAAGATTCAACTGTTGAACAGTTTGGCGCGCCTATTAAAATAGCTTATAAAGATGGTATTCCTACAGGTGCTGCTATTAGTTTTGCTACTAAATGTGGTGTTGATGTTTCAGAACTTGGAAAAATTGATTTAGGAAAAGGTGAAGTTCTTTATTTTAAACAAGAAGTAAAAGGAAGTCCTTCTAAAACTTTATTAAATGACATGATTAATGAATTTGTTCATTCATTAAATTTTGGAAAATCAATGAGATGGGCAAGCCGAACTGATAGTTTTATTAGACCAATCAGAAGTTTATCTATTCTTTTAGGTGATGAAATAGTTGATGCAGAACTTTTTGGAGTTAAATCATCTAATTTCTCATTTGCTCATAGAATGGTTTCTTATGAGCCATTTTCTTACTCTTTTGCAGGAGATTATTTCTGCAAACTTGATAAAAGTGGAGTAATTTTATATCCAGATGAAAGAAGAACAAGAATTCTTTCTCAAATGAAAGATATAGAACAAAGACACAATATTAAAATAGAAATTGATAGTGAACTTTTAGAAGAGGTTGTTGCAATCACTGAATATCCTACAGCTTTAATTGGAAAGTTTGATGTTGAATTTTTAGAATTACCAGAAGAAGTAATTGTAACTTCAATGAAAGAAAACCAAAGATATTTTGCAGTTTATAAAGATGGAAATTTAACAAATAATTTTATTGTTGTTTCAAACTCAAAAACAGAAGACTTTGGTTACATTATTGCTGGAAATGAAAAAGTATTAAGACCACGACTTGCTGATGCAATGTTCTTTTATAAAAATGATATTAAAAATGGTTTATCAAATGAAGGACTTAAAAAACTTGTTTTTGTTGAAGGTTTAGGTTCAACTTATGAAAAATGTGAAAGAGAAGCAAAAATTGCTTCTTATTTAGCAGATGTTTTTGATGTAAAAGAGAAAGAACTTTTACAAAAAGCGGTAATGCTTTCAAAAGCAGATTTAATGTCAGAAATGGTTTATGAATTCACAGAACTACAAGGTTTAATGGGTTATTACTATGCAAAACTTGCAGGAGAAGATAAACTGGTTTATACTGCTTTAAAAGAGCAATATTTACCAGATGGAGAAGATTCTGAACTTCCATCAAATGTATTCTCATCTATTGTAGCTTTATCAAATAAATTAGATAATTTAATGGGATTATTTAGTGTTGGTAAAATTCCAACAGGTTCAAAAGACCCATTTGCTCTAAGACGAGCAGCAGCTGGAATTGTAAAAATTGCAATGGAGCATAAATTATCAATAGATTTATCAAAAATTATTGATGGATTATCTATAAACTATAAAAATTTAGATAAAAAAGTATTAATTGAGTTCTTTAATGAAAGATTATTTAAAATTTTTGAAGTTAATCCAACAGTTTTAAAAGCAGTTTTAGCAAGCGGAGAAACAGATATTTACAAAATTTCACAAAAAATTTGTGCTTTAAATCCAATAGTTCAAAGTGATAATTTCAAAGATTATGTTGCAACATTTAAAAGAGTTGCAAATATTATTAAAGATGTTGATACTACAGTTAAACTTACAATTGA
Source organism: Aliarcobacter sp. (assembly GCA_028690445.1). GTDB lineage: Bacteria > Campylobacterota > Campylobacteria > Campylobacterales > Arcobacteraceae > Aliarcobacter. Next base: position 2,603 of record JAQVBE010000007.1, on the reverse strand, counting down.
TGAAGATTTATTAGAAAATAGTGAAGAAAAAGAGTTATATACAAAATATAATGAAGTGAAATTCAAATCTTTTATAACTTATGATGAAGAATTAGAAGCACTATTTGCTTTAAAACCACAATTAGATAGTTTTTTTGATAATGTTTTTGTAAATCATGAAAATGAAAAAATCAAAACTAATAGAAAAAATCTAATAGGTTTAGTATATCAAGGATTTAGAAAAATCGCTGATATTAAAGAGATCACGATTTAATATAACTACAACCAATTATTTTGAATCTATTTTAAAAGTAGATTCAAAGTTTGAATTGGTTATTATCGTAATTATTAAATTACTAAAAAAAGGGAATATATTGAGTTGTGAAGAGTTAGAACTTTCTATTTTGCGAAGTATTGGTAAAGTAACTACTCAAAAGACAATAGCGAATGAGCTAGGGTTTAGTGTAGGAAAAATAAACTATGTCTTAAAAGCACTTGGAGATAAAGGTCTTCTTAAAATAGAAAATTTCTATAACAGCAAAAATAAACTTCAATATAAATACTTACTTACAGAAGAAGGTATAAAAGAAAAAATATTTTTAACTCAAAAATTTATAGCTAGAAAAAAAATAGAATATGAAGAATTACAATCTGAGTTAGATCAAGATATTAAAATTGGTTTAAAATAAATGAATAAATATAAAATAGCAATAGCAGGAACAGGATATGTAGGACTATCAAATGGACTATTGTTATCACAACATAATGAAGTAATAGCTCTTGATATTATTGCTTCTAAAGTTGAAATGATAAATAATAAAAAATCTCCAATAGATGATGTTGAAATACAAGAGTATCTTTTGAGAGATGATTTAAATTTTAAAGCAACATTGGATAAAAATGAAGCATATAAAAATGCAGATTTTATTGTAATAGCAACTCCAACTGATTATGATCCAGTGACAAATTATTTTAATACAAAATCTATTGAGTATGTAATAGCAGATGTTTTGAATATAAATCCAAGTACAGTAATGATAATAAAATCTACAATTCCTGTTGGTTATACAAAAAGTTTAAGAGAAAAATTTAATACTCAAAATATTATATTTTCTCCTGAGTTTTTAAGAGAAGGAAAAGCTCTATTTGACAATCTTCACCCAAGTAGAATAATTGTAGGTGAAAAATCAGAGCGTGCAAAAATTTTTGCAAATTTATTAGCACAAGGTGCAATAAAAAAAGATATTTCTATACTTTTTACTGATTCAACAGAAGCGGAAGCTGTAAAACTGTTTTCAAATACATATCTTGCTATGAGAGTTGCGTATTTTAATGAACTAGATTCTTATGCACAAACACATGACCTAGATACACAACAAATCATAGAAGGCGTTGGACTTGACCCTCGAATTGGAAGTCACTATAATAATCCAAGTTTTGGATATGGAGGATACTGTTTACCAAAAGACATAAAACAACTACTAGCAAACTATAATAATGTTCCAGCTAACCTCATTGAAGCAATAGTTAAATCAAACTCAACTAGAAAAGATTTTATAGCTGATAGTATTATTGCTAAAAAACCAAAAATTGTGGGTGTTTATAGACTTATCATGAAAGAAGGAAGTGATAATTTTAGAAGTTCAGCGATCCAAGGGATAATGAAAAGAATCAAAGCAAAAGGTATAGAAGTTGTTGTTTATGAGCCAGTTCTTCAAGAAGATGAATTCTTTAACTCAAGAGTAATCAAAGATTTAAAAGAGTTCAAAAAAATTTCAGATGTAATTGTAGCAAATAGAATTTCAGAAGATGTATTAGAAAAAATATATACTCGTGACATATTTAATAGTGATAGTTAAGGTATTGAAATGAAAATACTAGTAACAGGAACAGCAGGATTCCATCTTGCACTTAAACTTCTAGAACGAGGTGATGAAGTAGTAGGGCTTGATAATATAAATGACTATTATGATGTAAATCTAAAATATGCAAGATTAAATGAACTTGGTATAAATAAAGATAATAAATTCTAAAACTTACCCAAATCATAGATTTGTAAAAATGGATTTAGCAGATACAAACTCTATATATAATCTTTTTGAAACGCAAAAGTTTGTAATCTAGCCGCACAAGCAGGTGTGCGATACTCTATAGAAAATCCCCATGCTTCTAATATAAAAGGTTTTATGATATAAAAAATCTAGTTCTTCTGTATATGGATTATACAATCTCACTATATGCAGCTACAAATGATGGCTCATACGTATATAATATCTCAACTACAGGATTGAGATTTTTCACGGTTTATGCTATTTTAAATGATAGAGCTATAAAAGTATTTAATCATGGAAATATGAGTAGAGATTTTACTTATGTAGCTGATGGAATAGATAATCCATCTGAAAACCATATAAAATATATAATATAGGAAATAATGCTCCTGTACAATTACTTGATTTTATAGAAACTTTAGAAATAAAAATAGGGATAAAAGCTAAAAAGAATTTTATGGATATGCAAGCAGGAGATGTTGTATCTACTTATGACTTAATCAAAGATTTTGGTTATGAACCTGATACTAAATTGGCTAATGGAATTGAGCAGTTTGGTATAAAAAATTTTAT